>NZ_JBHJHP010000005.1:0-481471 GCF_042219855.1 Quyinboa sediminis | reverse complement strand
TGAAGATATGTTTTTGTTGTAAGATACAAGACATAAGATATAAGACAAAAGAGATAAGATGTAATGTTTACTACTTATCACTTACTACTTATCACTTACTACTTATAACTTATTACTTATCACTTATTACTTACAACTCAATAAAATCTTAAGGTGGTTATAGCGTTGGGGTTCCACCTCTTCCCATTCCGAACAGAGAAGTTAAGCCCAATAGCGCCGATGATACTGCGTATTGTGGGAAAGTAGGTCGCCGCCATTTTAAAGAAAAGCCTTCCGGAGTAATCGGGGAGGCTTTTTTTATGCCCATAATTTTAAGGCTACACTAAAAGTGCCAAAGCAGTGTATTGCATTAAGCCCTGTGGCATACCCTTAGCCTGTGATTAGTAATTAGGATTTTAAACATGGATTATATTATCGCGGAATACCATCGGGCCAGGTAGCACCGGTGATACTGTCCCGACCCTGCTGGCATCGGGATGGCAGTTATAACAGTTGCAATTAATTTTTAAGCCGGATGCTGCTGAAATATAGTTTCAGTTTCCTGCTTGCCTGAAATTCCCAATACTCATGCGAAAGATTTGTTCTGTTATTGGTTATATTTGTACTTCTATCAGACAAACAACATGCAAATGAAACGACAAATTCTTTTACTGGCTTTATTATTAGCCTTTTTTCTACAGATTTCAGCTTCTGAATTATCTGAAAAAATTGAAAAGTTACCTAATGTGACCAGCGTTGAGGAATTGGATGTCATACCTTTTTTCTCCGAGAAATACATGGTTCAGGTAAAGCAACCCGTAGATCACGAAGATAGCACAAAAGGTTTTTTCAATCAACGCGTCATCCTTTGTCATCGTGGATACACAAATCCTATGGTAATGATTACCGAAGGTTACAGTGCTTCATATGCACTTAGAAAATCCTACAAAAATGAATTGTGTGATATTCTTGATGCAAATCAATTGTGTATCGAGCACCGTTATTTTGAAAGTTCAACCCCCGATCCGCTCAACTGGAAATATCTGACTACCAAAAATGCTGCAGCAGATCATCATGCCGTGAACCGGATGTTCAAAACGATTTATACCGGAAAATGGATTGCAACAGGTATCAGTAAGGGTGGACAGACAGCTATTTTATATAAAGCTTATTATCCCGATGATGTTGATGTTACAGTCCCTTATGTGGCACCCGTAAATTTTGGTGTTGAAGACGGAAGGCATGAACCGTTTATTGCAAACAGAATTGGTTCTTCAAAGGACCGTAAAACAATTCGTGATTTTCAACTTGAAGTCTTAAAAAGGCGTGACAGGTTAATGGGTATGTTTGAGAAATTTGTTAAGGATAAAAATTATACCTTCAAAGCAAATCTGGATACGGTATATGATTTATGCGTACTGGAATATTCATTTGCATTTTGGCAGTGGGGTAAACCTGTTAAGGCGATTCCATCAACAGATGCCCCGGACTCTGTCATCTTTAAGAATTTTGTAGAGGTCAGTTCTCCTGATTATTTTTCAATCGAAGGCTCTGAGAAGTATGTCTCTTTCTTTGTACAGGCAGCTCATGAGCTAGGGTATTACGGATATGACACCAGACCGTTTAAACAGTATCTGGTGATGAAAGATGCACATAACTATTTGTTAGATTATTTTTTAAAAGATATCTATCAACCGCGATGGTTGAAAACAATGGAATGGGCGAATAAAAAGGTACAGAAAGATGGTGATAAAATGCTGTTCATATATGGAGCTTGGGATCCATGGTCCGCACCGGCATATGTAAAAGGAGACAGAAAGGATCAGCTCGTTATTTACAAGAGGCATGGAAGTCATAGGGCACGTATAAATAATCTCCCTTACTGTAAAAAGAAAAAAGCCATCAGAACACTTAAAAAATGGATTGAGAGTTAACACATAGTATAGTTATATGAACTATACAGAAGAACTCCAAATTATCTGTTATCAGGTATTTGGAGTTCTTTTTGTTTTAATTAGTGCAGATATTTTATCACCTTTGTGCCCTCAAAATCTAAAATATATAAATGGTAAAGATTAAAGAAGTTATAGTTGTGTTTGTGTTGTTTATTGCGACAACAACTATTGGATTTACGCAGGAAAAAAAGGACAGTAAAATTGAATTTTATGGTTTCGTCAGAGCAGATCTTTTTACAGATTCCTATAAAGGGTTAAACAGTGCTTCCGATCAGTTTTATCTTTTCCCATTGTATGCAGGGAAAGATGCACAGGGAGAACAGATAAATTCACAGCAATCAGCTGATTTGGTGTTGATGGGTACACGCGTGGGAATGAAAGCTTACGGTCCAGAATTACTGGGAGCCAAAACGCTTGCCAATGTGGAAGGAGATTTTGCAGGTAAACCTTCCTCCATCACTGGTATTGTAAGGTTGCGTCAGGCTAACATAAAATTCAACTGGGAAAATTCGGTTCTGACCGTTGGTCAGACCTGGCATCCCCTGTGGGCCGGTAAAATTTATCCCACCGTTGGATCATTGAATACTGGTGCACCATTTCAGCCATTCAACAGAAGTCCTCAAATTCGTTATGATTATACTTACAAGGCTTTAACTTTATCTGCAGCCGGAATTAGTGAGTTTCAGTATTTAAGTTACGGGCCGGAAGGAAAAACGGATCATTACCACAGAAATGCAGTGATGCCGGAGGTTTTTGCCGGGGCTGAATTAAACAAAGGCATTGGTACGCTGGGCGTGGGGGTAAGCTATAAAATCATTCATCCTCAAATCACAACCATCAATAATTATGTTGCAGATCATACAGAACAATCAACGGTATTTATGGCTTATGGACAGATTCAAACCGGGGAGCTTACAATAAAGGCCAAATCCATCATTGGTGAAAATACCAGTTATCTTTTAATACCCGGGGGATATGGCGTTAGTGCTATTGATGATATAACAGGGGATTACACCTATGCAAACTATAAATCATCATCTCATTTTATTAATGCGGTTTATGGAAAAGCATGGCAGATAGGTGGATTTGCGGGTTACTTTCTAAACCTCGGAACAGATAAGGCCCTGATGAATACTGGTACTTCGGAAAACCCGGTTTACAGTTGGGGGCTTAAACCTGAAGTGCAAAGCATGTACAGACTCTCAGGGCATGTAGCCAGAAATTATCGAAATATGCGTATCATTCTTGAATTTGAACATACTATGGCACAATACGGTATTGATGGTTTTAAACCATCGAACGGGCTTTACAGTGTAACGGATAATGCGATAAATAACCGCTTCTTAATGGTGATGTATTATTATTTTTAGTCAAACTAATCGAAAAGTGTGATGGTTCAACCTGCAATTCTGTCAACAGCTTATCTTGGTCCGGTTCAGTATTACACGAAATTTCTGAATCATAGGGTTGTAATCGAAAAATTTGAAACTTACCTTAAGCAAACGTACAGAAACAGGTGTGTTATCATGACTGGTAACGGGCCGGAAAACCTTACAATACCCGTGATCAGGCCTTTTGGTAACCATACTCTTGTGAAGGATGTACAGCTGGATAATAGCAGAAAGTGGCAACTGCAGCACTGGAGAGCATTAATTGCAGCGTATAACAATACGCCCTTTTTTGAGTTCTATGCGGATGATTTTGCTCCGTTTTATGAACATAAATACACCTATTTACTGGATTTCAATGAGGAACTTAACCGGATCGTACTGGAAAATACCGGTTTGGATGCTCCTTATTCTTTTTCAGAAAGTTATCAGGATTTGCTTAAAAATGATTTCAGAGATAGCATTCATCCTAAAAAAAGCATAGAAGATCCTGAATTCAGGCCCATTGAATACCATCAGGTATTCGGTGAAAAGTATGGTTTTGTACAAAATCTCAGCATTGTGGATCTGCTTTTTAATTGTGGCCCGGAAGCATTACTGGTATTAAAGCAATCTGTTCAGGTACACTAATTTATTCAATCCTGATCCAGACTTTTTGAAAAGGCTACCATCTTTATGGCAGTAATAGCACCTTCATCACCTTTGTTACCATGTATGCCACCTGCACGATCAAGAGCCTGCTGCAGATTATCGGTTGTCAGAACTCCGAAAATTACAGGAGCATTATATTTTACATTTAAATGGGTAATTCCCTGGGTCACACCCTGACAAACATAGTCAAAATGAGGCGTATCACCTTTAATAACGCAACCTAGACAAATTACGGCATCAACATCTGTTTTGTCGAGCATAACTTTAGCTCCATGAGTTAATTCAAAACTGCCCGGAACAAATTTTACCAGGATGTTTTCTTCTTTAACTCCATGTTTAATCAGAGAATCAAAAGCACCTTTTTTCAATGCTCCCGTAATTTGTTCATTCCATTCGGAAACGACAATGCCAAATTTGTATTCAGAAGCATCCGGAACTGATGTAAGGTCATAGTCCGATAAATTTTTTAAACTGGTTGCCATAATGCGTCATGTTTAAACAATTAAGGCTGGCTATTTAAGCCAGCCTTAATTGTCTGTAGTTTTGTTTTCCCAATTATTTAATTAAAGCAATATACTTTTCAACATCGCGGGCTTCAGCACTATTGCTGTATTTCTCCCTGATTGTTTTGAATGTTTCTATCGCTTTGTCATTTTCATTGTTCGTATAATACGCTATACCCAATTTCTTAAGGTAGATAGGTGTTGTAAATTCGTTGTCGTAATCTGTTGCAGATTTATAACTGCTGATGGCGTCAGCATATTCACCTAATTCCATATAACAGTCACCTTTAGCACCAAGCGCAACAGGGGTTACTAAATCATCACCGCCATCGAATTTGTTCAGATAATCAATAGCAGATTGAAAATCTCCAAGATGCATATAAGATATTCCGGCATAATAAGCAGCTAGACTACCTGATTTTGTCGCACTGTATTCATCAGAAATTGATTCGAATCCAAGGAAGTTCCCATCTCCCTGCAAAGCCAGTTTAAAAGAGTCGGCAGCAAAATACTGTTCCCCGATAAACATTTGGGTCTGAGCTTCTTTCTCTAATGGCTGCAGATAAAAACGGTTATAACCCATAACCGCCGCAACAATAGCTATAATTACCAGTAACCCTATAACTAATTGTTTTTGGTTTTTTTCAATAAATTCTTCTGACTTCGTCAACGCCTGTTCTACGTTTTCGAAATTCTCTCCCTGATGCTGGTTTTTTACATTCTGTTTATTCGCCATTGTATTGCTGTTTTTTTCGGTACGCAAATGTATATTATTTAGGTGAAATAAAAAATTTTAGAATTTAATTATTCCCGCGCTAATCGATTTTTTCTTAACTTAAAACCATGAAAAAATTGGTGTCATTTTTAATACTGGTTTTAAGCAGTTTTTCTGCAGAAGATATTTTAGCACAGAAGCGTATAACTCTGGAGTTTTTACCGGGTATTTCTGGTACTTTACCAATGCCGTTAACCGTATATCAGGGGGGACATCAGGTTGCTGCTTTTGCGGCACATTATGAGACCAGATCTTTGGAAATGCCCGTATATTATTCTTACAGGCTTGGCTATATCAGTTCTTCTCGTGGCTGGGAGCTGGAAATGAATCATCTTAAAATTTACCTCACCAATACAAATGAAGTGGTATCTCATTTCTCGGTATCACATGGTTATAATCAGTTGTGGTTAAATCATATATGGAAAAGTAACTTTGGTATTTTCCGACTGGGGGCCGGCCCGGTCATATCCCATGATGAAACCACAGTAAACGGGAAAAGACTGGATGAGAAGGGGGGACTTTTTAATAACGGGTATTTTATTCGTGGCGCCAGCATACAATTAGCATATCAGAAACGGTATTATATATGGGAGCATTTATTTGTATCTGCAGAGGCCAAAATTAGTTTTGGCTATGCACACATTGGTGTGGTTGAGGGTTACGCCAGTACTCCTATACTGGCAGGACATCTCTTGTTTGGTGCCGGAGTTGCGTTTTAAAAATCCGGCATATTCTTCTCAATTCGATGCTTCAAATATTATCTTTGTTATCTGCAAATAATCATTTATGTATTTAGAACATCTTTCTGTCGTAAATTTTAAAAATATCTCACAGGCTGATCTGGATTTTTGTTCCAAGATAAACTGTTTTATTGGTGATAATGGTGTTGGAAAAACAAATCTTATCGATGCGATTTATTACTTATCGTTTTGCAGAAGCTATTTTAATGCATCCGATAGCCTGAGTATACGGCATGATGAAGGCTTTTTTATGCTGCAGGGTATTTATCAGAGATCGGGAAGGGAAGAAAACATCTCCTGTGGCCTTAAACGGAAGCAAAAAAAGCAGGTTAAAAGAAACAAAAAGGAATATCAAAAATTATCGGAACACATTGGATTGTTGCCGGTTGTGATGGTTTCTCCGGCTGACAGCAGAATTATTTCAGAGGGAAGTGATGAACGCAGACGCTACATTGACGGGGTAATTTCTCAGTATGACCGTAAATATTTAACTGCTCTTATTCAGTATAACAAGGTGTTGCAGCAGCGCAATGCCCTGTTAAAACAATTGAGGGAACGCCGTTCTTTCGATCGCAGTTTAATAGAAATTCTTGATGAGCAACTGGTACAGTTTGGCGATATTATCTATACGGTAAGAAAGGATTTTATTGATAAACTGATACCGGTATTTCAGAATTATCATGATATTATCTCCATTGGAAGGGAAAAGGTGCACATTGAGTACGAATCCAATATGCACGAACCTGATTACCTTAAACAACTGGAGGAAAGTTTTGAAAAGGATCTGATTCTTGGTTTTACTTCAGCAGGAATTCATAAAGATGATATAGTTCCTTATATTGACGGGTATCCAATTAAGAAGATTGGATCACAGGGACAACAGAAGACATTTTTAATTTCACTCAAATTTGCCCAGTTTGAGTTCATTCGTAAAGTCAATGAGATATCGCCAATTCTTCTGTTGGATGATATTTTTGATAAGCTTGATAGTTTCAGGGTTGAAGCGATTGTGAAGCTGGTTTCAGGAGATACGTTCGGACAGATTTTCATTACAGATACCAACCGCGATCATCTGGTAACCATTCTGGGTAAGATACAGGAAGAAAATATTATATACCATGTGCAGTCTGGCGG
Source organism: Quyinboa sediminis (assembly GCF_042219855.1). Classification (NCBI taxonomy): domain Bacteria; kingdom Pseudomonadati; phylum Bacteroidota; class Bacteroidia; order Bacteroidales; family Quyinboaceae; genus Quyinboa; species Quyinboa sediminis. Next base: position 474,346 of record NZ_JBHJHP010000005.1, on the reverse strand, counting down.
CGAAATCAGTAAAACAAAAAGTGCATGAGGAAAAACAATACACAGGATATAAAATCAATCATTAAGGATCTTTTAAAAGAGAACCGATTGGATAAAAGGTTTGATGAACAGGAAGTAATTGATGCATGGCCGGTTATTGTTGGGGCTATGTTTGCCAAATATACAAACAAGGTTTATTTTAAAAATAAAACTTTATATGTCACAATGACATCTGCTGCTGCCCGTCAGGAATTGTCTATGGCCAAATCGCATCTTATTGCCACAATAAACGAGAAGTTTGGTGAGGAGATGGTCAGTGAAATAGTATTCTATTAAAAAAAAAGAGGTCCAATATAATTGAACCTCTTATCTATAAAACAATTTGAGTTATATTATACGTTCAATGTATAACGTTTGAAATCAGTAACTGTCAGGTCTTTGTTAACACTCTGCAGATAAGCTTTCACACTCATTTTTGACTCTTTTATGAATGCCTGCTCCAACAGCGTGCTTTCCTGGAAGAATTTATTCAGACGACCCTCAGCAATTTTATCAAGAATCTGTTCCGGCTTGCCTTCTTCACGGGCTTTTTCACGACCTATTTCAAGTTCTTTTTCAATAGTTGCCTGATCAACACCATCACGATTAACAGCAATAGGTGCCATGGCGGCAACCTGCATTGCAACATCTTTAGCTACCTGCTCATCTGTTCCACCAATATTCAGTCCAACAATGGTTGCCAGTTTGTTACCAGGGTGAATGTATGAAACCACTGTTTCTGCTTCAACAGTGTCGTAGTAATCCAGTTCCAGTTTTTCACCAATAATACCAATCTGTTCAACGATTTGATCACCAATTGTTGATCCGTTTAATTCGATAGCTTTGAGTGCTTCAACGTCAGCTGGTTTGTTCTCAAGAGCAGCGTCAAGAATACTCTGAGTAAAAGCGACAAAGTTGTCGTTTTTGGCAACGAAGTCTGTTTCACACTTTAATGCTACAACAGCGGCAAAGTTACCTTTGGTTCCCGAAAGAACACAACCTTCACTTGCTTCTTTATCTGCACGTTTACTTGCTACTAACTGACCTTTTTTACGTATTATTTCAACAGCTTTGTCAAAATTACCGTCAGCTTCGGTTAATGCATTTTTACAATCCATCATGCCGGCACCGGTCATTTGACGAAGCTTGCTAACATCTGATGCTTTGATAGCCATTTTATTTAAGTTTTATTTAATCGTTATCTTCTTCTGAATCGTCACTGTCCTCAACATCCTCATCATCCTCATCTACAGGCTGAGCCTTTTTTGCTGCAGCTTTTTTGCCTTTAGCAGGAGTCTTATTTTCCTTTCTTGTGGATGCTTCGGCTTCACGTTCTGCTTTGCGTTCCTGCAATCCCTCTGCTATAGCCTGAGACATAATGTCAATAATCAGCTCAATTGATTTTGAAGCATCATCGTTTGCCGGAATAACAAAGTCAATGTTTGACGGATTAGAGTTGGTGTCAACAATACCGAAAACAGGAATTCCTAGACGAATAGCTTCTTTTACTGCGATATGTTCTTTCATTACATCCACCACAAAAAGAGCAGCTGGAAGACGGGTCATGTCGGCTATGCTACCCAGGATTTTATCCAGTTTAGCCCGCTGACGTGTGATCTGTAATTTCTCCCTTTTTGAAAGTGTATCGAACGTTCCGTCGGTTGACATCTTATCGATAGATGTCATTTTTTTAACTGCTTTACGGATCGTAGGGAAGTTGGTGAGCATACCACCAGCCCAACGTTCAGTTACATACGGCATGTTTACGGCAGAAACTTTATCTGCAATAATATCTTTAGCCTGTTTTTTTGTTGCTACAAATAATATTTTACGACCTGATTTGGCAATCTGCTTTAACGCATTCGCTGCCTCGTCTACTTTGGCAACTGTTTTGTGCAGGTCAATAATGTGGATACCATTACGCTCCATGAAAATATACGGAGCCATAGCCGGATTCCACTTTCTTTTTAAGTGGCCAAAATGACATCCGGCATCTAATAATTGTTCGAAACTTGTTCTTGGCATGTTTAAATTTTTAACGTTTACCTTCTTTTGTTTAACTCAATCCACGGGTAGTTTCAGACGAAAGTCCCGAGAATTTAGATACTAAACGACTTGCTATAACAAACGCAATATTAACGTTTAGAGAACTGGAATCTCTTCCTGGCTTTTGGACGTCCCGGTTTTTTACGTTCAACCACACGTGAATCACGTGTAAGGAATCCTTCAGCTTTAAGCGCAGGTTTGCTTTCTTCGTCAATTTTTACCAATGCACGGGCAATGGCAAGGCGAAGTGCTTCAGCCTGACCTTTATAACCTCCTCCATCAAGATTTGCAGTAATATCATATTTGTCACTCACCCCTATAGTTTGTAAAGGCTGCTTAACAATGTACTGTAAAATGTCTGATGGAAAAAATTCAGTAAGATCCTTCTTGTTGATGGTAACTTTACCAGAACCCTCTTTTACGTAAATACGGGCAATTGCTGCTTTACGTCTGCCAATAGCGTTAATTACTTCCATACTAATTATTTAAGGGTTTTTAAATCTACTAATTTAGGTTTCTGAGCTTCATGTGGATGCTCAGTACCGGTATAAACATATAAATTCTTCAGAATTGCACGTGACAGACGGTTTTTGGGTAACATCCCTTTTACTGCCTGCTGAATCAGCTTCTCAGGTTGTTTTTCGAAAACATCTTTTGGAGACTGAATTTTCTGGCCTCCCGGATAACCTGAATGGCTAACGTGCTGACGCTGATCCCATTTGTTTCCGGTAAGAACAATTTTTTCAGCGTTAATAATAATCACATTATCCCCACAGTCTACATGAGGTGTGAAATTGGGTTTTAGTTTGCCACGTAAAATTTTGGCAACCATTGATGATAAACGGCCCAATACAGCGTCTGTTGCATCAATAACAATCCATTCTTTGTTTGCAGTCGCTTTATTTGCCGAAACGGTTTTAAAACTTAATGTATCCACTTTATTTCAATTTTAATGTTTAAGAACCACAAAAAGCATCTAAAAATGCTGGTTCGATTGTTTATTTGTCTGTATGACAGACAGTTGCTTTTTAGCGGATGATAATCGGACTGCAAAAGTAAACTATATTTTCTTATAATCAAAGAAAAGTATTAAAATCATGCAGTGTTTTTAAGTGCTTTTTTATAAAGGAGTAAGCATCTGTTTGCCTTTTATGGAGACCGGTTCAAGATAAAGTATATGTTCCCTGAAATCTATGGTTACTCTAAACCGGTTTAAAAATTCATTTCCAATACTGTTAGGGATAAAATCAGACAGCCAGACGGGCTGACCATTGATTTGGATCGTTTTGTTTATGCTCATCGGTTCAGGCTCGAAAAAGACGAATGTTTTGTTATGTATTCCATCAAGTTTAACCGCGCTATGTCTGAATTCGTCCTTGTGTTTCTTTTTTTGCGATGAGCTTAAATCTGAATAATATAAATGGATGCCTAATGGTGATCGTGTATCAACTGCAACATCATGAGTGCCGAAATCTTCTGTTTGTAATTCAAGATTGATGCCTGTTGTCTGTCTGTCGTCCCTGAAACTCATCTTGAAGGCACTATCCGGAATTTGTAAAAGTTTTACCTTATCCGTAATTTTAAGAACCTTCGCTTTAAAGTCAATCTGGAGAATCCTGTTTTCAAAAATTTCCGGCCCAAGTGTTCCCAGAATAGAATCGGGAAATGCGTAGATGCCTCTTTTTTCAAGTTTACTGGCTATCCTGAATTCACTGTTTTTAAATAATGTGGTTCCAATCATGACGGAATCAATGGTAGTAATTTCATTGTCCGGATTGATATAAACAAGGCGCAACCGATCTGACTGATCAGATCTGAGTAGATTTTGGCCATTGGTTTCAATGTAGAATTTGGCAGGAAAACTTTTGTTATTAATGCAAGCCGTAATTATTATCTGTCCGTTCTGACTTATTGTAAAGGGGACGATGCTTACTTCCGTATTTTCTGCAAATGACAATTGTATCAAAACCAAACCTATCAACAGTAATTTTAGTTTCTGCATCATTTTGATAATTAGGCGTTCTGATGAAACAAAAGTATGAAAAATGTGTCAGATACCGAAAAGATTATGTTCCGGCTACAGGTAGGTAATTTTACCCTTTATGCGCTTTTCTTGTATTGATTTCCAGTCTTTTCACTTTACAGGTTGTTATTTTCAGTTGTTCTGTAAACGTGACTTTGCAGTGTGATGAATAAAAAAGGAGGTCGTTTAAGAACAACCTCCTTCTGTATATTTAAAATTAAATCTGATTACAACAAGCTTAAAGTGACAGTTACGCCGGCCATTACAACAGATACCATGGTCATTAATTTGATGAGGATGTTAAGACTTGGTCCCGCAGTATCTTTAAACGGATCACCTACGGTGTCACCAACAACACCTGCCTTGTGTGCTTCGCTACCTTTTCCACCATAATTACCTTTTTCGATAAACTTTTTGGCATTGTCCCATGCACCACCAGCGTTATTCATAAATACAGCAAGTGTAAAACCTGCAGTAAGACCACCGGCCAGTAGTCCGATGACACCTGCCACACCCATTGCAGCACCAACAATTACCGGAACAATAATAGCAACAAGTGAAGGCAGTAGCATCTCTTTTTGCGCTCCTTTGGTTGAGATTTCCACGCATTTTGCATATTCAGGAGTTGCTTTACCTTCAAGAATACCTTTTATTTCACGGAACTGACGGCGGACTTCATCAACCATTGAGCCGGCAGCGCGGCCAACAGCTTTCATTGTCATTGCACTGAAAAGAAATGCCATCATGGAACCTATAAATATTCCACCCAGGAAAAGAGGATTGAACAGTGTGATGTCGTAGGCGGCTGAGAGATCTTTTACAGAAGCACCGGAAATGCTTACGGCTTTAATGCCGTCGGCAACAGCAGGTGCTACGTCATGATAAAATACATATGACCCCTTGCTAACAAATCCTTCACCTGCCTTGGCGATTTTATCAAACCATAATCTCACTTCCTCCATATATGCAGAAATAAGTGCCATAGCGGTAAGTGCAGCTGATCCGATGGCAAAACCTTTTCCGGTTGCAGCAGTCGTATTGCCAAGCATATCAAGTGCATCGGTTCTTTCCCTGACTTCTTTCGGTAATTCACTCATTTCAGCATTACCTCCGGCATTATCAGCAATCGGACCAAATGCATCTGTTGCCAGAGTGATACCCAAAGTGGATAACATACCTACTGCAGCAAACCCGATTCCATAAACACCCATTGAGAAATGCAGGTTTCCACCGGCACTGTAAAAGGCACCCAGAATCCCTAGAACAATGGTAACTACAGGGATCCAGGTCGAGTACATACCAACTGCAAGGCCATCGATGATTGTGGTGGCTGGTCCCTGAAGTGCCTGTTTGGCTATCCCTTTGGTTGGTTTGTATTCATCTGATGTGTAATGCTCGGTTGCCTGACCAATGATTACACCGGCAGCCAGTCCGATAACTACAGATCCGAATACCCCCCAGGTAATCCATCCTGCAACTGCCATTCCGGCCATTGCTAAGAGGATTAATACTGAACTTCCTCCCGTTCCCAGTAAAAGGGCATTCAGAAGGTTCTTCTGCGTAGCGGATTCTTTGGTCCGGACAAGAAATATACCAATTATAGACAGAATGATCCCAATGGCGGCCACAAACATAGGTGCAGTAACTGCCTTGACAGGATCAAGGCCGGCATCTTTTAAGACAACTGCCGGTAAAGCGGCTCCAAGCGCTGCAGTTGCAAGAATTGATCCGGCATAACTTTCGTAAAGGTCGGCTCCCATGCCCGCTACATCACCTACATTATCACCAACGTTATCTGCAATAGTTGCAGGGTTCCTTGGATCATCTTCAGGAATACCAGCTTCCACTTTACCTACAAGGTCTGCGCCGACATCGGCAGCTTTCGTATATATACCACCGCCAACACGGGCAAATAAAGCCTGGGTTGATGCACCCATCCCGAATGTTAACATGGTAGCTGTAATTTCAACTAACTTCTGAGTTTCAGAAGTTCCGGGATGCACAAAGGTGAGACCTGCAAAATGAAGACCTGCCTGCATGTGTTCCGGAGTGAATATAACAGTATTTAAAAACCAAAACCAGGCTGCAATGTCAAGTAATGCAAATCCGACAACAATAAGGCCCATTACGGCACCACTTCTGAAAGCGACTTTCAGACCTTTATTTAAGGACTGGGATGCTCCGTGAGCGGTTCTGGCTGACGCATAAGTTGCGGTTTTCATTCCCAGAAAACCACACAAGCCGGAGAAAATACCACCGGTTAGGAAGGCGATGGGAACAAATGGATTCTGAACCTGGAAATATGCCATAACGGCAAGTAAAACTACAAGAATAATAAAGACAATTCCAACTACTTTGTATTGCCGCTTCAAATAGGCCATTGCTCCCTCTCTGACATGTTGAGCAATTTCCTTCATTCTGGGTGTTCCCTCTGAGTTTTTCATCATGGATTTAAAAAATATCCATGCAAAAACAAGAGCTATTAAGGCCGATAGAGGGATTAACCAAAAGAGTGTTGTCATAATAATAAGATTTAAAATGGTTAGTATTCGTTCTTTTTAGTAAACTGAGGGGCAAATATAGTTAAAAAATGAAATGAATATCGGGAATCAGATGTTAGATTAAAACTAAATTACGTGTTTTTTAGAACAATTGTAGATATTGAAAAATGTCATTTAAATCATATTATCTTTGTGTTCTGATCTTAATCCTTTAATGTGCAAAAATGAAAAAGACACTTTATGTTCTCATTGTAATATTGATTGCTGTTTCCTGTAATAAAAAACCAAAAGGTCTGGTCATCGATGGCAGGATAACAAATGCAGGTAATGAATATGTGTATCTGAGCACGCTTGGTGCACAGAATATGGAGTTAATTGACTCCCTGAAGCTGAAAAACAACGGTAAGTTTAAATTTACCCTTGCACCACCGGAATATCCGGAGTTTTATTTCCTGCGGTTTGGTAAAAAGGAGACCGTAACCATTCTGGCGGATTCAGCAGAACATATTTCTGTAAATTCAGAATTTCCCGATGTGTTAGAAAGGGCCGAAATAAGTGGCAGTAATGATACCAAAAAGATACTGGAAATGGACCGGAAATTACGTGCATTGAGAGTCGGGTATAAAAACTACAGGAAGGCCTGGGATGAAACAAAGGATCCTGCTGAAAAAGAACAGATTGTAAATAATATTATTGATGAAATAAATGCCTATAAAAAGGAGGCAGGACAGATGGTGATGGAGAATCCACGGTCTTTTTTTGGATATTATATTCTTTACCAGAGACTGGATAATACATATGCGCTGTTTAACCCTTATGATAAGAATGATTTTAAGTATTTTGGTGCATTGGCTACCTCTTTAAATATTTATTATCCTGATGCCCCCAGAACAAAGGCTTTGTATGCCAAGGTTGAGGATGCAATTCGTGTACAGCGACAGGAGCGTTTTGACAAGATGTTGCAGGAGGCTGAACAGGGACTGCCGGATATAGAAATGCCGGATGTAAATGGTGATACAGTAAAACTTAGCAGCTTAAAGGGGAAAACGATCATTCTGAACTACTGGGCTTCGACCAATCAGACTTCACGGGTCAATAACCGTATTTTGAAAACCATATATAATAAATATAAAAACAAAGGACTTGAGATTTATCAGTGTTCACTTGATAAGAGTAAGGTTTTATGGGAAGTGGCACTCGATGAGGATAATATCAACTGGATTTCACTTTGCGATTTTAAGGGCGCAGATTCTAGAGCAGTATGGATGTATAACGTACAGGAGGTTCCTACAACCTACCTGATAAATAAAAAAGGTGATATTGTAGGTAAATACAATGATCCTATTGAGCTGGAGAAAAAGATAAACGAAATTCTTCGATGAATGATACCGGTCCGGACAAGCTGACAAAAATAATAAGATCAATGATTCTTGATCAGGGGTTTACTGATGTAACCTTTGCTCGTGTAAGAAGTCTGGATGAGTACATTCCTTCATTTAATAAATGGCTTGAAAATGACTACCATGCGGGAATGTCGTTTATGGAAAATTATAAGGATAAGCGCATTGATCCTGCAGAGCTTGTTCCCGGTGCCAGAACGGTGGTTGTGGCTATTATGAATTACTTCCCTGAACATAAACAACCTGAAGATATACCGCAGGTGGCAAAATATGCATACGGGAGAGATTATCACAAGGTATTAAAGAAAAAACTGAAACGGGTTTTGGAACATCTGAAAACCGAATATGCAGTTTCAGGAAGGGTTTTTGTTGATTCAGCACCTGTTATGGAAAAACCACTTGGGGAAATTTCAGGCATGGGTTGGATTGGTAAAAATGGCTGTCTTATCCATCCCCGTTATGGATCATTTTTTGTTATGGGTGAGTTGATAATTGATGCCGAAGTTGAATATGGAAAGCCTGCTGTCATGGCCTGCGGTAGTTGTATGAAATGTATAGAAGCATGCCCTACGAATGCCATTGTTTCACCCGGTGTTATTAATTCTGAGAAATGTTTGTCTTACCTTACCATAGAAAAGAAAGATAAAGAAGTTTGGGAGGTAGATAGTCTGCATAACAGAATTTTTGGGTGTGATATTTGCCAGGATGTTTGCCCCTGGAATAAAAAGAGCAGTCCATCAAAGGAGCCTGATTTCAATCCACGAAATGATCTCATGAACCTTACGGTGGATCGCTGGTCTGCCTTTAATGAATCGGAATTTCGTGATTGTTTTGCCGGAACGCCATTGATGCGTGCAGGTTATGTGGGCATGCAGCGTAGTCTTAGCATGCTAAAGTCTAAGTCCCCAAAGTAGCATCTCAATGCAGTGCATCAGGATGCATTCCTTCATTTGAACTCTATATTGGCCTTGGAGTCTGAATTCTGAATATAACTTTCGATGTATCTTTTTTTCTTATCATCAAAAATATCGGCAATCGTAATCATGATGCCGGTTTCCTCTACGTCCCCAAATACATCATTTATGGCTGTTCCAAACGTTTTCATCGTTGGTGAAAGATTCATATACGCATTTACCAGTGGTGGAATATTGACGCCCCGTTTGCGGACTTCTGCATTCAGAATCTTGTAATCTTCCTTGTAACTTCCGGAAGAGAACAGGCTGTCGGTCTGATCTTCTGTAAGTTCAGTCTGAAGTGGTTTGAATGGTTTGATCAGATCCTCCGGATCAGGAAAATGCTTCTGCATGAAAGAAAGGATGAGATCTCTTGCCTCGCTGTTAAAGTGAGGATACATCGTAACTTTTCCAAAAAAATATTTTATTTCCGGATGATCCACACAAAGTGCACCCAGTCCGTCCCATAGATTGTCCAGTGCAAAAAGGGCTTTGGCCCCGGCTTTCGAAGTCTGATAATCCGGTTGAACGAACGAACGGCCCAGTTCTATGGTGTAAGGCAAATATTCAGCAATGAATTTTTCGGAGTAGTTGAAAAGCCTTGCAGTTGCGATTAATACATTTCCGTCTTTATCCCTGGGTATGTCTTCACCCAGCATATAACGATAGCCACCAAGTATTTCTTCAGCCTCAGGATCCCATACAATAAGTTGTCTGTATGGATTTTCCTGAAGATCATATTTGTCAATGTCAGCAGCTTTGCCGGTTCCTCCTCCTGCGTTGCGAAAGGATATCTCGCGTAACCGACCGACTTCCTGCATCATGTTAGGAGAATTGTGATGCGTAAAGACGTAGATCTGATTTCCGCCCTTATTCGTTTCCCTTAAATAGGTCTTGTCATTTAATTCCTTCTTGATTAAATCCCTGTCAACCTTTGCAATTATTTCTTCCATCATTCTTATTTAGCAAGTTCGTAAACTTTTTCTTTTACATCAGCAGCCCATTCTGCCGCTTTTTTGTCCCTGGTAAAAGTTTTATAGGAGATCGGTTTTCCGAAGGTAATTGTTATTTCTTTATTCTTAAATTTAAACATTTCATTTGGCAAATAAAGCATTTCAATATTAGATTTAACGCTTAATAACTTTCGAAGGTTTGCCAGATTATAAAAGAAGTTTGAGATTCTTCCGCTGATATGAACCGGAACGACATCACGCTCATATTTAACTGTTTTATTAATAAAGGATTTTTTCCACTCCAGATCTTTTATAACCCCTCCTGAGCGTCTTGAAACGAGTCCGGCAGGAAACACGGCAATCTGATCATTGCCTGCATATGTTGCGTTCATTGCTGCCAGAAAATCTTTGTTCTGTCCTCCATGTTTATTTACAGGGATGAAAAAAGGGTCCAGATTTTTTATGTTCATCAGGATGTCGTTGGCCAGAATTTTAACATCACCAAATCTTCCTTTAATCTGATCCAGTAGCGCAATGCCATCTAATCCTCCGAGTGGATGGTTAGAGGCAAAAGTGTATCTTGCGTGAACCGGAATCTCATTTATACCCTTAACATTCACTTTCAGGTTCAGTAAGCCCAGTATGGCTTCTGTAAAATCCTTGCCGGTTTTGTGTCCGTCTTTCGCCAGAAATTCATTGATTTCTTCCTGATGAATTATGCGTTTCAGATAGTTGATTATAAATGCCGGTATGCGTTTTGCCAGCCCCGGATTTTTATCTTCAAAAACCTTTTCTACATCTATTCTTAAAGGTTCGATGTCCATCTTTACCTTGTGTTTTCCTGAAATTAAACGTGCAAAGTTAATATTTTTTTTATTTCGAGGTAGTTGAAAGTGGTTTTTTGGTTTTGTTATTTTTCAACCCTGAATTATTTAGGAAAGTGTCCTAAATCCATGATTAATAAAGGGAAAAGTTATTAACATATGTTTACAATTTGTTGAAAAAAGTGGGGTATTGTGGGGTAAAGTGGGAAAAATATTCGTATTTTAGCAGGAATTAAAATCAGCAAATGTCATTTGTGGGAGATTATACCGTAAAGGCTGATTCCAAGGGACGTATAGCGATTCCTTCGGCATTCAGAAAACTTCTTGAAAAAGATGAAGGGGAGCGGTTTGTCTTTCGTAAAGATGTGTTTCAGAATTGTCTGGTGTTGATTCCGATAAAGGAGTGGGAGGTTCAGGTTGCACTGTTAAGGCGTAAGCTTAATGATTACAATCGCAATCACAAGAAGTTTAAAGCTCAGTTTTTCAGGGATACTGCTGAGGTTGAAATGGATAAAAACGGTCGTGTGCTGATTCCCAGAAAACTATTCGATATGCTCGCTTTGGATAAGGAGATAGTGCTTGCAGGTATGGATAAGGTTATTGAGGTTTGGGACAAAACCACATACGATGGAAATCAGATGGATGATGATGAATTTGCAACTCTTGCTGAAGAGATTTTAGGGAATGGAAGTTTGGAAAATGTAGATCAGTAAAAAAATAGAATTAGATGCCCGAGTATCACTTGCCGGTTATGCTGAAAGAAAGCGTTGCAGGTTTGAATATAAAACCTGATGGGAACTATGTCGATGCAACTTTTGGTGGTGGCGGGCATTCCGGGGAAATTCTCCGGCATATAAAGAGTGGAAGACTGTTCGGCTTCGATCAGGATAAGGATACGTTAAACAATATTCCGGAAAATTCACAGTTCACATTTATCAATGGAAACTTTCGCTTTTTAAGGCAATTTATGCGCTATTATAAAGTTGAGAACCTGGATGGTGTTTTGGCCGACCTCGGCGTGTCGTCTCACCATTTTGATTCGGAAGACAGGGGGTTTTCATTTCGGTTCAACAGCAAGCTGGATATGCGGATGAATCAGTCATCCGACCTGACTGCGTATGAGGTGATCAACAAATATGATGAAGCGACACTTGCTGATCTGTTTTTTTATTACGGGGAAATTAGAAATGCGCGGTTGCTGGCTTCCAGAATTGTAACTGCCCGTAGTTCCTCCGATATTGAAACAACAGCCCAGCTCAGGGATATTGCAGTAGGTTGTACCAGTGCCAGGCACGAAATGAAATATCTCTCTCAGGCATTTCAGGCTTTACGGATTGAGGTAAACGGAGAGATGACGGCCTTAAAACAAATGTTGGAACAGGCGGGTGATCTGCTAAAACCTGGTGGTCGGTTAAGTGTTATAACTTACCATTCATTGGAGGACAGACTGGTAAAAAACTTCTTTAAAAGCGGAAACTTTTCGGGTGTTGCTGAAAAAGACTTTTACGGCAATGTGCTATCTCCTTTTACACTGGTCAACAGAAAAGTTCTGATACCTGATGCTGAAGAGCTGGATAGAAACCCGAGATCAAGAAGTGCCAAGTTAAGGGTGGCAGAAAAAAACTAATTAATTAAAAGGAATGGGGATACTGAATTTAAAATCAAAAAATAAATCGCAGAACGAAGAGCCGGAATTTTCCACCAGTTCCATCAAAGATATTTTAGACGGAAAAAAAACGCGTGAGTGGGTTGTCAGAAACCTGGGCTTTATCATATATATCACAATTCTGATTTTTTTCTACATCGGCAACCGGTATAGTTGTGAAAAAACAATTCGAAACATAGTTGAAATTGAAAAAGAACTTAAGGAATTACGTTTTGAATCGATTACAACAGCCTCTGAACTAATGAGTCTGAGCCGCATGTCAGAAGTTTCAAAGATGGTAAAGGAAAAAGGTCTTGACCTTGAAGAATCGCGTGAGCCGGCTAAAAAACTGGTGGTTGAGAAATAACTGTTAACCTGAGATGTCCATAAAAAAAGAAATAGTAAGAAAAATAGTAGTGGTATACATTATGGTACTGCTACTTGCATTTGCTATTGTTGGACGTATTCTGCAACTCCAGTTTGTGGAGGGGGATAAATGGAAAAAGTTGCAGGTTGGGGAAAATTCGAAACAAGTTGCTGTGCCTGCCAACCGTGGAGACATCCTGGCATGTGATGGACGTATGCTGGCCAGTTCGATTCCCAATTACAGCATCCATATGGATTTCAGGGCTGATGGCCTGACCTATAAATACTTTATGCAGCATGTGGATAGTCTGGCTCTGCAGTTATCGCGTTTTTTTAAAGATGGATCAAAACAGGACTATAAAATAAAGCTGATCAGTGGATTTGAAAGCGGGAACCGGTATTCCACCATCAACAGGAGGCGGGTGAGTTTTACGGAGCTGCAGAAAATTGAGAAGTTTCCGATCTTTCGACTGGGCTCAAATAAAGGCGGATTTATAGCAACGCAATATGATACACGGAAGTTACCTTTCGGTGAACTGGCTGCACGGACAATCGGGAAACTGAATTATGAAAAGACCCGGGGAGTTGTTGGTCTTGAAAATGCCTATAACGATGTGCTGGAAGGAGAAGAAGGTGTAAGTCTGACAAAAACCATTTCAGGAAAACGCATGAAAGTCAATGTGGTTGAGCCTACTGATGGTCACGATGTGGTAACAACCATTGATATTGATCTGCAGGATGTGGCCGAGACGGCACTCTATGCTCAGCTTCAGAAGAATGCGGCACACCATGGAAGTGCCATACTGATGGAAGTGAAGACCGGCGATATAAAGGCCATTGCAAATCTGGAAAGAACATCGGATGGTAGTTACAGTGAAACCTACAATTTTGCAATCGGTGAAGCAACCGAACCGGGATCAACCTTTAAGCTGGCTTCATTAATTGTGGCGCTGGAAGATGGCGTAATTGATCTCACCGATACAATTGATACAGAACATGGTGTACATTATTATTTTGGTGTTCCTATGCGGGATAGTCATGAAGAAGGTTATGGAAGAATTCCTGTACAGGAGGTTTTTGAAAAGTCTTCCAATATCGGTGTATCAAAAATTATATTTAACAATTATAAGGATGATCCAAAACGGTTCGTTGACCGCTTGCTGGAAATGAGACTGGATCAGAAACTTGATATTGAAATAGCAGGTGAGGCAAAGCCCTATATCGCATATCCTGGAAATAACACCTGGTCGGGACTTTCACTGCCATGGATGTCTATTGGTTATGAGGTGAAGCTTGCACCTATTCAGACATTAACCTTCTACAATGCAATTGCAAATGACGGTGAAATGGTAAAACCGCGTTTTGTGAAAGGGATCAGTTATCATGGTGACATGATAAAGAGATATGATACTGAAGTGTTGAGCGCTTCAATCTGTTCAAGACAAACACTTAAAAAAGTGAAACGGATGCTGGAGGGTGTGGTGGAAAACGGTACAGCCAGCAATCTTCAGAATCTGCACTATAAAATTGCCGGTAAAACCGGAACAGCTCAGATTGCCCAGGGAACAAAAGGGTATATTGGTGAAAGCGGAAAGCAGTATTATGCCTCATTCTGTGGTTATTTTCCTGCCGACGATCCAAAGTATACCTGCATTGTGACAGTTAACAGCCCTACAAAAAGTGTTTTTTACGGTAATGTACTTGCCGGAAATGTATTTCGTGAAATCGCGGATAAGGTTTATGTGCAGAACGTGGATATGCAAAAACATGAAGAGGAAAAAGATCCTGATCCTGAATTTAAAGTCCCTGTTACACTTGACGGGAATAAGAAAGATTTAATGACGCTTTTTTCAGGACTCGAGGTGAATATAAAAGATGAGTCCAGTAACGGTGACTGGGCGCATACCTATAATAGAGGTGATCATATTGAGGTTAAATCCCTGAGCATTATCGATGGTCTGGTACCAAATGTACTGGGAATGGGGGCAAAAGATGCACTGTTCCTTCTTGAAAATGCAGGATTATCGGTACGCATGAGCGGGGTTGGAAGGGTGGTGGAGCAATCCATTCTCCCCGGGGCAAGAATTACAGGTGCCAGTACAATATATATAAGGTTAAGGTGATGAAAAAACTATTGGATATACTACCGGAAATTGAACCATTGGAAATCGTGGGTAACAAGGATGTTATTTTTGGTTCAATTGAGTTTGACTCCCGGAAAGTTGGTGAGGGTGATCTTTTTGTGGCTATGCGCGGTACACAGACTGACGGTCATGTTTATATACCTCAGGTGATTGAAAAACAGGCAGGCATAATTGTGTGCGAAGTTTTACCGGAAGAGATGCCTGCACACGTAACATTTATCCGTGTTAGCTCGGCATCGAAAACACTGGGCAGGCTGGTTGCAGCATACTTTGACCATCCTTCACAGCAGATGACTCTGGTTGGTGTGACAGGAACAAATGGTAAGACCAGCATTGCAACCTTGTTATACAATTTGTTTCAGGCATTCGGTTATAAGGCCGGCTTGTTGTCCACTGTGGCTAATTACGTGGATGATACTAAAATTGAAGCAACACATACAACGCCTGATGCGATCACCATAAACCGGCTTTTGCATGAGATGGTGGAGGCGAAGTGTGAATACTGTTTTATGGAAGTAAGTTCGCATGCTATAGATCAGGATCGAATTGAAGCACTGGACTTTGATGGTGCCATATTCACAAATCTAACCCGGGATCATCTGGATTATCATGAGACATTTGCGGCTTACCGTGATGCGAAGAAGAAATTTTTTGATGGTCTCAAACCCGGGGCTTTCGCGCTCTATAACGCGGATGATAAAAACGGTACCGTGATGGTTCAGAATTGTAAGGCAGACATCAGATCATACAGTTCCAAAGGCATGGCCGATTTTAAGGTAAAGATTATAGAACGTCATTTTGACGGGATGCAACTCAGTATGGATGGGCATGACGTATGGGTTTCGTTTACCGGTGATTTCAATGCGATGAATCTGCTGTCGGTATATTCGGCAGCTGTTCTTCTGGATGAAGAACCTTCTGAAGTATTGGTGGAAATGAGTAAACTTAAGCCTGTAGCCGGACGCTTTGAAACCTTAAAATCCAACGACGATGTGGCAGCTATTGTGGATTATGCCCACACACCGGATGCACTGATAAATGTACTGGACTCCATTAATGTCATTCGTAGGGGAGAGGGGAACCTGATAACGGTGGTTGGTGCCGGTGGTAACCGCGATAAGGGAAAACGTCCGTTGATGGCTGAAGCATCAGTGGTAAGAAGTGAAAAGGTTATCCTCACCTCGGATAATCCACGTTTTGAAGAGCCTGATGCCATTATTGATGATATGTATGCAGGAATACCGGAGGATGCTAAAGGAAAGGTTTTGAAGATCACTAACAGAGAACAGGCAATTCATACCGCGATAATGCTTGCCGGACCCGGAGATGTGATTCTTGTTGCAGGAAAAGGACATGAAACATACCAGGATGTAAAAGGTGTGAAAAGCCATTTTGATGACAAGGAAATAGTGGAAAAATATTTTAAACAAAGAACATAATGCTCTATTATTTATTCGATTATCTCAACAGTCTTGATGTTCCCGGGGCAGGGGTGTTTCAGTACATTTCATTCCGTTCGGCGGCAGCCATTATAACTTCGTTATTGTTGACCACCATTTTCGGTAAGAAAATCATTTACATGCTGCAACGCCAGCAGATTGGTGAGACCGTACGTGATCTTGGACTGGAAGGGCAGATGCAGAAACAGGGAACACCTACCATGGGCGGTTTGATCATTCTCATGGGTATTCTTGTTCCGGCAGTATTATTTGCAAAACTGGATAATATATACATCATTCTCATGCTTATTACAACCGTATGGTTGGGAAGCATCGGTTTTCTTGATGACTATATAAAAGTGGTAAGAAAGAATAAAGAGGGGCTTGCAGGAAAATTTAAGGTGATTGGACAGGTGGGGTTAGGCCTGATCGTTGGCCTGACCCTTTATCTTAGCGATGATGTAACGATAAGGGAAAAGATACCGGTCAGGGATAGCAGTGGTGAAATTGTGGAATATGTTCAGCAGGATATTAAATCGACCAAAACAACCATCCCCTTTGTAAAAAACAACAATCTGGATTATGCCGATCTGTTGTTCTTTCTTGGCGAAAATGCACAGAAGTGGGCCTGGATTCTGTTTGTGATGATAACCATATTTATTGTCACTGCCATATCAAACGGAGCAAATCTGACAGATGGCTTGGATGGACTTGCCACCGGATCATCGTCAATTATTGGTGCTACGCTGGGCATCCTGGCCTATGTGTCCGGTCACGTGGGATTTGCTGGATACTTGAATATAATGTATATCCCTCAGATTCAGGAACTGGTGGTATTTATGGCGGCATTTATCGGTGCAACCGTTGGATTTTTATGGTATAATTCATTCCCGGCACAGGTATTTATGGGGGATACCGGAAGTCTTACTCTGGGTGGTATTATCGCTGTAATTGCCGTCATTATTCATAAAGAGTTACTGATTCCTATTCTGTGCGGTGTGTTTATTGTAGAGAATTTGTCGGTGGTTATGCAGGTGTCCTATTTTAAGCATACCAAACGAAAATATGGTGAAGGACGGCGGATTTTTCTGATGTCTCCATTGCATCACCATTTTCAGAAGAAAGGATTCCCGGAACCTAAGATTGTAATCAGGTTCTGGATTATAGGAATCTTTCTGGCTGTATTGTCAATTGTAACGTTGAAAATGCGATAATGTCAAACAAACGACTGGTCATATTGGGAGCTGGAGAAAGCGGTGCCGGTACTGCAGTACTTGGAAAGCTCAAGGGGTACGATGTGTTCGTTTCTGATATGGGAGCAGTTTCTGATAAATATAAACATTTGCTGAATCAGCACCAGATAGCCTTTGAAGAAAAACAACACAGTGAAGCCTTAATACTGAATGCTGATTTAGTGATGAAAAGTCCCGGTATTCCTGAAAAAGCGCCAATCATTAAAAAGATACGGGAGAACAATATTAAAGTTGTTTCGGAAATTGAATTTGCATCATGGTATTGCAGTGCAAAACTGGTTTGTGTAACAGGCAGCAATGGTAAAACTACAACAACCTCATTGATTTATGACATCTTTAAAAAGGCAGGACTGAATGTTGGACTGGCCGGAAATATCGGTGACAGTTTTGCGCTTCAGGTAGCTTTAAAATCGTATGATGTGTATGTTTTGGAACTTTCCAGTTTCCAGCTTGACGATATCGAAAAATTTAAACCCGATGTGGCCATCTTAACCAATATAACCCCGGATCACCTTGACAGGTATGACTATAAGTTTGAGAATTATATCAAAAGCAAATTCCGCATCACAATGAACCAGACAGATAATGATGTATTCATTTATAATTTGGATGATCCGGTTACCACAGAATGGCTTGACAGAATAGGCTTAAAGGGAAAGCCGGTGCCATTTTCACTGGATAAGGCACTTAAAAAAGATGGCGGTTGGGAAGCGGGAGAAGACATAACATTGAAATACCAGGATAAAATACTTAATATGAAAAGAACCAGCTTAGGAATTAAAGGCAGGCACAATGTCAGTAACTCTCTGGCAGCGGGCTTGTCTGCTATGGTAATGAACATCAGGAACGAAGCCATTCGTGAAGCACTGTCCGATTTTAAAGGTGTAGAGCACCGGCTTGAAAGGGTTTCTGCGGTGAGAGGCATTGAGTTTATCAACGACTCCAAGGCAACCAATGTGAATTCTACTTGGTATGCTCTGGAATGCCTGAATACACCGGTGGTGTGGATTGCCGGAGGTACAGATAAGGGGAATAATTATGCAGAACTCCTGAATCTTGTTAAAGGAAAAGTTAGAGCACTGGTATGCATTGGTGTTGACAACAGTAAATTAAAAGATCAGTTTGGCGACATAGTGAATACCATTGTTGAAGCTGAAACCATGGAAGAAGCAGTGAAAACGTCTTATTTTCTTGCCAAAAAGGGAGATACGGTATTGTTATCGCCGGCCTGTGCCAGTTTCGACAGGTTTAAAAATTATGAAGACAGGGGAAATCAGTTTAAACAACAGGTAAGAAAACTATAGAATGCGACAGTTTCTGAGTAAATATTTTAAAGGTGATTCCATCATCTGGATTCTCATACTGCTTTTGGCTATTATTTCTGCCATCTCAGTTTACAGTTCATCCGGAACTCTGGCATACAGGTATAAGGATGGGAATACGACGTATTATATACTCAGACATGTAGTTTTTCTGTTGATTGGATTTGGTGTAATAATCATGGTTCATAATATACATTACAAGTATTTTTCCAGGTTATCCTTATTGTTACTGCCACTTTCAGTCGTATTACTCGTGTTAACGATTTTTTCAGGTAATAGTCTCAATGAAGCATCCCGCTGGATTACAGTCCCGGTTATCGGACTTAGTTTTCAGCCGTCAGAAATGGCAAAGATTGCTTTAATCATGTATATCGCCCGCATTTTGTCTGTTAAACAAAAAGATGATGAACCGACACGCGATGCCTTCAGGCCCATAATGATTGCCATCGGTATAGTCTGCGGCCTGATCTTTACCGAGGATTTTTCAACCGCAGTACTGATTGCCGGAATCGGTATGGCCATGATGTTAATTGGACGTGTTCCGGTAACATATCTGCTTTATACTGTTGGAGCCGGTGTTGTGGTCGTCGCATTAATTGTATTGCTTGCTATGCAGTTTCCGGATGTAAAAGCTTTTCACCGGGTAGATACCTGGATTTCCAGGGTAGAGACCTTTGGTGAAAACGATAATGCCGATATGGATAAGGCTTTTCAGGCGAACCAGGCTAAAATTGCCATTTCAACCGGAGGGTTGTTTGGTAAGGGACCGGGAAACAGTATCCAGCGCGATTTCCTGCCGCATCCATATTCCGATTTTATTTATGCAATGATTGTTGAAGAAGGAGGTCTGTTTTTTGGAATCATTGTATTGCTGTTTTATCTGATTATGCTGTATCGTGCAGGCGTGATCGTTAGAAAATGCAGAACAACCTTCCCGGCTTTTCTGGTGATAGGACTGATGCTGGCATTTACGCTTCAGGCATTGGCACATATGGCTGTCAGTGTGAACCTGATGCCTGTAACGGGGCAGACACTGCCCATGGTGAGCATGGGTGGAACCTCCATATTATTTACTTCTATAGCATTGGGAATGGTGCTTAGTGTAAGTCGGTATGCTGTGGTAGAAGATGCTGAGGAAGTGGAACAGGGCAAAAAAGATGTAAGTGAAATAGAAGATAATGAGTAAAAAGGTTATCATATCGGGCGGTGGTACAGGAGGACATATTTTTCCTGCAGTATCCATTGCAAATGCATTAAAACAAAAAGATTCAGGTATTGATATCTTGTTTGTAGGAGCTGAGGGCCGTATGGAGATGGAACGGGTTCCTGCAGAAGGTTATCCGATCATAGGATTACCGGTCAGTGGTTTTATCCGTAAGCTGACGCTTAAGAATATAACGGTTCTGCTTCGTTTGTATAAAAGCTTGCGAAAAGCGCGGAAAATCATTTCAGAATTTAAACCGGATGCGGTTGTTGGTGTTGGAGGTTATGCAAGCGGACCACTGGTTAAACAGGCAGTGAAAAATGGCATTCCGGCATTGTTGCAGGAGCAGAATTCATATGCCGGTGTCACAAATAAATTACTGGCCAGACAGGTGAAAAAAATATGTGTGGCATACGAAGGCATGGAAACCTATTTCCCAAAAGAGAAGATTATACTTACGGGAAACCCTGTCAGACAGAACCTCCTTCAGAATTATAACCGGCTGAAAGCGGTTAAGTCTTTCGGTTTTGATCCGGAAAAGAAGACCGTACTTATATTGGGTGGAAGTCTTGGGGCTCGTACGATAAACCGTAGCGTAATGAAGAGTCTTGAGCTTATATCAGAAAACGAAGTGCAGTTTATCTGGCAAACAGGTAAGATCTATATCAATGAAGCCCAAAAAGCCTTGAAGGAAACACACAAAAATATTTATGTCACGGACTTTATTAAAGATATGGGCATGGCTTATGCAGCAGCTGATGTTGTGATTTCGCGGGCGGGTGCCGGAACAATTTCTGAGCTATGTTTGCTGGGCAAAGCTGTGATACTTGTTCCTTCGCCAAATGTTGCTGAGGATCACCAGACTAAGAATGCGATGGCTTTGGTAGGGAAAGATGCTGCTGTGATGGTAAAAGATATAAATGCAGAAGATCAGCTTATAGCCAGGGCTCTTGAGTTAAGCAGGGATGAAGTTAAGTTAAAGAAGCTTCAGATGCAGATTTTGAAGCTTGCACTCCCGGATTCTGCAAATCTTATTGCAGACGAGGTCATAAAACTGATGAAATAATGGATTTGAACAGAATAAATCATGTGTTTTTTGTAGGCGTCGGCGGTATAGGCATGAGCGCCCTGGCACGTTATTTTAAATTTCTGGGCAAAAATGTGGCAGGATATGACAGGTCTGAATCGGAACTGACAGATGAGCTTGAAGCGGAAGGCATTGCGGTAACTTATGATTCTGATCCGGAAAGTATACCGGTTGAATACAGAAGTCAGGCGGACACCCTCGTTGTATTTACTCCGGCAGTGCCACTTTCGTTACCCGTTTTAGCCTGGTTTTACCACCATAACTTCACGGTTTTAAAAAGAGCACAGGTGTTGGGTTTAATCACCAGGGAACAAAAGGGGGTTTGTGTTGCCGGAACACATGGTAAAACAACAGTTTCATCCATGATCAGTCATCTGCTGAGAAACTCATCGGTGGATTGTAACGCTTTTCTGGGAGGTATATCTCTTAACTACAAAACGAATCTTCTGGTTTCTGATAATAGTGATTATGTAGTGATTGAAGCTGATGAATATGATCGCTCATTTCATCAGTTAACACCATATGCGGCAGTTATTACTTCGGTTGATCCGGATCATCTTGAGATTTATGGCAATTATGAAAATGTGAAAGAAGGTTTCAATAAATTCGCCTCACTAATAAAAGAAGATGGCATTCTTTTACACAGGAACGGTTTGCAGATTAATCCTGATTTGAACAGCGGTGTAAAAAGTTTTACTTATGATATTGAAAAACCGGCAGATTTTTATGCTGAGAAAATTGAAATTGAAAACGGGCAGTATCTGTTCAGTTTATTAACTCCGGAACGTAAAATTGTAAACCTGCAGCTTGGTGTTCCCGGTCGAGTAAACCTTGAGAATGCTGTGGCTGCATTGGCGATAGGTACGTTGTTGGGATGTACCGATGCAGAGTTGCGAGCCGGAATAAGTTCCTTTAAAGGAAACAGGAGACGCTTTGAATACCATTATAAAACATCACGGAAAATCTATATTGATGACTATGCACACCATCCGAAAGAAATTAAAGCTACACTGGCTTCATTAAAGGAACTCTATCCTGATAAACGGATTACCGGAATCTTTCAGCCACATCTGTATTCAAGGACAAAAGATTTTGCTGTTGAATTTGCTGAAAGCCTCAGTATGCTGGATGAATTGATTCTGCTTGAAATCTATCCGGCAAGAGAAGAGCCGATTCCCGGAGTGAGTTCCGAATTAATTTTTAATGATGTGAAAATGACAAAAAAAGTGTTGACTAACAGGTCAGGACTTTTTGCGGCAATAAGGAAGAACAATCCTGAGTTGCTGATTTCAATGGGAGCAGGCGATATTGGTGAAATGGTTGGCGGAATAAAAAAGGTTATTGAAGAGTTGGATGCGTAAAGTAAGAAACATATTACTGGTTGTTTTACCATTAATTTATATAGTGGTAACCATGGGATTTGTTTCCGAGAGCAATCGTAAATTGATTTGTACCGGAATTGAAGTCACCGTACTCGACAGCCTGACCAATACATTTATAGATCCGGCAGATGTGTTGATGATGCTACAGCATGAAGGCATTAAGCTGGAAGGACAACGAATGAACGACATCAATGCACAGGACGTTGAAGATTATATTGATAAGCATCCTTCAATACTGAAAAGTGAATGTTATAAAACCATTGGAGGAATTTTCAGAATTGATGTTCATCAACGCAGGCCTCTTATCAGAGTGCTGACAAACAGAAGCAATTATTATATCGATAGTAATGGTGAAATAATGCCGTTTTCAAGACATTATACGGCTTTCGTTCCTGTTGCAACGGGCAATGTGAATGACGATAAAATTAAGCAGGGACTATTTGATTTAGGTAAGTTTCTGGATGAAAGTGAGTTTTGGAGAGCACAGATCTCACAGATTAATGTGGTGGACGACAGGGATGTGACTATTATACCCCGTGTGGGAAATCACGAGATTGAGTTTGGTTCACTCGATAACATCGAAGAAAAATTTGCACGGCTGGAGGCATTATACAAAACAAAATTTAATACCGAAGGCTGGAACCGGTATAAAAAAATTAGCGTTAAATTTGAGAATCAGGTTGTATGTACGAAAAAATAAAGCCCATGGAAAAATTTATTGCAGCATTGGATTTGGGAACAAGCGAGATAAGAGGAGTATTAGGTAGAAAAGATGCCAACGGAACGGTATCAGTGTTGGCTGTTAAAACAGTAAGATCAGAAGGCATAACTCGTGGTCTGATCATTAATCTCGATACAGTGGCCAGAGCTGTAAGGGAGATTGGTCTGTCGCTGGAGAAAGCAACTGGTAAGAAAATTGAGAAATTCTTTGTAGGTTCCGGAGGGAGCATGATTTATGCACGCGAGAATAGTTCTTACAAAAGAATGAACCAGAAGGGTGAGTTCTCTGATGAGATGATAGCTGAGCTTCGACGCGAAAATGAATCGATCGTTTTGGATTACGAGGCAGAAATCATTGATGTTAAAAACCAGGGCTTCGTTGTTGATGATGAATTTGAAATTGTTGATCCTGTTGGTGTGCATGGCTCAAAAATAGAAGGTCATTATGTGGTGCTGGGCATTAAACGCAACGACAGGGAAACCATCCGTAAATGTATGGAGAAAGCAGGCTACGAATTGGCTGGCATTATTTTAACTCCCCTTGCAGTTGCAGACAGCCTGTTGAGTAAGGATGAAAAGGAACTGGGTGCGGTATCTGTGGATTTTGGAGCGGGAAAAACCAGTGTTGTTGTATATCAGAGTGGTAAATTAAAACGCATTGCAGTTCTTCCCTTCGGAGGAAACGTCATCAGCAAGGATTTAGCAGCCGGGTGTAATATTGTTCTCGATAAAGCAGAAAAGGCTAAAATCAAGCATGGTTCTGCCGTTGCAGAATCGCAGTCGGAAGATGACAGGATTACGATACCGGCAACTCCGGGCTGGGATGCAAAGGAATTATCATTTAAAACCATGGCCTATATCATTCAATCGCGGGTGGAGGAGATAATGGCTAATGTGCTGTATCAGATCGAGAGGAGTGGGGCATACGAAAAGCTTGGCGCAGGAATTGTCTTGTCTGGTGGTGGCGCACAGTTAAAAGATCTGAGGCAGCTTGTTAAACTTAAAACGGGGTTGGATGTTCGTACTGGCACTGCTGTAGATTTACATCCAGACCTGGATGAAAACACCTGTGCAGGTATCAACGGAATATTGGAAGAAGCAAATGAAGATTGTGTTAAGAAAGAGGAATTTAAAACTCTGGAGCATAAAAAAGTCAAACAGAAAAAACAAAAAGTAGAACGGACGGGTAATTTGTTTGGCAATATATTAAAGACGGTTGATAACTTTTTTGATGACGAAGATAAATCAATGTAAAAACACCAAAACAATAATAAAATGGACGAAATACTGGAAATAGGTTTACCGAAACAAAGACCATCAATTATTAAAGTTGTTGGTGTTGGAGGTGGAGGAAGCAATGCTGTAAATTACATGTTTCATCAGGGGATTCGTGATGTTGAATTTATGGTTTGCAATACGGATGCGCAGGCTCTTGATAACTCTCCGGTTCCCCAGAAAATACAGTTGGGTGAAACACTCACTTCAGGACTGGGAGCAGGAAGTAAGCCTGACATTGGACGTGAGGCTGCACGTGAAAGTGTGCGTGAAATAGAGGAAGCACTCGGTGGTGCAACCAAAATGGTTTTCATAACTGCCGGAATGGGTGGCGGAACAGGAACAGGTGCTGCACCCGTCATAGCGGAGATAGCCAAAGATCTGGGTTTGTTAACAGTGGCCATCGTAACCATACCTTTCTTATTCGAAGGAGCCAAACGTGTAACACAGGCTCTTGATGGAGTGGAGGAAATACAAAAACATGTCGATGCTCTGCTGGTGATTAGCAATCAGAAACTGAGAGAAATATATGGTGACCTAAAGTTATCCAATGCATTTTCGAAGGCTGATGATGTTTTATTAACTGCAACAAAGGGTATTGCTGAGATTATAACATTACCTGGGTATGTTAACGTGGACTTCGCTGATGTGCAGACGGTAATGAAAAACAGTGGTATTGCCATAATGGGAATGGGATCAGCTTCAGGAGATGACAGGGCATACAAGGCTATTGAACATGCTCTTATATCGCCACTGCTGAACAATAATGATATTACAGGTTCAAAAGATATTCTACTGAATATAACTTCTGGTAATGTGGAAATAACGATGGATGAGGTTGGCCAGATTACGGATTACATTCAGGAGAAAGTCGGGTTGGAAGCATCCATTATTTGGGGAACCGGAAATGATGAATCCCTGGGTGATGCTGTAAGTGTGTCCATTATAGCGACAGGGTTCACAGAAAAAAGTATACCTGAACTGGTTGAAAAGCAAAAAAGCAGGGTAAGAAAGTTTAACCTTGAGGAAGAGGATGCTGAGCCTGAGCCCGGAAAGGATGATGATGATGTGCCACGTCTTGAGTTTGGAAAGGTAGAAACAGATGAAAAGCCGTTAAAAGAAGTTGATTTTACCAAAAAAGAGACCGATGATAAGGCAAGATATGAACTGTTTTATGGCAACAAGCAGAATAATGCCGGATATGAGGTTGTCTCACCATCTGTTAAACGACATCCTATAGGGCTTAAGAATTCGCTGTCGGCGGATGATCTTGAAAATGATAAACTGATTGACATGATGGAAAATATTCCCGCATATCAGCGAAGTAATATGAAATTATCAGGAAATGAACCCGAGGAAGTTTCAAGGTTCACCATTAATGAAAACGGCGATGGTATTTCTCTCAACGAAGACAATTCATTTTTAAATAATCAGGTCGACTAAATCTGCATACATATGAGTTTGGAACAAAAAGTAAATGATGAACTTAGAGTGGCTATGAAAGCCAGAGATAAAGTAAAGCTTGATACCCTTAGGGGAATTAAGAAAGAGATAATAGAGGCTAAGACTGCCAAAGGTGCAACAAGTGAATTATCTGAAGATACCGAAATGAAAATTCTTCAGAAGATGTTGAAACAACGTCAGGATTCTGCTGAAATCTATGAAGGCCAGAACAGAAATGATTTGGCCGAAGATGAGCGAAATCAGGCAGAGATTATTTCCGGATTTTTACCAAAACAACTTTCCCATGAGGAGCTGGAGACAGAAATTGTAAAGTTGATGGGTGAACTTGGTGTCGATTCAATGGCCGGTATGGGCCGGGTGATGGGCGAGGCTACCAAACGCTTTGCCGGTAAGGCTGATGGAAAAACCATATCGGGAATAGTAAAGGATAAGTTGTCAAAATAAAGCTTTTAATAACAAAAAAAAACTCGCTGCCAAGCGAGTTTTTTTATTTTAGGCTAATGGGTTTCAAGTTAAGGATTTTGGAAACCTAACAAGTTTTAAGGATGAACGTTACTTGCAGTACAAATGTAGGGTGAGTTTTGGAAAAAAAAATCACATAAAACCATAAATCTGAATATCACGGAAAACCGTTAGTTTTTGGCTGTAAACCTTTTGAATAAAGGCAGGTCGTTAAAATTCAAAAAAAAAGAATTTTGAAAAAAATAATATTGTGATAAATCAGACTTAAAGAACAGTTTTATTTTGATATACAATATAATTTGTTTTTTTTTGTTTCTGAATAATGAGCAATGCAAGATTTATTTATATATCTTTGTCGTTAATTGAATGTTAATGTAGATGGGCCTTAGAAAAAGCTACCATATATATCTGTTACTTTTACTGATCAGTTGTTTTATTTCTACTACAGCTTATTCTCAATATTATGGATACAACAGGGGATATGATATTTCTAAGGGGCTCTCTGTATCTGTAATGTTTGGTCCGACAATTTTCGCAGGCGATCTCGGAATGGAACTCTTTCAGAGTGAAGCCAGTAAACTGAACAAACAGAATAACTATATGGGAATTTCATATGGCGTATTGTTTGTAAAGGATATTGTTGAGGCTGCCAGTGTTCGTTTGCAGTTTAACAGGGGAACCTTGCAGGGAACCCGGCTTGATGAAAGTGGAAATCCATTGTTGGAATTCAATACAAATTTAAAATACGAAATGAGTCTCGGTGCTCATGTTAATATTAACAATATAATTGGTGGATACTATAATTACAGGGTGGTTAATTTTTATACCATTACCAGTCTGACGATTTTATCCTATGATCATCATGCAATGTTAGGCACCGCTCATCCCGATTATGTGGCAGGAGAGGATAATACGGACCGGACACATTATCCGTATCTGAATGGCGTTCCCGAAACGCAAACTACTTTTTTGACTAAGCTGGGAGGTGGTGCAAGATTCAGAGTCGATAATAACTGGGGTGTAAATCTTGAATTAACAGGAAATCTACCTTTGTCAGGAAGTATGGAAGGTGCCGACCTGATGGATGGTTATAAAACCTATTCCGATGGTAGGCCAACCGAATATTCTGATTTTTATTACACCATTCAGGTTGGAGTGCAATATACATTCAAATCAAATAACTTCAGGTCCTTACCGAAATATAACCGGAAATCATACAAGTACAAGTACAAGCGATTCAAGTATAATCCCGGACGTAAACGTCTGCTGCGTCGTTAATTATTTCAATCTTCGGTTTTGTCACATTAAATTTATTACTATCTTTGCAACCCAAATTTCGTGTAATCGCTGGCAGAATAAGAGTGGTCTGTTATGTTACGCGTTGATTAACAGATAAATAGATAATCATGGATTTGATTAAAGTAGTAGAACAGGAATTCAGTGCAGAACCAAAGGAGTTTCCGAAATTTAAAGCCGGGGATACGGTATCTGTAGATTACAAAATTATTGAAGGTAACAAAGAACGTGTTCAGCAGTTTCGTGGTGTAGTTATTAAGATTAAAGGTGAAGGAGCAAAGAAATCATTTACCGTTAGAAAAATGTCTGATAATATCGGTGTTGAAAGAATTTTCCCATTCGATTCACCATTTATTGAAAACATTACGCTGAATAAAGTGGGTAAGGTTCGCAGATCAAAATTATTCTATCTTCGTGGTCTTACCGGTAAAAAAGCCAGAATCAAGGAGAAACGATTTTAATACATTTTTTTTAGAGGGGAAAAGCCGTCCGTTGGACGGCTTTTTTTATTTTTATAAAAATATTTTTTCATGCCTGAATACATCCTTAAAAAACTGAATACAGAATACGGGAATCCTGTAAGGTATTCCATAGGACCGGATGGTGACTGTACCAATCTCAACGATCTTATTGGATCAGAGATTTCGTTGGTGTATAAAAACAAAATCATTTGTAGTTGGTGTGGGAAGCAAACAAATAAGTCATTTGCACAGGGCTATTGTTACAACTGTTTTGTATCCTGCCCCGAAACGGAAGAATGTATACTGAGGCCCGAGCTTTGTCAGGTGCAGTGGGGTGAAGCCAGAGATCTGAAATGGGCTGAAGAGCATCACCTGCAGCCTCATGTTGTTTACATTTCCTATACCAGCAATTTTAAGGTTGGAGTGACCAGAAAAACACAAATGCCAACCCGTTGGATTGATCAGGGTGCAGTAGCTGCAATGGCTGTGCTGGAAGTTCCTAACAGGCATATTGCAGGGGTCGTGGAAGATTTTATGAAACAGTATTTTTCCGACAGGACAAAATGGTCTGAAATGCTTGGCCTTGTCTCAGCAAATCCTGACTTTACAGAAAGTTATGCGCTTTTCAAAAGTGTTTTGCCGGATGAGTTTCATGATGACCTGATTGCAAATCCCGAGGTTACAAGCATACTGTATCCATATTCCGGAGTTTCGGGAAATCTGAAGAATGCAAACCTGGAAAAGGAAGTTAAGATCACAGGTACACTGGCCGGGATCAAAGGGCAATACCTTGTTTTTACTGATGGCAGAGCCCTCAATGTCAGAAAATATACGGGCTATGTCATTGATTTCAGCTTCTGAATAAAAGTTGTTTTGCAGGTGGTATATTATATCGTAAATTTGTGCCTTAAATTTTGAATATGACCCTTATTAAATCGATATCAGGCATACGTGGAACCATTGGAGGAGCACCCGGTGAAGGGCTGACCCCAATGGATGTAGTAAAATTTGCAGCAGCATATTCCCAATGGCTGGGTGAGAACACTTCGGTGAAAAACAAGAAAGTAGTAATTGGAAGAGATGCCCGGGTTTCCGGGCCAATGGTGGTTCAGCTCATTGAAGGAACTCTCATTGGGATGGGGATTAATGTGGTAAACATTGGTATGGCTTCAACACCGACCACAGAAATGGCAGTGGTTAATGAAGCTGCACAGGGAGGAATTATTGTTACAGCCAGTCATAATCCGTTTCACTGGAATGCACTGAAGCTTTTAAATGAGTATGGTGAATTTCTCTCGGCTGCAGATGGGGAGCAGATCCTGAAGTTTGCCGCTGAGAACAAGTATGAATTCGCAGATGTTCATGATCTTGGAACTGTAAAGGTTAAGAATAATTATGATGATCACCACATTAATAAGATACTCAAACTTGATCTTGTTGATGTGAAGGCTATTTCCAAAGCGCAGTTCAGAGTCGCAATAGATTGTGTAAATTCTGTTGGGGGAGTAGTGCTGCCCAAGTTATTAATTGCCCTGGGAGTTGAGGAAGTATTGGAGCTGAACGTTGAACCGGATGGTCATTTCCCTCATAACCCGGAACCCCTACCGGAAAATCTCACCGATCTCTCCGCTTTAATCAAAGATCAGAAAGCTGATATCGGTTTTGTGGTTGATCCCGATGTGGACCGGCTGGCTGTGGTTTGTGAGGATGGTTCGATGTTTGGAGAGGAATATACACTGGTGGCAGTAGCAGATTATATTTTGCAGTCCAAACCGGGTAATACTGTTTCAAATCTCAGCTCAACACGTGCTTTGCGTGACATTACCGAGTTGTTTGGTGGCGATTATAACGCTGCAGCTGTGGGCGAGGTGAATGTGGTGGCAAAAATGAAGGAAACCTACGCAGTGATTGGTGGCGAAGGAAATGGTGGTGTTATTTATCCTGAGTTGCATTATGGTCGCGATGCTCTGGTGGGGATAGCTTTATTCCTCACATACCTGGCAAAGCAGAAGACAAGCGTTACTGAATTAAAATCTACTTATCCTGTTTACCATATTTCAAAAAACAAGATTGAACTGCCACAGCATGTTGATGTGGATGCAATCCTGCTGCAGTTAAAGGAGAAGTTCAGCACGGAAAATATTACAGATATTGATGGCGTGAAAATTGACTTTGAAGATTGTTGGGTCCATTTAAGAAAATCAAATACAGAACCCATCATAAGAATTTACAGTGAAGCTGAAACAGAATCGGCAGCTAATGAGCTGGCAATGAAATTTATCGGGGAAATAAAGGCATTGCTGTAAATAGTTTTGTGAAAATTGAATAAAAACTTTGCATTTTAATTTTCATTGTATAATTTTGCATGCCAATTTTAATAAACGAAATTAAAAAGATTATAATATGATTATTGTTCCTGTAAAAGAGGGTGAAAATATTGAAAGAGCGTTAAAAAAATTTAAACGCAAATTCGAAAAAACAGGTGTTGTTCGTGAGTTACGTTCTCGTCAGGCTTATACAAAGCCATCTGTAGAGATGAGACAACAAAAACTCAAAGCTATTTATAAACAACAATTACAGCAGGAAGAAGATTAAACTATTTTGGGCATCCCTAATATTTTCGTATATTCGTTAAGGAGATTTGCCCATATATGTTGATAGATCAATTTCTAAAATATATACAGTATGAGAAGAATTATTCTACTCATACTGTTTTTGCTTATAAAAAGGATATCGAACAGTTTTTCGGGTTTATTGGTGGTGATGAACCCAAACCTGAAAATGTGGACAGTTCCGATATTCGTTTGTGGATTGCCCAGCTTTATGACGACGGTATATCTCCGAAGTCTGTTAACCGAAAACTTTCCTCCTTAAAATCTTTTTTTAAGTATTTGCTCCGGCAGGATATAATTAAATCTGATCCGGTAAGGCTTGTGGAAGGGCCCAAAATTCCAAAACGTTTGCCATCTTTTATCAAAGAAAAGGAGATGGAGGTGTTGCTGGATTATACTGATTTTGGAAGTGATTTCTCCGGATGTCGGGATAAGGCAGTTATAGAGATGTTTTACGGAACAGGAATTCGTTTAAGCGAGCTGGTATCTTTAACGCACCGAATGGTGGATCTTCCTTCCGGTATAATAAAAGTTACTGGTAAGAGGAACAAGCAACGGATTATTCCGGTCAACCATCAGCTTCGACTGACGCTTTTAACATATATTGATGAAAAAAGTAAGAACGGGTTCAACCTTGCCGGTTCATTCTTTGTTACAGATAAAGGAGAAGGGGTATACGAAAAGTTGATTTACAGAATAGTGAAAAAACACCTGGCTATGATTACTACTCAGTCAAAGAAAAGTCCACATGTATTACGGCATACATTTGCAACGATATTATTAAATAAAGGTGCTGATATTAACGCAGTAAAAGCACTTTTGGGTCACGCCAATCTGTCTGCAACGGAAGTATATACGCATAATACTTTCGAAGAATTAAAGAAAATTTACAACAAAGCTCATCCCAGAGCTTAAATCATGGAGGTAAAATTATGGATATCCGTATTAATTCAGTTCGTTTCGATCATTCTGAACAGCTTGAACAGTTTATTCAGAAGAAAGTAGGAAAATTAGATAAGTATTTTGAAGGGATAATAACCGTGGATGTGATCCTGCGTGTTGTTAAACCGGAGAGTTCGATCAATAAAAAGGTTGAGTTAAAGGTTAATGTGCCTAATAATGAGTTGTTTGCAGATAAAACAGCGGATTCATTTGAGGAGGCACTGGATTTGACAATTGATGCGGTAAAAAAACAATTAACAAAACACAAGGAAAAATTAAAACGTTAGTTTTTAAAGCGTTAATACAGGAGGCTGCGTATTAGGCCTTAGAAAGTGAAAAGCAGACAGAAAAAAAAGAGGAAAAATTTTTGTAGAAAAAAATTATTATCTACATTTGCACACCGTTTCGTCAGGGTACTGACGGGACGGTTTTTTAAAGTTCTTTTTTTTGGTGGAACAAGATTGAAGCAGATTAATCAGAGGTGTTAATTTGAACAATTTTTTAAAAACGGGAAGATACCGAAGCGGTCAAACGGGGCAGACTGTAAATCTGTTGGCTCAGCCTTCGTAGGTTCGAATCCTGCTCTTCCCACAGTAAGAATTTACTTGACGAAGTAAGTTCAGAGCAAAAGAAAAAAACATTCTGAGTCAGATTAATTTTTAAAATTAACGACCGGCTTTTGCATGCAAAAACAAGGTTCTTTGAGACAACGATCTGATCGAGCAGTTTTAATTGCTAAGAAATTTTGCGGGAGTAGCTCAGTTGATAGAGCATCAGCCTTCCAAGCTGAGGGTCGCGGGTTTGAGCCCCGTCTCCCGCTCTGCTTTTTGCCGGATTAGCTCAGTTGGCCAGAGCACGTGATTTGTAATCTCGGGGTCCTCAGTTCGAATCTGAGATCCGGCTCTTTATCTTAATTTATTGATGAGGTAAAGATGGCCTCAAACATTACCTTGAGGTGTAGGGGTAACCCTAATCTACCGAGTCTGCCGACGTAGCTCAGGGGTAGAGCGCTTCCTTGGTAAGGAAGAGGTCACGGGTTCAATTCCCGTCGTTGGCTCTAAACATGAGAATTTAACATTTAATTATTTATAAAACATATAATCGTTTGAGTTATGGCTAAAGAACATTTTGATCGGTCGAAACCTCATGTTAACATTGGTACTATCGGTCACGTTGACCATGGTAAGACTACTTTAACTGCAGCTATTACAACTGTACTTGCCAAAAAAGGTCTTTCTGAAGTAAAAGCTTTTGATTCTATTGATAATGCACCTGAAGAAAAAGAAAGGGGTATTACAATTAACACTGCACACGTAGAGTATCAAACTGAAAATCGTCACTATGCACACGTTGACTGTCCTGGTCACGCTGACTATGTTAAGAACATGGTTACCGGTGCTGCGCAGATGGACGGTGCTATCCTTGTTGTGGCCGGTACTGATGGTCCGATGCCTCAGACCCGTGAGCACATCCTGCTTGCTCGTCAGGTAAACGTTCCACGTATCGTAGTATTCCTTAACAAGGTGGATATGGTTGACGATGCAGAGCTTTTGGAACTTGTTGAAATGGAAGTACGTGAATTACTTGACTTCTATGAATTCGACGGTGACAATACTCCTATTATTCACGGTTCCGCACTTGGTGCATTGAATGGTGAGCCTGAATGGGAAGAAAAAGTAATGGATTTGATGAACGCTGTTGATGAGTGGATTCCACTTCCTCCGCGTGACATTGATAAGCCGTTCCTGATGCCTGTTGAGGATATCTTCTCAATTACAGGTCGTGGTACTGTTGCTACAGGTCGTATCGAATCTGGTATCATCAAAACTGGTGAAGAAATGCAGATCATCGGTCTTGGTGCTGAAGGTAAGAAAACTGTATGTACTGGTGTTGAGATGTTCCGTAAGATTCTTGATGAAGGACAGGCTGGTGATAACGTAGGTCTTCTGCTTCGTGGTATCGACAAAAACGAAGTTAAAAGAGGTATGGTTATTGTAAAACCAGGTACTATTAAACCGCATACTAAAGTTAAAGCTGAGGTTTATATCCTGAAAAAAGAAGAAGGTGGACGTCACACTCCATTCCATAATAAATACCGTCCTCAGTTCTACCTGCGTACACTCGATGTGACAGGTGAGATAACACTTCCTGAAGGAACTGAAATGGTAATGCCTGGTGATAACCTCACAATTACTGTTGATCTTATCTATCCGGTTGCCTGTAACGTAGGTTTACGTTTTGCAATCCGTGAAGGTGGTAGAACAGTTGGTGCGGGTCAGATCACTGAAATTCTTGAGTAATTATTTAATTCTCAAAATATACGATAAAGTCCCGGCCATTTCATGACTGGGACTTTTACACGGGTTTAGCTCAGTTGGTAGAGCACTGGTCTCCAAAACCAGGTGTCGGGAGTTCGAGTCTCTCAACCCGTGCAATCAACATATGTTATGAAATTAGTAGATAATATAAAAGCTTCGTATGACGAGCTTATAAACAAAGTGACCTGGCCAACCTGGTCAGAACTCGTTAACAGTTCAATTGTTGTTTTAACTGCTTCCGTTTTAATTGCACTGTTAATATTTATTATGGACTTAGGCTTCAAGAATTTGATGGACGTAATCTACAAAATAGTTTATTAATCAAGTGGGCATGACTGAGAAATTAGAAAAAAAGTGGTATGTATTAAGGGCTATTGGTGGTAAAGAGAAGAAGGTTAAAGAGCTTCTTGAGCACGAGATGGCTAATACCGATTTAGGGAAATACGTTTCTCAGGTATTAATCCCAACAGAAAAGGTCTATCAAATCAGGAACGGTAAGAAAATCAGTAAGGAGAGAAACTTTTTTCCTGGTTACATCTTAATCGAAGCGGCTCTCGTTGGTGAGGTGCCTCATACATTAAGAAATCTAACTAATGTAATCGGCTTCCTGGGGGATGGCGGGGAACTGCCAACGCCTCTGCGGTTATCTGAGGTTAACAGGATTTTAGGAAAAGTGGATCAGCTGGCTGATTCTGAGGAAGAAATGGCCGTTCCTTTCTTCGTTGGCGAAACAATCAAAGTTACTTCCGGACCTTTTAACGGGTTCAACGGTATCATTGAGGAAGTTAATGAGGAGAAGAAAAAGTTGAAAGTGATGGTTAAGATCTTCGGACGTAAAACTCCGCTGGAACTTGGCTTCATGGATGTTGAAAAGGAATAGGCAATTGATGTTACGCCTTTGTCAGAATTCCTGTAAAATTAACAATTTCAAAGTAACGATTTATCATGGCTAAAGAAATTGCTGGACTTATAAAGTTACAGATCAGAGGAGGAGCAGCGAATCCCTCACCACCAGTAGGACCTGCATTAGGTGCTAAGGGTGTTAATATCATGGAGTTTTGCAAGCAATTCAATGCCAGAACTCAGGATAAGGCTGGTAAGGTTTTACCGGTTGTTATCACTGTTTACAGCGACAAATCGTTCGATTTTGTCATCAAGACGCCTCCTGCAGCCGTTCAGTTGCTTGAAGCCGCTAAATTAAAAAGCGGTTCAGCTGAACCAAACAGGAAAAAAGTGGCTCAGGTAACCTGGGATCAGGTTAAAGCCATCGCCGAAGATAAAATGAACGATCTTAACTGTTTCACAGTTGAGTCTGCCATGAAGATGATTGCAGGTACTGCAAGAAGTATGGGAATCACTGTTTCCGGAGAGTTTCCGGTTAATCAATAAAACAGAATTTTGAAGATGAGTAAATTAACAAAAAATCAAAAAGCTGCTTTAGAAAAGATTGAAGCCGGAAAAGCCTATACTCTAGCTGAGGCATCAGAGCTGGTTAAGGAAGTTACCTTTACCAAATTCGATGCATCGGTTGATATAGATGTTCGTTTAGGTGTAGATCCTAGAAAAGCTAACCAGATGGTTAGAGGTATCGTTTCTCTTCCGCACGGAACAGGTAAAGAAACCAGGGTACTGGTTTTATGTACACCCGAAAAAGAAGAAGAAGCAAAAGCAGCTGGAGCAGATTATGTGGGTCTGGACGATTACATTGACAAAATCAAAGGTGGTTGGACAGATATCGACGTAATTATTACCATGCCTCCTGTAATGGGGAAAGTTGGTCAGTTAGGACGAATCTTAGGGCCTCGTGGTTTAATGCCAAACCCTAAGAGCGGTACTGTTACAATGGAAGTTGGTAAAGCTGTGAGTGAAGTTAAACAAGGTAAAATCGATTTTAAAGTTGATAAATACGGAATCGTACACACATCTATCGGTAAAGTAAACTTTACTCCCGATAAGCTGGTGGACAATGCCAAGGAATTTATTGACACCTTGAATAAGCTGAAACCATCTGCTGCCAAAGGAACTTACATTAAAAGCATTTATCTTTCAAGTACCATGAGTCCAGGTATCAAAGTGGACCCTAAAGAGTTTTAATCTTTAATAGGACAAGAAAATGAAAAAGGAAGATAAAAGTGCATTGATAAGCGATTTGTCATCAAAACTTGAAGAGTATAGTCACTTCTATTTAGCTGATATTGCGGATCTCGATTCTGTAAAATCAAGCAACCTTAGAAGAGAGTGCTTCAATAAAGACATAAAGCTGATTGTAGTAAAGAATACACTTCTTAAAAAAGCTCTTGAAGAAAGCGAAAAAGATTATAGCGAACTATATCCTGTTTTAAAAGGAAATACATCGGTAATGTTTAGCAATACCGGTAATGGTCCTGCAAAACTGATAAAGGAATTCAGAAAAAAAGCAGACAAGCCTGTACTTAAGGCTGCTTTTGTAGAAGAATCTTGCTATGTCGGTGAAAATCAGTTGGATTTTCTCGCAACAATTAAGAGCAAAGATGAGCTCATTGGTGATCTTATTGCATTGTTGCAATCACCAGCTAAAAATGTTATCTCAGGTCTTCAGGGCGCTGCAGGTGGCAAAATCCACGGCTTGTTAAAAGCAATGGAAGAAAGAGAGTAGTTTTTTATATCAAATTTTTGAAATATAATTAAATAAATAGAAAAATGGCTGATTTGAAAAAATTTGCTGAAGAGTTAGTAAACCTTACAGTTAAAGAAGTAAATGAATTAGCAAGCATCCTTAAAGAAGAATATGGTATTGAACCTGCTGCTGCCGCTGTTGCCGTTGCCGGTCCTGCTGCTGGAGGAGAAGCTGGTGCTGCTGTTGAAGAGAAAACAGAATTCGATGTAATCTTAAAATCTGCAGGTGCATCTAAACTTGCAATCGTTAAACTTGTTAAAGAATTAACAGGTCTTGGATTGAAAGAGGCTAAAGCTGTAGTAGATGAAGCACCAGGTGCCATTAAAGAAGGTGTTAGCAAAGACGAAGCTGAAGCACTTAAAAAACAGCTTGAAGAAGCTGGTGCTGAAGTTGAAGTTAAATAAAACATCACCGGTCTGTCCGGATTACGGTTTAGAGCCTCTCTGAGGTTCTAAACCTTTTTCTGTATATAAAAGTCCTTGATCTTCGGGCTGTTTTGAAGATCGATATTTTGCAGATTTGCATAGTGGATTATGAGAGCATAATTCAGTCATTCATAAAACTAATTGATTGGTAAATGTCTTCAGTACAAAAAAAAGAGAGGATTTCTTTTGCCTCAATCAAAAATCAATTGGATTATCCTGATTTTCTGGAGGTCCAGATTAAGTCGTTTAAGGAGTTTTTTCAGTTAGAATCAACACCGGAAAACAGAAAAAACGAAGGTTTATACAGTGTTTTTGCTGAAAATTTTCCGATAACCGACACCCGAAATAATTTTGTATTAGAGTTTATAGACTATTATATCGATCCCCCGAGATATTCCATCCAGGAATGTATTGAAAGAGGATTGACGTTTAGTGTACCTCTGAAAGCAAAGCTTAAACTGTACTGTACTGATCCTGAACATGAGGATTTCGATACAGTAATTCAGGATGTATACCTGGGACCTATCCCTTACATGACTGAAAAAGGAACATTCGTAATTAATGGTGCTGAGCGTGTTATTGTATCTCAGTTGCACCGTTCACCGGGAGTGTTCTTCGGACAGAGTATACATGCAAACGGAACAAAACTTTATTCAGCCAGAATCATTCCTTTTAAAGGCTCCTGGATTGAATTTGCCACAGACATCAATAACGTGATGTACGCTTATATTGACCGTAAGAAAAAGCTTCCGGTTACATCGTTATTGAGGGCAATTGGTTATGAAACCGATAAAGATATTCTTGAAATATTTGACCTCGCTGAAGAGGTGAAGGTTTCAAAAGCAGGTTTAAAACGTATTGTGGGAAGAAAACTCGCAGCACGTGTTTTGAAAACCTGGATTGAAGACTTCGTGGATGAAGATACCGGAGAGGTGGTATCCATCGAACGTAACGAAGTCATAATTGACAGGGAAACCATCATTGAAAATGAACATATTGAGGAAATTCTGAATTCCGGCACACAAACTATTCTTCTGCATAAGGAGGATTTAAGCCATTCAGATTTCGCTATCATTTACAATACGTTACAAAAAGACCCGTGTAACTCTGAAAAGGAAGCTGTATATCACATTTACCGTCAGCTGCGTAATGCTGAACCGGCAGATGATATGGCTGCACGTGATGTATTGGATAAACTGTTCTTTTCAGATAAAAGATATGACCTTGGTGATGTAGGCCGTTACCGTATCAATAAAAAGCTCGGCATGGACATTGATATGGAAGAACGCGTACTGACCAAACAGGATATTATTGCGATTATCAAACATCTGATTGAATTGATTAATTCCAAAACGGATGTGGACGATATTGACCACTTGAGTAACCGTCGTGTACGTACCGTTGGTGAACAGCTTTATAACCAGTTTGGTGTCGGGCTTTCACGTATGGCAAGAACGATTCGTGAAAGAATGAATGTACGTGATAATGAAGTTTTTGCTCCGATCGACCTGATCAACTCAAAAACAATTTCATCCGTTATCAATTCATTCTTTGGAACAAACGCCCTTTCACAGTTTATGGATCAGACCAACCCATTGGCTGAAATGACCCATAAACGGCGTATGTCTGCATTGGGACCCGGTGGTCTGTCGCGTGAACGTGCCGGTTTTGAGGTGCGTGACGTTCACTATACACATTACGGACGCCTTTGTCCTATTGAAACACCGGAAGGTCCAAACATTGGTTTGATCTCTTCTCTTTGTGTTTATGCAAAAATCAATAATCTTGGGTTTATTGAGACGCCGTATCGTAAGGTAAAAGAGGGCGTTGTAGACCTTTCAATTGAGGGATCAATATATTTGAGTGCGGAAGAGGAAGAAGGAAGAACCATCGCACAGGCAAATGCACCGTTAAATGAAGACGGTAGTTTTGTTAATCAGAAAGTTAAAGCCAGATTAGATGGTGACTTTCCACTTGCTGAAGGTTCAGAAGTGGATATGATGGACGTTGCACCAAACCAGATTGCATCGATTGCAGCATCACTCATTCCGTTCCTTGAACATGACGATGCGAACCGTGCGTTGATGGGATCAAACATGATGCGCCAGGCCGTTCCTTTAATTTCGCCTGAAGCACCGCTGGTTGGTACAGGACTTGAAGGTAAGATTGTTAAAGATACAAGAACACAGCTTGTTGCAGAACACAACGGCGTAGTGGAACGTGTGGATGCTGAAGAAATTGTTATCCGTTACGAACGTACGGACGATGAAGCATTTGTCTCTTTTGATGATAACCTGAAGGTATACCGCGTACCGAAATTCAACAAAACAAACCAGAATACATGTATCAACCTTCGTCCGATTGTGGAAAAAGGTGAATCTGTTGTAAAAGGTCAGATTCTTACCGAAGGGTACTCTACAGATAATGGTGAGCTGGCACTGGGACGTAACCTTCGTGTCGCTTTTATGCCCTGGAAAGGATACAACTTTGAGGATGCAATTGTAATTTCTGAACGTGTTGTACGCGAAGACCTTTTCACATCCATCCATATAGATGAGTATGCACTTGAGGTCAGAGATACCAAACGTGGTCTTGAAGAATTGACTTCAGATATTCCGAACGTAAGTGAAGAAGCAACAAAGGATCTTGATGAAAACGGATTGATCCGAATTGGCGCTCATATTAAACCAGGTGATATTTTAATTGGTAAGATCACTCCGAAAGGGGAATCAGATCCATCACCGGAAGAAAAACTGCTTCGCGCCATCTTCGGTGATAAGGCAGGTGATGTTAAGGATGCTTCATTGAAAGCTTCTCCTTCTTTGTCCGGTGTGGTTATCGACAAAAAACTGTTCTCACGTGCTGTTAAATCACGCAAGGGCAGAGCCGGTGACAAACAGATCATTACTAAAATTGATACAGAGTTTGAAGAAAAGGCTGTAGCCTATAAAGAACGACTGATAGAAAAACTGTTTGTTCTTGTAAATGGTAAAACATCACAGGGTGTTAAAGACAACCTTGGTACGGAAGTTATTCCTAAGGGTGTGAAGTTTACTCAAAAGCAGCTTTCTGAACTGAATTACGAAGACATTAATATCGATAAATGGACTACTGATAAACATAAGAATGACATGATTCGTCAGTTAATTATGAATTATCAGTTGAAATTTAAAGAGCTTGATGCCAGAACCAAAAGACGCAAAAACAGCATACAGGTTGGTGATGATTTGCCTGCAGGCATTGTGCAGTTAGCTAAGGTTTACATTGCTAAAAAGCGTAAACTTACTGTTGGTGATAAAATGGCCGGACGTCATGGTAACAAAGGTATTGTTTCACGCATTGTACGTTTCGAAGATATGCCGTTCCTTGAAGATGGTTCTCCTGTTGATATCGTACTGAACCCACTGGGTGTGCCTTCAAGGATGAACCTCGGACAGATTTACGAAACTGTTCTGGGATGGGCCGGAAGAGTACTGGGTTGTACATTTGGAACACCGATTTTTGACGGAGCAAAACTGGAGGATATTGACAACTGGATGGCCAAGGCTAATCTGCCTGCATTCGGTAAATCTCAGCTCTACGACGGAGGAACAGGTGAGCCTTTCGATCAGCCGGCAACAGTAGGTGAAATTTACATGCTGAAACTGGGTCATATGGTTGAGGATAAAATGCATGCCCGTTCCATTGGTCCTTACTCACTTATTACACAGCAGCCTCTCGGTGGTAAAGCACAGTTTGGTGGTCAGCGTTTTGGTGAGATGGAGGTCTGGGCTCTTGAAGCATTTGGTGCATCTCATATTTTACAGGAAATTCTTACTGTTAAGTCTGATGATGTTATAGGAAGAGCAAAGGCTTACGAAGCAATCGTGAAAGGAGATTCAATGCCTACACCAGGTATTCCGGAATCCCTGAATGTATTGTTACATGAACTTCGTGGTTTAGGCTTAAGCATTAACCTGGAGTAGTAAGAGTAAGTGGTGTTCTTTAATTGAATTTTTGATTTTTAATATATTGCTTTATGGCATTCAGAAAAGATAATAAAGTTAAAAGTAATTTTACCCGCATTTCAATCGGTTTGACTTCTCCTGAAGAAGTACTGGAGCGTTCAAGCGGTGAGGTTACGAAGCCAGAGACAATCAACTACCGAACTTATAAACCTGAAAGGGACGGTCTTTTCTGTGAAAGGATTTTTGGCCCTGTAAAGGATTATGAGTGTCATTGCGGTAAATATAAGCGTATTCGTTACAAGGGGATCGTTTGTGACCGTTGTGGTGTTGAAGTCACTGAAAAGAAGGTGAGAAGGGAACGTATGGGACATATACAGCTTGTAGTTCCTGTGGCTCACATCTGGTACTTTAAATCTTTACCAAATAAAATTGGATATCTTCTTGGATTACCGACAAAGAAACTGGACAGCATAATTTATTATGAACGATATGTTGTTATACAGCCGGGAATAAAAGAAGAAGACGGGATTAATGTGATGGATTTTCTCACAGAACAGGAGTATCTTGATATCATGGATACTATTCCTAGAGAAAACCAAATGCTTGATGATGATGATCCGAATAAGTTCATTGCAAGAATGGGAGCAGAGGCAATTTATGATCTGTTGTCTCGTCTTGACCTCGATGGTTTATCGTACGATCTTCGTCACAAAGCAAACAATGAAACGTCGCAGCAACGTAAAAATGAAGCATTGAAAAGACTTCAGGTAGTGGAAGCATTTCGTGCATCAAGAGGAAGAAATAAGCCGGAATGGATGATTGTGAAAATTGTTCCTGTTATTCCTCCTGAGTTAAGACCATTGGTTCCGCTGGATGGTGGACGTTTTGCGACATCGGATCTTAATGACCTTTACAGAAGGGTAATCATCCGTAACAACAGGTTAAAACGACTGATAGATATTAAGGCTCCTGAAGTGATTTTACGTAACGAAAAACGTATGCTCCAGGAAGCCGTTGACAGTTTGTTCGATAACTCAAGAAAAGCCAGTGCAGTTAAAACGGAAGCAAATCGTCCGTTGAAATCTCTTTCAGACAGTCTGAAAGGAAAACAGGGACGTTTCCGTCAGAACCTGCTCGGTAAAAGGGTTGACTATTCAGCCCGTTCTGTAATTGTTGTCGGACCGGAACTTAAAATGCACGAGTGCGGTATTCCTAAGGAGATGGCTGCAGAGCTTTACAAACCTTTTGTGATCAGAAAGCTGATTGAAAGAGGAATTGTAAAAACAGTAAAATCTGCCAAAAAGATTGTGGACAGAAGGGAGCCTGTAATCTGGGATATCCTGGAAAACGTTTTGAAAGGACATCCTGTTATGTTGAACCGTGCTCCGACACTGCACCGTTTAGGTATACAGGCCTTCCAGCCCAAGCTTATAGAAGGTAAGGCCATTCAGTTGCATCCGCTGGCATGTACAGCGTTCAACGCCGACTTCGACGGTGACCAGATGGCTGTTCATTTACCACT
This sequence comes from Quyinboa sediminis, assembly GCF_042219855.1. Lineage (NCBI taxonomy): Bacteria > Pseudomonadati > Bacteroidota > Bacteroidia > Bacteroidales > Quyinboaceae > Quyinboa > Quyinboa sediminis. The sequence goes on along the minus strand of NZ_JBHJHP010000005.1, from coordinate 431,686 downwards.
GGGAAATGCGGCAATTCTTGAGGCACAGATGTTAATGCTTGCATCTCATAATATTCTTAACCCGGCTAACGGAGCTCCGATTACCGTTCCTTCTCAGGACATGGTTTTGGGTCTGTACTATATTACCAAGGAGCGCGACGGAGCTAAAGGTGAAGGGATTACATTCTATTCACCCGAAGAGGTACTCATTGCTTACAATGAGAAAAGGGTAGCGCTGCATGCCAAAATTAAGGTGCGAACCACCGATGTGGATGAGGAAGGAAATATTATAATCAGAATCATTGATACAACCGTTGGAAGGGTGCTCTTTAATGAAGCCGTTCCAAAAGAGGTTGGTTATATTAACAAAATTCTGACCAAGAAATCATTACGTGATATCATCGGAACCATCTATAAGAAGTGTGGTACCGCTGTTACTGCTGATTTCCTTGATGCTATTAAGGATATGGGTTACTATAATGCCTTCAGAGGAGGTCTTTCCTTTAACCTGGAAGATGTTATTATTCCTGAAGAGAAAGAAACACTGGTTACTGAAGGTTATGCTGAAGTTGAAGATATAATGGCTAATTATAACATGGGTTTCATTACAAATAATGAACGTTATAATCAGATTATTGATACCTGGACGCATATTAACTCAAGGCTGACCTCAACGGTAATGAGACAGTTAAGCACAGATAACCAGGGTTTCAACTCAGTTTATATGATGCTTGATTCCGGTGCAAGGGGTTCTAAAGAACAGATCCGTCAGTTATCCGGTATGAGGGGATTGATGGCAAAACCACAGAAGTCCGGTGCTGAGGGAGGTCAGATTATTGAGAACCCGATTTTGTCTAACTTTAAGGAAGGACTTTCGGTTCTTGAGTATTTTATTTCTACTCACGGTGCCCGTAAGGGTCTTGCGGATACGGCTCTTAAAACAGCTGATGCTGGATATCTTACCCGTCGTTTGGTAGACGTTTCGCAGGATGTAATTATTACGGAAGAAGACTGTGGAACGCTGCGTGGGTTAAGTATTTCTGCTATTAAGAACAAAGAAGAAATTGTTGCATCTCTGGAGGAAAGAATTCTTGGACGTGTAACTGTTCATGATATTTATCATCCGCAAACGGGTGATCTGATTGTTCGTTCCGGCGAAATCATCACAGAACAGGTGACTAACCTGATTGCAAATTCACCACTGGAAACAGTTGAAGTAAGATCGGTTCTGACCTGTGAATCCAAGAGAGGTGTTTGTGCCAAATGTTATGGACGCAACCTTTCAACAAGCAAGATGGTTCAGAAAGGAGAAGCTGTTGGTGTTATTGCAGCACAGTCAATCGGTGAACCTGGTACACAGTTAACACTGCGTACGTTCCACGTAGGTGGTACTGCAGGAAACATTGCAACTGATAACAGTGTAATCTCTAAATATGACGGTGTTGCCGAATTTGAAGAGTTACGTACTGTCCCTCACGTGGATGAGTTTGGTAAAAATATTGATGTCGTCATCGGCCGTCTTGCAGAGATGCGTATTATCGATAAGAAAACAAATATTGTATTATCGACACATACCATTCCTTACGGTTCAAAACTGTACATCAAACCAGGAGCGGATATTGAGAAAAACACCAAAATCTGTGAATGGGATCCTTATAACGCCGTTATCATATCGGAAATGGCCGGTAAGGTTGAATTTGAAAATGTGATTGAAGGTGTAACCTATAAGCGTGAATCGGATGAACAGACAGGTTTAAGTGAGAAAATTATCACAGAAACCAAAGACAAGAACAAGATTCCGAGTATGCAGATTGTAAATGATAAGGGCGATGTCCTGAAATCATACAACCTGCCTGTAGGAGCGCACATTTCTATCCAGGAAGGTACTGCAGTTAAAAGCGGTCAGATACTTGTGAAGATTCCGCGTGCTGTTGGTAAAGCAGGTGATATCACAGGTGGTCTTCCACGTGTTACCGAGTTATTTGAAGCAAGGAACCCGTCTAACCCGGCAGTAGTAGCTGAAATTGACGGAGAAGTTTCATTCGGAAAAATTAAACGTGGTAACCGCGAGATCATCATCACTTCAAAAGCCGGAGAGGTGAAAAAATACCTTGTGCCGCTTTCAAAACAGATCCTGGTTCAGGAAAACGATTATATCCGTGCCGGTATTCCGCTGTCTGACGGAGCCATTACACCGAATGATATTCTGAATATCAAAGGTCCTACCAAGGTACAGGAGTATATTGTTAATGAAGTACAGGATGTGTACCGTCTGCAGGGTGTTAAGATTAACGACAAGCACTTTGAGGTTATCGTTCGTCAGATGATGCGTAAAGTGTATATCGAAGATCCGGGAGATACTATTTTCCTTGAGAAACAAATTGTGGACAAGAACGAGTTCATGGAAGAAAATGATCACATCTGGGGCAAGAAAGTTGTAGTTGAAAAAGGAGACTCAACAACACTCAGAGAAGGTCAGATTGTTACATCCCGTCGTTTGCGTGATGAAAACAGCCAGCTTAAGCGTAGAGACCTGAAACCGGTTGAAGCAAGGGATGCTATTCCTGCAACATCAAGTCAGGTGCTTCAGGGGATTACACGTGCTGCACTGCAAACTAAATCGTTCATGTCTGCTGCGTCATTCCAGGAAACGACTAAAGTGCTGAATGAAGCTGCAATCAATGGAAAAGTTGACGATCTGGAAGGATTGAAGGAAAATGTGATTTGTGGTCACCTTATACCTGCAGGTACCGGTTTAAGAGAGTACGATAAACTGGTTGTAGGTTCAAAAGAAGAGTATGAAAAACTGGTAAATGCCAGAAAAAACATTACGGATTCTGTTGAGGCTTTAGGTGAATAGCAGTTACAAAAACTATAGATAAAGGGTGTCTTTTAAAGACACCCTTTTTTTGTATCTTAGCGAAAAAGTTAAAAACATGGAAAATAAACAGGATAAAAAGGGGCAGATTAATATTGAACTCACCGAAGAAGTAGCGCAGGGAACATATTCCAATCTGGCAATCATCACGCACTCGAGCAGTGAATTTGTAGTGGACTTTGTGCGCATAATGCCGGGAATACCCAAAGCAAAGGTAAAATCAAGAATAGTGCTGACACCGGAACATGCCAAACGTTTAATGCTGGCATTACAGGAAAATATTAAGAAATTTGAATCTTTTCACGGAACTATTAATTTGCCTGAAGGAGGAAACAACCATAATATCCCCATGGGATTCGGTCCGCAGGGTGAAGCTTAGTCATTCTGTTTTTTTATGCACCGGGCGTGTCATGTTATAATTTTGACTTGAACAAACAGTCCGTTTATGATAGATTTGCATTCCCCGGATCAGATTGAATGCCTATCTGAATTTATTTACCTCTTATTTGATGATTATGAAATTATGGGAAAAAAATGTATCCGTGAACGACATGGTGGAATCATTCACCGTTGGTAAAGATCGTGAACTGGATTATTACCTTGCGGAATCAGATGTATTGGGTTCCTTGGCTCATATAGCCATGCTTAATCAAATTAAGCTGATAGCTGATGATGAATTACCCGTCCTTCAGAAGGAACTGCGGAGTATTTACCATGATATAAAGAGTGGTAATTTTGCAATAGAGGATGGAATTGAAGATGTCCATTCCCAGGTTGAGTTTTTGCTTACTAATAGGTTAGGTGATGTGGGTAAGAAAATTCACAGTGGACGATCCAGAAATGATCAGGTTTTAGTGGATCTTAAGATTTATGCAAGAAAGCAAATTGAAGAACTGGCCGGGAATGTTAAAGCATTGTTTACCAGCTTACAGGAACTGAGCGAAAAGTACAGGGACGTGCTGTTGCCCGGATATACACATTTGCAGGTGGCCATGCCATCGTCATTTGGTTTATGGTTCGGCGCTTATGCCGAAAGTCTTGCAGACGATTTACAAACCTTACTTGCAGCATGGAAAATAACCAACCGAAACCCCCTGGGTTCTGCTGCTGGTTATGGTTCTTCATTCCCTTTAAAACGACAGCTGACTACAGACCTGCTTGGTTTTGACACCATGAATTATAACGTTGTGTATGCACAGATGGGGCGGGGAAAGATGGAAAAAACAGTAGGTTTTGCGTTGGCCGGAATTGCTTCGACACTTGGACGGCTGGCCATGGATGCCTGTCTGTATTCAAGCCAGAATTTTGGTTTTATTACTTTGCCGGATGCATTTACAACCGGTTCAAGTATAATGCCACACAAAAAGAATCCGGATGTATTCGAGTTGGTTAGGGCCAGATGTAATGTAATTCAATCTGTTCCGGTTACCATAAGTTCAGTCATGACAAACCTGCCTTCCGGTTATTTCAGGGATATGCAGATAATTAAGGAGGTGTTTATTCCTGCGTTTGAGGATCTGAATAAGTGCATTGAGATTTCGGTTCATACGTTGAAGGAAATAAAAATTAATGATTCCATACTGGAAGATGATAAATATGCCTATCTGTTCAGTGTTGAGGAGGTGAACAGGATGGTACTGGATGGTGTCCCGTTCAGGGAGGCTTATAAAAAGATCGGACTGGATATTGAGGCAGGGAATTATCATCCGCAAAAGGAAGTTACACATACACATGAAGGCAGTATAGGTAACTTATGCACCAGAGAAATAGCTTCTTATTTTGACGGAATTTTTGGTCAGTTTAATTTTGAAAAGGTAAACAATGCATTAGATCTTTTGGTAAAAGAACAGTAAATAAAATAATTGGTTATGGTTGAGAATTTAGCAGATTTGGTTTATGATGCCTGTCAGATTGACAAGGAGTTATATAATACCTACAATGTAAAACGGGGCTTGCGTAACGCCGATGGATCCGGTGTACTTGTTGGGTTAACGAACATCGGGGATGTTGTAGGTTATGTGAAGGAGAATGATAAGATAGTACCGGTAGAGGGGAACCTGTTCTACAGGGGAGTTGAAATAAGTGACCTGGTGCATGGTTTTCAGCAATGCGGACGTCATGGATTTGACGAAACTGCCTTTTTGCTTTTAGCCGGGAAGCTACCGAATAAGACGGAGCTTCAGGAATTTTCGGATTACTTAACAACGCTGAGGGATCTGCCACAGTTCTTTTCAAAAAACATGATCCTTTCACTTCGCGGACAGGACGTCATGAATATGCTGGCCAGATCAGTCTTAAGTTTATATTCCGAAGATCCCAAAGCAGAAGATTACAGCCTTCCGAATCTGATCGATCAGTCCCTGAATCTTATTGCTAAATTTCCAGTAATTACTGCGTATGCATATTATGGAATGCGTCATTCCTATCAAAGAAAATCACTGATCATAAGACATCCGCAACCTGATCTGAGTACTGCTGAAAACTTTCTTTACATGTTAAAAGGAAGGGATTATACCGCACTTGAAGCTTCAGTCCTTGATCTTTGTCTTGTACTGCACGCAGAACACGGTGGCGGGAATAACTCATCGTTTACAACCCGCGTGGTCAGTTCATCGCAAACAGATACCTATTCGGCCATTGGTGCTGCAATTGGTTCACTTAAAGGGCGCCTGCATGGTGGAGCAAACCTCAAGGTACTCGAGATGATGAAAAATATTAAGAAGAATGTAAAACACTGGGACGATGAATCGGAAGTTGCCGCTTACCTGATGAAAATACTAAAAGGGGAGGCATTTGATGGTTCAGGTAAAATATATGGAATAGGCCATGCCATATATACCAAATCAGATCCCCGTGCGGTTCTATTAAAAGAACAGGCGCGTATGCTGGCTGAAGAAAAAGGTAATCTGGATGAGTATTATCTGTATAACACCGTTGAACGTCTTGCACCTGAAGTATTTTCAAAATTCAAAGGAGGCAGCTCCAAAACCGTATCTGCCAATGTTGACTTTTATTCGGGTTATGTGTATAACAGCATTAAAATTCCCAAAGAATTGTTCACTCCGATTTTTGCGGTGGCAAGAATAACTGGATGGTGTGCCCACAGAATTGAGGAAGTAACTTTCCAAAGCAGAAGGATTATTCGCCCGGCATATAAAAATGTATCACCAAGACAGGAGTATATTACGCTCTCTGACAGAACATAAAATGAAAAAGGGTGGCGAGCGCCACCCTTTTACCCATTTAACCTAAACCTTAACTATGAAAAAATCTACCTGTTTTGTAGGTTTCAAAATTATGACAATTTTAAAACATACACCAAACCATCTACGTTAATCTTTGTTAAGCTGTTTAATTGAATTATAAATACTTATATGTTTTTTTATTCCGGTTTTCAGTCGTTTTTTATTGGCAAAATTCAGGGATTTTGTCGTTTGAACTCCATCATAAATTGAATGGAATAATGTGCTGTTGTGTAAGTTATTTTTTTAAGGATTTTTACCAGCTCAGACCCCTGTAATATTACGTTTTAATATTTTGAAAAGTAAACTTTTATGTTTAATTTTGCGCCGCAATGTGATCTGAGTAGGGGACAAGTTGTCCCCTATTTTATTACTGAATTGAGATGATAACAAAGGAACAGGTAGAAGATATAATATCTGAGAAACTTGATCAGGATGATGTGTTTATTGTAGATTTAAATGTGACAGCATCCAATAAAATTACGTTGCACATCGATTCTGATACCGGGGTGGATATTGATTATTGTGTTGAAGTGAGCAGGCTGATTGAAGGACAGCTTGACAGGGAGAATGATGATTTTGATCTGGAAGTTTCATCGGCAGGCCTGAGTCAGCCATTTAAAGTGTTCAGACAATACAAAAAGAACATTGGCAAGGATGTTACTGTAACTCCTGTAGGTGGAAAGCCTTTAACGGGCGTACTTAAAAGTGTGGATGATGATGGCATTGAACTTCAGACAACCGAAAAAACTGCAGTAGAAGGCAGAAAAAAGAAAGAGCTTGTTACGGTGGTTCATAAACTGTCATTTAATGAAATTGCAAAAACTGAAGTAGTTATAAAGTTTAAATAGAATATAAGATGGACAATATTAATCTTATTGATACATTTTCTGAGTTTAAAGAATTAAAGAATATTGACCGGGCAACGATGACAAGTGTGCTCGAGGATGCTTTCAGAAGTGCACTCAGAAAGCTTTTTGACACGGATGAAAATTTCGATATCATTATTAATCCTGATAAAGGTGACTTTGAAATCTGGAGAAACAGGGAAGTGGTTGAGGATGGTAAAGTAGAAAATCCTAACCTTCAGATATCGTTGTCGGATGCAAAAAAAATTGACGAGGATTATGAAGTGGGTGAAGAAGCAACCGATGAGGTTAAACTGATTGATTTTGGTCGCCGTGCAATTTTAAATCTGAGGCAGAGTCTGGCATCGCTGATTCTTGAATTGGAAAAAGACAATTTGTACGGAAAGTATAAGGAAAGAGTAGGTGATATTGTTACTGCAGAAGTGTATCAGGTATGGAAAAAAGAGATACTTTTGCTTGACGATGAAGGGAATGAACTGATCTTGCCAAAATCCGAACAGATTCCTTCAGACTATTTCAGAAAAGGAGATGCAGTACGGGCTGTTGTTGCAAAAGTGGAAATGCGCAACAATACACCCATCATCATCCTTTCAAGAACATCGCCGGTATTCCTGGAAAGGTTGTTTGAACTTGAGGTGCCGGAAATTTTTGATGGTCTGATCACGATCAAAAAGATCGTCCGTATTCCCGGAGAAAGGGCAAAAGTGGCAGTGGAGTCTTATGATGAAAGGATTGACCCGGTTGGTGCCTGTGTGGGTATGAAGGGAGCCAGGATTCATGGTATTGTACGTGAATTACGGAATGAAAATATCGATGTCATTAATTTTACCAATAATACATCGTTGTTTATTTCCAGGGCTTTGAGTCCTGCTAAAATTTCATCAATAAAGTTTGATGATGAAACCATGAGAGCTGAAGTGTATCTCAGACCGGATGAAGTGTCTCTTGCTATAGGGAAAGGTGGTTTGAATATTAAACTGGCAAGTCAGCTGACAGGTTATGATATAGATGTGTACAGAGAAGTTGATTCAGTTGATGAAGAAGATGTTACTCTGGACGAATTTTCAGATGAAATAGAAGAATGGGTAATTGATGAACTGAAGGCAATCGGATGTGATACAGCGAAGAATGTATTGGAATTATCATTTGAAGAGCTTGTAAAACGGACTGACCTTGAAGAAGAAACAATTGCAGATGTTCTCAAAATATTAAAATCAGAATTTGAATAACAAAACCAGATTCGGGTTTACAAACAATAAAATTTAGGCGTATTTGCTTATGGCTGTAAGGTTAAATAAAATTGCTAGAGAATTTAATGTTGGAATTTCAACGATGGTTGAATTTCTGCATAAAAAAGGGTATGATGATGTTGAAAATAACCCTAATACAAAGGTTAATGACGATATTTATGAAGTCCTCCGACGAGAATTCAGCTCTGATTTGTCAGCCAAAAAAGAGTCTGATAAAGTCAGTGAACAACGTCATAATAAGGAAAAAAATAAAGCAACTATAACTTTACAGGATGGTCCTCATGAAAATGTTTCAACAGAGGAAGAGGAGGAAATTCCAACAGTAGTACCGGAAGATGAAAGACCTTCATTTAAGATTGTTGATAAAATTGATCTGGATTCCATAGGTAAAAAGAAAAAAGCAAAACCGCAGGAAGAGCCGGAGCCAGAACCGGAACCAGAGGTCGTGGAAGAAGAAGCCGAAGAAACAGAGGAAACAGAACCGGTGGTACAGGCTGAGGAAAAAGAGGAAGAAGTTCCTGAAGAGGCTGTGGAAGAGGTTTCGGATGAGCCGGAAGAGCAGAAGGCAGAAGAAGAGGTAGTTGAAACCGTTCCTGAGGCGGAAGCACCTGAAAAAGAGGAAGCAGAAGAAGCGGAGACTGAAGAAGAAGTTTTTAAACCATCTGATGTTAAGATAGAACAGAAAATTAAGGTGGTTGATAAGATAGACCTGTCTACGATCAATCAGAAGACAAGGCCTGCTAAGAAGAGCAAGGAAGAAAAAAAGAAAGAACGCCTTGAAAGGGAAAAACAGAAAAACCAGAAGAAAGAGCGTGTAAATCAGGAACGTACAGAATCCAAGGGTAATGTAAAGCAGGATAAAAAACAAGGTGGCAGTACCTATAATGATGATGATAGCGGCGAAAAGAAAAAGCGTAAAAGAATCATTAAGGATAAAGAAAAAGTCAACCTTGGTAGCCATGCGTACAGGGACGCCAAACCGGGAAGTAAAAAGAAACCTGTTAAGGGCGGCAAAAAATCATACAAGCCTGAAATTAGTGAGGAAGACGTACAGAAGCAGATTAAAGATACACTGGCACGATTAACCAATAAGGGTAAATCGAAAGGTGCAAAATACAGGAGGGACAAAAGGGATGCGGTATCAGAAAAGCATCAGCAGGACCTCGCCCGTCAGGAAGAGCAGAAGAATATTCTTAAGCTGACAGAATTTGTGACGGTCAGCGACCTGGCAAATATGATGAATGTGCCGCCAACTAATGTTATCAGCACCTGTATGAGTCTGGGGTTATTTGTATCCATCAATCAGAGGCTTGATGCAGAAACGATTACCATTGTGGCTGATGAGTTCGGTTATAAGGTAGAGTTTGTCAGTGCTGATGTACTGGAAGCCATAGAAACAGCAGATGAAGATCTGGAAGATGATACACCAAGACCTCCGATTGTAACTGTTATGGGTCATGTTGACCACGGTAAAACATCCTTGCTTGACTACATAAGAAAATCGAATGTTATTGAGGGAGAAGCAGGTGGTATAACACAGCATATCGGTGCTTACAGTGTTTCACTCGAAGACGGAAGAAAGATTACGTTCCTTGATACACCGGGTCATGAGGCATTTACTGCCATGCGTGCAAGGGGTGCAAGGGTTACAGATATTGCAATTATTATTGTTGCGGCTGATGATGACGTTATGCCACAGACAGTAGAAGCTATTAACCATGCTGCAGCTGCTGGTGTACCCATCGTTTTTGCGATCAATAAAATTGATAAACCGGGTGCAAATCCTGAAAAAATTAAAGAAGCACTGGCAAATATGAACTACCTCGTTGAAGAATGGGGTGGTAAATATCAGTCACAGGATATTTCGGCAAAGCAGGGATTAAATGTCACAGAACTTCTTGAAAAGGTTTTGCTGGAAGCCGAATTACTTGATCTAAAGGCAAATCCGCAAAAACATGCCTCTGGTTCTGTGGTGGAATCATCATTAGACAAAGGACGTGGTTATATTGCGACCGTATTGGTGGCAAACGGAACATTACGTATTGGTGATGTGATCGTATCCGGTGCCTATCATGGACACGTAAAGGCGATGTTTAATGAAAGGAATCAGCGTGTAAAAGAAGCCGGACCGGCTGAACCGGTATTGATACTGGGATTAAATGGTGCGCCTCAGGCTGGTGACGATTTCAATGTGCTTGCTTCGGAAAAAGAAGCCCGTGATATTGCAACTAAACGTGAGCAGTTACAACGTGAGCAGGGACTTCGTACGCAAAAACATATCACGCTTGATGAAATTGGTCGCCGTATCGCCATAGGTAATTTCCAGGAATTAAATGTTATTGTTAAAGGTGACGTGGATGGTTCAATCGAGGCATTATCTGATGCATTGTTGAAACTGTCGACAGAGGAAATACAGGTTAACATTAAACATAAAGCTGTAGGACAGATTTCAGAAGCCGACATTCTGCTGGCTGCAGCATCAAATGCCATTGTTATCGGTTTCCAGGTAAGACCATCGATGAGTGCCCGTAAACTGGCAGAGAAAGAAGAGATTGATATCCGTTTATACTCTATTATATATGATGCCATCAATGAAGTGAAAGACGCGATGGAAGGTATGTTGTCACCGGATATTAAAGAAGAGATTGTGGCAACTCTCGAAGTTCGTGAGACCTTTAAAATTACTAAGGTTGGAACGGTAGCCGGTTGTATGGTGAAAGAAGGAAAACTTAACAGAAACTCCAAAGTCAGGCTGATCAGGGACGGTATTGTAATATATACCGGTGAACTGGGATCACTTAAGCGATTTAAAGATGACGTCAAAGAGGTGGCTTCCGGTTACGAATGTGGTCTTAATATTCAAAATTTCAATGACATAAAAGTCGGAGATATTATTGAAGGATATAAAGAGGTAGAGGTTAAAAAGACGCTATAATTACTAACACAATATTTATTAAAAAATAACGTATTAACATTTAATGCGTTATTTTTTTTTGAGTATCATTGTAAGCCAAATCGTTTAATCCAAAATTGATATGATGAGGAATATTTTTCTTTTATTAATTGTTGCAGTATTATCTGTTACATCCTGTAAAACCCAGAAATTTGTTGTGAAGGAGGAAGCTGTTTCTGTTGTCAATGCATCACCAAATGATATTTCATACAAATACTATGTCATTCTGGGTAGTTTTGAAAACCTGAAGAATGCCAACAATTATGTAGAGCAGATTAGCAGTAAGGGATTCACAACACCTGTCATCCTGAAGAGTGAACTCGGTTATTACCGTGTTGCGGTATACTCATCTGATTTTGAGAAAGATGCCCGCAACAGGATCGCATCAATAATGGAGATGTATCCTGAACATAAGGATGTCTGGTTGCTCATAAAGAAATAGAAAATCAGTACCCGAAAGCCGTTATTCTTTGACCACAATAACGGCTTTTCTTTTTTTACCATCCAGAATAATCTGCAGGGGTTTATTAAACCTTATATGTCTGAAATAGTTTGTTTCTGATATAACTTCACCTTTATCCAGCATTTCAGTATTCATATAATTCTCATGTGAGTTATATGGTACAGAAAAATACCCAACATTCATTGATGTTACATTGTGGAAAAAGTGAGAGCCAAGAGAAGCATCAAGAGGAAAGTCCTTTAATCCCACTTCTATAATTACACGGGCTTTGGAAATGTGTGACCATAATACAGGAATTCCGGTGTATTTGTCCCTTGTTCCCCATCTTCCCGGGCCTATCAAAACGTACTCCCTTTCCTCATTAGCCAGCTGGCGGTTCAGCACTTTAACATCGGCTGCCATTTCCTCAGTTTTGGTTCTGTCAAATTTCTCGGTCTTCATCAGAATCACATCGCACACATCACTGAATATGCCATTACCCATACCTTTTGATGCAATGAGCAGAGCATTGGACTCGTCAAAAACCTCTTCATTTATATCGACATCCAGTTCTTTCTGAATAAGTGGTTTTATCTGAACCAGGAACAGTGTTGGCTTCCTATCCGGTTCAGTGCCAAAATCAACCACATATTCCAGTTCTACCGGTGATCCCATGGCCTCGGAGCAGAGTTGTAAAAGAATTTCTATGGCACTGGCCAGCGGAAATTTATCGTAAAGCAGGATATTGGCAAAATTCACCACGCGTGGTCCCTTCTTGTCAAAATCATGTTCCAGTCTCTCATTCTGATAATCATAAACTTCAGCACAATTTGCCAGGATGCCGTCTTTTTCTGCAGTAGAAATAGTTAGTTTCTCAATAAACTGATTTTCACTTTCTACCTTCAGTGTTTCAGGCTTTCCGTTGTTTAACCTGACAGCATAAAAATATGTCTGAGAGTCCTTAATCTGATCGCTTAAGGCTTTAAGTTCCAGTTTAGGATATTTTGGACAGAAACGGTGCGATTTTTCACCACCGACCACATACATACCAAGTCCAACTGCAGCAACAGAAAAGCCATCGTCCGGTTCCATATATGCAAAAGGATAATAATTATATGACTGTGCTACGCCGCTCATATCGGAATAAAAGTATTCCTCATGTTTATTGCCTATAACCTCCTGAATAATTACAGCCATCTTTTCTTCTTCGATTTTATAGTTGACGGCATTAAAATAGTTTCTGGAAGAATCGCTGAAAATGGAAGCGTATACGAGTTTTACAGCGCTCTGAAGCTGGTTAAAACGGACGGTCACATCTTTGTGATCATTTGGAAGAAGAAAGGTATTGTATACGCCTGAGAAAGGCTGCATGAATGAATCTTCAAATAATCCTGAGGATCTTATTGCCAATGGTTTGGTAGAATTAAGAACATACTCAAATAAGATCTCTTTTAAATCAGGAGACAATTCACTTTGCAGGAAACTGGTTTTAACAGATTCATAATCAATATCAGTTTCACCGTAAACTGTATCGGATAAATTGTTCTTTTCGATAAAAAATTCAAATTCCTCAACCCCGATAATTGCAGTTGATGGCACTGAAATATGGATTCCGGGTATAAGCTTCTCAAAACTTATATTTTCAATAAAGTCTGAAAGGAAAGCAATACCACGTCCTTTTCCCCCAAAGGAGCCATTTCCGAGCCTTAAGACATAGCGACGCGTATTGATATGACTTGGGTCAAATCTCACAATGCGTCCGCGTAATCGTGTTAATCTAACATTTTCGAATGCATTAATGACTGCTTCCCTCAGTTCATCAACAGAAGTGAAATCAGTGATATCAACAGGACGTAGTTTTCTTGCCAGATTAATTTCACCACGTGCCATCAACCAGGTTGAAAATCCGTTTCTGCTTCCATGATAAAGCAAGGATTCATTTGGAATCTGAGAAAGCTTCTTCTGAAATTCTTTTAAGTTTGTGGCTTTATCAATCGGATTACCATCAATATCTTTAAATACAAAATCACCAAATCCGCATCGCGACATTAAAAAGTGTTGTATATCATGAGCCAGACTTTCTGATTCCTTGTGAATAAACTCTACCCCCAGTTTATCTGCTTTTGCTCTGTTTTTAAGATTTGAGGACTGCATTAACAATGGGATTTCTACTTTGTCACGGACATAATTTAACAGATCAACCCCGGAATACTGTGAAGGAATTCCGTTTTTATTGAAGGAAACGTCAGAAATAACACAGAGCAGATTCTCTGTATACTTATTTACAACCTGTATTGCTTCTTCATACGATGTAGCCAGTAAAATTTTGGGTCTGGCGCGCATTTTAAGAATTTTATGCAACTCATCAACAGTATGCTCGTGGATAATCTCCTGGGTCTGCTTCATTACAATGGAATACAGCAGAGGAAGATAGCGCGAGTAATACCGCACTGAATCTTCTACAAGAAGAATGATCCGAACATTACCTATAACCGTATCCGCAGAAGCATTGATTTTATCTTCTACATACTTGGACATGGCAAGGAATATCTTGCTGTCGCCGTTCCAGACAAAAATGCGTTCAAAATTCCTGCTTTTCCCGCCCTGTATTTTAAAGTACTTCAGGTCGGAGTTATTATTTACAAGCAGCAGGATTGGAACTTCCGGTGTTACTTTTTTTATTTTGGCGGCCAGTGATATAGGAGACAGGCGGTTTAATCCGGCTGTCAGAATAATCATATCATAATTACTGTACTGAAGTTTCAGAAGTGCTTCTTCATCTGAAGAAACACTCGTGATACGGGGCGCTGCATAAAGGTTTAGCTGCAGATATTCTCCAACAATACGGTCAAAAAACTGTCCTTCACTCGTAATTGAAAATGCATCGTACAGGGTGGCTACCAGAAGTATTTCCTTAACTTTAAACGGCATCAGCTCCTGAAAGATATCGCGATCTGTTTTTTGTTTCTTGTATAAAGTATTTAGAGGAGGTATTTCCATAAATGCAGAGTTTAGACCAATATATAATAAAAAGACGAGCTAACCAATACCCTAAGTCATGACAAATATAATTCCGGCAATTCTCTAAACTTCTTTATTTAATTCGTTTTTATCTATTTTTATTTTAATTTTATAAAAATTGTGTAATGCTCCAAAATTGTTTTGTTATGAACAATGATCTAAATAAATTGCCTGAAAATGATGGCTTTAAAAGTGAAGAAAACACCGGTATATCAAAAGAAACAGAAAGTGAAAAATCGTCGGTTAAAAAGGATGAAATAGTTTCGGATACAGAAAAGGAGCCGAAAGAAGAAGCGGCATCTGAAACAAACGGATCGGAAGAAAAAGTGGAAGATGCCACCGAAGACAGTAAAAAGGAGGAAGAAAAATCTTCTACTGAGGTGGAAAAGGTTAGTGATGATGATACTTCGGATGATCTTGATGAGGACGATAATGAAAACGATACTGAAGAGGAAATTGATGAGATTGATCATGAGTCTCTAAGCAAGGAGCAATTAGTTATACGGCTTAAGCATCTAATCGATAGCATCCCGTTAACATCACGTAACCTGAAGGATGAAATAGAGAAAATAAAAAATACCTTCTATGAGAAATTTCAGCATGAAGTATCGGTAACGCATGAAAAGTTTATTGCTGACGGTGGAGAAGAGAAGGATTTCAAAATGCCACCCGATCCTCAGGAACAGCTATTAAGTGAGCTGATTGCAGATTACAGGAGAAAGAGGTATGAAATCCTTAAGAAGTTTGAGGAAGAGAAAGAGCTGAACCTTCTGGCCAAAAAAGATGTAATAGAAGGGATTAAAGAGTTAATACAGAGCGAAGAATCCATAAATAATACGTTTAACAACTTCAGGGAATTACAGAAGCGCTGGAAGGAAATTGGACCGGTCCCTCAATCAAATGTCAGAAATCTTTACGAAAGCTATCATCACAGTATCGAGATGTTTTACGATTACATTAAGATTAATAAAGATCTGCGGGATCTGGATCTTAAGAAGAATCAGGAAGCTAAAGAACATCTGTGTGAGGTTGCAGAGGAACTTATAAATGAAGAAAATGCGGTAAGTGCATTCAATAATCTGCAGGAATTACATAAAGAATGGAGGGAAATCGGACCAGTACCCAAGGAGTTTAAAGAACCCCTTTGGGAACGCTTTAAGGAAGCAACAGCAAAAATTAATAAAAAGCATCAGCAGTACTACGATGATATAAAGGAGAACCAGAAAGAGAATCTGGAAAAGAAAACTGCCCTGTGTGAGAAAGTGGAGGAAATTGCCGGTCAGGTTTACGAGAGGCCAAAGGTATGGAATAAAAAATCGCAGGAAATAATCGGCATTCAGAAGGAGTGGAGAACAATTGGTTTTGCTCCCCGTAAATATAACAATAAGATTTACGAACGTTTCAGAAAGGCTTGTGATGAGTTTTTTGATAATAAACGCAAGTATTACCAGGAGTATAAAAAACTTCAGGATGATAATCTGGAGAAAAAGCAGGCACTGGTAAATAAAGCACTGGCGTTAAAGGACAGCGAGGACTGGAAAAAAGCAACCAGCGAACTTGTTCGCATACAGAAGGAATGGAAGAAGATTGGTCCGGTTCCCAGGAAACATTCTGACAGCATCTGGAATGATTTTCGAAATGCGTGTGATCATTTCTTCAACCGTAAAAAAGAGTTTTTTCATGATATTGATAAGGTTCAGGATGATAATCTGAAATTAAAGAAAAAACTGATTGACGAGATAAATGCATTTGAACCTGAGGAGGATAATGAGAAAACAATTGGTATTCTGCACGATTTTAAGGAACGCTGGAATTCCATTGGTCATGTTCCGTTCCGTGATAAGGATGCCATATACAATGAATACCGGAATGCCATTAACAGGCACTTTGATAAGTTGAATATGGATGAGACCAAAAGGGAGGTGGAAAAGTATAAATCCAAGATTGAAGATATTCAGGTTGGTCAGCGCTCGGATGATAAGCTGAATTCAGAACGGAATAAGCTACTGAATAAATACCGAACCCTGGAAAACGATATTGCCGTTTGGGAAAATAATATTGGATTTCTTTCCACAGGTAAAAAGTCGGGTTCTGTTGTAAAGGATTATGAGCGAAAGATTGAAAAGGCAAAGGAGAGGCTCGAAATTCTGAAGCGGAAGATAGATTTGTTAAACGATATGCAGGATTAAAAAAAGTGCCGGTTTTAAGACCGGCACTTTTTTTATCACAAACCATTTAGTCGTTTGTGAAATTTTTTGTTGTGAAAATTATGACACCATCCACAGCCCTTTGACCATATTTGTCAATTGCTTTTTGGCCTTTAATGACCCGGACAGATTCTATATTGTCCGCATTGACCTTAATATCATCGTTTACAATTTTACCATCAATAACATACAACGGATATTTTTTTGCAGGTGCTGCCTGTTTCTCAACTTTTTCTGTACTGTTTCCGGATGCATATTCCGTTGCGACAGGTTTCATTGTTGCTTGCGTTGTACTATTGAAAGGTATGCCAATTTTAATTTTACTGTTAACCGGTTTCCCATTCAATTCCGCAGGTGAAAATTCGGGCATCATATTTGCCAGGCGGAGTGCTTCTTTGTCCAGAGATTCATCAACACCTTTTGAAATGGAAGAATTCAGTATTTCACCGTCAGATGAAATAATCAGAGATAACTCAACCGTACCGCTGACATTCTTTTCTTTCGCGTCTTCCGGATACTGCTGATAGAACTTCAGAAAATCTGCGAGGCTCATTTTACCCTGTGCAAAAATAGGAAGAACTGTGACTTCAGATGCATCATATATTTTTTCGTTATTCTGGGCAAATCCCGGAACCGAAATTAACAATGCAAAAATGAATGAAATGCTTTTATGTAACATGGCTATAGATTTTTTGCTAAATATGCAAAATTTATACCAAAATGTTAATGCAAATGTGAATAACTATTGATGAACACTTCGGGACACACTTTTAAAAATAATTATATTTGCACAAAGCAGAACAGTAAATGGATAATTTTGTAGTATCGGCAAGAAAATACAGGCCGCTTAGTTTTGATACAGTGGTTGGTCAGAAGTCCATCACGGGAACTTTGAAGAATGCTATAAAAACAGGCCATATTGCTCATGCATACCTGTTTTGCGGTCCGCGTGGTGTAGGAAAAACTACATGTGCCCGTATACTTGCAAAAACATTAAACTGTTTTCATCCAACATCAGACATTGAAGCCTGCGGTGAGTGTGAATCGTGTAAGGCATTTAGTGAAAACCGCTCCTATAATATTCACGAGCTTGATGCAGCTTCCAACAATTCTACTGATGATATACGATTACTGACCGAAAAGGTCCGGGTCCCGCCACAAATAGGAAAATACAGCATTTATATTATTGATGAGGTCCATATGTTATCGCAGCAGGCTTTTAATGCCTTTCTGAAGACCCTGGAAGAACCACCCAAACATGCCATTTTTATCCTTGCTACAACGGAGAAGCATAAAATTATACCTACCATTTTATCGCGTTGCCAGATCTTTGACTTTAACCGGATTAATGTTAAGGATGCAATTGAACATCTGGGATACGTTGCAACAAAGGAAAATGTAAGTGTTGAGCCGGAAGCGTTATCGGTAATTGCGCAGAAGGCAGATGGTGGAATGCGTGATGCTCTTTCTATTTTTGATCAGGTTGTAAATTTCTGCGGAACAAATGTAACGTATGAAAAGGTTATTGAAAACCTGAATGTTCTTGATTATGATTATTATTTTAAACTGGTTGACCACTTTTTAGCGGGAAATGTATCACAGGCGTTACTCATCTTTAACGAAATCCTGAATAAGGGATTTGATGCAAGCCACTTCATTAACGGATTAAGCTCTCACTTCAGAGATCTTCTGGTTTGCCGAGATCCACAGACTGTTTCACTGCTTGAGGTTGGTGATGCAATCAGGAATAAGTATGTTACTCAGGCTAAAAACTGTGAGCAGTTGTTTCTCTACAAAGCTTTGGAAATTTCAAACGATTGTGATCTCAACTACAGGCTAAGTAAGAACAAGCGGTTATTAGTGGAATTAACCCTGATTAAGTTGGCTCAGTTAGTCAACCAAAAAAAAAATAACTGAACAGGACAAGGAAAAAGTATTGGATCCTATACGTTCAGATGGAGCTGTAAGCACACCGGTTAAGACTTCCACGGATAATGTTACACAAGCTGAATCTAAACCACTTGTTAATCAGGAAAAAAGCAAATCTGCAGCTGCAGAAGTAATCAAACAGCCCACAAAGAAAGTTAAGAGTGTTACCGGCCTTGGTTCAATCGGAATATCTATAAAGGGAAATAACGCCCAGGATCAAAACGAAGAAGCAGTTAGTACCGATGGTTCCCGGGAAAAAAACAAGCAGAAATTCACGGAGCAGGCATTGCTGCAGGAGTGGAGAAATATGATTGCCGAGATAGCTGAAGATAAGGTACACCTGGCTGAAACACTGAAGTCACATCAACCCGAACTGGCTGCAGATGCAGTGACCATTAAACTCACGGTTCACAACAATATTCAGGAAAAAAGAATTATTGAGGAACAAAGTCTTATTCTCGATCATTTACGGTCGAAATTAAAAAATGATCTGATTCGGTTTTCCATTACCGTTGATGAGACGGTGGAGGAGAAAAAGTTTTTCACTAATTCTGAAAAACTGCAACGTATGATCAGTAAAAACCCTGATATAAACCTGTTACGTAAAATGTTTGATCTGGATCTGGAATAGAATTCCTATTTTAGATTATCTCTGATCCACTTTAATATTACATGTCGGGTTTCGGTAGATACCCAGTGTTCGTTAACAGGCGTTATTAGTGCTTCCTTGGCAGAATTTATGGAATTATACACACAATAACTTGTTGTCGGAGGACAGGTATTATCATTGTATCCCCAGGTCATGAATACAGGAACATTAATATAGCGCACAAAGTTTACAACATCGTAATATGTCAGTGTGCGTATTTTATCGGGTGTATCCATCCCTGTAAATTTGGTGAATAAGTGAGGATATCCTCCGGCACGTCCGTATTTGTATGCAATCATATCACTTAAGGCAGGATGATTTGCTGCACATGCTGTTATTCGCTTGTCCAGGCCTGCCGTGATCAGTGCTAAGGCACCTCCCTGGCTACCACCCTGTGCGATAAGATTTTTACCATCCCATTCCGGTAGGCTTGTCAGGTAATCAAGCGCTCCAATACATGCCATGTATACTTTTTTCATATAATAAGAATCCCGGTTGTCAAGTCCGTTGACAAGGTAACTGTTGTTGTCTTTCCCAAAAGCTCTGCTGATCTCTTTGTAGGTATCGGCATCAAGATCAGGTCTGATGCCATGTATTTCCATATCAAAACGGATAAAACCTTCTTCAGCGTAAAACATATGTTTCAGCGGGTCCATTGGTTTAATCCCAGCACCCGGAGGTGAAAATACAAGCGGAAAGGTTCCCTCTTTTTTGGGAACAGTCAGATAGCCATACACGTAATGATCCTTTTTATACACCTGTAGCTTTACCAGGTAACAGTTAACTTTATCGCTTGAAAATTCAGGAACAAATCGTCGTTCAGCCATTAAAGGACATTCTGCGGCCTCCTGTTTGGCCTGATCCCAAAACGTAACAAAATCCTCCGGTAATTTTGTGTAAGGCTTTAGTTTATCCGGTTCAAATCCAACTTTGATGTGATGCTTATAAATTCTTCCACCTATTGTCGTTTCCAGTCTGCAGTCCAGAAATCCGGGCGCCTTCATTGTACCAAGTGGAATTTCTGCTTTACCATCTTTGAGGATTACGTTGCCACTTTTTTCACCGGGCATCAATTCAGGTCCAATACTGTAACTGACTTCAATGTTGTTTTGCAGAATTCCAAATTCATACACTGAGACTGTTACAGAAGCCTTTTCATTTATTTTATACAACCAGTTGTCATGATCCGGAGTGGTAACCCATAAAACATTACTTCTGTATGGATAGTTTTCTGCCGAAACAAAAAAGGTCAATATTCCTGTCGTAATTATTAAAAATATTTTTTTCATTATTTGTGTATTAATGTAAAATAATCCCTATGGCAAGTCCAATATATAAACCGGACCAGTTCGCGTTTAAGCTTTCTTCCTGTTGGTTGATTAGTATATAACGTTTATCTTTTCTGTATTTAAGGTCGCCATTATAAATACCGAAATTATATCCTGAGTTTAAGCTGATACAAAAATTTGAAATAAGATGCTCAAACCGTAATCCAGGTTCAAAAAAAAGGTTTGTAGATACAAAATCTTCCTCTGATATTTGAGGTTCATATTCCAGGATGTTAAAATTTTCTACTAGTTTTAAATTGCTGAAAATTAAACCTATAGAGCTGTAGAAGTACAATGACACATACCTGAAGTCAGATACTTTTAATTGACCTTTAATACCAGGAGAGTAACCATTGATTATCATATCGTAGTTATAACTTCCTGAATAATCTGCTCTTGATATTCGGGAACCACTGGTTTGGTATGTAAAAGAAAATCCTAGTCCCAGATTATTACTCAAACTGTAAAGACCTGAAATATGGTGCCTTAAATATGGGGGAAAATTACTAGTTATCTTTGCGTCGAAAGGTATGGTTCTGTAGATGCTGTTTGTTAACTCCTTTAAATTAGTCATTTCATAATTCTGGTAGTCAATACCGTAATCAACCTGCAGGTTTTGAGAAAAAACCGGAATTATATTAATAGTTATCAGAATAGCAATAATTGTTTTATAAATCATAAGTCGCTTAGGTATTTAGTTTTTAAGGTAATATTTGTAATTGGATCTGAAGATTCTGTCATTGCACAGAAACATATACTCTGTAGATTTTTCAAACATCGTTGGAACAATTTCTGTTAGCTCACCTGTTGGGTAACTAAATACTCTAAATTCTTTACTGTACGTATCGAAAGTAAGAATTTTGTTTTTTTGAATATCTAAGTTTATAAAAGCGGAACCAAGTTGGATCTCTTTTTCAATATTAGAATTTAGAATATTTTTTATTATCATTTTATAACTATTAAAATAGTAAATGTTTTCAGGCTCATTGTAAATGAGTCTGAAACTATTCGGGGAATAATTTCCGCTACTACTAAATTCATTTACCATAATAATAGTATCGTTTCGTAGTTCATAAACTTTTGCTGTATTATCCAAATATAAAATCAGATGTTTTCCATCCGGCATGAGAACAACATTATAAAGTTGCCCCATATATTTACTGCAAAGTAATTTTTCATTTACAATATCAAATACATATAGTTTTGCTGTGTTCATAAAGGCTAAAATTCCATTATCTGAAAGCTTAAAGTACAAGTCCTGGTTATATGCACTGATGTCTTCCTTTATCTGGATCGTTTTTACAAAACCATATGACTGGGAATTATATTGATAAACATCCATAGTGGATTGTTTGGGATATACAATGTATTCACCATCAGTAGATTGAGTAATGTCCGCATCCATTGGCATAACTGTATAAACAGAATCATCTTTACTGGAATAAAACTGTAGATTTTCATTATCATAAATCAGGGTACCCTTGGTTGTTGCATCATAATGATTCTTGAAATAAGGACCAGGTAATCCCATAGTTAACCTCAGAACTCTACCTGTATTATAAATCTGACCTTCTGATGTCTTATTGTCTTTTATACCATGGAAATGAAATTCTTTATATGATCCAAACATATAATCTTTGAATATAAAATGATTCACCCCTTTAGGTATATAATACACTAAATCCGGGTTATAATGATAGCCGGAAAAATTTCCCATAGCAAGTTCATAGCCATCCAGCAAAGTCTCTATTTCGGTTGAAGACCACTTTAATGCAAGTTGCTTATTAATCTCTTTTATTTCTGGCTGAGGAATTTGAAAGTCAATATTTAATCTGGCCCATTTCAAAACATAATTATTATTATCAATAACAGATACGTCATACGTCCATTTTCCACCACGATATTCATGATCAATAAATTGATTTTCCTTCAACGTTAAAAGTGAATCAATTGATCCTTTGGTGAGAATAAAGTTTTTAAAACCAGTTCCATTATATGGTTTCCAGTTTAATAACAGACCGTTTTCAGTGATATTTAGATTGCCGGTCCCAGGGGTGTGTTTTTTATTACAAATCAGTTTATATTCCTTGGTTTTATAAACGAATCCTTCATATCCGTTTATATCTGCTATGCTGTTAGTACCTGATCCTGTATAAAATGCGATACTAAAATTGTGGACTGTATCATCCGATAATTTAAATCTGAAGTTTGTATAATAATTATCTAAATAATGGTTCCTGGATATTATACTGTCATCTAAATAAAACTCAGCATATTGCAATTTAATACCTGGCTGGGTTTGTACGTTTATAGGTAATACAGTTTCCTGGCCTTTGTAAAAAATAATACTGTCGTTTTCATTGGTATTTAAAATAATTTGTATTCCCGGTATTTCTTCAGGTTTATCAATTGATACATAATACTCTTTTAACGTTGAATATTCGCACGATATTAAACACCATGCTGTGGTAAATAGGCATAGTATTATTTTAAGTAACAGGTTGACATTTTTGTTCATAGTATGTGTAATTCAGAAAAAATAAAACCACAGTTAAATAACTCTATTTATACGAAAAGAGCAAATTTTTACGCTGTTTTGTATCCCCAAATCCTTCTAAAGCAAATTTACTGGTAATGTTATCAATTTTAGTTAGATTTGAACCAGTATTAAACAAGCAGCCACACCGCAAATTATGAAATCAATCTTTTTCAGCATATCCGTTTTACTTCTGTTCTATGTTTTTCCGGGTTCAGATTTTTGTTTTGCAGCAAATTATGTAACATGGAACCTTGATAATCTTACATCATCAGGTGATTTTACTTTTACAACAGAAGGTGATCCGGAGATTATTCCCGTTAATGATGACTTTGCTATGCTGTTTGATGGTACAGAGGACCGTATTGTTGTGGAATCTAATCCCTTAATCGGGATGGATGAATTTACGCTGGAAGTTATTTTTCGGATTGATAAAGGAGGTATCAGTGAACAGAAATTTTTACATCTGCAGGCAAATCCTGATATCAGAATTTTATTCGAAATTGAATTTGTCAATGACAGCATGTGGTATCTTGAAAATTATATTCAGTCCGGAAGCGGCGAGAGTGAGAATGTGCATTTAATAAATCCCGAGAAATTGCATCCTGCAGGCAGATGGTATCATGCGGCATTGGTTTACAGCAATAAAACGTTTAAGCAGTTTATAAACTATCAACTGGAAAATTCCGGCATGCTGCATTGGGTCACACCTGAGGATGGTGCTGTTTCTGTAGGGGCAAGAATGAATCAGGTAAATTACATGACCGGAGCTGTGAGGGAAATCAGATTTGCGGACGAAGCTCTGGATAGCAGTCATTTTCTCCGCTACGGACAAATGCTGGAAGAGAGTGAAACATATGTTTTTGATAATCTTATAAGCCTGAATGGGTATGGTTTGCAGGTGTTTGGTGATCCTGAAATTGTGGATACAGAAATTGGTAAAGGTGCCGAATTTGACGGTGAGGATGACGGGATATATGTTCTTCATAATCCCATTGGCAATAGTCAGCAGTTTACCATAGAGACCATTGTGAAACCTTATGATGTTTATCCTGAAAATGCTGATCCCCGTTATTTTCATATTGAAGATGCCAATAACAGCAACCGGAGAATTACGATGGAATTAAGGTTGAATGAGAATCACGAATGGTATTTTGATGGTTTTCTCAGAGCAGACAATAATTCAATAGGCCTTATGGAACCTGCACTAACCCATCCTCTTGATGGTTGGCAGCATATGGCGATCATATACAGTAACGGTCATTTTGAGACGTATGTCAATTATAAAAAGGAACTGGAGGACGATTGGGAACATGTTTTACTCCCCTTTTCAGATGCGACAAAAATGTCTGTGGGAATGCGGATGAACAAAGTAAACTATTTTAACGGAATTATTCAGCGAATCAGAATAACGCATGCCATACTGGATACGGGTGAGTTTATGAAGATCAATAAGAAGGAGGAAGCCACCCCGGTTGATCAGGTCTCTATGCCATCACAGAACCTGGAATTTAAAATCTATCCGAATCCTGTTCGTAAAGATTCAGAAATGGAGGTCTATCAAACTCTGGAGGGAGTGGTAAAGCTTGAGTTATATAACCTGGCAGGTGATAAAGTTGATGAGTTATTCAACGGTTATATGCGTGCCGGATTATCATGCGCCTCAATAGATTTTCAGAAATATGAAAGCGGATTATACCTTCTGAAACTGATAAACAACAGTTATCAAAGCATTCAAAAAATATCTGTGCTTTAACCAGCTGGATGAACATATTTTTGACCTGGGTTTGACAGGTATTGATTCACTTATTTCTTAAGATTATTTAATGCATCGAAAAGTGCAAAAACTTCTTTAATGAATTTTTCCTGAAGTTCCCGGTAATATGCTTTAGCTTTTGTCTCTTTGTTGTAACTGTTTACCGACTTAATGGTATTATTTCTGAGTACTACAGCTTTTTCTATAATTTCTGTCAGTTTTTTCTCACTGGTTTCAGGGAAAAGGTATTGCACAAAAAACGCCTGTGATATAACTTCCGATGTTAGAAAATTCACATCTTTTTTAATGTCTCTTACTTTTGCCATATAGGTATGATTAAAATATTAATTGTATGCTTGCTCTTGTTGTCGTTGGTTTGCTCGAAATATAGGCGGGGGTCCAGTTTCCGCTGTTTTTCAGCTCCCGAATTATTTTTCGGTCCGTTTTCTTGTTGATACTCTTTGTTACTTCAAAATCCGATAATTTGCCATCTTCATTCACGTTAAACCAGACCTCAAATTCTCCAATGGCATCGGGTTCTTCTTCCATTATTTTTCTGAAGATTGCACCTTTATACTGATTCATTTCCACAGGAGGTTTTGCAGCAACAGCGCTTTGTAGTGTCCTTTCATTCAGTTCCGTTGCTTTTTTTGACTTATCACTATCCATTTTAGCTTCAGTGGCATTCATTGTTAATGCTTCAGAAACTTCATCTTCCGGTTCTAAGGTCTGAACCGAAACTGCCGCCTCTGCTTTTTCCGGCTTTATAGCGCCAGTTTCTGTTTGAACCGTAGTAATATTGCCGCTGTTCGATTGATTTAAAATGTTTTCAACGGTACTTTTACCCGTTTCATTCATATTGAGAGTGGAAGTGGCAGATTTGGGCTGAAGTTGTTCCATCTCCTTTTCAACCGGTTTGCGAACTGTTCTGGTCGCATTTTGTACAGGCTGATCCGATAAGGTTTCAGTGGCCTCTTTCTCTTCAGTTTCGCTTATTTTATCTGATTGAGCTGAGTCACTTTCTGTGTTGAATAATGGTGTAGGTTCCTGCTGAGTTTTTCTTTGTGCGTCCTGTGCCACTTTGGCCGGTATTAGCTGATCTGAAGATCTTGTGATATAAATTACCACGCCTGATGCAGCAATTACCAGTAAGAGGACTGCAGCAGCACGGATAAGCAACCCGTATGAAACCTGCTTCTTGTCTGAATCATAACCGCTCTTCCGGTTCAGCCTGGTTTTAAGATTTGACAGGTCATTGTCGATTGATGCCGGTGCAAAATTCTCCATGCCTTCAAAAGCATCAGTGCTAAACGGATCATGCATAACCTTCTTTTCAATATCATGCATCTCTCCTGATGAAAGACTATTGCTCAGATAGTCTCTCAGGATTTGCCATGTCAGCCGGTTTTTATGTATGTTATGCTGCTTTTTCATTGAATTCCAGACAACGTTTCAAATTGCGTTTCCCATTTTGCAGATGGCTTTTAACCTTTTTAATGGTTGTATTTAAAAGTTCAGCAATTTCTGCATAGCACTTTTCTTTAAAATAAAACAATGAGATACTTTCATGTTGTAGCTCATTAAGCTTTTCAAGACATTTGTACAGTTGACTCTCTTTGTTTTTTTCAAAATCATCCTTATTAATCAGAGTAAAAAAATCTTCAAATTCCACAAATTCAGTGTAGTTTTTTTCAGAAATTAACTCCACTTCTGTCAGCTGTTGCTTCTTTCTTAGAATGGATAGGCAATGGTTTTTTGAAACGACATATAGCCAGCTTTTGAAATGCTTGACGTCATTTCTTTTCAGTTCTGCAGCTACCTTCTCATAAATCTCCATTGTGGCATCCTGACTATCTTCTCTGTTTTTAAGGTATTTGAGGCAAAGTCCGTAAACCAGATGCAGGTATCTGTCAAACAGCTGTCCAATGTATACAGAATCACCGGTCTCTTTATAGCTGTCTACTAAAAAGGAGTCATTGTTTTCTGTATTATTCAGTATGTTCAACATGCTGGTTTAAAAAAGTTTACAATTACTAACCGGGTAAATTTAAAAAATATTTATGGAATTTCTCATTTTTTAAGTCTCAATGGTAAAATTAAAAACATTGAGTTATGAAAACGATCGCAGCATTATTTATGATTATTTTTTGTGTACTTCCAATAGCTTCACAAAAGGTTATAAGGGGTAAAGTTATGAATGGTAAGACTAATCTTCCGGTTTATATGGTGAAGGTTTCCACTGGGACAGAACTGGCATTTACCGATAAAATGGGGGAATTTCAACTTTTGGCTATATCTGCAGATTCCCTTGTAACGTTACAAAAGGATGGTTTTAAAACAGTAATAACTAAAGTACTTCCGGGAGAGAAATCTACTATTCATCTCACGCCATTAGTCATGAACGAACCCAAAGTGGACGATAGTACAGAATTACTGGAAGAGAGTGACATTTCAACGGTTGTTGCAGGTCAGGCTGCGTATGAGGCACAGGTTAACCGGACGTTGGTTTTTAAAGATAAAGCAATGTCAAAACAAGCCGTTTCCTTCGTTGTTCCTCCGGTATATCACAATCCTGTTAACGACGAATACAGCCAGTTTGAAGAGTCAGGTTTTAAGTCCGTTAATTTACATCCCTTATCAACTTTTTCTGTGGATGTTGATAATGCATCATATGCAATAACCCGTCGTCACATTAATAATGGAATGTTACCACCTGAGAACGCAATAAGGGTAGAAGAGATGATCAACTACTTCAGGTATGGTTACCCGACACCTGAAAAAAACAAACCCATAGCTGTTTCCCTGTCTTCAGGCCAGTGCCCATGGAACCAGGAACACTATTTACTTCGGATTGGCATACAGACAAAAGTTATTGAAACGGATAAATTACCCAAATCAAATTTTGTATTTCTGATTGATATTTCCGGTTCCATGAGTTCTGCCGATAAGCTTCCACTGGCAAAGGCCAGCCTTAAAACATTTCTTGAAACACTGCGGGATGATGATCGGGTTGCTATCGTAACTTATGCAGGCAGTACAAGAGTGGTTCTGGAATCGACACCGGTTAAAGATAAACAGACAATTTTAAGGGCGCTTGAACAATTAAATTCAGGTGGTTCGACAGCCGGAGCAGAAGGTTTAAAACTGGCTTACAGTGAAGCAGAAAGAGGTTTGATAAAGAATGGAAATAACCGGATAATACTGGTTACAGACGGTGATTTTAATGTGGGACCATCTTCTGTGGAAGATCTGAAAACACTGATAAAAGATAAAAGGGATAAAGGAATATTTATCTCAATATTAGGTTTCGGACAGGGAAACCTTAAAGATAACCGGATGGAAGCCATCGCTGATAATGGAAATGGAAATTATGGCTATGTGGATAACCTGCAGGAAGCACATAAAATATTAATGAAGGAATTTACGTCGAACCTGTTTGTTGTGGCAAAAGATGTTAAAATACAGATAGAGTTTAACCCGTCAAAGATCGCATCATACAGACTGGTAGGATATGATAACAGGGCGCTGGCTGCAGAGGACTTTAATAATGATAAAAAGGATGCCGGTGAAATGGGAGCTGATCAACAGGTCACAGCCCTGTATGAAATTGCACTGACGAATTCTGAAAGCAGGCCTGTTGTGGATCCTTTAAGGTACACTGAAAACCATCATCAGACACAATCTTTCATGAATGAATTGGGTACAGTTAAAATCAGATATAAAGAACCTGATTCTGACGAACGCAGAATTATGGTAACCAGGATTGATTCAGATCTCTTAAACAGGGACAAAGGTGACGCCGGTTTTAATATGGCAGCATCGGTTGCCATGTTCGGTCAGTTGCTGCGTAAATCAGATTATATCAGTCAGGGCGATTTCTCAACAGTAGCGAATTTGTTGGCGAAAACAAATTACAATGATACGGAAGGATATAAAGCAGAGCTTTTAAGATTGGTAGAGTTGGCTTCGAAATTATGATAAATGTCAGGAATGGCCATTTTTAGCACCTTCGGGTGCTTTTTTTATGTTCTATTGTATATTTTTGATACGTCAAAAAAACACATAAAATGAAAACTATACTTACTACATTTATTCTAATGGTTTGTGTCACAGCTATGTCGGCGCAGACAGATACCGGGTATGTATTTACCAATATTAAAGATTTACCGGCAACATCAGTAAAAGATCAGTACCGAAGTGGAACATGCTGGAGTTTTTCAGGCTTATCATTTATTGAATCGGAAGTTCTGAGGAAAGGTGGGAAAAACCTGGATTTATCTGAAATGTATGTCGTTCGCAAATGCTATGAATACAAGGCCGAAAAATATGTCAGGATGCACGGTACGATCAATTTAGATGCCGGTGGTGCTTTTTTTGATGTATTCTGGGTATTGGATCATTACGGATTATTACCGGAGTCAGCTTATAAAGGTCTGAATTATGGTGAAGACAATCATGTGCATGGAGAAGTAAATGCTGCTCTGCAGGCTTTTGTTAAATCCATAGAGACAAATAAAAACAGAAAACTTTCTACTGCATGGACCGGTGCTGTGGATGGCATACTGGATTCCTATTTTGGTTCAGTTCCTGAAGTATTTGAATATGACGGTAAAAAGGTTATTGAAAATGATTTTACCCAAAATTATATTGATATCGATCCTTCTGATTATGTATCAGTAACCTCATTTACACATCACCCTTTTTATCAGAAATTTATCCTCGAAATTCCGGATAACTGGCTTTGGGGTGAATCGTATAATGTTCCACTGGATGAAATGGCTGAAATATGTAAATATGCTGTTGAAAACGGATATACCATTGCATGGGGTGGCGATGTAAGTGAAAAAGGATTCAGTCATAAGAATGGATTAGCCATCGTTCCTGATGATAATGTGGAGGACATGAGCGATCTGGAGCGTGCTAAATGGGAGAAAATGTCCACAGGTGAAAAAGATAAAACGCTTTATTCATTCAAAAAGCCGGTGAAGGAAAAACAGATTACACAGGGAATGCGTCAGGAAGAATTCGATAATTATCAAACCACTGATGACCATGGTATGCACATTACAGGGCTGGTTAAAGACCAGAATGGTACACTGTATTACAAGGTTAAGAATTCATGGAATACCAACAACAAATACGATGGTTATCTTTACATGTCTGAACCCTATCTGAAGTTAAAAACAATGAATTTTGTAGTTCATAAAGATGCTATTCCAAAAGAAATTAGAAAAAAACTAGGTATTAAATAAGAAAAAAGCGTGTCTCATGGCACGCTTTTTTTACATTTCGATCAGGCCTTTCTCAAGACCGAATTTTATTAGTCCGGCGATGTTCTTAACATTACATTTAATGAACATGTTTTTACGGTGTGTTTCTACTGTATTAGGACTCTTTTTAAGTTTATCTGAAATTTCTTTTGTAGAATAACCCTCATAAATGAGTTGCAGTACCAGCTTTTCTCTTTTGGTAAGCTGAACCGTTTCCGTTTCCACTGTTTTTTTCTCGTTGGTAAGCGCTTCAATGATGACTTCTTTAATACTGGAGTCGATATAAACATCCTCCTTGGTCATATTTTCAAGTGCTTTTTTCAGGTCCTCTTCACCGGCTGATTTAGAAAGTATTGCAGTTATATTTTTACGTAGGAGCTTTTTTACCATCCATTGGTGTGAATGCATCGTAATAACTATGATTTTAACCGATGGATATTTACTGTTCAGTGCATCAATAAGTTCGTTTCCATCCATTTCAGGCATTTCAATATCTGTGAAAACAATATCCACATTGTTCTCTTTTACCAGCTTCAAAGCTTCCTTCCCGTTGGATGCATTGCCGATAATATTCAAATCTTCAAACTGACTGATCAGGCTGCCTAAGCCGCTCAGAATAAATGGATGGTCATCAACGATGATTACGTTTTTTTTCATATTCAGTTTTTTAAGGGTATAATTAAATTAATGGTAGTGCCTTCACCAGGCTCTGATTCAATTGAAAGTTCACCTTTTAACACGGTAGCCCTCGACTTCATATTCTTAAGTCCTATGCCCGACCATATTTTATTGGTATCGAATCCAATACCGTTATCTTCAATAATCATGGTGAGCGAAGTGCCGTCGTTCACAATCTGTATGTCCATTTCACTGGCTTTGGCGTGCTTAATGGCGTTGGTAATGGCTTCCTGAATCATTCTGTAAATTTCTTTTTGGGTGTTTATGTCAATGTCGTCCCAGTTTTCAAGTGGAAATGCATTGAAATTGATTTCCAGATCATGCTTTCCGGGAAAAAACTGGATCAGGTTCAGGATATTTTCATTTAACGATTCGGAACTAAAATTCGGAAGGGACAGGTTTTTTGAAATCGAACGGACTTCCATGTAAGTATCCTGTAACGACTTAATCAGATAAGCAGCCTTTTTATCCGATTTTATACCACCAAAAATTGATTCAAGTTCCATTTTTATACCGGCAAGCGTTCCTCCAACGCCATCATGCAACTCTTTGGCCAGTCGCTCTCGTTCAATTTCCTGACCCTGTAACTGTGCAATGGCGGCTCGGAGTTCTGCTTTCCGCAATTCTTCTTTATGCTTTTTCAGCGATAATTCTTCATTTTGTTTGACAATAAGTTGAAGGTTGTGATGCTTCTCGCGCTGATAATTTACAATAAAATAGCTGGAGACAACCAGTAAGAGGAAAAGCGTTGAACTGATAATGATAAGTAACCTGGTTTTCTTTATGTCTTTTTCATTTTTAGCATTTTTCAGTTTCAGTGAGTTTATTTCCCTTGCCTTACTGATCAGATCGACCTGATTAGTAAAGTTTTGTGTTGAAAGTTTGTCTTTTTCCTTTATGGCAGAATCAGCAGCCAGGTAGAAACGTTTATAATATGCATTTGCCTCTTTGTAATTTTTGTTTTTCTCATAAATTTCTGCCGAGGAAATAAGCGATGACATATTGTCATTTTTTTTCTTTAGTGCATATGCTTTCTCCAGGTAAAATTCAGCTTCAAAAAAGTTATTTACAAGGGCCGATGTTCTGGCCAACTGCGAATAGCACTCATAGGCCAGACTATCATTATTAATGCTTTTTGAAAGCAGTAGGGCTTCATTTAAATGCCTTTGTGCTCCGATAAAGTCTTTTTCTATAACCTTTACCTTGCTGTAATTGATGTGATTTACAATAAGGTCTGTTGTGTCAGTTAAATCCACAAAGAGATTATTCAGGATGAATTTAGCTGAATCGGTTCGGTTTAAAAAGATATAAGCTTCTGCAAGTTGTATTTGTAATGCATTCAATACATCTTTTTTGTTTTGTTTAAAGGCAATTTTTTCAGCCCTGTTCAGGTATTCGACTGCCATCAGGTAGTTGGACTGATTCATCAGTGCATTCGACAGGTTTTTTAATGCCAGTAACTGCAGGCTCTCATTATTGATTTTTTCTGCAATATCATAGGCATTAAGGTATGCATTGCTTGCAAAATATTCAGATCCGAGTTTATGGTAGGAATTTCCTGCCATAATATAAGAATGCAGTAAGGTTATGTCATATTTAGGATTATCAAGTTCTCTTATCTGTGCAATTGCTTTTGTGCTCAATTCAGCTGTTTTTCTCGGATCGGCGTTGATATGATATATCGCCAGTTTAAGAAGCAGGTTTATCCGGATCTGGTCAGGATACCTGTCGATGTTTTTCTCAACATTTTCAGCTAATGAATCGCTCGTAATTACAAATGGCTGGGCCTTTGCATAGAATTGCAGAATGAAAAAAAGAAACAGTATACCGATCGGTTTGAAGTTTTTAATGATCTGCATAGTTAATTTTAATTGCTTAGGCTGCATTAAATTACTGAATTAATAATACGTGTTGTCAGTTCTGATTTTCAATCCTATAACCAACAAACAGTAATTACAAAGGTAAAAAATCTGGCATCATTTACAATGCATTGTTAATCACTAAAAATAATTGTTAAATATGCATTACGTTTGTCCAAACATGGAATGATATTTGGTAATATCGTTGTAAAATAATTTGATTTAAAATTGAAGCGATATGAAACGAACATTGAAAAACACAATTGGTACAGTTACAATAGCTGTAGTTTCGGCGGTTCTGACGATCTTAATTTACTCCGGTATTCATACACGGGAGGCACAGGTTGTGCAAACCGAAGAGGTTGTAAAGCCAACGTATGCAACATTACCTTCCACACCTGCCATAAATACTGATTTTACACAAGCGGCAGAGTCCAGTGTTCAGGCTGTGGTACATGTTAAAGTTAAGGTGAGTTATAAGTCCAACTATGTGGATTTATGGGACCTGTTAAGGGGAAATGAGCCACAGGAAAGAATATTTGAAGGTTCAGGATCAGGGGTTATTATCAGTAAAGACGGTTACATTGTTACCAATAACCACGTGATTGAAAAATCGAATAACATTGAGGTTATTCTGAATGACAAGCGGCGTTACGATGCCCGGCTGATTGGTACTGACCCTACAACCGATATAGCACTTTTAAAAGTGGATGCTGACAATTTGCCAGCTATCCCATTCGGAAATTCTGACAATCTTAAACTTGGTGAATGGGTACTTGCTGTAGGTAACCCGTTTAATTTATCGACTACAGTTACAGCTGGTATTGTTAGTGCAAAAGCCAGAGGTATCGGTATTCTTGGCGATGCCACGCACATGGGTATCGAATCCTATATTCAAACGGATGCAGCTGTCAATAGGGGTAACAGTGGTGGTGCCCTGGTGAATACAAATGGTGAGCTGGTGGGAATCAATTCTGCTATTGCATCACCTACAGGAGCTTATGCCGGTTACTCATTTGCCATACCGGTCAGTATTGTTAAAAAGGTAGTAGCCGATCTCATGGAGTATGGTGAGGTACAACGGGCATTCCTTGGTGTTATGATGCGTGATATTGATGCTGATTTCGCTGAACAGAATCATTTGCTGGATATGAAAGGTGTTTATGTCAATGAGTTGGTAGAAGGAGGCGGAGCAGAAGAAGCCGGTATCAAAGAGGGTGATGTCATTGTTGGTATCAACGGTGCAGAAGTTAACTCCGGATCACAACTTCTTGAACAGTTAAGCCGGTACAGGCCTGGTGATAAAATTACTGTTGAGGTTAACCGCAAGGGATCGGAAAAAACATTTAAAGTGACGCTTAAAAACAGACACGGAGATACAAGTATCATACAGAAAGGTTCGGATTTAATACTTGGTGCTGAGTTTGCTAAAGCCGATCAGAAATTGTTGCAACAGTTAGGTTTAAACCATGGTGTTCAGGTTACGGATGTCGGAGATGGAAAATTCAGTGAAATAGGCATTTCTGATGGGTTTGTGATCACAAAGATAAACGATCGCCAGATAAATGAAGTTGAAGATATCAGTTCAGTCATGGAAAGAGTAAGAGGTGGATTGTTCATTTCAGGTGTATATCCGAATGGCAAAAAAGCTTATTACGCAATAAATCTGGAAGATTAAACAGCGCTGGTGAGAACATAAAAAAACGGGATGAAATTTCATCCCGTTTTTTTATGTTCTGTGATCTATGATTCTTTAATTTCTTTTGGCTGCCAGCAGTGTATTTTTTAATAAGGCAACACGGGTCATCGGACCAACTCCTCCAGGTACAGGGGTTATAAAAGCACACTTTTCAGCCACGCTGTCAAAATCCACATCACCCTTCAGTTTCCAGCCCGATTTCGTTTGATCTGACTTAATACGGGTTGTACCCACATCAATAACTGTTGCCCCTTCTTTCACCATGTCGGCCGTTACAAATCCGGGCCTTCCCAGTGCAGCCACCAGGATGTCAGCGCTTGCGCAAAGGGCTTTCAGGTTTTCTGTTCTGCTGTGCACCACAGTAACAGTGGCATTCATTTCTTTTTGTGACATTAAAATACTTAGCGGTCTGCCAACAATATTACTTCTGCCTATCACTACACAGTGTTTTCCTGATGTTTCCACCTTGTACCTTTTAAGTAACTCAACAATCCCAAAAGGAGTGGCAGATACAAAACCAGGCAGACCTACCACCATACGTCCAACATTTTCCGGATGAAATCCATCAACATCTTTTGCCGGATTAATGGCTTCTATTATTTTTTGTTCATTAATATGATCGGGTAGTGGCAGCTGAACAATGAAACCATCGAGTTCAGGATCGGTATTCAGTTCTTCCACTTTTTTTAGCAGTTCACTTTCTGTTACATCATCTTCATAACGGATTAAGGACGATTTGAAACCTACCGATTCACAATCTTTAATTTTGTGTGCCACATAAGATTCACTGCCACCATCATGGCCAACTAATACAGCAGCCAGATGAGGTGCCTTTAAACCTGAAGCCACCATTTTTTTTACTTCTTCAGCTATTTCTGCTTTTATCTGTTGTGAGGTTGCCTTACCGTCAATTAATGTCATAACCTATAAGTTTATCTGAATTTCATTGAATTCATCATTTTCGATACATTTTTACCCTGGGTCATCATGCGCATCATCTTCCGGGTTTCATCAAATTGTTTAATCAGTTTGTTAACTTCCTGGATATTGGTACCCGATCCCTGAGCAATACGGTTTCGGCGGCTGCCATTTAAAATCTGCGGATTGTCCCTTTCCTGAGGAGTCATAGAGTGAATGATAGCCTCAATATGTTTGAATGCATCGTCATCAATGTCAATATTTTTCATTGCCTTCCCGACACCGGGTATCATGGATGCGAGATCCTTCAGGTTACCCATCTTTTTAATCTGGTTAATCTGAGAAAGAAAATCATTGAAGTTAAACTGATTTTTGGCAATCTTCTTCTGAAGTTTTCTTGCTTCATCGGCGTCGTAGTTTTCCTGGGCTTTCTCTACCAGTGAGACAATATCACCCATGCCCAGAATACGGTCTGCCATTCGGTTGGGGTGGAATACATCCAGAGCATCCATTTTTTCTCCCATCCCAACAAATTTGATGGGTTTATCCACTACAGAACGAATGGAAAGTGCAGCACCACCACGAGTATCACCATCAAGTTTGGTTAAGACAACACCATCAAAGTCCAGCCTGTCATTGAATTCCTTTGCTGTATTTACGGCATCCTGACCTGTCATGGAGTCTACCACAAATAATATCTCATGCGGATTTACGGCAGATTTTATGGCCGCAATTTCATCCATCATTTGTTCATCAATAGCTAAGCGTCCGGCAGTATCAATAATCACCACATCGTGCCCCTTCAGTTTAGCCTGCCTGATCGCTTCCCTGGCTATTTTAACAGGTTCTTTGCTTTCCAGATCAGAAAAAACCGGAACATCAATCTGTGTTCCCAGCACCTTTAACTGCTCAATGGCTGCAGGACGATATACATCACCGGCAACCAGCATGGGATGTTTACCTCTTTTTCGTTTGAGCTGATTTGCCAGTTTTCCTGAAAATGTGGTTTTACCGGAACCCTGTAAACCTGCAATCAAAATAACGGCCGGACTTCCTTTTATATTGATATCAACACTTTCGCCTCCCATTAACTCAGCCAGTTCATCATGAACTATTTTAACCAGCATCTGCCCCGGTTTGACTGCCGTTAATACGTTTTGACCCAGTGCCTTTTCTTTAACAGTATTGGTAAAGGTTTTTGCTGTTTTAAAATTGACGTCCGCATCCAGTAAAGCTCTTCGGACATCTTTTAAGGTTTCAGCAATGTTTATTTCTGTTATTTTTCCCTGACCTTTTAAAAGTTGAAAGGATTTCTCAAGTCTGTCTGTTAAATTTTCAAACATTATATAACCTGTTTTGTAATTTGTGCAAAAATATAAAAAGGATAGAAAGAAATACCATAATTAAAAACTAATTAAATTTTATTTGTAATTGGTGTAAATTGTCATAAAATGAATTTATTTTATGGATTGTAATCGTTTACATTTCAGGGTAGTTTCTTTAATTGTTTGTAAAACAGTGTGATGAGAATACTGCCTGTTTTTGATTTGTGTATTTGTGACACTTATTACTGGTGTCATAATGTGTAAATAATTGGACAATTTGTGCATTGTAAAAGCCTGTGAACATTCATAATTTTGATTTTAGCTTTTTTAAGAATTATACTGATAGGTATGCCTTGTTAAAAAGTTAACTTAATGTGCTATCAGTAAGAAAATTGTAAGTTTTAAATTGTACGCTTCGTGGTGTACATTTCTTTAAAATGTAGTAATTTTAACTCTTAAATGGTTAACAGAAATGATCAATACCGTTTGCTAACTTTAAAATTGATCTTTTAGGTAGTATGAAAAAAACCAACCCAGCAATTCTGAATAAGAAATGGATATTTCTTAAAATGCGCATTATTCTCTGCGTTATGCTTTCAACTGGATTTGGTTTGTTTTGTCAGTTAATGATAAATTATGGCAGGATTTGATACGTATGTCATTTCCACATTCCATAATTTTGACGTTTACCTGATTAATACATGTGGCTGTCAGGTTATTGTTTATAAGGATAACGGAACAAATTGTGAAAAAAACGAATGCAGTTAATCTGTAATTATATCAAATTCATCATCTTATGAAAAAACAGTTTTTTGTATTTGCTTTTATTATGTTGAATCTGCTGGTAATATTCAGCGGATGTGAAGATAAGAAAGCCAAATACTATGAACGTCCGGAATGGCTTGAACCACCGATTTTAACACAGTTGGAACAACGGGGTAACTTTACCTCCCTGCTGGCATGTATTGAAAAAGCCGGCTATACAAAATCGTTGGGAGCTGCAGGATATTTCACTTTATTCGCACCAACTGATGAAGCTTTTAACCAGTATTTTGCGGCCAACGGCTACGCTTCAGTAAGCGATTTGGATTCTGTGAAAGCACGGAGTATCGTGCAGTATTTATTGTTACAGAATGCCTATTCTGAAGACCAGCTTGATGACTACCAGTCATCTGACCAGGAATTATGGATCGAAAATGAAGCATTCAAGCGCCAGACCAACTATTACAAGTGGATATATAAAGATACGGTAGACGGCGTGATGGAGAATGTGCTGGATGTAAATGCCGTAATGGGCGGGGAATCAAACAGTAATTATTCTTCCCTGGATGATTACAACTATAAAAACATCCCGTATTTCTCCCGTAATTACCTTAATGAGCAAAATCTTTCGGATTACGACTATGAATACTTTTTCCCCGGCGTTGCATTGGACAGTTTTAATGTGGTTGATGCACATCTTACCGAAGGTGATATTTATGCGGAAAATGGTGTAATTCATGTCATTGATAAAGTACTGAGTCCGCTGCAGAATCTTGAGGAATTTCTTGCGGGCAAAGAAGAATACAGCATGTTCAGGGATATCATCAACCGCTATTTAAGAAATTATACCATTGCACCTTCCTGGGTTTCCTCTCTTTATGAGCAGGCAACAGGTTCAACGCAGAATATTTATGTGAAAGGATATTCCAATATGGCATTTGCACCAAACTGCGAAAACTTTTTAAGATATGGTGAAGGTGGTGAAGATTATGATAACCAGAAAAATGGCTGGACCATGTTTGCCCCTACGAATGAGGCCGTTCAGCAGTTTTTTGATAATAAATTCTTAAAGTACTATTCTTCACTTGATCAGATGACTACCAGTCAGATTGCGGACTTTGTAAATGCTCATTTATGGCTTACAACCGTTTGGCCTTCAAAATTCGATATGGCTCAGAATATTTATGGTGAAGAAGCCAGATTTGATCCGACCGCAGATGTGGTGGATAAAAAAGTATGCAGCAACGGTATGTTTTACGGGGTGAATAAAGTACAGGCAACAGATCTTTATTATACCGTACTTGGGGATATTAACCTGAATCCGGATTATGTGATTATGCTTCAGGCTATCCGTTCATTCCCGACTATATTGAGTCTGTTGAAAAATACAGAGGTCGATCTGCAACTCTTTCTCATAAATAATGACCAGATGACCAATATGGGCTTTTTCTGGAACGGGGATTTAAACCGCTGGGAATTCACTGAAAATTATAATGGTTCATTGGGTGACAATGCAACCAATGCGCTGGAAAGGTTATTGTATCTGCATATGATTGAAGGAGAAAATGTGGACTTTAGCGGACAGGGCATTGTGCGTACGGGTATTGACGACAGGGGAGAATACATCCGATACTTCACCCAGGGAAGAACCTATGTCTGGGCCAGTGGAAACGGTACCGCATTATCTATTCTTTCAGGTGAGGTCGATAGTGAACCCTCAAACGGACAGTCTTATACACTTTCCACACCACTCCGGTTTTCAGTTGATAACATCGGAGTACAGCTGGAAAGCAATTCCGCTTTCCGGAATTTCTACCGGTATCTTGAAAAATCGGCTACATCTTTAAGTGAAATCGGGGCATCTATGGAAGGCTATCTATACAACACCGAAACAAAAGCCATCACCGATGTGGCAAACACCAATAACAATACCTTTTTAATTCCAAGCAACGCGGCCATTGATCAGGCAGTGGCTGATGGCGTATTACCGCCAATTACCATTGCTGATTTTACACAGGCTGAACAGGAAAAAGTAGCTGCATTTGTAAATTATCATATTCTGCCAAAACGTATTATCGTGCCGCAGGAAGGTTTTAAAGACGGGGCAGTGACTTTATATAAAACTACAGATGGTGATACCTATATTACAATATCCAGTGATGGCACTGGTCTTACCATCATCGATTCACAAACCAGGGAAGCAAACACGGTAAGCCGTTACAGTAATATTCTGGCTAACAGGGCGGTTATCCATCAAATTGATAATTATTTAAGATATCCACAAAATTAATTATACGATGAAATTTATCAGATTGTTAATAGTATTTCAGGTTGCTTTTCTATCCCAGATTGTAAATGCACAGGATGGATTTCTTATCAGGGGTAAAATTACGTCTACTGATGAACCGAATGGCGTACCTGGTGTAACCGTTGTGGAGATTGATGCTAACAACCGTATCAGGAAAGGAACCATATCAAATTTTGATGGAGAGTATGCTATTGAGGTACTGGATAAATCCGACAGGTTACAGTTCTCATTCATCGGGTATAAGCAGCAGACTATAGATATTAATGACCGTAATACCATCAATATTGTTCTTGAAATCAGCGCAAAGGAGCTTACCGGTGTTGACGTTATCGCAGAAAAAAGAACAGATATGGGATTGATGAGTATTCCGGACAGGGATCTGGGAATACCGATTTCAAAAATATCGACAGAGGAATTTGAGAATGTACAGGCCTCAACAATAGATGAAGCCATTCAGGGACGACTGGCGGGGGTTGATATCGCAGCAAACTCAGGTGATCCCGGGGCAGGAATGTCAATTCGAATAAGGGGTGTGAGTACCTTATCAGCCGATAACAAACCAATGATTGTGGTTGATGGAGTTCCATTGGAGATCAACATAGATCCGAATTTTAATTTTGCCACAGCCAATGAAGAGGGGTATTCACAAATGCTGAATATCTCCATGGATGACATCAAGGAAATTACCGTGCTGAAAGATGCGGCCGCAACGGCCATGTGGGGAACCAAGGCAGCCAATGGTGTGCTGGTTATCACCACAAAACGTGGTGTAAGAAGCCGTTCACCAAGAGTAAGTTTAACTTACAGAGGTACGTTCATTCCGGAAATTAAAGCTCTGCCGCTTTTATCCGGAGATGAATATTCCACCCTGATTAAAGAGGCCGTAATGAATACCAATAATGTGCCACTGGATGTTCAACTGCATAAGGAATTCCTGTATCAGCCGACTGACCCGTACTTCTATTATAATTATGGACAGAATACAGACTGGATGGATGCCATTCAGCATGATGGTTATATTCATAATGTAGATTTTGCTGTAGATGGTGGTGGTTCCAAGGCAACTTACCGCTTTTCAACCAATTATCAGACACAACAGGGAGTAACAATTGGAACAGGCCTCAATCGTTTGACCACACGTTTAAACCTGGATTATTTTATTTCTGATAAATTGAGACTACGCGCTGACTTTTCATATGCGCATGGGGTTACAGATGGTAATTATTCTGATATACGAAGTGTTGCATACCGGAAAATGCCAAATATGTCCATTTATGAGTATGATGTATACGGCAATTTAACGGGTAATTATTTTTCACCGGAACGTAATATCCAGGGATCTGCAATGGGAACATATAATCCTGTTGCAATGGCGCTGGTCGGTCAGAAAACTACAATAAATGACAGGATTCGTTCTCAGTTTGGTATATATTACGATATAAACAAATACTTGAGGATATCATCTGATCTTTCCTTGGATGTAAACTCAAACAAAGTAAAGATATTTTTACCACAGATAGCAACCGGTTTAAACTGGACAAATACTTATGTTAACCGTGCAGGTGACTCTGATAACGATTCATATAATATCTTTACCAATACTATAGCACGTTATCACAGATCGTTCAGTGATATCCATGTGATTACTGCTTCACTGAGTGCAATGACAAATGAAAGCATTGGTTATGGTTACGACGCAACCACGGCCAACTCTGCATCGTCCTTATTTCAGGATCCGTCAATTGAGTCCAATATCCTGGGGAGTGGATTAGGAAACTCTTCTACAAAGGGAATCGACAGATCATTGGGCGTTACCGCTATGATGCATTACTCTTTACTGGACAGATATATCGTTATGGCTGGATTAAGGAGGGAAGGTAATTCCCGCTTTGATGCCAACAACCGTTGGGGAACCTTTCCCAGTATTTCGCTCATGTGGCGTTTGTCGGGTGAAGAGTTCATGCAACGCTTTACCTTTCTGGATGATTTGCGGATAAGGTACAGTTATGGTGAGAACGGACATGCGCCCAGAAATACCGGTATGTTCTTTAATAATTACAATACAGTAGCGTGGGGATACCTGGGAGATCCGGCGGTTTATACCACAGATATGAAGTTGGTTAACCTGAAATGGGAGCAGTTAAAAACGACGAATGTCGGTGCAACTGTGGAAATGTATAAAAACAGATTGCATGTGGATTTTGACTACTACAAGAACAGAACAGAGGATATGTTTGCATATAACGTAGCCATTCAGTCATCCTCTGGTTTTACAACTACCAGTGTTTTAAATGCCGGAACCATGGATAACTACGGATGGGATTTTAATTTCAGATCCTGGCCTGTTAGAAATAAGAAGTGGCGGATATCATTCGATATGAATGTGGCTAAAAACTACAATATTTTAAGGGAAGTAAATGATAAATTTCCTACTGTCAGAAACATTTCTCCCGGAAATGGAGAATATATGAATATCATTCAGATTGACAACCCGGCGGGAGCGTTTTATGGCTATAAATATAAAGGAGTTTATACCACACAGGATGACCTGATTGCCAGGGATAAAAATGATAACAGGATTTATGATCCCAACGGTAAACCCATTACCATGGTTTATAACTTCAATAAGGTTAATTATGAATTCCAGTTGGGTGACGCCATGTACGAGGATATAAATCATGATGGTAACATCAATGCCAGCGATGTGGTACTTCTCGGTGATGCCAATCCCGACTTTTTCGGTGGATTTGGTCAGGAATATGGGTATAAAAATTTCTCCTTCAGGTACAACTTTTACTTCAGGGTAGGAAATCAGATTATTAACCGTACAAAAATGTTAGGAGAAAACATGTATTCTTATGATAACCAGACCAAGGCAGTACTCAGAAGGTGGAGAAAACCAGGTGATGAAACCGATATTCCACGTTCTTTAATTGGTTATGGTTATAACTGGCTGGGTTCAGACCGATATGTGGAAGATGGCTCATTTATGAGGCTTAAGTATGTTTCTCTGTCCTATAACCTGCCAAAGGGTTTCGCTAAAAAAATGGGAGCACAGAGCATGAGAGTATCTGCAACTCTGAACAATTTACTGACTTTTACAAATTACAGCGGACAGGATCCGGAGATCAATATCAATTCCAAGGATGGGACAATTTATACCGTGGGGTATGATGATTCCAATACACCGGTCTCAAGACAGTTTACGTTTAACCTGAATGTCGTATTTTAAATTACGGGATAAAATAAAAAGGCAAAAATCATGAATAAAATAAAATCCATAATACTCATATTAACAGTTTTGCTGACAGTGAGTTCCTGTAAAGACTGGTTGTATGTAGAACCTGAAAACGGAATCATTGTTGAAGAGTTCTGGCAGTCAAAGGAAGATGTACATTCGGCTATGATGGGGATTTATGCGTCAATGCTTGGGAACACACAGGGTGGTTCGTACAGTATTCCGGAGTGTATGTTCTACTGGGGTGAACTGCGTGCAGAAATGATCAGTCCTTACCGTACAAGTTTCGATAATTTCACCTATATACGAAACGGAGATATTCTGCCAACCAATAAAGTGGTGTACTGGGATGCATTTTATACAACCATAAACTATTGTAATGTATTGCTGGCTAAAGCACCCGAAGTGCTGAACATTGATGATTCCTTTACCGAAAGCGCTTTAAATGCATATAAAGGTGAGGCTCTTGCCGTAAGGGCTCTGATGTATTTCTATCTGGTACGGGCTTTCGATGAAGTTCCACTGGTGCTTGAAGCAACCTTAAGTGATGCGCAAACATTCAGAAAAGCCAAGAGTACAAGAACAGAAATATTTAACCAGATTTTTGCTGACCTGAATCAGGCGGAACAGTGGATAAAGGAAGACTATGGTATTAATGCGTTGAATAAGGGACGCATGACAAAGTATGCTGTTAA
The DNA here is from genome assembly GCF_042219855.1 of Quyinboa sediminis. NCBI lineage: Bacteria > Pseudomonadati > Bacteroidota > Bacteroidia > Bacteroidales > Quyinboaceae > Quyinboa > Quyinboa sediminis. The sequence goes on along the minus strand of NZ_JBHJHP010000005.1, from coordinate 387,895 downwards.
TGCCATTCAGGCAGATGCTTATCTGTGGACCGAACAATACACACAAAGCATTGAAGCCTGTGATAAAGTTATAAATTCAGGTAAATACGGGTTGGTGCCCCGGAATGATTTCTGGTTTGAAGATTTATATGTCAATGGCAACAGCAGTGAAGGAATTTTTGAACTGGAGTTTGCGGATGACAAACTTAATCCATTCTTTAACTTATTTGAAACAGAAGGGCAGCTGAAGGCAAACAGTGATATGATGGAAGTTTACTTTCCGGTGGATATTTACGCCAGCCCGGATAGTGCCGACATAAGGGGCGACGGATGTTCATACAAATCTTCCAGAAACTTTTCGTTGTGGAAATATATTGGCCGCAACAAATATGAAGCAAAGGAGCAGGCCGAAGCCACGAATAATTATATGGTTTACCGATATGCCGATATTCTGCTGCTTAAGGCAGAAGCATTGGCACAGGTGGACAGAGGGAGTGAATCGCTGGCGTTAATTAAAGAAATAAGAAAAAGAGCCCACGCAACCAAGGAATCCGATGAAGGTGATCCTACAGATAAAAATGCGCTGGTAAATTACATTTTAAATGAGAGAGCAAGAGAATTTGCATTCGAAGGAAAACGGTGGTTTGATATTTTACGAAATGCAAGGCGGGATAATTATGCACGAATGGATCTGATTAAAACGATGGTATCCGTAAGTGCACCGGCAGAGCGAATGTTGAATATTCTGACCAAATACGGTGATACGCTGAGTCATTACTTTCCAATAGCTCAAAAGGAAATTGATGCCGGTTATCCAATATTGGAACAGAATAAATTTTATCAAGATCAATAATTTAATGAATCAAAATATTAAAGAAATGAAAACTAAAAATTGGTTCAGTTTAGGAGTCGTACTGGTAGCTTTGGTAGCTGCATCTATATTGAATAGTTGTGGTACTCCCGAATACAATATCAGAACGAATTACCAGATTCTTATTGGTGAGTATCTGGAGCAGAATCCTAATGAATTTTCCACGTTTTACGATTTGCTGGAAAAATCCAATTCCATAGCCTTTTTAAAGGCGTATGGTACATATACATGTTTTGCACCTACAAATGCTGCATTTGAGAAATATTTCCAGGAAAAAGGCGTGTCATCCATCGATGATTTCTCCGCACAGGAAATGAGAGATCTGGTGCGCTATCACATCATCATAGATACCATACCGACAACTGATTTTGTGGATGGTCGTTTACAGACGGCAAATATGTATGGTCAGTATTTAACGACAAAAACATACCTCGAGGGTGGATCGGCTGTATATAAGGTTAATAAGTATGCCACGATTAAAAGTGCGGATAACCGGATGCTGAATGGTATCGTTCATTCTGTAGAGTCGGTTCTTGACCCGATTACACCTACCATAGCGGAACAACTCGAAGCCAATCCCGATTTCAGCATTTTTACCGATGCTCTGAAGGCAACCAACTGGTTTGATACGTTAAATCTCCGGTTAACTGAAGATGATTTCAACTTCAATTATGAACAGGGAGACGAGGTAAAAGTGACCCGCTGGTTCACGGTTATGGCCGTGTCTAATAATGCGTTTGCTGCCTCGGGTATAAACAGTTATGATGACCTGAAAGCCAAATACAGTGATACCGGAGACCCAACCAATCCAATGGACAGTCTCTACCTTCATATGGCTTATCACATTCTTGACAGTACATTAATGTATGTATCGGATTTCGCATCTATAAATTCCACTGCAGGTTATTTTACAAAAGCACCTTTAGAGGTGATAACGATAAAAGTTGACGGATCTGAAGTACTGGTTAACGAAGATGAATTCAGGGGTGTTGTGGAAAAAGGGTATGCCATAGACAGGGATGCTTCGGATAACACAGCGAATAATGGCGTGTTTCATTCTATGACAGCAGATTTCTTTATCAAAGTGAGATATCCATCCAGAATTCACTGGGAAGTGACTGATCAGTTCGAGATCAAGAAAATACCGGGTGTCTACAGAAAGCAGGGTGTAAATCTCGAAATGGGACAGCTGGCTGATATTCAGTGGTATCCTGAAAACTATACCATCTATTACAATGCACCGGCAGGTGATTACGGCGGAAATGTATTAAATGACCGTCTTCAGGCCTATATCCGTCCTGAAGTTATCAAATGGATACAATTCAGAACGCCAATTGTTGTGAAGGGAAGCTATAAGATCTGGATCTGTACAAGAAATGTATATCCGTCTTCTGGACGAAGAAAGCCAATCTTTTTTGTATACGTTGATGATGAAAAGCTCCCGATTATTATAGATAACAGTGAAACACTGAATAACAGTGAATCCGATGGCGAACTGGAATTGAGAGGATTTAAACGTTATCCTTACAATCCGGCAGATTCGCTGGCACAGAATTATTCAGCAGGTATCCGGGCCAGCAGATATACAGGCCAGCTTGCAGGTACCATTGAATTCTCTACAACTGGTAGGCACTGGATTAAATTTGTCGCCATCAGTGCCTATGCGGGCAACGAATTGTGGCTGGATCAAATACATATTATTCCGGTTGAGGAAGATCAGGTTTGGCCAAAACCAAACACAGATGATAACTCTATGGTGTATCAGGAAGATTTACCACCTCAGGGAACATTCGAATAGTTTAAATTTCAATTATTTATACATTAAATAAACACAAAATATGAACTTTAGGTTAAAATCATTGCTGCTACTTTTCATTCTTGGTATCTGGGCATGTACCGATGCATGGGAAAGTCACGTTAAAGTTAATGACAGTACAGCAAAACAAACGATAGTTGAAATTTTAGAAGGTCAGTCACGCTTTTCATCCTTTGTGGCAGCTTTAAAAAGTACGGGGCTGGATCAGGAATTAGCCAAAATGCAGATCATGACAGTGTGGGCACCGGATAACGACGCCATGGCTATGGCCGATCCGGCTGTTACGGGAGACGCAGACAGCCTTCGCTCTTTCCTGAGTAACCATTTTACCCTCGGTAAATATGTATACGATAGAGGGAATGCTTCCAAAAGAGTGAAAATGTTTGGAGGTAAGGTTTTATTTATTGATCAGGAAAACGATATGATTGATGACGTCATGGTATCGGACGATAAGAATATTCCGGCCAGGAACGGTGTACTGCATGTGATTAATGAACCGATAAAACTAAGGTTAAATGCGTGGCAGTATATTGAAATGTTAGGTGCCACATACAAACAAACCGCTTACCTCAACTCATTATCCGGTGTGTATTTCAATCCCGATGTGGCTACACAGACCGGATGGACAGATGACGGACGACCGGTTTATGATACCATTTCAGGAATGGTGTGGCAGAACCCTTTTCTGGAAACAGTCACAGACTTAAGAAGTGAAGATTCAACATTTACGGTGTTTATTGTTGAAGACCAGGTATTTGATTCAGAATACAATAAGTTTAAACCTTATTTTAAAGCATTTTCCGGTTCAACTGTTACCGACAGTCTGAATAATGTTGCAGTAGCCAAGATGAAAGTCCTGAAAGATTACGTGGTGACGACAACATACAATAAGGACAATATTCCTGCTGAAGTATATTCACCTGATAACGTCAGAATTCCGGTTAATCCTTCAGCCATAGTATCAACTTACAAAGTCAGTAATGGGAATGTGTTTATACTGAGTGATTGTGCAGTTGAATTAGCTGATAAGATACAGCCTATTATTGTTGAAGGTGAAACTGAATTTAAATGGTTTGCTGAAGGTGGAGCTCCTGCCGGCAATTTAAGAATAAAAGGGCAAGCTTCCGGGGGCTACGATTTTGTATTAGATAATCACGTCAGTAATGCTCACTTAGGTGGGTTAATTCTTCATGCAGGTGAAGTTTCTTCTGTAAGATATAACTGTTACTGGAAGGCTATAAATGATTTTAATGTTTCTTTTCGATATCCAAAGTCAGACACAGATACTCTAAAACAAAGTTTAGCTACAGTGGTAATGCAAGGATACAATTTAGGTAATCCTGTTTTTGGACCACCTGCAATAATCGCTGGGGCAGAAGCAGTTGCCGTTACAGATTCAACTTATTTTAATGCTCCGGAAGTATTCCTTGGATCAACAAAATTCTCAACGATAAGAGATTTGTTTCTTCAAATAATACCTGACGACAGGGATGCTGATGGTAGATTTCGTCGTTCCCAGGCCGTCGTGGTTGATTATATTAAAATGGTTCCTGTGTTCAATTAAAAAATAACCCGTAATTATGACACACTTAAGAAATATTCTATCTATTTTATTTTTAATGTTCGGCGTATTCTATATTTCCGCCCAGAATAACGATACGCAGGAATCCTTTACTGTTACCGGAACAGTGTTTAACGGAGAAACAATGCAACCCATACAGGTGGCATCCATAAACGACGCAAACTATTCATCTGCCATAACAAAGGAGGATGGTACCTTTTCAATAAAAGTTAAATCCTATGATGATATTTTAACCGTTACATCTGAAGGATTTCAAACCAGAGAAATTATTCTGGGGGGAAGAGAAACTGTTGACATCTATTTGTATGAAACAGGTTTCAATTCATTTGACCAGGAAGTAAGACTGGCAGATTACAGTAAACCGCTGGCATATTCCACGCATGCGCTTGGCATCGTCGAGAATAAAACATCTTATTTTGATGCCTCAAAGAAAGGTGCAACATCTGCCGAATCTACCTTCGATGGTAAAATTGCCGGTTTGAATGTGATCACCAGGGATGGGAATCCGGGTTCCGGCTCAGATCTTTTTTTAAGGGGGTATTCGTCACTGAATGCTACAAATAAACCGCTGGTAATCGTGGATGGAATGATTTACGATATTGGTGAATATGGCACACCACTCATCAGTGGTGACAGATCAAATGCATTTGCAGGTATTGATGCAGACGATATTGAAAATATTACAGTCATAAAAGATGCGGCAGCCATTTACGGTGCCAAAGCAAGTAATGGTGTAATTCTGATCACAACAAATCATGCTACTGAGCAGGTCAACCAGATTACCTTCAGCATGAATGGCGGACTAAATATGGCGCCGAAGAATATTCCGTTAATGGAAGCCGATGACTACAGAATTTACCTGAATGAGATGTTATTATCAGCAGGCCTGAGCACTGACTCAGTATCCCGTTTACCTTTCATGAATAATGATCCCTCAAATTATGATTATGCAAAATACCATAATAATACGGATTGGCAGAAGGAAGTTTTTGCAAACAGCTACAGCAGCAACTATGGCGTGTTGATTAAGGGTGGTGATGATGTTGCACTTTATGCCCTGTCGGTTAATTATATGGATTATAACGGGACGATAAAAAATACAGACTTTTCACGTTTCAATATGCGTTTTAATTCTGATATTAATATTTCCAAAATATTTACACTGAATACCAACATCAGTTTTAACTATAACGACCGGAAATTAAAAAGCGGTTCAGGCATTACAACCACCGATAATCCGTTATTTGCAGCCAGAATAAAATCACCCTTTTTCTATCCAAACCAGATAGACGGAGGTATTATTACGCCGGTACTGGCAGATTATGATGCGCTGGGTGTCAGTAACCCTGTCGCCATAGTGAATGAGATGGAGCAGCAAAGTCTGGATTACAGAATTTTCGGTTCATTTAATTTTAATGTTAAACTGAGCGACCACCTTACCATTAGTGATCTCATCGGTCTTTCATTCAATAAAAGCAGGGAAAAAGTTTTTATTCCCGGTTACGGTATTTCACCTGAAGTTACAGAGATTGGTATTGTTTATAATAAAATGATGGAACGTGTTCTAAAGCATTCTGCAGTGAACAACGACTTCAGAATAAGATATAACAACAATTTTAATGGTTACCATTCACTGGTAGCTGTAGCAGGTGCACGCCTTAATATGAATCAGACCGAAGAAGACTGGGGAAGTGATTTTAATTCAGCAAGCGATCAGTTCAGAACCATCGGACAGGGTACGGCCAGATTCAGAAACAACGGTGGTTATATCGGAGACTGGAATAACATTACGTACTATGCTTTGGGGGAATATGCGTTTAAGAAAAAATATTTTGTCACTGTGAACATGGCTCTGGACGGATCTTCAAAGTTTGGTTCACAGGCTGATGGTATTAAACTGCATAATCATCAGTTTGGTTTCTTTCCATCTGTTGCAGGTGCATGGCTGATCACATCAGAACCTTTTATGAAAAATGTGACACTGCTTGATCTGTTTAAAATACGTGCAAGCTATGGTATCACAGGAAATGACGATATAGGCTTTTATGCCACTAAAAAGTATTATACCACACAACGCTTGTTAGCGGCCAAGGGTCTGGTTCGCGGAAATATCTGGAATCCCGAACTGAAATGGGAAACAAATAAAAAGACAAACCTGGGAGTTGATCTGGCACTTTTAAGAAACCGTATTTCGTTAAGTGCCGATTATTACATGAATACAACAGATGATATGCTGGAGTATATTCCGGTTGAATACTTTACCGGTTTTGATTATGTACTGGCCAACAATGGAAGTTTCAATACCAAAGGTATGGATCTGAGTTTAAATGCCCGTATCATCAATTCAAAACTGAAATGGGATTTAGGCATTACATATTCAAAATATCAGACAGAGGTTACAGCCGTTAATGACGGACGCAATGTAACAGGTGTTTATGGTGCCAGTATTTTAACTGAAGTAGGCCAGCAGTTAGGGGTCTTCTACGGCTTTAAGACGAGTGGCGTTTATGCTTCGCAGTCAGCTGCAGAATCTGCCGGTCTGGAAGCACTGTTGCCCAATACAAGTACGATGGCTTTCAGGGCAGGAGATGTTATTTTTGAAGATTACAAGGCAGATGGAATAATAGATAATCAGGATATGCAGGTTATCGGTGATCCAACGCCGGATTTCTTTGGCAGCGTGAATACACGTTTGCAATGGAAGGCCTTTACTCTGGATGCTTCCCTGGCGTTCAGCTATGGTAACGATGTATTTAATTATCTGCGTTATCAGCTGGAATCAATGCAGAACTTCAATAACCAGACTCAGGCGGTGATAAACAGATGGACCTATGATGGTCAGGTGACGAGTATTCCGAAAGCTGAATTTGCTGATCCCATAGGCAACAGCCGTTTCTCTGATCGTTGGATCGAGGATGGTTCATATGCACGACTGAGAGATGTGACACTGACTTACAAACTGCCGTTTAAGGCTAATTTCCTTAAAGGTTCAGAGGTTTATGTTACAGGTATAAACCTTCTGACGTTGACTGAATATAAAGGACTTGATCCGGAATTTAGTTTGTCCAACTCACCTCTGACCCGGGGGATTGATGTGGGAATGACTCCGCAGGTTCAATCATTTTTTGTAGGGGTGAGAGTTAAACTGTAATAAATTGATTTAGTAAACAGGTTATGAAACAAAAGATCGTTATGAAAAACCCGGAATTAAAACACAGTTCAGCATATTTAACTCTGGTTTCGGAATATAAAGTAATATCAGGCTCAATGAAAAAACGAATTATAAATATCCTGGGCACTGCAGGAATCATACTCATGGTATTGGGTACATGGTCCTGTTCAGACGTACTGGAGGTTAATCCGAGTGATGTACTGACTCCGGATCAGAATTACAGGGACATTTTTGATGCAAATTCGGCGGTACTCGGTGTATATGGTAAATTGCAGGAACTGGCACCACAATATGTCGTTCTTAATGAGTTACGTGCAGACTTAATGGCGGTCACCGTAAACGCGGATCATTACATGCGCGAAGTCTCCAGCCATAATGTAACGGCCGATAATCCATGGGTGGACCCTCAACCGTTTTTCTCACTGATTTTAAATTGTAATGATGTGATGAAGAACCTTAAAATTATGGTGGATGAGCATAAGATTTCCAGAGAAGAGTTTAATCCAAGATACTCTGATATCGCTGCGGTAAGAAGCTGGACATACCTTCAGCTTGCCATACATTATGGTCATGTACCGTATATCACTGAGCCTATAGATCAGCTAAGTGATATTGCTAAGATAGACCAGGGTGAATATCCCTTTTTATCGATTGATGCCATGGTTGATACACTGGTTAATTTTATGGAATCAATTCCGTATAAAGGGTTGTACACCGATCAGAACCTCTTGTTATCCAATAATGGTTTTAGTCCGCAGATAAGTTATATTGACAAGGAATTTCTTTTAGGTGAACTACACCTGTGGAATAACGATTATCTTCAGGCTGCATCCTATTATAAAAGAATTATGGAACGGTCTGTTGGTAATTATGACCGTTATAAGGTAGGAACCGACTTTTTTACCTTCAGTCATTACCACTGTGGTTATATACGGTATTATGAACATGACCTGAATAGTGTGGTGAATCACTGGGGAACACTGTTTTCAACTTATGGTAGCGGAGATTATTACGATGAGTGGATATGGGTAATGTATTACAGCAGTACCTATACACCGAGTCCTTTTATTGATCTGTTCTCGAACACCTATGGAAATTATTATTTCAAACCATCCAATCTGGTGGTTAGTGATTGGAAAAAGCAAATACAGCAGAACGGATTTCCGGGCGATTTCAGGGGAGATATTGAGGATGAAGATGGAAATTCAGGATCATATAAAACCATTAACGGACAACCGGTGATAACAAAATATATTTCGGATTTCGATCCGGACAATCCATATGACAAAAACGGGAAATGGTTCCTTTGGCGTTCGGCGGGTTTACACCTGAGATTTTGCGAGGCAACGAACAGGTTTGCGCAGGAAATGGGGGCAGATAACCTTACAGTAGACAGCCTGGAAGCAGATAACTGGCAAACAAATGAAGCACTGGCCTTGTATAAAGTATCGTATGCATTGCTTAACAACAGTTTCAGACCGAATTTTGAAACGGACGATCCGTCCAACGATTTTACGCAGAGACACCAGACGCATTTACCGTTTCCTTTCGATTTCGATGCCCGTAGTACAAGTATAAATGATAATCCACCGGCGGTACGTGCTTTGTGGTACAGGAACGAAGGAATACGTAACAGAGCTTATCTTGATAATGTTCCGTATTATCCTGAAAATATGGATTCGGTCGGGTTGATTGATTATCTGGAGGACAGAATTATTGAAGAGGATGCACTGGAACTTGCCTTTGAGGGACAACGCTGGGGAGATTTGGTAAGGATTGCCCTGCGCAGGGATGATCCTTCGTATCTGGCAGACAAAGTAGCGGATAAACTTGCTGCCGAGGGTAATGCTGATGCAGAAGCTGTGCGGGTGAAACTAAGCAGTGAGGAAAACTGGTGGCTACCACTGACAAAGAATAATAACACAGAACAATAAGTGAATTCCTGGCCCGGGAAAGGAAGGGTAAGAGTTTGATAGCTAATTATTAATCAAAATTAAAAAAGTATGAAGAATTTCTATTTTACGAAGTTGAAAATGATTACAACGGTAATGACGTTGTTCATTTCTATGGGCTTATTTGCTCAAAGTAATTTAACCTGGACTGGTGCAAACAGTTCAGAATTCACAGATCCTACGAACTGGGATCCACAGGGTAATATCGAAGGTAATAATATTGTTATGGGTCATGCAGATACTTATACTTATGAGTGTCTGATAAATGGAAGTGATGATGTAACAGTTGAAAATGTGACTCTATCGTCCTGGGTCATGGATACCACTGATACTGGTGATACTATTTGGCATGCACCAAGTGTTCTTAACATTAACATGGATCAGGGTACATGGTTTAATCAGGGAGCTGATGATAGTTGGACACCGCATGGAATTATGAATGTTACAGGTGGAAATTATTATTACAAGGATAATAAAACAATATATCTTCAGGATGATACTGCAACTCATATGAATTTTAATTGTGATACAGCAATTTTCAGGTTGTCATACTTTCTGTTTGCAAATCACAGTGGCGATATGGAGATTGGAGGTGTATTAACGGTTGCAGGACATACTTACATGGAAATTAGGGGAGATTTTGGAAGAATTCCCAAAAATAATCCTGCTGCTCCACCTTCAGTATACTTACTGGATGAAGCAACGATTAAAGTAACAGGTAGGAATATTGTACAGTATTTATCTGATTGTGTTGATTCAGGCCAGATTGTGACAAACAATGACAGAGATGTAGTTGTTAAGTATGATGCGCTGGAAAACAGCACCACGCTTTCAACCCGTTTAAAAGATGCCTTTGAAATTGAACCAACTGACAGACAGGTATTGATTGCTGGTGAAGAAGGTTCTATGATTGCAGCTATTCAGAATGACGGATTAGCAAGCATGGAATCTATTGAATGGAAATACGGTACCAGTGAAGGGGGCCCTTATGATCACTCATTTACTCCTGCTGAAAATAATGATACCATCTATCCGAATTTTACAGAATCAGGTAATTTCTATTTGGTACTTGAAGGCATGAAAGGAGGAAACGCATTTTATACAAATGAAGTTAACATACTTGTATCATCCAGTAAAGCAATTGTAACTCCGGATGCTGCTCAGAATATCCGTTTAGGTCAACAGGGCCAAATGTTAACCGTAACAGAAACACCTGCAGGAACGAGCAGAGAATGGAAATACAGCACAACACCTGGAGGACCTTACGAATCATTTAGTACTCAAGTAACTGGTACGGAATTTTCGCCTAACTTTACTGAGGTAGGGACATATTTTGTAGTTTGTATTTCTCAGATTGATGGTAGTGCAGAAACTTCAAAAGAAGTTCAGTTTAATATTCTCGCATCTAATGCCGGTGCAATGAACCTGACATTTACTGGTGCAGAATCCGATGATGCAGGCAATATGTTTAACTGGGATCCGGCAGCTTATATTAATAACAATAATCTGAAAGTTCCTGATGATATGCATCCTGTATTATCTTCTTCAGGTAATGATACTGTAGCTAATTTTGATGTTAGAATGGGTGCAACTTTTACAGTAAACAAACCAAGTTTAAATGATACACTGGTTTATACTGCAGACCATAACAGTTCTGATGGTTCTTATGTTATTGAGGGTGGAGTATTTGTGAAAACAAGGTCTTATTTCCGTTTATATTCACAATACACTACATTTACTGTAAAGAATGATGCTAAGGCATATATTTATGGAACAGCATTGTTATTAGGTGGTAGCGATAATCCTGCAAATGGTGCAAATATCATTATTCAGGATGATGCACAGTTTATTGTTGACACTGATAATGCTCCAGGACGTATTTCTGCTAATAAAGGTTATAGTGAAATGCGTTTAAGTGGTAATGCAAAATATATTTTTATGGGTGATTTAAGAAGTTCACTTACACCGCTATTAAGGCCACAGATCAGTGGAGAAGATACAACGTTCCACCAGAAATTTATCACACCTGAAGGATTTGAACCCTACCTGGTTTACGATCCGGTTGAGGATGTAACTACCGTTACTGCACGTGATTTAAGTGCACTGGCAATTGAACAGACTATCACACAGATTGTCGGTGTTGGGCAGGAAACAAATCCTTTATCACTGATCAATTCATCAGCATATACATCATTTGAGTGGCAGTATAGCAAAAGTGCTGCCGGACCATGGTCATCGTTCGAAACTCCTAAAACAGGAGAAACAGCAACGTTTGCATTTGATACTGCCGGTGTTGTATTTGTAAGATGTCTGGCTGATGGTTCAGTGGCATCCAGTAATGCTATTGCTGTAAGAACAGTGAAAATACCGGTATCTCCTGCTTCATATCAGAATATCGATCCGAATACCGATGGTACAACACTTTCTGTTGATCTTCCTGACGGTGTTACCGGTACAGAATGGAAATACTCAACAACTTCCGGTTCAGGTTATGAAGGATTCTTCCCGATTGCTCAGACCGATACATTCTATACACCAAACTTCTTTGATGTTGGAACATATTTTGTTGTATTTGAAGCTGTAACAACTGATGATAATGGTCAGGATGTCGTAGTGTACAGTAACGAAGTTACCATTAATGTAGGTAATGTTGCGATCGATAAAGTTAATCTGGGCAATGTTTCTGTATTCCCGAATCCGGCAAGAAGTGCATTCTATGTGGATGGTGGTGACCTGAAATCTTATCAGTTACAGGTTGTTAATCTGCAGGGTGCTGTCGTATTTAACAGATCTTACAATCAGGTAGACGGTCCACAGAAAGTGGATTTCAATAAATCTGGTTACTATCTCATAAAACTCGTAGCTGACGAAGGCGTTAAAGTCGGAAGTCTGGTTATCGAATAATACTTATTAAAGGAAAGCCTCCGGGCTTTCCTTTATTTTTTAATCAATTCTTGGTTTAGGGTGGGCTTATCTTCGATTGCTTTTTGACATTTTTCTGATCACACTGTTTTGCTTTCCCGTTTTATTCGCTTTTACATTTTCTCAGTATCTGATTATGAAAACTAAATTAATTTTTAAGTATTCGGCTTTTATATTTCTTTTTTTAACAGCAATTACCTTACAGGCGCAACGTAAAATGGAGGCGCTGGACCGTGGAGTAGTGGCTGTTAAAAAGGGGAATGGAGTTTACTTAAGCTGGCGAATCGCCGCTAACGAACTTAGAAATGTTGGGTTTAACATATATAAGGATGGGGTTAAAGTAACGGATGAACCGATATATGAATCTTCAAACTATACCGATGTTAATGGTACATCAGACACACATTATGCCGTAGCTGCAGTGGTGGATCAAACAGAGCAGGAAAAATCGGACGAGGTGAGTGTCTGGGGAGGTCAGTATCTCGAAATTCCCGTAGTCGCGATTAATGGTCGGTGGGATACCTACACAATAAACGATGCCTCAGTCGGAGATCTTGATGGAGACGGACAATACGAGGTTGTTGTAAAACGCTTACCTGTAAACACAGATCCTTCTGCAACAGATTATAACTTACTGGAAGCCTATAAACTTGATGGTACCCTGTTGTGGCGGATTAATTTAGGCCCTAACATTGCGAATGCAGTAGAAACCAATTTTTTGGTTTACGATTTTGATGGAGATGGAAAAGCTGAAATAGCCACCCGTACATCCGACGGAATGATAGACGGAACCGGTGTTAATATCGGAGACAGGGATAATGATGGTATTGTAAACTACAGGTATTCGTTAAAACTGAACTCAACCTATTACAGAATTGCGGGACCGGATTATATTTCAATTTTTGAAGGTGAAACCGGAAAAGAACTGGGCTGGGATATTTACATTGAGCGGGATCCTCTGGTTCAGTGGGGAAACCCCGGCATGAATGATGGTCAGCTGGCACACCGTGCAACAAAATGCATGTGGACAGTGGCCTATCTTGATGGGAAACATCCGAGTATGGTGAACAGCCGCGGTATATATCACAGAATAAAACTGGAGGCCTGGGACTGGAATGGAATTAACCTGACAAAACGCTGGGCCTGGGATAGTAACCCCGGGGGCACAGCAACTGTTTATACAGGACAGGGAAATCATCAGCTCAGTTGTGCAGACGTTGATGATGACGGGTGTGATGAGATTATCTATGGATCTATGACGGTTGATAATGATGGAACCGGACTGTATTCGGCACGCACTGGTCATGGTGATGCCTTGCATGTGGGGGATATGGATCCTGACCGGCCCGGTCTTGAAATATGGGATTGCCTCGAAAACAGCTCCGACTGGGGAGCTACCTTCAGGGATGCAAGGACCGGAGAAATTCTTATCCGCTATCACTCCAACAGGGATTGCGGACGATGTGCCGCTGGCGATATAAATCCCGATTATAAAGGCTATGAATTGTGGGCAGCCACTGAATGCCCTATGTATGATCCGGCAGGTCATGTAGTTGGATCAAACAATGTTCCACAAAATTTTATGATTTGGTGGGATGGAGACCTGTCAAGAGAATTCCTTACAGATGCTAATTTTTCATCCGATTTAGGATACGGAATACCTGATATTTCCAAGTACAATACTGAAACAAAGGATAATTACTCCATATTCAGGGCAAATGGTACAGCTACCAACAACTGGACAAAAGGTACCCCCTGCCTTCAGGCAGATGTGATAGGTGACTGGCGTGAGGAAATCGTTGTACGTACACCGGATAATAATGCCATGAGGATCTATACAACCACAATGCCCACGGACCAGAGAATTCCGACTTTGATGCATGAGCCTCAATACAGAATCGCAATCTCATGGCAGAATAATGCCTACAATCAGCCACCTCATCCGGGTATATATTTAGGCACAGAAACACAGGACATTCCACCGTATCCGTTCAGTAACGGTGAGCTGGTTTGGAAAAACGGGCCGGATTGGAATACCACATCATCGAACTGGCTTGATGAAGATGAAAACCCCATGAATTATACGGACGGTGCTGATGTGTTATTTGATTATAACGGAGATAACGCTTCACCTGTAAATGTTGCTCAAACATTAAAACCACACAGCTTAAGAGTACAGTCACAGAATGACTACACATTTGAAGGCGCTGGTCAACTCAGTGGTCATATGGAACTTTTAAAAGCAGGTACCGGTACTTTAACACTTTCGAACACATCAAATAATTATTCCGGTGAAACCATGGTTTACTATGGCACACTGCAGCTGAAATCAAATCTTGATTCCAGCCATGTTACCGTATGCAGGTTTGGAACACTTTATGCCGGAGATACGCTGGGAAATGGATTATGGGTTAAAACGGATGCCAGCTTCTCTCCCGGTTCAGAAGCCGGAGAGGCTGTAAGGATCGCAATAAATAATAATCTGACGCTACAGGATGGTGCGAAGGTTTATTTTGATCTAAGTGGTGATCCCAATGCAGGAACAGGATCAAACGATCAGATTGTTGTTTCAGGGAATGTCAGTGCAGTTGGCACCTGCAGACTCATTTTTAATCGTCTTGATGGTGTGTTGAATCCCGGTTCATATGAGCTGATTACGTTTAGTGGAAGCTTTAATGGTTCAGCAGAAAACTTTTCTATTGAAGGAATTCCCGATGTGGCATGTGAACTGAAAATCGTAAACCAAAGCCTGGTACTTAACGTGCTTGAGGTTAGAACGTCCACAAAGCTGGTTTGGAATGGAAATTCCAGTAATGTTTGGGATTTTGCCGGTGATAAAAACTGGTTGAATGGAGACCAACAGGATTGGTTCCTGGGAAATGATACCGTTATATTTAATGAGACAGGTGAAAATCAGAATAATGTTAATATCACTGAAGATGTTCCTGTGAGTGGCATCCTTGTTGATGGGGCTTCCAATTATAGCTTTTCAGGTTCAGGAAAAATTTCAGGGATGGGTGGTTTAGTTAAAAACGGAGCGGGGAAATTATTTTTAAAACTGTTAAACACCTACGAAGGCCCAACGGTGCTCAATGGAGGAATGACTGAAGTTGCACAACTTGCAGATGCCGGCAAAGAAAGTCCGCTGGGAGCTGCTTCCACAGATGCAGCAAATCTCGTTATTAACGGTGCCATTTTAAGAATAAATGGATTGAATTCAACAACGGACAGAGGTATGACTTTCGGCCCAAACAATGGTACATTATACATTGATGCGCTTACCCAGCTTGAAATGACCGGTGCAATGACCGGCGAGGGAGCACTGATAAAAGATGGTGACGGAACTTTGTCACTTTATAATGGCAATACATATTCAGGCGGCACTGTTATTAATAATGGTTTACTTAAACTGGCTTCAGAAACGGCTGCCATCGAAGGTCTCGGTTCAGGTCTGGTCACATTGAAAAATGCAACCTTACAGATGTTCAATAATACAGGGTCAGATACAAAAATGTACTGGAACCTTGATGTGCCCGCAGGGTTTAACGCGACGCTGAACCTGGACGGCCGGTGTGCATGGTATGGTAATCTGACAGGAAGCGGAGCCCTGGAGATTTATACACCGTACATCAGGTCTGATTTGATGGGGGACTGGTCGGGCTTTACAGGCGACATCAATGTATCAACAGATAATGACGGAGGCTGGCTCATCCTTGGCAATACGGCAGGTTACGGACAAAGTACCATTCATCTGGAAGATAAGGTAACAGCATTGTATGCCAATACGGAGGATGCCGTAATTGAGATCGGCGAATTGACCGGTATTTCAGGCTCTGTATTAGGATCTGGTGGTCAGGGCAGCAATACGATTACATGGAAAATTGGCGGCAAGAATACCAGCTTTACCTTTGACGGAAGAATTAATAATGATCAGTATAAGAATTCCGGCTCTCAGGCTGCTGTCATAAAAGCCGGATCTGGCAGATGGACACTTACCGGTAATAATACATACACCGGAGGAACGGTAATTGAAAAAGGTGCCATTCTGGTAGAAAACAATAGCGGAAGTGCAACGGGGGCTGGCCCTGTTGATGTGAACGGTGGTGGTTTACTGGGCGGTTCGGGAACCGTTTCGGGCGATGTTACGGTTAAGGCAAATGGTTATATATCGCCCGGAAATGCGTCGGGTATCGGTAGTATGAATCTTGGAGGTGATCTTACAGTTGAAAGCGGAGGGTACATATTTGCAAAGGTTGATGCCGCTAATAATACAGCTGATATTGCCGCTGTTTCCGGTTCAGTCAATCTGAATGGAGCAAAAATTTATCTGAACAGGATTAACGGAACATATGCTGCCGGCAATCACTTTAAAGTATTACAGGCCTCAGAAATCATCGGTTCTGTTGATGGTGTGATCCCAAGCTCACCCGGTGAAGGACTCTACTGGGATTTATCACTGATAAATACCGGTATCGTCAAGGTTACCAATACAGTGGCAATTAATGAGACTAAAACCGATCCGGTTGTGGTTTATCCTAACCCATCAAAAGGTATGGTAGCTGTCGATTTGAGCGGTTATACTAAAAATGGCTATCTCACTGTTGAGACCTTGACAGGAAAAGTGATATATGCAACTTCTGTAAACGGTGGTACATCGCATACGTTGGATTTAAGACATGCCGATAAAGGTATTTATTTGTTAAAAATACAGTTCGGTGATGAAAAATTGGTTAATAACCTCATCATTAACTGATCAAAGTATTTATATTAGATTAACTGAGAGTTTTAACGTAGAAGGTATAAGGATGAATGTAAAGTTACTTTTTAAAATTTGTATCTGGGTTTGTGCTGTTCTTTTTTCAGCAACCCAGGTTGTAGCACAACGACAGATAGAAAAACTGGACAGGGGCGTTGTTGCCATCAGAAAATCAAGCAGTCAGGTATATGTAAGCTGGCGTTGGCTGGGGACAGAATCGGAGGATGTAGCTTATAATATTTACAGGGGAAATACAAAGCTGAATGATAGTCCGATAACCAATTCAACAAACTATCTTGATAATACAACAACGAGTGAGTCTTACAGTGTTGCTGCTGTAATTGATGGTGTGGAACAGCCTAAATCAGATCCGGTAGCTGTCTGGAGTAATACGTACAAAGATATTCCATTGCAGGTTCCGGCAGGAGGAACTACACCGGATAACGTCAGTTATAGCTATTCACCCAATGATGCCAGTGTTGGCGATCTGGATGGCGATCAACAATACGAGATAATACTAAAATGGGATCCCTCAAATGCCAAGGATAACTCTAACTCGGGATACACAGGAAATGTCTACATCGATGGTTATGAAATGGACGGAACATTTTTATGGCGTGTCGATCTTGGAAAAAATATCAGGGCCGGTGCACATTATACCCAGTTCATGGTCTACGATTTTGACGGCGACGGGAAAGCGGAATTTGCTTGTAAAACAGCGCCGGGAACAAAAGATGGTACCGGAGCATATCTGAGCAAGGGACCCGCAGCAACTGACAATGATCAGGCAGACTATCGCAATTCAGGTGGTTATATTCTTTCAGGAGAAGAATACCTGACCATTTTTAACGGCGAAACAGGTGCTGAAATGGCTACCGTAAATTATAATCCGCCAAGAGGAAATGTGAGCAGCTGGGGAGATAGTTACGGCAACCGTGTGGACAGGTTCCTGGCGTGCGTGGCTTATCTTGACGGTGTACATCCCAGCCTGGTAATGTGCCGTGGTTATTATACCCGAATGGTGCTGGCAGCATGGGACTGGGACGGGACCAACCTGAAACAACGATGGGTGTTCGATACCAATAACAGTGGTTATTCTTCATGGCAGCATCAGGGCAACCATCAGGTGAGTGTAGCCGATGTGGACTTTGATGGTAAAGATGAAATTATTTACGGTTCAGCAACTATCGATGATGATGGATCCGGACTTTATAATACAAACCTGGGCCATGGTGATGCCTTACATGTGTCTGATTTTGATCCTGACAGACCCGGTCTGGAGGTTTTTGCCGTGCATGAAAATTCGGTTGACGGAATGACATTCCGTGCCGCAGAAGATGGCCGTATTTTATTCCAGATAAAAGCAGGTTTTGATAATGGCAGAGGTGTAGCCGGTGATATTGATCCCAACTATTATGGTGCGGAAATGTGGAGTGGTGCCGGGTCAGGAACGTATAATGTCAGTAAACAGATGGTTGGTGACAAGCCATCCATGAACTTTTTGATCTGGTGGGATGGCGATTTATCCCGTGAACTGCTGGATAAAGACTGGAATTCAAATCAGGGACTTGGGATCGGTAATATTACAAAGTATAACGAACATTCCTCTGATACCAGGTTACTGACAGCGAACGGAACATATTCCAACAACTATACCAAAGGGACCCCTTGTTTACAGGCTGATTTGTTTGGCGACTGGCGGGAAGAGGTCATTTGGAGAACAACCGACAACAAGAAATTAAGAATTTACACTACGCCTTACCCTACAGATGTTAAAATCAGGACACTGATGCATGATCCGCAATACCGTTTGGCCATTGCATGGCAGAATGTGGCTTATAATCAGCCTCCTCATCCTGGTTTTTATCTGGGTACAGGGATGAAAACACCGCCTTTGGCCCCAATTGTGCAGGCTGATCTGACCTGGGACGGAACGGATGGTTTTGACTGGAATATCGCTTCATCTGCAAACTGGAAAAAAAAAGACGGTTCATCCTCGGTATTCAATAATGACGATGATGTTCTGTTTTCGTTGACAGGTAATAACAGTAGTGCCGTAAATATTTCAGAAAGTTTGGAACCTAAAAGGGTGTCAGTCATTAGTCCGGGTGATTATATATTTTCAGGTGCAGGGCAGTTAGCCGGAGATATGGATTTGATTAAAAGCGGTACCGGAACTCTGATTATAACTAACAGCAATGTTTATACCGGCACAACTGAAATTTCACAGGGAAACCTCCGGCTGGATGGAGAACTCTCAGCCAGTAAAGTTTTGGTAGATGGTAATGGTGTGGTCAGCGGAACCGGAATATTTGGAAACGGGTTAGAGTTATCGGGAGGTTCTCAGTTTTATGCCGGACATATAGGCGAAGCAGGAACAACCTCGGTAGCAGGGGGAATGCAGGTGTCGGATGATGTAACCTTAAACTTTGATTTGTCCGGCGATCCCGACGGTACATCAGGAAGTAATGACTCCCTTAAAATTGACGGCGATTTTGTACTGAATGGTAAGGCCACCGTTGCTGTAAATAAAACCGATGGTGAATTATCGGAAGGAACGTATGTTTTGATTTCCTATACGGGCAGTTTTACCGGCGATTTAAACAAGGTAGAGGTAACAGGTATTCGCGAGTTGCTCTATGAGCTTCAGATTGATAACAACAAACTGGTTCTGGTCATAACAAAACCAAGAGATCCGGCAAACCTGGTTTGGGATGGCGAAAGCAGCAATGCATGGGATTTACTGATAACATCAAACTGGCTGAATGCAGGCAACAGTGATATTTTTGTCGTAAATGATCACGTATTATTTGATGATACCGGTAATGCAAATGTGAATGTTTCCGATGACGTACCCATTGGAAACATGGAGGTTAATGCATCGCAAACCTATGTGTTTTCAGGAAATGGTACAATCAGCGGGCCGGGTGGAATTACCAAAAGCGGCAGTGGTTATTTAAAAATTGCGACTAAAAATAAATTTACGGGTCCACTGGTTATTAATTCAGGTTATCTGGATGTAACATCAGTATCCAATGCCGGTGATCCGGGAGGTCTGGGAGCTGCAACATCCGATCCGGCGAACTGGATTATTGATGGAGGAATATTCAGATATTCCGGTGCGGATGCATCAACAAACCGTGGACTTACCATAGGTTCAAACGGTGCCATTATAGAAACTGCCGTTTCACCGCTGACGCTTGACGGAACGATAACTGGTGCGGGATCACTGACCAAAAGAGGTGGTTCCGTATTGAAAATCTCTGCGGCAAATTCATATCAGGGGGGAACCGTGATTGAGGCAGGAACATTAAGTCTTATTACAGATAATGCAAACACCAATGGGTTGGGATCTGAAAAAATAACACTCAAATCTGCCACTTTGAGCATGTATGATAATAATGGCTCCTATACGGATTTTACAAATGACATAGAGGTTCCGGCAACGTTTAGTGCAAACTGGCTGCTGGATGGACGATGCAATATATACAGCAGGCTTACCGGGGCAGGAACATTGGGAGTATTTGTGCCCTATGTAAGATCACAGGTTGACGGTGACTGGTCCGAATTTGAAGGTCAGATTAATGTAACTTCAGATAGCGATGGGGGAATGCTGATTCTGAACAATGGAAATGGTTACGGTAAAGCATCCATAAATCTTGGTGATAAGGTTTCTGTAATACGTGCTAATTCTGAAGACATAACACTGGATGTTGGCGAACTGACAGGAGCCCCGGGATCAAAACTGGGAGCTGGAGGTGATGGTACAAATACCATAACCTGGAGAATAGGAACAAAAAATTCCACGTTCTCATTTGATGGGGTGATCTGTGATGATCAGTATAAAAACAGTGGAGCTAAAGCGGCATTGATAAAAGCAGGATCAGGTAGAATGACCCTGACCAACAGTAACACTTATTCGGGTGGTACAGTAGTTGAAAAAGGTGGGCTGATCGTCAGTAACAGCAGTGGCAGTGGAACAGGGACCGGAGATGTTCAGGTAAAAAGCGGAGCGGTTCTGAGTGGAACAGGTTCTGTAAGCGGAACTGTTACCGTGAACGCAGGTGGTTACCTTATGGCCGGAATAGCAACAACAGGAAGCAGTATTCTGGTGAATAACAATGTCACCTTTTTACCGGGATCGTTTTTTCTTACCACGGTAAACAGTGATAATGGCACGTGCGATAAATTAAGAACCACCGGAACAGTGAATCTGGCAGGTACTTTATATATTAACAATCTGGGTTCAGCATTTAAAAAAGGAGACAGTTTTATTATCATTCAGTCAGCCGGTAAAACGGGAGAATTTGCGGCAGTTTATCCGGCATCTCCCGGTGCAGGATTGTACTGGGATCTGAGCGGTATTAAAAACAGTGGAATACTCCGTGTTACTGATATTCCAACGTCAATAAACGATGTTTCACAACCAGCATTATCGAGGGTTTACCCCAATCCGGTAAGCAAAACATTGTATATTGATTTTAACCGGTCGGGTAAAAAAGCGGTTGTATCTGTCATCGATTTATCAGGAAGGGTCGTTTACTACGCCACGGATGTAAATGCTAAAACACTCGCAGTTAAATTTGATACCTTCCCACAGGGAATCTATCTGGTTAAGATAGTTGCTGATGGGAAGTCAGAAATGACCAGGATTGTAAAAGAATGAGAACGGTTATAAGTTTAACATAAAGAAAAAAACACCTGTGAGGCAAATTCACAGGTGTTTTTATTTTAAGTAATTGGCCCGATATAGTTTTAAATATATATATTTTATTATATTTGGTCTGTTGCGAAAAAGGCGCCGGAAATTCTAAGTCGTATGTCACCTGACGGACTAAAAGTTCAAGGGCATAAAATTTATAAAATACAGACGAATAATCATGAATTAAATCCCTGCTGATATTACGAATATTTGTTAAACTTTTTAACAGCAGGATTACTTTGGAGGCCAATGTTTAAGGGAGATTAAGCACTCGGTGAATGCATACGGAAATATGTTAAATATGTGTTGAACCTTTTTTATATACTCATTGTTTGATTGATGTAGTAAAATCGTTAAAAATGAATTCTAAGGCACTATTTGTAATTGCTTTTATGCTGATCAGTTTTGTATCGGCAGCCCAGGTTGAGGTTGGAGATACGATACCGGATTTTACATTGAAAGCTGACAATGGAGAAAACTGGAATTTATCAAAGGATTTTACAGGAAAAAAGCTGATTGTTTATTTTTATCCGGCTGCCATGACTGGTGGTTGTACCACACAGGCATGTGCTTATCGCGATGCATCAGATGATCTTAAAAACGAAGGAGCACAGGTTATCGGAATCAGTGGCGACGAACCGGGAAATCTTAAAATTTTTAAAAAAGCTTACGATCTTAATTTTCCGTTGCTGTCGGACCCTGATGGAAAAGTTGCCGCTTTATTCGGTGTGCCAACCGGAAATGGTGGTACAATAACACGGAATGTGGATGGCAGGGATGTAGAGCTTAAACGGGATGTCACTGCCAGCAGGTGGACGTTTATTCTGGATAAAAATGACAAAATTATACACAAGGCAACGAATGTTAATCCCGGAGAAGACAGTAATAATATGTTACGTATATTAACACAATATCATTAATACTAATACTCCACAAAATAGAAGCAAATGAAAGAAATCAAAGCAAAACTGCATCAAAAGGGACTCGAAAAAGCTGAAATTTTAAAGAAGATCCTCAAAGATCATGGCGATGTGGAAATCCAGAAGGTGACCATTGCACATGCTTTAACAGGAATGAAGGGCATCGTAAGTTTGCTTACAGATACGTCCAAACTCGACCCTGAAAAAGGGATCCGCTTCAGAGGCTATAGCATTCCTGAGCTTAAGGAAGTTCTGCCTCGTTTAAATCCGCAGGGCGAACCATTACCCGAAGGGCTGTTTTATCTCATGTTAATGGATGAATTGCCAACAAAAGAGGATGTAAAGAAACTTAGTCTGGAATGGTCGAGAAGAGCTCAGGATATTCCTGCGTATGTATTCGATGTAATCAATGCATTGCCAAAAGATGCGCATCCGATGATCCAGCTCAATACCGCAATTCTGGCCATGTCAAACCAATCCCAGTTCCGTAAGGCATATGAAAGCGGAATGGATAAGAAAGACTTCTGGGATCCGATGTTTGAAGGTGTAATGGACCTGATTGCACGTCTTCCGGTGATCGCTGCATATATCTACAGACGTGTCTTCCATAATGAAAAGTATATTGAAATTGATCCGAGTCTTGACTGGGCAGGAAACCTGGCACATATGATGGGTTACGACAGTGAAGAAGTTAAACGTTTAATGCGTTTGTACATGGTTATTCATGCGGATCACGAAGGTGGTAATGTTTCGGCACATACCACTCATCTTGTGGGTTCTGCACTCTCAAATCCTTATTATTCGTTTGCTGCCGGTATGAATGGTCTCGCAGGGCCGCTGCACGGTATGGCAAATCAGGATGTAATGCACTGGATCAATAAGTTATTGCAATGGGCTGATACCTGTTGTCCAACCAGAGACCAGATTAAGGAATTTGCACAGATCACACTGGATTCAGGTAGCGTGATTCCGGGATATGGCCACGCTGTTTTACGCCAGACTGACCCGCGCTTCTCCGTTCAGTTGGAATTTGCGAACAAATATGTTCCGGATGCAAAGTATATAAAAGTAGTACGTGATATTTACGAGGTCGTGCCGGATGTATTGCTGGCAACCGGTAAAGTGAAAAACCCATGGCCAAATGTAGATGCCATATCCGGTTCTCTGCTGAGCAGTTATGGTATTACAGAGCACCAGATATATACCGTATTATTTGGAGTTTCCAGATCGCTGGGTGTTTTGGCATCCCTGGTTTGGGACAGATTGTACGGTTTTGGAATTGAACGTCCTAAATCCCAGCCGTTATCATTCTTTATGGAAAAAGCTGGCTTGAAATAAGACAAAATTGTAAAATAGTATACAAGATAAAAACCCGTTGCTAAATGCAACGGGTTTTTTGTTGTTTATAATGCTTATAATTCAATATTATAAGTGTATCAAATACAACAAATAAAAACAGTGTTAATTTGATAAGGTTCAGTATTTCAGTTTGATATCTGTTGATTGTGTAGTGGGTTGTGATGCTTTGCGGTGTCATATTGTGTAAAGATATAATCATATTATGCATTGAACCGGAGATGTAAATTTCTTAGTTTTGTTAGATTCTGTTAAAACCCAAGGTCAGAATATTTTAGCATTGGCCAGACAAATATCACACTGGCTATTTGTAACAACATTAAGGTAGCACAAATAATACAATACATGAAAAAACTTCTTGCACGAACACTACTTCTGTGTGTATTCATTCTGGGAACCACTTATGTTTACGGACAGCCCGAATCCAAAGCATTATTAAAGAAATTTGATCTGGGATCAGGCAAAGCAGCAAAAGACTTTGTCCCCATAACACCGCAAAATGTCTTCAGTAAAGAGAATGGTTTGGGAATTGCCATAGAATATCCGGTAAAAGCTGTTGTAAGGAGCAGAAGAGATAAACTGACCGGCGATTTTCTTACAAGCGATCATCCGTTTTATTTTAATGTGGTCGTGCCGGAAGGACGGTATAAGATTACAGTGACTCTGGGCGATCCAAAAGGAATTTCTGAAACAACGGTAAAGGCAGAGAACAGACGTTTAATGCTGGAAGATATTAAGACAAAGCAGGGTGAGGTCGTTACAAAAACGTTCATTGTGGATGTAAGGACTCCACAGATTGGAGAAAATGAAAAAATACGATTAAAAAAGCGGGAACTGGGATACCTTAACTGGGATGATAAACTTACACTCGAATTTGGTGGACCCAAACCATGTGTTTCATCTCTTGTGATAGAAGAGATCACCGGTCTTCCGGTAATATTTTTGGCAGGTAACTCTACAGTTGTGGACCAGATGTATGAACCCTGGGCATCATGGGGACAGATGTTTCCACGGTTCCTGAAGCCTGATGTTGTTGTGGCCAATTATGCTGAGTCCGGTGAAACCCTGAAGGCATTCCGTGGGGAAAGGAGACTTAAAAAAATACTGAGTGTGATGAAACCTGGCGATTACCTCTTTATGGAATTTGCACATAATGATCAGAAACCGGGCAGTAGTCATGTGGAACCTTTTACAACGTATCAGGATGAACTGCGGTACTTTATGAATGAGACACGGAAAAAGGGAGGGCATCCTGTTTTGGTAACATCAACAAACAGAAGGGTTTTTGATGATAATGGAAAAATTGTCAATACCCTGGAAGAGTATCCCGATGCCATGCGTCAACTGGCCAAAGAAGAAAATGTACCATTAATCGACCTGAATGCCATGAGCAAAGAACTTTTTGAGGCTTTAGGACCCGAGAACTCTAAAAAGGCATTTGTGCATTATCCGGCTCATACCTATCCGGGACAGGATAAACCTCTGGCGGATAATACACATTTTAACCCATACGGTGCATATGAGCTGGCTAAGTGTGTAGTGGAATCCATAAAGGAAAATTATCCGGAGCTGGCGAAATATATTGTGGATGATTTTAAGGGCTTTGATCCTAAACACCCTGATCCTTATACAAACTTCTTCTGGCCGGTTAGTCCTGCCATAGAGCTGGTTAAACCGGATGGAAACTAATCTTAATATTAACTCTTAAAACAGTATTCAGAAATAAACCTTAGAATAATGAAATCCCACGTATTGATTATAGCCTTTTTATTAAGTATCCTGATGATTTCCTGTCAGCAGACTACTCCACCGGCATTGATTTCTGTTCGCGTAGATGCTCCATTTGAGATGCCTGATATCATGATACCTGATTTCGCTGAATGTGCGAAATTCAGCATTGTGGATTTTGGAGCCGTAGAAGGTGATAAACACAAAATTTCGACGGCCATCGCAGCAGCAATCAGTAAGGCAAATCTTGCAGGTGGTGGAACAGTGGTTATCCCTGAAGGCGAATGGCTGACCGGTCAGATTCATTTTAAAAGCAATGTTAATCTGTATCTGGCTGAAGGCGCCGTTTTGTTATTTTCTGATGATCCTGAAGATTATTTACCGGCAGTTCATACCACGTGGGAGGGGCTGGAGTGTTACAATTATTCCCCCCTGATTTATGCCTATGAATGTAAGAATGTAGCAATTAGCGGCAAAGGTATGGTGAAGGCAAAAATGGATCTTTGGCAAACCTGGTTTTCACGTCCTCCGGCTCATATGAACAGTCTGAAGCGACTATATAACCTTGCGGCAAAAGATGTTCCTGTGGCAGATCGTCAGATGGTTAACGATACATCGCATCTCAGACCACATTTTATTCAGTTTAACCGGTGCGAGAATGTCCTTCTGGAAGGTTTTTCTGTAAGAAACAGTCCGTTCTGGACAATCCATCCCTATTTGTGTAAAAATGTAGTAATCCGCGATCTTGATGTGTTTGCGCACGGGCATAACAACGACGGCGTTGATCCTGAAATGAGCCGGAATATGTTGATTGAAAACTGCACATTTGATCAGGGGGATGATGCCATTGCGGTAAAGTCAGGCCGGAATCAGGATGCCTGGCGTTTAAATTCTCCCACAAAGAATCTTGTGATCAGAAATTGCAAGGTTAAAAATGGACATCAGCTGCTGGCTGTGGGAAGTGAATTATCCGGAGGAATTGAAAATGTTTTCATGGACAGTTGTAGTGTGGCTGATGGGGCCAGCATGTTCCACCTGGTCTTTATAAAAACAAATGAGCGGAGAGGCGGTTTTGTTAAGAATATTCATGTTACAAATATTAAAGCCGACAAAATGCGTGAAGGTATTCTGGGTATAGAAACCGATGTGTTATATCAGTGGCGCGATCTGGTACCAACCTATGAACGCAGATTAACTCCCAAAAGTGATATTTTTCTCGAAAATATACAAGCAGGCGATGTGAAATTTATTTCCAGGATACAGGGTCAAAAGGAGATGCCGGTGCAAAATGTAGAACTTAAAAATGTGAATGCACAAACCGTGGAAGATGAAAAATTTATAAACAAAAATGTTACAAATTTTACATACCGGGAATAAATTCAGAACTCAGATTCATTGATTTTTTTTTCATAATACAATTATTGGTACACTAAAGCGGAGATGGATTATCCATTTCCGCTTTTTATGTTTAAATTCACGGTTAAAATAAGCCGGAATTAACTTGAATATGATGCGCCATATGAAATATATCTACACGTTTAGTTTATCGGTGATGAAGGGTGTTTTACTGGTATTAATGTTTTCCATTGGAACAGCGAAAGCACAATTTCCTCCTGTATATACAGACCAGATGATAGCTGCAGCGTCTGTTGATCAGATGAAAAGGGTATACCTTACTCCACAGCGTATTGTCTGGACTTCAGGCGATTCACTGGTTCAGAATGCAGACGAATTGCTCAAAAAAGGTGAAGGACAGGCTTATTTTGGGCGTCAGACGGTGTGCAGGATAACCAACAAAAATGGTTCAGTGTCCGGTTTGATCCTGGATTTTGGGAAGGAGATTCAGGGTGGTGTACGAATTATGACATCACAGAGCAACCGTGTTACACGAAAAGTCAGGTTACGCTTTGGTGAATCCGTCAGTGAAACCTGCAGCGATGTGATCGGAGACGGTACCACTGGAACCGAAGGTGGTGCCACCAATCATCATGCCATGCGGGATTTTGAAATAACGCTTCCCGGGTATGGAAATATTGAAGTCGGGAACACCGGTTTTCGTTTTTTACGGATCGATCTGGCTGAACCGGATGCCATGGTTGCAATTAAAGAAGTTAAGGCCATAGCTGTATACCGCGATATCCCGTATGTGGGATCTTTTAAGAGTAGTGATGATACACTGAATAAAATCTGGGAAACCGGTGCTTATACGGTACATTTGTGTATGCAGGATTATTTGTGGGATGGCATCAAGCGGGACAGAATGGTCTGGGGAGGTGATATGCATCCGGAAGTTAT
Organism: Quyinboa sediminis; assembly: GCF_042219855.1. Lineage (NCBI taxonomy): Bacteria > Pseudomonadati > Bacteroidota > Bacteroidia > Bacteroidales > Quyinboaceae > Quyinboa > Quyinboa sediminis. Next base: position 359,844 of record NZ_JBHJHP010000005.1, on the reverse strand, counting down.
GACCATAAACAGCGTATTTGGGTATAACGAGGTTGTGCCTGAAACGCTCGATTTTCTCAGGGAGCATACTCCGCTGCCGGCTTTTATGAATGGCATACCCTCCTATTCCATGTGGTGGATCATCATGCAACACGACTGGTATATGTACCAGGGTGACCTGGAATATTTATCCGGACAAAAAGATTATCTCACCGCATTGCTGGATCAGTTAACTACTTATGTTGCTGAAAACGGAGAGGAAAATCTGAGAGGCAGGATGTTTCGTTTTCTTGACTGGCCTTCGGTAAGAGATACAGCAGCTATTCATGCAGGAATTCAGGCATTAATGGTTTTAACTTTTGAAAAAGGCAGCTTTTTATGCAGCGAACTGAATGAACCGGACAAAGCAGAAATTTTTCATAGGCTGGCTGAAAAAATGAAACGGGTTACTCCGGATCCGAATAATTCCAACCAGGCAGGTGCTTTGTTGGCAATGGCAGGTATTCTGAATCCTGAAATGGTGGAAAAAGAGATTATAATGCCCAAAGGTGCTGATGGCTATACCTCATTTTTTGGCTACTACATGTTACAGGCTCAGGCCCTGGCAGGTAATTATCAGGATGCACTGAACAATATACGGCAATTCTGGGGTGGAATGCTAAAGTTGGGTGCGACAACTTTTTGGGAGGAATTCAATCTGGAAGAAGCAGAAAATGCAGCTCCGATTGATGACATCGTTCCACAGGATATGCTGGATTATCATTATTCCACCGGTGCAAACTGTTATATTGGTTTGCGGCGAAGCCTTTGTCATGGCTGGTCTGCAGGACCCACTCCATGGCTGAGTGAAAATGTTTTGGGGATTAAGATTCTGGAGCCGGGGTGCAAAAAAATAAAGGTTGAGCCGCATCTGGGTGATCTTCAGTGGGCTGAAGGAACATTTCCTACACCTAAAGGAGTGGTTTACGTTAAACATACCAAAAAGAAAAACGGGAAAATCGTCTCCGAAATTAAAGCTCCGGAAGGCGTTGAGATTGTAGGGCAGTAAAACCCTGTTCTTTTGTTAACAGATAATGCTTATCCCCTTGATAAGAACGAAAAGAACCTTGAAACGGTTGTTTTAAGAAATTTCCCGTTATTGATTGATGTAGGTTCGTATTGTTCATGAACAAAGACTTATAATTGTAATTCGCTAGCGTTAACCGTTGGTATCATATTTAAAAACATGAAGCAAATCATCATCCTTTTTCTGTCGGTCATCATCAGCTCTTCGTTATTCGGACAGACAAACCGGTCATCGTCAAAACAAGAAGAAAAGCTATATCCAACCAGGGAAACTGTATCCAGGTATCATAACAATTGGACCCAAAAGCACTATCCTCAGCGCATCAGCGCATTCATGAAAGATCCGCTGGAAGAGGGAGATATTGTATTTATTGGGAACAGCATCACAGAAAAAGGAAAAGACTGGAGTGATAAATTTGGGATACCTCATATCCGGAATCGTGGTATTTCAGGCGATGTTACCGATGGGGTGCTCAAACGCCTTGACGAAGTCATATATTATAAACCCGAAGCCGTTTTTATCCTTATTGGCATTAACGACCTGTTCAGCATCCATCATGATGCAGATAACAGGCATCAGTTGGTTTACGATAAAATAGTTCCTTCAGATAAATATGTGGCACGCAACATTCTGAGAATTGCGAAGGAAATTCGCCATAAATCACCTGGCACGAAAGTTTTTGTTCAGACACTACTGCCAACACGAAGGGATTACCTGAAAGAGGATATTCTTTTTGTGAATAAATGGATCAAAAAAAATGAGTCGAAAGGTTTTTACAAGGTTATTGATCTGTACAGCCATTTTGTGGATGAAAACGGGGATTTAAAAAAAGAGCTGACCATTGATGGTGTGCATCTGAGTGCATCGGGATATGAAAAATGGGTCAATTTAGAAAAACCATCGATTCAGGAAATTGCAAAAGAGCACAAATGAATCCTGAATACAGGTTCTGTTAGCTTTCCATCTGTGTCAAATTGTGCAAGTCTTATCCCATATTATTTATTGAATCCCATTTTCTTATCCATTAAATTTGTAGTTTGGGAAACCTGAAATCAGAAAAGTAACTGTAATGGAATACAATTCTTATAACTGCTGTCTAATAGTTTAAAGGTTACATTTTTGACTCCGGATAATTGATGTCTTTTTTATTAATGTAGAAAACTAACCACAATGCAAACAAGTTATTTAAATGCGGGAAACCTCAGGTTGAAAACCTTTATATTCCTGACAATTCTGTTTTTCTCAGTTCATACCGGTAATAAAGCATTCGCACAAAAGGATAACAATGTGAGTCCGCGCCAGGTGAGGTCGATGGATGCAGACTGGCTTTTTCATTTAGGCGATGCCGATGGTGCAGAAGATCCAAAGTATAAAGATAAAGACTGGCGCCTGCTTAATGTTCCGCACGACTGGAGCATAGAAGGAGAGGTTAGCCGGGATAATCCGACCGGTCGTGGAGGAGGTTTCTTCCCGGCAGGCATAGGATGGTACCGTAAATATTTTTCTTTGCCGAAAGATATTCAGGGTAAAAAAGTTTTTATTGCGTTTGATGGCGTAATGGCCAATAGTGAGGTGTGGATTAACGGTCATTTACTGGGCAAACGCCCCAATGGCTATGTTAGCTTTAGTTATGAACTCACAAATTATCTCAACTATGGCAAAAAGGATAACGTAATAGCGGTAAAGGCTGACAACTCTGTTCAACCGGCATCCCGCTGGTATACCGGCGCAGGTATTTACCGACACGTTAACCTGGTCATTAAAGATCCGGTGCATATACCACAATGGGGTATTTACATCTCAACGCCTGAAGTAAGTGCTAGAAAAGCCACTGTGAAATTTCAGACCGAAGTCCTGAATAGTTCCGCTTCTGATGCAGATTTAAAGGTAATAACTACCATATTGGATGATGAGGGGAATGCTGTTGGTTCAACCGAAAAAGAACAAGCAGTAAAAGCAGGAGGTAAAGCGGAGGTTATCGCAATGGTAAACATCGATCAGCCTGATCGCTGGGATGTAAACAATCCTGTTTTATACACCGCCAAAACAAAAGTTTACAATGGTGACAAACTGGTGGATGAGGTATCGGATGCATTTGGAATTCGTGAGTTTCATTTTGATGCTGCAAGCGGATTCTGGCTCAATGGAAAAAACCTTAAAATTAAAGGTGTGGCACTTCATGCTGATGGTGGTGCTTTGGGTGCCGCAGTTCCTTTAACAACCTGGAGGCTCAGGTTTGAAACGCTGAAAAAGCTGGGAGTGAATGCCGTTCGTACAGCACATAATCCATTTGCTCCTGAATTTTATGATCTGTGTGATGAAATGGGATTCCTGGTTATGGATGAAACGTTTGATACCTGGAGAGCAGCTAAAAATCATGCGGAAAAAGGATATAATCTGTATTTTAATGACTGGTGGGAAGCCGATACCCGAGACGTTGTGTTGCGCGACAGGAATCATCCGTCAATATTTATATACAGTGTAGGGAATGAAATCCGTGACAACCTGAACAATGAGCAGGGTTTCTCAACCTACAAAAAAATGCAGGATCTGGTACATGAAACAGCTCCCGGAAGTCTGGTGACCATGGCGCTTTTCCGTCCTAATTCGTCGGGTGTATATCAGAACGGGTTTGCTGATATGATGGATATTGTTGGTCAGAACTATCGTGAAAAAGAGCTTGTTCAGGCACATCTGGATAAACCGACACGTAAAGTTCTGGGTACTGAAAACGGACACACCCGGGAAGCCTGGCTGATTCTGAGGGATAACCCGTTTATGTCGGGCCAGTTTTTATGGACCGGTATTGATTATCTTGGCGAAGCAAACTGGCCGGCCATTTCCCATCATTTCGGTTTACTGGATCGTCTGGGGAATGAAACAACACTGGCATATCAGCGTCAGAGCTGGTGGAGTGAAAAGCCGTTTGTGCATCTTGTAAGGTATGCTTACAATGCAGGAAATGGTCCCCTGGTTTCAAACTGGAGTCCGGCAGATGAAGATACATATGACGTGGCAGAAGTGGAGATCTATGCCAATACCAGGGAAGTTGAAATTTTCCTGAACGGTATTTCCAAAGGCGTATATGCTGTTCCGGAGGATGCTGCACCCGTTAAAGCAAAATTTACGTTTGAACCCGGAATCATAAAAGTTGTGGGAAGAAATGATGGAGAGGATGCAGCTGAACATGAAATGCAAACTGCAGGTGAACCCGCAAAAATTAAGCTAACAGCAAGTAGTTCTGATTTGACGGATAAGTTTGATGATGTAGTTTATGTAACCGCTGAAATTGTGGATGAGAACGGCGTCACTTGTCCGAACAGTGATCAGATGCTGGGTTTTTCAGTCACAGGCCCGGGTGTTATTGCTGCCGTGGATAATGCGGACAGAGAAACGCATGTTCCCTTTTATGAGAAGCAGAGAAGAGTCCTTGACGGGCGCTGCGTGGCTATAGTGAAAGCAAATGCGGCATCGGGTCAGATTGAGCTTTCCGTTAAAGCAGATGGTCTGCAGGAGGAAAAGATAAAGCTTAACATCACGGAGTGATCTGAACAGCTAATCCGTGTTATGCGCCTGGTTTTACAGCCCTGCACGCTAAGTGCCGGTTTGAACGGGTGTTTCGATAGAATGAATAAAAAACAGAATGATGAAGAAATTGCTATATGTAATCATATCTTTTTTAGTATTAGGGAATATGCCGGCAGTTGCACAGCGGCACATGGAAACCCTTGATCGTGGAATGGTAGCGGTACCGGCAGGTACAGACTCCGCATTTGTAAGCTGGCGTCTGTTAAATTCAGATCCTGAGGGTGTCAGGTTTAATCTTTACAGGAATGGAACGATGTTGAATAGCCAACCGCTCGAATCAACCGGTTATCTTGACGATAAAAGCATGGCGGATGCAAGATATGAGCTTGAGATTCTGGATCAGAATAACGCAGTAGTGGAAAAGACAAGTTGTAATCTTTGGTCACATCCTTATCTGGAAATTCCGTTACAAACACCGGAACGATATTCTCCAAATGATGCGTCAGTAGGGGATCTGGATGGTGACGGGCAGTATGAACTGGTCATCCATATGACTGGAAGAGGTCATGATAATTCACATCTGGGCTTAACATCGCCACCTGTTTTTCAGGCTTACGAAATGGATGGAACCTTGCTATGGACCATCAATCTTGGTAAGAACATCAGGGAGGGAGCACATTATACACAGTTTATGGTTTACGATCTGGATGGAGACGGTAAAGCTGAAGTTGCCATGAAAACGGCGGATGGAACAACGGACGGAACCGGCAGGGTTATCGGTGATCCGGAAGCAGACTGGGTGGACCGTAATCCGCAAAGCAGAACTTTTGGTAAAATTATTGAAGGACCGGAGTATTTCACCATCTTTGAAGGTACAAGTGGTAAAGAACTGGAAACCACGGACTATGTTCCCGGAAGAGGTAATCTTGGCGGATGGGGTGGTATAGGCGGAAACGGGGGGAATGATTACACTGCTAACAGAGCAGATCGTTTCCTGGCAACAGTAGCTTATCTCGACGGAAAACTTCCCAGCGTGATCATGTGTCGCGGGTATTACGGAAGGTCTGTACTGGCCGCCTGGGACTGGCGGGATGAAAAACTATCGCAACGCTGGGTCTTTGACAGTGCTAAACCGGGGCTGGAGTTATTCAGTGGCCAGGGCAATCATAATATAAATGTTGCCGATGTTGATAACGACGGGAAGGATGAAATAATATATGGTGCTATGGTTGTGGACGATGATGGTTCAGGACTGTTTAGTACGGGATTGCGCCACGGTGATGCCCTGTATGTGGGTGACCTGGATCCAAACAGACCGGGAATGGAAGTTTGGGGACCACACGAAAATGAAGAACCGGTAGAAGGTTATGAAAACGGTTATGGGGAGGCATTATACGATGCTCTGACAGGTGAGATTATATTTGGTAAAGATCCGGGTTGGGACGTTGGCAGAGCTTGTGCAGCCGATATCGATCCCAGATATGAAGGTTATGAGTTCTGGTCGAATGTTGATGGATTGTTTGATGTGAAAGGGAATGTGATCGGACCTAAACCCCGCAGTACAAATTTTGTCATCTGGTGGGATGGCGATTTACTCCGGGAGTTGCTCGATCGTAACCGGATTACCAAATGGAACTGGAATAACGGCCGTGAAGAGATGTTGCTGACTGATCCGGAATGTTATTCCAATAACGGGTCAAAGGCCACACCGGTTCTCAGTGCTGACTTGTTTGGTGACTGGCGTGAAGAGGTGATCTGGCGAACAAGAGATAACCAGAAGATAAGGATATATTCCACACCATATCCAACAGCGTACCGGTATGTCACTTTAATGCAGGATCCGCAATACCGCGTGAGTATAGCATGGCAGAATGTAGGGTATAATCAACCGCCCAATACCGGTTATTATATTGGCGAAACCAAATAAGTAAGCACAAATAAGTTTGTGAGAAGGATACGCGAACATAGGTCAAAACGGCTATTATTTCTTACCGGCATTTTAGCATTCGGTTTTACAGCTTTGAATGCAGAACGTCTTATGGAAAATATAGACCGCGGCGTTGTAGCAGTGCGCACTTCAGCAGATTCGTCTTTTGTCAGCTGGCGTTTACTGAAATCCGATCCGGATAACATTTCTTTTGATGTCTACAGGTCAGACCGTCACAATAACGCAAAAAAACTTAATACTTTACCTGTCAGCCATGTTACTTTTTTTATTGACAGTCAGTGCAACCTGTCTGAATCTTTTACCTATTCCATTGTCAGATCGGGAACAAAACCGTTTGAAGAACAGGGAAGTACATGTATATTGAAAGCAGATACACTTGTTAAGCCATATCTGACCGTTCCACTTCAGATACCTCCTTCAACTTTCATCAGTGGCAGAGAGAATACCTATTCGGCTAATGATGCTTCAGTTGCTGATCTCGATGGTGATGGTGCCAATGAAATTATCCTTAAATGGCAGCCCTCGTTTGTAAGAAATCCACCTCAAAAGGGATTAACCGGTGAGCAGATAATCGATGCTTACAAGTTGGATGGTACCTTGTTATGGCGTATCAATTTAGGCAAAAATATCCGGTCCGGTGCTGCCTATACGCAGTTCCTTGTATATGACTTTGATGGAGATGGCAAAGCCGAGATGATCTGTAAAACTGCAGATGGTACAGTGGACGGCACCGGTAACATCATCGGTAATCCTGATAAGGACTGGCGAACGCTGGACCAGAATTCCCCCATGTATGGAAAAATTGTGGATGGTCCGGAATACCTGACTGTTTTCGATGGAAAAAGCGGACGTGCAGTCGCAACAGAAAATTATATCCCTGATCGGTATCCTCTCGATGGCTGGGGTGGTATAGGTGGAAACGGGAATAATGATCGGGTCGGGAGCAGGGCCGATCGGTTTTCTGCTGGTGTAGCCTACCTGGACGGACATCTGCCGTGCGCAGTTTTTGTGCGTGGGTGGTATGGCCGGACCGCAGTTGCGGCATGGGATTTCAGAAATGGTAAATTAAGCCTGCGATGGTTGTTCGATTCAAATGATGAAGATAATCCGTATTCCGGACAGGGAAACCATTCCGTGAGTGTAGGGGACTTTGATGGTGATGGAAAAGATGAATTTTGTGTCGGTGCCATGACAGTAGATGATGACGGGAAGGGACTCTATACGACAGGGCTCAGACACGGCGATGCACTGCATATATCAGACCTTGATCCGGAAAGACCCGGACAGGAAGTCTTTGGTATCCATGAAAATGAAGGAAAGACAGTAGCTTTGAAAACCCCTGGTGTAGCCATGTTTGATGCTGCTTCAGGAGAAATAATATGGAGCATAGGCCCCGGAGTTGATGTAGGCAGAGGCGTTGCTGCAGACATCGATCCCCGCTATTCCGGATGTGAAAACTGGGGTGGACCGGGTGGATTGCGCGATGTGCATGGTAAAACTATTTCTGAGAAAGCACCACGTTCAACAAACTTTGTTGTCTGGTGGGACGGTGATCTGAGCAGAGAACTGCTGGACGATAATCACATCGATAAATGGGATTGGAAGAATTCATCTACAATCAACCTTCTTACAGCTGATGAATGCCACTCTAACAACGGTACAAAAGCAACCCCGTGTTTGAGTGGAGATATACTGGGTGACTGGCGAGAGGAGGTGATATGGAGAACCGCTGATAGCAGGGAGTTGCATATTTACACAACAACTATGCCGACCAGATACAGGTTTGTATCGCTTATGCAGGATCCACAATACCGCCTGAGCATCGCCTGGCAGAACGTGGCTTATAATCAGCCCCCACATCCGGGATTCTATCTGGGGAGTGGAATGAAACCTGTTGATAAACAATAAAATCCTCCGGTTTCGTTGTTGACAAAACTACCTCCTTTAACAGCAAAGGTTGACTGTCCATGGCAAAGTTGAAGAACCCGCCATACTCTTTTTTTGAAAGGAAGTGGCATCTGATACACATTAGGGTGTAGAAGAATTTTCTTTAAGTTATCTTTTACCAAATAAAACCGGTGTATCTTATTAATTAGTTGAAGGCCCAATATAGTTATGATAAAACGGGTAAATGAAAACGTTAATTCAAATGAATTATCATATGTGTATAAATCCGTATCACATTTTGACATCAGTTTGTAAATTAGCTAAAGTATAGGTTAATTAGTATATTGAATTCCATGTCCATTTCTTGAGGAATTAGTATAGGTAACAATTGCGGTATAACAGGATAACAAAACTATTTAAATGAAGCAGGTTTTACGGGTTCTGATGTTCATATTTATAATTGTTTACGGTTATTGTAAAGGATATTCACAGGACCTGTTTTTTGAAATAGAGAAAGGTAAGGACATCTCACCAAACACATCGATTCACGGTATAGCTAAAGACTCTCTTGGTTACATATGGTTTGGCAGCTGGAGTGGTTTATATCGTTTTGATGGAAATAACTATGACGTTTTCAACCATATTCAGGAGGATTCACTTTCGGTGCCGAATAACAGAATCCGTAATTTAATAACGGATGATAACAAGCAGTTATGGATACTGACCTTTGATAATAAATATGTTAAATACAATTACAGCCTCGATTATTTTATCACCGTTCCGGACAGCCTGGTTCCCAATAATGTTTCGCTGTTGTTAAGCTATACGCCAAATCAACTTAACAGGAATAAAACCATCAACGGTTTCAGGTACTATATTTCCGATAATGTTTTAACAGGTTATGATACTGAATCGAGCACCAGAACTCAGTACCGTTCGGATTTATGGCAACCGGGCGCTTTGGCCGATGATTATATTACCAGCTTTTTCATTGATGATCAGAATTTTATCTGGCTTGGATCACGAAGTGGTACAGTTTATAAGGTAAATACGAACCGAAAACCGTTTAATTTATTTCATTTGGTGAATCCCAATTCTAATCAACCGGTATTAACGTCTGTAAGGGCAATTCTTAAAACTGAACACGAATTATGGTTGGGATCAAATAATGATGGCATATTTATTTACAGAAACGGAAAACCCTATAAAAACCATCCGTTTTTCAGATCGGGTTATGAACCGCTTCAGATCCGGTCGTTACTTAAAGATAAATATGGAAGGATTTGGATTGGCAGTCTAAAGGGAATAAGCTGTTATGATCCCAAAACGCAAAAAAGCACAGAAATTCTGAATAAGTCCCTTTATCCCAATATTCTTGTCAGTTCGGTTTACAGTCTGATTCATTCGCATGACGGGAGTATCTGGGCCGGATTATACAACGGGGTGGTCAGGATAGACCCCGGCAATAACAACCTTCGGTTTTATGAATTTCCAGAGGAAATTGATAATCGCAGTGTCATGAGTGTGCTTGAAGACCGTTCTCATGATTTATGGCTGGGAACAGAAGGATCCGGAATTCTGAAAGTAAGTTTAGACAGCAGCGGAAGCTGTTATGAAATTCAGCACTTAACCAATACCCTGGAAAAGGGGAAGCGATTAACCGGTAATCTGGTTTATGCCATGTATGAGGATCAGCAGGGTGATATCTGGGCCGGAACATCAGAAGCTTTAAACAGGATTAATGCGCAAAGTTTTAAGGTTACTTCGTTTGAAATTAAGGATGGTCTGCAGGATCAGTATATCTCTGCTATTACTGGTGATAAAAAAGGCAACATATGGCTCTCACATAAAAAAGGGATTTCAAAATTTGATCCTGAAAATTCCGGTATTTACAACTATGCCCTGCAGGAAAATAATATGAACTGGGTTTTTCTGGATGGATCCTTTTATAATGACACGTTGAATTCTACAGTTTATTTCGGAGCCAGGGAAGGGTATGTGTCCTTTAATCCTGATCAGATCAGGCAGGATGATTATCAGCCGGTGTTATTGTTTTCAAAACTTTATGTATCCGGAATAGAGGTAAAACCAGGAATGCAAATCAACGGACAGGTTATTTTAAATAAAGTGCTGACCAATACTGATAAAATTGTTTTGAGTAACAATAACAGGAGTTTCTCTATAGCTTTGGTTGGTTTAAACTACCAGAATAAGGAAGGGGATGAAATATTTTATAAACTCCTGAATTTTGATGAGGAATACATGCAGACAAAGCATAATATAATCACATATTCTAAAATGCCTCCGGGAACTTACACGCTGGAAGCATACCTGTCCTCACCCGACGGTGTCAAATCCAAAGTAATTCAGTTGCTGATAAAGGTGAGACCCCCATGGTATGCTACAAGGCTGGCGTTTGTTCTCTATGTACTGGTATTGTTATTATTCATTTATCTGGCCTACCGAATCATTGTATCCCGTGAGCGATTGAAAAGTCAGCTTCTTATTGAAAAGCTAAACCTTGAGAAGCAGGAAGAAGTAAACAAAGAAAAAATTGATTTTTTTACGAACGTTTCGCATGAACTGAAGACACCACTAACATTAATCGTAGATCCGATCAAACAATTGAAAAACAAACATTTGTCTTCGGATAATAAAATGCTGTATCTCGATCTTATAGAACGTAATGTCAACCATTTATCTCATCTGATCAACCAGCTTTTGGATTTCAGAAAATCAGAAACACGAAAAATAAAACCGGATTATACCCTTGAAGATGGGTATAAAATTGTGAAGGAAAGTGTCAGATCATTTGATATGATGGGAAAGAACCGGAAAATCAATCTGGTTTTTAAATCCGGAATAGATGAGCTGAAGGGCTATTATGATAAAGAGAAGCTTGAAAAAATTCTGCTGAATCTCTTATCCAATGCCTTTAAGTATACGCCTGATGGAGGTGAAATAGAGGTGTATTTTGAAAAAGTTAAGGACAGCGATACATATGTAATTACCATCAGAGACAGTGGTGTGGGAATAAAACGTGAGGCGCTGAAAAAAATATTTGAACCGTTTAATAATGAGGGGACAAAACCTTTTTACGGTTATTCCTCAGGGATGGGCTTAACGATTACCAGGAATTATGTGGATATTCTTGGTGGCAGTATTAAAATTGACAGCGATAAAAACAAAGGCACTGTTGTACGTCTGAGTTTTCCGTATCATCATCCGGATAATACGATGGACAACAGAAAGGAACAGGTACAAAGCAATACATCAGAACCAGAGGATATAAACTCAAACGGTCCTTCTGTGCTTATTGTAGAAGATAACCCTGATGTACAATCTTATCTTCAGTCTGAATTGGGAGAAACATATACACTGTGGTATGAAAACAACGGAGAAGCTGGTCTGAATAGTGCACTGCAAAACATTCCGGATTTGATTATCTCTGATGTTATGATGCCTGAAATGGATGGGATTACCATGTGTAAACTTATTAAGCAAAATGTAAAAACCAGTCATATTCCCGTTATACTCTTAACAGCAAGAGGAACTGATGATGATCAGATTATGGGTCTGAAGAGCGGAGCTGACATCTATATTTCCAAGCCTTTTAGTGTTGAGGTACTGAAGGCTCAGATTAAAAGTATCCTGGAAAACAGACAGAAGATTGAGCGAAAGCTGGCAGGAGCTAAATTTATGGGGGAGGTCATAAATCAGAATGTCGATCAGGATAACCAGTTCTTAAATAAAACGATAGATCTGGTAAAGCAGAATATTGAGAACGTCAGTTTTAATGCGGAAGAGCTCTCCGGTTTACTTGAAATAAGTCAGAGGCAACTATATCGCAAACTAAAAGCCGTAACAGGAAGTACGGTACAGGAATTTATCATTCGTGTAAGAATGGAAAAGGCATCAGAATTATTACTGACTTCAGGCCTTACTATATCCGAGATAGCTTACAAGGTTGGTTTTTCTGAGCCTTCCAATTTCTCCAGAACTTTTTCCAGACATTTCGGTAGTAGTCCGACAAAGTACCGGTCCGGAAACCGGTAGGCAACAGTCCCGTTTTTGAATTTATAGAAAATGCTTTTGATCTGCGCTGTGTATGTCAGCCGGATCAGTAACAAATCTGAAGAAAGATGCTCGTTATGACATAACTTTGTCAATTTCTGATACGTGATGGCATAAGGTGATAAATAAAAAGGGACCACACTACAGTACTTTAGCATTAGAATAATATAAAAAATACTATGAATACTATTAAAAAACTGATTTTTGTTGCTGTGAGCCTGATTGTGTTTCTGTTACCGGTTCAGTTGCAGGCACAGCGTAAAATGGAGAAGCTTGGTAGAGGTACGGTTGCAATAAGAAAGAGTGCTTCTTCTGTATTTGTGAGTTGGCGGATACTTGGAACCGAATTCAGCAATGGAACAACATATAACCTCTATCATGATAATACCCTGATTGCATCTGATCTGGCAGTATCCAATTATACGGATAGTAATTCCGGAGGGGGAAAATATGCAGTTGCACCGGTTATAAACGGAGTAGAGCAGGAAAAATCACCTGAAGTAGGAATTCATGGTAACCAGGTTTTTGAAGTTCCGATTGAATATCTGGGCGACTACTTTGTGCACCTGGCCTGGGTTGGAGATCTTGATGGTGATGGTGAATACGAGTTTGTTGTCGACCGGATCCCTAATATTGCAGATGCAACATGTAAGGTTGAAGCTTATGAAAAAGACGGAACCCGACTGTGGCAGGTGAACATGGGACCTTTGAGTCTGAATCGTGATGGAATAGAAGGTGGTGCCGCAGTCATCAGTAATGGCATGTGGGATGGGGTTACCGTATACGATCTCGATATGGATGGTAAAGCCGAAGTCGTTATTAAGTCAGCCAATGGAACCATCTTTGGAGATGGCACAACACTGAATTACTCAAATGATATTCAAAACTTCCTTTCTGTAGTTGATGGATTAACCGGTGCGGAGATATCAAGAGTTGCTCTTCCTGCAGATTACATGTCTGATGGTCCGTTGCAGACACAGTTAAATATTGCATATCTCGATGGTGTTCACCCATCAGTTGTGGTAAAAGCTAAGAACAGAAAAGATAACGGAGCATTTAACCTTCTGGTCAGTGCTTACGATTATAACGGTGAAATTACCCAACGCTGGAAATGGCTGAGGGGGAGTTATAATGCACCGGAATTTCACCAGCAACGTATTGTTGATGTAGATCTGGATGGTAAAGATGAAATATGTGATGGTGGATATGTTCTCGATGATAATGGTACACCATTGTACTCTCTGGGTTATCAGGGGATAGTACATGGCGACCGTTTTCATATTGGAGATTTTGATCCGGACAGACCGGGTCTGGAGGGCTATGGAATACAACAGGATAATGCCAGTGGTCTGGCATGGTACTACTATGATGCCAGTGATGGTACCTTGTTACAAACACAGTACCGGGCATCCATAGGTGATTATGCCCGCGGTAATGTGGCAGACCTTGATCCGAATCATACCGGTTTTGAAATGTGGACGTTCACCGATGGTATTTATAATGTCCAGGACGGGAGAATAACCAGTGTGATTACCGGATCGTATCCTAACCTGCGTCTCTGGTGGGATGGCGATTTGCAAAGTGAAATGCTGGATGGGGTGAAATTTCTGAACTGGAATTACAGCGGTAATTATGAAGAGAGAATTCTGACTGCAAGTGACTGGGGTGCAACTTATACCTGGCGTAATGTCCCGGTATTATATGGTGATATCATGGGAGACTGGCGTGAAGAAGTTGTATATGAAAAATCTGATCATAGGGCGCTTCAGATTTTTAATACGACGGATCCGACAAGTGAGCGGATATATACTCTGGCACATAACCCGGAGTACAGGCTTTGTATGGCCACCAAAGGGTATTATCAGTCTGCACAGCTGGATTACTACCTCGGGTATGATATGACAACACCACCCATACCGGCAATGCAACGGGTAAAGGCTGTTTGGGCAGGTTTAGCCTCACAGGAATGGAATCAGACCGATAATAACTGGGATGTTAATAATGTTCAGTCAACTTATGAAGCAAATGATTCTGTTCTGTTCGGCATTGAAGGAACCGGGCATACGAATGTGACTTTAAATGATGTCATTGAACCGGCCATAACCTACGTCATTTCACCTGTGGACTATCTGTTTTCAGGAACGGGTGAGTTATCAGGTAACGGAGATCTGATTAAATCAGGTTACAGCACGCTGACTTTAGGAGTTAAAGGAACTTATACCGGAAGAACAAGTGTGGAACAGGGAACACTTGTTGTTAATGATGATCTTACTGAAAGCAAAGTAAGTGTGCTGGGAGGAGCCACTCTTGCCGGAACAGGCACAATATTTAAACCGGCTTCATTTGAAAAACGGTCGGTCATAGCTCCGGGAATGCCAGGTGAGGCTGGCACATTAAGTTTTAAAGATGATCTGGTTCTCACTCAGGGAATGATCTGTGCATTCGATCTGACCGATGATTCCACAGGTCTCGTAAAACCGGGTGACAAGTTAATATGCGACAGTGATGTTGTGATAAATAAAATCACATTCAGGATCAATAGTCTGGATGATGAAATAAAGTCTGGTGTGTATCCTTTAATTGCTTATGATGGTGCAGTTAACGGATCATTATCTGATGTTACGATAGAAGGTCTGTTTGGCCGTAAATTTGTGCTGCTGGATACCTTAAACGCCGTGGCATTAAAAATATTCGGAACCCGTGATCCTTCGACCATTGTTTGGGATGGTTCGGATTACAGCTGGGATCTTCAGAATAATGAAAACTGGTTGCTTAAAGGCAATAAAACACAGTTTGTTGCCGGAGACAGTGTTGTATTCGATGAGACCGGTAAAGCACAAACTGCAGTCATCCTGAACGGAAGTTTGCCTGTAGGACAGCTCACAGTAAATGGTCCGGTGAATTACAGGATTCTTGGTAGTGGCGTTTTAGGTGGTGAAGGAGATGTTGTGGTAAATGAGCAAAGTACGCTGCAGCTTTATGGATCATCCAATACATATTCGGGAAAAACCATCATCAATGGGGGCACACTTTATACTGAAAGTTTTGATGTGGCAGGCAAACCCAGTGCTGTTGGAGCGAACTCATCGGTAGCACCTGAAGCATTTGTATTGAACAATGCAGTGCTTAATTACAGATCCGCTAAAAACAATTATACCGATAAAGGGATGATGATCAGCGGACAATCGGATACAATAATCATAAGCCAGGGTAATTCCACCTTGTCTGTTAGCGGATATTTAAAAGGAAGTGGTGGACTTGTTAAGAAGGGTGCCGGTACATTGTATCTTATGGATAACAGTAACAGCTATACCGGCGGTACCGTTATTGAAGAAGGCGCTATTCAGCTTAATGATCCGGGAAGTGGACAGAATGTCAGAGCACTTGGTACCGGATTAATTACCTTTAAAGGCGGTACGTTAAAAATGGGCAATACCCGCGATTATACCGATTTTAATTCAAATATTTTTGTCCCTGAAGGTTCTGAAGGTACGATTGAGGCAGATATGAGGTGTAATTACGGTGGAAAACTGACTGGTGCAGGGATATTGAATCTTATTCTGCCCGGAGATATCGATCGGACGATATTCAGGGGAGACTGGTCTGACTTTCAGGGGACAGTCCATGTTGAGGGTGTATCACCATTACGGTTAAGCGGAAGTGCAGGGTATGGTAATATGACTTTCGATCTGGCATCGGGTATGACAATGTATTTCAGTACAGGAACCAGCAGTGGAGATAATACTGCCCAGACAGTATATGTTGGTGGTGTAACAGGACCGGCGGATTCCTATCTGAGAAGCGAAAACTGGTTTATCGGAGCCAACAATGAAGACTGTACCTTTGATGGTCAGATTCAGGGAAATTCGCTAACTAAAGTGGGCTCTGGTATGTTGATCCTTACGAACAATAATACATACGGTGGAGGTACAACGGTTAGCTCAGGTACCCTGTTTGCAAATAATGCAACAGGCAGTGCTACGGGAACCGGAACCGTAAGAGTGAATACGGGTGGAACACTTGACGGTGTTGGTATTATAAACGGTAGTGTTGTGGTTAATAACGGAGGTGTTCTCTCGCCGGGATGGAAGTACGGTACATTTACGGTCAATAATAACGTAACCCTGAATGCCGGTGCTACACTTTTAGTTGATGTAAACACCAGTGGAAATACTTGCGATAAGATCCGGACGAATGGTAAAACGGTGAGCCTTGGTGGTACGCTTCAAATGAATAAGCTTACTTCTGATGACTACCAGGAAGGCGACAGCTTTGAACTTTTTGCCAATTCAAATGTAACAGGGGCCTTTGATGCTATTGAACCGGCTAATCCGGGTCCTGGTCTGGCATGGGATACTTCACTGCTGAATGAACAGGGTATTATTAAAGTGATGAAATCTACTTCCATTCAGGGAGTGAGCAAAGATCAGATCAGGCTTTTTCCTAATCCGGTAAAGTATATGCTTACCATTGATATTGCAGGCGAAGTAAATCCTGATCTTATTACGGTTAAATCGCTGTCCGGAAAGGTTTTACACAACTCAGTGCCTTCGGGTAAAAAAGAGCTGGATATGTCTGCATTAGCACCGGGTATCTATATTGTGGAAATAAAAACTGCTGATCGTGTAGTTACGTATAAGGTTTGTAAAGAATAGTCCTATTTAATAATATACCAATAGATTTAATTTAAAAAAGAAATATAATGCGCATACAGAAAACAATAAGTGTAATGGCTCTGTTGATGGCTACCGTTTTTACATTGCACGCTGAAGGAACAAGACATAAATATAATTTTAATCCTGGATGGAAGTTATTTGTAGGTGATGTACCGGAAGCCTCTTGCCCGAATTTTGATGATTCGGAATGGAAGGACATAACCCTGCCATTTGCATGGAATGAAAATGAGGCTTTTATGAAGGATATTGCCAAGCTTTCTACAGGGATTGCATGGTACCGTAAGACCTTTGTTTTACCGGAAAAGGAAAAAAATCCAAAAGTATTTCTGGAGTTTGAAGGTGTGCGACAGGGTGGGGAGTTCTTTGTGAACGGAACGCTGGTCGGTCTCCATGAAAATGGTATCACGGCAGTTGGACTGGATATCTCGGACCTGGTTAAACCTTACCCGGAGAAAAACATCGTAGCGGTAAGAACAGATAACAGCTGGGACTACAGGGAACGGTTTTACAATCAGAGATATCAGTGGAATGACCGGAATTTTAATGCCAATTATGGAGGCATCCCGAAAAATGTTTATCTGCACACCACAGGGAATGTGTATCAGACGCTGCCTTTATATAAGACCCTTGGGACGACAGGTGTTTATGTTTACGCTACGGATATGGATGTAAAAGGCAAAAAGGCACAGATCCATATCGACTCTGAGGTTAAAAATGAAAGCAACACTGCAGTGGTGGCCCGGCTTGCTGTTACAGTTAAAGATCTGAATGGTGTTGAGGTCGCCCGGTTTGATGGTATCCCCGGACTTGTTTCACCAAACGGAATAGCAGAGCTGAAAGCTTCGGAAGAATTGTCTGATCTTGAATTCTGGAGTTGGGGTTACGGTTACCTGTATACGGTTGTTTCTGAATTGATTGTGGATGACAGAGTTATGGATGAGGTGCCTATACGTACAGGTTTTAGAAAAACTGCATTTAAAGATGGTATGGTATATCTGAACGACCGGGTCATTATGATGAAAGGTTACGCACAGCGAACCAGCAATGAATGGCCGGGGGTCGGAATGTCTGTTCCGCCATGGCTTAGTGACTATAGCAATAAACTGATGATTGAATCAAATGGAAATTTTGTGCGCTGGATGCATATCACGCCCTGGAAGCAGGATGTGGAATCTTGCGACCGTGTTGGTTTAATTCAGGTCATGCCCGCCGGAGATTCAGAAAGAGACGTAACGGGCCGCCGCTGGGAGCAACGATGCGAGGTGATGCGTGATGCGATCATTTATAACCGCAATAATCCGAGTATTTTGTTTTATGAAGGTGGGAATGAGAATATCAGTGAAGAACATATGGCAGAATTAAAGGTCATTAGAGATACATACGACCCTTATGGTGGTCGGGCCATCGGAAGCCGTGAGATGCTGGATAGCAAAGAGGCCGAATATGGTGGAGAGATGCTTTATATTAATAAAAGCGCCGGGAAACCTCTTTTCGCAACTGAGTATTCACGCGATGAAGGATTACGGAAATACTGGGATGAATTTACGCCACCTTATCACAAAGAGGGCGCTGGAGGCACACATGCACATAATGTAAGTGGAAGTAAAGTGACTAATGCATCACCGTACAACCACAACCAGGATGAACACGCCATTGAAGATGTACGGCGCTGGTTTGATTATTATATTCAACGTCCGGGAACAGGTACCCGTGTAAGTAGTGGAGGGGCCAATATCATTTTTTCTGATACCAATACCCACTATCGTGGAGAGCAGAATTACAGAAGAAGTGGTGAGGTTGATCCTATGCGTATTCCCAAGGACAACTTTTATGCGCACCAGGTAATGTGGGCAGGTTGGGTGGATATTGATAAGTATCTGACGCATATCATCGGACACTGGAATTACAGTGACAAAACGGTAAAGGATATTTATGTGGTATCATCCGGGGATAAAGTGGAGCTGTTCGTCAATGGTAAATCAAAAGGATTTGGATCGAATTCATACCGGTACCTTTATACATTTCCGAACATTCAGTTCGAAGCAGGTGAAATAAAAGCTGTAGCGTATAATGCGGAAGGTGAAATTGTTTCCGGTGATGCCATTGAAACTGCGGGAGAACCTGTTGCTGTAAAACTGACAACTATGCAGTCTCCGGTAGGCTTTAAGGCGGATGGAGCAGACCTGGCTATGGTGCAGGTTGAGGTGGTTGATAAAGAAGGACACCGTTGTCCTACATCATTGAACATGATACAATTCGATTTGAGTGGAAATGCGGAATGGATAGGAGGTATAGCAACCGGACCTGAGGGAAACTATGTTGGAGAAACAGCATTACCCGTTGAGTGTGGGGTTAACAGAATACTGATCAGGTCTACGACCAGGGCAGGTAAAATAAAACTTAAGGCTTCTTCAGAAGGCTTAAATTCTGCAAAGGTCAGTCTTGTTACGGTTCCGGTGGAGGTGCAAAACGGATTATCTGAACATTTTGTTGCGGAAGGATTGCCAAGTAATCTTGAAAAAGGACCCACGCCTCTGACACCTTCATATACGGTCACCCGTAAATCTATTCCTGTAGCTTCAGCCATTGCCGGTGCCAATTCAGATAAGGCATATATGAGTTATGATGACAATGAAATGTCGGAATGGACAAATGATGGCAGGATGTCTACCGGATGGATCATGTATAAACTGGATACTATCGCTGAAATAGATGAGGTTTCTCTTAAAATGACAGGATGGAGAAGAAGGACATATCCCATCGATATTTTTGTGGATGATAAAAAAGTGTGGTCAGGAGAAACAGAACGTAGCCTCGGTTATATTCTTATTCCGGTTGAACCAACGGCAGGAAAAACGGTGACCATAAAACTGACCGGTGCCGGAATTGAAGCTGATATGTTTCAGAATATGATAGAAGTGAGTGGCAAAGTGGAGCTTGATGGTTTCAGGGACCCGGAAGATCTCAATACCAAAGGGCAGCTCCGGATTGTGGAGGTCGAGTTTTTTGAAAATGTAAAGCCATTGGCTTCAGACCCGGATTAGTTGAAGAAAAGGAGTTTTTTTCATATATGTAATTAGCATGTAAAATTGCTTTTTTAGTTTAGTAAAGGATGTCTTTCTGTAAAGGCATCCTTTTTTTATATCCGGTTTTTATTTTTATGAGTTGAAATCCGGCATTTGTTAACAGAGTTGATCAGTTTCAGCACCCTATAAAAAGCTTTATGTTGTGATTTTCATCTGGATCAGTTTTTATAATGTAAATTTGTTAATGTGAGCACACATGATACATTTTATTTTAATAGCAACGAACCCAATAAAAGTTGTTTGCTGGCTTTACGGAGTATTATACTGAATCAGGATGTGCACATTACTGAAACAGTTAAATATGGTATGCCATGTTTTTGTTACAAGCTTAAACCATTCTGTTATCTATGGGTTGATAAAAAAAATGATGAACCTTATATTTTGCTTACGCAAGGCAAATTATTAAGCTTTCCTGAGCTGGAATCCGGTAATCGAAACCGGATGAAAATTCTGAGGGTTAACCCTTATGAAGATATTCCGGTAAACCGCATATCGGCAATTTTACTTGCCGGGCTTGATCTGTTTCGTAAAGCGGATTAAGTATGTTAAATAATTTATAAGTATTTAAAAAACAGCCATTTTTTATGGATGTGTAATTCATTTTTATCCCTGTTAACTTGCATTTTTAATTAAATATTAATGATAGCTTAAATAAATAAACATATTTTAACATTTTGTTCCGGCTCTAGTATTCCTTTATTTAAAGGTGTTTAGGTGTTAGTATTAAAATATTATTAAATTAAGTGTTAAATAATTTGTTTTCAATATCAATACAATGTAAATTTGAAATGTAAAAGTTAATAAAAATTAGATTTACAGTTTTACATAAAGGAAATTTAGATGCTGACAGTGTTCTTTGCAATATTTATCTTAACTCAATTCAGAGCAGGCAGGCGGGTTGTTAGAGCGATGATAGAACAAAAAGCCGGAACTGTTAATATTAAGTTTTTAGACAAGTATTTACAAGAAAAGAGCACTAAATTTCCTTCTTAATTTGAACTTCACAGGGGTTTTTCATAATACATCAATTTTGGGGTTAAAGGGATTCGGTTGCCAGATCGGTCCCTTTAAATTTTTATCACTGTTGTCCGGTTAAAGCTTCAGAGATTTCTCGCTCCAGTCCTGTATGAACCTAAAAGACTGTCATTCTGAGCGTAGTAAAATGAAGCGAAGAATCTTTAAGTGATATTGATTTTTGGACGGGCAATAATGAATTTTTATATACATACCAAATATGAAAATCCGGAATTATGAATTCGATAGTTTAATCCAGAAGTTTGCCAATTAAATCTTTGCGATTCATCCGGGTGAGTTCATTCCGCAGGGCTGTACGGTATTCCTTCTTATACCAGAAGAAAAAACTTCGTTGTTTCAGTTTGTCCTTTTTGTCTTTGGCAATACTTACGGGCTTACCTGTATACGGATCAATACCTGAATAATACATCACGGTAGCGAGTGTCATAGGTGTTGGTGTGAAATCCTGGACCTGTTCCAGCTTGAATCCCTGTGATTTTGTTTTAACCGCCAGATCAGCCATGTGCTCAGCTTCACATCCGGGGTGACTTGAAATAAAATAGGGAATAAGTTGCTGGTTCATACCGGTCTCTTCATTCACTTTATCGAAGTATTTTTTCAGACTGTAAAACAATTTAAAGCTTGGTTTTCGCATCATCTTAAGAACTTCATCTTCGGTATGTTCCGGAGCAACTTTCAGCCTTCCGGAAACATGTTTGGTAATCAGGTCTTTCAGGTAAACTTCCTTATCGGGTGAAAGTGGAAGGTGGTTGTGTGGATTCAACAGAAGATCATACCGGATTCCACTTCCTACAAAACTTTTTTTCACCCCTTCAAGGTTGTCAACTTCATTGTATACTTCAAGCATAGGGGTATGGTCCGTGTCAAGGTTGTCACAGATCATTGGATAAATACATGACGGGCGGGCACACCGGCGGCACATATCAAGATCTTTGCCCTGCATCTGGTACATATTGGCGGATGGTCCGCCCAGATCGGAAACATAGCCTTTGAAATCTGCCATTTCTGTCAGTTTGCGTACTTCGTCGATAATTGATTTTTTGCTGCGACTGACCACAAACTTACCCTGATGCGCAGATATAGTACAAAAACTGCATCCCCCAAAACAACCACGATGCATATTCACCGAAAACTTGATCATCTCGTATGCCGGAATATGTTTGTCTTTATATTTTGGATGTGGCAAACGAGTGAAGGGGAGTGCATGAACCTGGTCAAGTTCTTCTGATTCCATAGGTGGAAACGGTGGATTAATTACAACCATTCCCTCACCGGTTGGCTGAAGTAAACGACGTGCATGCCATTTATTGGACTCCCGTTCAATGATGGCAAAATTGCGGGCATAAGCTGTTTTGTCCTTCAGACAGGTTTCATGCGCTGCAAGTGAGATGTCTTCCCAGTTCTTGTTTTTTGGCAGGTGATCAGGGGCTGTGATAAAGGCTGTCTGCTCAATGGTCTTGATCGATTCAAAGGGAACACCCCTTTCCAGGAGTCTGACAAGTTCTTTTAAAGCCGTTTCACCCATGCCGTAAATCAACAGATCAGCTTTGCTGCTTTCCAGAATTGAAGGCATCAGTTTATCCTGCCAGTAGTCAAAATGAGTCACCCTGCGCAATGATGCTTCCACACCTCCTATCAGTACAGGGACATCAGGATACAGTTCCTTGAGTATATTACTGTATACCGTTGTGGCATAATCAGGACGGGCACCGGAACGGCCATCTGCAGTATAGGCGTCATTAGAACGCAAACGCTTATTTGCGGTGTAGTGATTTACCATGGAATCCATGCAACCTGCAGTTACACCGAAGAACAGGCGCGGTTTTCCAAGTTTTTTAAAATCCCGAAGGTCATCCCTCCAGTTGGGTTGTGGAACGATAGCAACTTTCAGGTTCAGTGATTCCAGTAACCGGCCTATGACAGCATGGCCAAAGGATGGATGATCGATATAGGCATCGCCCGAAAACAAAATAACGTCTGCCTGATCCCATCCTCTCAGATCCATCTCTTTTTTTGTCGTCGGGAGCCAGTCGGTTAAATTATAGCGTTTTGTATTTGGCATGTCAGAATTTTTCTACCCGTACCTGTTTATGTTTGCGCAGGTAGCCGTTAATAATTTGCTGAATATCTCTGTTGTCGGGGTATGTAGTAATAACATCTTTCAGATCAGAAAGTTGAGAAAACTGGGTCGTTTCATCAAAATATCCAAAACCAATATAGGTGCCGTTTTCGACCCAAACCACAGACTTTTCTTCCGGTTGTCGTCCTTCTCCCATGATAGCCATGTTTGGAGCATCGTATTTAAGAATTTTCAGTAATTCATTTACGCGCATGTTATAACTATATGCAAATTCCTGACCAACACAAGCACCATGACATTCATGAACCTGGTAATTAAAACATGCACCCTGAGTTTCATATACACCACATAATTTTTGGCATAACTGGTATTTTTTTATCCAGCGGTTCAGTCTGCTCTTGCCTTCTTCCTGGGAGGAGAATGTGGTGAGCGGTTCTTTTTTAGTTTTCTGATCTGTTTTTTCCAGCCTGAGATTGAGGTAACCGCCCTGATCTTCCGATAGAAAAAGGCCGTAGCTCATCAGGGCTCTGCGTTGTTTGCGGTTATATATCGGCCTGTTTTGTTTTATTTCGTGCGATTCCTTCAGCAGGGCAACCAGTTCACTGCCTGTTAATTCATAATCAATATGGGTTATTTCAGAAGCCATTTTTCCTGATCTTGCGGTATTCCCATTATTGAGATGAGTCATCACTCTGCTGCGAATATTTTTACTCTTGCCAATATAAATAAGATCGTTGTTTTGATTATATAGATAATATACACCGCAGGCCTCAGGAAGATTTTTGACCAGTTCAAAATTTAATGATGGATTGAGAATTTTGGGATTTATAAGGTCGCTTTCTGATTTGGGCAAAATGCCATTATTCTGCTGAACCAAAATGCTGAACAGGAGAGCTGTCGCATAGGCATCACCACCGGCCCGGTGTCGTCCGTTGATGGCTATGTTAAGATCCGAGCATAAATTACCGAGACTGTATGAGCTGTGTCCGGGAAGCAGTTTGCGGGAAAGCTTTACCGTGCACAATGTATCTTTCTGGTAGTGAAATCCAAGTTGTGCAAATTCATTTTTGACAAAACGATAATCAAAGGCCACATTGTGGGCCACAAAAATACAGCCTTCGGTAAACTCCACAATGTCGCGTGCCACCTCATAAAAACAGGGTGCATCAGCTACCATCTCATTCGAAATGCCCGTTAACTTTGTAATATGGTACGGAATGTTTCGTTCCGGGTTTACCAGGGTTGAGTACTCGTCAACAACAGCAGATCCGTCATGTTTGTATATGGCTATTTCTGTGATTTTGTCCCGTTGTGCGCTCCCTCCTGTGGTCTCTATATCTACAATGGCATACATTGGTTCAAAATTAGTAAAAGATTGATTCATTCAAATATCCTTTTCAATCATTTGCGGAATCAGATAATTTTGTAAAATGTTACTACATCCTGAGATATGATGGAATATCTGATATGCTAATGTATTGATGAAACTACTGAAGCTGTGATTTTCAAATTTCTTTTTAATTATTGAAGCTGTCTTCAACACTTTCCGGCATTCTTTGTTCTATTATCGAGACTTGCAATACGGGGTCATTTAATATAGTCAGAATTTTATATATTTGTGCCTCATACATTAATTCAGGAAAAAATAATCGAAATGGAGAAAATCAAAGTTGCCAATCCCGTTGTCGAACTTGACGGAGATGAAATGACCCGTGTCATCTGGAAATTTATTAAAGAAAAGCTTATTTTACCTTATCTGGATCTTGATATTAAATATTATGATCTTAGCGTTCAAAAACGTGATGAAACAGATGATCAGATAACGGTAGATGCAGCCGAAGCCATAAAAAAATACAATGTTGGTATAAAATGTGCAACCATTACTCCTGATGAAAAACGTGTGGAAGAGTTTGGTTTAAAGCACATGTGGCGTTCTCCAAACGGAACGATCCGTAATATCCTGGGAGGAACAGTTTTCAGGGAACCCATTATGATTAAAAATGTTCCGCGTCTGGTTCCGGGATGGAAGAAGCCGATTTGTATCGGGCGTCATGCATTTGGAGATCAGTATCGTGCAACCGATTTTGTAACAAAAGGGAAAGGTACACTTACTATAACCTTTGAAAGTGAAAATGGTGAAAAACAGGAGCATAAGGTATACGATTTTGAAGGGGATGGCATTGCAATGGCTATGTACAACACCGATGAATCCATCCGTGGATTTGCACACAGTTGTTTTCAGCAGGCCATCAATAAAAAATGGCCTTTGTATCTGAGCACAAAAAATACGATCCTGAAAAAATACGATGGCCGCTTTAAGGATATATTTGAAGAAATCTATCAGAACGATTACAAAGCAGAAATGGATTCGATTGGCATCACATACGAGCATCGTCTTATTGACGATATGGTGGCTGCTGCTCTGAAGTGGGATGGTGGTTTTGTATGGGCCTGTAAAAATTATGATGGTGATGTACAAAGTGATACGCTCGCACAGGGATTTGGTTCCCTTGGCTTAATGACATCAACGTTGATAACGCCTGATGGAAAAACAATGGAAGCGGAAGCAGCACATGGTACCGTGACCCGTCATTTCCGTATGCATCAGCAGGGCAAGCCTACATCTACAAATCCTATTGCGTCCATATTTGCCTGGACACGCGGACTGGCATTCAGGGGAAAACTGGATGATAATAAGGATCTTGTTGATTTTGCCAATACACTGGAGGATGTTTGTGTTGAAACAGTGGAAAGTGGTCACATGACAAAGGATCTGGCTCTTTGCATTTATGGTTCGGATTTAAATGAAAGCCATTATCTGAATACTGAAGCGTTCCTGGAAGCACTGAATGAAAATCTTCAGAAAAAATTAAATAAATAGTTAAATGTAAATTGAACGATAAGGGCTGGACATTTTGTTCAGCCTTTTTTTTATTTTTGTCTGACCCGGAATGAGAAGCAGAGCTTTCCATATTATTCTTTTTCTTGCATCTACTTTCATGGTCGGTGCACAAAATACGGATTTGGTCGGAGCGAAAAGAAACAGCTATATCTCTGTTAATCTCTTCAATTCTCACCTCTGGGCACACTATCCCGAACTGGAAAAGATTGCTGGCTTTCATCATGTGCTTGATGTCAGGTATTTCTACAAAACAAACGGTGATAAGTACTGGCACTGGGCTTACGATTATCCTAAAATAGGTGTTGGATTAAACGCCGGACAGTTTACTTCGCCTGAAATTGGCAAAACCTTTGCCGGTTATGTCTTTGGTACCTTCCCTGTGTATAAGTTTAAAAACTTTAAGGTGGAGTGGGACGTGTGCACCGGACTCGGTTGGGTGGAAAATATTTATGATCCACTTACCAATCCCAATAACATTGGTGTCAGTACACATCTGAATGCTTATCTGGATTTAAACCTGAATACAACGTTTAAAATAACCAACAGGTTTAATGGATTTGTAGGAGCCGGTATTTCGCATTTTTCCAATGGTGCAGGGAAAAAACCGAACATGGGCTTGAACATGCTTGGTGTGCGTACCGGTATCATTTACAGACTGGAAGATGAACTCATAGAGCCCTGCGAACGGGTAGATTATCCCGAAATCAATAAAAAATGGGGACTTGATATTCGCTATGGTGCCGGAAAACTGAGCATCAATGATCATGTGGAAACATATCTGGCTCAGAATCTGCAATTTCTTATTGCTAAGCGATTTACGAAGAGACATCGCTTAGGTGTAGCTTTCGACCTGGTAAAGGATAATTCATTAAAATGGAAACAGTATCTTCTTGATGGTGAGCACAGCGATCTGCTGGGGCCATTGGCTAAAAAACTCGAAGGAAAGGAAATTTCTTTGTATCAGGGCGGAATACTGGTCAGCAGCGAGTTCATTTTAAGGCATTTATCACTGGTGACACAGTTTGGTTATATGGCTTTTTATACGTATGATTCGTTACCGATATATGAACGCTTTGGTGTACGTTATATTGTTGCAAAAGGAATTTTCCTGGATATGTCCTTACGGGCACAGGGAAATAAAGCCAAGGAGATAACCTGGGGTATAGGGTATGCCATCAACCGTGGGCTGGATTAAAAATTATCTGCCACAAATATTTTTAAAATCGCAGTACAAGCAGTTTTTAAGATCATCTGTCTGTTTGAATGGCCTGGAAGGATCAAAAATCTGACCAATAGTTTCTTTTAAGCCGGTTTCAAATTGCTCTTTTACGGTTCTGTAACTAAGGACCTCTCCTGAACCGTTATATATTTGAGGTGTCAGTGCGGCTTTGCCAAATAGCTTACGGATGGGGATAATTCCCGGTTGAATTTCTGCATGAACCCTGTTTTGTGTTTCATAGAGCATGGCATAAAACAGCGTTTGGAACACCGCTTTCTGATCCGACTCCAACGCCTTTTCTCTTGAAAACAGATGGTCCATATCCTTTAAGCTGATTTGGTTCCTGGAGTTTGTATTGATGGTTCCTGATTTATAATCAATAATGCGTGTAACTCCCGCTTTCTCATCCACCCTGTCTATCTTGCCAAACAGGTTGACCGTTGTTGAATCTGATGCAGGGAACCGATGCTCTACCTGTTTTTCTCCTGCAATATAGGTGAAAGGTGTGCTGTCCTGATCGTATTCCAATAGTTTTATGGTATATTTTACCAACACTTTAACATATATCAGTAACTTGCCTCTCACACCGGATGTGTCTCTTATGCTTTTGTTTTTAAAGAAATTTCTGGCAAAACAGAGCTTTACAGTGTCCTCAATTGCCGGTTTGTTTTTTAGAATGTCAGTAATATCAGTCCTGTTGATTATTTTACCGGCAAAAGGCAGATATAATGTTTCCATTATATCATGAAAAACATTACCAAAAATCCGGGCATCGATATCATCCTGAATGTCATCCTGTTCTCTTATGCGCTCCACATACGAAAGGTAAAATTTAAGACCACAATCCAGAAATGCATTCAGGCTGCTCGCTGATAAAGATGATTTCCCTGATTTGAACCGTTCAAGTGCCTGAACGACATCTGTATTCTTTTCAATAGATATCGTTCTCATTTTGTTCAGCGACACTTCATAGTTAACTGTCCTTTCTGTTAGCGGGATATCAAGCAGATATTTTAACTGGTAAATATAACGGCTTGGTTCACCGGTATTAACCCCCTGTGATGATGAATCATAAATAAGATGAACATTTCGTGCTCTGAAAATGAGCCTGTAAAAATAGTAGGCATACATCGCATCCTGTTCTTCAATGGTCGGCAGGCCGAATCCTTTTCTTAAATTAAAAGGAATAAAAGATGTGCCATGTGATACAGACGGCAAGAAGCCTTCATTGGCTGAAAGTATAATCAGGTTTTCAAATTCAAGGTTTCGTGTTTCTAGAATACCCATCAGCTGCAGACCTTTCAGGGGTTCACCTTCAAAAGGAAGTGTTAAATTGTCGGCTATTCTTTTGACCAGCTTGAAGATAAGATCTCTGCCGGGCAGTACTGTTTCGGTTGATCCAAAAAGATCACCTGCTCTTACCAACCGGGTATACACGGCATAAATCATTTCTTTTTCTGTGTCAATTGAAGAGGGTGTTTCTTCTTCTTCCGGTCCCGGGTTAAGTTTTACTAAAAGTGTTTCAAAAATACGAATGAGATAAGCCAATACTTCATTACCGTTTTCCACCGGTTTCATAATGATCTGTAGGATCGGATCTGTTTCAAAAAAATGTGCAGGAACATAAAACATATTTTGTTCCTTCATCGTATCCCTGATTTTTTTTATGTCCGGATTAACGCGTAAGAGAATGTTGTTCGAAAGCAGCTGAAGCACCAGTTTGTAATGAAAATTAGGAATGCCTTTCTGGTATCGTATGCGTTGCTGTAGTGCCGTAATCTGGTTCAGTAATGCAGAAACCTGGCTGTTTTTTACCGGGTAACCCATGGTAATATTCAGATCCTTCACGGCCAGTGGTATTTTGTTCAGCATGGTTTGCAGCAGGCTTTCGTCTGCCATAACAACGGCGGTATCCAGATTGGGAACTGTATTTTGCTGGGCCAGGATTTTTCCGGCTACCGTAGCCTGGGCTGATGATGAGGAAACAGCAATGACTTCAATGTTTAATGCCGGATTTTGTTTTGGCGGTTCTTCAAACACACCGGGGAAACGCGACAGTTGTCTTTTGAGAAAATAGCCGGCACTTGTGGCATCTGATGTTAGCATTTCCCTGGTGTAGTCCCAGAAAAATAAGGCTTTGCCGGATTTCTGTATTTCTGTAAAAATCTGATCTTCTGCCCGTGTTAAGGCATTGAAACCTACAAATCCCACATGTTTAAACGGCAGATCTGTTGCATTAACCGAGGCCAATTGTTTTACGGCATCACGATATTGCATGCCTTTGGTTCCGAGTCCCTGTTTTTTTAGTTCTGTCCTGAAGTTCTGATAGACCGGAAATAGCTTTTCCCAGGTCTGAAGAAATTCTTTTGTCCCCGGTTTTTTCGATCTGAAAAGTTCTTCCCAGAAATGCCTTATCCGCTCTTCCTCTTCTGTTGCCTGATCCATAAAATACTGATCAATTTCTTTCAGATTGAGAAGATTTGTATACAGTTGCCTGGCATCAACCAAGTATTTGTCAATATCATCAAAATCATTGAGCAGCATTTCTCCCCAATAGTAGAAATCATCAAACGTATCATCGCTTCCGGTCACCTGCTGATGAACCTTGTAAAGGTTGAACAATGCACCAAGCTGGTCAATTTCTTCGAGCGGTGTAAATTCATTTATAAACTCATCAATGGAAAATGATGGCGGAATAAAAACAGGATCATCCGTAAGCTGCGAGAGCCAGGTCTTAAAAAACAGACTGGTTCGCTTATTCGGGAAAACAAGCCAGAAACTGTGCAGCTCTTTTTTATGGTGTTCGATTAAATGCCGGGCAACCTGCTTAAGAAATAACTCCATGTTATTTGTCGAAAAACTGTTTGTAATGTTCGTAGCGCTCCATTATACTTTTCACATAGTTAAAGGTCTCAATGCCTCTGCAGTAACCATGTTCCACAACCGGATCGGTGTAATATTTTTTATCGCTTTTCAGAATAATCATCTCACTGACATTATCGTCCCATTTGTTTGGATCCTTCCCGTATTTTGCTGCCAGCTTACGGGCATCACCAACATGTCCCGGTCCAACATTGTACGATGCCAGTGTAAACTTAATGTGATCCATACTGTCTAAGTCATTGTCAAAAATGGTATAGAGCCATTTCAGATGTTGCACACCTGCTTCTATGTTCTGATCCGGTTCCCATAGATCGAAGTCACCATACATGGAGGCGGTCTCGGGCATAATCTGCATTAATCCGACTGCACCCATCCAGGATTCTGCCCAGGGGTCAAATCTTGATTCCTGGTAAACCTGTGCAGCCAGCAAACGCCAGTCCCAGTTCAGTTCTTTGGATGCTTTTTTAAACAGATCATCATATGGTGAAATGGAGGTGCCGGAATGTGAGAAGAAATCACTTGAGGCCATCTGCTTGTAACGTGACCTGTTTTTATAGTATTTGTTATACAAAATATTGTAGTACGTTGTGTTTTTGATGGATTCCAGCCATTTATCCAACTCCGCAAGAAGTTGTGGAGATGATTTTCTGGTGGCCCAGGCAAGCCGTTGCGGAAAGCTTATTTTAACGCGGGTATCCAGGTTGTCGTACCCGGAATTGGCCAGATCTGCGATGGTTTTATCTGCCACAGTATAGGGAATCTCTCCATCTGCAACCCTGGCAATCAGCTCTTCTGTTGTAAAATCCTGGTTCACAACATGAATGTTTATGGTGTCTCCCAGTTCACTCATCAGGTTGACCAGCCTTGAATAGTAGGGGGAACCCCGTTTCACATAAACGTCTTTTCCTATAAGGTCCACTACATTGGTAACCAGTTGCCTGTCAATATTATCCTGCGTCATATTACGCCAGTTTTCGGGCAGACGTTGTACCAGTACCTGTTCCGTGTATTGCAATGGTACAGTAAATGCAGCTTCTTTTTTACGATAGTTTGTCACGGTCAGTGCATAAGCAACCAGATCAACTTCATAGTCATTTAAATAGTTGAAGATGCTGTCCATGTCACGAATAACGACCATTCTAAGGTTTACACCCAGATGTTCCGTGAACTTTTTAAGAAGTTCGTATTCATATCCCATGGCCTGCCCCTTATAAATAAAATAGGATGTACTGCTGAACGCAGTGAGTGCAACAAGGGTATCCCGTTCCAGGATTTGTGGAAGATCAATGGTGTCTTTAGTGTGCGTTTTGGGTTTATGTTTTTGAGAATTATCGTGACATCCTGCAGAACTCAGAATGATCACAAAAAGCAATATGTATGAAACCTTTTTCAAACAATTTAATTAGCGTTTTCAATTATCGCGGGATCAGGTAAAGGTAATCCATTAAATCTGAACCAGACCTGTGCCGTTGCAAATACATCTTTCTCGCAATACGCAACAATTCGTTTCAGATCTTTCTGCTCATAATATACCTCACTAACCATGCTGCCGTCAATGTCATCTTTTGGCGTTGGTATACCCAATATTGTGGTCAGAAGGTTTAGCGATGTATAATGTTTAAAGTCCCCGAATTTCCATAATTCCAATGTGTCAATAAACTGAACTTCCCAGGGTTTTTTCCCGGCAATATTCAGTACATCCGGCAGTTCAATACCATTTATAATCATACGTCTGCATATGTAGGGGACATCAAATTCCTTGATATTGTGACCACAAAGCTGTTTTTCCGGAGAACTCCATTTGTTGATCATCAGTGCAAAATCTTTCAGTAGTACTGCCTCATCATCACCTGCAAACGATTTTAACCGGAATCGTTTGGATCCACCGCTTTCAGTAAGTATACCCACTGAAATACAGATAATTTTTCCAAATTCAGCAAAAATACCTCCCTCAAGACTAAATGCCTTGGCTGCATCAACAGAATCATCGTATCTGTCAGGATTCCTGGACTTAAACTGTTCAAATTTCTGGGTCCATAATTTTGCATGACCTTTAGTTAAGTCCTCCATCTGTTTTACAAGAGGAACCGTTTCAATGTCAATAAATAGGATATTTTCAGGTTTTATTTTCAAAGCCATACTGGTTAATGTTGGATTAAAAATACTAAAAAAAGACTAAACTGAAAATGTTTTGGGGCGATAAAGCGTATAAACCCCTAATGACAGAATGGGATAAATTTCAGTTTTTCAATGAGATATATACTGAGGGCATTTTTTGGTATTTGTTTTCATCAGGGAATGTATTAATCCGGTTTAGTTCCCTGTCAGTGAAGGAGGCCATTTTGAAAGGGAAATCAGGCCCAACCCAGGCGCTGGTATTGCACAGGATAACATACGAAATTCCATCAGGTCTTCTTTTTAAGACGCAGGATGTACCAGCAAAGCTGCCGGTCCTTAACCAGTATCCGTGTCGGTTGGTTGTTCTCCAGCCCAGGGGAGAATAGCCAATAGCTTTAGGGGTTGCCATAGTGGTCAGACTATGTTCCGAGAGAATATCAGCAGGAAAATTGAAGCCATCAACAGCCAGTAATAATTTCATCAGATCCGTTGATGAAGCGATCCATCCGCCCGCTGCTCCAAGTGAAGTAACATTGTTTCCGCCATTGCTTTTTGAAACCAATTCTCCTGAACCATTACAATCCTCGATCTTTATGGCACCGGGTTGTTCGTAATAGTTTACTTCAAGTTTGTCCTTATTGCTTCTGTGGTTTTCAG
This sequence comes from Quyinboa sediminis, assembly GCF_042219855.1. NCBI lineage: Bacteria > Pseudomonadati > Bacteroidota > Bacteroidia > Bacteroidales > Quyinboaceae > Quyinboa > Quyinboa sediminis. The sequence goes on along the minus strand of NZ_JBHJHP010000005.1, from coordinate 326,706 downwards.
CCAGTTTCATATCAAATATTCCCAGTGGATATAAAATTTTGGCTTTTACAAAAAGTTCATAATCCACACCTGAAACAGCTTCAATCACTTTCCCGAGTATTACAAAGCCAAGATTGGAGTAATACGATGCTTCACCGGGTCTGAACTGCAATCTTTTCTTTAACATAATGGCAATTATATCCTCAGATGACAGCGGTTCCTCGTAGCCGTATCTTCTGGCTAATGCATGTTGCTCAAACAAGGGGTCGCCGTACCTTGTTGTCCAGCCTCCACTATGTTCAAGAAGATGTCTGACCGTAATTTCCTCCACTTTTTTATCACGATAAGTATCGTAAGGTGCCATGTTTAAAATCCCGTCCGGACCAAAAACCTTATCGTCAAGAGTCAGTTTATGATCTTCCACAAGCTTCATAATCGCAGTGGCTGTGATCAGTTTTGAAACACTTGCAATACGGAACAGGTTGTAAGGTTCAACTTCCTTACTGTCTTTAACATCGGATAACCCGAAACCTTTGGCATAAATCAATTTGCCGTCCCTTGCTACGGCAACAGATGCACCTTTAATGTTCCAGAAGGAAAGAAAGCGGTTAAACCGGGATTCAAAATGATTAAAGGATTCAAAGTCTGACTGATAGTTGTAAAAATGATCGGAATGAGGATTCTCAAATTTTTTCGATACTTCGCTACCTATGGAATTATGATTAGGTGCAACAAATAACATTTGCAGTATCATTATAAAAGCGAATATTTTAAAAAACCTCCTCATGATGTAATAAGCTCTCAAAATTATAAAAATATAGCAGCCCTCAAAAGTAATGTTAATGGAAAGTTAATAAACTATGTGTTTTTATGAATCCATTCCGGCTCAATTATTTTTATACCGTCAAACGGTTCCTTTGTCAGTTTTATTATGGCATCTGCCACCTGCGTATCTTTAACAGGCCGGTATTTTAGCATTTTTCCTTTCAGTAAAGGCATCAAACCTTTCATGAAAAAAGCTGCCAAAGATTCTCCCAGCCTGAATTCATTGCGTTTTCCCAGTAATAACGATGGTCTTATTATGACTCTTGAAGGTATATTAACTGTTTGTATCACATCCTCCATCTGACCTTTTACCTTGAGATAAAAGTTGCCGGAGGACGCTTTTGCACCAAAGGAACTGATCACAATAACCTGCTTGTAGTTTTCTGCTTCGGCAAGACGGGCCAGGCGTGTAACATAACCATAATCTACCTTTCTGAATGCATCTTTTGAACCCGCTTTTTTCCGGGTGGTACCAAGGCAGATAATCAGTATATCAGCAGTGGGAATATGATTTACTGAATTAAAATCACATACGATTTCTTTAACTTCAGGTACAGGGACAATGCTCTGATAACGCACCAGTGTACTGATCTGAGTAAAAAAAGTATCGGTTACTGCTTTTTGTAATAATGCCTTACCTACTAAACCAGTTGATCCGGCAATAACTACTGATTTATTCATTAAAGGTACCCTTAAAAATTATATCATATTAAATATCCGATAAAGAGACAGCTGATTATGGCGATATCCCGTATTAATTAATATTAAGTTATTATTAAATAAACAAATAAATTACAAATCAATTCTGAGATAAATACACAAAACCAGAATAATCTTCGGTTTCGTGAATCGACTTACCAAATTCAAATTTAATTATTTATCGGTTCATTAACCTCTGTTTTTGTTTAAAATATTCTGTCCTAATATTGTAATGGATAAGAAAAAGAAAAGTTCAATCAGGGTTTTGATCGTGTGGTGACAGAATTGCGGCAAATTTTGTGTCTGCGAATAACGGGGTCAGTGCAATCATATCATGATGAAGTTTATCCTGAAGGTTTGCTTTTTTGTCGAACAGCATACTCCATGAGCCATCGTAATTCACATAATTCCTTAACCGGATAGTAAGCAGTCCCATGGTAAACCTGGGATTAATCTCAACCAATGGATGCACGGACAACTGTTCGTTTTCTTTGATAACCATCGCATCGATGCCCAGAAAACCTGTATAATTTGGATACCATTGTTTTAGTGCACCGCAATAAGCCGAAATGCGTGCACCACTAAGGAATGTATCAATCAGGTGCTGAATTTGCGGATTGGGATGCTTTTGTAAATAACAGCCTTTAAACTGGCCGTTGCTGTTGGTTTCAAAACATACGATACCCAGATACTCGGGAAATTCAGTTGGAGTGAGTTTAAAATGCAAGGAAAAATCAGCAATTTTATGGTGAAGCTTCTCTGCCATAACAAAGTGCTGTTTATTTAATATGCTGTTTATCCATTCTGTATTTGATTTATTCAGCTCTTTCCTTCTCAGCATTTGCAGTCCTCTGCCTGAACTACTGAAAGGAGCTTTAACCACAATACTTCCATTTTGAGAAAGCAAATCCTGAACCTGCGAAGCATTATAACATGGTTCGGGCCTTATTCTGTTATAATCTGCGAGTATATCCGCCTTCTGGGAATAGAGTTGACTCAAAACATCACCGGCTGTCATTCTGTTATAATACGTTTTGTACTGATCGTCCCATCCGTTGGATGGAGCTTTATAAAAGTCATCTGAAAGCACAGGGGACAAATTTTCCACTAATTTGTCAATCACCGGACTCCAGCCCCATGGAACCAGCCTTTCAAATGTCCTGTCACAATGAAGCAATTCATCCATGGTCATAAATGACGGCAGATCAGATTTTATGGAGGCAACATGTTTTAAAAAGTTTGTATCCGGAACCTTATTTACAAGTACAACGTCATCCTTACCTGCGAAATACAACATAACAGCGGCCATATCTTTTTCAAAGATCCGAAGTAATTCCGGCGGTTGATAACTGAAAACGCCATTGGCAACTGCCATTTCAGCTGTTGGGTTAAAGAGATAGATGCCGGAGCTCATATGTGATGTTTAATGATTTGAAATTTCGTTAATCTGCAATAATCTCAAAGCCGGTTTGAGTTCCCGGTTCAAAAGTATAAAAAATGAATATAAAAAGTGAAAGCAACAAACATCGGTTATACTTTTGTGTTTAACAGAAAAAGGTTGGGATGTTTGGAAAAAAAAAGACTGATAAACTACGTATCTATTATACATCTAAGCAATGGGACAAATTGTTCAGGTTAGCTGAAAAATTAAAACGATCGTATAATAATGAAACCCGGGCAGATGCATTGCGGTATGGCGGACTGGGTAATTACAAAAGAAGACGTTACGATCTGGCTATCCGCGATTTTAGTGCATTGGCGGAGATGGTTAACTTTCGATCTGACTGGTTTAATCTTGCAATGGCCTATGTTCAGAAAGGTGATATAGAAAATAGTGAACTGGCGTTTAGGAAAATCTATTCTGCACCTCCTATTCCGGGTTATCTTCATCAGATTTCTGTTCCTATGATGCTTCAGCTTTATGCGTCAATTCTGGCAAAACAGGGTGCCTGGGATGAAGCGCTTCATCGCATCACAGAAATTAAGCAGATGTTTGTGGCGGCAAATACAGCTGATGAGCAGAAACTACTCGATGCCGGTTTACCACCGGTGAAATCGTATTTACAGTTAGTTGTTACCATTCTGAATAATTTCCCTGAGAAAGATATAAAATCCTGGTTAGCTGAAATGAAACGGCTGCAGCCATTTTTTGAAGATATGCATTAATCCGCTATTTTTGAGAAAAAAATAAATGGTTAAAACCGGGGTCGTAACAAAAAATACAGGAAGCTGGTACCAGGTTCAGACTGAGACAGAAAGTCTGGAGTGCAGGATAAAAGGTAAATTCAGGTTGAAGGGGATAAGGAGTACCAACCCGGTTGCTGTGGGTGATATTGTTGATGTGGATGCGGAACATAATACCATTGTTGCGATTCATGAGCGTAAGAATTTCCTGGTCAGGAAATCAACAAATCTTTCAAAACAGACGCATGTTATTGCAGCCAATATAGATCAGGCTGTTCTGGTTGCAACAGTCAGTTATCCTGTCACAACCACTGTTTTTATCGACCGGTTTTTGTCTACTGCCGAAGCTTACGATATTCCGGCTAAGCTTATTTTTAATAAAACAGATCTGTATAATGAAGATGAAACCGATAAATTGGCGGAGTGGATGGCTGTATACACCGATATTGGTTACGAATGTCTGTTTACATCCGTTACAAAAGCCAAAAACATTGATAAAGTATCTCGTCTTCTGAAAGGAAAAGTATCCCTGTTGTCAGGACATAGTGGTGTCGGTAAATCGTCCCTTATAAATGCTGTTGATCCGGGAATGAAGCTGAAAACACAGGAGATTTCTGAAGCGCATCATAGCGGGAAACATACCACCACCTTTTCTGAGATGCATCCATTAAAAATAGGGGGATATATTATTGATACTCCGGGAATCCGGGGATTCGGAACCATCGATTTTGAGCGTAACGAGATATACCATTTCTTTCCTGAAATCTTTAAAACGGCAACGAACTGTAAATATCATAACTGTATCCATGTTGAAGAGCCGGGTTGTGCTGTGAAAGAAGCTGTTGAAAACGGTGAGATCAGCTATTCGAGGTATATCAGTTATCTGAATATACTGGAAGATCCTGATGACAATAAATACAGAGTTTAAACGTTACAATAAACTAAAAAACTTCTGTAATGAAGACCATTTACGATACTAAAACCCGCCTGAAGTTATTTTTGATGTTATTTGCCGGCCTGATAGTGGTTGCATCCATGTTTTTTACCAACCGGCTGGCCAATCGCTTATCGCTGGAAGAGCGCAAAAAAATGGAGCTGACTGCAGAAGCCTTTAAAATGTTGGGTCAGACCGATGACCCGGTCACGCTTAATTTAATTTTAAAAATATCCCAGAACAATACTACAATACCGTTGGTAATCATTTATGATAAAACGGACAGCATCTCGACCTTTGCCAACATACGAATCCCTGAAAATGTGGCACAGGAAGAATTTCTGAAGGATAAGGCTAAGAAGTTTGCCGAGCAGATAGAACCGATCCGCATGGAAACGCAGACAGATGAAGGCCCTTTTCAGCTAACGCTGTATTATAACGACTCGGTGCTTCTTAAGCAGTTACAGTATTATCCATATGTGCAGTTAGGCCTGATTGCTTTCTTTTTTGTTATCGCTTATCTGGCATTTTCGTTTTCTAAAAAGGCAGAAGAAAACCAGGTTTGGGTTGGTTTATCCAAGGAAACAGCCCATCAGTTAGGTACGCCCCTGTCGTCACTCATGGCCTGGACGGAATTAATGAAAAGCGGAAGTTTTAATCCTGAAATGATCCCGGAGATGGAGAAGGATCTGAACCGGTTAAATATGGTGACTGAACGGTTTTCAAAAATCGGTTCCAAACCGTCACTTGAACAGTACAACTACACTGATCTTCTGGTTGATGCTCTGGCCTATATGCGGAGCAGAACTTCTAAGAAAATTACTATAAAAAGTGATATTGAGCAGAATGCCTTTATTCCGGTTGAGGTAAATCGTCCCTTGTTTGAATGGGTGATTGAAAATATAATTAAAAATGCCATTGATGCAACAACAGGTGTTGGAGAAATCTCTGTGGTGATGATGCACAAAGAAGATATGGTTATCACGGATTTTACTGATAATGGAAGAGGAATACCTAAAAAAAGATTCAAAACCATATTTAATCCCGGATTTACGACAAAAAAACGGGGTTGGGGTTTGGGATTATCACTGACCAAGCGAATCGTTGAGAATTATCATCATGGCAGAATCTTTGTTAAATGGTCAGAACTGGAGAAAGGAACTACCATTCGGGTGATACTACCTGTACTGAAATCATAGTAGCACATTGTAATTTTCAACTATTTAAGGAAAAAAGAAACGTTTTTTTTAATTGTTGCTGTTATTTTTATAATTTTGCAGGGTTTTTAAACAGGGGACTTGAAGAGGCTGGAAGAATATATAATCCCTCTAAAGGGCTTGGAAAGCGGGAAGCAGGAGTTGAAGTTCCATGTTGACCGGACGTTCATTGAGTGTTTTGATGATGACGAAATTTCGGATACTGATGTTGATTTATCACTTTTTATCACGAAATCAACCCGGACATTTGAGTTGCAGTTTAAATTAAAAGGAACGGTACAGGTTCCATGTGACCGCTGTCTGGATGAGATGGATCTGAAAATTAAGGGAGAATTTAACCTTTATCTGAAGTACGGAGAGGAATTCAGTGAAATAGATGACGAAGTTATAATTATACCGGAGGAAGAGGGATTTTTTGATCTGTCCTCTTACGTGTATGAATTTGTAAAACTGAGTATTCCAATTGCAAAATTTCATAAAAAAGGGGATTGTAATCCTGAAATGTTAGAGCGCATCTCGGAACAAAAAACAGAACATAAACAAGATATTGATCCCCGTTGGGAAGCATTAAAGAAACTAGGTAATAACAATTAAATAAATTTGGAAAAATGGCACATCCAAAACGCAAAACATCGAAGACAAGAAGGGATAAAAGAAGAACGCATTACAAAGCAGAGATGCCAACTTTAGCAGTATGCCCTAATTGCGGCGCTTCTCATGTTTACCACACTGTTTGTGGCGAATGTGGTTACTACAGAGGCAGACTTGCAGTAGAGAAAGCAGTTGATATGTAGTATTAAGGCAATAAAGCATATGCCCTAACTCCGTTTAGGGCTTTTTTTATTTCATGGCAAACACTTTTATTTCAAGATGAGTAATTTAAAAGCAATTATCACAGGCATCGAAACCTATCTGCCCGATTATCGCCTGACAAATGAAGAAATAAGTCAGATGGTTGACACTACCGATGAATGGATCATGACCAGGGTAGGAATAAAGGAAAGAAGAATTCTAAAAGACAAAGACAAAGGTTCTGCATTCATGGGAGCCGAAGCCATTAAAAAGCTTTTAAAGAAGACAAATACGAAGCCTGAAGAAATAGAATTGGTTGTATGTGCAACAACAACGCCGGATCATCCCTTTCCATCAACTGCCTCAACGATTCAGGATCTTGCCGGATTAACCAATGCTTATGGATTTGATGTGATGGCTGCCTGTTCCGGTTTTCTTTTCGGACTGGATACTGCGGCTCAGTATATTGTTTCAGGTAAGCACAAAAAAGTTATTCTGGTAGGCGCTGATAAGATGTCGGCAATAACAAATTACAAGGACCGTACAACATGTCCTTTATTTGGTGATGCTGCCGGTGCTGTATTGCTTGAACCTTCAACAGAAGAGGGAATAGGATTACTGGATACTGATCTTCATCTTGATGGTAGCGGTCTTAAGCATCTTCAGATGAAGGCTGGTGGTTCAGTTCGTCCTGCTTCGCATGAAACGGTTGACAATGACGAACACTATGTGTACCAGGAAGGACGACATGTATTTAAGCATGCCGTGTCGAATATGGCTGAAGTTTCGGTGAATATGATGAAGAAGCATAATATTTCTTCAGAGGAGCTGACCTGGCTGGTACCGCATCAGGCCAATATGAGGATCATTGAAGCAACCGCTTATCATATGGGAATCAACAAGGAGCAGGTAATGATAAATATCGAAAAATACGGGAACACCACATCTGCTACTTTACCACTTTGTTTATGGGAGTGGGAAAAGCAGCTGAAAAAAGGGGATAAAATCATTCTGGCAACATTTGGTGCCGGGTTTACCTGGGGTGCCGGTTATCTTGTATGGGCATACGATGGTGATAAAGTTCAGTAGAAAACGCTGAAATTAAAATACGTTAAAGGCCTCTGTTAACTGACGGAGGCCTTTTTTTCTGCCATTCGTTAACATTAGTGGTGTCCGATCTCTCCTTCTTTAAATAGATTTTCTCTCAATTCCTCATCCCAGCCGTCCATGTTACGGCGAAGCCATTCCAGGGTCATACAGGCATGCTCCATCTCTTCTTCCATGTTATGCTTCAGGATATGCTTCAACGATTTATCCGTTTCAACATCATACCTTTGGTTGTACCAGTCTATGGCTTCAATTTCTTCTTTTAAACTGTTCAGTGCCCTGGTAAAGGATCTGGTTTTTTCACTCAGAGATTTAGCGGGTTCGTGATAGTCACTCATTTAAGGCCTCCTTTTTAATGATTAATATTTGCTTATAACTAATTTGTTATTATGGGGTGCAAATGATATTGCCATTAAATTTAGCAAATAATTAAACCATAAAAAAGTATATATGTCAGTTTAGCACAGGCTTGTTCTTAAGATTCAGGTATTTATGTAAGACGTTAACTAATTCTTTTTCTTTTACAGGTTTTGATAAATAGTCATCACAACCTGCATTAATACATCGCTCTCTGTCACTTTCAAATGCGAATGCGGTTTGAGCAATGACAGGAACGGTTATCTTTTTTTCCCGTATTTTCCGGGTGGCTTCAAGCCCGTCCATTACCGGCATCAGAATATCCATTAGTACCAGGTTAATGGTAGGATCGTTTAAAACCGATTTTAAGGCCTGTTCTCCATTTTCCGCACGGCTGACCTTTAGGTCATAGGATGACAGGACTTCATACAGGTACTTATATGAGATATAATCATCTTCTGCTACCAGGATGTGTTCGCCGTTGAATGCCGAAAAACCATCACTCTGAGCAGCCTGCCCGGCAATGACAGTCTCCACACTGTTGTTGGGAATAGTGAACCGGAATGTGGATCCATTGCCAGGTTCAGAAAACAGGGTAATTTTTCCACCTAACAGTTCAACGTATGCTTTTGCAATGGACAGACCCAAACCTGTTCCACCATATATTTTTTCTGTGGAATCAGAAGCCTGTCTGAACCGTTCAAAGATGATTTGCTGATCTTTTTCAGCAATTCCGATACCAGTGTCTTTGACATAAAATTCAATATCGGGACCTTTAATTACCATACCAAATTCCACATGGCCTTTATGCGTAAATTTCAAGGCATTATTAATCAGGTTAATGAGAATCTGCCTTAATCTCACAATGTCAGTTTCCGCAGTATAAGCTTTGGATGGAATTTTAGCTATGAGCTCAACCGGCCCTTCTTTTTGCTTGAACTTCATGTGAGAACTGAATATACCTTCAACCTCTTTTAGTAGTTCCGTAATATTTACAGCCGCCACAGTGGTCCTGATCTGTCCGGCATCAATTTTAGATATATCAATAATATCATTTATGAGCTCTAAAAGATGGTCGCCACTGGAAATAATATATTCAGAGTACCTGCTGATTTCATCTCTGCTGAGATCCTTATCAAGAAGAAAGGAGGCAAAACCAACAATTGCATTCATGGGTGTCCGGATTTCATGACTCATGTTGGCCAGAAAAGCCGACTTGAGTCTGTCGCTTTCCTCTGCTTTTTCTTTGGCTTTTAATAGTTCCTTTTCCCAGATTTTACGCTCTGTGATATCCATCAGTGTTCCGGTAGTTCCTGTGGTATTGCCATTTTCATCCGTTATGAGACCTGCATAAACTTCCACCCATTTATATCCACCATCTTTGGTTATATAACGAATCTCGTGCCGGCAATACGGTTTTTCTTTATTGATGAGGGGTTTAAAAAGTTTTGCATTTCTCTCGCGGTCATCAGGAAATACATAGTCCAGAAAATCTGTTCCAACCGATTCTTCAACGGTAAAATTGGTCATCTCTGTCCATGCAGGATTAAGGAAAGTCCACAATCCCTCTGCATCGGTTTCAAAAACGACCTCTTTTATCCCGTTCACCACATTCCTGTACCGTTCTTCACTTTTCTTAAGCTGGCCCCTTATCTCACTTTCAACAGTAACATCCCTTCCGCTGCCGACAACGCCAATGATCTTTCCGTCATCATCAAGCAGGGGTGATTTTGTGACGTCGAGTCGTAGAAATTTCCCTTTAACATTGCCAAACTCATCAAAACGTCCCGGCTTCATGGTCTTTCTGACTACTGCATCAGAATCCATGCAAATCTCTCCGAAAGTATGCCATTCCGGGTTATCCGGTCGGCTTTTACGTTCACGGTTGGCAAAGTAAATATCCGTTTTATCAATGGGTTCATGTACATCTTTGGCATTAAGCAGCCCGTCGCACATGGCCTTGTTTGTGAATATAAATTTGTTATCCAGATCTTTAGCCCATAACATATCAGTCATATTATCGCTGATGGTTCTGAAGAGGCGATTAAGTGCTTTGTACTTTTCTTCACTTTCTTTTATCTTTAGCTCTGCAAGCTTACGCTCTGTTATGTCCTGATGAGTGCCGAACATCCATTCCGGCTTTCCATCTTCAGTTCTTGAGATGACCTGTCCCTGGTCCAGTATCCAAATCCAGCTTCCACTTTTATGTTTTATTCGTAGTTCTGCATTATAAAAGTCCACTTCCCCTTCAAAATGTCGATTCAGATTCGTTTCGCATATCCTTGCATCATCCGGATGCATAAACTGCTCCCATGTGCGAATTGAAACAGGTTCCAGTTCATCCAGTGTATATCCGATGATATTGGCCCAGCGTTCATTGAATATGGTTTCACCGGTTTGCACGTTCCATTCCCAGGTGCCACTGTTACTGCTTGTTATTAAGTGATATAACCGGTCTTTTTGATTTTGTAATTCAGTTTCGGCTTTTCTGGTTTCTGTAATATCCCTGACCAGTTCAACGATTGAAGTAATTTTTCCGGTTTCCGGTTCGATAATAGGAAGCGCTGATATTTCATAAATATTATCTGTTTTACCATACAGCCCGTGTATTTCTGTTATTGAGACTTTTCCTGTCTCGAGCGCTGATTTACAGGCACAAGCTTTGCATGGTTTTTCAAAACTTCTGTAAACTTCATAACATTTTTTGCCTTCAACGGCATTCGATCCGTTCCATTCCTTTATTTTATTGTTTGCACTTATAATAGTAAAATCCGGTGTAAGTACAGAGATTCCATCCTGAATGGCATTTATAACATTCAGATTAAGATAGCGAAGTTCCTTATTCTTTGTGAGTTCGGACTGAATTTTTATTTCAGCCTTATATTTATTCAGAGCTATGCCTACAATGTTGACGTATGTCTTAACCTCTTCGGTATTTTCCAGATCACTGGGCTGACTATAAAACAGAAGGAAGTCTCCCATAACGCGGTTTTTATGTCTGATCTGTACAGTATAAATTTTCCCTAATCCGAGCATTTTATACGCTGTACGCGATACTATTGGTGGTATTTGTCCTTCAGTCAGTTGGTCAAGTGTCACCAATTTTAGACTTTCACCCTCTCTGATGGACTTGAGTTTATCATCCGACAGTGTCCATTCCTTGTTATGCAGCGAGAAACCGAACAGTTTATATACTTTATTTATCTGATCTGACAAACCACAAACTGCCTTATGCGTTATTGTAACCTGATCTTCGGAATAAAGGCTGAATATGCCATACTTTGCTCCGGATAGTTTGAGAAGGTTTTTTGTTATTTCCTCATAGTCAACATTATTATTGCCTGAAGATAAAAGGCTGTTACTTAAACCGAGAATGATGTTTTTATTATCGAGCCGGCGTTTATCATCAGTGATGTCTGTGAAATAGGTTACAAAATAATTTATTTCAGGAGAAAAGGCATTTACCTTATACCATCTGTTCAATATATCTGAGTACTGTTCAAATTCTTTGGACGTAAGGTTAATGGCAATATCGCCATAGAAAGATATCCAGTCAAAGCTATCGTTCACAATGCCCGGCAGAATATCTTTTATGCTTTTTCCAATGATTTTCCCTGCTTTTAAACCGGTAAGCTCCTCAAATTTTCTGTTGACTTCAATGAAACTGTAATCCACAGGCTTATTTTTATCATCAACTATTATTTTATGTAGCGCGTATCCAAATGGAGCGTTGGTTATGTTCGGGCTGTATTTTGTTTCGTTCATCAGAATATTTTTTGATGCCTCTTAGGTAAACTGCTTATTTAAACAGCAATGAAAAAGAAACATCCTTTGTGATTTTAAGCTATGACAAAAGATAAAATTGAAATAAAATTAACGTTAAACATAGGTAATATTCGTCATATTTCAAATGACAGTTTCTTATTCAGCTTTAATCCAGATTAGTGTAATCCGTTTATTTTCATACATATTCTTTAAAAGTTTTGATTTCTTATACGATAGTATTTACGTGAATGGCTTACGTTTTAATGCATGAACAGACACTTCATGATATTTTGCAGATTATATATTGTGGTCTTTTATTATTTTTGGTTCCAAACAATAAATCTCAGATATGAAGAATCTCGTTTTGATATCCACATTAATTGTAATAATAATGACAGCATGTAACTCCGGAGAAAAGGGAAATCCTTTTTTTGAAACATGGAATACACCGTATGGAACACCACCTTTCAGTAGAATAGAAAATTCAGATTACATGCCTGCAGTTGAGGCCGGTATAAAACAGGAAGAGGAGGAGATTAATGCAATTGTAAATAATACGGAGGCTCCATCGTTTGAAAATACGATAGTGGCTCTTGATAAAACCGGCCATTTACTTAAAAAAGTGACAGGTGTATTTTATAATCTGAGCAGTGCCAACACATCCGATGAGCTTCAGGAAATTGCAAAGGAATTATCTCCGGTACTGTCACGCCACAATACAAATATCAGTCTGAATCCGGAACTTTTTGCCAGGATAAAAGCTGTATATGATAAAAAGGATGAATTGCAACTGAATACGGAACAGGAGATGCTTTTGGAAAAAACATACGATGGTTTTGTAAGGGGCGGTGCGAATTTATCTGATGATAAAAAACAAAGGTTGCGGGAAATCAATGAGCAGATGAGTATGTTAACCCTGGAGTTTGGAAATAATATTCTGGCTGAAACAAATAATTTTGAACTGTTGATTGAAAATGAAGCCGATCTGGCCGGACTTCCGGAAAGTGTTATTGCCGGTGCAGCAGCAAAGGCGAAGGAAAAAGGTTACACTAATAAATGGGTTTTTACACCGCATAAGCCAAGCATGATACCATTTATAACCTATTCTGAAAAACGTGATCTGAGAAAGCAGTTATTCAATGCCTACATCAGTAGGGGTAACCATGATAATGATAAAGATAATAAGGAAATCATTAAAAAAATAGTGGCTTTGCGTATTGAACGGGCTAATATGTTTGGATTCAGAAACCATGCCGAATATATTCTCGATAAAAACATGGCAAAAACACCGGAGAAAGTTTATGATCTGATATTGAAGGTGTGGAATGCAGCACTTCCGGTTGCCAGAGAAGAGGTTAAAGATATGCAGGCCATTATTGATAAGGAAGGTGGAAACTTCAAGCTGGAACCATGGGACTGGTGGTATTATGCTGAGAAAGTTAAAGCTGAGAAATATGCTTTGAATGAGAATGAACTGATGCCGTATTTTGAAGTGAATAATGTGCGAAACGGCATATTCAAAGTGGCTGAAAAGTTGTACGGATTACAGTTTAAAGAGCGGAATGATATTGAGGTATACCATCCTGACGTTGTGCCGTTTGAAGTGCTTGATGCAGATGGTAACCATGTTGGGATCATTTATACCGATTACTTTGTGAGGTCAGGTAAAAGAGCCGGTGCCTGGATGAACAGCTATCGGAAACAGGAGCGTATCAATGGTGAAATGATCACTCCGGTCGTTTGTAACGTTTGTAACTTTCCTGCTCCGTCCGAAAATATGCCGGCTTTGCTGACATGGGATAATGTTCAAACCATGTTTCATGAATTCGGGCATGCCCTGCATGGATTATTATCCCAATGTTCCTATTATACCTTATCAGGAACTGCTGTTCCCCGCGATTTTGTGGAACTGCCTTCTCAGATCATGGAAAACTGGGCCGGCGAGCCTGAAGTGCTGAAGCTATATGCTTATCATTACAAAACCGGAGAGCTGATCCCTGAAGAATTGATTGAGAAAATCAATAAAGCATCTCATTTTAACCAGGGTTTTGCAACTGTAGAATACGTATCTGCGGCATTGCTTGATATGGACTGGCATACGCTTACCGAAGTTCCGGAAGACGGTGTTAACGAATTTGAAACCAAAACACTCAATAAATACGGTATGATCCCGGAGATTGTTGTGCGGTACAGAAGCCCTTATTTTGCACACATTTTCAGTGGCGGTTATTCTGCCGGTTACTATGCGTATATGTGGGCTGAGTTATTGGATGCAGATGCATTTAATACATTCAGGCAAAACGGGATATTCGATCAGGAAACCGCCTCTAAATTTAAACGTTTCGTTTTGTCAAAAGGCGGGACAGATGATCCGATGAAACTATACGTTCAATTCCGCGGACAGGAACCCGATCCGGATGCATTGCTTCTAAGAAGGGGCCTTAAAACAAAAATTTAATGGCATAAGATACCGAATACATTTAACTGTTATATCATGAGGCCTTCCCTTTTTGGGTTGGCCTCTTTTATTTATGAACCGGGTTTAATTGAATATGACCTCTTATTTAAATCATCAGAAAACGTGCTGTCATTCATTTTGATCCTCCAGTAACTCCCTGAATTTGACATTTCTGAAATCGAAAATTTTCATTAGTGTACGGCGCACAAATATTAAATGTGCGATATGACCAATAAATCCGAATGGTAACTGGTAATGCACGCGGTCAATAATTTTTACGCCACCCTCAACCTCCACAAGTTCATGATAATGGTACCATAATTTGTAGGGACCTATCCGCTGTTCATCCACAAATGCATAAGGGGCACGAATATGTTTTATTTCTGTCAGCCAGTCTGTTATTCCCAGGACCGGAATCTTTACCCTATACGCAATGGTGAGGCCGTTAAACATAGATTCAGGCAGATCTGAAACGATTCTGAAATCCATATCTTCCGGTGTAATCAGGTTCAGGTTCTCCGGATTATGAATAAACTCCCATGCCTTTTGCAATGAAGTTTTAACAATTACCGATTTATTGATGGTATGAAAGCGCATAGTTAACAGATTTGTTGTTAGATAAACCTGTATGCGATATGAAAAGTTCTGGATTTTATTAATTTTAGTACTTTATAATGCTGTGGAATATAAAGTTAAACCCTAAGGAATGAGCGCTTCACCGGATTATGCAGGATTAGCAGTTAAGCGTTTTGTTTCCCGGAAACGGCCCGGTAAAATTCTTCGTAAGAATCAGTTTTAAATGCAACGCTTTTTGGCTTACTTTACACTTTAAGAAAAATACAATATGAAATACACAGTAACTTTTATAATAATTTTGGCGTCACTATTTTTTTCTTGTGATCCCAAAAACAGTTTGCCTGATCTTGACGGATCATATGCAGGATCTTATACACGGGGAGATTCAACAACAGCCATTACATTAACGATTAAGGATTTTTCCTTTGAAGGAGGGAGTGAGGCAGCACATTTTCCGGCTATCTGTCATGGAACAGTAGGGTGGGATGATTATACTATTCAGTTTGATGATGAATGCGTATGGACAGCCGATTTTGACTGGTCGCTGATTCTATCGGGTTCATACACCTATGCCTATTCAAAGGATAAACTCACCTTCTGGAGAGGAACGGGGGATCATTATGAACGCTATACAATTGAGAAACTGAAGATGGAGTAATTATTCGTCCGCGAAGCGTTTCATAAGATCCTGAAATGCATCAATCCGGCGATCCCTGAAAAAAGGCCAGATGCGCCGTACATTTTCACTTCGCTGCATATCTACATCCACAATCTTAACGACTTCTTCATCAGCCGGAGCTTTGTATAAAAGCTCACCCTGTGGTCCGGCAATAAAAGAGGTGCCCCAGAACTGTATGCCATTTGTCTGACCTGACGGATCCGGTTCATGGCCGGTTCGGTTTACTGCAACAACGGGCAGGCCGTTTGCCACAGCATGTCCACGTTGAACTGTCATCCAGGCTGTTTGCTGTCTTTCTTTTTGTTCTCCCGGATCAGAGCTTTCCCAACCAATAGCAGTAGGATAAATCAAAATTTCAGCACCTTTCAGTGCCATTGCACGGGCAGCCTCAGGATACCACTGATCCCAGCAAACCAGAACTCCAAGTCGACCCAATGAGGTATTTATGGGTTCAAAACCCAGATCACCAGGGGTAAAATAAAACTTCTCATAGTAGGCCGGATCATCCGGTATATGCATCTTACGGTATTTGCCTGCCATTGAGCCATCGGTATCGAAAACTACGGCTGTATTGTGATAGATTCCGGCAGTACGTCTTTCAAAAAGTGAGGTGACAAGAACAATATTGTTTTCTTTCGCCAGATCACTGTAAAAGGCTGTAGATGGTCCCGGAACTGGTTCTGCCAGGTTAAACAGTTCCGTATCTTCAGTCTGACAAAAGTAAAGGCTGTTATGTAACTCCTGAAGCACAACCAGCTGTGCACCGTTTTTAGCAGCAGCTGTGATATTTTCAGCCAGTTTTAACTTGTTATGTTCTACAGATACCGTATTTGTCTGCTGGATTATGCCAACCTTCATAATAGATGTTTTGTGCGAATTTCGTGTTTTTTTATGAAAAACTAAACTGTGAAGCGAATTCAGGAACGCTTAATCCATTCCACAATCTCTTCATCCATTGGTTTAGTCTTTGGAGGCAGGGTTTTGATCAGTTTCCCATTTTTGTCTATCAGAAATTTTTGAAAGTTCCAGCTGATCTTTGTATTCAGTACGCCATTCTCCTTTTTGGTGGTCAGCCATTCATACAAGGGATGCATGTCTTTCCCTTTAACACTTATTTTAGCCATCATTGGAAACGTTACACCGTAGTTCATCTTGCAGAATTTTGCAATTTCTTCATTACTGCCCGGCTCCTGATGCAAGAAGTTATTGGCAGGAAATCCGATAATTACAAAATCATCATCCTTATACGTTTCATATAGTTTCTCAAGATCTTCGTACTGCGGCGTAAAACCACATTTGGAAGCGGTATTCACCACGAGTATTTTTTTGCCCTTAAATTCGGATAAGCTGATACTGTCGCCTGTTATGGTTTCTACCTTAAAATCATAGAAACTTTTCTGGGCTGCAACATGTTGAATGATGCTGAACGTACTTATCATGATTGCCATTAAAAGTTTATTCATAATAGTTGTTTTTGTGTATAACAAGGTGTTTTAATAGTATGTTCGTTTGCTGCGATGAATTTAAACGTTCTTAAGCTGACTTGAAATAACAGCATGAAAGCAGTATGTATTGGAGAACCGGCTATTTCAATATCTCACACTCAGATGTTCTGTTTTGTCCGCATCTTCAGAAGAAAGAGGTCATCAGTACAGACTCAGAACAAGGGCTTCAGGGAACCAATTTAGCTTATGACTACGTAAGTCAGCTTTATCTGAGAACCAATGTAGGTGATACGGCCCGTGAAAGCAGTTCCCGTATTTGGGAGAAGAAAAACGGAGAATGAAAAATAATACAGATGAATAATTCATTACATAAAGCCTGCGACCACTACTTACACGTATTCAATTTTCTGTAACTCATAAAACAGCATTGTTTTTAAACGTATTCTTTTCATATAGCCTGATAAGGCTTGATTCGATAATGCGCAGATAACCTTTGATTTAAGGCTGTAACCGGCTCCCGGCAAGGTGCTGTGTAAAAAAAATCAAACAAAACAACGGCTCATGTTGTTAGCACTATGTTACACAACAAACCCAATTGTAACGCCCCGTTTAAGTAAGAAAATCAGATGTATTCATTAAGCTGCTTCCGTGTTCGCTGCAACATGGCAGTACTGGCGTTGGGATTTTGTGGCTGATGAAATCCGCACTACGTTAGTTTTTGATACATCGTGCCGAATAAAATTCGATAGTTCTTTTTTTGAAAGTACTGATTAACAACATATTTGAAATTAAACAATTACGTATGTCAGAACAATCAAATCATCCACAGGATCAATCTTATCAGAGTAAAGCCACCGAAATGGCCCGGGAGTATTTAAAAAAGCAACAGCGAAAAATTTTTAAGGAGCGCAACCCTTTTTTAGGACTTCAGATTATCCCCAAGGCTACATACTACGATGAGTCGAAAGGTCACACCCCGGGAGAAAGCAACTGGAAAAAATGGGGTTTTGATATTCATCCCCAGGTTTCACTAATTGCAGGCGGTTTGGTAATTCTGTTTATCGTGATGACCTTAGTCTTTAAGGAACAGGCCGGCGCATTTTTTACCAATATGCTGAACAGCATAGGTGATACTTTTGGATGGTTTTATATGCTCGCAGCCAATTTTTTTGTGATCGTGATGATCATTTTTGCAGCCAGCAAATATGGCAGCATTAAACTAGGCGGGCCGGATGCACTGCCGGAATTCAGTACATTCAGCTGGTATGCCATGCTGATAAGTGCCGGGATGGGAATAGGGCTAATGTTCTGGAGTGTGGCTGAACCCATATTTCACTATGCATCACCGTCGCCCATGTTCGATGTACCCGGGTATTCCCCGCAAAGTGCGCAAAGTGCTCTTGGCGTGACATATTTTCACTGGGGCCTGCATCCGTGGGGTATTTACACGCTTGTGGGTTTATCACTGGCATTTTTTGCATATAACAGGGGATTGCCACTGACTATTCGTTCTGTATTTTATCCGGTGCTTAAAGATAAAATCTATGGTTTCTGGGGTAACCTGATTGATATCTTGTCGGTACTGGCTACCCTTTTCGGACTGGCAACTTCGCTGGGGCTTGGGGTCCAGCAGGTGGCAGCAGGGTTGAATTACTTATTCGGGTTTCCCACTTCAACAGAATATGCGGTATTGCTGATCGGTATCATAACCCTGTTTGCAACATTGTCGGTGGTTGCTGGTTTGGATAAAGGTGTACGTCTGTTAAGTAGTGCTAACCTCTACTTAGCCGGAATATTCATGCTGTTTATCATTATTGTAGGTCCTACAATTTATATCCTTAAGGCTTTTACTCAAAACCTGGGGTTCTACCTTCAGAAGTTGCCGGAACTAAGTTTCTGGGTGGAAACCTATCATGGTGCCGAGGGCAGCAACTGGCAGAATCTGTGGACGATATTCTACTGGGGATGGTGGATCTCATGGTCGCCTTTTGTGGGCATGTTTATAGCCAGAGTTTCAAAAGGCCGAACAGTGCGGGAATTTATTATGGGTGTGATGATCCTGCCTACTTTGCTCTCATTTTTATGGATGAGTACGATGGGTGGTTCTGCCATTAACCTTCAGACAACAGGTGCAGCAGACATCGTATCTGCGGTTCAGGATAATGTATCAACTGCTTTATTCGTGATGCTGAAGAATTTTCCATTAACGCAGATAACCTCATTTACAGGTGTATTGCTTGTGATTATCTTTTTTGTTACATCTTCTGATTCAGGATCACTGGTGGTAGACCATCTGACATCAGGTGGAAAACTTGATTCTCCCGTGCCTCAGCGCATATTCTGGGCTGTAATGGAGGGCGTGTGTGCTGCAGTGCTTCTTTTGGGTGGCGGACTCACGGCTTTGCAAAGTGCCTCAATAGCAGCAGGTTTGCCGTTTACCTTTATCCTTATTTTTATGGTGTACAGCCTTTACAGGGGACTGGAGCAGGAGTATTATCATGCCACGATCATTAAAAAAATTAATCCGGATGTTCAGAATTTTGAAGTGCCGTTGCAGGAAGCTGTAGAGGAAAACAAGTCTGAACAACAGGAAAAGGAAGCAAAGGAGTGAGGCATTTGTTGATGTTGAATTGACTTTGAATGATTTTAGAATACCTGCAAACTTGAATAATGGTTGTGACATTGTATATTTGTAAATGGTAAGTTTTTATAAAGACAAAAAATATGAAGATCATCTCATGGAATGTTAATGGACTGAGAGCAGTTGCCAAAAAGAATTTTTTTAAGGATATAAAAGCAATTGATCCGGATATAATCTGCCTGCAGGAAACAAAAGCGCAGGACGATCAGGTTTCTGAAACGCTGGAAAACATGGAAGGTTATCACATATATTCCAATTCGGCCGTGAAAAAAGGTTATTCAGGTACAGCAATACTGACCAAACAGGAACCAATGAGCATTTCAAAGGGTATTGGGATGGATGAGCACGATACCGAAGGACGTGTATTGTGTGCAGAATACGATAAGTTTTTCGTAATATCAGTCTATGTGCCAAACTCAGGTAGCGATTTGCGGCGTCTGGATTACAGGCAGGAATGGGATTTGGCATTTTTTAACTATCTTAAGTTTCTGGAAAAGACAAAACCGGTTATCGTTTGCGGTGATTTTAATGTGGCTCATACCGAAACAGATTTGGCACGTCCAAAAGCTAATTACAACAAATATGCCGGATACATGCAGGAAGAAATCGATGGAATGGACCGGTTTACACAAGGCGGTTTCGTGGACAGTTTCAGATATTTTTATCCGGATAAAAAAGATGCCTATTCCTGGTGGAGCTACCGTGCCGGCGCCAGGGGGAAAAATATCGGCTGGAGAATCGATTATTTCCTGGTCAGTGAGTCTTTTATCCCCGAAGTAAAAAATGCATCTATACTGGCCGATGTTATGGGAAGCGACCACTGTCCGGTGGCAGTGGAACTGAAGTAAAGCGAACATAAGCGGCTTATGTAGTTGCTTGCATGATTCCACTGTTCTGAGCACATTTTAATTGTCTGTTTATAGCTTCTTGACCAGGCTGGATGAATTATAACTCAGATCATCCAGGAACGAACTATATTTATTCCCGGCTCTAAACGTTATTCTAAAGTGTTATAATAAAACCATGAGGCATAAAAAAAGAGGCACGGTGCCTCTTTTTTATTAAAGGATAAATAGACTTTTACAAAATAACTTTTCTGAAATCTTCAATATTGTGATCAATTTCAAGTGTAATAATATAAATGCCTTTCAGGTTTGAACCCATCAGTTCCGATAATGATATTTCAATCTCACCTGACATCACATCAGATATTTTTATGGTTTTTACAATTTCACCTTTAATGTTATAGATTCTTATAAACCTGGAATTAGAGTTGCCGCCATCCTGCAGATTAATACAAATACAGGATGTGATATTCAGCGGTACAGGGCCCAGTTTTGTGATTTTATTATATGCTTTTGTTGTAGAAGTATTAATCGGTGTTGAACCGAATTCATCATCATAAATATCATCACCTAATTCTTTATAGATACTGTCTTCAAGATAACTGGTATAACGACAACGCATATTATTGGCCAGGCTGAGTGCTATCAGTTTATTTTTTAATGAATCTGCTTCACCATATATGAGTAAGCTTGCCTCTATATTGTCCATCGCATTTCTAACCCACATATTTCTGCAGAATTCACTGTCATCATAGCTGTTTGCAAATTTGGTGTCAAACGGAAACATTTGCATTCCGAGATAACCGAAGCCACTGATCTTGATTTGTGCCCAACCCGGGAGCGAATATCTGCCGGAGATGATAACATCGCTGTTTGCATACAAGGCCGGTATTTTGGCGGGATACAGATCATGGACCATCGGATCGAGATAATCGATGTTGATATCTTTATAAAGAGGATAACTTATCCGCTTAAAAACATTGACGATTTCATCACTCAGGTTATCTTCATTTGTTAAGTAACAAACAAAACCAAAGTTCAGGTTAGCCAGAGTCTCCAAACGCGCCCGGTCATAATCGTTACCAATGGCGACCAGGAAAATGCCTGTTTTATGTATATTGGCCTCCTCAATTTCGTATGGATCAAGTGTGCCTTTTCCATCTGTGAATGCAAGGATAGACATCAATGTCCCGGTGACTGGATTTGTACTTAGGATCTGTTTAATTGCACTACCGGTTCTGTTACCATATTTAAATGTAATTGCATCAACATATGTTTTGGCCTGGGTAATGTTATCTGATGTTGCCGGCACATAAGAGCCTTGCCACTGGCTTAACACTGAGTTGTAAACAGCAATGTTAAATGAATCCTGTTCTCCAAGCTGATCCAGACATTTATTAACAGCAAATTTGGACTGATCCAATTTAATGCCTGACATTGTGGTAGAATTGCAAATCAAAAACATAAGTTTTTGCGGAATACGTTCTGTTATTTCTTTTGCCTCAGAGCGTGCCACGATGGTAAAATAACCATCAGTTGTGTCAGGCTTCCATGAAAATACATCAAGAGACAGATTGCTGTTATCTGTTGAATAGCTGAACCGGATATCTTTTGCCGGATAAACTTTTGAATTCAAACAGGTGATTTTTAGTGTAGTGTCTGTTTCGGAACTGACAAAGAAATCATTAAAATCCGGCAGTGCGAAGTTTTCAATTTTAGTCGATGAGCTGACATTGATTTTTATCTTCAGATAATCCAGCTGTGTTTTTACAAAATCCGATACATCAAGGGGATAAATGTATTCTGCTGTACCATCAGAATTCGTGAGGGTGGATATGTAATGCAGTCGTATGCCTTTAATGCTGTGCGGTGCAATATTACTCAGTCTTAGCCTCAAGGCATTTTTGCCCATATACTGATTTATCAAGGCCACAGTTCCTCCTTCACCGGTCCCGGGATTCTGAGTTTGAGCCTTCACTTTTAGAACGGCATCAATCAGTGTATCTCCTTTTGAATACATGAGCCTTGTCGTTCTGGCATTCATCGGAAGCGGAAAACTGTATACCCCGTTAATTTCTGCATCTGATTCATTTTCAAACTCCTGGTATACTACCGTTTCTGCAATAAGCCCACGAATATTTACTTCAATGCTTGTGCTTTTATTTTTTAATACTTCATCAGGGTAAGTATTGCCTTCCGGAATAATAAGTCCGTCGGCAAAAACAGATGAGCTACAGATGATTATTGCTAATATTGCGATATACTTTTTCATGGTTATCTGATAATTTTAATACGTTGGGAATCTATAAGGTTTTTATCGGTGTCGTAAATGTCCAGTTTTAACAACATTGGCTGATTGCTGTTTTCTAAGAATGATGCTAAACCTGTTAAGGTAATCCGGTCATGTGAAGACACATTTTGTAAAGAATTTTGATATATAACTTTACCTGTAATACTTATAAGCTCATAAGTCACATTATAGTTTCCATCTTCCAGTACATTAAGGGTTGGTGTTTGATTAACGGGGATAGGATATACTGCAAAAGCCTTATTGTCATTAAACGTTCTGCTCTTGTCCGTATTTCCAAGAGAAACGGTATCACTACCGCCAAGCCCTGCATAGTGAACCTCAACTTTAAAAAGGTCAGCTCCGGATGTCATAGTTTCGGGATTAAAACTCAGAATAAATTCAGGCAATTGACCAAGTCTGGAAACATCCAGCAAAATATCTCTGAAATTCCCATTAATATCATAGAAGCTGCCGCCGGTATTTAAAACGATCTGATCGTAATAATACAGCTGTTCAGACGCATTTCCGATGCAATGTGTTACGATCCCCTTTTCCAGTAAAGCATCTGTAACGACTGCCTTGGTTAACGATGTATTATCGTTGTTAATGTGATAAGAGGCATCAGTAATCCAGATGAATATACGTTTTGCACTACCTCTGAACTGATAATGTGTCGCTCCCTGATATAGTGCCTCCAGAGAATTTTCAGGATAATCACCGCCTCCATGGGCATATTGCTGTTCTACATAACCTTTAAACACGTCGGCATCACTTGTGAATTCATAAATATTTTCGATTTCATCCAGAAAGGTCACCATGCCAAGACGATAGTCCACACCTTTCATGGTGAGACTGTCTGTAAATTCAATAATATTACTTCTTACGGAAGCAATTTCATTACCCATACTACCTGTAACATCAAGAATAAAAACGATATCAGCCTGATTAATTCCGTTACTCGTATCTTTAGCCACCGTAAAATCATTAATAGGTAAATCATTCAGATAGAAGAATATATTGTTTTTTGACAGACTATACAGTAACTGTCCGTTTTCATCTTTTACTACTTTAAAGATTAATGCAATGTTTCCATTATCCTGATAAACAGTATCGATTGTTACTGTCAACCCTTCATTTGAAAATGGGGCTCCGGGTATTAAAACATTCCTGATGAGTTCATCGATATACTGACCGTTTTGTACAATTCTAAGTGTTAACGGGGTGATGACTGAATCATAATTTTCCTGGAAATTCACCTCAATATTTGCATAAGTAATTGTATCTGTCAACGTTGAATTACTTGCATCAGACAGCTCTGATATATACGGTTCTCCGACGAGATTAAAACTAATGTCACCCGAAGGTGATGCACTTTGGATTTCTGCTATTGTAGCCAAGGAAAGGGGAAAGAGCATATTGTTTTCAATGGATAACGCATTGGGAAGGTTCCATCGGACGAATGGAGAACCATCATAGTCCGGTTCTGCTTCGGTCAGTAAAAGTGAATACGTGACTTTTTCTCCCTGTTCCAGTGTTGTATGTTCCCACTGGTTTTTTATGGCCAGATCATAGAATTTGTCGTTATCAGGTTTATCCTGAAAAAGATTGATCCAGTTTCCGGCAATGAGCTGAGAAGGTTTGTTTTCTCCAAATGAAATTTTTAGTCCAATACCTCTTGGCGATTTTCCTCTTTCAAAAAGCAGTAAGGTATCAGGAATGGCGGCAAGCTTTCCTGTTTTATTTAAAACAGTATCAGCCTGAATAATATATCCGTCTCCCCATTTTCCCAATGCTGCATCAAAGAGTATTCTACCTCCGACCTGATGTGATTCACTACCCGTGTTTTCTAAAGTATAATCCAGTTGCAGGTTCTGTTGAGGCGCAGTATGGATCACAAATTTTGATACGATATCAGGCGTAACCCAAACCTGATATATGACAGAGTCTTTTCTTTTGGTCAGGGCGATATTATCATTTGCCAAAAGAGCTCTTGGATCAATGGTTATGCCATCCACAACAGGATACGCAAAAGATGTAAAGGCAAATGGATGTCCAAATGTCAGTTCACACTGATTATCGATGGAAGCAGGGTACTTCCCGTTGTTCAAACCGATGGTAAAATAACCACCATCCATTAAGGTGTATTGCCATACCTCTGTCTTTATGGCCAGTTTGGAATCATTCAACGAAGCAGACTTAAACTGTACCGGACTGATTTCCTGATTCAGATCATACCGGTTTTTAATGTTGGCATCATAGACAGTCTGCGCAGAGAAAATCTGAACGGTCAATGCCATGAAAACAAGTAATTTTACTCTAAGCATAGTTTTTCATTTATAATAGTGAGTTAAATAAACAGATGCAACTGATGATTGTAAAAAAGGTTCTGATGTAGCGGTCACACAGGTTTTAATATGCAAAATTATTCAACATCCATTGCATTCTTTTCTATAAACTGTATCGCTAAAAACGATAAGCCTAAAGTTAACACTTCTTAATATTCTAAGCAATAAAAAATATCAATTATTAAAAATTCATTTAAATTCAGTCTTTAACAACGAATCGCTACATAATATAAATCGTTTCAAAAAGGAATTTGTATTTTTGTTTTTCATTTCAAATTATGGCTGTAAAACCACTCGCGGAACGTTTGCGTCCAAAGTCTCTGGACGATTATATCGGGCAGGAACACCTGGTTGGAAAAGGTGCGGTTTTACGCGAAATGATAGAATCAGGGAGAATCAGTTCTTTTATCCTGTGGGGCCCCCCCGGCGTTGGTAAAACAACGCTGGCAAAGATCATTGCCAATCAGCAGGAGCGTCCGTTTTACACCTTAAGTGCTGTTTCAAGTGGGGTGAAAGATGTGCGGGAAGTCATTGAAAAAGCGCGAAAATCACAGTTTTTTGACAGGCCCAATCCCATCTTGTTCATAGACGAAATTCACCGTTTCAGTAAATCGCAGCAGGATTCATTGCTTGGTGCTGTTGAAGAAGGTGTGTTTACTCTGATAGGTGCCACAACAGAAAATCCATCGTTTGAAGTCATTTCTCCATTATTGTCCCGCTGTCAGGTTTATGTGCTTAAGCCTTTGGATAATGACGGGATACTGAAGCTCTTGGATCGCGCCCTGAAAGAGGATTCAGAATTGAAAAAGCAGGATTGGGAGATTAAGGAACACGAAGCAATAATTCGTCAGAGTGGAGGAGATGCCCGTAAATTGTTGAATATCCTTGAACTGATATCAGCAAATTCCAGTGATAAGATTGTGGTGACCGATGAGCTGGTCATTGATAAATTGCAGCGCAATATTGCCATGTACGATAAAAATGGCGAGCTTCATTACGATATCGTTTCTGCGTTTATAAAGTCGGTCAGGGGCAGTGATCCCAATGGTGCCGTGTACTGGCTGGCAAGGATGGTGGAAGGTGGTGAAGATCCGAAGTTTATTGCACGGAGACTGGTGATACTTGCAGCAGAGGACATCGGACTTGCTAATCCGAATGCCCTGTTAATTGCGAATGCTGCATTTGAGGCCATTGAACGGATCGGCTGGCCCGAAGGACGGATTGTGCTGTCTGAAGCAACAATATACCTGGCTACTTCACCCAAAAGTAATTCTGCATATATGGCGATCGGTGAAGCACAGAGCTTTGTCAGTAAAACAGGCAATTTACCGGTTCCCCTGCATTTACGAAATTCACCAACCAAACTGATGAAAGATATGGGATATGGTGCCGGTTATAAATACGCACATTCATACCCCGGAAATTTTGTAGAACAGGAATTTTTGCCGGATGAGGTATCCGGAAAACAGTTTTATCTGCCACAGAAGAATGCCGCTGAAGCGAAGATTAGTGAACGTTTGAAAGCCCTTTGGAAAAATAAGTACAAACATGAATAACGCATTAAAGATACCAAGACTCAGCCATACCCAATCCGGTAATTTTTTTATTCTTGCCGGTCCCTGTGCCATTGAAGGCGAAGATATGGCACTACGCATTGCAGAGTCCATAAAAAAAATCAGTGATAAACTTGAGATTCCGTTTGTATTTAAGGGGTCATACCGCAAAGCCAATCGATCCAGACTAGATTCATTTACCGGCATTGGTGATGAAAAGGCTTTAAAGGTTTTACGCAAAGTTTCGGACACATTTAACATTCCAACTGTTACGGATATTCATGCAGCCGGTGAAGCCGCAATGGCAGCTGAGTATGTCGATATCATTCAGATTCCGGCATTTCTGTGTCGCCAGACCGATATACTGGTGGCAGCTGCCGAAACCGGTAAAACCATCAATATAAAAAAGGGTCAGTTTCTGTCCGGATCAAGCATGAAATTTGCAGTGCAGAAGGTGATTGATTCCGGCAATGATAAAGTAATGCTGACCGACCGTGGTACCATGTTTGGATACAGTGATCTGATTGTGGATTACCGGACCATACCGGAGATGCAGAAGACCGGGTGCCCTGTGGTGCTGGATATAACCCATTCCCTGCAACAACCCAATCAGAGTTCCGGTGTAACAGGTGGTAATCCGCAAATGATTGAGACCATTGCCAAAGCTGGGATCGCCGTAGGTGTGGATGGATTGTTTTTAGAAACGCATCACGATCCTTCCAATGCCAAATCAGATGGCGCCAACATGCTGAATCTGGCTTTGCTTGAACCACTGCTGGAAAAACTGGTTCGGATCAGAAAAGCACTTTAGCACAACTCCGGACTATTCTTTCAGAAATTTTTTCAGTGGAGCAATAAATTCCTCAAAGCTCTCTATATGGGGTAAATGGCCAATATGGGGAATTTCTACAAGTTTACAATCGGGAATGGTCTGCTGTGTTTTTTTGCCGAGTTCATTATACAAACCCATAGTTTGCCTCACAGAGTCGGAGACCAGTGGTTTTCCCAGGGCAGTTCTGTCGCGTGTACCAATAATAAGCAGGGTAGGAACTTCAATGTTCTGAAATTCATACAGTACCGGCTGCGTAAAAATCATATCGTAGGTTAATGCTGCATTCCATGCGATACGCTTATAGTCTGAATTGAGCGTCCAACCAGCCAGCAAATTCACCCATTCATCGTATTCTTTTTTCCATTTGCCATCATAATAGCTGTTGAGCTGATAGGCCTTAATTTTATCATAATCTTTGCGAAGTTCGTTGTTGTACCACCATTCAACTGGTTTGTAAGGTACAACAAGTTTCCAGTCTTCCAGCCCGATAGGGTTCTCCAGAATCAGCTTATCAACGATGCCGGGATACATGAGGGTAAAGCGTGTGGCCAGCATACCACCCATCGAATGCCCCAGAACAGCTATCCGTTCTACACCTATGGAATCAAGTACCGCTTTTGTATTTTTAGCCAGTTGTTGAAATGAATATTGAAAATGTTCCGGCTTGGAAGATTTTCCAAAGCCAATCTGATCCGGTACAATAACGCGAAAACCTGCATCAGTAAGCGCTTTAATTGTGGTACCCCAGTAGGCACCATTGAAATTCTTTCCATGAAGAAGCATAATGTTCTTACCGTTATAACGATCTGGCTTAACATCCATATATGCCATTTGTAGTTGTTGATTCTGTATGCTCAACCGGATGTGACCGACCGGATAAGGGTAGTCGTAGTTGGCAAGCTCAATATCGAGCCATCGAAGTGAGTCCTGTTGCGCATAAAAGGTTAAACCAGGGAATAACAAAATGATGGATATGATAAGTTGCTTCATATTGTTCTGTTTTTACACTTTAGACGTTTCATCTTTCGAAGTATACTTCCTCAGGATTAAATAACCGACAATGCCGGATATGAGCGAACCCACAAGGATACCGAGTTTGGCCGAATCGAGAAGGAAGAAATGTTTTGCAAAAGCCAGGTTTGCAATGAATATTGACATGGTAAATCCTACACCCGCAAGAAAAGCAATGCCGATAATCTGTTTAAAGTCTGATCCTGCAGGTCTGGCGGCCAGACCAAATTTTATGGCTATCCAGGAAAACAACGTTATGCCAATACTCTTACCTAATATGAGTCCGCCGGATATCTGGCCGATCAGATGAAAGTCGAGGTGAAAATCACTGCTGATAATAACGCCGGAATTGGAAAATGCAAACACCGGCATGATAAAGTAAGCCACCCAGTTATGCAGCTTATGTTCCAGGTGCTGCAGAGGTGAGTGCACTTTTGACGTCCATTCTTCAAGTTGGTCTACCGCATCAAAATGTTCGTCTTTTAAAATTGGTTTATCATTGTCTTCTGTCCGGGCAATTCTGGCTACGATGCCCTTTAACTTTTCATTGTAAGTTTTAATATCAATTTTCTGACTTATAGGAACCGTAAATGCCAGTAATACACCGGCTATAGTCGGATGAATTCCGGCTTTAAGAAACAGATACCAGATTACGGCGCCCACAATAACCAGAATGTAATTGGAATACAGATTTTTTCGTGACAGAATAAGTAACACAACGAACAGGATCATGGCGTAAAGCAACAGCATCCATTTAATCTCCTCGCTATAAAACAGTGCAATGACCAAAACTGCTCCAAGGTCGTCCACAATGGCAAATGCCGTTAAGAATACTTTAAGGGCAACCGGAACCCTTTTCCCCAGCAGAGTTAGAATGGCAAGTGAAAACGCAATATCCGTAGCCATGGGAATTCCCCAGCCACTGTGTGTCTCCGGTGTTTGATTGAACAGAAGATATATGGAAACCGGAACGATCATACCTCCAACGGCTGCAATCAGCGGTAAAGAAGCTTTTTTGAACGTGTTCAACTCTCCAATCATCAGCTCACGTTTGATTTCCAGCCCAATCACAAAAAAGAATATGGCCATCAACCCATCATTGATCCACAGGATAAGCGGTTTAACCAGATGAAAATTCTTGGAACTAATTCCTATTTTATATTCCCAGATGGCATTGAATGATTCTCCTATTGGTGAATTAGCCAGGATCAGTGCAATTACAGTGGCTGAGAACAGCAG
This sequence comes from Quyinboa sediminis, assembly GCF_042219855.1. Taxonomy (NCBI): domain Bacteria; kingdom Pseudomonadati; phylum Bacteroidota; class Bacteroidia; order Bacteroidales; family Quyinboaceae; genus Quyinboa; species Quyinboa sediminis. The sequence continues at coordinate 296,933 of NZ_JBHJHP010000005.1, read as the reverse complement.
AATTCCACTGAAGCTTTCAATCCGGGTGAATTTCTGGATGGGCGTAATGATAGAGTCTTTAATGAAACTCTCCTGTTGTTTTTTTTCCATGATCTGAAACGTGTTTTGTGTTGATTGTGTTTAATCACAGCTGGTTATACTGCTATAACAGGAGATCGTTTGAAAAGGTTCTGATTTAATACTTAGGCGTATTACTTTTAACCTATTTTATAAAATTGAAATTTTATAGCTTTTTTCCTGTAAAATTTCATATGGGAACCGGTTATAATTGCTCGGTATAGTATTGATGAAATGCAATGATTCAAATAAATTTGTGATTGGAAAAAATAAGAGGTAGAATTATGATTCAGATCAATTCTTTTTCGGAATTAAAAGATGCAGTATCAGGGAAAGACAAAGCCTACCTGTTATTGTACAAAAAGGGTACGGAACAAAGTGAATGTGCGTTTGGGCATATTGCAGAAGGTAGCGAGAATGTGGAAGGTTTGAACCTTTATTATGCCGATGTGACAGTGGTAAGGGATATTCATACAGAGTTTGGTATCACCTCGGTTCCTTCCTTGCTTGAGTTTGAGAATGGTTCATTTAAGAATGTTGTGAAAGGCTGTAACAATGCCGGACACTATAAAGCATTATTTGAAGATGCCGTTTATTTTGCAGAAGTAAAAAAGGAAGGGAAACTGCAAAAAAGGGTAACAGTGTATTCCACTCCAACATGTTCCTGGTGCAACACGTTAAAAACATATCTTAAAAATCAAAGGGTAAGATATACCGATGTGGATGTTTCCCGTGATCCTAAAGCAGCGGAAGAACTTGTCCGCAGAACCGGACAGCAGGGGGTTCCACAGACCGATATTAACGGAGAAATAATTGTTGGGTTCAACAAAGCCCGGATAAATGAGTTATTAGGCTTACAGGGATAAAAACAAAAACTATTATAACATGAGAGAATTACAACCGGTAAATCAGAACGTGTTGCTCGATGTAACCGACGATAAAAAAGAGCAGCGCACAGCATCGGGAATTATTATTCCTGATTCGGCCAAAGAGAAACAAACCATTGCTAAAGTAGTGGCAATGAGTAATATTGAGAATGCTGAAATCTCTGTTGGAGATTCAGTTTTATATAAAACCTACGGTGGAACAGAAACTGAATTTGAAGGGAAAAAATATCTGCTGATCCAGTATTCTGAGATACTCGCTAAAATTGTGGAAACAGATGAGATTTGATAGTCAGAGTTGCCCGATGATCCACGTCTGGATTTCATTCAGGGCGTTTTTAAAAAGGGTTTTTAAAGGGAATGCTGATTTCGTTTCCGAAGAGCCGGAGTCGTTTAACATGGAAGAAAACAAGTAAATATGGGATGGTATATCGGATTGGGTGTTCTGGCCCTGGTTATAGCGTACATTGCTTACAGTTACAGAAAAATGAAAAATGTGGAGGATGTGGCACCGAGTAAGGATATCAGAATTCTTGACAACAAGAATTTTAAACCTGTTATCAAAAGTGGAAAAGTTTTAGTGGACTTCTGGGCGCCGTGGTGTGCGCCATGTAAAATGGTTGCTCCCACACTAAATGAGATTGCAGAAGAGCAAAAAGGTAATATTACCATTGCCAAAGTAAATGTGGATAAGCAGCAGGCGCTGGCACAGAAATATAACATCCGGAACATTCCAACCATGATTCTGTTCGATAACGGAAAAGAGGTGAAACGGATAATGGGCGTCAAACCCAAACGCTCCATCTTAAAGGAAGTAGGACTTGCATGAATTAAAGCCGGAAGTACCTCCGGTTTTATTGTTTCAGTAGCGACTTTAAGTAAACCGGTAGTTCCGTACTGAAGGTCATCTCTTCTCTGGAGTATGGGTGCTTAATTTTTAATGAAGCTGCATGTAAAGCCAGCCTTTTAATGCTCTTATCCCTTTCTCCGTACATTTTATCTCCTGCAACCGGGTGACCGGCTTCATAAAGGTGTACACGGATCTGGTTTTTGGTGCCGGTATAAAGGTCGATCTCGAGTAAACTGAAATATTTTGATTCACGGATGACTTTATAGCCGGTTTTAGAAAATTTCCCTTCGCCCTTCTGATTTGTGGAATACATTCTGTGCAGTTTATTCTCGGTCAGATATGAGGTGATGACATCTTCCTTTTTATGCAGTACACCATGCACAACCGCCATATATGTTTTGCTGAATTCCTGCCAGTTATCCTGTAAAAAGCGTTTAGCTTTTTCGTGTTTTGCAAATACAAGAACACCCGATGTGTCCTTATCCAGCCGGTGCACAATAAAAATACGATTACGGGAGCGGCTGTTCCCTTTCTTAACATAATCGGTCAAAAGGGAATAGGCTGTTTTTTCGTGTTCCCTTCCTGTACTCATGGTGAGCAAACCGTTAATTTTATTGACGACTATAATGTCCTGATCCTCATGTAAAATGGTCAGGCCTCTTGGCTGATATTTGCGGGGTGGTGTTTGCTTTGCGTTTTTGTGCTCCACGTGTATGCTATTTTATTTATGTTTTGTTGTTTGCGCTGAATTTTCCTGCCCGTCCAGCATTTTTTTCTGCATCTCCCTTATCTCTCTTAAGGAATTCAGAATTTCCATGGTGACCGGATTTTCTGCTGCCTGGTTGCGCATCTCTTCACGACGCATTCCCAACTTGGTGTCGAGACGGCCAAGGAAAAGTGAAACCACAACAAACAATACCATGATGACCGGATAGACCCAGAGTTTGTTCTGGTCCAGATATGTACGAATGGAATCATTTTGAAAAGAATTCAGAAAAACAAATCCCAGCATGATAAAACTGATATAGCCGATATACATCCTGGCACGGTCAATATAAATTTTCCAGCGCACCACATTTCGCTGATTCACGGGTATTCCAAATATTCGTATTCTGCTTTTCATATCTCGGAGGTTTACTTTTAAAATCAAGTTCTTAGGGTGTAAAGGTACATGAAATTTCAATGCAACAACAATACCTGAAATCCTCTCAGGAAAAGCGGATGACAAACAGGATCGTATTACAAAGGGTATATCTTTGACTTTAATAAACCAGAGCCTTCAGACTGAAAATACCAGAGATGGTCTTGATTTGACTGATATATACACCTGGTTTTAGCTGTATGGTTACCATCTGTCCCGCATGGTGTAGTTTTTTGATCATCCTTCCGTTCACCGTGTATATGGTTATTTCCGGGCTAATCTCTGCATTGAAAAATGTAAGTTGGCCTTTCCCGGCAATCAGTTGTACAGGCACTGCATTGTTATCTTTTGGTTGTTGAAGCGCATCTGCTCCGGCTATTTTAACCAGTGCCCATTGCCGGTGGTAATTATTGGTTGAACCAAAATCCCACAATCCGATGTTGGCACCTGCTGCGGTGCTTTCGCTTTCCACATCAAGGGCTTTCCCTGTTTTTACGGATACTATTTTTACATAACCACCATCAGTTTCAGAAACGGTAAAAATCTGCCCGTCTTTATCCGGCGCCGGTTCGATTAAAGCCAGCAGATAGGCATCTTCATCAGTCATCACTTTGCCTGAACCGGTGTTGCTGATGGTGTAACCTCCTTCCGTCGCAGTGAAATCCCAAAGCTGATCCTGATTCTGATAAGCATCATCTGGAAGATCCTGTATGAGACCATCCCCATCTCCGTTAACCGTAATGACATTGTTGCTGTTCCGGCTGTAAATGATATAGGTGCCGTTTTCCGGAGCTTCAAAAACATAGGTACGGGGTTCGGAATTAGCATTAAAGGTAATATCATCAAGATACATAATCGTGTTCAGTTTAACCGATCCCAATGGCGAAATCTGAACAGATCCGATAACCTGGTTTAACAATCCCGTAAGATCGATGACGACATCTGTCCATTCACCTTGCGTTACAGAAACCTCCCTGCTGATTTGACCTATGGTGACATTAATTTTCCTTTCAGGAGACTTAACCAGCATGTGAAAATAAGCGGTTGCCTCTGATATTTTCAGTGGAGCGTAAAGGGTAAATAATAAGGTGTCTTCACTGACAGTGGAGTTTGCCACCATGGGGTACAGGTATTCCAGTATATGTCCCGAAACATTCATCCCAACAATATCTGAATTTGCACTAACTTGAACAGCAGAACCATTTTCGAATGGGATTCTGTTCATTACAGGTACACCTGAAGCAGATTCAAAATCAAAAAAAGGAGCCACCTCAGTTACTCCTCTTGGATCAGGATCATTGTTCATGATCAGGTTATCCATTGTAAGCCGGTTTCCCGGATCTACAGCTTTAAATATCAGTTTTGAAAATGAAGTATTGATGCCAAAATCGATGACCTGATCCTGCCAGGTATCAGTTGATTCCAGTAAAATTGTATCACCGGTTGCCGTTTGCGAAGAATTGTGAATGCCCGACCGGGTCATGATATGCAGATAGCGGTATTCCGCTGTCGTCACAAAACTCTGCCCGGTTTCATAGCTGATCACATTATCGCCTGCTGAGAGTGTAAAACGACTACTGTTCAGTTCGCTTTTCGCCCCATTTTCAGATAATTGTACTGATGTACCCGAAAAGCCCTCCGTATTTTGATCCTCGAAGGTTATGCCTTCTGTTAATCTGAACTGAGCATAATTCGTAAAAGTTACCGGAATGATAAAGGTTGTGATGCTCTGAGCGGGCGAGACATAACTTAGTTTACTTTCTGTTATAGCCTGATCCGGTTTTTTTGAACAGTCTTCTGATGAGCTTGTCCTGTAAACCGTCGCAGAAGCAGCTACCATTCCAAATTCTGACAGATCAGCTGATACGTTCTGATCCGAATCGGTTTGGTTCAGAACCACCATAACCAATTCCTTATTATCAGGACTGATGGCAGTCAAAATATTTGGTGCTCCGGATTCCAGGATACGGTAGCCTTGTTTCACAAAACGGGTGACCTGCATTCTGACATAGAAGTTCTTTACGGTGTAGTAAGTTTCATCCGCAAAGCTGCAGCGCATCTGGCACCAGTTATCATTCCATTCTTCCATCAACTGCCAGTCGATCCAAGCAGAAGGTTTCATTATGGTAAGATCACTAAACATGCGTTGAGCCAGTTGCAGATTATTTCTGATACCACTGCCACTGAAACCGCTTGGCCCTGTTTCAGACTGCCAGAGTGTTTTTCCCATTGTACGTGAAAGGTTATGAGCTTCAACCCTTTCCGGATCACTGCCGCTGTAGGTATGTGTATTGATCTGTCCCAGTTTTGGAATAATGTCACCGGCAGTGATGTAGGCATTCATGGCATAGATAAAACTACTGATGTTTGTTTCATCCGAAGCTGAAATCACTGTGTTTAATCCTGATGCCTGTAACCGTGGATATAATTCCCTTATCACGGCAATCTGAGTGGAGGCATCAAAATGGCATCCTTCCTGTCCGCCGAGGTATCCCCAGTAACTGCTGAGCGATTCATTAAACGGTTCCAGTGTTTTAAATTCAATGCCGTACTTGTCTTTATAGTGTTTACAGACCTCAACAAGATAATCACAAAACTGTCCGTAATATTCCGGTTTCAGGTTGTCTGAACCGGCAGGATTATTTCCGGCAGAACAACCGCTGTAAGTCATCCAGTAAGGTGGTGAATTAGAAAATGCCTCAAAAATGGCATCCGGCCGTTTCGCTTTTATTTTGAGCATTATTTTGCGCTGTCCGGCATCGGCAGTCCAGTCATAAGGTTCATTTTCACCCGGTTTAAATCCCTCCATCTCGGCGCGCACACCTTTACCGTCTGCCATATGTCCCGGATTTCCCGGCGTAGAATAGTGGGAGGGATCATCGCCTCCTCCTATATTATAGCGGAAGATGTTCATGTTGAGCTTATCCGGTGAGGTGATCAGATCCACGATTTCATCAATTTTGGCTTCATCGTCCCATTGTCCCACCATATGAGCCCACCAGCACAACGAAGAACCCCAGCCTTCAATGGTTTGATATTCCTTTGAGGGATCAGGTTTTATATTAATGTTCTGAGCACTTAAATTTGCAAAAACAGATAACAGAACAACAATTAAAATAGCGTAGTATTGTTTCATTCTTTTTTAGCTTTCCGCTAAAATACGGTTTTATGGCTCCGGTTCGTCATAAACATAGTTGGAAAAATGGCACTTATACGACAAAATGTAATACAAAACCGGCAATCAACCATACATAACAGGCTAAGGCTATGTATTTCAGCGTTTTTTCGAGTGCAGGACTTTTGGGAGCCATCTCTTTATGATGCATGACATGTTTACCTTTTACAAATCCAAACCAGGCCAGTATGCCTGAAATGATAAGAAAGGCGATATTCAGAAAAAAGGTATAGTCAATTTTGAAACCCATATTATCGGTGATCTTTTGCTGTGAACCGTCCGGAAGCAGGTTCATGATATCCAGGCCGTAATGCAGGGTCAAAGAGGTGATAATCAGTGACAGGAACAGCAGGAGCAGAATGAAAAATGCCATCTTCCAGCCGTAATATTTGGCGTTGATCCGTAGCACAGGGAAGACGACCAGATCACTGAAAATAAAAGCCATGATACCGGCAAAACTAACCCCTTTCCCATACAGTAATGCGGCCAGTGGTATATTTCCCATTGAACCGATAAAGGTCATAAAAGCCACGAGGGGGCCGACAATAACATGTTGCAGAAGTGTTAAAAAACTGTAGCTCTGTTGTCCGTCACCGGTATGGATAAAGAGCGTCTGAAAGAAGGAATCCGGGACAAATGCCGAGACGATGCCGGCAATGGTAAATCCAATGGTGACATCCTTCCATACCATTTTCCATTCCATGGCGTATTGTTTGCCCGTTTTTGACCAGGCCTCCATGGATTTGACTTTTTCGCTGAACGGTTTTTCCATATCTTCGTCCTCGTCAGGGCTTCCAAGGTTTTGCCTTGCCTTTTTAATGAGTTTGTCAGGACGGATTAGTTTGACCAGTAACCAGCTAAACAGGATCAGCATTATTCCGCCAATATATTCACCAGCCAGAAACTGCCATCCCAAAAATATGGAAATAATAATCCCCAGTTCGATAACAAGGTTTGTTGATGAAAGCAGAAAAGCTACAGAGGATATAAAACTGGCCCCTTTCTGAAAAAGTGATTTTGTACTGGCTAAAGCTGAGAAGCTGCACGAGCTGCTGATAAAACCGAAAAATGTCCCTTTTAATATACTGCCTATGCCGGGCTTCCCCATGCTTTGTTTCATGCGTTTCTCGGTCACGAAAATCTGGATCATGCTGCTGATGACATACCCAAGCATAAAAGCCCAAAGCGCCATCCAGAAAAAAGAAAATGATGTATACGAGGCTTCGCCCCATTGCTGTAAAAAAGAATCCATAAGATTTGTTGTTTGAATAATTAGAGAGACTTTACATAACCATGTAAGTCATAAAGTTACGTAGAAATATTTACCGGATCAAACCATACCCCGGAAGATCAGTTTTCACCCTCTATGGTTTTACTCAGATTGTGAAGCATTTGCTCCAGTGAATAATAGCGCATCGCATAATCGCGTATTTCGCTGATAAGCTTTGATTTTACAAACATAAATTTACCGAGCTTCCTGGAATCATCCTGTGCGGTTTCAACTTTTTGCTTCTGTCTTTTCATGTAAAGCTTAAGACCGTATCCCAGGTGTTTTTTATCACATCTTGAAAGTTCGTCCACAAGTGACGCCGCTGAATCCATGGCCATTGAGGCTCCGACACCTGCTGTTGGCAGGAATCCACAAGCTGCGTCACCCAGCAGCATTATATTTCCTTTGACCCAGCTTTTTGTGCGATAATCGTGGAGTTTCCAGAAAAAGGGAGAATCTGTTTTTGAAAGTTGTTCCAGTGCAATATGCAGAAGTTTATGTTCAGGCTTTACATCCTTCTGTATGGCATTAATAAAGGCTTTAATTCCTTTTTCCTGTATGTTTTGAACTGGTCCGCCCAGAAATACGCCCATTCTGTCCTTCACAGGATATATACCAAGAAACGATGCCGCGCCCCAGTATTCCTTGTAAGAATCCAGATGAGTGCCGTCCAGCCAGCAGATCCAGCCACCCCAGTTGGTATCATAATAATCATATTCACCGGGATCCCAGAGTTTTTGGCGTGTCTGTGAATGCATGCCATCCGTAGAAATAACAAGATCGAAAACCTTTACGGTATCATCTGAAAACTCTACGGATACACCATCTGCATTTTGATCAAAACCGGTTGCGGTAGTCCCAAACCGAATGTTGCCGGAGCCGAATTGGTCTAACATCAGACTGATCAGCTTTTGGCGTTCAATTCCACGATATGAGCCATATGCATCGTTAATAAAATCAAGTTCAAAGGATTTTATCAGATCGCCGTTTTCCTTATGAATCTCATAGGTTTTCATCTCAACACTGTTTTCATAGTAGGCATATGATAAATCAAGCTGATTCATCACTCTGCCCCCGAGCGGTAACAAGCCAAGCATATAGCCGGAACGGTTAAAGGCGTGCTTTTCCTCTTTTTCTATTACTGTTGGAGTCAACCCCTGTTTTTTTAACAGCAATGCTGTCGTAAGTCCGGCAACACCGGACCCGATGATTAGAATATTGAGATTTTGCATTTTTCTATTAAAGGTAAGGAAACACCTACCCGGAAATAAACATTTTGAAATATCTTAAGATATTTAACAAAATATGGCAAAAGAGACGGCCCGTAAGAAAAGACTTACATCAAAACTGTTGTTTTGATTTCTATTCTAAATTTCTATACGTATATCCCTTTATTACGCATAGCTTAAAACTGTGAACTGAATACGGTATAGTTACAGAATATAGATTATTCCTACCGTAAGATCCAGACTGGATAGTTTTCTTACATTCAAATCCGGCCCGAGATTGAAATAAGACGAAAAATAGTCCTGTTGATACACGGTTCTGCTGATAAATGAATAGCCAATACCTGTATCAAGCACAAAATTCTTGCTTATAAAAAGATCCAGACCTCCGCTAAAGCCATAAAACACCTGTTGATATTTTTGTTTTCGGTAGTTGTCTTCAGAGTATGACGAAGCCCCGAATCCGAATTGAGCTTTAAAAAATGGTCTGACGGTATTGTTTCCGGTTGCGATATACTTTAAATAGGGAACCACAAGGAATGAAATATACTTATTTAAGTCGTAACGGTTTTTTTCCTTTTGATATTCAAAAGGAACACCGAGCCCAACGACGAGATTCTCAAAGGCAAACCAGCCGGCCTCGGGAGTCATATTTACTGATTTAAGTGTTTCGTCTGAATTAACATCCCGGATTATGTTGGCATTAAGGTCAGATGATCCACCAATAAAGAATTTGCCCATATACTTTTGCGCATTCGCATTAAGGGCAATACATAAGCAGAGGCAAAACAATACCTGTACAGGTTTTATAAATTTCATAGTTAACAGAATTAACTGTTAAAGATAATTTTTTATTCTAAAACGATATCCTTATAAATGAAATTAATTCCAAGCTGTGTATCCCTGATACTAACCAGAGAATCTCCATGTAAGGTGTTTCTGACAATGGATGTATTCATCTCAATAACGTTGTTGTTATAATAAACATAGGAGTTATAAATAGTATCAGGAGGTATATTTCGCAATTGATTCTTTGAATAAAAAGCTATTATTTTTAGTACATTATTGGCGGATTTCCAGTTGACGCCATCATAATATGGGAATCCCAGTATTTTATTGATTTGGTTTAAAGGATTTGTTTTATCGTCATAGTCATTAAGCAGGTATTTGTAATCTGTGAGCATCATTATTTCAGTTAAATTACCTGAGGAATTGAATTTATAAGTATAAATGTTTTCAGGCTTTTGCGGATTCGTAATTTGGGAATAATATGTTTTAGTGAGTAAACCATTTGAATAGATAAAATACCTGCTATATCTGGAAGAAGATATACAAATCATAGTATCATTTTTGGTAACATAAAAAGTTAATGTGTCGTAAACTGTTCTGTTGTCATTATATGTAACGTATTCTTTTATTGTATATGCCGAAACCTCATCGCCTGTATATTTGAAAAATACGGAATCAATTGCGATCTTAGCCAGCCAGTTGTTTGTGTCAGTGGTATCTGCTGCTGCTGCTGAATTATCCAGTTTATGAATAATGAGTTTAATTTGTTCTCCATCATAAAATATTTTAGTAGAATCGTTAGAATTTGCTATAAATTCTGTCATAACATTTTTTGTGATTTTTGTATCTTCAAACCAGCTTGAACAGGAAGTGAGTACTAATAGTGTGATGAAAAGGGTAATCAGGGCTTTCATGATGTATTAATTTAGATGATTAAATTCAGTATTCAGATAAGTAATTTTATTCAGGACTTTAAAAATAAGAATAATATGAATTGCAAAGTGTTAATTTATAAATAATTATCTGTTTTTTCAAAATCGATGTGATAATGGTCATCATGCAGTTCGTTAATGCGTTTAGTAAGAGACTTCACAAAATATATTCCGGATGTTTTGAGCTGATTGCCGTATTTTGTGTTGAACAGCTCATCTTTAAGGTTGGTCTCCAAAATAACTTTCTTAATGTGATAACCCCGCTTCTTTGCATTTTTCTGAAGCGTCAGAACGTGCAACGCCAGTTTTTCAAAATCAATCTCAACTTTTTTATTTAAAGTCAGTTTTCCATCTTTATCAAATTTTAATGCGTAACGAGCCATTCCGGTATGATCCCAGAACAGATTGGTTTTACCATCTTTCTTCAATGGGGTCATAAAGTCTATGCTTGTTCCGTTTTGGTGGGTCCGGTGAGGAAAGGATCTTCCACCTTTTCTGCCGGAACACTCCATGATTCTGAAGGTATAATCCGGGTAAAAACTCTTCAGATCAGCATAGGAATCAAGGGTAATCCGGTAGATATCAGAGTGAACATAGCAGCGTCCTAAAATGTAATAGTCAAAAAAACTGTAATACCTGAAATTATCTCCTTTGTACGGAAGTTTATATCCGTTATTAAGCCTGCCGTTACTCACGGTTCCTGTTGATTGGCTGGTGCCATGATTTTTATGTATCATCTGTGGCAGTGCAGCATAAATAAAGGTAAATGATATCATCAATATTACAGTGAATCGTAAAAATCTTTTCTTAACAATCATCATTTAAACAGGTTTGTAATAACAGGAACGAAAAAGTTTAATGTTTAAGTATAAAAAACCTGGACTTGTTCAAATTCACAATAAAAGCTAAGGGTTAGGATAGACAAAAATAAATATTGAGACCAAAAGGCTGTAGGCCTTTGATGGCAAAGCCTGGGGCAAACAGAGTGACGCCCCGGGTTAGGTCAGAAGAATGTCGTTTTCAGCCTGAAAGGTTGAGATAAATCTCAATATATTAAATATTTAATCTTCACCTATTCCCAGAAATAAGATTGGTTAAAATCAATTACTTTATAGACTTTCATAAAATCTTCAATTTCAGCTTCAAAGGATAATTTTTTATGATGTTCCTTCTGATTTTGAATGTAACGCTTAACAAGATCAACTTTAGAAGAACTCACTGAAAAAGCACCGTAGCCAATTTGCCATTTAAAATTTTTATTGCCACCATCAATACCCTTTATTCATTTTGACGATTGTTTTTTTATTTCTTCGATAATTTTAGCCAGGGCATAATTTTTTGATAGGCGAAATAATATGTGCACGTGATCAGGTACAGAATTGATGATTATAGCAGGAGATTCATGCGCTTTACAGGTTCCTGCGATATAAGCATGTAATTGCTTTTCAATTCGGGAATTGATAAAAGGATAGCCTTTTTTTGTGTCAAATATTAAATGCACATAAAGTTGTGATAAAGATTGTCCCATATTTTTAGATTTTAAGGCATCTAAAATTAGAGATCTTTACCGAGAGTTACAAATTTGTATTTCATCATATCTCAGACTTTCAGCCTGAATTGGCACATAGCATTTTTGCCTGGGGCGTGGCCCCAGGCTTTGATATTTTAGGCTTATAGCCTAAAATGGTTGCAAAAACTAAAATAAACGAGATACTCTTCAACCTTCCATGGTTTTGGTTTTAACTATTTCTAAAATAAATGGCTTAAGTCAGGATAGCTTAAGTCTTTTTAATTGCGAATATAATTTGCTTTTGGTCACACTATTTATTCATTCCGCCGGTGACCCAAAAAATTTTATCTTTGTCGAAATTTTGAGGATATGGTATCGGTTGATAAAATAAGTGTATTATTCGGAGGATTCGCGCTGTTTGAGGACATCTCTTTTCTGGTCAATACAAAAGACAGAATAGGACTGGTAGGGAAGAATGGTGCAGGGAAGACCACCTTACTCAAAATTTTGTGTGGCAAGCAGAATCCGACCACCGGAATTTTATCTGTTCCCAATGATTTTACCTTTGGTTATCTGCCTCAGCACATGGTGCATCAGGACGGTAAAAGCGTGCGTGAGGAAGCTGCTACCGCTTTTGGACATTTGCAGGAATTAAGGGATAAGATTGAGCATTACAACCATCAGCTCGCGGTGCGTACAGACTATGAATCGGATGAATATCTTGATATTATCCATAAGGTTACAGACATGTCCGAACACTACAACATTCTGGGCGGTGATAATTCGGAAGGACTGATTGAGAAGACTCTGACCGGTTTGGGGTTTACAGGTAAAGATCTGGATCGCCCGACATCAGAGTTTTCCGGAGGCTGGCGCATGCGTATTGAACTGGCTAAACTGTTGCTGCAAAAACCGGATATGCTGTTGCTGGATGAGCCGACCAACCACCTGGATATTGAATCCATCCAATGGCTGGAGGATTTTCTGAAAACGTATCCCGGATCAGTTGTTTTGGTATCTCACGATAAGGCATTCCTCGATAATGTCACCAACCGGACCATAGAAATAACACTGGGTCGTATTTACGATTACCGTGTGCCCTACAGTAAATTTCTGGAGCTGAGAGAAGAACGACGGGAGACACAGAAACGGGCATACGAAAACCAGCAGAAGCAGATAAAGGATACGGAGGCATTTATAGAACGGTTCAGGTATAAAGCCACAAAGGCGGTTCAGGTTCAGTCCAGGATTAAACAACTGGAGAAAATGGATGTTCTGGAGATTGACGAAGAGGATAACAGTGCCCTTAATCTCCGGTTTCCGCCGGCTCCGCGTTCCGGTACCATTGTGGTAGAGGCCGAAGATTATAAGGTAGGATATGGCTCGCATGTCGTACTTAACAAGGTGAATCTGATTATTGAACGCGGTGACAAGGTGGCCTTCGTGGGAAAGAATGGCGAAGGTAAATCCACCCTGGTCAAAGCCATTATCGGGCATCTGAAAGGCATGGGTGGTGAACTGAAAACCGGTCACAATGTTAAAGTCGGCTATTTTGCGCAGAATCAGGCTGATTTGCTGGATGGAGACCTTTCGGTATTCGAAACGATAGATCATGTGGCAGTCGGCGATGTTCGGACGAAGATCCGGGATATTCTGGCAGCTTTTATGTTCAGGGGTGAGGATATCGATAAAAAGGTGAAGGTGCTTTCAGGCGGTGAACGATCCAGGCTCGCCATGATTAAACTCTTACTTGAACCGGTTAACCTGCTGGTGTTGGATGAACCGACCAATCACCTCGATATCCGTTCTAAAGAGGTGTTGAAACAGGCCATTAATGAATTTGACGGCACGGCAATTGTGGTATCGCACGACAGGGATTTTCTGGATGGTTTAAGCAGTAAACTGTATGAATTTGGAGGCGGAAAGGTCAAAGAACATCTGGGTACGGTTTATGAATTTTTGCAACGCAAGAAGATGGAAACCCTGCAGGAACTGGAACGTAAGAATAAAACAACAGCAAAAGCGGCAGATCCTGAGCAGAAAACAGAAAAGGTAAATGACTATGAGGAGCGCAAAGCCCTGAATAAGCAGATCAGCTATGCAGAAAGAAAAGTGAAGGAATACGAGAATCTGATCTCTCAGCTTGAAGGAGAAATTGAACACATGAAAACGTTGCTTGCCAATCCCGATAATATCAATGATACATCGCTTTACTCGTTTTTTCAGAAAAAGGAAAAAGAGCTTGAAAAAGTGATGGTGGAGTGGGAGGAAGCATCCCTGCAACTGGATGATCTCAACAGCAAACTATAACACAAAATATACTTCGTTAACAAACGTTAGGCCTCAATAATTGATTTATTAGACACCTTAGTCTAATTTTGAGGCAATAAAACCCGCTACATACGTTAATAAAAAGACAATGGCAAACCCGGATTACATATTTGGTATTCGTGCAGTAATTGAAGCGATCGACGCCGGAAAAGAGATACACCGGATTATGGTGAAACGTGACCTGAAAGGTGATCTGGCAACGGAGCTTTTTAATGCCCTCAAAGGCAGATCTGTTCCCTTGCAAAAGGTTCCGGTTGAACGGTTGAACCGGATCACCAGGAAAAATCATCAGGGCGTGGTGGCCTGGATTTCCGAAGTGGTTTATCACGATATTGAAACCATTATTCCGGGCTTATATGAAGCGGGAAAGACACCCTTTATCCTGGTTCTTGACGGAGTAACCGATGTGAGAAACTTTGGTGCCATAGCACGGACAGCTGAGTGTGCCGGTGTAGATGCGATTCTTGTTCCTTCAAAAGGATCAGCTGTAATCAACGCCGATGCCATAAAAACCTCAGCAGGCGCGTTGCATAAAATTCCGGTGTGCAGGACAACAAACCTGCTCAAATCCTTACAGTTTTTAAAAGGATCGGGATTAAAGCTGCTCGGGGCTTCCGAAAAGGGAGATACGGTATTCAATGCCACTCAAATGGATGTTCCGCTGGCCATCGTTATGGGATCAGAAGATACAGGATTATCTGCTGAAACATTACGGATATGCGATTATCTGGTATCCATTCCAATGCAGGGTACCGTGAGTTCCCTGAATGTATCGGTGGCCGCAGGAATTCTGATTTTTGAAGTTGTAAAGCAAAGAATGCCGGCTCAAATGAATCGATGAATGATGCATTTTGGCTCTCCGTATTTTCACCGACATTGCTCCCTTTAATTTAAGATCAGATTATGAAGTTGAAATATAAACTTATACTCATGCTGGTTCCGGTTATCATTCTGGTAACCGTCCTGACACTGGTTGTACTTAAAGGAAGCAGGGATGTAAAAAAGGAATTGAACATACTGATGGAACGCGATGTCAGTATTGTGAAAATGACTTCTGTGCTGTTGTCAGATGTAAATGATATCGTACCCCTTGTGGATAAGCTGACTCAAAGTATTAGCTACCATAACGATTGGGAGAGGGATCTTATAAATCTTCGAACTAAAAAGGATACCATCCTTTCGGCATTGGACAATCTGTCTAACAAGTTTTCAAATTACATGCCGGGCTATGAATTCGACTATACCGATCAGGTTTTCTATGATAAACTGGCGCTTGAAATTGAGATGCGCAAGAGCAGCTTTATTACGGAATACGAAGACTTCAGGGACCGGCTGAACGATCCTGAATCGTCGCCGGAAAAATTAATCAAATCCGGTGTGGATTTCAGGGCAAAAGCCATTGATTTCAGCGAATTCTTACGGCATATCAACTCAAGATACCACCGGCAGTTTGATGATTTTGTACGGCATGTTATTGCACATACCAACAGGAATTTTGCCCTTTGGCTGGGATTGATGTTTGTGATATTCGCTGTTGGTATTTTTCTGGCGGTGCACACCTTCAGAACTATCAGTAACCCTCTGGAAAAACTGAAAGAAGGTGTTGTCGAAATTAAAAAAGGCAACCTGTGGTACCGGATCAACGAGAATCCCAATTCGGAGTTCAGTAAAATATTTGAAGAATTCAACAACATGGCTTCGCGCTTATCGCTGGCAAGGGCTGAGGTTAACGATAAAAATGAAGAACTGATCAGAGCCAACAGAAAACTAAACGAAGAAAAACATAATGCAGAATCAGCGGACCGGCTTAAGTCTGCGTTTCTGGCTAATATGAGCCATGAAATACGCACGCCCATGAATGGCATCGTCGGTTTTACAGAACTGCTGAACGAAGAGGGCTTGACTGAGGAGGAACGCCGGGAATACAGATCAGTGATTAAAGTATGCAGTAATCAGTTGTTGCGCATCATTGACGATATTCTGGATATCTCAAAACTGGAAGCCGGACAACTTAAGCTGATTCCTGAACATGTGGACCTCTGCAGGTTATTCAGGCAGGTTCAAACCATTTATAACGGAACGGATAAGATTCCTGACGATGTGGATCTTTTATTTGAGATAAAGTGGGAATGCAAGGAAGACATCTGGCTGGACGCCAAACGCTTAAGTCAGATTATCATCAATCTTGTTGATAATGCCCTGAAGTTCACCGAAAAAGGATTTGTGAAGGTTACAGCTGATAAAATAAAAGATAAACTCAGTATTAAGGTTACCGATACAGGAATAGGCATACCGCCGGAGAAACAGAAGGATATTTTTGAACGGTTTACCCAGGCGCACACCGATAGTTTTTTCAGCGGAAAACACAGTGGTACAGGATTGGGTTTGTCAATTGTTAAGGCACTGGTGAATCTGATGGACGGAGAAGTCGGCCTCACCTCCGGAGAAGGTGAGGGGACCGAGTTCAGTATATTGTTACCCCTGAATACTACTGGTAACGCATCATCTTACTCAGATACTTCCCGATAATATCAAATTCAAGATTGACCACACTTCCTGGTTTAATCTGATGAAAATTGGTATACTCATATGTATAAGGTATGATGGCTACAGAAAACTGATTATCCTTTGAATTTACAACAGTTAGGCTTACGCCATTCACACTCACCGAACCTTTTTCGACGGTGATGTAACCCTGTTTGCCTTTTTCCCTGTCAAATTCATATTCAAAGGTGAAGAACCAGCTGCCGTCCATCTCTTCCACGCTCACGCAGGTTGCGGTCTGATCCACATGACCCTGAACAATATGTCCATCCAGGCGCCCGTTCATCAACATGCTGCGTTCAAGGTTCACCTTATCGCCCACTTTCAGCAGGCCAAGATTCGATTTATTCAGTGTTTCCTGAATGGCTGTAACCGTATAGGTCTCATTTGTCAGATCAACCACGGTAAGACACACACCGTTATGCGAAACGGACTGATCAATTTTTAACTCATTAACATAGGAACACTTCATGGTAATATGAAGGTTGCCACCGTCTTTCTTCAGCGATACAACTTCCGCTGCTTCTTCTACTATTCCTGAAAACATGATGATAAAAAATTTTAGGGTAAAAGTACTAAAATGCGGTTGATTAAGTAAACGATTTAATCAAAACCAATCATTAAACTTCATTGTTGTGCGGTTAAAGCTTCAAAGATTCCTCGCTTCACTTCGGAATGACAGGCAGTTGCTGGCTGTTGGGCAGGAGGATGGGTTGGTTTGCTATGGATTAGCAAACCAACCCATCCTACAGCCCCATATGAACCTAAGAGACTGTCATTCTGAGCGCAATAAAATGAAGCGAAGAATCTTTAATTAATATTTGTTTTTTTAACCAGACAACAATCATTAATCTTATAAAACGAAAGAACATGAGCAACTTACACCTAAAAAGCAATCAGGCAAACTTACCCGGATATGAACAGAGGGCTAAAAATGCACCGGTCTTAAACCTGTTGAATTCTTTTCTCAGAATATTTAAATTCTGAGGACTCTCCATTTAAAATACAATCCCTTTTATTGATGTAATATTAATTAAGATGAAAAAGATCACTTTTTTACTCCTGTTTACTATATTTTCAATTATCACGGTATCAGCGTGTGAGATTGAATTTAAAACCCTGGGAGAGGCAAAGGAAGTTTATTCCCCAGGTGATATTATTTTTGTAAAGCTGACAATCTTTTTAACACATCGTAATTGTCCCGAAGGTTTGGAGGCAACCAGATATGATTATCCCGGATTTAAAGTACTGGGTGCAACAGAATGGAAAGAAGTCAAGCCAGGTATGTTTGAACGCAAATTCAAATTGCAAGTCATTAAACCGGTGGATGGAAAATCCTCGTTCAGTGCAATCAGAACCTGTCAGAAGGAAGGTGGAAGTGGAACCTTTTCAGTGGATGTGAAGTGATGAAGAACAGCTATTTACCCCAATTTCTGATAGTAATCTTTCTGTTATTCTTTATTTCAGAAATTTCTTATGCATCAGAAAAGATCAGCACTCCCACGCAAGTTGAATCATCCGAAGACAGTGCATGTGCCGGATGTCCCAATGCTGCTTTATGTGAATCAGAAAACGAATCGTTACCGTTAAAAAGCCTGATTTGGCCTGTCCCCTTAATCCTGATTGCTGGTGGACTGTGGTTTTTTAAAAAAATTAGAACCTGGAGTTTTCTGCTTTTTGCAGGAGTTATAGCCGGAATATTTACGGTTCAACTGATCTATGCAGATAACGGTTTTGCCAATGGGAATCATGGAAGTCATGGTTCACATAGTAGCAAGTCCGGAGAGAAACCGCCATCAGAGGAATTTGCACCTTTTGATGAAGCCGGATCAGAGGAATTTGCACCTTTTGAAGAAGCAGAGGTAAGCAGCAGCAACGCTGATGAGTCTGCACCCTTCGAAACTCAGACCAATGGTCAGGATAACGATGAATTCAAATCGTTTAGTGATGGCGATAATGAATTTGCCGCTTTTGAAGGAAATACTGCTGCTGTAAATGCTGAACATAAAGAAGAAGAACATAAAGGAAAGGGAGATGGAACAGGCAGGGGTAAGGGAGGTCATGGTAAAGGTCTTGGAAGAGGTGAAGGCGGGCATGGCGAGAGCCTGGAACATGGCAATTCAACAGCCGGAACTGATGTTGCGGTCAGTCAAAAAGAACAGGATGCCAGGGCATCAAAAATCAGATATGTTGCCATCATTTTACTTATCACGCTGCTGGCAGGTATACTATCTTTATTTAAACGGACCCGGCAACTGAGGCCACTGTTTCTGTTAGGAGGTTTAATCTACATGGGTTTTTATAATGGCGGATGTCCCTGCATGATCTCCAGTTTCCAGGAATTTGTGATGTGGTTGTTTGGTGCACCCATATTCTGGGGACTAATGTTATGGTTTGTAGGATTACTGGTGATTACCTACTTTTTTGGACGTGTCTGGTGTGGCTGGTTCTGCCATTTGGGAGCACTCCAGGAATTTCTGTATAAAGCTGCCATTGTAAAACCACTCAGGAGTGTCAAAGCCCAGAAAGTATTAAAAATAATGCGCAATGTTACCATCGTTGTTCTGGTGGTGCAGATTGCCGTAACGCATACAAATGTGTTTATTCATTATGATCCGTTCAAGGTGGCATTCAACCTCTTTTCGGCTCATTTAAGCGGATACATCCTGTTATTTATTTTACTGGTCAGTTCTCTGATGATCAACCGTCCTTTCTGCCGTGGATTTTGTCCCGTGGGCCTGGTGATGGGATGGGTGTCCAGGTTGCCGGGAGCATCCATTTTAAAGCCATCGGACGACTGTATCGGTTGTAGGGTATGTAACAATGCCTGTGAAGTAGGTGCCATAACCCGCGAGGATAAAGTCAGCACTATAGATAATGCCGAATGTATCCGATGTGGGAATTGTCAGGATAACTGTACTAAAAGCGCAATTAACCAGAAATTCGGCAACAGCAAAATAGTTTTCGATTGCGTTAAACCGCTTTAAACGTTTGTAACCTCAATAATAACCGCTTGTTATGAGAAAATGGATTTTTCTTACTGCCCTTGTTGTACCCTTTCAGATCATGGCACAATGGAGCTGCCCGTCAAAGATCAACGCACATCTTAAACCTTTTTGGGAAGACGGTCCGGTAAGCTGGGCAATGGAAGGAGAAGCCGGAGGTGGCCTGCTGGGTGACAGGCAGCTTTTAAACGGCATGGGTTTGGGAGCACTTGAACTGTACCTGAACCACATCAGCATATATGCTGAAGGTGGTGTAAAATACTGGAATACAAACGAGAATGGTGTGTATTTTGAAAATACCCGCCTGGGTATGCGGGAGTTGTACCTGAATCCCTCACTGGGAAATCATAGTGTCAAAGTGGGGTTGCAATCCTTACAATTACAGGATATGTTCGTTTTTAATGAGCGGACCATGGCAGCCAGTTATCGCTATAAGAATAACGGCTTTTTGCTGGAGGCCGCCGCAGGTACAGTCTCTGAACAGTTTGCCAGAAACGGTTCGTTCTGTACCAAATGTTTCCAGTATGATATCATCATGAACCGGACAAGACCGTATCTCGCCAGCCAGCCTTTTGAAGAAAAATTTAGTGCGGTGACGGTTTCATTTAAACCGGCACAATACAAAAAAAAGGCGGAACGGAAATCAGAAAACCGGGAATCAAATGATGAATTCGGCAGTTTTGAAGAGGTCGGGAAAGATGAATTCAGCAATACGGACGAATTTTCAACGGATGAACTTAGTGGAGGAGGAGACGAATTCGGGTCATTTAATGCCAGACCCACAAAGAAATTTCCGCTGAAGCTGGAATCGGCAGGTGTAATTATATACAGTGAATTCGGGCAGTATAATGCCGGTACAGGATTCTGGAGTGGCGCATTCGGATCCCTTACCCTACCGTTGAATCTTACCTTTAAAACTGAGGCTTTGTTTCAGTATTTAGGGTCAAACCAGGGTACTTTTCTGATCAATTCGCTGGAAGGAAATTACAGCAGTAAACTGGGTTTTACGGACTTTTATGCAGTGTATTACCATTTTTTTAAAGGCACGCAGAATGCCACTCCGGCGCTGTCGTATACCAATTTGTTTCTGGGTGAGGTATTGCGGCTGGAATCCGTGGAAATGCCTTTGTTATCGGTCTATGCCAAACACCGGTTTAAAGGGAAGGGCTTGAGCATAAAGGTGCAGTATGCCACCAATACGGTTGCTGAAAGGTTGTACGAAGAAGATATACAGATCACTAAAACCCTGGGTAAACACTTTCATTTGTCCTGCACGGCAGGATATATTACACAACGATTGCCGCAAAACCGGACCTGGTTGGGCCGGGCCGAACTAAGATTCACCTTTTAATCTCAACATCATGGAACCAAAAAACGAGCGCAGAAACTTTATCCGGAAGTCCCTGATTTTTGCCGGTGCAGCAACTGTAACGGGCACCTGGTTATCGTCGTGTGCCAAATTAAGTTATGCAGGTTTACGAATCGATCCGGATATGTGTACCGGTTGTGGTGACTGCCTGGAGGTATGCTACTATAATGCCATCAATCTGGCTGGCAAGAGCGAATATAACATCAATAAAAGCACCTGTCTGGAGTGCGGTAAATGTATGGAAGCCTGCGAGGAAGAGGCCATTCACGTGGTACAATCAGATTACATTATTGATACTAAAAAATGTACGGATTGCGGAGCCTGTCGTGATATTTGCGAATATGAAGCGATTACGGTCTCTGCTGTCTATCATGAAATACTGACCGATGGTTGTGCTTATTGTGGTGATTGTGTGGCTTCCTGTCCGCAAAAGGCTATTTCTATTCCTGCTGTTGATATCACGCTGGACGAAGAAATATGTGTGGGATGCGGGGAATGTATTACAGCCTGTAATGCTCAGGGGCATGATGCCATCGTTTATGAACGTGAGGAATATTCGGTTCAGAACAAATGCAAGAACCACGAATGCAACAGCGAATGTGTGTCTGCCTGCGAATACGGTGCGATCACAAAATATGCGGGTAATGCAGCAATCATCGATATGTCGAAATGTACACGGTGCGGAAAATGTGTGTCTGCCTGTCCGCATGAAGCCATTCATCCGGCAAAGGTTGTATTGGATAAGACAAGCTGTGTGAATTGTGGCGCCTGTTTCCTGGTATGTGATTTTGAGGCTGTCATCAGGACACAGTTGGAGGAGGGTGAACCACATATCAACAAAGCGTTATGTGATAATTGTGATGAATGCGTGACTTCCTGTCCGCATGACGTAATCTGTAAGGTTGAACCGGAAAATTATGCACCTGCTGTTATCCATCAGGATACCTGCGAAAAATGTGGTGAATGTGTTCCGGTGTGTACACACGAAGCCATTTTGAAGATTAAACCGGCCAATTACGCCGAACCATTTATTGACGAGTCAAAATGTAACCGGTGTGGAAAATGCTTCGATGCCTGTGATAAATGGAATGCCATCGACCGGCAACTGCATGCCGCTACCATCGTAGACGAAAAATGTGTCAACTGTACCAAATGCGAACAATACTGTTCCTACGATGCCATAAAACCATTATAAATTCTGCCTTGTTTAGAGTGATCCTAAATTCAGACGGCATCATCTCCGGCATAAAATCTTTTCGTATTTTAAGCGGCTGAATAAAACTGAAAAGAATGAAGAAGCTGATTTCCGGAACACTTTTACTGGTGCTGTGCACTGTTGGTTTTGCAAAAAACGATCATAGTTACGACTGGCGTGGCATGGACCGCTCCGGGGTTTATAATGAAACCGGTTTATTAAGGACCTGGCCTGAAAACGGACCTGAACTGCTGTGGTCCATAGACAGCGGTCTGGGAACGGGATATTCTTCTCCCATTGTAACAGACAAAAATATATTTATAGCCGGCATGCAGGATTCCACAGGTCATATGTACTGCTACACGCTTGACGGGCAATTGATGTGGGATGTGACATACGGAAAAGAATGGAATAAAAACAGCTTCCCGGGCGCCAGAAGTACACCGGTTGTAAAAGGCGATAAATTATTCATGCTGTCCGGTCAGGGCAAGGCATTCTGTATGGATACCAAAAATGGTGAGATCCTATGGAGCCTGAATATTGGTGAACGGTTTAAGGCCGAACCACCCAATTTCGGTTTTTGTGAGTCGCCCTTGCTCGTGGATGATGTCGTTATTTTTACACCCGGCGGAAAAACCACAGCATTGGTGGCCCTGAAACAGAAGGATGGCTCGGTAATCTGGGAAGCACCGGGTAGGGCCGATGTCAGTGCATATTGCAATGCCGTGTATTTTGAACATAACAAACGCAAAGTGGTCGCAACCATGACCCTCCATTACCTGATTGGGGTGGACTATGAAACCGGCGATTCCCTGTGGACGGCATATTCTTACAAGAACTGGACTGACAATTGTATTTCGCCGTATTATAAAAACGGAGCCTTGTTTATTTCATCGCCATACGGTGAAGGTGCCCGGGTGTTTAATCTGAATGATGATGCTTCGGAAATTAAACTTAAATGGTACAATCAGGCTTTTGATAATCAAATCGGCGGTACCGTGGAACTGAATGGCAATGTATATGGCATCTCCAATAAAAAACATACGTGGATGTCAGTAAACCTTGAGAGCGGAACCACCAACTGGCAGGAACGTGGACTTAAAACGGGCAGTATTATTGCCGCCGATGGTATGCTGTACTGCTATGGCGATGATGGTGAACTGGCCCTGGTTGAACCTTCTTCAGCGGCGTTTAACATCATCAGTAAGTTTAAGGTATTTGATGGCCAGCAGCAGTTTACACACCCTGTTATTGCTGATGGCAAACTATATGTGAGGTACCAGGATCAGATGAAGGTCTTTAATCTGAAAAAGTAGGCTTTTAAGAAAAAAAAGTTGCTTTTACCGTTCCAGCAGTTTGATGTCGTGCCATTCTTCCCATAGCCGGCGGAAGCTTACGAAGTGGAGATCGTCAAAACCGTAAAGGCGTATTCGGTATGTAGGCTGGTGAATTATAATAAACCGTATGCACTATACTGTGTTGGCAAATATTTTTTATTCCAGCATAAAGTTAATAGGTATCGTATATGAAACCGGAATAGGTTTCCCATTTTGTTCCCCTGGTTTCCATCTTGGCATACTTTTAATAAGCCTCAATGCTTCTTTGTCTAAGATAGGGTCAACACTTTTCTCAATTTTGCAATCCATAATTTTCCCGTTTTTGGCAACGGTAAACTTAACGAAAACTTTTCCTGTAATTTTCTTTTTGCGTGCCTCTGCAGGGTATTTGATGTTATCACTTAAATACTTCATTAATTCAGCGTCCCCTCCTTTAAACTCAGGCTTGGGGTCAACGATGATTATTGTGTCTTTCCCATTGGTTCTGTACTCAATGCCATTTTTCATAAATGCACTGTATTCCTCTTTTTTTTCCTGAGCATTGGTCGCCGAATAGAATAAGATAAGTAATAAGATTGCCGTAGCTTTTTTCTGTCTCATCATTTATATAAGGTTATAGTGTATCAAAGCGATACAGGTTCTTTTCATTTGGTGAGACTAAAATACATAAAAAAGTGATACAGCAGACAAAAGGAGAGGGGCAAAAAATAAACCTGGCGGTACAGCACATCAGGATTTACTTTTTACGCGCATTTTATGTTTGGTTTTACGATGAAGCATCTGCTGCACAAGCCTGCATGTAAAAAATGGCACGGCATTGATTCAATGGATGGGTATATGCAAATGTAAGGAACATTGAAACAATATCGTATCAACTTGTCAAATCGCAGATTTGGCGGTGTTGATTAAATGACCTAAAGTTTCGTAACTCATTGTCCTCTTTCTATTTTATATACTGTGTTACTACACCTTTTATCAGTATTTCATCACAAATTCAATAATCTCTTTTTTAAAATTTTCAGGGTCGCTTATATACGGTTCATGGCTCGAATTAGGTAAAATCTTATAAAATTTATCATTGACTGAAGTACCAAAATTTTTAAAAACATCTAATCCTTCCTCAGGCACAATTAAGTCATCATATTTGCCCCAAATAAGTAATGAAGGTATTGTCACATCTGAAACTTTTGCTATAAGATTTTTTCCTTCAGCATCTTCATTCAATTTATCATTTACAATTTCCAGATTTGAAGATATGTATGCAGGAAAAGGATTATAACTTGAAAAAAAACCTATTTCTATATACTGACGAGCAGAAAGTGTTGCTAATTCCTCTGGTATAATTATTTCACCCGGCCAACCAATAAAAACTCTCCATTTATTTTTTTGTTCTCGTGACACTAAAGTCTGATTATCATTTGTCCAGTCAATTGCTTCATCCCAATGTTCAATCATATTGCCTTTAGCTATTTCCTCGTTAGCAATATTTATTAAAAAGGTCCTACGGTATTGCCAACTTAAATCATAATCAAAATTGTAAGCTCCGTCAATTGAAATCCAACCACTTATTTTAGTTTGATAATCAGAAGTAAGCAAATAGTTTATCCCTATAAATCCACCAAAACTGTGACCCATTAAATAAATATCAGGGTTTTCATATTTTGCTTTGATAACTGAAATTATTGCATCCAGGTCTTTAACAAACTGCGAAACTGTAAGTAATTTATCGTCAAAGTTTCCTTGTGCATTTCCGCAGCCTCGTTGGTCATAATAAACCATGGCAAAGTTTTCTTCAAGGCCTTGTGACCAGTTAAACATATCAGCCTTTGCTACATCAATACTTGTTAAACCAGGACCACCATTGATATAAATAACGAATTTTGAAGAAGCTGTATTTCCTTTAACCCAAACTGGTAATTCTGTATCATCAACTTTCACATGAAGGAAAGTGTCTGCATTAGATTTAAGTTCAGATTTTTCGCAAGAATTAATAAAAACAATAAGAACTATATAAAGTATGTATTTAAATTTTTCCATCTTATTTATTTTAAGCTGTATCTTATACCTAATTCAATTGCAAAATATCCAGTGCCGTTTGGAAAATTTGGAACTGTATATAAAAACTGGGGCTTGATAAAGTATTCAAACGGTATATTTTTTCTTAAACTTAAATCCTTACCAAACGACACGAAATAATTTGAAGTAAAATAATTATGCCCAACGATAGTTTTACTTACATCACCACTGCCATTTACTTCATAAGTGTTTGGTATAAAAGTCCGCAAATAGCCTAATCCCAAACCCAATTCATAAAATCCACCTTTATGATTTTGTCTTTTAAATTTAGCTTCTGGAATAAAAAATAATCCAGTTTGATACCTTTTATGGTAAAAAAATCCAAAAGTTGGACTGACTTGCAAACTCTTGTTTATAGTTTTCGAAGAATCATTTTTAGTATGCCTGGTTTTAACCCATTCCTTAAAATTAAAATCAGGACTAACTTTTATTCCGGGATGGGTAATCATTTCACCATAATAAGAGATTGAGACAGACTCTATGTTTTTAAATTGTGCCAAACAATTTGAGACCATTAATGTAAAAGCCAATAATGATAAAATTCTCATATTTTTATTTGCAAATCTACATTCCCAAAACAATTAAAAATTGTAAAAAATCATCAATTTGAATTGTTTCTAAAATATGCTTGTTGAATTCCAATATCTATTGAAGTTAATTGTTTTGGTGTCAAACCTGAAAATTTACTCATCTCCTTAATGAAATGAGCCTGGTCATAATAATTAAATCCATCATTGAAACTTAAGGCGCTAAATGCTTTTACCCTGGATAGGAATTGATTGGAAAATCTTACTAACATGCTGTATTTTTTGGGAGTTAATCCTAAGTGTTTTTTAAACTTCCTTTCAATTGTACTTGCAGAAGTATTAAACAACTTAGGAAAATCACTGATTTTACAATTTCCCTTATTGGTTTCAATATGTATTACAAATTTTTCAAAATCTTCATCACTATTGTTACATTGAGAGTTTAGGTATTTATTAAAGTAAGATTCAATTAAATGGATTCTATCCTTTTGCGAAGTGGTCTTAAAAATGTCTTTTTCTAGATCCAGAATTGACTCCCCAAAACATTCTCTGGGGTCTAAATTATTATTGATAGTTCGTCCAATTTCGGTTTTACAAAGCCTATAGAATGTTTTAGGGATAAATCTAATGCTTATAATCGGACTTTTAACTATAGTGCAAATTTGAGGAACAGTCCTTAAGCCAGCTAACTGGCTTTTTCTAATTTTGTATTCCTCAGTGAGTGGTAAAAACCTTTTAATATCGTAATTCGTGAATATTAATTCAATGGTATGGTCTGGTATTAGCTTATGTTGATTGTTTTTGGGGTGTACATCTGAATAATTTTCCCACCAGATGCAATCTATAATTTCAGACAAATTACCTTGTAGTTTTATTTCATTGTAATCCCAATCCATCTTCTAATGTGTTACTACCAGTATATCCAGACATTCAACCTCCTCATCGTATGTATCCGGCGTGTAAAACCGACAATTATCTGCTTTATTTTTTGTTGTGTATGATGATTCTTGTGCATGACAGATTTTATCAGAGCGGATCTAAAGGAAAGAGGTTCTTTTCAATTTTGGTGAGACTAAATTACGTAAAAAAGTAATACAGCAGACTAAAGGAGAGGGGCAAAATATAAACCTGGCGGAACAGCATATCAGGATTTACTTATTATGCGCATTTTATGTTTGGTTTTACAATGAATCATCTGCTGCACAAGCATGCATGTAAAAAATGGCACGGCATTGATTCAACGGTCCGCGTGTATGCTGTCGTATGGCGACAATCCTAACGGATATGGATTGTCAAGCCAAAATAGTTTTACTTAGATATTGGAATTATATGTTTAAACATAGCCATATGCAGTATGACGCACTGCTAGCCACTGGCCTATTATTCAACTGATATTAAATATTCTTCCGGAGTCAGTACGGGAATTCGGGATTTTTTAAAATCTTTTAAATCTCTTGTGATAATAATTTCTTGTCCATTTTCAATTGCAGAATAATACTGAAGTCCATCTTCAAAATCTTTAAAATTTGAATCATTAAGAGCCAGGTCAATAATTTTATCATCTAAAGAGAACACGTTAACTAAAACGCGAAATTTGCGTAAAATTTCTCTGGCTTCATCTGCAGATTTTAATCTGGTCAAAACGTAATTGGTATTCGCAAAGGTTAAAGAACTAATTGATAAATTAAGTTTTCTTTTATCTGCAAGAGAAAAAATCTTTGCTGCTGAGTCGTAGAATGGTTTTCTTTTGGACAATAAATCAAGCACTACATTTGTGTCAATTAAAAGATTTCTCATTTATATTTTTCAATTAAATAGTCAGTATAGCTTTCTTTATAATCGAAATCTGAATCCAGATTAATGACTCCACTTAAACTCTCAACAAGGGGTGTAATTTCAATCTCTTGCTTTTTATTGGTAGTCAAAGATGATAAGTAAGATTCAATAAGTCTTGATAAGCTAATTTTATGAGATTTTGCATACCCCTTAGCTCTTTCAATAACTGCCTTATCCAGGTTTAAAGTTAATTTTGTGTTCATTTCTTTTTACGTGTAAAAATATATTTTTTTTACGTAAAAGTCAAGTGGCAGGAATTGGATTTTAGATTATTTAATTGTTTTCTAAGGCTTGTGGCTAACCAGTAAATTTGCCGACATTGATTCGGCTTACTGTATGTATTTGGGGTGTAAAGCCCCGGTATTATCTGTTTTATTTATTCTGTTTTATGATGATTCTTTTGCATTACAGCTTATATCAGAGCGTATCAAAGCGATACAGGTTCCTTTCATTTGGTGAGACTAAAATATTTAAAAAAGTGATACCGCAGACAATAGGAGTGGAGCAAAAGTTAAACAAAGCGGTACAGCATATCAGGCTAACTTTTACTCATATACACACTTTTCATGATGCTACCAAATCAAATTTCTTATTATCATAAATACCCCAACCCTC
The DNA here is from genome assembly GCF_042219855.1 of Quyinboa sediminis. Taxonomy (NCBI): domain Bacteria; kingdom Pseudomonadati; phylum Bacteroidota; class Bacteroidia; order Bacteroidales; family Quyinboaceae; genus Quyinboa; species Quyinboa sediminis. The sequence goes on along the minus strand of NZ_JBHJHP010000005.1, from coordinate 268,264 downwards.
TGTAATATTTTTATACAATTTATTCGCTCTATCAATGTCTTTAATCCAGTGAAATTGTCCATGATGCCCTTTATTTGGATACTTATTCATTTCTTCACATGTCGATTTAATGCCTGCCAAACCTTCTTTAATTATTAAATTCAATTCTTTACTATCTCCTTCATTAATATAACATCTAAAACCAAAATAAGCTTTTGACGAATAATAATATAATTTTGCTGTTAATAATGTCCTTTCATATAAAGAAATCAGTTCTTTATAATCATTATCAGAGGTAAAATAGGGTTTTGCATTTAATATTTTGTTTAGAGCCCATTTGGCTTTTTCAACTCCAAATTCCTTTTCACGAATAATATAATTAAGATATTCTGTATTCATCTTTTCGATAGGACTAACCCAATTGCTGTCAATTACCCAGGGTGCTTCTCTAAATAGAATAGATTGTATTCCAGGGCTTATCTCTTTTGATTTATATCTTGCGGGAGATAAATGCTCAATTATATCTTTCCAGTAGTGAAATGTTTTATTCACATTATGCTCAACTTTAACAGTTGGATTGTCTAACCATTTTCCACTACAATGCCTGGAATAATTGCTTTGGTAATCAAAATCGAGTCTGCTATGAGAATTTGTATGCAGGCCTAAAGTATAATATATAGAGGTTATTATATCATCTGTCTCAAGGAAGACATCTTTTAAATACGGGACTGGTTTTTCTCCATATTTTTGAGTTATAAATTCTTCTGTTATTACCTCTGCTGAGAGTGAAGTATCTTCAGAAATTCGTTTAAGCGCATAAATGTTTATTTCCGTTGGCCTGCCAATGTTTTGGGATTTATCGTATCTGTCAGTACGAGCAACATATCCGATTACATTTTTTTGTTTTGCATAGTATTTCCATCTGTTAATTGTTACCTCATGTAAGATACTGGCAATTACTCCTTGTCCGTTATATTCATGACCCAAATCAAATTCAATTATCACTTCCTTATCAAATTTTTTTATAAATGCAGAAACAGGATGGGTAAGGAAAAAATCATGAGGGACTTCTTTGGTCATGATTTTAACCTTTGGATTTTTAATCAAATTGACACAATCTATCAAAGCATTCAATTCTTCTTTGTAATACATAAATGTTCTAATATAGAGTTGCATGTTCCGTTCGTCAATTACAACACTTGCAATTGAGTCTACTAAATTTGCCAGCTTTTCTGAATCTGTTGTCCATTTTGTAGAATATTGATTTTCAATGCGGGCACCTGTCTCAATAAACGTAAGAACTATACCGTTCAAATCAGGTATACAATCCAGCATTGACCTGTAATCATTTTTAAACCATTTCCAAAACTCAGGATCATCTAAATTGATTAAGCCTTCTTTGTTTTTAAATTTATCGGGATAGTAATCAAGGCCATATAAGGCGTGATCCCAAACTAATACATTTTTAATTCCTGTACGATGTGCTTTCTTAATCAGTTTACGCGTTGTCCATAATTTTTTCTTATTTCTCACATCTTTTAAATTCATTATCAATTCGTGAGAAAGTTGTAAATGATTAATATTATAGTATTCTGCAGAATTGAGCGCTACCTTTCCTTTTTCAATTTCACTTGATAAAATGTTCCAACCTCTAATCTTTAAGTTTCCATAATCATTAGTAGGTTCATTAATCTTTTTGGAAGTACAGCTTAAAAATCCCAGAAAGACGAATAAGTAAAATAATCTGAAGAATTTCATGTTAATCAGAAAATTATGATCAAAATTGAATATAACACTATTTTTTAAATTGTAAGGTTCATCAATATGGTTGCCAACGGTTTTGCTGTAAGGAATAGTTGGAGTTGCAGACTACGTTCTTATCTTCCGTGAGTGAATTTGATGCGGGCTCTAACATTCGTAACCTACTTACACTCCAATGTTTCTTACCGTGTGTTGTAGCACGTTTATTATAGTAACTTAATTTTCACTTCATCTATACGCTTTCCTGATTCATTTCCTATATCAATAATTGATTCTCTTTTTGCATTAATATCCAATGGTATACCAGGATAATTAAAATACTCGAACCTGTTATTTGATATAATATCATATTCCGCTTTTTTCATTTCTTTATTAAATTCTTTATCTGACATCCCCATCTGTTTCAAAAGTTGAGATATCATCATTTTTGTATCATCAGGATTTAATCTGACCTGTTGCCATAAAACGCAATGATCATTTTCAAAATCGACACTTTCGAAAAACAACTTACCTTCTCCTCTTATTGGATCTCCTCCTAAAAGATTGGGATAATTCTCTTCGTACTCTATCGTATCTCTTGCCGAATATGCAGCACCAAATGGAAAATGTAAATATCTAAGTTCAGGAAAAATATATGTTTCGACGCCCTCTTTTGTGCTATATAATGAAATAATAGGCCCAATACTTTGCAAAGTTTCCTCATCACTATATCCTAATGCTAAGAAGATATCTGTCAACATAGATCTTGTCTTCTCACCTATCTCATTCCAGTTTACTATACCAATAAAATCTCCAAGCTCAGAGGTTTGATAAAGCACTTCCGTAATTTCATATTTAGATAAATGTGAGACTGTCTCATCGGGCAGTTGATATGTAGACTTAAGGTTGGTTCTAAAACTCCATTTTATGGTATAAGATGTATCTGTCGAGTCTACAACTTTGAAATTTGCGATATAACGGGAGGTATCACTTTTCGCAAGTGCATCAGCTTTCCACTGTGTCTTTATCTTGACAATCTCAAAATCAAAGGAATCTCCATTTGACCAATAAGAAACAAAGGAAACTTGAGAGGTATCATTTTGACAATATATAATTTGACTGATAAAAATGATCATTAAAATGAGGGTAATTTTCTTCATATATCGTGTCTATTTAAATGTGCTTCAACCACCATATATCCCGACATTCATTCGGCATATCGTATGTATCTGGCTTATAAAACCGAATGCTTATCTGCTTTATTTTTTCTGTTTTATGATGATTCTTTTGCATGACAGGTTATATCAGAGCGTATCAAAGCGATACAGGTTCTTTTCATTTGGTGAGACTAAAATACATAAAAAAGTGATACAGCAGACAAAAGGAGAGGGGCAAAAAATAAACCTGGCGGAACAGCATATCAGGATTTACTTTTTAAGCACATTTTTTGTTTGGTTTTAAGATGAATCATCTTCTGCTCAAGCCTGCATGTAAAAATGGCACGGCATTGATTCAGCACTCCCGCGGTATGGTGTTGTGCGGTTTCTGTCCCACAAAGTGGAGACTGTCAAGCCGACAACGACAACATACGGAATGTGGATTTGCTGTTTAAAACAAAAACGCAATTACTATGACTGTGCTTGTGGCGTCTTTTTATTTTTTATGTGGATAATGGACTCACTCTTATTTGTCCTCCAACTGCTTTCAAAACTTTCATTATTGTCGAGAATTGCGGTTTTGCTCCCTCTGACAAAGCTTTATATAAACTTGGTCTGCTCATTCCAGTTTCTTCTGCAATTTTGGTCATTCCGATAGCTTTTGCAATATGTCCGAGTGCGGTGATAATATCGGAGTTGTCGCCTTCTTCCAAAACAGAATTTAAATATTCGGCAATCATTTCCTTGCTGTCCAAATAGTCTGCTATGTCAAATTTTGAAGTTTCCATTTTTTACTTTGTTAATTTGTTCCAAATTTCTTTTGCCTTTTCGATATCCTTTTGCTGGGTTGATTTGTCCCCACCAATCAACAGAATTATTATTTTTCCGTCTGTTTCTTTGAAGTAAATTCTGTAACCTTTGGCAAAATTTATTCTCAATTCGCTGATACCGTCTCCAACGGGTTTGCAGTCACCAAAATGCTCATCGTTTTCAAGTTTTTGGATTCTGAATAAAATTTTCGCTTTTGCCCTTAAATCCTTTAACTTTCTCAACCACTTGTCAAATTCTATCGTTTTTTCAATAAAGTACATTCAGCTACTGTATCCATCTGGATACAAATTTAGATAGATTTCTTGAATTTTAAAAATTGTTCGTTGATTTTTAAGCGTTCTGTTAAAATGCGCCACAACCAGTATATTTACCGACATTCATTCGACTCTGCGTATGGGGCATAAAGCCCGGTATTATCTGCTTTATTTTTACTATTATTTTAAAATAATATTGCATTAAAGCTTATGTCAGAGCGTATCAAAGCGATACAGGTTCTTTTCATTTGGTGAGACTAAAATACATAAAAAAAGGGATACAGCAGATAGAAGGAGAGGTGCAAAATATAAAACTGGCGGAACTGCGAAACGACCCCGAGCACTCGTGGGCAGTTGGTGTACCACCTCCCGATTTATAGTCCCGCAATATGTACTGTGTTACCATGCATTATTTTTCTTATTTATCAGGTTTACAACAATTTTTGTAATTGTATCTTTTTCTTCTGTTTTGCTAACAGCAATCATTAAAGTCAACGCGACCAAAGCATTATCTGCAATTCTCTTTTCTCCATTTTCGCGATAAAGAATTCCATTTCTTTCCAGAAAGTACAGAAATAAGAAAGCGGCAATTCTTTTATTTCCATCTGAAAATGAATGATTTTTTGTCACCAGATAAAGAAGAGTTGCTGCTTTTTCTTCAATACTTGGATATAAATCTTTCCCGTCGAAAGTTTGGTAAATTGTTGAAACCGAACTTTTAAATGAATTGTCTTTTTCGCGACCAAACAATTCACTGTTTCCATATTTTTGCTTTACCAGTCGAATTTGTTTAATTGCTTCGTCGTAAGTGAGTTGATATTTTTCTTTTCCTGAAGTTTCCTCAATTTTTAAAGTCTGGTAGTCGTATTGGTCCAGAATGTCGAGCGCAAAAGCATAGTCTGAAATTATCTTTAGTAATCCGATACTTTCCCCGCTTGATAATTCTTTTTGATGTACAATATTTCCTAAAATTTGTACTGATTCCTTTAATTCCCGTAATTGCTCATTTTGCCTGGATAACCGTTTTTCATTTATTGAAAATCCTTTTATTAAAAAATCCTTTAAAATCCTGTTTGCCCAGATTCTGAACTCGGTTCCTCTTTTCGAATTAACACGGTATCCGACCGCAATAATTACATCAAGATTGTAATACTTGATTTTTCGTTTTATTTCCCGGTCACCTTCTTTTTGAACTTGTGCAATTTTTGCACAAGTTGACTTTTCTTCAAGTTCTTCCGTTTTATAAATATTAGAAATATGCCGGTTAATGGAAGTTCTATCGGTTTCAAATAAAGATTCAAGTTGATATTGATTTAACCAGACAGTTTCATTATCAAGCTGAACTTCAATTTCAGTCTTTCCGTCTTTTGTTGTAAATATTTGAAATTCGGAATTACTCATTTTCGTTTTATCTCAAATATAGTCAATCTTTAAGAGAGTTTTTTGTCTTTTTCATGATGCATAGTAACCAGTATGTATCCCGACATTCATTCTCCTTATCGTATGTATCCGGCGTGTAAAGCCCGACAATTATCTGCTTTATGTTTTTATGTTGTATGATTATTCTTTTGCATGCCAGGTTATATCAGAGTGTATCAAAGCGATACAGGTTCTTTTCATTTGGTGAGACTAAAATACATAAAAAAGGGATACCGCAGATAATACGAGAGGGGCAAAAAATAAACCTGGCGGAATAGCATATCAGGATTTACTTTTTAAGCGCATTTTATGTTTGTCTGATGTACTGGGCGTTATTCGTATGTCTCATTTATTCATCTTTAAGTGTCATTACAGGATTTTGAATCGCTGCTCTATAAACCTGAATATTAATGCTAAGTATGGTTACCAATATTAATAAAACACTTGTGATAAAAAATATCCCAACACCAATATTAATTCTATATGCAAAACTTTGTAGCCAATTGTCTATAACATAATATGCAACAGGGAAAGCAATGAACAATGATAATAGTAACATTAAGAAATATTTTTGATTCAACATTTTTACAACATTAGAAACTGTTGCTCCATTGACCTTGCGAATTCCTATTTCTTTAGTTCGTTGTTGAATATTTTCAATCGATATGCTAACTAAACCAAGAGTAATAATAACCATTGCAATAACAGAAAGTATGATTAGTATTCGTCTTGCATAGGTTTCTTTGCTATAAAGGCTATTATAAGAATTTTCAAAAAAGGTATATTTTAAATAATTGTCTGAGGTAAACTTTTTCCATTGTTTTTCAAGGAATCCAACCGTTGAAACAGAATTATTATTTCCAGTCTTAATTGATAAATAATTAGGAATCCAATGAGTGTATACTGTAGGCATCGTTACAAAAGCCATAGGTTTTATTTCCTTTTGTTTTGAATCGAAATGGAAGTTTTTCACTACGCCTATTATTTTAAAAGTTTTTCCTCCAAATTCAATGCTGTTATTTAAAACATTATTATATCGCAGAATTTTAGCTGCCGATTCATTTATTACAATCTTATTATCATTTGAATAATCGTTAGAGAAAAATCTTCCTTGTAAAATTTCCAGTTGAAATACATCTTTAAAACTAATGTCGCAAGGGCAAAATGCCATAACAAAGCTTTCTTTTGATCCTTTAGTGATTTTCTTACAAGCTATTTCCGGAAACTGTTCGCCTGGAATTGTATAAGAATAAGATACCTGTTCAATTTCCGGATTATTAAGCAACGAATTTTTAAACGATTCTAACGAATTACCCAATTTGTCAATACCTTTAACATTTATTATATTTTCTTTTGTTATTCCTAATTCATCATTCTCCATGTAACGTAGTTGTCGGTTTATTATTAAAGTGCTGAATATAACAATTACAGATATCACCAATTGAATTACCATTAAAGCATTAAAGCTATTTTTCTTTGATATATTATGGTTGCGATTTATTAAAGATGATAAACTCTGTTTAATTGTTGATGGTATAGACACCATTGCCACTGTAAAGGCGATCATCAGGGAAACCACCAATAAAATAATATAATTGTTGAAATTGTCAGTAAATCTAAAATTTTCAATTTTTAGTATTAATGGAACCAATGTCTCAAGCAAAATAAAACTTATAAAAACAGAAATCACTGTAATTATTATTATTTCAGACAAGAACTTGTAAAAGAGACTGTCGTTTCTGGCGCCACTGACCTTTCTTACATATATTTCTTTATGTGACTTGTTTATTCTAATTTTTGTAAGCGTTATGAAAATAGAACTTGTAATTATTAATATCAGGACTAAAACTGAAACGAATAATTTGATATAGATTACATCACCATTTTGTTCGAGTTCATCATTAAAGTTCGAATGTAAATGTATGTCTGTCAGTTTTTGTAAGTCATGCCTGAAATAATTTTCCGAATTGGTTAAAGAAGCATTATTAAAATCCTTAACTATTGGGGCGATATAGTTTAATGTATATTCATTAATTTTTTTCTGAAGATTTTCAATATCAATATTTTTTTGCAATAGTAAATAGGTATAAAAATCCGTAGATAACCATTGCTCATTATCAGTCCACCTCAGTGTATTCATGGAAAACAGTATATCGAAGTGAAAATGTGATTCTTTTGGGAAATTATTTACGACACTTTTTATTGTGAAAGTATGCTTGTTACCATCAATGAAGAAATCTAATTTATTTCCTGCTACATTATTGCTTCCAAAAAGTCTATTAGCGGCTTTATCAGTAAGTATAACTTCATTTGGATTACTTAAGTTTTCTTTGTTGTACCCCTTGATAAAGCTTACATCAAATATCGAAAAAAAGCTAGTGTCAACACCGAATGCTTTAAGATAAAGCGCATTTTTATCCTCATTGGTTACTTCCACACTACCAATCTTGAGAATCCTTGTTGCAGCTTTTACTTCAGGGAAATTATTTTCTAAGGATTTAGCTAAAGGCGCGCCAGTACGTGCGCTTTTTATTGTCAAATCACCTGCTTTTCCATTAATTACAACCCTGTATATGTCCTGTTGATTTTTATGAAATTTGTCAAAGCTTTTTTCGATGAAAATCCAATTAGAAAGTGTTAATATCACTGTAAGTCCAAGAGTTATTGAAATTATACTTGTTATAGAATACAATGAATGTCTTTTTAAGTTCTGAGATATACATTTAAGATTTATTTTCGACATAATAGATTGTTTTTCTTATCATAAAGCTGTTCAGAAATCATGCCCAAAGTATATTATATTTAATATCAGTACATTAAAAATCATCATATAATCTCATTGTCTAATTTATTTACGGTTGAAGTAAATTTTTTCACACAGTCTCATGCATGTTTTAAAGCTTGCAGGATGTTTAGCCTTGCACATAACCCACATCCCACGGCTTACGTATATTGCGTGTTGTGCCGTCGTACTTTTTATTTCATTTCTAAATCCATTTTATCGGATAATCTAAATCTCTTTTTATTGCTTCCATTTCAGCACTATGCCACATTTCATGTTTAAAACACCAAGATAATGCTTCATATTTATTTTCTGCAACTGGATGTTTAAATGGAATAGGCTCTAATTTATCAAACAAAATATCATCACTCAGATTACATAGACTATTTAAACAAATCTCATGAACCATATCAAACTGTTCTTTTAGTTTTTTTGCAGTTATAATGTCTTTCTTTACAGACCTGTGCAAAGAACCCATTCCATTGAAAATCTTATTAAATTGAATAGGGATTACTTTATAAACTTGTTCATTTCTTCCTGTTATCACAGTTAATGCATGAAAATTTTGAGCCATCATTAAATGTCCAATTTGCCATGCAAAATTTGAATCTGTATTCTCTGGTATTGTAAACCACAAGTCTTCGGGTAATTCTGAAACTAATCTATTTACAAAATTTCTTGATTCGATAAATTGGTCTTTTAAAAATTCAATTTTTCTCATGATTACTTTTTTAAAGTTTATATAGTAATTAGTGAGGAAAGAATTCCGATTTGTGACAACTCAGTTTAAAAATTTCACCCAATAGTTTTTTCGTGGTAATTCCTTTTCAAATTTTTGATATAAATCAGCAAGGCGAACCATCTTATTTACAGTAGAATATTCCTGTTCAAAATCAATAGTTCCCACTTGTTTGCAAATCCTACATTTACATGTTCCTTTTGGATTGTACAAAGGACAGGTATCATTCATGAAATTTTTAATTTTTGACAATGAACGCGAGGAGATTTGTCTGATATTATCCTCTTTCATTTCCATAATCTCGCTAATTTGTTTGTAGGACAATCCAACATTCTCACGAAAAATAAATATTAATCGTGCATCATTGTTCAGGCAATGGTTAAGGGCTGTCAAACACCAATCACATATTTCTTTTACCCAATCTTGTCTTTTCCCTTCTGCTCCAGAATATTCAACTTCAGGCAAAGCTCTAAATTCCTCCAATTCTATTATGGTTGATATTTTTTCGTTCTTAGAATATCTAAGGATAGTACGCTTGGCTATTGTATAAATCCATGTTGACATTTCAGAATTGCCATTGAATGAGTTTATGCTTTTAATCACTTCAAACCAAACCTCCTGAGAAGCCTCCTTTGCAAGTTCTTTATTCTGTATCATTCTGTGAGAAATACTGGAAACCATTGTTCCAAATTTTTCCACAAGTTCTTTCAAATCAATTTCCATTAGTAATGATTTATCTCGGAGCTGTTTTGTATGCAGCGTGCGGGAGTTCGTGGCCACTTCATTGTCTACCGTTACTGCCCTTGCCAGCGAGTGATGAACATGCAAATTGCTCTGAAACCCGCATGATGTAAATACTGTGTTATGGCCTGTTATTTTTTATTTTATCCAATCAGCCAATATAATTACATTATTTGCTTTAAAATTAAACATATCAATGGAATCATCAATTTGAAGTCCTTTAATATCTCCAGCTTTAACTATCACGATATGTTTTTCTAAAGAGCTTATCAAATCAGAACTAGTCTTACCCTTACTTAAAATCGAAACTGTGAATTGGTCTCCTGGTTTAACTACTTTCATAAATGAATCAAATAATCCTGGAACAAAGCTCGAAACATTACCATCCAATATTATTTGAATCAAAGACCAATCTCCTTTTCGAGTGAAAAAGTGATTTTTGATTTTTTTTGAATCCGAAATTGAATCAACATTATATTTTTCAATCCAAAGAACTAAAGCACTATCAGTTGAATTTGAATAACGTAAATCAATTTGACTATAAAGAGTGTCTGTATAATATTCACTCACTTCTTTATCAATCTGCCAGAGCTTGTCTTGCGAATATGAAATCATTGAAATAATAAGTCCAATAAAAATCAATCCTATATTTTTCATCTCAAACTGTGTCGAATTCGTTTTTATAATTACCCCCCAATAATATATATACCTACAATTATTCGGTTTTATGTTCCGGTTAATAAAAAAAAGCTGAATGCTTATCTGCGTTATTTTTTTGTTGTGTGCCGTTTTTATTTTTCTTTATAATTAATTCCTTCTAAATACATTTTATTATCAATGTTCGTAAAAGTCAATCTAAGGTATCCTTCTTCATTATTTATTGCATACGTTATTGCTATACTTTCATTCCCATTTGATATACTAATTTGATTTTGGAACATTTTATGGTTATCGACTTTCAGGCTTAATATTTTGCTGATGAGTGATTCAAATTCAGCGACTGAGTTATATTCTTTAAATCTTTGCGAAGTAAAACTGTAAATCGATTTTTTATCTTTTTGAAGTATTGCATTAATGATTGGGATGGCGATACTATCCATTTTATTAAGATATGTATAATCATCAAGTTTTAAATTAAATCCTAATAACTTACTGTTTAATGAATCAACCTCGTGTAAATATATAGTCGCACTTCCTTTTTTATCGTTAAAATTCACTGCATAAATAGAAGTATGCATCATTCCTTTTGGTGTTGATTTAAAGTAAAAACCAGTCTGTTCATAATCAGTAATTATTCCATAATAATTATATAATAAATTGAAATAATCATTTAAATCTTCATTTGTTTGAATTTTTTTTAAATCATCATCTGCCATTTCATAGAGCAAATCAATTTGTTTGTTCATAATGTACTTAAAAACAGTATCGTTAAAGCTATTACCAAAGGCATTAAATAATAATTTTTTAATCTGTGCTGTATCTATGTTATCTGCTGTATCAAGATTGAGATAATCAGAATATTTTATAGAATCCTGTGAAAATGTATGAATAGAAATTAATCCAAAAACTATTAATATCAGTAGCAATCGTTTCATAAGTATAATTTTTATTAATATGCCGCATAACTAATATATACCTACAATTATTCGGTTTTATGTTCCGGTTAATAGGATAAAGCTGAATGTTTATCTGCTTTATTTTTTGTTGTGTTTTTATGATGATTCTTCTGCATGTCAGCTTATATCAGAATGTATCAAAGCGATACAGGTTCTTTTCATTTGGTGAGACTAAAATACGTAAAAAAGGGATACGGCAGACAAAAGGAGAGGGGCAAAAAATAAACCTGGTGGAACAGCATATCAGGATTTACTTTTTAAGCGCATTTTATGTTTGGTTATACGATGAATCATCTGCTGCTCAAGCAGGCATGTAAAAATGGCATGGCATTGATTCAACGGTTAGTATATGCAAAGTAGGCGATTGCGGGTTACTTACTTGTCCAGTATACCTGAACTTGAAGCGTAGCAGAATGCTCAAATAACCACTTAAACCCAATGTTTTATACCGCGTGTTGTGGCTTGGCATTTATAGATCCAATCCTGAAGTTTTAGATTCAATCTTCCTTTTTATCAGCTAATTGAGATGATTCATTTTTAGTAAATTGTCTAAATATAGAGAACGCAAGTGGGATAATTATAGTCAATAAAATCTCTTTAATCTGAAAATTTAGTTTGAATAGCACAATTGATAGCGCACAAAAAAACCAGACAATCCCCATTGCCAGAAAATAATTATAAAAAAAGTTTTTTGTTTTTTTCATTGGAATTTCATTTTGAATTTGTTTATATAATTTGTCTAATGAGTTTTTGAAATAACTCAATTTCTGATGTCTTTGATTTAATGGTTCGTTATTTATGTCATAATCAAGAGCGTTAAAAATGATTTTCACTGTAAAACTCCTAGGGTTGACTTCTCCAGATTCAATTCGTTGCAATGTCCTTACATTAATATTACATTTCTCAACGAGTTCCTCCTGAGTCAAGCCTTTTTTATTTCTAAGCTCTAATATTTTCTGTCCTAATTCTGGCTGTTTCATTCTTTATTAAAATCTTTGACAAGAATAAAATTTGTTTAAAAATTTAGAAAGTTTTCAGTAAGTATTTTTCCCGACATTGACCCGGCTTTTAATTTATCTTATTGTTATACAGTCTTATACTATTTGTCTGTGCAGTTTTTTCACTTGGTCATAACTAATATAAACCTACAATTATTCGGTTTTATATTCCGGTTAATAGGATTAAACTGAATGCTTATCTGCTTTATTTTTTGTGTTGTATGATGATTCTTCTGCATGCCGGTTATATCAGAGCGTATCAAAGCGATACAGGTTCTTTTCATTTGGTGAGACTAAAATACGTAAAAAAGGGATACGGCAGACAAAGTGAGAGGGGCAAAAAACAAACCTGGCGGAACAGCATATCAGGATTTACTTTTTAAGCGCATTTTATGTTTGGTTTTACGATGAAGCATCTGCTGCACAAGCATGCATGTAAAAAATGGCATGGCATTGATTCAACGGTTAGTATATGCAAAGTAGGCGATTGCGGGCTTCAAAACTATCAAACCGTTGAGAAGTTGAAGCGGGCTATAACCATTGAATTTACTACTATTTCGCCTATTTTGCATATACTTTGTTAGCGGTTGAAATTCTTATTCAAGAAAATCAAGCATTAGTTTATTTATCTTTTCTGTATGAGTATACATCAAATCATGACCGGTATTCTGAATCAATTCGGTCTCTATTTTAGGTGCAATACTATTTAGGCGTTCAATAGCCCGTTCAGGCTTACAAACATTATCATGTTCTCCAATCATGTAGAGTACAGGCATTTTTAGTTTATTTAAATCATCATCTGTAAGCATATTTGGTTGAACACCCATTTTGAATTTGAAACACTTTATAGCAACATTAAAGTAATCTACTCTTTCATCGACAATTTCTTTACCTTCTTCTCCACTTTTAAGCAAGTCTTTCCAGACCGAATACAAGGCTAGTCGTCTTGTATATTTTAATGGTAATAAGCTAAGAACCATATTCCAAATAAAAGATTTGGTAATTGGCTGAATAGAAAAAGCAGGTGCTATCAATATAACTTTGCTCAGTCGTTCTGGGTTGGCTGCTGCATAGTTACTTGCTACCCAGCCACCATATGAATAACCTGCAATTCTAATGTTTTGTCCAAGTGAAAGATTATTAAATAGTTCATCAAGCCAATGGGTAAAGTCATGATATGTTTCCATTTTCTTTGTATAGATACTTCGGCCAAAATCATAAATATTGTCTAATGCGTAGGTTTTGTAATATGATGATAGCGCCTTTATATTAGGATACCATATCATTGAATTAGAACCTCCACCGGGTAAAAGCACAAGAGGTTTTCCATTATTAGGGCCGCTAATACGCATGAAGGTTTGCCCATATGATGTTTTTACTGTTTTTTCCTCAAAAGCAATTGGCCATTTTTTAATCATTTCATCTTCAAATGCAAGATACCGAGTCTTGGCTTTTAAAGATTTAAATGGGTGATAATCCGATGTTTTCATGTTTTTCAATTTAGGCTGCTTTTATTGCCGCTATCTAATATTTACCTACAATTATTCGGTTTTATGTTCCTGTTAATAGGATAAAGCTGAATGCTTATTTGCTTTATTTTTTTTGTTGTGTTTTTATGATTATTCTTTTGAATGTCAGCTTATATCAGAGCGTATCAAAGCGATACAGGTTCTTTTCATTTGGTGAGACTAAAATACATAAAAAAGGGATACGGCAGACAAAAGGAGAGGAGCAAAAAATAAACATAACCGGTACAGTTTTTTTTGCTTAAAGTTTCTCTACCTTGCAGGAACAATTACCGGTCACCCTAAAAACCGAACAGATGCAGTCAGAATTTTCATGGTAACATACATGTATTTAAAGCAGATGTAAGCATTCTGTTGCATTTGTGTTGTATGCAGAAAAAACCCGGGGAGACATGGTCCATTTTAAAGGCGGAAAGCCCTAAACCAATGCGGACATGAAACAAACCAGTGCGAAGCGTATTCAACCGGTGCGAAACGGATTATTCCGGAGGCAATGTGCATTTTACCGGTGCGGATTGCGGTTTAACCACAGCGAAATGGCATTCAACCACCGCGGAATGCATTATTCCGTAGCGGAACGCATTTTACCACTGCGGAATGCGATCCAACCTGGTCGAATAGCATTCCGCACCGGAATAACAGGCTCCGCACCCGTTTTTTGCAAAACGAACGCGGTTTGACGCAGTGCGCAGCATTATTACAGATCTTCGTACAAGGGAAATCCCGGTAGGATGGGGTAAATAATAGTTCGCCGGGATTTCCTGTTGTCCGCCTTTTCTCTGCCCCTGGCAGCATATAAATGAACCAGTAACTCTAATAAAAAACGGAAATAAATGAATGGATCAAAAAAGAGTAAAACCGATATTTTATACCAGTCGGGATTACGCATTAACAACAGCCTGAGTGATGCGGATATTAAGCAGCGTGTAGCAGATTACGGCTACACCGTGGCTGTATTAAACCAGGGCAAAGCCCTGCTGGACGAAGCTGCCGTGTTGTACCCTGTTATTTCTTAATCTTTCTTCGATTTCTATATTTTTTCCAACCATAAACTATAATCACTACAATTATCCAGAATGGCCAAATCTTAACAACAAACACGAAAAAGTCCACAAATCCAAACCAGCCTTTTGAAAGTGCATGCTTTAGTCGTTTTGTAATTTTATCACGTTTTTCTGGTTGGTATTTATCATCCTTTGGTTTTGATATTTCTAAATCGAGAGTACTAAAATCCACTAAATCACCTAAATATTTCAGTCTGCCCGTTGTACTTTCAATCTCCTCTTCGATTCCCCGAATCCGTTCTTCTATTTCAAGCATATCTTTAACAGATTTTGCCTGTTTCAAGAGGTCATTGTACTTTTTTAAGTAATTCTTTTTATTTGTAAGTCTGGTTTCTAAATCAATGAATTGGTCTGTAACATCTCTTGCATCAATTTCCTTATACTTGATTTCGCCGCCACCAGTCTCAATTTCATCAATCAGTTTTTCAAAGTTACCACCCGGAATTCTTATTTTCAAATTATAGGAAATCTGCCAATCCGAATTGTTTAATCGCTCATTCGCATAATATCCACCATGCTTTACCACTAAAGAATCGATCTGTTTTTTAGTCCGTTCTAAATCATGAACTTCAATACCAATCCGCCCATCTTTGATGATTTTCTTCTTCATCACTTCTTTTGTCTCTACTGGTGTTAAAGGAGGAGGTGGTGGACTACTTAGTTCTTGTCTTGTTATTGGAATTATTTCTTCTTCCATCATCAAATCGTCCGCAATATAAGCGGCTTTATCCGATTGACCCTGATGGCAGGAACTTAACAGAAATGCAATAATTAAAATAAAAATCGTGTGTTTCATAATCAATATTTTCTTATTGGATGCTTTTTGTTCGGTTATTCCATAAATCACTGCAGCACCTTAACGGTCACTTGTAAGTTGTAGTTGCGGATTTCGGAGCTCCTTCCTGTCCGGCAGGACGGAACGATGTTGCGAGAATCCTGCGTACAACACCACCAAATCCCGCAATGCATTTTACAATTTGTTATGCAAGTATTTTATATTCCATATTTGTTTTCTCGTTTTTTGAATGCTTCTTCTCCTCCCTCCAGCTTAAGTAACTTCGTTCTATTCTCAACACATTCTATGGTTGTCGAAGTATTAGAGGTATAAACACTCTCATTTGAAATGTCTAAAATGTGAATTAACCCCGCATCTCCATTGATGACAAAGTTTGAATTATGGCTGGCAAAGATGATTTGGCGGTCAAATTGCTTTTCTTTAACAAGTCCTACTAAGTAATCAGCTACTAATTTGTTATCTAGGTGAGCTTCTGGTTCATCAATAACTAATGGTTTTACTCCTGTCATTAGTAGAGTTACAATTACCGCTGTACATCTTTGACCAAATGAACAAGATTCAAGTTCTTTATTTCCGTAAAATCCTTTAATTTTCAGATACTTGGGAAGATTAAATAAATGCTTTCTAACCAGGTGCAGATAAATCGAATAGTTACCAGTATTCTGAAAAATATTCGAAACAATCTTTACGTAATTATTTTCGCGCCTGTAATTATTTTCGTCGATAAGGTTATCTAATCTCTGTTTAAAAGCTTTATAATCTAGCTTTAGTAGTTCTTTATCTGGTACAATTAGAAATAACACTTCTTTTACTCTAGAATCAGAGGTGCCTGAAATATGATATTCTCTAAATTTGTGATAAAACTCTTCGAATAATTGTTGTTTATAGAATTCAAAATCAAATTCAAAAGTGAAATTAATATCTAGAACATTCTCATCGTTAATCTTAAGCTTGTTATTAATAGCCGTAAGGCTATTAATAATTAATGCTTCATTCTTGTCGTAAATATTGGATAGCTTATTTATGTCTGTTAAATTCTCTTGATATTGTGCTCTTAGCTTTTCTTCTTCTACTTTAAGTTTATCGATATCTGAACTAACTCTAGCCAAGTTATCAGAAGCCTTTTGAGAATCCTTTATAGTTTCCTCATTTGTACCTTTTTCGATAAAAAATTCTCTTAATTTTTGTGCTTCGTCTTCTAAATCTGAATTTATTTTATGGATTCTATTATTTACAGCTTCGTATTCTTTTAAAACAATTTCAATGTCTCCATCTTTTTTCTGCAACTCCTCCAATGTCATTAAATGACTTACAATTTCATCAATTCTCGAATCAAAATCATTAGAAATTTTATTCAATTTATAATCCGTAGTTGTTTTATGTATTTCTTCAATAATTGAAGCATAGTTTTTTGCACTGTTTTGAATTGAAGTCAATTCTTCTTTGAGTGCTTTAATTTTTGAAGTAATCTCTTTGTATTTATCATCATTTATAGAGTCAATTATTTTTTGAATTGTAAGCTGTTCTTTTTTCTTTTCTCTTGATGTAATGAAATTCTTAATTAACTTAAAAACAATATCAATATTAGAATCAACCTTGTTTACAGTTTCTTCAAAATCACTTTCAATCTCTATGAAATCGCTTTCAATTTCCTTTATTCTTTCATTAAAAATCAGCTTAGTTAGCTCATTTGCTTCTGCTAATTTTTCAATTTTTCCTTGACTAACAAATTCAATTTCATTGGTTCCAGATATTTCAATATGGTTCGAAGGGTCATTCTCAATATCATAGGTTGAACCATTAATGAGTAGGTCGGACTTTTTGAAGAAATCCGTTTTCTCATTAAGTTTTTCAGCTAACAAATTGATAATTGTACTTTTACCAGTTCCACGACCTCCAATAATACATGTGAAATAATCACTGAAATAAACAGGTTGTTTTAGTTGCTTCAAACAAAAATCTTGCTGTTCTCTGGAATCTTTTCTCGTAATTAATGTTTGGATTGGGAAATTGAATTTAATATAGTTTAATCTTCTGATAGGTGTTCTAGGCTCTATCTCGTTTATTTTAATCCTAAAAATTGGTTCATACAGAATTTGCTTTAATCCTTCAAACGTAAGGTCACTTTTTATCCAAGTAATATCCTTAAGAATCTCTACCTTTTGACCTACCTCCTTGGTAACATATTTACCAAGAAAAGTGTCCATGTCATCAAAAGAATGGGCATCACAGCCATTAACTACTGGTTTTGGTTTTGCTAATTCTTCTGTTTCATATCTATCCGTCCGAAGATAATATTCAACATTCTGACGTCCACCGAAAAATGCATCACATAATTTATCAATTTCATCAGTTATAGCTAATTTTCTAGGAGATTTGCTTGGTGGGCGAAGTCCTTGGTTGTTAGCTGCGGCAAGTATGATATATGGTTTCTCTGTTCCAAATATTCGCTTTAAACTTGCTACCAATTCGTTATGATTAATTGTAGCACTAACGAATTGCTCTTTTTGTAGGTTTTTACATGAAATTTTTGCTCCACCTGCATTTGTATGATTTGTTTTTAAATCGTTCAAAAAATCCTCTATTTGATTTTTTGCAATTTGATTTGAAAAAATCACATGAATATTGACCTCTTCACCTTTGGGATTTACAGATATGTCAAGACGAAATTCGATATTTAGAAAAAACACCTTTTTAGATTCGGGGAACTTATTTCTATGAAAATTTATGAAGTGAAAAAAATTGTCGCAAGAGAAATAGTCAGTAATTCCTAATGCAGCAACTGAGGATTCTTCGATTTTTGTGGAAAATGTATCCCAAATATTCTCATCTCCAACTTGCTTAAAGTTATCGCTCAGTTTTGTAAAAGGAGTATGAATATGTAAATCCCACATTCTCCAAATAGAGCCTTTTTCAGATGTTTTTTGGTTTGTGTTCATGTTTAGTTAATGTATGAATTTTGTATTGAGCAAACTCAATTTAATATTAGGCATAACGGTTCGAGTATGATTTCGTAAGGGATTGCGGACTTCAAACCTGTCAAGTTACCATCTGATATTATTGCAGGTGACACTGCTCGAGAACCTCTGAAACCCTTATGAATTATACACATCCTGCTGGCGTTTATATCATTTCAAATATTATGAACGGGCCATAATTTTTCAACCATCTTGTAATTGTCCATTAATAAGAATTTATCTCGACCAATTTTGTCTTTCAGTTCTTTTGGAAACTTTGCCATATCATCGTATTTGTCAAGTATAACGAACTCAATTTGATTATACTCGAATTGAAAATTATGAGGAATTCTCCATTCTCTTTCATGCGTGTAATCACAAGTTGTAAATTGTTTCTTTTTGTTTATAGACCTAGGTCTATATGATGGCCAAAATGGCGTTACAAATGCTTTAAGATGCTCATGCCAATTCTGTTTCTCAAATTGGTCTGCTCTTACATAATATACTGGAGCTCCATTTCTTGAAAAAATAAATTGTTTTGAAAAACCTATTCCATAAGGGGAGTACGCTTTTGTATGGTCAATTAAACTTGTCCATGGACACTCGGTAAAACACACTGCATGTGAATTTGTCCATGGCATTGTTGAAGCAATTATTTCTTTGTCTTTAAGAATACTAATCAGACGATTTAAACCAAATCCTTTAGCTTTTTTTAAAGCTGGATTATTTGGGTCGTTTTTACCAACAGGCTGTCTGTTAGAGGTAAAATGTCCTAAGAATTGAGAAAAGTCAGGTCGAGTTTTCATAATGAAATAATTTTAAGTTTTTTATTCAATCGGTATTTGGTCTTTTTTTCTAAAATCCAATGGAATTTGAATATGAGTTGGGAGTTTGTTTATTAATATATCAAACTCATTGTTTCGATTATCATTATAATTTTTGAAGTTTGTGATTTCTGTTAGTTGTCGAAATTCATTATTACTGTCGATGCTTAATACAAAACCAAAAGGAGGATATGCTAATTCGCAAATTACACCATGTTGATTTGTTATTGTTGGGAATCCGAATTTTCTATAATTTCCTTCGTTATTTAAATATATAAAGAATCTATATTTTTCGGATAAGTCAATTTTGTCAGGTTTTCTCACAAAATCAATAATTTCAGGACATTTCTCTTTGAAGATTGGTTCGCTAATTGAAATAAACATTGAAGCAACCTGCTTTAAAACTCGCAAAGGGTTCTGATTTTTTGCTTTAAAAAAAATTGTATCAAATTCGTATTTGAACAATAAGCTCATTCCTATATTGACAAAATCGGAGTATGGTCGAACGTAATTTTGGCCTAAAAAACTATTGCAGTCTTTGCATAAACAGTGTAATCCGACCCCTCCTTGAATAACATTCCCTTTTGGTTTCAATTTTAAAAGATTCTTAGAACTATAGTATTCGTCAGAAGGTATAGAATAATATTTAGTCGTTTTATTAAAAGCAACTCTTGGCGGTATATGCTCAAAGGTGAGCTTTTTTCTCTCACCACATAGTTTACAAAATCCTATTACTTCTTCCTTCGCTTTCATGTAGTAAGCTGTTTTTTACGCTTGCAGGTAACGGTCCCGCGGTATGGTGTCGTGGCAGTTTCTTTCACCCGTGAAAGTAACTGTCAGGACGAAAGGCGCTTGCAGCGAACGTTGAATTATTTAATTTAAAAGTACTGCCATGCACTATGACCGCGTGTTAGCGGCTGGCTTTGTTTTCATATATAATCATAATTTGCTTGGGTTTTAGTTTTCCCCATATTTCATCCACCATTTGTTTAGGAATTATACCATTATCATAATCTAAAAGCACCTGTATTCTTTTGGGAAGAGAATCTTGAATTTTAGGATTTTCAAAATCAGAATTATTTTCAATTCTTTTTTCATTCTCATCCCCCATAGTTTTTAATAAATCTGCAAAACCAGCTGCTCTATCACTATAGGTACCTAACCCATTTCTATTTATCCCAGGACAGCAAACCAAACAATGCCATGGAAAGCTGACAGGTAAAATGTCATTAATTGTATTTCTCCTAAGATTATTTAGATTCTTTATTTTCACTCCATGCGAGATAGCACATCCCCATAATGTTTCATCTTCTGGATATGATTTACATGGCCAAACGCATGTAGAATTTACTTTGTCAAAATAATTGTAGAAACAATATAGAGGAGTCAAATCGTTAGTTTGTCTACAATAATCAAATAATCTGTCTATCTGAGGATAACCATTATTGGGAACATAACCGATTTCATAATCCAAATCCTTAGACAACTTTTTCGCTTGAACTGCAAATCCAAAACATTTACCATCAGAATCGACAAACCACATTTCCCAATCAGCACCAGTTGTCGAAGACTCTACATGAGGAGAAAAGTCAAAGACTCTAAAAAAATCAGAATTCATTAGATATAAATCTTGTAAGTTATCTGATGTAAAAGCGTCTTCACGTTTTTGAATTGGAGTTATAAAATTTTTGTGCATTGAGTTCCATGTCCTTGCAGATATTGCTTTAAAAGCAATACACAAATCATTTGCAATCAAATTACTCATTCCTATATATTGATTATGTTTTTCATCTTAAGCTTGCCGCTAGCTAGTATATATCCCGACATTTATTCGGCATATCGTTTGCATCCGGCGTGTAAAACCGACAGTTATCTGCTTTATTTTTTGTGGTGTTTTCAAACAATTTTGCATGCCAGGTTATATCAGTTTGTATCAAAAGGATACAGGTTCTTTTCAATTTGGTGAGACTAAAGTACATAAAAAAGTAATATCATGGTATATGGGGAGAGGATAAACCCCACAAAAAGCTCTTTCGTAATTCTTCAGGATCCGTGGAGCATTATGTTTAAATAATGGTGGTTCCGGGGCATTTTATTTGTGCTTTCGCAGCGGTCCCGGGTGCTGTCCGAAATCATCTGCGCGGTGGTGCTGTTTATGGGTTGACTTTCCGGATCTACATGTTGTCCAGAATAAATTCAGGGATGGAATTTTTCTCCTTTCTGTAACATCTCAAGAATTGCTTTCATTCTTTTTGTTCGTGTTTCAGGTTTTTTGGCGGTTTGCAGTCGCCATACAATTGAAAAGACATTGGATTTGCTGAGTGTTTTAAAAAATGCTTCTGCCTTTTTATCCTTAGCCAGTTCAATCAGAAAGTCGGCAGGTACAGTCATCCTGCTTTGCGGTTCATAGGCCTTCTCCCATCTGCCGTCGGCTTTTGCTTCTTCTACTTCCTTCAAGCCTGCTGCTTGCATCAAACCTGCCCCGGACAGGCGTTCAACATGCTCCCGGTTTCTTTCAGACCAGATGCTTTTCCGTCTTCTTGGTGTAAATTTCTGAAGCCATGAGCTTGCATCAAAGGTATTTTTTTGTCCGTCAATCCAGCCATAGCATAAGGCGGCATCGAGAGCTTCCGCATAGCTAACGGTTGGTAAACCGGATTTAACTTTAAAAATCCGTAACCAAATGCCTGAAGATGTTTTATGATGTTCTGCCAGCCATGCAGTAAACGCTTCATCGGTGGTGAATGTCAGAATGGGCAATTCCGGCTTTTCCGCCTTGTTTTCGTCCTGATTGTCTTTTTTCATGTCGTTGCTGTTTTCAGTTTATTCCCGTTTTTATGGGGAGAGTGTTGGGTGTGCAAAGCATCCATAAGTGGTTTCCTTAACGTACATACTTACTCAGGAACCCGGTGCATCCAGGTTTTTAAGCATTTCAAGGAATTGCTCTTTCCCAATCTTTCCGACAGCGTAATCTATTACTTTTCCCTGTGGATCAGTAAATATGGTTACAGGTGTAACACCCACCTGATAATGTTTTACCAGTTCTTTAACCGTGGCGTCATCCACATTAATCATTACCGGAACAAGCTGTGAATTGACAGCCTTCATGACCTGCTTGTCTGCAAAAACCTCGCGTTTCATGATCCGGCAGGGCACGCACCAATCTCCGGTGAAAAACAGCAGCATGTTTTTGCCGGATTCCCCGGCAAGTTTCCGGGCGGAGACCATATTTTCGGCCCAGGCCACATCATTTGAAGGGACATAAAACGAATACCATGCATAGGCAAGAGAAACCACAAGGAACGAGAGCCAGAACCATCGCCAGAATGGATGAGACTTTTTTTTCACTGCCCCGGGGGAATTGGTCACTGACTTTGCGGATAGGTTATCTGTTTTTTTCATCATGTATTTAATTTTAACTGGTTGTATGCTTTGTTCTTGCTGGTTACCGCATGCTACGCCGGTTTTTACGTATTATTTTCAATAATCGGTTGTATTCAATATCCGCTAAATTCCAGTTGTACAATTTAGGGTCAGTTGTATTGGTAAACTGAACGACCACAGCATCCATATCCTTGTTGTACCTGGCTATACTTTGATATCCGGGAACCCAGCCCTTATGTTCATATTCGTATATGGAGGCATAAATTTTCTGTTCACCTGCATCAAACACCGTTCCATCGTTTAATGCACGGATAAATATCCCGACATCTTCTGCGGATGCTACCATACCGCGGTCATCCTGTTTTAAATCCAGGGGATATCCAACATGGTAGCCGCTCATCACCCTATCGATATTGACATCGTTAACCGAGGGGTACGTGTTTTTAAGATGCAACCGGTTTAAAATCTCTTTCTGAATGAACACGTAATGCGGATATCCCAGAACGGTATCCATGATTTCGGAAAGCAGTAAATAATTTGTATTGCAGTATTTATATTTTTTACCGGGTTCAAAATCAGCGGGTAAACCAAAAATTAATTCCAGATTTTCCGTGTTGCTTTTTGGGGCTGTTCCCCAATAATCCGGCGTATCGGTATAATTAGGAATACCACTACGATGCCGGACCATCATTCTCAGGGTAATCTTATCCGCATTTGCAATGCGTCCTTTAAGTTCCGGTAAATAATCAGCCAGTGTTTTATCCAGGGACAAACGTCCGTTGTGTACCAGTTTTGCGACAGCAACCGCAGTGTAAAGTTTACTGATACTGCCAATTTTGAATAGTGCGTGTGGGTCGGCTGGTGTTTTGTTTTCGCGGTTGTTTAATCCGGCAGCATAATACGCAGGTTGCTTACCGGCTTCGTCAACATAGACAATAATACCTGTAAAACCAAGGTCAACAGCTTCATTTAATTGTTCCTGAACGGTGTCCGGCAGTGGTAAAATCCATGCCTTAACCAAAATCCATGGCACAAAAAACAGGGATATGATGGTTCCAGCCAGCAAGGCTATTCTCACGATTCGTTTCGTTGGTTTATTCATTGGTTCTGTTTTAATCTATTCTTTTTCCAAACGACAAATTCCAATAGTATCTATGTTTCTCTACTGCCGGATAACAGAGCTGTTTCAGCTTTCACTCAAACATACAACATATCTTTTATCCTTATATGTTCATTAAGGATGATTAAATCAGCCACAACCGGTAAGCATGCCAGTAATTAAACGATTTACTGCGATTTTTTATGGGGTAATACCAATGTAATATCTCTTTTATTTTTCTTACGATGTCACAACAACGACACCTTCCGCTTTATTTTGCTGCTTATCAATGAGATATCTGTCCGTTTTAAATATTACACTAAGGTACATAAAAATGGGATACAAAACTTAAGGGGAGGGGATTAAACAGAACAGACATGTAGTTGGAACAGCTGATGGATTGATGCAATATCACGTTTTAATACATTTTATTTCCCGGAATTTCAATTATGAGTCATCATGGGCTATTCATTCAGCAGCCGGACTAAGAATTCCAAACGATTCTCAATGCATTTTTAACATGAACCACTATGCTGACAATGTTTGTATTTTACATACTGGCAGAAAAATATGGCCGGAGATGTTCTTCGAAATTCAGGTTCAGGCTTTTATCTCCAGTAATAATCCGTTTCAGCTAAAGGAAGCGGGTGTGTGTCGGCAGATAATCCGTATTCCTCCCACCAGTTTTGGTATATTTCTCTCACCTCCAGAATCTCTTCGCCACCAGGTCTTTTTTCTGCACTGTAACTTCTATTGACAAGAATCGGAGTCAACGAAGCAAAATCCCTGTTTTCAATTATGGCTTCTGCACACCACAGCAGGTATTCACCAAGCATGATGCATTCTTTGTTGTCAGAAATTCTGAATGGAGGTATTGAGGATACCGGATTGGCTGGAAAATGGTTGCAGGGACAAACCAAAGATGTGTCTTTTGAAAAGTCAATAAGTAATGGAATGTGCTCTTTTGAAAAGTTTGGCATAATCGTCCATAGCTTTTCTCCGTTTTCTCCTGTTTTATACTGGTCGTATGTCCCGCTTTTAAGCTGCTGCACAAATTGCTGAATGTTTGGATGATCAACATTAAAATCATCTTTTTCGCAGCTTAAGCAAAAAAGGATGAACAGAGCAAGGATAGTGAGGTTTTTCATCATTCGTTTTTCTGAAAGAGCCGGTTTCTGAAATAATGGTTGCTTTAATATCACCTTAAAACCGTAATAAAATCGCTAAGCCGACTAACAGGCAAATGGTCATGGTTATTCCGCAATATAAGAGAACGATATGCGGGCATCCCTGGTGTAAATCTGCGCAGCGCACCGTGATACCGTCTGCCGGTGGAAGGATGTTTTTATTCTGAATTTTTATCTTTAAGGAAGACATCAGTATATCCGTGAATAAAAGAAACAGTACCCATCCGGTATACATCTTTTTTTGTACCGTAGAAGTCAGTTTGTTCAACCGGCATAAATGAACTCCTGTCCGACCTGAAACTGCTCAGGGCCTCTTTGAGTTCATCCAGAATACCACGTTTTAATCCGGGTTTTCCATGCGCACCGTAAATCCTGTATTTATTGTTGCTGACAGATCGTAAGAGATCAATGCTTTTCAGGTAGCTATCCATGTCATCAATCAGAAGTAACCCGTTATAAACCAGGTCCCCGGCAAAGATGTATTTATTCGTTTTATCAATCACCGTTATGGAATTAGGGGAATGGCCCGGTGTGTTTAGAATTTGAATGGTCCGGTTTCCTAAATCCAGATCTTTACGCGTTTCAATTTGATATGCCAAATGCAATAGAAGTGAATCCCGGTTCAATGTTTCTTTTTTTGTAAGTAATAAAGTCGAATCTGCGAACCGATTTTTACCTGGAAGCTGCGTATCAAAGATGACAATCCTGTCAAAATCAGTTATAAATCCAATATGATCGAAATGAAAATGAGACAGAATTAATGTGATGGGTTTATTTGTGAGTCCTGAAACGGTATGGTATATCGATTCTTTTTTATTTTCTCCTGAACCGGCATCAATAAGTATTGCTTTTTTATCACTGATAATCAAAAAACAGGAATTCTTCTGGGAACTGTACGGCTCTGAAATGATGAACGTTTGATCATCAATCTTTTCCGTATGATACCAGTTGTGCTTATTATTTCCGCAACTGTAAAAAGAAAGAGTAATAGCGGCAAATAACAGTATGTTCAATAGCTTCATAGCTTCATGTTCCCTTTTTGTTTTACTAAAATAGATAAAACGGGATAAAAAATCATCTTGAGAGGGATATAGTTTAAGGGCGGATGAAAAAACAGCTTGCTCATGATTATTTCACATGATTATAAAGCTGTTAAGCTTGAAACCTGTGTTGCGGAATTTTCGGTTCCGGGAAAACTGTAAGGTGATACCTCCATTATTCTTTTTCCAGGAGATGCTTTAAGTTCTGTCCCAAAAGGCTGTTCCATCCCCACTCAAAACGTTCCCTGTTGAAATGTGGATCATCAGGAAAGCTTTCCAGGCCAGTGTGTGTTACCCTTAACCTTGTTTTATTGTTTTCCGGAAACAAATCAAAAATAACCTCCGATTTTCCGGGATAACCGTTGTAGGACCAGCTATGTGCGAAAGTTTTTCCTGTTGTTATTTGTGTTACAATCCATATTTTCCTGTACCGGTCATGATCATCATCAAAAGTAAATGTAAATCCCACCTTTGGTTCAAACGATTGAATCTGCGGGAAATACCATTTCTGCAACATAGACTTATCTGTTAAAGCCTGCCATACTTTCTTGGTTGCTGCATTATATATAAACTCTTTTATCAGGGGAAAGCCTGTTGCATGTTTAGTATCAGCCATAGTATTAAAAATTTAATGTTAATCCTTAAGCGATAATCTGAATGGAGTTGGGGATATAACGGGTTTTTCCCTTACAGGAGATGTAGTCATTCGTTTGTAGTCCTAAATTTAAGCAAAAAAAGACAGTATGTAAACTTTTCCGGGAATTCATGCTATTTGTATGGAGGAGTGTTTTTTTAAGATCGTTGCTTAAATAATATTCGGGATAACAAGGATGGCAGTGGTGCAGGAAGGAAAAATCATTTCCTGTTGGGATAGAAACAAAGCAAGGTGGCATTTCCGGTTGTTGTGCAGGATTCATACCCGAAAATGGCGGAATATACGCAGCACATCTATTAGAATAAAAAAGGCGCAGATATCAATCCACGCCTTTGTATGATCTTGTTTTATCTTTTATTGTTGCTTAAAATAGTTTGCCAGGAAGGTAGTTACCTGTCCGTAGATCGGCTTGGTAAACTCGATAAAAAGTTGTTGCGGTGGTGGTGGCGGAACCGGTTTCCGTTTCGTTAAGGCTGTTTGTTCAGCTGACAGTGCGCGCTCGTCACCACTAAAATTACCCCATTCCGTTGCCCAGACATAGTCCCCGGGAAACTTGCGCTGTGCGATAACCTGGTTGTTATAGGTATCCACCAGGATCACATCCAGAACACCATGAGAAATCAGTTCCCTGTGGAAGGTTGTCAGTTTTGCCTTCACTGTATTATAGGCATTAAGTTTGGTCCCATCTTCAAGGGTAACCTGACCTACTACCACGCTGTCTTTGGATACGTCTTCAACTTTTTCCTTATCATAAACCTGTCCCATCACAAATTCCTCAAATTTCATGCGGAGGTATTGATCCGGTTCCGCATTTTCTGCATCCAGTTCCTGTGGAGACATGAACCGTACAAACTCTGTGGTATACGATTTTTTAAGATGTTCCATCACCTGGTTGTAGAAAAATTCAGAACTTACTTCGTTGAGTGAACCCGGAACAGGTATTTGTTCCAACAGAACTTTCAGGGTGGCTAAATATTTTGATTCTACCAGCTTATCGTTCACATCTTTAAATCCGGGAACCAGCTTGTCACATTCCATAAAATGGAAATACGCTTCTTTTGCTGCTTGTCGTGTACCAATATTAAGGGCAGTCATCCCCAGCTGATACCGTTCTTCCGCACCCAGCTTTTTGGCTTCTGCAATCTCTGAATAATACCGGCGAGGTGTTGGAATAATATTTTTAGCTGCCGGACAGCGGTCAATTTCGTCCGCCAGATGATTCATCCTGCCGTAATAATCAACAATTTTGCTGTATTTCAGAGGATCCTCGGTTCGCATAGCCGCATCAATCTGATTTTTATAGAAATCCAGTGCGTATGGATAGCTTTTTTCGAGCGTCATGCCGGCATTCTTGGAATCAGGATTTGATCGCAAACGGTTAATAGCCTGTAGACTGGCTCCGTAATAATCGCCATGCTCCAGGGCTTTTTTACCGGTGGAGCAGGAGACAACCATCAGTGTGACGATACACAGAAGGGATAAATTAAATGTAAACTTTTTCATAATTATAGTGTTTTATTGACCCAAAACAAAGATGATGCCAATTATTTATTAAACTCTGAAAGCAGCTTTACGGCGGTTTCAAAATCTTCGTCCAGCACGTAAATATCAATCAACCCGGGACTGGCTTCTGCAAAGCCGGCGTGTACACCTTCCTGAAACTGATTTCGTACTAAGGTGCTTATACCATTGTCTTCAAGTATTTTTCTCAGTTCTTCAATTTCAACCACTGAAGCTGAGTGTAATAATCTGATATCTCTTTTATCCATTTTACTGAGTGATTTTTAATTACGAGCACAAGATACAAAATGATTTTATATAATGTTAAAAAAATGTTAGGAAATCTAAACTTTGTTATATTATTTCATTGTTGTCCGGTAAAAGCTTCAGAGATTCCTCGCTTCACTCGGAATGACAGGCAGTTGCTGGCTGTTGGGCTGGAGGATGGGTTGGTTTGCTACGGATTCGCAAACCAACCCATCCTCCAGCCCCATATGAACCTAAGAGACTGTCATTCTGAGCGCAATAAAATGAAGCGAAGAATCTTTAATTAATATTGTTTTTTTTAACCGGACAACAATGATATTTTTTAATTTAAATATGGAAGTAGCTCTAAAGCATAAGCCGTTTTAAGAATTGCTGAAGAACATCATCAATTCCTTATCTTTGGATCACAAAAACAAAGGAACATGAAAAAACTTGCTGGTTATTTGGTTCAGGGTGCCTTGTTTATCGCACCACTTGCAATAACGGTTTATATTCTCTGGGTTATCTTCAGATTTTTTGATGGTCTGCTGGAGACCCTCCTCACGGATATCGGATTTTACATTCCGGGTCTTGGTATTGTCATTATCCTTATTCTTCTTGTCCTTATAGGTTTCCTGGGGCAGACCATTATTGCCAGACCTGTAAAAATGCTTATGGGCAAGCTTTTCGATAAAGTGCCCTTGCTAAAAATTATTTATTCAGCATTCAATGACCTGTTGTCGGCTTTTGTCGGTAAACAGAAGAAGTTCAGCAATCCTGTTTTGGTTTTGGTAAATGAGGAAGCCCGGTTGGAGAAGGTCGGTTTTTTAACCGAAAAGGATCTCTCCCTGCTTGAAGTGAAGGATAAGGTTGCGGTATATTTCCCTCATTCGTATAACTTTTCAGGTGAGCTGTTTATTGTACCGGTAAAAAATATAAAGCCATTGAAAGCCAATCCTGCGCAGGTCATGAAATTCGTTGTATCTGCAGGTGTTTCCGGGTTTGAAAAGGAAGAGCAGTTGCCATAAGACAGCCATTTAACCGGTGTTACGCTCCGGTAAGGTTTCAGGGCATATCCTTTCGTTGGCTTCAGCACGGACGCGGAAAAATCTGATGCGGCAGATTAGTGTTTCACTGCATCAGCACCAGCTAAAAGGAGTAAGATGTCATCTGAATGAAGACAGACCCAGGCCGGTTAAAGCCATCGTTTTAATTTTCACTTTCGGCAAGCTTTTCACCATTGACCACGACATCTTTTATGGTAAAATGATCCACAAACTCATGGTTGAACGTTGCATTTTTAGCCTGTATTGAAAGGTCTTCAAATGTGAAATTTGAGAGTCTGTCGTGCTCCGTAATTTTAACATCAAAAAATATGTCACAGGTCAGACTGATATTGCGCATGGTAATATGATCGGAATAGGACAGGGGTACATCTTCTCTTCCTTTCAGATCAAAAAACTGAGTCCAGGGTTTTACATAAATCATGCTGTGGGCCTGTCCTGTTATATCTTCCACCGTAATGTATTCGTATTTCTGAGGTGTGTCAGGTCGCATTTTAAGCCAAAGCAGACGTTTGGCTTCACTCACGTGACAGTTACGCATCAGGATGTTTTTATTGTGAATGGATTCACTTCCACAGGTGAGTGCAGAATGACAGAAACCGAATTCGCAGTCTTCAATAATAATATTCGTGTTTTCACCATTTGTCGTGTCCTGATCCGCCCATGGTCCTTTACCTCCTTTCAATGCAATGGCATCGTCATTAACCGCCATGTAACACCCTTTTATCAGAACATTGGAGCAAACATCCAGATCAATCGCATCTGTACTTGGTGCTTTAACCGGTTCGTGCGGCGAGGTAATCCTGAGATCCAGAATTTTAACCTTGTTACACTGGTAGTAATGGCTGCTCCAAAAGCCTGAATTTACGAGGCTTACATCCTGAACCTGAACATTATCCGAATTCCGTATAAATACCAGTCGTGGCCTTGACACCTCCAGGTTCGTACATTTAGGATTTTCTTTTCTGCGTTGCCAGAATGCTTCCCAGTATTTCAGGCCGTTACCGTTTATGGTCCCTTTTCCGGTAATGGTGAATCCGTCCACTCCATACGCATTAACCAGCGCGGCAAAATAGTTCAGCGTCTGGCCTTCCATGCGTGACGGTATAAAGGGGTAGTTTTCTATGTTGTCTGATCCTTTTAATACGGCACCCTCCGATACATGAAGATGGGTATTCGGTTTAAAGAACAGCGCACCGCTTAAAAATACGCCTTTGGGTATTACAATCACGCCACCTCCTTTGTTAGCGGCTATATCAATGGTGTTTTGTATGACCTCAGTCTGTAGTTTATTGCTGTCATTAACGGCACCATATTCAGTAATGTCATAAAATGTTCCAAGTTCATTTGGGTTAATTTTTATGACATCTGAAAACCAGGCCGGTATTTCTGTTCCATCCGGAAAAATGCTACTTTCTTTTTGATTTGAACAGGACACGGCTGACAGCGCCAGGATACAGATTGATAATAAAAAGGAGTATCTCATTTGTGATCGTATTACGGTTAGTAAACGCAAAAATATGAATAATTGCCAAGCCTCAAAAGAGGAGGCCGTAATTAAATGCCGGGAAACGG
This sequence comes from Quyinboa sediminis, assembly GCF_042219855.1. NCBI lineage: Bacteria > Pseudomonadati > Bacteroidota > Bacteroidia > Bacteroidales > Quyinboaceae > Quyinboa > Quyinboa sediminis. Next base: position 237,091 of record NZ_JBHJHP010000005.1, on the reverse strand, counting down.
AATTAATGAATATGAGGCGATGCCGTTTTAAAAAACGGTTGATCTGTTTTATGCATGTTTAGCCGGTAAGGTGAAGCGGAAGGTGGTTCCTTTTCCTTTTTCACTTTCAACAGTGATAATTCCCTTGTTTTTTTCGATAAATTCTTTACAAATCAGTAGTCCGAGACCTGTTCCGGGTTCGCCATGTGTTCCGGGTTCTGAACTTGTTTTTCCTATGGTGAATAAATTGTCCAGCATATTCCGGGTCATACCAACTCCATTATCAGAAACAGAGAAAGCGACAAATTCTGTTTGTATCTCATAACTAACCGTAATCTCTCCGTTTTCATGTGTGAATTTAATGGCATTTCCAATCAGATTATTGAAAACAGAACTCACCAGTTGTTCGTCAGCATAGACTTTGAGACCGGGACTGATGTTATTGTTGAACCGAATATTTTTTTTCTGAATCTTATGTTGATGCAACTCCGATATTTTCATCATCAGCTGAGAAATGTCAAAGTCTTTCGGATCATATTTTATTTCACCTTTCTGGGTTCTGGACCATGACAGCAGATTGTCAAGCAGTTCATAATAGTTATGAGCCGATTCGTTAATTAAACCAATATATGCTTTTCTGCTGGTTTCGTCATGATCGTTGTACTCTGTTTGAAGAAGTTCTGTAAAGCCAAGGATGGACTGAAACGGCGTTTTCAGATCGTGCGCAATAATGGAAAACAGTTTGTCTTTCAGATTATTCAGTTTGCTCAGCTCATTCGTCTGCTTTTTCAGGTCGTTGGTTCGCTCAATGACCAGTTTTTCAAGTTTTATTTTTTGCATTCTTATTCTGTTTACCCTTCTGTTAAAAAGATACAGAATGGTAAACAGCAGTATTAAAATGAGCAGTGTAATAAACCACCACTGGAACCAGAAAGGAGGTTGAATAATAATCTGTAGTTCCCTGATATCCGGATTCCATTTTCCGTCACTATTGGCTCCCTGAAGCTTAAAAACGTATTTCCCTGCCGGTAAGGAGGTGTAGCTCGCAAAATTCCTTGGATACATGGTGGTATTCCACTCTTTTTCGAGCGGATAAAGTTTGTAACGGTAACTGTTGTTTTCAGGATTGGAATAGTGGAGCGCAACGAATTCAAGAGAAAAAACTTTCTGCTTGTAGTTCAGTATGAGTTTATCGGTTTCATTAATGGCTTTATGCAGGACCTGTTGTCCGTTGATTGTCTGATGAATCTTTACCGGTTTATTGAAAATCTTCAGATCAGAAAAAACCATTTGTGGCAGATAAGCATTCTCATTAATCTGGTTTGAATTGAAGTAGTTAAAGCCGTTAATACCGCCAAAAAATAATTCTCCGGCCGAACTTTTGTACGCAGAATTCACCCAAAACTGATTGCTTTGTAAGCCATCCTTCAGGGTAAATGTACGGATGGTAAATTTTTCAGGATGAAGTGCAGCATCGATGAATTTCATTAATCCATTGGACGTTGATACCCATATATTTTTGTCATTATCTTCCAGTATACCGCAAATAATATTACTGGAAAGCTTGTCGTTTTTCCCGTAATGCCAGGATTTAAGGGAAGTTAAATTTACCACCGTAATCCCGTTTTTTTCACCGATCCATAAATTATGTTCTGAATCGTAATAAATAGCAAGGGAGCTTTTTATGTCGAGGTTATCAAATGCTTTTTCAAAACTTTCAGTATCCCTGTTGTACCTTAACAGATCTTCGCCTTCAATTCCAAGCCATATATTATGTGCCTTGTCAATGAATACATTGTTCTTTTTATTTACAGAAAAGCGGGGGCTTATCTTTCCGGTTTCAGGATCAATTACATCAACGCCTTTGTCTGAACCGGCCCAGATATTACCGTTGCCGTCAATCGCCATGGAATATACATTGTTACTCTGCAGGGAATTCGCTTTTCCGGGTTTGGCATTATAGTACGTGAATTTTTTATGCACCGGGTCAAAGCAGGTGATGCCTCCTCCGTAGGTGCTGATCAGTATGTTCCCGGAACTGTCTCTCGTAACGCTTTTTATGCTCGTTCCACTGATTAAACCTGCACCATGAAGATAGTATGTAAACGTATTTGTTTTTCTGTCCCAGTAATTTAATCCGCCGAGTGTACCAATGTAGATGTTGTTATACCGGTCTTCTGTAAATGCGGTTACGAATGGGTTATTTAAGAAAGCAGAATTATTTTCTTTTCCTTCAATCAGGTTGAATGGTTTCTGATCAAGATTGGTATAGTTAATACCTCCGGCATAGGTACATAGCCACATCATCTTATTATTGTCGATATATACCTTAAAAACGGAGTTATTGGTAAGTTCTGAAACCGGATGGAACAGGTATGCATAACGTAAATAGTTCTTTCTGTCCTTCTTCACCAGGTAAAGACCATCCAGTGTGCCCAGCCAGATATTGCCATTTTTATCCCTGGTAATATCCCTGATTCGTCGAACGCTGTTATCCGGAAAATCATTTGTAATAACTTCGCGGTTATCTTCTCTTACCTTGAATAATCCATCGTTTTTTGTGCCGATCCATATCACACCGTCTTCTCTGTAAAAGCACAGTATTTCCTTAACTATCTGTTGCTTATCATTATGAAGGTTTAGCTTGTGATAGGTGCTATCGGAACGGTTGAAAATAATTACACCGCTGTTTCTTGACCCGATCCATATTTCTTTTTCTGTAACCAGAAAATCCCAGACCTCATAATACTCTCCGTTCTTATCCGGTGGAAAATGAATAAACCGGTCGCCGGATGTTTTTTTCAGGTATATGCCATTCCGGGCGCCAAACCAAACCTCATCATTATCCCCATGGTAAATGGCCCTGACTCTTTTTGGCTGATCCTTATCATCCTCGTTAAATACCATTTCCAGACGGTCCATATCGTAATTGAACTTATATAACCTGTAAGCTCCGGCATACAGATTTCCTTTATGATCAGCCATGACAGTTGTAAACTGTTGGTCATACTCCTCTTCCGTCTGGTCGAAATAGGTATTGTAGTTTTTAGTTGATAAGCCGTCGAATCTGCATATTCCGTCATCTGTTGCAAACCAGATAAAACCTTTACTGTCTTTTGTTGCATCAGTTGTACGGTTATTCGGAAGGCCGTTATTTATGGTTACCGATTTGAACTTGAATTGAGGTAATTCATCATATGTTTGCGCACCTAAACCTGCAAACATACAGGTGTACAGGACTGAAAAGAGCAGTCGTTTAATGTTTGAGAGATGTGTCATTCGTGCGCAAATAATAGTTTTGTCCGATATTATATTATCTTAATGTTAATATATTATCAAAATAAAGCTTAAAAGTAATAATAAAAATTTAATATCAAACTCAAAACGGAAAAAAATTTAGTTGAAATATGGTGTATGTATATCCTAAGTGTTTTATTCAAAGGGTTGTATGCAAATTAGTATTAATTTAACAATTATAGGATTTATTTTAATTATTCTTCGCAAAAGTATCCGGATCATCACTCAAATATACGGGGTGCCCGTTGGCCGAATCAAATACAAGTAATCTGTCATATTCATCGGGTATCCCAACAAGATTTGAAAATTTCCACTCACCTTTGCCGGCAACGGCAACTCTTTCTCCATTCTCCAATACACCCTCTTTGTATCGCACTGTTTTATTCAATCCCAGAATATTTTCGCTTTTATACCCATGCAGATTTAAAAAGTTTTCTAATTCCGGCGTGGCATCATTCCATAAGCCAGATCTGTAATTTTTGTCCTGAACGATGTAGCTTTTACAATTATTATGGTTCACCCATGCACACTTATAGCCATCTCTGATGACGTATCTGCACGCTTTTTCTTCTTTAATAATTGTACGCCAATGAGTACTCTTTCCATTGGAAACCTTTTGTTCCACAAGCACCATGTATGCAGCACATTTTCTTCCTGATAATGGAGCCTGAAGGGCTTCTCCAACAATTTCTATCTTTCCTGAGATTTTAGCTGTTTCACCACTGTTAAAACTTAGGATCGGTCTTGATTTTGTCTTTTTCAGTTTCCGTTTTACGATGGCTTTTTTGCTGAAAAGAAATCTTAATGTGATGAAAATCAGTACTGCTGCGATGAAAATAACCGGTATAAGTGATTCCATATCGTTGTTATTCTACCCGTGTAATTTTTTTAGTTATCTGCTGTAGTATTATTGTCAGTTTCCCGGTAAATAATCATATTGGGATAGCCCTCAACCACACTGATCATTTTTTTAAAGTCTTCTTTTCTGATCATATTTCCATTGACAGGTGTGTAATTAATCTGCCACAATTCAAGCCGCTCTTCTATGGCCTTACCAAACCAACCGTAATCAATTTCTATGGCAGAATTGTTGGTCTTGATTTCTGTGAGTTGTTGCTTTAATGTAAGAGTTGAACGTGTTTCCCAACCCATATGCACCCCAAGTACAATAATACCGTTTACCAACATCAGACCAGCTACTGTGTATGTCAGGATTCGGATCTTCCGGAAATGAGAGCTGAATAATGCGAAACTGAGTGGCAGGAGAGGTAATAGCCACATTTGCGGGCCAAATCTGGGCCACCACAGGTGCCGGCTGTACATGAGTGATGCAAGAATAGCAGCCGCAGCAAGCAGTAGCCTTGTTCTGTTTTCCTTATCCCGTATAAGCAGTATGGTGCTTAGAATAAGTGCCAGAATGATAGTCACACTGAAGTATGGTCCAAATCCGCTGATCCTGACTTCATGGAAATAATAGGCGTCCCAGTCAGAAATTCGTGATGTGAAGGGCCACATCAGCCGTGCATCCTTTTCCTTATAATACGGTGCATTGTCGGGTCTGCCGAAAGTTGCATAGAACATACGGTATAAAAGGTTTTTTCCCATCATATTATGCGGCGTTTCATAATATTCGTTATCATCTCTTCCTGTTGACTCAAAAACACTGGGATATTCATCCGTTCCCATGATTGGATAGAGAGGATGATTGCGTTCTGCATAATTTGTAAAGTATGGATTATACCCCGTAATCAGTAGTGATGCAATAAGTATGATGGCATGAACAGATGCAAACCGGAACCACAATTTCCGGTTCACAAACAGAAGATAGATAAAAAAGAAGAAGGCCAGTGTGCAAAAGAAGACGAGACCTGTAAATTTAACATTGACCAGTGCAGATATGCTCATTGCAAACATCAGGAGACTGATTTTATCCTGTTGCCTGATCCAAAGTATGATGGCGGTAACATAGATACAGATATACAGAATCAGCAAACCATCTACCAGGTATGATGTGATTTCGCACCATACAACGGGATTAAGCACAACAATGGCGGATATCAGCACAGCCTTTCCATATGAAAGCCTGATTTCGCGGAACGATGCAAAAATATAAAAGAGCGCAATAAAAGGAATCAGAATATTCAGGGCTTTTCCGGCTTCAAAATTGCCTGTAAAACTATATACTGAAGCAGCGAAGTACCACGATCCTTTCGGGAAATGACTAATGGAAGAACTGTTATTAATCTCAAAATTGCGGATAGGTTCCTTAAGCGGATTCCAGTCGCTGACCATATGATAAATGGCGGACTGATGATACCATTGCCCGTCCCAGGACAGATCGAAATAAAATGATGCAATAATTAAACTGAAGATGATTATACCAAGGCTTAAGACCAAAACAGATATGTGCTGTCTTAACCTGTCGTTTTTGTTTAATAAAAACAAAAGAACTGCTGCTAAAACAAGGGATACTGGAAAAGTGTAGGGTAAGATTTCTTTTACTGTGGCAAATGCAAGCATTACCAGGAGGTGGTTTAATGTGATAAAACACAACAGTAACACCGAACTGTCTTTGAGGATCTTTTCGTATGGTTTCACTTTAGTAACGGAGGTTAAATTATTAGAGGCTAAATATATACAATTATTACACAAGTTGAAAAAAACAAAATTGAAAATGATGAAGTAGAATATCTTATTCTACGGTCTTAAGGGAAATAGAATATGAACAGAAAATGATGTTGAAATTTGGACACGTTTAGCAAAGCCTCATTCGTTTGTCTCTGTTGAATGATTTGAAGCAGTGGTAAATAATTTAATGAATTTACCCCGGGTTAGGAATATATTTCGTATGAATTAAATAATCTGTTCAGATTTTCATAATTATGAACTTAAAATTATGTAAATTGTTTGAAATTCAATATCAGGGAGCAACTGGAAGGGATAAAAAATAACTGTGTAAGAACATAAGTGATTTATATGCAGTAATTTTAATTTTAATTGTTTTGGGTTTACGGGTTAGCGCTATGTTTAGTTGTCTTTAACTATTAGAAGTTGCACCCAGGAATTAATGCAATATTTAAATTATTTGATCGTTTGATGAATGTTTGAAAATTAAAGTTATGACCAGATTTACATTAGTTTTATTCTTATTGATTGCTGTTTCTCTCACCTCATTTGCAAAGGATATTAATGCATGGAAAGAAGAAACAAATCTTGAACAACAATACGACGTATTTAAGAAGAACCTCAATTACTGGAATGGTTCCTATTTCCTGACTCCGGAACAAATGGATCAGTTTTATGGTGCAGTAAAAGATACCATTAATGAACTGGAAAAAGGAATTATAAAGAATGAGAATCAGATCCTTTCCTTACAGAACGAACTGAAAACAAATAAAAGCAGAACGGATGAGCTTCAGGTAAAACTGGATGAAAGTATTAAACGTCAGAATTCTATTTCCGTTTTGGGCATCCAGATGGACAAAGGTGCCTATTCCGTTACATTATATGGTATTATCATAGCAGTCTTAATTTTTGCAGGAATCATGTTTCTGATGTTCAAACGCAGTAATGCAGTCACGGTTAAAACCAAAACAGAATACCAGGAACTTCAGGAAGAGTACGAACAGCATAAGAAAAACTCACTGGATCGCTATACCAAAATTAATACCGAACTACACAAAGCCAGAATGGAGCTTAAGCAGAAGTAAAGGTTCTGCTTCTGTTGCTGCGGCAAGTCCGTTAATAAGCTGAAATTTGTTGCTGTTCGAATCCTAATATTCTCCTTTTATCACAAAAAATGATCCACGGATGGTCCCTGCCAGTTTCGACTTCTGGCGGGCAAATTTAAATTTTGGCTCCAGCTCTTTTGGTATTTCCATGCCTTCGGAAAGTTTAAAACCAACAGCCCTTTTCTTTGGATCATCAATCGTATACATAACATTGACCGAAAGTCCGTCTTCATAAAAGATGTAGGAAAACTTAATGTTTTCCACCTGGAACTGTGATGTTTCCAAAGGTTTGGCTGCAAATTCCAGGTCGCGTTCTTCTTTTAATACCAGGTTTACATAATCCAGGGTATCCTTGCTTTCGGCAGCAGGTTCAACCGTAAAATCATGGTTGTATTTATTTTTAAAGTAACGGGCTTCATTGGCACGCAATCCGGCCAGAGCCTCTGCTACAGGTGATGATTCCAGACCTGTAACTGATACATTGGTAAAATCAACTTTGTATGACATTTCGTTTGTCTCCTTTTAATTTCAGTTTATTGAATAAACAGTTCATTCATGATGAATTAAATGAAGTAAGTGGAGATCCGTCGGCTGATAAGGTTCGAAGCATTTCTGTTCGAATCACGAAGAGCAAATCAGGTACCTGATGCATTACCATACATAACGGCGGAAAGATAAGATTGGTTTAAATAAACCTTATAAATAATTATCTTACAGCAAATACTCCGCAATCACAATTTTTGTTTGTTGCATCATCACGTCAAAGGCATTGGGTTTTTGCATCAGTTCGCCCAGATTTTCAGGTATCACCTGCCATCGAAGTCCATATTTGTCGATGCACCAGCCACATTGCGATGCTTCACCTTCCTTCGTGAAATAGTTCCAGAACTTATCTATTTCATCCTGATCTCTACAATTTATGGTAAGAGAAAGGGCGTCATTAAAAGCGTGGTGTTCCTGGGCCGTACTCATCAACGAATACGTTTGACCAAAAATTCTTATTTCACACATTTCAGCATTCCCACTCGGGGTTTCACCAAGGGGAATTATGCTGCCTTCCTGCAATGCTTCATCAAAAATTGTTTTATAATACCTCACAACCTCAGTGATAGTGCCGTTCTTTGTGCAGAACCAAAGGCTGGGAATGATTTTATCGTGTTTCATCTGTTATACACTGTTATTTCATTGTTGATCCGGGTCAACAGTTATATCTACCTTTCTGAAATCAATAGGGAAACCTTCGTACTGCAATAAGATCCGGCCTTCTGTTACCGACGGTTCGCTGCCTTCGTTTACAAGTTTTCCATTAAGTTCCTGTTTGATGGTTCCGTTGCGGTAGGTAACGGTCAGCGTATTCCAGTTTCCGATAGGGTTGGCTGCATCAGCTAATCGTTTTACGACAACACTTCTGCCGGGTTCAGTTCTAGTGCCATTATGTATAAGTGTGACATCCTGCAGGAGAATAAAATCCCCGCTTGCTCCTTCTTTTATCTGAAACTGAATTCCTCCGGGCCAAAGCGTATCAGGTGTTGTTTCCCGGACCAGGTACATCAGTCCACTGTTCAGTTTATTATTTTTTCTCGTAAATGCTGTATCTGTGTTCCATCTGAATTCAGTGGTTAAGGTAAAGTCATGAAAAGACTGATCCGACATCAGGTAGCCGGCTTTTGTCCCATACATTCTTATCATGCCATCAGCAACCTCAAAAAGCTCTCCGGCATCCTGATGTACTCCTGTTTCCGGTTCAAATGCATACCATCCGTTTAAATCAGTTCCGTTAAACAGATGAACGGTATCCTGTGCATTTGAACAACCTGAGCATGTGATGTAAATGAAAAGAAAAGCATAAAGATATTTTAACATGGTCATTGAAATAAGAAGATGAAATTTGAATATGATAAAAAAACAATGTTTGAAAAAGTATGTTCAGGACACCTGTTATTTTAAATATTTTTGAATTTACTTATCAAATTTAGCGATACATTATTAAGAAATCATCATGATCAGAAATCTAATCTGTAATAAAACAACGGAAGCATTCCTAATTGATATTTTTCCCGGACCGGGTCATTAGAACCGGGAACATAGGTCTGTTTGAGTATGTTACGATGATTTGTTACATTAACTATATCCAGTCCTATTTCATGGGTAACTTTCCGGGTGTTAAGACTGTAGTTTAGTTTTACATCTGCCCTGAAATAATCACTGAACTGCATACTGTTTCTCTGCTTATCGAAATAGACTGCCTCGCCAGCAATTTGGGATGCATTAAGGTCTATCGGCGTGTAGCGTTTCCCGCCAGCCATAGTTAGCTTGCCGCCTAATGTCAGCGTAGACCTGCTTTTGTCGCCCCAGCTAAACACTTTAGATCCCAGAGCATTGAAGATATATCTGCCGTTAAAAACGGCATTATACAATTTCCCGTCACTGCCGGTTCGTCTGGCGTCATATAACGATGCCGTGAACAACAAAAAGTAGGATTTATGGAAAAACTTTTCCAGAGTGAATTCCATTCCCATATTTCTGCCTGTGCCTGTGTTTACAAGACTGTCAGGGAAAAACCTACTCAGGTCATGGCCTTCATCAAGCGATGAATATGAGGATGGTACGGCTTCAACCGGAACATTATAAAGGTGTTGGTAATAGGCTTCCGTTTTAATTCGTAGGTAAGGGTTAAGACTGTAATCCCACGTTAAAACATTATGAATGCTTTTTATCAGATCCAGACCGGCGTTGGGAATGCTACTACTGCCATCATCATGGGTTACCCGTGAAAAATAAATATAGGACGGCAGCATTTGACTGTGAAGACCGAATCCATATCCCAGATAATGTTGTGTACTGATCCGGTATTTTAAGCCGAATCTCGGTTCCACTGATTTACTCAGGTTATTTTCCAGATTCAGGAACAGTCCATGTATACCTGCTGTCAGACTCAGATTCTCTGAAGAATTTAATTTAACCTGCGCATAGGGTTGCGAAAGCAGTGCCGGACCCTTATAGTTTAGCCGGATTACATGTCGCTCCAGAACATCGTTAAAAATAGAATCAAGCATATCGAAAGTATACAGATCCAACACCAAGCCGGTTTTTAATGTTACTTTTCTGGATAATTTCTTGTCGAGGTTTGCAATAAGTGACTGTTTAAACTGATTGTTATGGAATCCGTTATGTGAAAACATGATTGAATCTATAACATATCGGTTGTTGACAACTTCCCTGTAGACTTTATCAAGATGATTGGACTGATGTTCAAATGAGCTTGCGGCTGTTAAGTTCAATAATGACTGTGTTCCCAACGATTTTGTGTATTTCACTCCCACCACTCCGACACCGGTTCTGAAGTGTTCATCCATGGCCTCAAAACCATATATTTCATCGCCAGGTTGGTCTTGCTCGCTGGCAAGAATGTCAATGGCACTGTTTCCTCCAATACCAAAAACGGCGAGGTTGCCTTGATTTTTGAAAGGAAAATTTAATCTGAATGAAAGGTCCTCGTATTTGGGAATTGCATCGGTTCCGATTTGTATGCCAAGGCTTTTAAAAATAGAGAGGGTAGAGTAACGGTAAGCCAAAAGATAGGACGAATGATGATTCCTGTTTACGGGTCCTTCTGCCAGTAGTTCCGTGCCCAGAAAACCCAGTTGTGCAGAGTATTCATGTTTTTCGTTGTTGCCGTTTCGCATTTTAAGATCGAAAACACCGGCAATGCCATTTCCGAATTCTGCGGGGAATGCTCCGGTAAGAAAATCAGACACAGAAAGCACTTTATTATTCAGGATAGTGACGGGGCCTCCGGTGGTACCACTAACACCAAAATGGTTCGGATTAGGAATATTAATACCCTCTAATCGCCACAGTACGCCGAGAGGAGAGTTTCCACGGATAATAAGGTCATTGTTAGAATCGTCGTTACCCTGCACACCTGCAAAATTTGACGCCATTCGTGCCGGGTCACCACGGCTACCGGCATACCTTTCTGATTCTTCCACTGAAAATGTTCTGGCACTTACGAAAGCTAACTTATTCATAGCATTTCCTTTCTGGCCGGTTCCCCGTACCTGTACTTCGCCAATTTCTACAGGGAGTTCTTCCATTTTGACCGACAGTACAATTTCCCGGGCAGAATTTACAATCTGATCAGGAAGAACCACCGACCTGTATCCAACATAGGATGTAACAACGGTATATCGACCTACCGGAAGTTTTTCAATCCTGAACATTCCCTTGTCATCGGTTACCGCAGCAGATATCATTGTTGAGTCGTCATATATGGCTATTGTAGCAGCAAAAAGTGGCTGATTCGAAACCATATCATTCACGTTTCCCCTTATTGTTTGTGTCAGCTCCTGAGCATCCAGCATGTTAGCATTAAAGATGCAGAACAAAAACAGTATAATAAATCTATAACGTTTCATGATTATTCAATTTTTGGGTTATTCATCATATAAAAGAATTTGAATTACTTTTTCATTAGTACATCCCGTCTATCATATTCAGAACCATCTTCTTCAGTGATTTTCTGTTTTTAATAGAAGCACTCAGATTATAAAGCGATGCCATTCCACCGTTTTCAAGTTTATTGTCACTTAATATTGAACCGGTTAGCCGGGCAGTATTTTTTATCACGCCTTCAGGAATGAGATTTGTAAGTTTGTCAGCCAGTTTGCTGGTAAGTTCAGACTGAACAGGATGTTTTATACTTAACTTTTCACTTGAGGCCAATTCGGTAATATCTTTTATAAATGCATCTTCTTTTCCTACATTCAGTCTGTTAACAGTCATATGTAATGCTTTGGGAAACTGAAGGCGATCAAGGTTCCATCCCCTGACTTTTAGTGCATCCCCTAGTGCATATATATTTATTGTATCTGAAGTAAAAGCCAGTACAGACATTTCCGGATCTGATATGATGTTCAGAACTCCTGTTCGGGTGATTCCTGCTTTTATTTTTAGCGTTGTTTCCATAACCTCTTTAGCAAGTTTCCGGTATCCTTCTCTACCCAGATGACACATGATAGCACGGCAGGCTGCCATCGGACCGCCTTCTCGCGTTCCCTGAAAGGTTGTGGAACCATAAATGCCACCACACCAATCTGTGTAAATAAAAAACTGTTTCATACGTAGTTCATGATCCCTGTACAGTATGACTGAAACACCTTTAGGTGCATATCCGTATTTATGGGCATCCATCGATATGGAAGTAACACCCGGAATACGGAAATCGAAAATTGGAATCTTAAATCCAAGATCTTCAAGAAACGGAAGCATATACCCTCCCATACAGGCATCTACATGACACAGCAATCCTTTATTTCGGGCAATTTCTGATATATCCTGTACCGGATCAACTACACCATAAGGGAAGCAAGGTGCTGAACAGGTGAGGAGAATAGTATTAGCAGTGATAGCTTTCTCCATTGCTTCAGGATCAGCCCTTTTATCTTTCCTAACCGGTACAGTTACAGGATTAAGACACAAAATATGGCACGCCTTCAGGAATGCAGGATGGACGGTATCCGGTAAAATCACTTCGAAAGGAGCAGATGCTTTTTTTACCTCCCGGGAATAATCGCGTGCAACTTTCAGAGCACTGAAGATACTTTCTGTGCCTCCTGTTGTAACGGTTCCGGTGACTTTACTATTACCATGCACCATTGCTGCTGTCATACCAATAATTTCTTTCTCATACTTTCGGAGGGAGGGCGATATAAATGGATTTAAATTACTGTTGTACATATAGGCATTGTAGTACATAGAAGTAATTTGGGCAATCTCATTACCGGGATGATATACAAAGCCAAATGTTTTGCCATTTTCCCAGATCCTGTCACGTTCCATGACAGATTTCAACTCTTTTTCAAGCACTGAAAAGCTCGTGCCTTTTTTCTGAAAACTATTCATATTATATGTGTTTTACCAGCTGTTATTTAGAAGTAATGCGAATCCAATTCCCAGATAATTTCCAATGGCATAACCAATGAGTCCCAGTGAAATTCCTATGGTAATTATCTCATCGTTATCGATGGATTTGGCGACCGGTCCAATAAAAGCCGGTCCAAAAATGGCTGCCGTAGAGGCTATAATTACCGTGTCCCGATCGAGTTTGAAAAGATAGGCAAGTAAAAGGTGGATGGTGACACTGCCAAAGACTACAAATCCACAAAATCGGAACAGGACAGAACTGTTAGCTATCAGTTCACTGAAATTGGCCAGTGCGCCCATGGACATGGCAAAAACAAGAAGCAGATAGTTTGCCGTTTTGTAGGTATGTGGCAGATTTCTGATGTTAGGGTGAAAGGAAGCAACAATACCCAGAGTTGTTATACCAAGAATAATATATGGCACAGCATTATCCATGTTCCAGTCTTTCATAATAAGCCAGGAAAAACCGGTAGAAAGCATAAAGATCAATACTGACAAAATAAATCCTGCAGCTATATAGCTAATATTCTTCTTTATACCGTACTGCTGTATCTGACTTAATTCCCTTAATTCTGTTTTGTTATGTTTTACAGAACCCGGAAGAAATAGTGCAAGAAGATGTTTTCCAAAAGTGAGCAGAAATACAAAATACACGCCGCTAAACACAATGTCAGCACTATTCAGTAAAATAAATACTTCTTCTTCCACATTAAGAGAAAGTCCGATGGCACTCATATTTGGTGTTCCACCGGTGTATACACCCACAAGCATACCGGAAACGGCTTCAGGTTTTGAAACTTCCTCCCGAAATATAGTAAATGCAAGAAATACACAGATCAGTAACCCTGCGACACCAAGAAAATAAGCCAGAAGGGCAGGTTTTACCTGTTTTATGATCTTCTTAAAGTGAGAGGAGAACAGGAGTAACGGAATTGCAAGAAATACGGCAATACCTGTGATCATATTCAAAAGTTCCCTGTTGAGATTGAGTCCAGGAATATTCCCCAGTAGTATTCCGGCCAGATAACAAACAATGATAGGAGATAACCATCGTATTATACGTGATTTTTTTTCCAACCTGTCAATTGTGACCGGAAAGCCCAGAAAAACAATTAATGTGATGGAGATGACTAGCATAGCACTTTGGATTTGTTTCTGGTAACAAAGTTAAAGTGCTGTCAATTGCTGATAAAGGCGTCTTTAATAGCGAATTTTTTACGTTTATGAAAAAATGCAAAGGTTTATTGGAATTAGAAAAGATCGTATTAAATATTGCAGTTTCTACTATTGCTAAAGCCGTTGTTTGAATAAATACAAAAGTTAGTCATGCAAAGTTCTTATTTTTAGTATGAAAAAAGATCATATATCGTGCTGTATATTACACTACCCAGATATTTTTTTTTCAAGGCAATTAATCTGTTCATGTAACTTTCTAAAAAAGCTATATCTGAATTTCTCTGCTGTACCACTAATCAGGAGCGATTTTACAATCAGGTTCATTCCCCAGTTATAATTGTAATGATAAAACATCCGGTTATGGGTTTGTAATAGATTTATGGCGTTGGTCGTCATAAAGGTATAGCCAGAGTTGCCGGTTTTGATGATAACTGTATTGTCAGTAAGAATGATATCGTTATAATACAACTGAAAGTTTCCTCTAATGTCGTTGGTTTCTTTTTCAGGTAGAAATTTATATCCTAATTCTGCCTGTCGTTGCTGATGGTTTACCAGATCATGCAGTTTTTCACAGATAATTAATGCATCATCACGGGATTCGAAGTATCCTGAATCATAATAGTATTGCACCTGTTTTAGAAAACTATTCAGATTTTCTTCTGTAGTAAACTCAATGGAGTTTATTTTGATGTAATTCTCAGTGATTCGTTCAGCTATACCATTATACTGGTGGTTGAACATATTTATAGTAAATTTTGCTTCTTTAAAAGGAATAAAACCCAGACTTGATTTTTGCCAGAAAAATAACTTAAATGCTAAAAGCTCAGGAAACTGAAATAAATGAAATATGTTAAGTTCGTTTAAAATAAAAATAGCTTCAGCACCTTTGTGGCTAACGATTTGATTCGTAATTTTCAGAATGATTTCAAACCATTGCCTGAAACTGTTTTCTTCTTCATTCAATAAAAATGTTTCAAATGTCAGGGTTCTTTTATTCCCTGTTAAATCATCAAGTGAGAGATCGAATACGCTGGCCAGTTTCTGTATTTCATCAAGTGATATCGTCTTTTCTCCTCTTATCCTCCGATAAGCACTGTCGGTGCTTATTTTCAGAATATCTGCAACCTCATCAACAAGTGAAACATGTTTTGGTAGTTGTTCACGAATTCTGTCGAACAACTGAACCTGGATAAGATTTTCCTGTTCCATGATGTTTTTGCATTTTAGTTATAGTGGAAAAAATAAAGTAAAAAGAACGTGTTGTATATTCAGATCAAAGATAGTTGTAATTACTTAAGAGTTAATATGTAAGGTTTTTTACGACTGAATTCCATTAACCATTCTTTATTGTTATGGAAAAACTGTAACTCAAATGCTGAAGAATAAGCCTTTTCCATGGTTGGAAACCAGTCCTTTTTATATTTATTGATACAGATAAATAAGCCATGTTCATCGCCAATAGCACAGAACCGGTCTTTATCGCCACTGTAAATATTCATGCCCGTGGCTTCGTGGATTTGCTTATAAATCGGTGCAATTTCATCAACAGGTAGACCGATCTCTGAGATTTCCAGAAACGAATGTTCCGAAAAAATATCATCTGACGCATTGTGAAGATTTTGTCTGGCGATCAGTTCAACAATATTTTTGTCTGAATCATAAAAATATAGGGCTTGAGCATGCCAGTCGTGAAACTCGTGTATTTCATTTTCAGCACCGGTTAATATCTCAACCCTATCTTTTAACCATATCAACGCCTGCTGAATACGGTTGCACGGAATATTAACGGCAAAATGGTACGGATTTGACTTTGCTGATTTTTGCAGAACCAATATAGAGTCTCCCATTCTGAATGATGCAGTGTTTACATTGTTTTGAATAATTTCAAGTCCGAGAACCAGGGAATAAAACCGTATTTGCTCCTGCAGGTTTTGTGTATAAATCTTAAGCTTGTTAATGTACATAACTTAACCGGTTTAAATGTTTTGTATGTCACCAGCAGCAGGGGGCAGGCTCAGTTCATAAAACCATCATCAGGTACTGAGTCATGAGGTTCAATGCTATGCTTAAAAAGCTCTTGGATGTATAACGGTTTTACGTGTATGTTGTTTTTAATGTTTCATGAAAACAAAAATCCTTTCGGGTTATTTTAAAATTTTTACTGTCTTCTTCATCTTAATGCTTTGAATTTGCAACATGTAAATCCCATGCGGTAAATCCGGGAGGTCTAATCTATTCAACTGTTGACTTAGTAATGCAGAGCATACTTTTTGTCCACTGATGGAGTATAAACCGACGGATACCGGTTCGTCAATTTGTTCAGAAAACCGCACAAAAAGTATATCGTCTTTAACGTATGTTTTGATCCCGACAGAGTAAGCAGGTTTGATCCCGGATGCAGAAGTGAATTCAAATGCGCCTAAGTCGGGTGCTGATCCTGAATAAGGTAAACCTACATCTGTTCCTGCATCAATAAACACACTTCCGGAAACCAGATGCATAAACGGTACATCCGGCAGACTGCCATCTGCTTTTCGCGGTCCCGAAATGCCGGTGGTATCTATGCTGATAAAATCGATGTCAGAAAACGGAGAAGTCATCAACCAGCTGTTTGTGGCCTGAACAGCAAAGTCTGGAATATCGACATTGCCCTGGTATGAGATGCAGTTTTTAAGGATGAGTGATTCGCCGGGAGCCAGTGTTTTGTAGTACTTAAAATCTGATGATTTATTTCTGAAAGCAGTACAATTCATCATAGACATCGTTCCGACGTTATTATTTTGATCAAATCCTTTGGCTTTGTTATAAAAAGCCATGCAGTTGGTCAGATAAAAGTGATGTTCCAGCATAGCACTGTTCCCATTATCTCCGCCCCCCATTTTAAATCCGTTCCCGTTCGCCTGTGAACCGGGGTCAGTGCCATCTTTCAGCCAGCCATTGCCCCAGGTCCAGCAGTTTTTTAAGATGGTAGTTACATCAGTTGCACCGCGCATGTAGCCGTCCCAGCCATCATCACAGTTTCCCCAGGCCCTGCAACCAATAAAAATATTATTGGTCCCGACATCCAGTTTGGGGGCAAAACCATCAGCATCGCCATAGTCCGATGGATCAGCATTATAATAGGAATCGCAGTTTATGAAGGTATTGTCGTGTGAACCATTTCCCAGTTGAACCCCGGTATCTTTATTTTCGGAAAAGGAACAGAACTCAACGGTATTGTGTGCTCCTCCTGATACATTCAGTCCGTTATCGCCGGCTTTTACAATATCAAAGCCTTTTATATACCAGTAGCTTCCGGTCAGACTTATCCCCCTTTTCCCGAAATCCGTTCCTGAAAAATTCAGGACGGGCCGCTCACCCGGATATGCGAATAAGTAACAGGTGTCGTTTTCTGTTCCACTTTTAGAGATGTAAATGGTCGATGAATAATTGTGTATGCCGCCTCTTACAAGTATGGAATCTCCCGGAGTTAGCTCGTTCAATGCTTTGGTAATGGTTTTAAACGGTAAATTCACAGATATGCCGGAATTGGAATCGGTACCGTTGGTGTCTACATAATACGTTGTTGCACTTGCTGATATGGAAATAATCAGCGATGTCAGGGCTATGACGAGTCTCATAACAATTCGGTTTTTATGTAAAGATATTCTGTTTCAGAGAAATATTGAATTTCAGTTGTGAAATTCTATTGTTTAATCTTTGACGCACCGAATGGAATAGCCGGTTTTTTTGTCGATACTGTTTCTTACAACATTTCCGCTGTTGTAGTACAGACTTCGGTACCACGCAGTGGAGGCATTGTTTTCTGTTGAACTCCAGAGGTAACCATAATACCCAATGCTGCCATATGCTCCGGCGTAATTCCTGTATCCACCGGGACGGAAGGAATAACCGGTTTCGTTGGTGGCCGCGGCATTTGGTGTGATCCATAGGGTGTTTCCTGCATCTTTTAACTTTCCTCCGGCAGCTGTTTCACCACCCAGAAAATTTACAAGCGCTGTCCATTCCGTATCAGATGGCACATGCCATCCCTGAGGACATACTTTGCCACTTTCTACAGTGTACCAGTTGTATAAGGGGCCATAAACAGAATCACCGGATTCCTTTTCATTCTCATACCAGCAACACCCCGGCTCTGATAAAGCACCCCATTCAGCATTATCTGTGGCCTGAATAATTGCAGTACCGTCATTCAATCTGGTTGTTTTTAAATTTTCAGCCATCCAGATTTGGGGTCCTATTCTAATGGTTGTATAAAAATTTCCGTCAATATCTGAAAGAATCAATCCTTTATCGCTCAGCTGCTTTAATATGGCATCCACATAAGCCTTGTTTACGGCATCATTCTCATTAACCGGATTTCCCAGATTGGTGATCCTTCCATTCGCCATATTTTTTGTGGCATACACATTCAGATTGGGTTTGTTTTTAATGCTGGCATATGTGCTGTCCCATGATTCCGGTGTATTGGTGAGATCATTATAATCTTTATTCCAGGCATGGTAGTCCGGGTCTGATTCCGCAGTAATAAATCCACTCACATCAGGGATATTACCCAGTAGCATTTGTGTTGAATCCGAAAGCTCCGCTTTAGTTGCCAGGTTACTGATATCCTGATCACCTGTATTTGTTCCACTCAGGTTTTTAATATTCGATACGTCGTTATCATTGATCAGGGCTGCATCGCTGGATGAGAAAACCGGATCAGATTCTGATGCCTGTCCAAGCAGACGCTCAGCGGTTTTGGCGTGCAGCGCATATGGAACACTCATTAACTGACTGGTTCCTGAAATGGTATAACTGGCTCCGCCCTTCAGGTCTGTTTCTGTTTTCAGATAATAGGGGCCGTCACTCCAGTCAATTCCGGACATGCTGCCTTTCACCACAGTGCCGTCTCCAATTTCCAGTGTGATTAAACCATTGCTGTTAGTCGTCGGGAAATGCCTTTCCACATAAACCGCCTGTCCATAAACAGAACCCTGCAGAATGCTGATTTGTATGCCAATGCTGGTATTGGTCACCAGTTTATTGGTGGTATTTCTGATAACGGCCTGATAGGTCATTTTTTCAGGGGCCTGTGCTATGGTATACTCTGTTGATCCTAAGATTGACAGAAAAAGCAGGATATAAAAGGTTAACAGATATTTCATGACTCAGTTTTTTACGATTTTAAATGTTTTAAGAAGCTCATCGCTTTTCAGCACCCTTAGGAAATAAGTGGCTTTTGCCAGGTCATTTGTCGGAATACGGGTTTGAACATTACTGATGTGTTCCATTTTTACCAGTGTGCCTTCCTGATCGAATAACCTGTAGGTTAAGTTCGTAACTGAAAACGTGTCTACATCAAGAATTAAAGTTTCTGAAGCCGGATTTGGAAAAGCCGTCAGGGTCAGGTTCACCCCGGAATCATCCACCATTCCGGATTCTGCTGAAATCTCAAATGCATGCTGAACACCGGGTACGATTAGTACATCATCTCCTTCAACCGGAACAGCTAGCAATTGTCCAACTGAATAAGCTGAATTTCCGTTACTTCCTTCTGCTTTTCCCCCACCTGTGACGATTGTTTCCTGTGCTAATGCAGAGCAGCAACCTAAAATACTCCAGATGCTGATGAAGTATGTTATTCTTTTTCGCATATCAGTTATTTAATTGAACCGGATTATATGTTCCGGATCACAGTTAAAGAGGTAAATGTGAGAGATTCTTGAATTTAGCTAACGTATAAACCGTTTTGCAGCATATAACATCAGAAAGTGAAAGACGTGGGTACATCATCCGGCATGTGCTTTTAAAACCACATAGCCACTTGTAAATTTAAATAACTTTGCTGAGAATAAGAACAGCTGGTAATTTATTATGGTTTAATCAGTGTAAAATAACGAAATAAGCTAGTTGTTATGATAGGTAATCCAGACTGTATCACCTTTGAATTCAAGCATATCGTATCGTAACATAAAATCAGAATTGTTCTTAAAAGTGAGGTCCAGTTCGTGATCATTCAACCATTTGTATGTTATATTAAGGTCTGTTCCCTTAAGCAGTATTACCTGTTTGCCATCTAAAATTTGGTTTATTGAATATTGAGAACCGGATTTATTTAGCTCTTTTATTTCATAAAACAACATAACATTTGTATATGTAAATGATTTTTCAAAACCTTCTTCCCATGTCACAACATATTTAGAATGTGACGGTGAGTAGAGCATATTTTTAACAACCTTGTTTTTTTTATTCACGGCAGACGTTTGGTATCTGTCTGCTGCCTGTATTTGTTGTTCATTGTTTAGGTTGTCATTTAAAGCAAGGACTACTGTCAAAATAATGAGTACAGCAATAAGCGGGATAAAAGTTGGTTTCATATGTTCAGCATTTATATTTAAGTTTATGATATTGCTTCAAAACACATCCGTATTCTGTTTAAAAGGTTGTATAGTGGATCTTTAATGAATCGTTGTGCATCACAAATGACGATTTGAATTTAATAGCGGAACAACTGTCAGGATAACTAATAAGAATCTCATTGCCATTTAACCACTTGCATTTCACATCCGTATGATTTCCAGAAACAGAGCATACCAATAATGAACTGTACGAGAAACCACGGGTAAGAATAAAACCGTTTGATTTAAATTCATACACTTTTATATCAGTCATTGAAACAGGTAAATGATTAGATTCCTGAATAAGGAGGTATCGTTTTCCCGATGGAGAATTCACTTTTAATTCTGAAGACTTCTTTAATGCGTTTATTCCGGTCGTATGGTTTACGGTCTTTTGAGAACTGTCAGTACCGGCAAATATTTGATTTTTGAATACTAATATTGCTATGAAAATAAGTAAGGTAACAATAACAGGAACTAATTTTCTAATCATGGTTTTTAATTAAGGAGTACATGTAAATTTACGATATTTTTTTAATGAATCAAAAAATCAAAATCGTGACACATGAAGTTTCTTTCATTTGCCGTTTCATCTCATTTTTTTCTTCGTCCTATTCTTTTTTTGTATCGTTTATTCCCGTTATTTTTACATTCTCATTGCGGTAAACCAAACAGAAAACGTCCGAATGTGTTATGGATTATAAGGTAAATTATGGCCGATTTTAAGATCATATCAGAATTTGAACCCACCGGTGATCAGCCTGAAGCGGTCAGGCAACTGGTGGAAGGGATCAACAGTGGTGAGCGGTACCAGACGCTTTTAGGGGTAACAGGATCCGGTAAAACCTTTACCATTGCCAATGTGGTGGAACAGGTTCAACGTCCCACTTTGGTGCTGAGCCATAATAAGACACTGGCCGCACAGCTTTACGGAGAGTTTAAAGCTTTTTTCCCTGAGAACAGGGTGGAGTATTTTGTGTCGTATTACGATTATTATCAGCCGGAAGCCTATTTGCCGGTAACCGATACGTACATCGAAAAGGACCTGTCGATCAATGATGAGATTGAGAAACTGCGCTTATCCGCGACCTCGGCATTATTATCGGGCCGAAGGGATGTGCTGGTAGTTTCATCCGTTTCGTGTTTGTACGGTATGGGAAATCCGGAAGATTTTCATTCCAACCTGATACAGGTAAAAGTGGGAGACAAGATTCCGCGAAATGTATTTCTCAGGCGTTTGGTTGACAGCCTTTATTCCAGAAATGAAATTGATTTCAGAAACGGAACCTTTCGTGTTAAAGGAGATACGGTAGATATTTATCCGGCCGATGCCGATTTTGCTTACCGAATTATTTTCTGGGGTGAGGAGATTGAGGAAATTCAGCTGATTGATCCCATAAATAACAGCAAAAAGGATGAAGTGGATTCAGTGATGATCTTCCCGGCGAATATTTTTGTGACGAATAAAAGCCGCATAAAGGAAGCCATTTATACCATTCAGGATGACCTGGTGAAACAGGTGGATTTTTTTAAGGAGATCGGCAAGCCGCTTGAAGCCAAACGCATTGAAGAACGTGTGACCTACGATCTGGAGATGATAAGGGAAATTGGTCATTGTTCAGGTATTGAGAATTATTCGCGGTACTTTGACGGCCGGAAACCCGGTACACGACCATTCTGTCTGCTCGATTATTTTCCTGATGATTACATGACCATCATAGATGAAAGTCATGTGTCCATTCCTCAGATCAGGGCGATGTATGGTGGAGACCGAAGCCGCAAACAAAACCTGGTGGATTTTGGTTTTCGTTTACCGGCAGCCATGGATAACCGGCCATTGAAATTTGACGAATTTGAATCCATTACCGGACAGACCATTTTTGTAAGTGCCACACCGGCTGATTATGAACTGGAGAAATGTGAAGGTGTGGTATCTGAACAGGTGATCCGTCCAACCGGGCTGCTCGATCCTGAAATTATGGTTCGCCCAAGCCAGAACCAGATTGATGACCTGATGGAAGAAGTCCGTATCAGGGTTGAAAAACAGGAACGGGTTCTGGTAACAACACTGACCAAACGTATGGCGGAGGAGCTCACCAAATACCTGAACCGGATGTCGGTGCGTTGCAGTTATATTCATTCGGATGTGGATACCCTGGAACGTGTAAAAATTATGGAAGGCCTTCGGCGTGGTGATTTTGACGTGCTGGTCGGAGTCAACCTGCTGCGTGAAGGTCTGGATTTACCGGAAGTCTCACTGGTGGCTATTCTGGATGCAGATAAGGAAGGCTTTTTACGTTCAGAACGTTCACTGACCCAAACAGCAGGACGTGCAGCCCGAAACATAAACGGCAAGGTAATCATGTATGCGGATAAGATTACCGACAGCATGAAACGCACCATTGATGAAACATTGAGGCGAAGGGAAAAACAGTTGAAGTATAATGCCGACAATGGTATTACGCCGAAAGGTATTACGAAAGCATTGGGCAGAACCATTTCGGGAAAAGAGGAAAAAGAAGGCAGACCCAAAGCTTATTCGGGACCATCAGAGGTTAATGTGGCAGCCGATCCGGTGGTACAGTATATGAATGTAGATGCCCTTGAGAAAGCCATTGCTGCCACTAAAAAGAAAATGGAAGAAGCCGCAAGGAAACTTGAATTTATTGAAGCTGCCCAGTACCGCGACGAAATAAAACGACTGCAGGAACTGGTAAATGCGAAGATGTGAGTAGAGTGGTTAATGAATACAATACAACAACAAAGCACATTTTTATTTTAAAATTTCTTAAACTATTATTCCAATTTGGCTCAATTATTGCTTTGATAGCGGGAAAAGATTAGATTTGCTTGAAACTTCCAATACGCTAGCATGAATTACTTTGCACACGGGACTGCAGTTATTGATGATAATTGTCAAATAGGAGATGATACAAAAATCTGGCATTTTACGCATGTGATGTCGGGGTGTACGATTGGCAATAAGTGTAATCTTGGTCAGAACGTGGTTATATCGCCGGATGTTGTTTTGGGAAATAATGTTAAGATCCAGAATAACGTATCTGTTTATACCGGGGTGATTTGTGAAGATGATGTATTTCTTGGTCCTTCCATGGTATTTACCAACGTAATTAATCCCCGGAGTCATGTCAACAGGAGAGGCCAATATGCCAAAACACTGGTTAAAAAAGGCGCATCCATTGGCGCCAATGCCACCGTTGTGTGTGGCGTTGAAATCGGTGAATATGCTTTGATAGGAGCAGGAGCGGTGGTTACAAAAAATATTAAACCGTATGCATTGGTTGTTGGGAATCCGGCCCGTCAAACCGGGTGGGTGAGTATTTATGGCCATAAACTGAAGTTTGATGCAAATCAGGAAGCCGAATGTCCTGAAAGTAAGCAAAAATACCGGCTCGATATCGCAACAGATACAGTAACAGTGGTTGAAGAATGAGTAAAAGCAATTTCCATAGCATTGTTGTTATTTTTATCGTGTTGATTTTTTCTTCATGTGTAGCTCAGAAGGAACTTACGATTGAAGTATTAAAACCGGCTAAAGATCCTGTAGCAGGTGATTTCAGAAGTATTCTGCTGGTTGACAATACAGTTCAGCAACCTGCTACACTGGGAAATTTTCTGACTACAAGACGGTATAATTATACCGGTAAATTAAGAAGCCAGAGCAGAACAGAACTGAAAGATACGCTTAAGGTCGACTCGCTTGGCATATCCTGCGTGCTTAATGCCGCCAACATACTTAACCAGGAAGACTTTCTGGATACGGTTATGGTCAAGGAAAAAAATCTTTCGGATCGATCCAGAGTCTGGACAAACCAGATGTTATCTCCCAATAAGGTATTGAATCTGGCGGACTCAAACCAGGTGGATGTAATAGCAACGCTGGATATGTTTTCTTATGTGAATGACCTGGTATATCATGTATTGCCGGAAAACTGGTTTATGGCTTATGAAAACCAGTCCAATTATTCTGCATATACAGAATATTATACAATATGGCGTTTTTATGATGCCAGAACACTCAAGCTTCTTGCAACCAAAACACATCGTGATACCCTGTTTTTTGAACTGGATTATATGGAGGTGAACGATGAAAACAGGCAGGGTTTACTGGAAACCCTTGTAGCGGAAGCTGCATGGGATGCAGGAAGGACGTCTATTTCTGATGTATTTCCCGGTTGGAAGAAAGTACAGAGGGTTTATTATAAATCCGGTTCACCCGGCCTTAGAATTGGCGGGAAATATTATGAAAACGGAAAGCCGGATGAGGCCTTAAGGGAATGGAAAAGGGTGTATGACACAGCAACCGGTAAAAATAAAGCACGTGCTGCGCTTAACATAGCGTTTTACTATGAATTGCATGACAAGCTTGATAAAACAATGGAATATCTGGTTAATGCAAGATATATCTACCTTGATTCAAGGGTCCTGTCTGAATCGAGTCCCGATTATGAATTGATTAAATCTTATATTGATGTGATAGAGAAAAGGTTAAAGGAAGATAAACGCATAAAAAATCAGTTGAAAAATGAACTTAATGGATAAACAGTAATAATGTAAGTAATATTTACCCGCTATTTGCGTTATTACAGTATTCCTTTTGATGTAGAAGTAACCCTGATGAAAATTTTGTATAATTTGATACCTCTTGTACTGCTGTTTTTTTTGTTTTCATGTTCCAATGAAGACAATAAGTACGTCTATTCTACAGTTGAAAAAGGGGACTTTACCGAGAGTGTGAAGATGGAAGGTGTGGTGGATGCTGTAAATTCAGTTTCCGTTTCCTGTCCAAGGATATTTAATGTTACTGTGGCTTATCTTGTTGAAGATGGGGAATTTGTGAAGAAGGGAGACACGGTATGCATCCTGGAAAATCAGCAGCTGATTACAAATTATGATAACAGACTTAAATCCTTAAGTTCTGCAAGAGCTCAGTATACAAAACTGGAGGCAAGTCTTGCCATGAATATAGCCCTGCTTGAGGCTCAGGTAAAGAATAATGAAGTACAGACATCCATTGTATTCATGGATTCACTTCAGATGAAATATTCATCCGATGTACAAAAAAAACTGACCCGTCTCGAAATAGAAAAAGCTGAAATAACCCGCAGGAAGCTGGAAGATAAGCTTCGTTCTACAGAAGAGATTAATAATGCTGAACTGCGTAAGATGAGACTGCAGATAAAGCAGTTTGAACTCTATATTTCGCGGACTAAAGACGATCTTGATCAGCTGGTTCTGATTGCACCTCAGGATGGCATGGCTACCATTGGAAGTCCCAATGGTGAAAAACTGAAAATAGGTGACAGGGTATGGCCGGGAGACGGAATTGTTAACCTGCCGGATATGCGAAGCATTAAAGTATTACTCCAGGTGCCGGAAAGCAAATTTAAACGCCTGGAAATGAAGCAGCCTGTTGAAATAACCTTTGATGCTGTTCCGGGTGTCATAGCCAGAGGCGAAGTCAGTCATATGACCCCTGTTGGTAAACCGGTAAGCAGAAATTCTAAAATTAAGGTTTTTGACGTTACCGTTAAGGTTAATGAGACCAGTGAGATTCCGGACCTTGGTACGACAGCAAAATGTAATGTAATCATTAAGCGGCAGGAAAATTGTCTTGTGATACCCCAGATAGCCATTGAAACCATTGACAGTGTAAAATATGTATATGTTTTAACAAAAGGGAAAATAAATAAACAGCAGATTAATACAGGCTATGAGTCTGTTGAAAATGCTGTTGTTACACGAGGTCTCGGTGAAAACGATGTTATTCTGTTAAATAAACCACTGGATTCTGAAGTTCATAAAATTCATCTTCTTGACACCACTCAAATCAACAATAACACAAATGATACAATTAATGAAAAATAAGCCACCCTTTAAGATAACCAATATTTTGTGGCTGATGCTTACAGTCTTTGCATTTTCCTGTAGCTCAAAAAACGGGAAGGAGATAT
Organism: Quyinboa sediminis; assembly: GCF_042219855.1. Lineage (NCBI taxonomy): Bacteria > Pseudomonadati > Bacteroidota > Bacteroidia > Bacteroidales > Quyinboaceae > Quyinboa > Quyinboa sediminis. The sequence goes on along the minus strand of NZ_JBHJHP010000005.1, from coordinate 210,625 downwards.
CTGTATATAAAGCGCAAAAGGGTACATTCCAAATTGAAATTACAGAAGAGGGCGATGTAAATGCCACCAATTCAATCAATATAAGTACGCCAAACCTGTCATCATGGCGTTATGGGAACCTCAAAATTTCCAGCCTGGTAACCGATGGAAGTAAAGTAGAAAAAGGGGATACTGTTGTTACTTTTGATCCTTCGGAAGTCAATAAGGCCATTGTGGAATCCGAGTCGAGCCTGGAAATAAACCAGGCTGAACTGGAACGGACACAGGCCCAGCATGAATCAGAAATTAAGGACTTGATGTCCGACTACCAGATCACGAAGATCAACAAGGAGATCTCGCAGATAAAATTTGAAAATTCTGATTACTACTCCGAAATCGAGCGTAAAAAAATTAAGCTGAATCTTGAAAAGGCAGAGATTGAACTTGAAAAAGCACTTGAACAGATTGAGAACCGCAAAAAGATACAGCGTGAGGAGATTGCTCAGAAAAAACTCTCCATTGAACAGGCACGTTCACAGCTTGAAGAGTCTAAACAAACCCTGAATGAGCTTATTCTGGTATCTCAGAATCCCGGTATTGTAATTATTGCTGAAAACTGGAGTACCAACGCCAAATACCAGATTGGAGATCAGTGCTGGTCGGGGCAGCCGCTGGTTCAGCTTCCTGATTTATCGGAACTGAAAGCGACGGTGAAAATTAATGAGGTTGATATTTCAAAGATAAAGAAGGGACTTAAGGTTGAAATCCGTCCGGATGCTTTTTCCGGGCAGATCTACCATGGAAAAGTGGTATCAGTGGCCAATCTGGCGGTTAACAAGGAACGCAACTCTGATATAAAAGTATTTCCGGTGGAAGTACTGATTACGGATTCCACAGATAACAAACTGATGCCCGGCCTTACTGTAAGTTGTAAAATTATTATTGATGAAATTAACGATGTCATGTTTGTGCCGCTGGAAGCCGTTTTCTCAGAGATGGGGCAGGACTACGTATATGTAAAATCAGGTGGTAAGTTTAAAAGACAGGATATAAAAACCGCTCAGTCCAATAATGATTTCGTCATTGTGGAGGAAGGACTGGAAGAAGGCGATGAGGTGGCTTTGGTTGACCCGTTTGCAGTGGAAGAAGATTCGAATACTAAAACAGCTAAAAACAAAGACGTATGAACCGGAACCGTAGTTTTATATATCTGATTCTGGTTTTGCCGTTGCTTTTTGTTTCCTGTTCAGGCGAGGAGTACGCCTATAAAGAGGTTAAAAAAGGAGATTTTAAGCTTACGATTACCGAGACCGGAACACTGCAGGCAGTTAATAAGAAAAGCTTTGTCCTGCCGCGATACGGCCGCTACTGGTACGAAATGAAAATAACAGGTATTCTGGATCATGGAACCGCCGTTAAAGCTGGGGATTCAGTCATCCAGCTGGACCCGTCTGAAGTAAAGAAATATATCGCAGACAGAAAGATTGATCTTGAAACTCAAAATGCCAACATGCAAAAAATGGTGGTTCAACAACAGATTGATAAAAGCAGTATGCTGGCGGCACTCAGTAGTGAACAGGCCACTTTTGAGTTGAATAAAATCGAGATGGAAAGTGCCCGTTTTGCCTCAGTAAATGAACAGAAAGTGAAGGAACTGGAGTTTGAGCAGGCTAAAATAAGGCTGGAGAAAACCAAAAGAAAACTTGAGCTTGCTGATATTCAGCAGGAAAAGGAACGCCGGATTCAGGAGATCAGAATAGAACGTTTGGAAAATGAGATAGATAATGCGATTGATATCTTACCCAAATTGACCATACGTTCACCTATCAATGGGATTTTTCAGGTGGGGTATAACCGAAGAACGGGGGAATTGCTGAAAATAGGAGACGAGATTTATCCGGGCCGGAATATGGGAGATGTTCCCGATATGACCTGGATGAAGGTTGAAACCGTTTTAAACGAAACAGATATCAGCAAGGTTAAGGAAGGTATGCCGGTTAAGGTAAAGCTGGATGCGCTGGATGACGTGTTTTTCGATGGTACCATAACCTTTATAAGCGGTCTCTGTCACAGAGCCAACAACGAATCACGGAAAAAGGTTTTTGATGTTATTGTAACGATGGATGTTTCGGATGAACGGCTTAAACCGGGGATGACTGTGAGTTGTGAGTATATCAGTGCTGATGAGGATGATGTACTGCTGGTTCCGAATGAATGCGTGCTGAATGAAGGTGGGAAGAGCTATGTATATGTTTTAAAAGGACATAAGCCGGTAAAAACAGAGGTGGAAACCGGTTTAAAGAATAACTCCGTTACCATTTTGAAAAGTGACCTGAAAAATGGTGCCCGTGTCGTACCACTGAAAGAAATTATTTAAACAGGAAATTATGCAGTTTGAAGAAAATATACGTTTAGCACTGACCGGTTTGTACGATCATAAATTCAGATCTTTTCTGACCATGCTCGGGATTATTTTCGGTGTGGCATCTGTTATTGCCATGTTATCCATCGGTGAGGGAGCTAAACGTGAAGCAATTGCCAAATACCAGGATTTAGGTGTTAATAATATCATCATCCGGGATAAAGATCTTTCGGATGCAGAACTGGAAGAGGTCAGAGCCAAATTCTCACCGGGTTTATCCCTTCAGGATGCTTCTACCATAAAGGAAATCGTTCCTTATGTGGAGGATGTAGCCTCGCAGGCAGAAAAAAGCACAGATGTGAAATTTTCCGATAAATCGGTAAAGTCTACCGTCATCGGCATTACCCCATCCTACATCGATATTCTGAACCAGAAAACAGATGAAGGGGAATTTATAAATGAGGATCACTATAAACGAAACCTTAAGGTTTGTGTGTTGGGCGCCGGTGTGGCCAAGGAACTTTTTGCCGGTGTGGATCCCATCGGTAAAAAAGTGAAGATCGAAGATCAGTGGATGGAAGTGATCGGAACCATGCAACCCAAAGCGCTTTTTACAGAGACGGTTGGTGAGCTGGCATCACGCGACCTGAACAATGACGTGTATATGCCACTTACAACATTTAACAAAAGGTTTGAACGTTCAAAAAAATATGAAAGTGAGATCAGACAGATCACGGTCAAAATAAAGGAAGCCGGCATGTTGGTGGAAAGTTCGGAAGTGATCCGGAGCATTCTGAACCGGCATCATTTCAATAATAACGATTTCAGCATCATCATACCATTGGAGCTGCTGAAACAGGAAGAGAAGGAGAGACGAATCTATAATATTCTTTTGGGCGCCATTGCCGCCATTTCTTTGCTTGTGGGAGGAATTGGTATTATGAATATCATGCTGGCTACCGTAATGGAACGTACCCGCGAAATAGGTATCCGTCGTGCCATCGGTGCAAGAAAAGCAGATATTATGAGCCAGTTTGTTACAGAGGCAGTGGCTATTAGTATTACTGGTGGAATTATTGGTGTTTTGCTGGGTGTATCGCTCTCTTTGTTGATTTCCCTGTTTACGGATGTCAACACTTTTATCCGGCTCTACTCTGTATTTGTTGCATTTGGCTTTTCCGTAGTCGTGGGAATCAGTTTCGGCTATCTTCCCGCTAAGAATGCATCGAATCTGAATCCTATTGAATCCATCCGTTACGAGTAAACGTAGAATTATGTTAATTGAAATAAGCAGACTTGAAAAAAAATATCTCATGGGAGAGGTTTCTGTCCGGGCGCTTCGTGGAGTCGACCTGAAGATAAAGCAGAACGAATATGTCGCCATCATGGGACCATCCGGATCAGGAAAATCAACTTTAATGAATATTATCGGCTGCCTTGATGTACCGACCGAAGGGGAGTATCTTTTTAAAGGGGTTGATGTCAGCAGGCTTAGCGATGATGAACTCTCTGAAATGCGCAACAGGGAGATTGGATTCATTTTTCAGAATTTTAATCTGTTGCCGCGGTCCAGTGCTCTGCATAATGTGGAACTGCCTCTTATGTACGCCGGAATGCAGAAACACGAGCGGATAGAACGGGCTCATGAAGCATTATCGCGGGTAGGACTTGGTGACAGAATGGAACATAAGCCATCTGAACTTTCCGGTGGTCAGCGGCAGCGTGTTGCCATAGCAAGAGCCCTGGTTACCAAACCCGGTATTTTGCTGGCGGATGAACCAACCGGGGCACTCGATACCAAAACGGGACTGGAAATTATGAATTTGTTTGATCAGCTGCACAAGGAAGGAAATACCATTATCCTCATTACCCACGAACAGGAAATAGCGGATTACAGCGACAGGATTATTCATATTAAAGACGGCCTGATCGATACCGATAAGAAAAACCAGAACAAAACCGAAACGCTTAGAAAATGAAACGAATACTATTCATATTAACTGCAGTTATACTGTGTGCATCAGGACTTAAAGCACAAAAACCGGAAGTACACCTTCTGGATCTTGAAACCAGCATAGCGATAGCAAAAATGTCAAGTTATGATATCCTTATACTCAGGCAGAATATAAAAATGGCAGAGTTTAATCTCAAGGCCACAACCAGCAGCCTGAAAACACATGTGGATATGGATATGCAGGTTCCGGGTTTTTCCAATACCATTTATGAATTCAGGGATCCAACAGGAGTTGTGTCGTATAACCCGTTGAAAACAAATGCACTTTCGGGCAGATTACGGGTTACACAACCATTACCAACGGACGGAAATATTTTTCTGGAAGCCAATCCTAGCGTCATCACCGATTATACAAACGATACCAGAACCTCGAGGTTTAATACCGCAGTCAGATTAAACCAGCCCTTAAATGCATTTTTCGGATATAATGATATTCAGACGAATTTTAAGACTGCCAAACTGAATTATGAAAGTTCTCAAAAAAGATTAACCCGTGAAGAACTGAACCTGGTATATAATGTAAGTAATAATTTTTACAACCTGTTAGCCATTCAGAAGAGGATGGATATTGCAAAACTGAACCTGGACAGGCAAAAGGAGGCTTATGATATCGCTCAGAATAAATTCGCCGTCGGCCTTATTCGGGAGGTTGATGCGCTGCAGATGGAAGTGGACCTGGCAGAGGCTCAGAATAACTATGACCTTAACCGGGTAAATCTTGAAACGGCATCCAATTCCTTCAAGGAGTTGTTAGGACTTCCCATTACTGACAGTATAACGATAGATGCCAATATGGACTATGCTCCGGTTATTGTGGAACTTGACAAAGCACTGGAATATGCCAGAAAAAGCAGGCTTGAACTCAGGGAACAGGATATACAGATTGAACTGAATGAACTGAATCTTAAACGGCAAAAAGCCCAGGGGCGTATTTCAGGTGCCATAAATGCTTCATATGGTCTAACCGGAATTGATGATGAAGATAATCCCGGAGCATTTAACCTGAACCAGACAACGGATCGTGTAATTACAAATCTAACAGACCGGGGCCCGAATTATGGCGTTTCACTGGATATTAGTATACCAATTATTGACTGGGGTGAGAACAAAGCCCGGGTTAACAGGGCCAAGGCTCAGTTGCAACAAAATATTTATCAGAAGGAGCAACTTGAAAGGAGTATTGATAATGAAGTCAGGAACCTGGTTGCTAATTACAGCAATAGTTTGAAACGCCTGCAGTTGTTGGAGAAAAACGTTGCTGTGGCTGAAAAAAGTTTCAAGATAACATTGTCTCGCTATTCGGATGGGGATATTGATAGTCAGGCTCTGGCTCTTGAACGCGAACGACTTAATAACGCCTATTTATCTCACCTGTCGGCCTATATTAATTACGAATTGCTGCTTGCTGATTTGATGCGTAAAACCTATTATGATTTTAAGGAAGACCGACCGATTAACTAAGTAGGCTTGTCAATATGTTTGTGCGGATATCTTTCAGTGACAATCTGAGATCAAAACTATGATTATTGAACTAATTCCATTTAATCGAGTTGGTTTATTTGTGTTTAAAGAAAACATTGAAGCGTATTCAGCATTTGACTTTAGTTTTACTGAATGTGATGATATTACCAGCTGGGATGTTTATGAATTAGAAGAGGTTGGTATAGATATTTATACCGAAAAGAATTGTATTGTTTCAATCGCTTGTAGAAAAGAGTTGTTTTTTAATGGAACTAATCTTATAGGGTTGTCATTCAGTACTTTTACCAGTAAGTTTAATTTGAAGCCTTCTGGAGAGACGAATCGTATTTATATGCCTGTTGATGATGATTATCAGGAAGTTGTTGAGTTTGATGAAATAGGAATACAAATTTGGCTAAAGGAAAATAAAATTCTAACCGTATTCTGTTCAGATAAAGTAGATTAATAATTGAATCTTCAATGAAGTCTGATTTTAACCAGTGTGGATGTATATTAGTGCAAGCAGTCAAATACTCACCTAAACCAGAATAGGTTTAAATATTTTTTAAAATGCCTGATACAGTTTGCTGTAAATAAAATAATTAATATCTTTGCGCGTCGAAAATTAAGGATATAATCATTAATTAAATTTATAGAGAGTATGTTAAACAGTTATGAAACCGTTTTCATTTTAACTCCCGTTTTGTCTGAGAACCAGATGAAGGAAGCGGTAGAAAAGTTCAACAAGCTCCTGACTGATAACGGAGCTGAGATTGTACATCAGGAGAACTGGGGATTAAGGAAATTAGCTTATCCCATTCAGAAAAAATCAACAGGGTTTTACCAGTTGCTTGAATTCAAATCAACACCAGATTTGATCGCAAAATTAGAGTTAGAGTACCGTCGTGATGAAAGGGTCATTCGTTTCCTTACATTCAGATTGGATAAGTACTCTATTGAGTATGCAGAGAAAAGAAGGTCGAATTTAAAAGCAAAAAAGGAGAACTAAGCCATGGCACAGAGTCAGTCAGAAATTAGATATCTAACACCGCCCTCGGTTGATATTAACAGAAAAAAATATTGCCGTTTTAAAAAGAACGGAATCAAATACGTTGATTACAAAGACCCGGAGTTCCTGAAGAAGTTCCTTAACGAACAGGGAAAAATCCTTCCAAGAAGGTTGACCGGTACCTCTTTAAAATTCCAGAGAAAAGTGGCTCAGGCCGTTAAAAGAGCCCGTCACCTGGCTTTATTACCGTATGTAACTGATTTGATGAAATAATTGAGGAGGATAGTATAATGGAAATAATTTTAAGAGAAGACATTATAGGTTTAGGATATAAGGACGACATTATTACTGTTAAGGATGGATACGGCAGAAACTATCTTATACCTCAGGGAAAAGCAGTTGTAGCTACTGATTCAGCTAAAAAAGTATTAGCAGAAAACATGAAGCAGAGAGCACACAAACTGGCTAAAATCAAACAGGAAGCTGAAGCAATGGCAGGTAAACTGGGTGAAGTGAACCTGGTGGTTGGTGCCAAAACAAGTTCTACAGGCAAAATTTTCGGTTCAGTAAGCAATATTCAGATTGCAGAAGCACTTGAAAAAGAAGGTTATGATGTGGATCGTAAACTGATCAGCATTAAAGAAGCCGTTAAAGAAGTTGGTAAGTACAAGGCAACGCTGAAACTGCACAAAGAAGTAAGTGTTGAAATAGGATTCGAAGTAGTACCGGAATAGAATTTCCAAATTACGATTTATCGTTTTTCAAACTATATAACCCCGATGCAAATCGGGGTTTTTTATTTTATATTTGTACCTCACTAAATCTTACATCATGTTTCTTGATCAGGTCAAAAAAGGACAAACATCTGTTTCGGCGTATATTCCGTCGTTTGTATTAATCGTAATCGCCTTTATTGCCGGGCAGTTCTTATCCGGTATTTTGCTTACCGTTGTGGCTGCAGCAAAGGGAGGAATAAACATGGACGCATTAAGCACAATGGATTTTGAGGCTATGGGTATCTCTTCCAACCTCGGTTTCTTTATCTTAATGTTAGGTTTTTTACCGGCCTTCTTTGGGTTGTTCTTTGCCCGGGGATTCCATAAACGTCCATTCAAAACATTTATCACATCCCGTCCAAAGCCGGATTTCAGGCGCATTGGATTTGCCATGCTGATATGGGGACTTATACTTGCCGGATCAACGGTAATAGATTACATTATGGATCCGGAAAATTATATAGTAACATTTGAACCCGCTTCATTTTTATGGCTCTTGTTAATTGCACTGGTATTCTTCCCATTTCAGATCGGGTTTGAGGAAATATTTTTTCGCGGATACCTCTACCAGATGTTTGGAAACCTGTTCAGATATCCTGTTATTTCATGGATTGTCACATCCGTTTTATTTGGTTTGATGCACTCCGGTAATCCGGAGATTCATGAGTATGGGTTTTGGGTAATGATGCCGGGGTACATTCTTTTAGGTGCATTCCTGGGACTAATTACAATTCTGGATGATGGTCTTGAAATGGCACTGGGCATTCATTTTATCAATAATTTCTTTTTGGGTGTAGGGGTGAACTATGCAGGTTCAGCCATAAAAGTCAACTCCGCGTTTCAGGTTCTCACAATTGATCCGTCATACCAATGGGTCGGAATTCTGATCTCAGGTGCTATTTTTACTGTAGTTGCCTGGTTTGTTTATAAGTTTGATGGATTCAGGAAGTTCATTCAACCGCTTAAGTTAAAGGACGATGCAGATTTAGATATGCATGGTATTCTTTAGCTGTCACTTTTTTTTAATGTGATTTCAACAATCTCCGGTCTGCAGAAAAACCTGAAGGGTACACCTACAACACCGGTTCCGGATGTTATATAAAGCTGGGTTTGATTTATCTGTTTAAGTCCGTAGCGGTATTTCTGTCCATATTCCGAAGGCAATAACGGTGCCCATAAGCCAAAAAATGTGACCTGTCCGCCATGCGTATGTCCCGAAAGCATCAGGTCAACTTTGTTCGTATTTAATGTCTCTGTATAATCCGGATTATGTGAGAGTAAGATGCAAAAATCAGAATCGTTTACATCATTTACCGTTTGATCAATATGCTGATCGGATTCCCATAAATCGCCAACACCTCCGATCTTTATGCTGTCCTGCCCTTCTTTAATCCAGAATGAAGCGTTATCGCACAGGTGCATGTTAAACTCATGAAATTTCTGTTTAACCTGTTGCGGATCTTCAATAAATTCATGATTGCCAAGCACACCGAAAATTCCCAGTGGTGCCTGCAGATTTTTTAATTCATCAAATACGGGTTTAATGTACCTGGCTCTCATATCAATATAGTCGCCACCCAGAAGAATTATGTCCGGTTTTAAAGCATTGATCCGGTTTACAATTTTCTTCACTCTTTTTTGCGACATATAGGGGCCCAGATGAACATCGGAAATAAAGATGAGTTTTTTATTTTCAAAAGTTCCTGGAAGGTGTTCTGAATAAACCGTAATATGTTTTGTTTTGATCCGGTATATTTCAAGGTGGGCATAACCCAGCAATAATAAACCGGTGATCAGAAACAGCAGCATATATTTTTTTCGGACTTTCCTTTTCATTGTGAGAACAAATTAAAAAGGGACCGGTTTAAAAATTACCGGTCCCTTTTCATATCAATAAAAATTCACTTAATTGTTTATCACTAATTTTCCGTTGAATTCTTTTCCGTTGTCACTTACCTTTACAAGGTATACACCTGATTTCATACTACCTTTTTCAATCTGAGTCGTAGAATTCTTTGTAATTTTTTTATAAACCATTCTACCGGAAGGATCGAACACGTATAATTTGTACGGTGATCCATAAGAATTATTGTAGCATATCATGGCTTTTTCACGTGCCGGATTAGGCATTATGGTCAGGTCACTGCCATTGTTGCGCGATGCATCATTCAGGCTGGTTGAATTCCCCAGTTTAACTCTGAACAGCTGGAAAGAGTAGGCCGGCAGCGTATAATCAAATGAAGCAGATACGCTCACAGTTGATTCCACCGGTTTGATCAGATCCGGGGACGACAGCGAGTTTCTTGTGGATGATGATGGTCCGGTCAATGTAATTACACTTGCATCTTCCGAAGTGTCCACATTTTTGAGTTTCATATTTACTGTAACAGGTTGTTCATCAGCATTAACCATTTTGATGATCAGTTCATTTGTTTTGGTATCTTTTACAACCGAAGCCGTCACCGGTCCGTCAGGTGCAGGAATACTAAACAAAAGATTGTCGTCCATATAGAAATCGACCGACTGCCCCTTAACATCAATTTTTATGGTGTACCATCTGTTATTCGAGATGCTGCCTCCCTTTGATACCAGTGTGGCTTTGGAGCCCTGACTTGCCTGCTCAACGGCATTTTGAGTATTTCCCCAACCACCGATATTCAGCCAGTAATAGTTTCTGTCGTCCTGCAGGGCAAAAGGAATCAGAAAGCCCTCTGCACCCCCGGTTTTCATGGCTTTTAAAGTAAGGGTATATTCACTTTTGTTAATTACAGTATTGGCAATACTCCATGCAGGCGTCTGTCCACCAGATTGTACGTATGTACCTGAATTTACACTGAAAGATCCAGCAATGGGAGCCCAGTTTGCAGCACCGTCACTGAAATTCTCATCCAGTAATACAGTCCCGTTGCTTTCCACTTTTACATCATCGTAAACAACCTGTGTATTCCAGCTTCCAACACCGATTTTTCCTACAAACGGTGCACTGTTTTCAGGCATTGTCAGCGTAGAAGGTATGTATTCTTCCCCATCATATAAACTGTATAACTGCTGAACATAATAGCTTGCAGTTTTTACTACATTATTGTTATCAAAACGGATCAGATCGGGATTCCACTGGTTGTGGTTTTCATTACAGAATAACGGTGCATAGCAGGTAAACTCAATGATGTCTGCATTCCGTTCAACGCCGGTCAGGTAAGCTGCTTCCGAAATAGCATTGTACAGTTGATCACCCTGCGAGGCATATTCACCAATAAATACTTTCGGTCCGGTTCTTGGGAAATCGTCATATCTGTGATTATTCGTCAGGAACCAGGATGGTGAATTATAATAATGCTCATCCACAGCATCAAGATTGTTTTCCCTGCTGAATTCCCAGAGGCTTCTGTAGTAACTTCCGGTATCATCCGTTCCAGATGTACCAATGATCTTAATCTCCGGATACTTTTCCCTTATTGCATTGGCAATAAGAAGGAATCTTTCACGAAACTCAGGGATATCATCCTCTTCATTTCCCAGCAGAATATATTCCATGTTAAAGGGTTCCGGATGGCCCATGTCTGCTCTTACCTTACCCCATGTGGTTGAGGCATTACCATTTGCAAATTCAATTAAATCAAGCGCATCATCAACCCAGGGTTGCATTTCAGACATAGGTATTATTTCCCTGTTTCTGAACTGACAGGATACGCCCAATGGCAGAACCGGAAACGGGATGGCTCCTATGTCTTCACAAAACTGAAAATACTCAAAAAATCCGAGGCCGTATGTCTGATGGTAGCCCCAGAGATTCCAGTTTGGCGTACGTTCTGCAACATCTCCAACTGTTTCTTTCCAGCGGTAAGCATTATCGTTACCCCGTCCGTGAGACACACAACCTCCGGGGAAACGCAAAAAACGGGGATGAAGATCAGCAACGGCCTGAGCCAGATCCTGTCTTAATCCATTCTTGCGGTTTTTAAATGTTTTCTGAGGGAACAATGAAATCATATCAAAGTACAATGTTCCGGTTGCATTTGTTTTGAGTTGAAGCGATGCATTTTGGCTTGTCATACTTGCGGTAATAACGCCGGTAACTTTCTGCCAGTCGCTTGTAATATTGTTGATGATAAAAGCACCAATGACAGTTCCGGAACCGTTTACAATAAATGCAGATACCGGGGCTGAAAAACTTCCATCGCATCTTACATATGCTGAAAAATCATATTTATCACCTGCTTTTACTGTGATGCCATCGTATCCGGAGTTTTTAATTCCTACACCTGATCCGTTATTTGAAACCGCTAACTTCAGGTAATGTGTATTATTTTCATTAATGGGATTACTGTTTTCCACTGTCATTGTTGCCACAGCACCACCTTCAGTAACAAGCGACCAGGCGTCAAGTGGCTGCATATCGGTATAACCTGCAACAGGATAATACTCGAAAGAACGGTTTTGTACAAGTTCAGCGTATAACCCACCATCGGCACCATAGTTGATATCTTCAAAGAATGCGCCAATCAGATTGGTACTGATGGCTTTCCCCGGTTCATTTCCATCTACTTCAAAGGTTACCTGACTTTTGGAGGTGCAGGAGATTATAAACAATAAAAAAAGTACGACTACAATATTTTTCATGATACTGGTTAAAAATTTAATAATCAAATCAATATTATTTCAAGGTTACGAATATACAAATGATTGTAAAATTAACACTTATTTGAGATGTTAAATTTTAGATAATTGCAAGATAATCACACAAATCTGCCTGCATCGATCAGTTTTTTATAAATTCCCGTGTTAAATGTTTACCATCATATACAAAATCGAGGATAAAGGTACCCTGCTCAATATTGTCCAGTGGTATTTGAAGGTTCTCCGTCCCAACCGATATTTTTTTAGTTATCACCGTTTTTCCTTTTAAGTCTATTATATTGAGCATTGCATCGTTCTTAATGGTCCCAAGTTCCACATTTAAAACCCTGCCTGCCGGATTCGGATATATTTTAATACTCACATCCAACACATCCATTCCTGTGGCTGTTTTTGTTGTGGCTTCAACTGTTGGTGTTGGTTCTGATGATCCGCCGCTGTTATAAGCTCTCAGTCTGTACTGGTAAGTTGTGGATGCATTCAGGTTACGATCGACATAAATACTGGTTCCGGTCTGAACGGTATCAACAGCAACAAAAGTGCCGTCAGAGCTTCGTTCAATAATAAAACCATCTTCACTAAATGAATTATCAGACCATCTTAAAAGTATCGCAAAATCGGTTAAGGTGCTGGCAGAAAAATCAATAGGCGGACGAGGTGGGAAAATGGTATTGATATAGAAGTCAATAATTCCACTGCCAAACGTACTGTATCTGACACAGTTTTTACTTTCAATAAACTGAACATCTGTAAAGTCAACACTTGGAATCGGATCATCACTCATCTGATACCAGTAGTTGTCTTCAACAGAAAACACCCATGCCCCTTCATAACCGCAGGCTGCAAAAATAAATTTTTCGTCAGGAGAAAGGTCAAAATCTCTCATCCTGTAGATATCAAGTCCTTTTTTGTGTGGTAAAAATATTCTGCCTCCATCATCCGAAATCAGAAATATGTTACCAACACCGGCATAATACACCCTGTTGGAGTCAATCCGGGATGCTTTAATCACAATCTGGTTTTTCGGGTAATTGTAGGTCTGGTCATTTGCCCGTGGCCTGGTTCCGGGATAGAGTGATTTTGTCCATGTTGTACCTGCATCCTTCGAATACAGAAATAAGCCGTTGTTTAATGCCGCATACCAGTTATTCCGGTTCAGTTTTGAATATCCGAATCCGCCCAGATCATCACCGAAACTGGAATTGAAGTTAAAATCATGTGTGGATTGGCTAATCGAATTCGAACCGGAATTATATGTGAATTTCTTCAGATTACTGCCATATGCTGCATATATTGCATCTTCGGATTCATCAGGTGATGCAACAATGGGGGCTGCCCACCAGTTCCCTAAACCATCAACTACAGCTTCACCACTGATGCCTGTTGGAAAATTAAAGCGGTGTTTTATCCTTCCATAGTAAAACCATGTCCATACCGATTTCTCTTTGTTTGCATAACAGACTCTTAAAACGTCTGTACCATCCACATCAACGGTATTGACATCTGAAGCTGTATCCCGATATGCCGTTGTTCCTCTGTCCTGATTAGCCATATAGACAGAATTGTATTCTTCACTGCTGGCCGCATCATAATGCATCGCATACCACGCTTCATTGTTACACCAGATATAGGAGTCTTTGTTTTCAGGTGTTTCAGAGATATAACAACCAAAATCCAGTCCGGCCAGTGTAATAAATTTCCCTCCGGCCATTTCAAATGTTTTCAGGTGCTGAAGGTCCCAGCCCAGTTTGTGATCATAACCGGTCCATGAAGTACCATAATTTGCAGATAGCTTCATATCCTCAAAACCACTGATCAGGATATTAGGCTTGTTGGGGCTTATGACTTCAAATGGTTTATCTCTTCCCGCATTTTTCTGCGTCCAGGTCTGACCTTCATCATCCGAATAATAAATGGTATAATCAGAATTGATAGTGGAAAGGTAAAAGTGATACTTTCCTCCGTAATATGTAGCCGCGGCACTTGACAGGTTCGTACCTGCCAGCGTGGAAGACGAATTATATTTCAGTTCAAAATCTTTACTTTCCGGATTATATTTATAGACATCAGTTTTTTTTGATCCTTTGGACCAAACCCAAAGATAAGCGTCGTTTGTATTAAACGGTTTGGCTATTCTTACATCGTAGGTGGAGATGGGAAAAGTCATGGAGGATGCCTTGTACGTTTCACCATTATCTGATGAGAAATATAAATGATGGTAATTTGAATCGTAGGTATGCAAAACAATGGTTTTGTTACTTTGACTGGTGATTTCAAAGCCTTGATTAGACCAGCTTCTGGTTACAGATGCTCCGGTGCTTATTTTCCAGGTTTTTCCATCATCATCAGAATATTCCATTCGGTTTTGATTGTCATTACTTCGTATAAGCCTGAACGTTGAGTCCGCTAAAAGCGTACCTGTAAATACCGGATTTGCCGAATCATTTTCCGGTGGGTTCATCTGTATCTTATGATTAAGCAGGGTCCATTTTATCTGATTCTCATATTCAAGTTTGTACAAATGGCCGGCATATGTAACTACATAGAATACATTTCTTAGCGAATCGTACGCTGAATTATCAACACGGTAACCATAACCTGTTGTATGTGGTATTTTGTGTCTCCAAGTTCCGGTAAGGGCACCATTGGCATAGCTGCTTTCGCCGCTTGCTGAAGTGGATTTCAGCAAAGTCTGTTGTTGTCTTTCTTCCAGGTATTTAAGGAACAGTTCCTTCTCTTTTCCCTTTAATACATCTTCATCAGGCCTCTCCTCATTTTCTTCTTCATATTCTGAATCTTCATCATGAAATGAGATTTTATCAGTGATTAAAAACAGGGTGGAAAGTCCGGCCAGGATAAGTAAAATGCCAAATAAAGAAAGTCGCTTGTGGTTCATCATTTATGAATTTTACACAAAGAACGCTATTTCCTCACACTTTACCTGTCATATAATCGACGAACTTTTTTAATATTTTTACTACAGCTGTTGTAAACGGATAGAAGAATAAATGCATTAAAACATGATCTGCAGATCCTGAGGGTTGGATCAGGTCTGCAATTCTTTTTTCGCAAAATCTACCGCTTTTTCAAATGAATCAAAAATATGATTGGCCGGTATATATTCAAGCAGTCCAAATGTATCAAAATTTTGAAGAATACTACTGTTTACGCCGGAAAACACAATCTTTACTCCGGTTTGCTGGATTATTTTAATGGCTTCCTTTAGGTTATGTAAACCGGTAGAGTCCACAAAGGGTACATGCCGCATACGGATAATAAGAACTTTACTTTTAGCACCAATATCCTTCAGTGTTTCCGAATAAGTTTTCGCAGATGCAAAAAACATTGGTCCGCTGATCTCATAGATTGAAATGCCATTAGGAATTTCTGAGTAGTTCTCTATCAGGTCGCTGTCGATTTTTTCTTTTACCTCAGCATTACCGATATCAGCCATACGCTTCATAAACAGTAATGCAGACAGAACGACGCCAACTTCAATAGCAATAGTGAGATCTACCAGTACGGTCAGTATAAAAGTGCTGAGTAAAACAATAATATCGAATACAGATCCACGTAGTACAGATCTGAAGGACCTCCATTCACTCATGTTGTAGGCAACCACAATCAGAATTCCGGCCAGTGCAGACATCGGGATCAGTTTTGCCCATTGTCCAAGAAACAACATGATGAGCAGAAGTGTCACAGCATGAACCATGCCGGCTATTGGTGTCCTGCCGCCGTTCTTTACATTTGTTGCTGTACGTGCAATGGCTCCTGTTGCAGGTATTCCACCAAAAAATGGTGTAACGATATTGGCAATACCCTGTGCAATGAGTTCGGTGTTAGATCTGTGATTCCCGCTGATCATACCATCAGACACAACAGCGGAGAGCAGTGATTCTATTCCACCGAGTAAGGCGATTGTCAGGGCTGGAGCAAGGTAGACTGACAGTTCTGATAATTGTAGGTGAGGAAAACTGAAGCTGATGTGATTCGGGATAGCTCCAAAAAACGATTCTATCGTTGTAACCGGAAGGTTAAACAGTTTAACCACCATTGTAGTAAGCAGTATGGCAATAAAGGAGCCCGGTATTTTGGTTGTTAGCTTTTTTGAAAAGACCACAATAAGGATGGTGATGACCGTAATGGCCAGTGCGTACGGGTTGATATGATGAAGGTTCACCGCATATGTTCCCCATTTGTCAATAAATGCGGAGGGTATTTTGGCAAGATCCAGTCCGAGTGCATCTTTAATCTGTGTGGAAAAAATAACCAGGGCAATGCCACTTGTAAAGCCAACGATTAAGGGATGCGGAAAGTATTTCAATAAGGCTCCAAGACGCAGAATGCCGAATAATATCAGGATTACGCCAGCCAGAATGGTTGAAATCATAAGCCCTTCAAATCCATACTTCTCCAGGATTCCATATACAATGACGATAAAGGCACCGGTTGGACCACCGATCTGAACCCGGCTGCCACCAAGAAAAGAAATGATAAAACCGGCGATGATAGCTGTAATTAATCCTTTTTCCGGCGATACACCCGAGGCGACAGCAAATGCTATAGCAAGAGGCAATGCTACAATTCCGACAACTATTCCTGACAGGACATCGGCTGAAAACTGTTTTTTAGATATTCCGGATTTTAGAACGGAGAAGAATTTCGGCTTGAATATGTTTTCCATCTTGGTGAAAAATAAAGCGCGAAATTATAGTAATTTCAAATCCGTTGTTCCGGATGTGGCAGAAAATTTTTTATGTTAAAACTTTACTATGCCCGGTACGGCTACATTTTTATTGAACCGGTTCCTGAACTTCTTCATATTCAAACGGGAAGAGGTCTGATTTATGATGTTCCTCCAACATGATCAGATCCATTCTTTCAACCATCTCAGGATGCTGATCCGCCACATTATGTAACTCGCCTGTATCTGTGGTAAGGTCAAAAAGAACCAGCGCAGTATCCGGATTTTCCTGAATGCCGAATTTTATACCTTTCCAGTTGTCTATCAATACAGCCTGTTTACCTCCCTGTTCATGAAATTCCCAGTACAGATAATCGTGTTCTTTCTGGGGTTTTCCCAGCATGGTTGGAAGGAAAGATATCCCATCAATATCCATAGGAGCTTCTGTGCCAATCATATCGCATACTGTAGGCATAACATCCCAGAAGGCTGAAATATGATCCGTCTCCGATCCTTCGTTGATATGCCCCTTCCAGGCTGCAATCATAGGTTCGCGGATGCCACCCTCGTATAAATCGCGTTTATATCCATTGAACGGGCCATTGCTGTTAAAATAATCAGGATCACCACCACCTTCCTTATGTGGTCCGTTATCTGAGGTAAAAATAATGAGTGTGTTTTTGCTCAGGCCAAGTTCTTCAACTTTATCAATGATTTCACCTACCTGATCGTCCAGCAGTTTTATCATGGCTGCAAATGCGGCATGGCATTCATCCTGTGAACCATAGGGCCCCAGCCGGTAACGTGGACCATCATCCACTCCTTCATAGGTTTTTTCAGGGAGAAATTTTTCCCGGTACTGATCCATATATTCTTCCGGTGCAACCAGTTCTGCATGTGGCATAATGGTTGGATAGAAAAGAAAGAAAGATGTGTCCCTGTTGTTTTCAAGAAACTGAAGCGCTTTTTTGTGAATCAGGTTTGGCGCATATGCACCGGTTTGATGCCCCTGATTCTCTTCCAGCATTACCTTGGTCTGGTTGTGCCAGAGATGATACGGATAATAGTTATGCGCCAGGGTCTGGCTGTTATATCCAAAAAACTCGTCAAATCCCTGGAAGTTCGGATCTCCTTCTGAACCCGGAAAACCGAGTCCCCATTTCCCAAATGCACCTGTTACATACCCGTTTGTCTTTAAAACTTCGGCTATTGTTAACGCTGCAGAATCCATTGGCACCTGTCCTTCCGGTTCAACGCCTTTATTACCGCGAATGGGTGTATGTCCGGTATGCATTCCGGTCATTAACGATGATCGCGAAGGAGCACAGACAGTAGAACCGGCATAATGCCTGGTGAATTTCATTCCCATTTGCGCCAGCCTGTCTATATTAGGTGTCTTAAAATGAGATTGTCCGTAGCAACTTACATCGCCATAACCCAAATCATCGGCTAAAATGTAGATAATATTTGGTTTTTCTGCTGTCTTTTTCTCCTTAGGCTGACAAGAGGTTACAGACAATAAAACTGATCCGGCAATAACGGTTGAAAATGTATAAAGGGATTTATTCATCTTTTTACAAAAGTGTTTGAAGCATTAAAGATATACATGATTGATAAAACAAACAAAAATGCTGTTGGAATTACAGTTCAGGGCCAGTTATTTTAACTTTTGAATGTAAAGATTAGTCTCCATTTTTGAAGTAGCGCTTCCTCTTATGGTACCGGAAACCGGCATTGTATTTTCCTGAATCCGGCTTGAAGCCACAGGAATATGATGATTACCGGTAACGATGCCATGTGTGGGATCAAGGCCGATCCAACCTGCACCAGGCAAATAAACTTCAAGCCAGGCATGCAACTCAAAAACTGCAGCATCATCGTCCAGAAAGTAATATCCGCTAACAAATCTTGATGCAATACCCAGAAAGCGCAGGAGATTGATTTGCATCCATGCCAGATCTCTGCATGAACCTCTTTTTAATGTAAAACTTTTTGCAGGTGTATAAGGTGCACCTTCCAGCCGCGTTTCTATAAGAAAATCATCGTGTATGGCTTTTGTAATATTGGTCAGAAAAGAAATAGTTTCATTATTGGAAGCTTTTAATATTCGTTTCCCATAATTTGCAAGGTCATCGGGTACATCCTGATATCTGAGGTATATTTCCAGTGACTCAGAATCTGTTGCGTTATAATGAAAGGGTAATACGTTATATTCGAGCGGATAAATCAGAAACTGAAACGGATTAAAGGCGCTAATGGTCAGCAAAGATTCACTTTTAATAGATAGTGTACTATGTACATGGTTAAACCAGCAAAGCTGGATATCATTGTTTTCTGAATCCAGAAAATGGGAAAGTCCTGCTGGTTCCGGATCAACCGTTATATGATGCTCCTTAGGACTGCAATACGGAGTAGCTTTCGGTTTGAATCTAAGAACGTGAGGTTCAAAAAAAACATCTGTACTAAAAAAATATTCTGTTATATGCGATATGTGCAGGTTCATCCGGTTTATTCTTCGTCAAGCGTTTCAAATGTATCACCGTTTTTAGTGAAAAGTTTATCCATCCAACTATCATCGAGGTTACTTATCGATTCGCTCAACTGATGTTGCCAAAACTGAGATATACTTTGCAGTTCTTCTTTTTTGTATTGTTTTTCTATAATGTTGTAACTGTCTTTTTCGTAATACACCACATGGATGGGATAATCCACGTCGTTGGAGCTTACCTGTGTGGCATTAAATGACAGAAATCCTGCTTTTAGAGCAAATTTAAGACTCGAATTATATTTCAGTACCCTGTCGAGAATCGGTTTTCCGTATCCGTTATTTCCTATGATCATAAACGGCGAACCTTCTGTAATTTCTATCCAGTTTCCTTCAGGATACAGAAGGAATACTTTATGGCCGTCGTCATCCTGAAGTTGCCCCCCAACCAGTGCAAATAAATTAAAATGTAATCCAGCCTCCCTGAGGGCTTCCCTGTCCTCTTTGGCTGCTTTTTTAACCTGTGCGGCAAACGCATTTACGGCCTTGTAAAGTTTATTAAAGGACGAATCATCTTCATCAATTATTTCCCTGAAATAAGTTAAGGCTTTGTCCCTGACAGATCTTAACCCAGAGGTCATAATAAAAAATGAATGTTGATTTTTATTTATGGTAAAGACTTTTTTTGCCTTTGTAGTTTCATGCCCCGATGTGATCCTGGTATCGGAAATTCCTATAATACCGGATTTAACTTTAATGGCTAAACAATATGTCATAATAAGATGATTAGCTGTTGCTTAAAGCATTTTCAATTGAGAAAAATGTATCAAAAATAGCTGTTGATGTCTCATTTAATTTAACCTGAAAATTATCAAGATATTCATGTAATCCCGTTGTAAAAATATCATTTATATCGGCATATTCAAGCTGTGATTTTAAAATTCCGATTTGTTTTTCTGCTTTATTGGAGTAACCTGTTGTACTTCCTGTAATAACGTTTAAGGATTTCTCTGCTTTATCAAGACAGTAAAGTATCGATCTTGGAAATGCATCGTCCAGAATAAGAAATTCTGATATATGAAAAGGGGTTAGCTTCCCGTATTGTTTTCTGTACATGTCAAAAGCACTCACAGATTTTAAGAGAGCTGTCCATTGAATGAGATCAAAAGGAGAACCTACTTCTTCCAGCTTTGGCAACAACATATGGTATTTAACGTCCAGTACCCGCGATGTTTTATCGGCTCTTTCAATGAGTTGTCCTATTTTCCCAAAGTGCCAACCTTCGTTCCGGGAGAGAGTTGTGTCGAAGATACCATTTAATAACTGACATCCCTTTTTTATTTCATTAAAAAAACTTCGGGGATCATTTTTCTGCCATCGTTTTTTCTCTTTCTCATCTTTTACCAAATAGTATAAATTATTGATTTGTTGCCATATTTCCTTCGTGATGTCCGGTCGTACAGATCTTGCATTTTCACGTGCGCTGGTTATGGTATTGAAAATTGAATTTGGATTGTTTTCGTCGAACCCCAGAAAATAAATGACTTTATTTTTTACGGGTTTGCTATGCAGACTTTTATATAACTCCCAGTCTCCGGTTGTCGCTACCAGAGGCTGCCATTGTTCCGAAATGTCAGGGGGAAGGTCCAGCGAAAGGTTGAAATTTACATCCAGAAACCGTGCATAATTATCGGCTCTTTCAATATATCTGTTCATCCAGTATATGGCATCTGCAACTCTACTTAACATAGTGTGAAATTTAAATATTATCCAAAACCCAGGTGTCCTTACTTCCTCCGCCCTGCGATGAATTCACCACAAGTGAATCCTTTTTCAGGGCTACTCTTGTCAAGGCACCGGGAATGATTTTAACATCCTTACCGTAAAGTATATATGGTCGCAGATCTACATGTCTGCCATTAATAGAACCCTCCGTTAGCGTCGGAACTCTTGATAAATTAATAGTAGGCTGCGCAATGTAATTCCTTGGATTGGCTTTTATTTTTTTAATGAATATCTGTTGCTCCTCTTTCGTGGATTTTGGTCCGATAAGCATCCCGTAACCACCGGATCCATCGGTTTGTTTTATCACCAGCTTATCAATATTTTCAATTACGTATTTAAGATCGCTTTCTTCTGAGCAAATGTAAGTTTTAACGTTAGGAATTATAATTTCCTCTCCAAGATAGTATTTTACAATACGTGGAATATAGGCATACACTGCCTTATCATCCGCTACTCCTGTTCCGGGTGCATTTACGAGTACAACATTTCCTTTTCTGTAGGCATTAAAAAGTCCGGATGTCCCCAACATTGAATCTTTCCGGAATACCATCGGATCAAGAAAGTCATCATCAACCCTTCTGTATATTACATCAACCTTTTGTAAACCCTTTGAAGTGATCATATATACAATGTCGTTCTTTACAACAAGATCTCTTCCTTCTACAAGTTCGGCACCCATTTGCTGAGCCAGGTAGGCGTGTTCAAAATATGCCGAGTTATAAATTCCGGGAGTAAGTACCACAACACTGGCATTCTGAACCGGAGTAAGTGACTCCAGCATATCACGCAAATGATGCGTATAATTATAAACCGGCCGGACATGCAGTTTTTCAAAAAGTTCAGGGAAGGTCCGTTTAAGAATTTCCCTGTTTTCAAGCATATAGGATACACCGGACGGGCATCTCAGGTTATCTTCAAGCACATAAAAATTACCATCATCACCTCGAATAAGGTCCGTTCCGGTGATATGGCTCCAAACATTAAGTGGTGGTTTTATTCCCATACACTCTTTAAGGTATGATTTGGTTCCTGCAATCAACTCATGTGGGATGATCTTGTCTTTTAGTACCTTTTGTTCATTGTATAAATCATCAATGAACATATTCAAGGCAATAATGCGCTGAGTCAAACCTCTTTCAAGATAATTCCAGTCACTTCCATCTATTATTCTCGGAAGAATATCAAGATGTAATATGCGTTCTATTCCCTGGTTGTCACTGTAAACATTAAAAGTCATGCCCAATGATAATTGTGCCCTGTCTGTTGAATGCTGCAGGAAGTTAAGTTTGGTCCAACCCAGTTTATCCAGTCTTTTTTTGAATAATTTATAATGAGGTCTGACTTTTCCATTTGCGTCAAACATTTCATCATAAAAACCTTTTGCGATATATTGATCAAAACTTATTCTTGGCATATACCTTTTTGAATTTGTTAAACTATATTGTAAAGCTTCATGTAAAGGCCATAATCAAGTTTATTCTGATCAGGCATTTTGCTATTTATTTTGAATTATTCACCGTAATTCATTATGATTCCCGGACATGAACCTAAAAATCATGGACAGAACTTAAATTCTAAATCTGATACAATTATAGCAAAATATTACATCAAAGTGTGTTAATTGTGTCAAAAAGTTTATTTATAGACGCAAGTATTGCACATTATGGTATTGATTGGATTGTTATGGTTTCAAAATATTTTATTGTATCCGTGAATTGGATTTTTTAAAAGTTATTCAATTTCAAGTGTAACATATTAGTATAGTTTTGCTTACGTCAATTATTCTCGTTTGATCCTGAATTATATAACCGGCAATATGAAACACAATATTTTTAGCTATTTATCTGCTTGAATATGAAAATTGAAATTTGCATGTCCGAAGATGCCATATAACCTGAGCCAGACAGGCAGGAGCATTTCCGTTCCACGTGCTGCTGTAATATCTCCAAGATCCAGAATATTTTCATGTTTCCAGCCAATACTGTAAAGCAGATCTTTTACCATTTGTCTTGCATTTTCATCATTCCCACAAACGAATACATTGTGATCGCCTGCAATCGTTACCGGATGCATCATGATTACGGTATTCATTGTATTCAGGCTTTTTACGACTTTGGTTTCTGAAAATTCACGCTGAATCTGTTCTGCAAGGGAATCTGTATTGCACACCGCCAGGGAAGGGGGCATGCCGTTTGAAAAATCCAAAGGATTGGCAACATCAAGCAGGACCTTACCTTTTAATGTTTCTTTACCAACTGTTTTTAATACAGCCAGGGATACTGAGCCATTCGTTGCATTTATAACCAGATCAGCCTCATTTGCTGCTTCATTGAATGCCATTAATTTTACGGCAGAGTTTTTCTTATGCCATTCAGAAAACGATGTTCCGGTCATCTGATTTGGTTCTGTGCGCTGAATGGTTTCATGCGGATTGCGTGTTCCCATAACCACCTGATGGTGTAGTTCAACAAGCCGGCTGGCTATGGTTTGCCCAACAACACCGGTACCTAATATTGTAACTTTCATATATAAAATGCTTTTAATGAGCTTACTTCAGTTTATTGTCTTTTTTCAGCATAGTCCGACAATCTACCGTAAACAGCAGATTTAATCTGTTATGCAAGCAAGCAAAATGGGAATGTGTACCTGTATAATGCAATTAAAATGAGAGAATTAATTGCATTATTAAAGGTATGAAAATGTATTTAGAAAGCAAAATGTTGATGACGGTTTATAAAAGCTTTAACCGAATATTTTACTGTAATCTAAACCCTCTGTTTGTGTTAACCGGCATCCTGTTATCCAGTATAAAATTAATGGGAAAAACAAAATCCAGGTCAATAGGTACATTATTAACTTCAGCAGGGATCCAGTTTGGCATTAGTTTAATAACCCTTACAGCTTCCATATCCAAAGCCGGATCCGCACCCCTTATTACCTTCACATCAATTAATTCGCCGGATCTTGTCACAGTAAATTTGACATAGACCCTGCCCTGAATGCCATTTTCTTGTGCAATTGATGGATACTTAAGGGTTCTTGAAAGATAATCCGCTAATGCTTTATCTCCTCCAGGAAATTCGGGTAGTTTATCTGGTTTATCTAATTCGAAAGCATAAACAGAATTGTTAATATATGCATTATTAGAAGCATCATGCAATATATAGACTTTGCTGGTAACGGTTTTTATATCATCTTTTGCTGGTAACCATTTTAGTTTTTCGGATTTTAATATTTCTGAAATAGCTTTAAGAATTTCATCATCACACTTTTTGGGATTATAACCTTTTACGCCATTACTCAATAGCTCTGCTTTTATAACACCTGGGTCGCCATTCTGTAGTATTGTTTTAGTAACATGTCCATTTTCATCAACAATGCATTCTATCTGTGGGATATTTGCTGATTCTTTACCTTTACTATAAATAATGCTGTCAGATAAGAATTCAAACATTTCCTGATTAAGTAAAATGGCCGGGTGATCCAACTGTTCTTTAACCCATTCACCTTCTGACTTGACGAAATAAGCGCTTGTGTCTTCATACTTATAATACCTTAAAAGTTGATTGGACCCGCTGTGATACACATATTTCGGGCGTGATTTGAAATCATACTGAATAACCACACTATCCTGTTCGTTATTCGTATAGAATATCATTTTATCCAGGTTTCTCAATCCATCGCGGTAAATCCAAACGCTGTCTTTCATCCCGTTGGAATAAAATGTATAACGATCGTACTGACCGCCATTAAACTTTTTCCAGGTTCCGTTTTTAATGCCGTTATTATAAGTTCCGGACTGTAATATTTTAATATCACCCCCTTTTTTGCTCCCGGTGTTTACATACCATTTCCATTCCTTATCGCGCTTATTGTTGCTGTAAAAGCCTTCAATTATCTCGCCGGTTACAGCATTTTCACTTTTATAATCTCCCTGTTTTATTTCCGGATTTGACTTTAGAACATAAAACTCTTCGTTTACATTATCTTCTGTCTTCTGTTTGATTTTTTTAAGCTTTTGAGCAAAGGTTGATGATGCAATAAGCAACAATGCAAGAACAAGGTGTGCGGTTTTCATTATTTTTTGAATACTAATTAAGACTAAACATAATGGGCAACATAAAACTTACATTTACCGGTTTTCCCTTAGTTTTTCCAGGGATCCAGTTTGGCATTTCTTTTATTACTCTTACAGCCTCATCGTTCAGTAAAGGATGAACGCCGCGTATAACTTTTACATTTTTTATGAGTCCATTTTTTGTTATCACAAAATTTACATAAACTCTTCCCTGAATGCCATTTTTTTGTGCTTCAGCCGGATACTCGATAACATTATTCAAATAGTTCATCATAGCCATTTCGCCACCCGGAAAAGAGGGCATTATTTCAGGTATTGTAAATTCAGAAGTATCAGGACTATCATAACAAACAGGATTACCTGAAATATCATTGTCACTATATCGCGCATTGAGAAGAAATTTTGTGGATACAGGATAACCATCCTTATGACCGGCTATCCATTTGAGACTTTTGGATCTTAGGAATAACATAATGCTGTCACTGAATGCATCGTGGATTAGTGTCTTATTTCCTGATAAAACACGAACACTATCTATAAAGGCCAGTTCCACAGGTTGACCGTATTCATTGATAGTTCCCTTAATTACCGGACCGATAACCCGTTCTTCATTTTGCGATTTGATTAGAGTGTTGTAGTAATTCTGTACTTTTTCGAAGTTAATTAAAAGTGGTGGAAAATCCAGTTCTGTTTCCACCCACTTATTATTAATTTTTGCCTGGTATAGTGGTGGATCGGTATAGATAAAATAACGAAGTATTTTGTCCGATCGGGAGTCATAAGCATATACAGGTTTTGAGTTAGAATTATATTGAAAAATAACACTGTCTATGCCATTATAATAAAATACCTCTCTTTTTAATTTAACCCCCGATTCATCATACATAAATACACTATCTAATATGCCAAGAGTGTAAAATTCTTTTCGGATAACAATATTTCCTGAATTGTAATATGACCAAAGATTGTCTCTTTTACCATCCACATATTTACCACGCATCTTAAGTTCATATTCATGAATATTATGCTTAGGATTCATTTCATAAAATGACCAAATTTTATTCTTTTTGTTATTGTGATAATAACCTTCTGTAAGATAGCCATTTAATTTGTCTTCCCTTGTGCATGTTCCTTCTCTTATCTCAGGGTTTGATTTCAGTACATAAAACTCTTCTATTACATTATCCGGTAGTTTTTGTTTTACTTTTTTAAGCTTTTGAGCAAAGGTTGATGATGCAATAAGCAACAATGCCAGAACAAGGTGTGCGGTTTTCATTTTTTGATGTTTATTTAAGTACAAAGTTTATTGGTAACATGAAGTTGGTATTTGCAGGTTTTCCTTTTATTTTGCCGGGCACCCACTTAGGCATACTTTTTATGACCCTTACTGCCTCTTTGTCCAATAAAGGGTGTACGCCACGCATAACTTTTACATTTTTAATTATTCCCTTTTTTGTTACCACAAATTTGACCCAAACTCTTCCATGAATGGCTTTATTTTTAGCTTCTTTCGGAAAGTGTGTTGTGTTATTTAAGTAGTTCATCATAGCCATTTTGCCTCCGGGAAAAGAGGGCGTTGCTTCATCAAGCATAATAAATTCAGAAAAAGCTTTGCTCTTGTAACAAACAAGATTATCTGAAATATCACTATGGCCAGTCCTTGTATTGTAAAGAAATTTTGCTGAAACAGGATAACCATCTTTGTGACCAGCCATCCATTTGAGTTCATTGGATTTTAGAAATAACATAATGCTGTCACTTAATGCATGATGGATTAGAAACTTATGTCCATTTAGAAAACGAACGCTATCTATAAAGACCAGTTCCATAGGTCGACCTGTTTCATCAATTGTGCCTTTAATAATAGGACCGACAATTTTTTCTTCTTTTTGAGACTTGATAAGAGAATTGTAGTAATTCTGTAATTTTTCGCAGTTAATTAAAAGAGGTGGAAAATCCAGTTCTGTTTCCGTCCACTCATCATTAACTTTTGCCTTGTACATCGGTGGATTAGTGTAGTAATAGTAATGAAGTATTTTATCTGATCGGGAATCATAAACATATACAGGTTTTGATTTAGAATTGTATTGAAAAATAACACTGTCTAAAGTATTATAATAAAATATCTTTTTCTTTAATCTGGAACCAAATTCATCATATATTAATACACTATCTAAAACGCCAAGAGTATAAAATTCTTTTCTAAGAACGGAATTTTTAAAATTGATGTAAAACCAAAGATTGTCTTTTACACCATCGACATAAGTACCACCCATCCTAATTTCAAATTCACGGGTCTTATTTTTTGGATTCAATTCATAGAATGACCAAATTTTATTCTTCTTGTTATTATGAAAAAAACCTTCAGTAAGTTGACCATTTAATTTGTCTTCTCTTTTATAAGCACCTTCTTTTATCTCAGGGTTTGATTTTAGTACATGAAACTCTTCTATTACATTATCCGGTAGTTTTTGTTTTACTTTTTTAAGCTTTTGGCCATAAGCAGAGAGGGCAAGCAACATCAATCCGGTAACCAGGAAGAGCCTGTATCCGATAATTTTTGATTTATACTGTATGATCATATTATTTAAATTATCCGCAGGTCTTTCAACTCTCCGTTTTCGTATATTTCTTCTTTTGTTTTTTCACCGAACTCATTAAAAATTTCCTGTACTCCGGTTTTTTTGCCATCTGTAAATTCTACACTTGAACTCACAGTTCCATCTTCAAAGTACCAGGTCCATATACCGGTTTGCTTATCGTTTTTATAAGTTCCTTCAATCTGGAGTTCGCCGCTTTCAAAATAAAATTTAACCGGACCATTCAGATGACCTTCCTCATAAAGCTGTTCAATTTGTAACTTCCCGTTGCCAGGGCCATAAGCAATCCATTCACCCTCCCGTTTTCCCTCAACCAGCTTTCCGGATTCATATAGCTGATCACTTTCAGGATAATAACTCACATAATCTCCTAACCCATCGATAATGATATGATTATTATGTATATCCCAGGCATTTATAATTTTTACGATATCATCTTCCATTACATATTCTGTCAATAATGATCCGGTGCTGTGATAGTCTTTCCATATACCAACTTTTGAACCGTTTTCAAATTTCCCTTTCTGTCTGATCCGGCCATTTTCGTAATATGAGATATATTCACCGTTTCCGTCTTTTACAATCTGATTTCCATCTTCTAACCATACATTAAGAATATAAGGTTTATTATCCCTGTAGTTTATTTCACTTTCAGGACTGCCATCATCAAAATAATTATACCATGTACCTGTCATTTCACCATTATGCATGTTGCCACTTGCAAGAATATTTCCGTTTTCGTAATAGGTTGTGTATTTACCTTCCGGTTTATCAAGGTGATAATTACCTTCAAAGCTTAAAAGGCCTGTTGCATTCCAACCTTTCCAAAAGCCTTCCTGACGACCGTTTTCAAATCGTCCGGAGTCCATCCTGGTGCCATTATCATAATAGTGTGTCCATAGTCCGTTTTCCAGTCCGTCTTTATATAATCCCTCCTGAATAAGTATCCCTTCTGTGTTGTACCATTTCCATTTTCCTTCCTGCGATCCATTCACATAATTGGCTTCCAGCTGTTTGCTTCCGTTTTCGTACCAGTAAGTCCATGGGCCATCCATCCTGTTCTTTTTAATATCTCCTTCAGACATTTTCTGGCCCGACTGATAGTAATAAGTCTTCAACCCATTGTTGCCCCTGCTTAAAGTGAAAATGAAAAGTGCCATAACCACGATGCTGGAAATAACCAATGGTTTTTTGAATTTCTGATTTGCAGGGACACCATCGTATTCACCATTCTGTATTTTTAAAAGTTCAGCATTACTTAGTTTTCTAAATGCAAACCGGTAGCCTTCATAAATGGCGATTCCATAAAACAACAGGTCCATTGGTGAGAAGGACTCCGCCATGATTTGCAGGATAAGATTGAAGTTTAAATAGTTTAGTGTCTCAAAGTATCCAAGTGCCTGTTCCTGTGCTATAAAGCCTACCTGAGCAAACAGATTCCCGAAAACGCAACCCAACATGGATAAAACAGCACCAAGAATTCCGAATTTTTTATCTACACCTGATCCAAAATAACGGACTGCATTTCCAACAAGATAACCAACACCAATGGCCATAAATCCGATTTGCATCTTTGTAGCAACGCTTATTACCGCCCAAACTACAGCGCTTACCAGCATGGTCATCAGGCCGCCGACAACAGCAAAATTAAAATCCTGATAGTATTTCAGATTTGCAAGGATTTGTTCGCCCTGTTTGGGATCTATACGGGCAACACTAACAGGTTCTTCAATATGGCTTTCAACGTCCTTTATTTCCGGATCCAAAGAAAAAGATTCGCAAGTATCTTCAAAATCAGCGGGTTTCTGTGTCAGATTACAGATGATACCCTGCTTACTGTCATATTTCCTGTTCAGACATTTCTTACAGAAGGAGAGATGTTCTTTTCGGGTCATAAGTATGAATAATTAAGGTTAAATAATATGTGGTTAAATATATTTTGGCAACAAACATGACAAACAGTCAAACTTTTTTAGCTTAAGTTGACAACACTAAAGTATACATTGACCATTAATTATACAATCAGAAAGTTAAAAAATGTTATATGCAACACTGGATCGCGCATTATAAGAGGCCTTGTCAGGGAAATTTATAACCATTATAAACAGAATAACAGTGTGAGCTGTTTTAAAATTTCAACAACCCGGAAAAATGCTTAGTGGTCATACCGAAATAAAAACATATGCGTTAACAGGTCAGAATGATGATCCTGTTGAGTTTATTTTGAAAGATGTCGCTGCATTATATGATGAGATGGAAGGAAGACCGGATAAACCGCACCGGCACGATTATTACACCATTATTCTTCTCGAAAAGGCCAAAGGCAGGCATAATATTGATTTCCGTACGTATGAGCTGTTTGACCACAGTTTGTTTTTTGTTTACCCCGGTCAGGTACACCAGGTTATTGCATCTGAACGTCCTACAGGTTGGGTACTGAATTTTAGTAAATTATTCCTAGTTAAAAACCATATTCCCGATAAAATGGTGGATGATGTTTATCTTTTCAATGAACATGGTGAAACACCACCTTTGCCATTGAACGCTGAACAGTTTGACTACTTTAAAACACTGGTCAGTCACATTTCCGATTACACACAACAACAGATTGAATATAAGAGTGATGCACTTGGTGCCTTGCTGAAACTTTTGCTGATACAAAGCAATAATCATTGTTCTCTGCAAAAAACCGATGACCTTCAGTCCCTTGAAACAGGTAACCAGTTGGTACGCAACTTCAAGCAGCTGATTGAAAAACATTTCAGAGTCAGTCATAAAGTATCTGATTACGCCGGGATGTTATCTGTAACCAGTGATTATCTGAATAAGTCGGTAAAGACGCTAACCGGTAAATCTGCAAAGGAATATATCCTGCACCGTATTATTCTTGAAGCTAAACGGTCTCTTTTGTTTACAGAACTGTCCAATAAGGAACTGGCTTACTTCCTGGGATTTGAGGAGCCGGCACATTTCAGCAACTTTTTTAAGCGTTACAGTGGTTTATCGCCACTGGATTTCAGAAACAGCGCCCGCCAGAACTGATTTTTGCAATACCCGACCTGATTTTCGCATGGTCCGATGGGCCAACTCTCCGTAATTTTGTACTGTAAAATAAGAGGATTGAGATATGAAAACAATAATTCATAAGGCAAGCAGCAGAGGACACGCCAATCATGGTTGGCTTGATACGCATCACACGTTCAGTTTTGCGAATTATTACAATCCTGAACGCATTCATTTCGGAGCACTGCGTGTACTGAATGACGATGTTGTGGACCCCGGAAAAGGATTCGGCATGCATCCGCATGACAATATGGAAATTATTACTATCCCCCTCGAAGGTGATCTGGAACATAAAGACAATATGGGAAACCAGGCCGTTATTAAAGAAGGAGATGTGCAGGTGATGAGTGCCGGAACAGGTGTTTTTCACAGTGAGTTTAATCCGAACAGCGACAAAGCGGTTAACCTGCTGCAGATATGGGTGTTCCCGGATCGCAAAAACATTGAACCCCGTTACGATCAGATTTCGATCAGAGACCTTAAAACAGAAAATGCGTTATTCCAGGTTTTATCGCCGGATAAAGATGATCAGGGCGTTTGGATCTATCAGAAAGCATGGTTTAGTATGGGGCATTTTACCACTGCTAAATCAGTGGAGTATGAATTGAAAAATCAAACAGATGGCGTCTATGTTTTTGTTTTGGAAGGACAGGCTTTCATTGGGGAGTCAAGACTTGAAAAGCGTGACGGAATAGCCATTAGTGAAACGGATAAAATCAAAATTAATACTGAAAAAGGAACTTCGCTTTTAGTGATGGAAGTTCCAATGCAGATATGATTATTAACACTTTAAATACATTAAAAAATGAAAACAATTAATCTTTTAACTGTTCTTGTGCTGAGCTTACTGGTTAGTAATGTATCAGCCGAAGTATTGAAGGCAAACACCAACAAGAGTGAAATTACCTGGACAGGTAAAAAAGTTGGAGGTCAGCACCATGGAACCATAGATTTAAAAAGTGGACAACTGGAAGTGAAAAACAATGCCATTACAGGTGGAGAATTTGTGGTAGATATGAATTCAATAAAAAATCTGGACCTCGAAAGTCAGGAATATAATCAGAAACTGGTGGGCCATCTTAAATCAGATGATTTCTTTAGTGTGGAGAAGCATCCGGAAGCCAAACTGATGATCAGGAAAAATTTTCCTGTTATAGATGGTTCGACAACGGTAACCGGCGATCTGACCATTAAAGGTATAACGCATCCCATCACTTTTGATGTGAATAAAGAAGGAAATACGTATACAGCCAACATTAATGTTGACAGAGCAAAGTATGATGTACGTTATGGCTCAGATTCATTTTTTGATAATCTTGGAGATAAAGTGATCGATGATATTTTTGTTCTGGGAGTGAAATTAGTGGTGGAGTAAACAAAAATATGTTGATCTTTCAGAAAACCTGTGGAATTATCCACAGGTTTTTTTGTGTTAAATATTTGAACAAATCATCTGGTTTTATGCTTATAACTAATACGTTATATAGTATGTAACTTATTAAAATTCAAAACCATGAATACACTCGAACAATTAAAACAATTCACCAAAGTTGTAGCTGATACAGGCGATTTTGGATCGATAAAAAATTATAAACCGCAGGACGCAACCACCAATCCATCGTTGATTCTGAAAGCATCGCAAAATGAACAGTATGCAAAACTGATTGATGAAGCAGCGGAATTTGCTAAAAAAAATGAACCGGATAAATCGAAACAACTGGATCTGGCCATGGACAGGGCCGCGGTAAATTTTGGACTTGAGATACTAAAAATCGTCCCCGGGCGCGTCTCCACCGAAGTAGATGCAAGATTAAGTTTTGACACTGAAAAAACGGTGGATAAAGCCAGACATCTGATTGAGATGTATGAAAAGGAGGGGGCAACAAGGGAAAAAATCCTCATTAAAATAGCTTCAACCTGGGAAGGAGTTCAAGCCGCTAAAATATTAAAGGAGGATGGCATACATTGTAATATGACTTTGCTGTTCAGTAAAGCTCAGGCTATTGCCTGCGCCGATGCAGGATTACAATTGATCTCTCCGTTTGTGGGCAGGATACACGACTGGTATAAAAAAGACTGGGGTGTGGATTCCATATCGGCAGATGAAGATCCGGGTGTAAAATCGGTTCAGGAAATATATACCTATTTTAAAAAGTTTGGATATGAAACCGAAGTGATGGGAGCCAGCTTTAGAAATACCGGAGAAATTCTTAAATTAGCAGGATGTGATCTTTTGACCATATCACCTGATTTACTTGAAGAAATGGAGGGTATGGATGTGGAAGTTGAACGTCAGCTTACTGTTGATGACGCTAAAAAGGCTGATATTGAAAAGATGGATGTGGATGAAAAAACATTTCGATGGTTGCTGAACGAAGATGCTATGGCTACCGAAAAACTGGCTGAAGGCATCCGTAAATTCAGTGCCGATCTGATTAAGCTGGAAGAGATGATGAAGAAAAAACTATAATCTGATATGAAATGGCTGTATTAAAATTTGATGAAACACCTTATGAAAAGGTAAAGGAAGGGTTACAACGTAAAATAATTCACACGGATAAGTTGATGACTGTAGTCATTGATTTTACAAATGGCCCGTGGAGTGAACCGGAACCACCGCACAATCATCCGCACGAACAGACTGCTTATGTGGCCGAAGGAGAACTGATTTTTTTGTGCGAAGGCGAACCGGATCAGCACCTGAAAGCTGGTGATATGTATGCTGTGCCGCCCAATAAAATGCATACGATACAGTTGCTCAGTGCTACGGCCAGAATTGTGGATAATTTTACACCTTTGCGGGAAGATTTTATGAAGAAATAAATCTATTATAAAAGATGTGATAATAACCTGATCTGAATAAAACAGATCAGGTTTTTTTATGTCTGATCTACCGAAATGACAATAATAAAAAAATAGACTTCATTTTTATGATGACCTTCCAACTTTTATCCGATGTATGGTTGAAACCGGCAGGATATTATCCGGTCATTTCGCTATTTACCCCCAAAATGTTAGGCTTAAAGGCCTTATAATGGCTCCTGTAAGCTGATTATTTAACTTAAAAATTTGATGCATGAAACCATTTTTACTTTTTTTCGCTTTAGTAACATTTGCTTTTCTGTTAACGCCGGTACGTTCGCAAAACGCAAATCAACAGAATGAATCCGCTATACATATTGGCACTGATTTTATATATGCCGGAGAAGATGTAAACCCTCCGGGTATAAAAGAATCCCTGAGTGCAAATACTGTATTTAAAAGCACAGAGATGGAATATCTAATTGATTCCGTTAATACCTACTCTTTTACATTAGACGGTGATTCATCCCAGATTCAACATTCTGAAAATGTGTACAATAGTAGTGGTTTGGTGGTTTCTAATCAGGGGTATATCTGGAATGATTTCAATGCACAGTTCAGGAGGTTTAAAAATGAAATCACCTATAATACCAATGGTATGCGGACGGCAACGATTTATTATTCCTGGAATGAAGAAAGCATGGCATTTGATTTGAGCTCCAGGATTACTGTTGAATACAATCCGGAGGGCATTAAAACCAATGAGACCTATTCAGACTGGCATCCTGAAAATGATATATGGGAGCCAACTTTAAAATATGAGTTTGAAAATGAATCGAACGAAAATGGATTTACCTCCAAACAAACCGAATATAACTGGAACAGCACAGAAGGTACCTGGATGGAAACAAGCATGAATGAATCCTCACTTACCGAAGATGAAAACGGCTCAGAATACATAAGCTCCATGTTGTATTATGATGATGACCAGGGAGGATGGGTAGGATCAAAGGGTGAATACCTGAGCAACGCAAAAGGATTTCAGTATTCAGGTTTTCGGTATTCCTGGGATCGGGATGTAAGTGATTGGATAATGACCGGCAAAAGTGAAACGGCTATGGATGAGAACAGCTATCCTGCTGAAAAAATTTCCTGGCGTTGGGATTACGCCAATGAATCTCTAATCTATAACTACAAAGAAGTATATGACTACAGTACCGATGGGCTTATGCTATCAAGTATAACATCGTACTGGAACAGCAGCACGGAGGAATGGTATTCCGATTCAAAGGCTGAATATACGTACGATGAAAATGGTTTTACTTCTTCAATTATACAATATAAATGGGATGAGGTATTACCGGACTGGGAAATGGATGAAAAAACGACGTATGTAAATTCCCCTGAAGGTTACCGACTTTTGGAGGAGGAGTTTACCTGGTATGCTGATCCGGGAGATTGGGTGCAGGATTCAAAAATAGTTCAGGAATTCAATGCCAAAAATAAACTGCTCAATTACGAGGTGTACTATAAGGACTTTGATAATGGCGGTTTAAAGGGCAGTTCCAAAACAGAATATGCGTATTTGGCGGATGGCTCAAACAGGCAAAATAAAAAATTATACCGCTGGAATTCAGAACAAAGTGACTGGGTTGTCTACGAAAAAGAATGGACCTATTATCAGAGCCTCAATACCGGAATGGACAATATTAATCAAAGTGATCTGGAGGTGTATCCGAATCCTTTTAACAATGAAATTACTTTTTCCACTCATCTGAATTTAATGAATGCACACCTGATGATTTATGATTCCAACGGCAAAATGATTTTAACAAAAACAAAATTGAATAATGCAAAAGTATCGTTACATGGCCTTGACAGCGGCGTTTATTTTTATCGGTTAATGACTGAAGGAAAAGAGATTACAGGTAAGCTCTTAAAAAAATAATCGCACGAAGGATGACGATTAAATGTGTATCGATCTTCATACATATCCCCGGTTTAGTTCCATCGCACTTGCATTCTGTTCTGAAGATTTTGTATAAAGGAAAACCTGTTAAACAACTAAATATGAGAATGAATAAAACTTATACAATAATTCTGTTGCTGTTTGGAGCATTAAGCTACACATCTGCGCAACATCACTGGCAAAGGAAAGCAGTTGAGAATAGAAACTTCAATGCGCCATTGAAGAGTTTAAACCCTGAATATTTTCCGGTTCATATAAATACAGGAAGTCATAAAACGACACCTAAAAACGCCGTATTATTCAATTCCTTTGTTTGGTTGGTGGATTCTATGGTCAGGTATAATTTTGATACTCCTATGGACTCGGTACCTTATGAGAAATCTACCTATGAATATGATTCTTTTGGGAATGAAATATCAAGTCAGAGTTATTTCTGGGATAACTCAACAAACAGCTGGGTGTCTGATGATATGGAAGGTACAGCTTTTGATTCGAATGGAAATAAAACGGAGGCTATTATTTATGCCTGGGATGCAGTGGAAAACAAACCTGTAAAATCAGCCAGGCTCACTTATACATACAATTCAAAGAACGAATTAACAGGATATGTATATTATGTATGGGACGGCAATACGATGGAATGGCTAAAAGACTCTAAGGATGTATATGTATACGATGATCAGGGGAATCAGATTCTCCGGCAGTTTTATGAATGGGATGCTGAACCGGAGGACTGGAAACAGACCGGGCAGATAGAGTATACCTTTAATGCATTAAACTTTAACACCTCACAAACACAGTATATACTGGATGAGCAAAGCAATAGCTTAATCGGGTATACCAGAAATGTGACAGAATATGATGAAGATGGATTTACACTTAGCGATATATCTTATAAGTGGGATTCAGAAACCAACGACTGGAAAGGAGATTATAAAACAGAATACAGCTATGATGTGGATGGCTATCTGGACTATTATGTAAGCTCCGGGTGGGATAATTTTCTGGATGACTGGTTGAAAAACGAAAAATTTACGTATTCCTATGATACAACGGCATTCCAATATGCTTATGTGAGATCAACCTGGGACCAGGGTGTTGAGGTTTGGATAGACTGGAGAAAGGTGATGTACACATATAATTCAAATGGATCGACAACTTTGACAGAAACGTTCAGTAAGGATGTTGAAAATAACCGTTGGATTCCGGAAAATAAAAATGAGTATAACTTTAACGATCAGGGTAAAACAACCCTGGTTGCTTACTATAACTGGGATTCGGAAAATGAATACTGGATTGGAGAACTTAGAGATGAAATGCAGTATGACAGTAATAGCAATGAAACCCGGTATGTGTCTTTTAAATGGGATGATGAAAACCTAAAATGGATAAATGATCAAAAGATTGATTATGAATTTTTTGATGGCAGCAACCAGTTACGGAATTATCAATCTTACTCCTGGGATCAAACTGCAGATGCCTGGTCGGTAACGCAAAAAGCATATTATTACGTACACACTGTTGAAACAGCGTTGAAAGGGACTGGTAAAGAACCCGTTATTCAGACCTTTCCAAATCCGTTTACTGAATCAGTGATTTTCAATACTGGTATTGAAGGTGAGCAAACCCTCCTCTCTGTATTTGATGTCCGCGGTAAAATAGTCTTGTCAAAACGGATCAGAAGTGGTGAAAAGGTTTCTATGAAAGAGCTGAAAACGGGGATTTACATATATCAGATAGCATTAAAAGGAGAAAAATTCAGAGGAAAGCTGATTAAAAATTAAAAGGAACTTTTTTATCAAAATTATCCATCCAGGAATATAACTGTTCCCCGAGGATTTGTTTCTGCACTTCTTTTGATTTAAGTTCAAGCTGTTGGTAATCTTTCCTGTACGAAGTATAATTAAAATCAATGTTGCGGGAATTTATTTGTACAAGGCTAAAGATAACACCCAATGAAAAAACAATTGGAATAAGGTTTTTAATCCTGGCATTTCCTGCGATAAGTAGGATCAGGTTTACCAGAACGACTCCGCTTATAATCAAAAAAAGATCATAATTATTCCACCACCATATATGGCCGGATCCTCCCGTATAATGAGCAGAAGGC
Source organism: Quyinboa sediminis (assembly GCF_042219855.1). Lineage (NCBI taxonomy): Bacteria > Pseudomonadati > Bacteroidota > Bacteroidia > Bacteroidales > Quyinboaceae > Quyinboa > Quyinboa sediminis. The sequence continues at coordinate 172,810 of NZ_JBHJHP010000005.1, read as the reverse complement.
CAGAAAAAGTTGATACCGCCCCATGTATAGCCCGGAGTTGGCATATCTTCCAGCAGATGAATGATGTACGCTGCCGATATTGCCAAAAGTATAAGTGCATTTTTTTTGAAACAGCTCTTTAATCCCGGATCGGGGGAACGGCGCAACGGTTTTTTCAGCAGATATATTATGGTAAACAGTAAAACTGGAATGAAAAGTGCAGCGAACAGAGAATGGAAGAAACCATGATGGGAATACCAATATTGCGCATAATAGACATTCTCACCTTTAGATAAACCGAAGTGTATTCCTATTCTTCCATCAAATTCTGACCATAAACTGAACACATCCAGATCGGGAATGATACCACCTGCTGCTGAGGTGAGTAATATACCTGTTTTGTATGCAATGTCACGCCCTGAATATGAAGCTACTACAGTGCCGGCTGCAATACCTGAAATCATATGGGTGAGAATATCCATTCTTTAGAATGTTTGAATATTACTGTTATTTGGCGGATATCACTTATTTCAGTTTTAATATTATATCCTTATTTTTGGAGTGTATTCCGGTTATTATACGGAACTGCACATTTATTAAACAGATACAAAACCCAGATAAATGCAATATCTCTTGTCGCTGCCGGAAAACCTGGTAACTGCTTTTCATTCTATAACGCAATATTCTCCTGAAAATTGGTTTGTAGCCTCAGATCCACCCGGAAATAAAATCGGTTCAGGAGGTGGAACAGCTTATTTACTGGCAGAACATGCCAAAAAAACAGGTGGATTAGTTGATTACCTGCAAAAAGATAAGAAGATTATCATTCATGCAGGAGGACAGAGCAGGCGCCTTCCGGGATACGCTCCGTCCGGTAAAATTCTGACACCGGTTCCCGTTTTTCGCTGGAGCCGTGGCCAAAGTCTTGATCAGACCCTGCTTGATCTGCAACTGCCCTTACTGGAGCGGGTGATGAAGCTGACATCTTCAGCTCAGAATACACTGATAGCCAGTGGTGATGTGATGATTCTGGCCGGTGATTCCGATATTTCGGTTCCGGATGCGGATGTGGTATGTCTGGGCATTTGGGTTGATCCGCACCTGGCAGCCCGTCATGGTGTCTTTTTTACACCCCGGAATAATCCCCGGCAGCTTGATTTTATGCTCCAGAAGCCCGATCATCAAAAGATTGAATCGCTGGCTACATCTCATTTGTTTATGATGGATATCGGCATTTGGATCCTGAGTGATAAAGCAGTGAATCTGCTCATGAAACGCAGTGGTTGGAATGGAACAATATTTTCAAACGGTATACCGGATTACTATGACCTGTACAGCACCTTTGGTGTGGCTTTGGGAGCAAAACCGGATGTAAAGGATCAAGAACTGAATGCATTAACCGTGGGAATTGTGCCCTTAAACAAGGGCGAGTTTTACCATTACGGAACCTCGCGCGAATTGATTTCCTCTACAGAAAAAATTCAGAACAGAATTAAAGATCAGCGGGCCATCTGGCATAACCGGGTGAAAGTACATCCGTCATTATTTGTCCAGAATGCAGATTCATCCGTAAAGTGGAACGCCGGACATTATAACATATGGATCGAAAACAGCCATATTCCTGCCGGCTGGACCTTAAACCATGACCACATTATAAGCGGAGTACCGCAAAATGCGTGGAATCTGGAGTTACCTGCAGGGATATGTCTGGATATTATTCCTGTGGCATCAGATAAGTACTGCATCAGACCCTATGGTATGGATGATGCCTTCAGAGGTGCTCTGTCAGATTCTGAAACAAGATGGATGGGTAAGGTATTTTCTGACTGGCTGAACGAAAGAGGCCTTGGTTTTGCATCATCAGACCTGAAGGGAGAAACGGATATTCAGTCTGCGAAGATATTTCCCGTTTTAACGGATGATCAGCTCAGTGAAGAAATTGTGAAATGGATGCTGTCCGGGTCTGATGATGAAACAGCAAAACAATTATGGTTGAAAGCTGAACGCTATTCTGCAGATATGATCAGCGCCGGTGCTGATCTTAAACGGCTTCAGGAACAACGAAAACAGTTCCGGCAAATGAACCTGACAGGACTTGCTAAAAACTATAAGCACAGCGTGTTTTATCAGGCAAATCTAAAACAGATTGCCGGAGACTTTGTCGATGGAAAGCTAGCGTTACCAGCCGAACTTGATGACGCAGTTTCTCCCATGATCCGGTTCAGGGATCATATGTTCCGTTCAGAAGTATTGAAACAAAGTGGTAAGGCTGGTCAGGATGAAGAACAGAAGGCTTTTGGCGTGTTGCAAAAGGCGATTGTAAGCTCTATTGAGCATAATCCTGTGCCCCGCCTGAACAGCTGTTCTGATCAGATTATCTGGGGGAGAAGTCCGATTCGTCTGGATTTAGCCGGTGGCTGGTCCGATACGCCACCCTTCTGCCTGCAAAGTGGAGGCAGCGTTTTAAACATGGCCGTGGAGCTGAACGGACAACCGCCGATCCAGGTCTATGTGCGATTGTCGAGTGAGAAAAAAATTACCCTGCGTTCCATCGATATTGGTATTTCTGAGAAAATTGAAAACTTTGATGAACTGAGGAATTTTAATGAAGTAGGTTCTGCCTTTTCTATCCCTAAAGCCGCACTTTGCCTTGCAGGTTTTCATCCTGATTTCTGTGGTGCAAAATATGCCACTCTGGCACAACAACTGGATGCGTTCGGTGGTGGTTTTGAGATCTCATTGTTGGCGGCAATTCCCAAAGGATCAGGACTCGGAACCAGTTCTGTGCTGGCAGCAACGGTTCTGGGAACACTCTCAGATTTCTGCTCCCTGAACTGGGATCTGCAGTCCATTGGCCATCGCACCCTTATTCTGGAGCAATTGCTGACCACAGGCGGCGGCTGGCAGGATCAGTATGGCGGAATATTCCCGGGTATAAAACTGCTTGAATCTGAACCTGGCACCCAGGAGGTGATGAATGTTCGCTGGTTACCGGATCACCTGTTTACCGATGTCAATACAAAAGGCAACTGGTTACTGTATTATACCGGTGTGACCCGAATAGCCAAAAACATTCTGGCCGAAATAGTCCGCGGGATGTTTTTGAACGAGGGTTACCGGCTGAGGCTGCTCAACGAGATTAAGCAACATTCATACGCCATGGCAGAAGCTATTCAGAGGAATGATTTTAAACGGACGGGTGAACTGATTGCCCGTTCATGGCAGCTTAATATGGCCCTGGATTCCGGAACCAATACACCTGAAGTACAACAGATCATTGACAGGATAAAGGAGTTCACGTACGGTTTTAAATTGCTTGGAGCCGGTGGTGGCGGATATATGCTCATTTGTGCAAAAGATCCGGAAGCCGCAGCAAAAATACAACATCTTCTAACCGCTAATCCCCCAAACAGCCGTGCAAGGTTTGTAAGTATGGATGTCAGTCAGCTGGGATTTCAGGTTTCAAGATCCTGATATACAGTTTTTTTTAGAGCGACAAGCTTTCTGTGTTTTAAAAAAGTTTTGTAATTTTAACATGCATATTGATCCGGTGTTTTGATCCGGTTGTTTAAGCAGATTCAGTTTTATCTGACTTGAGGATAGTATTTGAAAGTACCTGTAACGAACTAAATGTAAGCATATATCAAAAACCTCTAAAATGAAATACCATGAAAAAGATTGTTTATTTTTTCTCTTTTTTGATGCTTGCCGTGTCATGCGATTACGGTGTTGATCCGGATATATCGGATGAGAATGATAGCGAAAAGACTATAAAAATTGAAAAACTGACAGGTCAGGTTCAGAAGGGACCTTATAACAACGGAACAACAGTTTCTGTTATTGAGCTCAACAATGAACTTGGGCAGACCGGACGTGTGTTTAAAAGTGAGATAACCAACAACCGGGGGGAATTTGAAATATCCAATATTTCGCTCGTTTCACCATATGTGATTGTGGAGGCAAATGGCTTTTATTTCAATGAATGTACGGGAGAAAATTCAGAAGCACAGTTAACTTTAAGTGCGATTGCTAATATCACAGACCAATCCGCATTAAATATAAATCTGCTGTCACATCTTGAAAAAGACCGCGTTATGAAGCTGGTGGCTGAGGGCGATAGCTTTATAAACGCCAAACGACAGGCTCAGAATGAAATTTTCGCAGTTTATGAAATGGGAGAGAGCAGTGATACCATCACATCGGAGCACCTCGATATCACCAAAGAAGGTGAGACCAATGCCCGCTTACTGGCTATCTCAGCCATAATGCAAATCGGTAATTCGACCTCAGATCTCTCAAAACTGATTGCGGATTTAAAAGCAGACCTATATGACAATGGAAAGCTGGATGATGATTCCATTGGAAATATCCTGTTGACCCAGGCTACACTCATCAGAAAAGATGCAATTCGTCAGAATCTTGAAAAAAAATGCAATAAAGAAAATATAGAAGCTTCTGTTCCTGGTTTTGAAAGTTATGTGGACGGTTTTATTGAGAATTCAGCATATAAAGTCAATAGCCTTGTTTCTTTTCCTGATTCAACCTATTACGGGAAAAATATACTCTCAAAAGATGTGGATACCGTTTATTATGGCGATAATTATGCCTTAGCCGCAAATCTCGATCCTGAAATATCCTGCAGGATTGTGGTTAAAGGAATGAGTTTTATGATACATATTGGATTAAATAATCCTACAAATTGTGTCATAAGCGGGACTCAGGGCAACCGTATTTTCGAAACATTACCGGGTGTAGACTTTATGAATACTGAAGTCAGTTTTGATTCGTGGGAACCAGACCAGTTTGGCGTTTCCTATTGTACCATTGAATATTATGAAGGTACTGATGAGTTAGTCTTGACCGATACGAAGGAACTGGTAATTGTGCAACGAAATTTTACCGCATTTTATAACATCCCGGAAATTGGGATGTATGGCGAGAATATCTGGGCTATGGATGCAGATACCCTTAAATTTCAACCGGGGACAAAATACTGTTTTGAGTTTGAGATGAAAAGGAATTATGAAACCCAGAGTGTAATCCGTTTCAGAAATATTGATACGTCTAAAATAGAAATCAGTGCTGAAGATCTTTTGAATTATACGGTCGTGTGGTCAGAGAATGAAGTTACACTGGGTGCAGGTTCAACAACACCTCAAACATATGCTGTGTCTGTGGTATTCAAAGATCACGGTCATGCTGAATTCTCAGGTCATTTTAGTATTTTTAATGGTGCTGAAAAAGTTCGGTTGACCGAAATGAGTTATCAACCGATTATGTGGTAAGTGCTAACCCTTAAGGTTATCCTTTAAGGAGACAAAACTGCCATTTACCCATTTTTACTTTAAAGTTTCTGAAAATCCGTGAATGATAGTAGGTTTCAGGTGTTAACGATTAACCTTGCAGTTCACAGTATGCTTTAAACTGATCCAGGATATAAGGCCAGCCTTGTTCACTTTGCATCATGTTCTCATAGTTTTTCCATTCCTGTCCGTGATTTTCAAAATTGTAATGTTCAAAATGGACCTTTGTTACAGCATCCGGTTTTTCAAAACGTATTTTTATTTCACTGGCTTTATCCGGATCAGGAACAGGTTCACGCCTGGCACTGATTTGCTAGTTCAGAATCAGTTCCTGATCTGCTGAAGCCAGAATAACACGGCCCCAGTCACACCTGAACCCAAACGGTCCGGTTTCAGTACATAAGCCGTCTTTTCTGGCATTAATCTCCATGGCAATCAGTTTCTCCTGCGACCAGGTGTATGCTTTGGGCCACCAGTTCCCAATTTCTTTAGTAAATTTTTTATAACAGATATCCGGTGTGTTGTTGATATTGATATCAAGTTTTATCATGATCTGACTTATTTTATAAGGTTCAGTGAAAGTGGCAGTGTAAATTTTAATGTCAGCTTAAATTACGAAAGATTACGTTGAATAGAGAATAACAGGTTTTACTTTAAGTTAATTTAGCACCTCTGAAAGGACGATAAAATTTATGTCATAATTTGAAGGTATTATTTAAAGATGCTCAATTAATTACTACTAATTGGTGAATTTTTGCTTGTTCAGGGGGTGGTACATTGGTATATTTGTTAATGGTAATATAACCCCGTTTTGATATCAGATCAGTACTTTATAACATCACATATCATGAAAACCTTTAAAACAACACTAACACTTATTGTCACTTTGATGACAATCATGACAACCAATGCACAGGTTTCTTTTGGAACTCCCCAAAAAATAAACGACAACTGGAAATTTATTCTGGCTGATCCGGAAAATGCAGCCGAAACAACTTTTGATGACAGCAGGTGGCGTAAACTTGATCTGCCTCATGACTGGTCCGTTGAAGGTACGCTTAATCCATCATTGTACAGCTGTACAGGATATTTGCCGGGTGGAATAGGCTGGTACCGTAAATCACTTGATATTCCAAAGGATAAAGCCGGTGAAAAAGTCTACCTATATTTCGAAGGGGTTTACAACCGCAGTAAGGTCTATCTAAACGGACACTTATTAGGCGAAAGGCCCAACGGCTATATCTCATTTATGTACGATGCCACGCCTTACATTAAATACGGTGAACCAAATGAGGTGGCTGTACGCGTGGATCACAGCCGGCAGGCAGATTCCCGGTGGTACACCGGATCGGGCATTTACAGGAATGTATGGCTGGTATATGCCAACCCGGTTCATATTTCTGAATGGGGGGTGTTTGTTTACCCGGAATCATCTTCAGCTAAGAAGGCAACGCTAAAAGTAGAAACTTCGGTGACAAATAGTTCAGATAAAGCTGTAAAGCTCGATGTACTAAACGAATTATATACTGAAGACGGAAAAAAGGTCGCTCAATCTGTTTCTAAACTTTCTGTGTCGCAGAATGAGTCGAACAAAGCATTAGCATCATTAAATGTAAAGAATCCTGAGCTTTGGAGTCTGAATTCACCGACCCTTTATACACTTAAAACCACTGTAAAAAGCGGGAATAAAGTTTTGGATCAGACCGAAACAAAAACCGGCATTCGATCTTTTACATTTGATCCGGATAAGGGATTCGCGCTCAACGGAGAATGGATGAAGGTAAAAGGTGTTTGCCTGCATCACGACGGTGGCGTATTAGGGGCTGCAGTGCCAAAACTGGTTTGGGAAAAACGACTGAAAGAGCTGAAGGAAATCGGATGTAATGCTATTCGTACCAGTCACAATCCACAGGCACCCGATTTATATGCATTATGTGATGAACTTGGCTTGCTGGTTATGGATGAAGCCTTCGATGAATGGGAATTTCCGAAACGGAAGTGGCTGGAAGGCTGGAATGTTGGAACACCCGGATTTGAAGGATCATACGACTTTTTCGAAGAGTGGAGCAGCCGTGATCTTGGTGATATGGTACGCCGCGACAGGAATCATCCGTCCATCATGATGTGGAGCATTGGCAACGAAGTGGATTATCCCAACGATCCGTATTCGCATCCGGTGCTGGATGGTTCAGCCATCAGTCAGCCAATGTATGGCGGCTACAAGCCTGAGAGCCCTGATGCAAACAGGTTAGGCGATATTGCCAAACGTCTTGTTAAAGTGGTGAAAGAATACGATACATCACGTCCGGCTACTGCTGCACTGGCTGGTGTGGTTATGTCGAACCAGACAGCCTATCCCGGTGCACTGGATGTGGCCGGTTATAACTACACTGAAAACCGCTACGCCGAAGATCATAAGACCTACCCTGACCGTATAATTTACGGCAGCGAAAACCGGCACGATATGGCGGCATGGAAGGCCGTAAGGGATAACGATTATATCTTTGGTCAGTTTCTGTGGACGGGCGTGGATTATCTGGGAGAAGCGGGCCGCTGGCCGTCACGTGGATTCAACTCCGGTTTAATCAGTCTGGCCAACGTCATTAAACCACGTGGTTATTTCAGGGAAGCACTTTGGAGTAATAAACCATTTGCTTATGTGGGAACGTATCCCAACTGGAGGAACAGGGATTATAAATCAATTGATGCCTGGCAGATTTGGAATTATGACGAAGGACAGAATATCAGGGTGGTCTGCTATACCAATGCAGCCAAAGCCAGACTAATGCTGAACGGTGAGCAGGTTGGAGAGGTAAAACCATATGATGATGAGACGGGAGTGATTGCCTGGGATATTCCGTTTAAACCCGGTAAACTACAGGTGGTGGGACTGGATAAAGATGGAAAGGAAATATGTACAGATGTCATTCAGACTTCTGAAAGGCCTTTTGCCCTGAAAGCAAATACTGAAGAGAAAATTGTGGATAAAGACAAGGGCTTATCAATTGTTACCATTCAGGTGGTGGATGAAAACGGCGTTCCAGTTATCTTATCTGATGACGAGGTAAGTTGCCGGATTCATGGACCAGCCAAATTGCTGGGACTTGAGGCCGGTAATCCATCGGATATGACCAGTTATACCGACCGCAGCCAGCGCGTATTTATGGGAAAACTCACAGCATACATTCAGGCAAACGGCGAGGCAGGAGAGATCAGTGTAGATTTTTCGGCCCCATGGTTGAAAGGTGCTACGGTGCAAATAAAAGCTGAATAAAGAGGGCTCAGAACACAAGATATTACAGCTGAAAATCAGGTTTCCAATCATAGGGGAGCCTGATTTTTATGTTTTAGTTGTCTGAGGATCATAATTTCATCCCTTCGGGATTTTAGTTTATTATTTATAATCCAATCATCTCTAAAATATTCTGTAATCCGTTGTCAGATTATTATACTGCCATTTTTCTGGATTGATAAATTATCACGGTATTGAGTATGATAAGGTCTTGTAACTTCAGTTAAACCTGACGGGTTGTAATTATTGTAAAACAGCATACATATAGAAAGATAGAAATCCCGAAGGGATGAATTTAAACGATTGGTTTAAATTCATCAAATTGAAAAACCTGACGATACACTTGCACTACAGAAGGATAATACATCAGTATTACCCTTTTTTCACAAACTTGCTGATACTTTGCTGATCCTCAGAATAAACTTTAAGCATATAGATTCCCTGTGGGAGATTAATACTATTCAGGTTTATTGTTTCATTGATCCTGCCAGTTCGATTATAATATTTTTCTGTTTTATAGAGGACCATTCCTGATAAATTACAGACTTCTATTTTCAGATTTCCTGTAGTTGCAAGATCAACCATTAAACGCAATTCATTACTCGCCGGGTTTGGGGACACGGTGACCGATAAATTATCAGTGCTTATGGACGGAGCCTGAATAGCTGTGTTGGTTGTATCGCTTGCAGTTGCCAGGTATTCGTTAAAAAATGCATAAAGTTTAGCCAGTGATGCGGTATCCTTTGGTACACCATGGGTATTGTTTGTCAGATCACCAAAACCATTCCCGTAATCTGTTATCGTTGAGACCGGTACATCCAGTGATTCCAGTTTTTCCTTTAAATGTTGAATCTGATCCTGGTAATAATGGGCATCACCGGTATTATAGAAGAACATGACTGGTGATGTGGCTGATGTTTGCACAAGGTTTGCAGATCCCATGGATTCCCACAAGGCACGGTTGCTATCCAGTGGTCCCCACACCTTTGGACATTTGGATTCAAGGTTTCCATCACCATCGTCAAGTGAATTGAATATCTGTGTAAAATCAAAGACTCCTGATCCCAGTGCTGCCGCCTGAACATCATCCGAAACACCAATGTGGTTGCCTGCATTTTCAAATTCCTCCACAGTTTTATCACCGATGGCCATTGACCCGGCATCCGATCCGCGGGAGAAGCCATAGATTCCTATCTTACCGGATAATCCAAGGGTATCACCTGCGACACGCAGGGTACGCACGGCTGATTTTACTTTTTGTGCTGCATCCGGATTTACTTCATACCCTCCATAATCCTTATCATCACCTTCTATTGGTTTGCCCTTGCCCCAATCGCAGTATTTAGGATGGTCTGCAATGGCCCAGGCGATACCTTTAGCTGGTGCACCTTCCAGAAATGAGTCATCGAACATGGCCAGAGTATATCCCAGGAAAAGTCTGAAATGCCGTTTGTTGTTTGTGCTTTTTTCATAGTAACTGTTGCTGTATGAGAATGAAAGTACTACCGGTACTTTTACATCTGCATTGGCAGGATATACAATATCCATATATAGTGAATCGAGTGGTCCGTTTGATGTTGGCCAGTTATACACCTTCGGATCATTTTTAAAATAGGATACATCGCGCGCTATGCGGTACCCCTCAAAAAGGATATACGATCGGGTTGTGGAACAATCATTCAGACCGCAGAAAGAGCCGTTATTGATTTCGTCGTTAATGGCAATAATATCATTATTTATTTTAGGAGATATGGCATCCGCACTTCCTGCATAATCCAGCTCAATCACCTGGTAGCCCTGCGAGAGCAGCCAGGCCACATCTTCTGCGTTGGTGTTTTGTCCGATTTTATCAAATCCAAGGTTTTCAAGGTATACAACGGTCATTTTTTTACCCGCAAGATCCACGGCCTGGTTTTCTGAATTGGTAGTTAGGTAATTTATTGACCCACCTGTAACACTACTGTTCCAGGTTCCTGTTGCTGCCTTGGCACTGAATGACAGAACCATAATAAGCATGTAAAGTGCGGATAATCTCAGACGTAGTGTTGCATTTTTGTGCAACGGGATTCTTTTTTCGGGATTCATTACAAAAGCATTAATGTTGTTATGAACACAATATTACTATAATCCTTTAAGTTAGCAACGGTTTTATACTGTAAAATTAAGGATTTACAAGAAAGGTGCTAACAAAAAGGTGGTTGATAGCCAAATCACCTTCTGGATTTGTTAAACCTCAACCTGGTTAATCCTGGGCATCAAAAACCGGATCAAAACCGGAACCCATACCCGGAAGCATTCTGTTAATCTGATGCAGATTTATTTATATTGTTTTTTACTTTCTGAAAATACTCAATTAATTCATTTTCCTTTGGTTTAGATGATTCAGCAGACAAAGCGACAGACTTTGAATCATGGTTCAGCCACATAAAAAGTCTGTTCTTGTTAAAGTAATACCTGTCCTCGCTAACGGTTGTTTTTTCAGGATTGAAAACTTCATCGTCCTCGTTTTCTTTGGCTAATGATTCATTCCAGTAAATTGGTCGGTTGTAGTTAAAGTGTTGATCAAAAGCAAAGAATACTTCTCCGTTTACAATATAAAATTCCAGAATTCTTTTCCCGGTTTCTCCAAACCAACTCATCTGAATTATTTTTAATTCAGTACCGTCATAATATGCAACTACCTCTCCACCTTCCGTCGAGTCGTCCGATATATCAATCTTTTTCTCTTCATACCTGTAAATATTGTTTCGAATACAGCTGTATTTAGCTCTTATGTCTCTGAGCAAAGAATCTCTGTTTTGAGGGTAGCTGTTACTGAATATAAGCAGAAAAAATGTTGTTATTAAAACTAGTTTTCTAATAACAAAGGAATTATCGCGCATAACTACAACGGAATAAAAATGATTTAAATAATTTTTTATGTTGTTAAGGACGTGCTCCGGTGTTAGTTTTTGTTTTGTACCGGAATAATCTTAACACCGTCATCTTTATCCTTTTTTTCAGGTTTTAGTTTAACACTGACTTTCTTCCCGATTATTTCGGAAAGATCTATGTTGCAGGACTGACTGCCGATAAAAGATATTCTCACGGTTTTGTCTTTTATTTTCATTCCATTATCAATGATCAGCTTTGCTTCTCCGTTTACATGGCTAATTGTGCCTTTAAGTGTGTCTGATTCCCGGTTTAACAATACGATATTAACCCCGACTAATGGCTCCCCATTTTCAGAAACAACAAATTCTACCATGTTTTTAGTCGCCGCTTCACTGAGGATCTCATACTGACAAGTGTCTGCTTTTCCGGATGTTGTTTGACTGAATGCTGAAAAACAACATAAATTTAAAAGAATGATTAAGTATTTCATAAGCTTTATATAATGTGTTTGAGTTAATGTTACACAGGCTATCTCCAGGATTTAGTATATTATTCCTTTATTCTGTCCCTATAACAAGCTTTCCTGTTATCATATTCATATAAGTAATCAGGCTGGATTTATTCCACACACAGTTTGTTTCGGTTTGTTGTATAAAGGTAGCTAAATCAGGGATAAATGGCAATCCATAAAATATGTTATTGAACCTCTGTAAGACGCTGTTGAATGCGTATGTAATATAGCTTATTCCGGTTGCAGGGTCAGTAACGAGATTTCGCTGATGGTGCCCAAACGGATAGGAGGGCCAAAGGTTCCTGCGCCCTGTGATACAAACATGGTAGTGCCGTTGTAGTGATGCAGGCCCTGGTTAAACTGAAACATCAGGGCGGCAATATATTTTATGGGAACCAGTTGTCCTGCATGGGTATGGCCGGAAAGGTACAGGTCCACACCGTGTTCGCTGGCATATTTTATGCCATCCGGACTGTGATGTAACAACACGGTTGGTTTGCTTTTGTCAGGAGACAGTTTGTTCAGGGTACTTTTTATGGTAGCGTGACCGTTTTGTGTGTGCACATTAAATGTTTGGTCGTCGGCAGCCATATGGTTCAGCCCGATAATCTGTAGATCTTTAAAACCGGTCATGTTGTTTTCAAGCACCCGGATGCCCATTTCGCGCAGCATGGTTTTAATGGTTTGCACCCCGGTATATTTATCGTGATTCCCTTCAATAAAACAGACCGGCGCTTTTAAGTCTGCCAATGGTTCCAGGTCTTCTTTCGATAAGCGGTAACGGCCGTCAAAAAGGTCTCCGGTAATAAAGACAATACCGGGATTCTGTGCATTGGTTTTGCTGACCAGTTTGTTCAGGAACCGTTTCCCCCTAAAATGCCCCAGGTGCACATCAGACAGATGCATAGCCCTAATAGTTTGGTTCAGCCCTTTAAGTGGTATTGTATGATGCGTGACTTTGGTGTTCCATGAATTCAGTGTGCCGGCAAGGTTGATGACTAAGGTCAGGATCACAACGATAAGCCCGTAAGTGAGCGGTTGAAACGCAGTAAATAGCCTGAGGATATCCGTTAAGATGACCGAAATCAAAAGGTAATGCATCAATCCCATGGTCATGGCCGCAACGATATAAATAACATGTCCGGCCAGCGATACGGAATTGGCAGTGGTAAACACTCCAAATAGCATGAATAATGCCAGTACAGCAAAAACAGGATAAAGCATACGTGTATGTGGGATGCTGAAATACAAGTTAAACCGGTGTGTCAGATAGAAAACCGCACCTGTAATGATGCCAAGAAACACAGTGAGAAAAATAAATGGAACAATGCTTTTCATACTTTGAATTTAGTAGATAACTAATGAAAACAACCCATGAGCAGGACTAATTGTTTGCTGAAATCATAATGACAACAGCAGCGACGGAAATAACAATCCATATCAGTGCAGGAATCAGAGCAGACCTTTTTCTGTATTTCAGTACTATGCCAATGTAGCGTTTCCAGTACATTTCATTGAACGCAGTGCCTAATATTCCATTTAGCGAAATAAACCATAAGGTATTCAGGTCAAAAATCATGATAAAAAATGGGATACCCATAAAGATAAAGAAGCCGAAAGAGGCACACCAGAAGCTTTCTGTTTCGCGCTTCAAAACCTTTAGATTAATGGCCATTAAAATTGAACCTGCAAAAACAGTAAAGAGAGTGGAAAACAGATGAATAACTGCTTTTCGGTAAAGCAAAGGTGCTTCATCACTGAATGTGATGTCCGGATCGTTGTAGAAAATGTTATTTCTTTTTGAAAGTTCAGCTTCTGACAGGTTATTTTCATAGTTCTGTTTAAACTCATCCATAATTCCATTCAATGGTTCAAACAGTTCCAGTTCTGAAACTGCCTCATACCGCTGTTCAGGAGAGTAAAAGGCCCGATCGTTAAAAATGCGTTTCAGTTCGGATATTTTATGTTCATTCATGTTAAAACAGGTTGAGGCCTTTAAGGTATACAAATTTTAAATATGATATAAAAAATCAGACATTATTCTTGATTTTCGGTTTTAAAGTTTAATTTAACGCTGTTTTTGCTTTGGGAACAAAAAGTTTTAATGCCAATACTTTACTCGCAATGCGTAGCATATTTCTGATTTTTGCACTGATCCTTGTGGTATCTGTTCATTCGCAGCAACAGGTATCAAATCTTACAACACTCATTATTGATACCGATGGTGCAGCCATAAACAGTACGGATACTTACATTCCCGGGACACTTTATGTTTTAAGCACTGATCCGGATATAAAAAACGATACTTTACCCATGAAGATACGCGGACGCGGTAACTCCACATGGGGAATGCCTAAGAAACCGTTCCGGATCAAACTGGATGATGACAAGCATTTGCTTGGCATGAAAGCTAAAAACAGGGACTGGGTTTTACTGGCAAATTACGCCGATAAATCCCTGATAAGGAATGCACTGGCGTTTAAAATAGGAGAGTGGGTGAACCTTGAGTTTAATCCCGATTTCAGATTTGTGGATGTAATTCTGAATGGTAATTATGTAGGTAATTACATGCTCACCGACCAGGTGGAGGTGGCAAAAAACCGTGTGCCTGTTGAAAAGCAGGATACTTCTGTTGTTTCTTTGCCTGATCTTTCAGGAGGCTACCTGTTGGAAGTGGATGGTTTTGCAGATCGTGAACCGGTATGGTTTCAGACAACACGGGGTGTTAAAACAACCGTCAAGTACCCCGATGATGATGATATTAATACGGAACAGCTGGATTATATTAAGACTTACATCCAACAGTATGAGGATGTACTGTTTTCGGAAACCTATAAAGATCCGGAGACCGGATATCGTGCATATAATGACTCCGCTACCCTGGTAAACTGGTATATTGCTTCCGAACTCACAGGGAACCCTGACTGTTTCTGGAGCACAAATATTTACAAGAAACGTTCCAACGATAAACTCTTCTGGGGGCCAATGTGGGATTATGATATTGCGTTCAACAACGACAGCCGCCAGGAAGATGCCCAATATAAACTTATGCGTGAAAGTGCGTATAATCCAAGAGTATGGATCAACCGCCTGTGGCAGGATGACTGGTTTGTAAGAGCTGTTGGTAAGCGTTGGGAAAACCTGGTTGAAACCGGTATTTCCGATTCGGTTCAAAATTATATCAACGATGCAGCCAATCTGATTGATCAGTCGCAGGTAAAAAATTTTGAACGTTGGGATATTTTGCCCGATAAGGTCTATCTTGAGCAGTTTTTATTTGATACATGGGAAGAGAATATTGATTTTCTTCGGGATTATATGACAGAGCGTATTAGTTTTCTGAACGATAATCTTGCACAGTATGTGGAACCCTTTGTCATTGAAAACTATTACTATGCCATACGAAATAATCGTTCAGATCTTGTAATTGATATTTCTGAAGAAGACTCTAATGTCCTTAACATGTGGGAGTACACGGATGATTTGTTAAGTCAGCAGTGGGAGATCGTAGATCTGGGAGATGGAACCGTTCGTTTTGAAAACCGGTTCTCCGGTATGGCCATAAAAGGTATGGGCAAAGGCAACAGTGTGGTGCTGAGTGAAATCTCTGAAACCAACGATTCCCTTCGCTGGACACTGGAACCGCTTGGGCCTGTCAATCTGTTTGGATTAATTAATGTAGGAACCGGAAACGCCATTGATAATTCCGGTGGAGGAACATCGAACGGTACAAAATGCATTGAATGGGATAACCAGGTGGCGTCTAACCAGAATCAGCAGTGGGTATTTGAAAAGATCGAGAGTATTCCTTCAGGTCTGGTTCGCAATACCTTGCATTTAAATCTGAGTGTATATCCGAATCCTGTTGAAAATAAGCTGTTTATAGCTTCAGACAAGGGTTTGCCAGAGAATTTATCATACCTTATTGTCGATTTGAGTGGAAAAGAAGTTTTATCAGCAACACTGTCAGGATCATCCATAGATCTTTCGCAGTTAGGATCCGGAATTTATTTCGTAAAATTGTTTACTGAAAACAGTTCAGAAGTATTCCGCATCATCAGGCAATAGGAATACAGTGTGAACCAGAATGCTGCTGATGTTCTGGATAAAGTTTGGAATATTGCTTACCGGGTTTCTGTATGCCGGCCTTTTACCTCATTCTGTAAGGAAGGTGTTGCAGCATATGGAATTTGATCCCAAAAAACAATCCCTGAGTTTTTTGAGCAATAAAGTGCTGTATGGTGAAAAGTTTAAAAAAGGCTACAAAAGATTATTGCTGGTCGCTGCACTTTTAAATTATTCTTTCTTCTGGCTGCTCTCCAAACACTACGATCTGGGTGAACATGCCGACTATATGCGGTATGTAGATTACAGTTTTGCATTTCTGGCCATACTGGCATTTATACCCCATAATATCTATCCGTACAGTTTCAAACATCTGGGGACTACCATTCAGCGGTTTTTTCACAATGTGTTTGCAGTGCTTGTCTTTTTAACGCTATCTGTTATGATTATAACATTTCAGGTGGCGGTGTGGCCTGATAATTATTTTCTGGGATTGTCAGGATTGATTATTGTGAGTGTCATTCTGATCATGGTCATTATTTCCATGATCCTTAACGGGATAAATGGTGTGACCGAAATACTGTTTATTAATGGCATCAGCATCTGGAGCATCTTCACCACTATCATTACCATCATGATCTGAAGAAGTATGAAAGAATAAAATTTATTCATGTTCTTATCTGACGCCGATAACATTATTCAGCTTCCGTCAAATGTCCGGCAATAACGTTATCTCATTTTTCCACACCTCTGCCCGGCCAGGTTTAATTATCGTTCATTGACTTCTACAATATGGTCACCTATTCGAGGTTTTGTTGAAATCCAGAAGAAAAATACGAATATAAAAAAATGAAGCAACTCCGAAGGAGTGACAGATTTGTAACCCGGCTGCAATCCGGGATACAGAAGTGAAGCCCTATATTATAACCGTGCAATACCTGTATTATCGTGATATTGTTTCTGTCGGTTTTTGATTTGTAGTTGAAGGGAGATACAAATCAATACCTTTAAGTACCTAAAAACAAAGGCCATTCATTCGAACGGCCTCTGAAATATTTGATCTTAAAAAGATTAATCGTGTGCAAACGGGAAGTATGCCTTTGCATTGTTGTAACAAATATCCTGTACAATACCACCAACCAGATCGAAATCGGCCGGAATCTCTCCGTTTTCCATATCGGTTCCCATAAGATCACAAAGAATCCTGCGGAAGTATTCATGGCGCGGATAGGAAAGAA
Organism: Quyinboa sediminis; assembly: GCF_042219855.1. Lineage (NCBI taxonomy): Bacteria > Pseudomonadati > Bacteroidota > Bacteroidia > Bacteroidales > Quyinboaceae > Quyinboa > Quyinboa sediminis. The sequence goes on along the minus strand of NZ_JBHJHP010000005.1, from coordinate 155,548 downwards.
AACTCCTGGAGTCGGTCAGCATACCAACAAACTTGCTGAGCAGTCCGAGAGTCGACAGTGCATTCATCTGCTTTGTCATACCGTCTTTCTGATCGAGGAACCACCATCCTGAGCCAAACTGCATTTTACCGGCTACCGAACCATCGTTGAAGTTGCCGATCATGGTGCCGATTACCTCATTGTCTGATGGATTAATGTTATACAGTATCGTTTTTGTCAGCTTATCCTCCTGATCCAGTTTATCAAAGAAGAGCTGCATGTTTTTAGCCACATTAAACTGACCGATAGAGTCCCAACCGGTGTCGGGTCCCATTTTGGCAAACATACGGCTGTTATTATTCCGGATCACACCGTAATGGAACTGTTGAACCCAGCCTTTTGCATGGTCCATCTTGGCAAATTCGTACAGCATGGCCGATTTGAACTTCAGCACTTCCTTGTGGCTGACTTCTCCGCCTTTCCTGGCTTTTTTAAAGATGTCCTTAATCTCATCCTTCGTATAATCTTCAGCATAGAATTCTTCAATTCCATGATCGGACAAACGGCAGCCATTATCATGAAAGAACTGGTGGCGCACCTCTATGGCCTCAATCAAATGCTTGAAAGCTGAAATTTTTACACCCGAAACTTTTTCCAGTTTATCCAGATAGGCGTTAAACTGTTCTGTTTCGATGGCCATTGCTTTATCCGGTCTCCATGCAGGTATCATTTTCAGTTCTGCCCCTGAACTTTTATGCTGTGTATGGAAATTCAGATCGTCTATTGGATCATCTGTAGTACATACAATCTCCACGTTCATTTTTTTCAGCAGGCCCTGAACGCGGTAGTCATCGCTGTTCAGCATCTCATTACAGCGGTCATAAATGGATCGCGCTGTAGCAGGAGAGAGCAGGTCTTCAATGCCAAAATACCTTCTGAGCTCCAGATGTGTCCAGTGATACAACGGATTGCGCAGGGTATAAGGGACAACTTCAGCCCATTTCTCAAATTTCTCCCAATCGCTGGCTTCACCGGTGATATAGTGTTCATCAACACCAAATGTACGCATAGCTCTCCATTTATAATGGTCACCGTACAACCAGGCCTCCGTAATGGTTTTAAATTTTTTATTCTCCGCAATTTGCTGAGGACTTAAATGGCAATGGTAGTCGATGATAGGCATCTGAACAGCAAAGTCGTGATACAGTTTTTTGGCCGCATCACTGTTTAAAACAAAATCCTTGTCTAAAAATGGTTTCATTATTATTATTATTTTCTGGTTTTATACCACATAGTTAAAAACACGCATGATGTGTCTGTCGAAAATATTGGTGGTTACCTCATTGCCAACAATGTCTTCGTATTTCTGAACCAGGTTCAGGTATTTATCACCCATTTTTGCAGCAATCTTATAAGATATGTGAATCAACTGTCTGAAATCAAGGTTGAAATCTTCATTTTCCTGATCATGGCGCAAGGTGTTGGCATATTTTTCGGACGACCACAAATCCACCTCTTCAGGAGAAGGCAGGTTATCTTCGTTAATATCAATCACAGTGCGGTAAGGTGCCATAAAATCTTCACGTTTTTCATAACCCTGACGATAAATTTCCTTGGCAACTGCAAGTCCGTCTTCTCCGGCTATGGCAAGACCAATAACTTCTTCCAGCCATGTTGTGCCGGCCGTTTTGATATGGATACCTGTGCCCTGCTTTTTAATGATTTTACCCATAATAGGATAAATGCTGAATTTATCACTTCCGGAATGGACACTGAGTTTGATATTTTCTGGTAAACCAAATTCCTTTACGGCATATTTCAACACCAGAATATCTTCTTCAAATTCCTGTGTGAATTTATCAATGTTACCTACATAGTCGATGCCTTTAAAGAAATCACCTGTAAATTTAGGTGCGATCGTCTGGATAGGAATTTCCTGTGCTGCAACCATGCTGAGTATGAAGAACATTTCCAGTGGAGTTTGTGGTACATCCACTTCATCCATGGATAGCTCGGCAATAAAATCAGCTTTGTTGTTTTTGATAATGGTATATACCTCTTTTGCCTGTTTTACAGCAAAAAGAAACTGACTTCCGATTTCAAGTAACAGATCTTCAGTCACCTTATATACATGATCTATTCCCGGAATTTTAAAGTCACCTACATACTTTTTGTTGGCTTCAACAAAACTTTTCAGTTCAGCTTCGTCCGGAGCTTCACCAATAAAATCGGCCACATCGAGTGTGAAAAAGTCGGATGGCGCAATAAAACCATGCACTGTTTTGGCATTGATGTGGTCTGCATCTACATAATACGGACCAGAATAACCAAGCGCTTTTACAGCATTGTCAGCCTCGGTACGGACCGAATCCGGTTGTGTTCCGATTATCTGATGCTCACGGTTCGATTTGTTCCATACCGGAGCAACTTCCAGTCCCAGTTCCTTATGCGCTTTCATAAGTGCTTTTAACTGTGCTTTACCTTGTTGGCCAAAACGGTCGCCAACACCCATAGAATATTTTACTAATTTCATTGTAATGGTATTTAATTAAACTTTTCTAAATATTTCTGTTTGATGAGTCTCGTATTAATAATTCCGGTTTGATATAAATTGTTTGCGGGTTTAAGCTATCTTCACTTTTAGCCTCAATTTCGTTTAATAATACATTGGCTGCTTTCTTTCCCATTTCATTTCCAAACTGATGTATGGATGAGAGGGAAGGCTGCACATATTGCGTAAACGGTTCGTTGGCAAAACCTGTGATGCCCGCATCCCGGGGAACCTGAATTCCATGTTGGATCAGGTACAATAATACACCATGGGCAGCGTAATCACTGGCGCATACAAATGCATCCGGCAATTGTTTCAAGTTATGCAATTTTGCTGTAAAATCAAAGGCCTCTTCACGTGATACCATATGTTCTGCAATCCACTCTTCCCTGACCGGAAGATGGTAGTCCTGCATGGCCTTTATATAGCCTTCAAGCCTTCTTTTATAGATATAAAGACTGAAATCACCACCAAAATGTGCGATATTTTTAAAGCCCTGTTGAATCAGGTGGCGGGTTGCATCATATGTACCCTGAAAATTATCATTGGTAACACGGCTTACATCTATGCCTTCAATAATACGGTCAATCAGTACCAGCGGTAAATTGTTCTCAGTCAGTAGCTTTAAATGGTCAGTGGTTGTTGTCTCTTTTGATACGGAAAGTAATACACCGTCCACGCGGTTGGCAAAGAGTGTATTGATGTTTTCAACTTCTTTCTTAAAACTCTCGTCCGACTGACATATGATAAGGTTGTAGCCGGCCGGATTGGTGATGCTTTCGATACCTGCAATAATATCTGCAAAAAAGAAACGATTGATTCGTGGAACAATCAACCCAATGGTATTGCTTTTCCCTGTACGCAGATAAGAAGCCAGACTGTTGGCAAGATAGTTCATCTCCCTTGCTTTCGCCAGAACTGTTTTTTTTGTCTCTTTACTGATGGACGGATGATTATTCAGAGCCCTGGATACAGTGCTTGCCGTGATTCCAAGTTCACGTGCAATGTCATGTATGGTGGTTTTCTTAGCTGTCATAATACAATTCAATTAAACAAATATAAGAAAAGATAAATAAAAATGCAATCGATTGCATTTTTCAAAAAAAAATTGTTTATTTGTTATGATGACCTCAATGATTTCTGATGTAATAAAACTTACTTGTACCACATCTGTTTTTAAAGAGGGAGGTTTAAAATTCTGAACATTAATTAACGAATTAAATACAAATTACTTTTATTATGAAGTATAGTTTTGAACACTTAAAAAACAAAGTAGCTGTACTTACCGGTGGAGCCGGAGTTATTGGGACAGCTATCGCCACAGGTTTGGCGGAATCGGGCATTAAAATGGCTATTCTTGACATTAATGAAGAAGCAGCCGTTAAAGTAGCTGAAGATATTAAAGCAAAAACAGGAACAGATTGTGTTGGCCTGGCCTGCAATGTGCTTGATAAGGATTCGCTGATTCAGGCGAAGGAAAAAGTACACGCAGCATTAGGACCTGTAGATATCCTGATAAATGGTGCTGGTGGAAACTCTCCGAAGGCAACCACTAAGGTTGAAACCATTGTAGATGTGGAAAAGGACTTTCAGGATTCATTTTTCGGACTTGATTCATCAGGTTTTGACTGGGTTTTTGATTTGAATTTCAAAGGTACCCTGTTACCAACCATGGTATTTGGTGAAGAACTGGTCCGCAGCGGAAAAGGATCAATTCTGAATGTCTCTTCCATGAATTCCTACCGTCCGTTGACAAAAATTCCGGCATATTCAGCTGCTAAGTCTTCCATTAATAATTTTACGCAATGGCTTTCAGTCCATTTTGCCAAAACAGGTGTACGGGTAAATGCTGTTGCCCCCGGATTTTTCCTGACAAATCAGAACAGGTTCTTGCTGACAGATAAAGAGACCGGTGAAATGACCCCAAGAGGTAAAAAGATCATCGACAATACACCTATGGGACGGTATGGTGAGGTGGACGAATTAATCGGAACCTGCCTGTACCTGGTTTCAGATCTGGCACAATTTGTCACCGGTATCGTTATTCCTGTGGATGGCGGATACAGTGCTTTTGGCGGTGTTTAACAGTTTGAAATAGTTTTTCGGATCAGATCATAAATAATTGTAAAACACATAAAATAATTATGTGCTTTTGCCAGAATCTCTTTACCTTGAAATGATCCGGATTAATTGATGAAGAAAACCAAAAAAAATTATAAGATGAGTCTGACTTTAAAAGAAAATTGTAAATATTCTCTTATCGTTCCAACCAGTATGGGGGTAAGGATTACCCCGGAAAACGGACAACCTGTACACAGCAGTGATACATTTAAGCTCCAGGCAACGAGTGCTGAAACCAATGTTGCCAGTATTCCCTCTTATCTTGGATTACCCGTAAAAGTGCTGACCACTTTCGTGAAGGGCAGTCCTATTGCTCAGTTTATAAAAGGTAACCTGCGCAATCGTCACATGGACTATGAAGGACCTGAGGTTGAACAGGGGGATCCGTGGGGCTACCGTCACCAGTTTAATATTGCAGATAGTGGTTACGGATCACGTGGTCCAAGGGTTCATAATGACCGTGCCGGTGAGGTGGGACGTACATTGAACGTGAAGGATTTTGATCTGGAACGTATCTTTGGTGAAGATGGAGTACAGATTATTCACCTGTCCGGATTGATCGCGGCATTATCGCCGGATACCAGCGAGTTCTGCCTTCAGCTGGCAAGAGCCGCTAAAAAACATGGAACCCGCATTTCTTTCGATCTTAACTATCGGGCCTCATTCTGGAAAGGCCGTGAGAAGGAGTTAAGCGAAGCCTTTAAGGAGATTGCTTCAGTTGCAGACATCCTGATTGGAAATGAGGAAGACTTCCAGCTGTGTCTTGGAATTAAGGGACCGGAAGCCGGCGGTAAAGGTATTGAGGAAAAAATAGATGGATTTAAGGAGATGATTGGTCGCGTGAAGCAGGCATTCCCCAATGCATCAGTTTTCGCAACCACCCTGCGTGAAGTTGTCAATGCAAATCACCATATGTGGGGAGGTATTATGCTGGAAGGAACAAACTGGCATGTGGTTAACCTGCGCGATATTCATGTACTCGACCGTATAGGTGGAGGTGATGGTTTCGTTGGCGGACTGTTATATGGTATTTTAAAACAATGGGATCCTGAAAAATGGATTCAGTTTGGATGGGCAACAGGTGCCATGGCGACTACGTTCCTTACAGATTATGCTCAGCCAGCCGATGAAGAGATGGTATGGAGCATTTGGGAAGGTAATGCGCGCGTAAAACGTTAAAATTTGATTTATGCTATATTATCAGAGAGGTTCAGAAACAGATGTACTCAGCTCAGAGGACCTGAAGCAAGGTATCCTGGAGGCATTTGGTAAGATTGGTGACCGTAAAAAAATTCTGGCTATTCCGCCGGATTTTACCCGCTACCATTCACGTGCCGGTGAGATTACATCCATAATTTACCGGGAAGTCGGTGATAAACTTGCCGATGTGCTTCCTGCATTAGGAACACATGCCGGTATGACAGAGTCGGAACTGACGCAGATGTATCCCGGTATTCCACTGGATAAATTCAAAGTGCACGACTGGCGGAACGATGTGGTTGAAGTGGGCAGGGTACCGGGTTCTGTTGTTAAGGAATATACAGATGGTATGCTGGACTATGAGTGGCCGGCACAGCTGAATAAGCTTATTCTGAATGGCGGACATGATCTGATCCTGTCCATCGGTCAGGTAGTGCCCCACGAAGTAATTGGAATGGCCAATTACAATAAAAATCTTTTTGTAGGAACGGGTGGTCCTGAAGGCATTAATAAGAGCCATTTTGCCGGAGCAGTTTACGGCATGGAACGTATTATGGGACGCGCCATAAATCCGGTTCGTAAGCTTCTTAATTATGCTTCGGATCATTTTATAAAGGATTTGCCGGTGGTGTATATTCATACGGTTGTTGGCCGCGATGACAGTGGTAAACTGGTAACGCGTGGTCTGTATATCGGTGACGATCTGGATGTGTTTACGCTGGCAGCTGACCTGTCGCTGAAAGTGAACTTTACCATGCTGGATAAACCACTGAAAAAAGTGGTCGTCTATCTTGATCCTACAGAATTTAAAAGTACATGGCTTGGCAACAAAAGTATTTACCGTACCCGCATGGCCATTGCTGATGCAGGTGAGTTGATTGTCCTTGCACCGGCACTTAAGGAATTCGGGGAAGACAAGGAAATTGACCGGCTCATCCGGAAATACGGTTACCGCACTACACCTGAGGTCCTCGACTTTGTGAAAAACAACGAAGATATTCAGAATAACCTGAGTGCTGCAGCTCACCTGATTCACGGATCAACCGAAAACCGGTTCAGTGTAACCTACTGTCCGGGTCACCTTACGGAAGACGAAATAGTATCGGTGAACTATAAGTATGGTAAACTGGATGAAGCCATGAAGAAATATGATCCTAAAAAACTGAAGGACGGATTTAATGTTGTGGACGGGGAAGAAATATATTTCATCTCCAATCCGGCTATCGGTTTATGGGCAGAAAAAAGCAGATTTATTAAACAATAGAAATATAAAACACTATGGAAGCTAAATCAGATATCGGATTGATTGGTCTGGCTGTAATGGGCGAGAACCTTGTATTAAACATGGAAAGCCATGGTTACACTGTCAGCGTATTTAACCGTACTGTAGAAAAAGTTGACAAATTTATTGAGGGCCGTGGAAAAGGTAAAAAATTCTACGGCGCGCACAGTATCGAAGATCTCGTAAAATCCCTTAAGAGGCCACGTAAAGTAATGATGTTGGTAAAAGCCGGTCAGGCGGTGGATGATTTCATCGAAAAAATCATTCCATACCTGGAAGAAGGTGATATTATTATTGATGGTGGTAATACGCATTTTCCGGATACGATTCGCAGAACAAAATATGTTGAAAGCAAAGGGCTGCTTTACATCGGAACAGGTGTTTCAGGTGGTGAAGAAGGTGCTTTGAAAGGTCCTTCAATCATGCCGGGAGGTTCGGTTAAAGCATGGGAACATGTAAAACCAATCTTCCAGTCAATTGCGGCAAAAGTGGAAGATGGTACACCATGTTGTGACTGGGTTGGTGCAAACGGAGCAGGACACTTTGTTAAGATGGTGCATAACGGTATTGAATACGGTGATATGCAGTTGATTTGCGAAGCGTATCAGATTATGAGCGATCTGTTGGGTATGAGCGCTGATGAGATGCACGAGGTGTTTAAGGAATGGAATACCGGTGTACTCGATAGCTATCTCATTGAGATCACCCGTGACATTCTGGGATTCAAAGATGAAGATGGTGAACCAATGGTAGAAAAGATACTTGATACTGCAGGACAAAAGGGTACAGGAAAATGGACCGGTGTAGCTGCTTTGGATCAGGGTATTCCGCTGACCTTAATTGGTGAAGCTGTCTTTGCGCGTTGCCTCTCTGCACAGAAAGATGAAAGAGTAAGGGCATCGAAAATTCTTACAGGTCCTGAAAAATCGTTTGATGCAGATAAAAAGGCCTTTGTTCAGGATATCATGCAGGCTTTATATGCATCCAAAATAGTATCGTATGCCCAGGGTTATGTGCTGTTGCAGGATGCTGCCAGAGAATATGGCTGGGATCTTAATTACGGTGGTATTGCGTTGATGTGGCGTGGTGGATGTATCATCCGTTCCGCATTTCTGGGACGCATTAAAGAAGCGTTTGATAACGATCCTAAGCTTGAAAACCTGTTACTTGATCCGTATTTTAAAGAAGAAGTTAATAAGGCTCAGGCCGGATGGCGTAATGTGGTCGCTACCGCAGCCAGTAAAGGAATTCCGGTACCTGCATTTTCTACTGCACTGGCTTATTTTGACGGATACCGTACGGAACGTTTACCGGCAAATCTGCTTCAGGCACAACGTGACTATTTCGGAGCTCATACCTACGAAAGAGTGGATCGGCCAAGAGGTAAATTCTTCCATACCAACTGGACAGGTAGAGGAGGAGATACGTCTGCATCTACTTACGATGTATAAACCGTACAAAAAAACAATAAAAAAAGGGTTGCAATTTAATGCAACCCTTTTTTATTATATCGTTTTCAGCTCATCCTATTCGATGATGGAGACAACCAGTTTCCCGTGTCTGATACCTTTTATCGCCTGTAATTTATTACCCAGCTTTTCAACTTTCTGATAGCTCCCCCGTACTGCAATGGTTTCAATACAGTTCTGGGCATCGATATGAATGTGCTGACTGGACAAAACCATACAGTTATACTCATGCATCAACCCGGCAATTTCTGCATGTAAGCGCGCTATGCGATGATCGTAGACCAACACAATGGCCCCGGTAACCTGTGCCTCTTCTTCCAGACCTTTGTCAACTTTATACTGATTTATCAGATAGCGCAAAGCCCTTGACCGGTTTGGGAACCGTTGTTCTGTAACAATATGATCCAGATCGTTTAAAAGATCTTCTTCCAGCGATACTCCAAAACGTGTAACTGTCATAATTTTAATTTTTTACCAACCAAAAAACTGCATGCCCAGGCCTGAGATTAATATGCCCATACCGGCAATAAGGTGAAAATACCTGTCGCCGTCCTTAATTTTTATGGTTGATGCTCCTTTATATCCTAAAAAAACAATGATCAACATCGTGAGAATAGTCGTGATGCCAAAAACAATGCTGACTGATGCAATTCCCATTGCACTGAATTTTGCCGCAGGAAAAATTAATAATGGAATAAGTACTTCACATGGTCCGAATACGAATATCAGAAAAAGGATCCATGGCGTTATTTTCGTTACATCCTCCGTGTCGTCAGAAACGCGGAAATTTTTATTCAGATCGTAGGGTTGGTGCGTTACCACATGCTGCAAACGCCTGATGCGTTTGGGAATAAGAAAGCCGGGCAGGTGGAAATGCTTCCCTTTTGTAAAAAACTTATATAGTCCGTACGCCGTATAAAGCAAGCCAAAAGTCAAAAGAAGATAACTAACAATGTTGCCACGGTGAGCTTCTATCAGTTCCAGTTTTGACAGGCTGATGCCCAATGCTATACCGATGATGCCCAGAATAACCGAACCTAGGATATGACCGATACCTGAAATAAAGGTGATCCACATGGTGCGGGTTTGTGTCCACTTCCGGGCTTTACTAAGAACAATAAAGGGGATGTAGTGATCCGGTCCTGTTGCCGTATGAAAGAAACCCAGAAAGGCTGCTGTTCCAATGAGTAAATACAGTTCGTTCATGCTTACAGTCGATTAATGAGCGAAGCCTGGCAGGCAGCGCCAAATCCGTTATCAATATTTACAACACTAATTCCGCTGGCACAACTATTGAGCATAGTCAGTAAGGCAGAAATACCGTTAAATGATGCACCATAACCTACACTTGTGGGTACACCGATGACCGGCTTGCTGACTAATCCACCAACCACACTGGCAAGGGCACCTTCCATTCCGGCTACAACAATAACAACCCTTGCATCCTGAATGATTTTCAGCTTATTAAACAGCCTGTGAATGCCGGCAACGCCTACATCGTAAACCGTTTCAACCCGGTTATTCAGAAAACGTGCGGTCTCCGCAGCTTCTTCAGCTACCGGCATATCCGACGTTCCGGCTGCGACAATGGCAATATATCCTTCATTTAACGGCTCATCTTTATGCTTATAGGTAATGGTTTTTGCCAGTTTATTATATGAGGCGTGCGGGATCACACTCCGCACAAGTTCATACATCTCTTCTGTTGCCTTTGTTGCCAGGATATCGATGCCTTTCTGGTGAAGCCGTTCTGCAATTTTCACGACCTGATCCACTGTTTTACCTTCAGCGTAAATTACCTCCGGGATACCGGTGCGTTTCAGTCGGTCGGTATCCAGGGCGGCAAAGCCCAACTCTTCGATGCCCTTCCCTGACAACTTCTGAACAGCAAGACCGAGATCCAGCTTTCCCTCTTTATACAAATTCAGTATATCCTTAATTTCCATCCTGTAATGCGTTTAATGCAGCTTTTTCAATGTCAGAAACCGAAACATTATGCTGTACGGCCAGTAATTTACAGTCCTCAAACTCCGGTTTGCTGTTTAGTACTTTACCACCATAATAACTTATTTTTATATGGACATCGCCGTAGGCTGTTTTAACCAGTTGCTCGTCCCGTTTCAGCATGTGTTTTTGAATGTGTTGCTCGCGTATGCCAAGCGTTGTGGAATGTTTAAAAAGCATCTCCTTCATAACTTCTGTTCTCTCAGGTACACAAAGTACTGATATCATGTGTGCCGGTCTGGACTTCTTCATGACGATTGGTGTAAACCATACATCGCTGGCACCTTTATCCAGGAGCATATCCATTAAAAATTCAAAATGCTCCGGTTTCATGTCATCAATATTGCATTCAAGGAGCGTTGCGACTCCGGAATTCACATCATCCCTTTGTTGTGATGATTCCAAAAGGTATACCCGGAGTACATTGGCCACTTCAGAAACATCACGCTGACCGATGCCATAAGCGGTTTTGCCGATGGGATAATCGAAGTTATCTGTAAATTCATCGACCGTTGCAGCCAGGATAGCTGCTCCGGTTGGCGTGGTTGCCTCGTGCTGAACCAGACCGGTTCTTACCGGAATGTTTTCTACTATAAGGGCTGTGGCCGGTGCCGGTACAGGCATAATACCATGGGCACATTTTACGGTTCCACCACCAAGCTGAACCGCTGACGATAAGACTTTATCAACCTTAAGATGTTCAAGACAAATGGCAGCCCCAACAATATCCGCAATGGAATCCAGCGCACCCACTTCATGAAAATGCACTTTCTGAATATCGATATCATGCACCTTAGCTTCTGCAACCGCAATACGGTTGAAAATATCCAACGCAGTTTTTTTTATCTGATCAGATAGGGTACTGTTGTTTACGATCTCCTCAATATGGCGCAAATGTCGGTGCTTTTCATTTTCCGGGTTTTCAATGATGATGGTAGCCAAAGTACCGTTAATCCCTCTTCGGGCAGCTTTTTCTGTTCTGAGCTCAAAGCCTTCGATCCGGAGTTTTGAAAGTTCATTCCTCAGATAATCCGGATCAACACCGAGATCAATTAATGCACCCAGGTTCATGTCACCACTGATACCTGCAAAACAGTCGTAGTATAATATCTTCATATGTTGTAATACTTGTAAATACCTATTTTCCTATAGCTCTGTTCAGTTTGCCGGAAACCAGTCCTTCATCGTCAATAACAATTTCGCTGAAACCAAGCGCTGTGATCTTTTTTACAATTTCATCCTTTTGAATGTTTAGTTTTTCAAGATCATCCTTCAGTACCTCAATTTTTCCGTATGTTTCAAAATGCCTGACCCGGACATCGTTAAAACCGTAATCATTCAATATATTTTCTGCCATCTCAACCTGAAGCAGTTTCTCTCTTGTAACTTTATGTCCGTAAGGCATCCGGGAGCTTAAGCACGGGCTTGCCGGTTTATCCCAGTTAGGCAGCTCAAAATAACGGGCAATCTCACGTAATTCCTGTTTGGTAATTTTACAATCGACCATGGGAGAGAGAACATTAAGTTTTTTAGCTGCATCAATGCCGGGACGGTAATCACCAAGATCATCATGATTGGTTCCGCTCAGGACCTTAAAATCCGGATACATCTCTGCTATTTTTGTCAGATCGGTAAACAAATGTTCCTTACAAAAGAAACAGCGGTTAACAGGATTGGAGTTATAGCGGTCATCATTCAGTTCATCCGTTTTTATCACTTCAAGGGTAATGTCGAATGCTTTACAGAAATCCTCTGCCATGTTAAAGTCCTTTTGTTTCAGACTTTCAGACTTAGAAATGACACCAATGGCATTCTCTTTACCCTGGAACTTTCGCGCAAGATACAGGACAAGCGTAGAGTCTATTCCCCCTGAAAAGGCAACAATAGATCCCTTATATTGTGAAAACCATGTTTTGAGCGTAGTGAGTTTATCTTTTAATTCAGAACTGAGCTGATTCATCGTAATGCGTAACACGTTTTAATTAATAGTAACACAAATTTATCAAAACAAACGACGTATACAATTCTAAATTACATGTTGAATCCTTTTATAACTGCACAACATAATTTTTTTAAAAAATAGCTCTTACTTTTTTGCAATTAATTCTTTAAATTGTAAGTGTCAGAATTTTATTGACTGCAAGTCTTCCTTTATCAGTTTGTTAGAGCACTAACATGACTGCTGAAAGATATCCGGCCCCGGCTTCTCTCAAATGAATTCTTTAAAAGTGAATTCAGGTACAAAAAATATACAGGGGAAAAGGTTCCCGGTCTTTTATAAATAACCATAAAGTTTTAGTTATGCCTGCAAAAAAATTAAAAGCGTTTCTGAACGCAAATCATATAAGATACGATATATTGTTTCATCCGATGGCGAATACTTCGCAGGAAAAAGCAGCAACGGTTCACATCGCCGGAAAAGAGTTTGCTAAAACCGTTATGATAAAAATCAACAATAAAATGGCGATGGCCGTATTACCGGCGTCATACCAGGTTGATTTTGATATTCTGAAGATTATGCTTGGAACAACAAATATCAAGCTTGCTTCAGAAGCGGAGTTTACGCTGATGTTTCCGGACTGTGAAATCGGTGCCATGCCTCCGTTTGGAAATCTTTACGGAATGGATGTGTATGTCGCAGAATCACTGACTGAAGATGATGAGATTGCGTTCAATGCCGGAACACATACCGAACTTATTGTGATGAATTATGAGGATTATGAACAGCTCGTCAATCCAAAGGTGTTCAGGTTTTCATGGAAAAATGTGGCCATACCACATGATCCGGCAGAGCGCTGGGAACTGGATTATTATTAAATGAGTTATAGTGAGGATTCCGCTTAGCGAAACCCTCACTCATATTGTTTTATTCCGGTGCGACCATATTGATGTACACCGGTTTATTCCTGTCGCAGATAATGTTGCCATTTTCATCTGTTTCAAGTTCGGCAACCTGAATTAATGAACGTGCTTTCTCGTGATCACTGCCATCGCGATTAATCCTGCCCGGATGTGTGAAATAGAAAATATACGCATGGTCGTTATTTACAACTACATCGGCGTGTTGTCCAATAACCTGATCTCCTTCACCGGTTCCGGGGACATCAAGAATGCGGTTAGCCTGCCTTTTCCAGTTCTGTGCATCCACTGACGAGAATATACCAAGACCACGCCACTCATCCACAACCATATAGTATTTTCCTTTCCATTGAAATACGTTGGGCCCTTCGCCCCGTTGTTTACCGTCAAGCGTTATTAAACCCTTATCTGTCCAGTTGTACAAATCAGGACTGTCGGCATACCAGATAGATTTGCCCGCTTTTTCATTGTTATACCACATGCGCCATGTGCCGTCGGGAAGTTGAACCACACAGGCATCGATTACCTTGTCTGTGGCCAGTTTTAACTGTGAATCAAAATCCCAGTGAAGCAGATCTTTACTGGTATAGTGATCAATATGTCTTGGATGGCTCCAGTTTGTAAAAATTCCCGGAACAATAGTGATATACATATGATAGAGACCATCATGCCACACAACTTCAGGTGCCCAGTATGTTATACTGTCCTTGTCTGAATTAAAGTCCGCATTGGCTACGTAATGCCAGCTTGCTCCACCATCTTTTGATTCGGCAATACCTATTGGAGTGCCGTGTACCCAACTGACATCATTGCCATGGGCCAGTGTTGCTCTGCGGTTTGTGTAAAACATGTACCAGCTGTTGGTTTCCCTGTTCCAGATGACTGAAGGATCTGCAGCCCCGTCAAATATCGTATCGCGGTATAATGGTTTGTCTGCCAGTTTGGGTTCCGTTACTTTATCCGGCCCTTTGCACGTACCGGCTGTCAGAATTATAACTAATGCTAAAAATTTCAGTGCTTTCACGTTTGCTTTGTTTTATTGTGGTAATCCAAAATAGAAATACAGTTTCCGCTTAACCGGTTTTTGCATCACATTCAATTCTCCTGATGGACCTAAGCGTTCTGTATTCATACTGATATTTATCCAGAGTTTTGTTCCCGTAGGTGGAATACCGTCAAGAAAGGAGATATCTCCTTTAGGTAAAGCAGGCAGCGTTTCAGGTGCCGAAAGTGAGCAAAAGTCGAACAGGCGTACAAAAAGATCGGGCTGTTCAGCTACGACGAGAAAATGGCCTTCCACGGTATTAAAATCCATCCAGGAAATATTTGAAAAATAACCTTTGAATTCCGGGTAATCCCATGGCGATGATCCGGTGTATGTATTGTTATAGAAAGCTTCGAATACATCGTAATTACCACCCTGCAGCCTGTTTTTCCAGACGCGGTAAGGGCCATGGCCAAGCCATTTTACACCTATTATCCTTGACTCAGGATAATCGAAGGAGACGCCTGTGAAACTCTGCTTGCCCTCCTGCATATATTCATAGTCAAGACTTACCCAACCGGTTGGGTTCATGGTCCATTTAATCATCTTCAGGTCTCCGTCAAACAGAAATTCAACACTGTAACCGTCATCCGTTTTATACTGTTTCATCTCTTTAAGGGTCTGCGGTACATCGCTTACAGAAACCGGACCGTTTTTGAATGAAAGCGGCAGACTTTTGTCATTTCTCAGCCCCTGAATTGTTCCGTCAGATTTTTTAAGGATGAGGGTGACTTCACCACCATGAAGAGAGATGGTTTTATCATCTTCGGTCACATCAACTGAACCGTTTTCCCATGTTACCAGTTCTTTCCTTATCTCGCTACCGGATTTGATCATCCAGCTCCATTCCAGCACTTTGTTTCCTGCAGGATCAATGGCTTCAAGCAGAATACCGTCATAAGAATTCCAGTCTGAAGGAAGATCCAGTTGCAACGATCCCATCGATACCGGTGCGACATCCGGTGAAGTGGCGGTAGCAGAATACTGAGTTTCATAGCCGTATCTCCGGTTAGCCGGTTTATTAAAATTAACCAGTTTCCAGTTAAACGTACATTGATCGAGGTTTGTAAAATGATATCTGTTTTCAATTGGAACAGTGCCATTAAAATCTTCAGCAAGGGTCTTCATGCTGATTTTGATGGGGGAGAAGATTTCTTTCATTGCAGGATAACTACCCTCTTTTTCACGGTGTGGGCCAACGATACCGTCAGGTGCATTCACCCTGTTCACATCGATGTAACCGTTTAGATCAGTGCGGGAAATACCTTCATCCACAAAAGTCCACAGAAATCCTCCACCGGATAGTTTTTCATTCCAGAAAAGTTCCCAGAAATCGTAGAGACTGGCAGCCATACCACCGTCATCCTGGCCATGTAAAAACTCAGTCGGCATATAAATGTTCGGACCTTTCAGAATGTTTTTACAGCTGTAATAGTCCTCGTAATGGTTACAGTCGATGCCATTATAATCATTCCCCGGTTTATGATGTGCATGGATAACAGGACGGTTGGAAAGATCCCATTTGCCGTAGTCGTCATCCAGATCAAAATTGTGACCACCTTCATTACCGTTACTCCAGAAAATTACCGAAGGATGGTTTAAATCGCGTTTCACCATTTCTTCAACGAGGATTTCACCGGATTGTGTATCATAGGCATTCTGCCACCCGGCAAGTTCGTCAATGACGTAAAGTCCCAGGGAATCGCAATAATCCAGGAATACCTTATCCGGTGGGTAGTGAGAACAACGCACGGCATTCAGGTTCAGGTCCTTCAGCATTTTTACGTCTTTCAGGTTCAGTTCGTCATTCAGACAACGCCCTGATTCAGGCCAGAAGGCATGCCTGTTGATACCCTTCATTTTAATTTTAGTCCCGTTAACGTAAATCCCGTCTCCTTTGCGGATTTCAATAGTTCTGAAACCAAATTTATCGTTAACATGGTGAAGCACAGTTTTTCCGTCCATCAGATCCACACTGACCATATATACGACCGGTGTTTCCTGCGTCCAGGGTTTAATATTGTTAACATCACCGGATAAAGTTATTTTAGGATCATCAGAAGAAATTTTACCTTTAAATGAAGCATATTCATTCCCGTCATAATCTTTGATTACAGCTTTGATGTTGCGCTTTTCATCCAGGCCCTTAACATATACATCCATTGTAAAACTACCGTCTGCCTTTGCATCCACGGCGACATAATCAATGTGTTCTTCAGGCTTTGATTCAAGGTATACCGGTCTGTAAATTCCTCCAAAAATCCAGTAATCAGCATAACGTTCCGCATGATTTACAGATTTGTTCGATGACATTTTACTCACGGTTACTTCCAGCAGGTTATCTGCATCGTAATTCAGCAGATCAGTTATTTCGTACTTAAACCGGTAAAATGAGCCCTGATGAACCGGGCCCGCAGATTTTCCATTGATCTTAACTTCTGTATCGGTCATGGATCCTTCAAAAACAATATTTACATCTCTGTTTTTCCATTCCGCAGGAACCTTAAACGAATATTTATAAAGGCCCTGCTCATCCGAGAAGCGAAAATCTTTACCGTATGTCATGTAATCACGGCCATAATCGTAATTGCCGAATCCCTGTTGTTCCCAGTGAGACGGAACCTCAATAGTGGTCCAGACTCCACTGTTTCTTCCACCCGTGCAGAAAAACTCCCAGGTTTTTGTATTCTGATAACCCTTGCCTGAAAGGTATTGATATTCAGTGCTCGTATCTCCTGCATATGTTTCTAACATACACACCGATAACAGAACAGCTATGGCTATGTGTTTTAGTTTCATGAATGTATTCCGTTTTATGAGTTTCATGTTGTTTTTACTGTTTGCTTAGCGGAGTCAGTACGACGGGACCTGTTAATCCTGACGGTAGAGGCTCCCAGTTGATGGCAGTGAATTTTCCGTCAGGTCCTGCATTTTCTCTGAGGTGAGCAGCGAAATTAATGTTGTAGAATATCCGGTATGGCATTTGGTGCTTGTCCATATAAATAATCCGGTTTGCCATCCGGTTTGTGACAAAGATTTCCAGTTTGTTCTGATCCTGAATGGTTGCAGAATCAATTACAAGCGTGAAATCCGGTCCGGTCAGTGTTCCGAGAGAATTACCGTTCAGGAAGACTTCCGCTGTTTCATTAACAGTTCCCAGATCCAGTTTCCACGCATCGGCATATGCCTGGGGTTTACTGAATTCGGTACTGTAGACGGCGGTGCCGGAGAACCAGGAAGCGGGTTCACTAAGGGTTGTCCAGGAACCTAATTCAACGTTCTGTACTGACGCCGGAATTTCCGGTCCGCCATCTTTAAACATCAGGTTCCAGTTTTTATCCAGCGCAACTACTGTTTTGCCTTCAGTCCAGTAGGGATATGGTTCAGCTTCTATATCTTTATTCCAAAGCTGAAGAATCACAGATTCTCCCTGGTTAAGCACCAGGTGAACCGTTGTTTTTGCATCATTCGTTGTTTGTGCCCTTCCATAAACACCCGTTTCCGGATTGTAAATCAGGACAGTTTTTGCTTCCGTATTCAGTTTGATCCATTTATTTACGGCTTTACCCGACCAGTTGGTCACAAAGTATGTTTTGGTCTGACCATCATTCAGTCGAATAAATCCCAGTTTTTCGGCTCCCAGTTCTTCCGGTATAACTCCGGCCTCATTCAGCATTGAATGATGTGCTGAGCCAACTAAAATCTGCCCTTTATCTGACGTATAAGTGCTGAAGTTCGCTGCATCCGATGGTGTTCCAAGTTCCTCAACCATAAGCCCCAGTTCATTCTGACGGGATTCCATATTGCCCAGTCCGGGAACGTCTTCAGGAAGTGCGCCCATAAATATTATGGTTGCCCCCTGTTTAGCCAGGGTAATCAGTTTTTTGAATGTTGTGGTCGACATATAATCCAGTTCCGGAACCAACACTGTTTTGTAAGTCGCATCTCCGGAGGTTTTGACCACTTTACCATCAACAGTAAGATCATTTACCATTTTGTCCGAAATAAAATCAAAGGTGTAACCTTCATTTTGCAGCTCTTCTGCCAGATTATATACATGTGAGCCATGCAGAGCACCATGATAATGCGGCATTCCGGAGCGTTCGTATTTCATCCAGTCATCCTGAATCGGGAAGTAAAGCAGAATGTCATTATCAGCCGTCCCTCTTTGTAAAAAGGATTGCGCTCTGGTGACATAACTGTTGAATGCGGGGAAATCACGCCACAGGGGATTGGTGGGGGCATAGTGTACGGCTGCATAAAACATGCGTCCCGGCCATCCTTCGCTCTCAGGTGAAAATGGTGTTCCATGATAAACGATATGATTAACACCTCCAATCAGGTAGCGGTCAACATTTTCTTTTGTATCGGCCAGATTAGCCAGAAAATGCTCCCGTAACCAGGTGGCAGCCTCAGCAGCTGTCAGATCCTTGCCCGTTATATGCGAAGCAGACGAAGCAAATTTGATGTTTAGCAGTTCTGTTCCCTCGGTTTCAGGAATATCACTTGCTGCATAAAGATCGAGTATGTTGGCCGGTGATCCATGGCTCTGGTTACGGATGATCTTGTTTTGATTCTGCGCCCATTTCTGCCAGGGTTGTGTATAGTTTTCCAGCAGCATGTCGGATATCGTTTCGCGGTAAT
The DNA here is from genome assembly GCF_042219855.1 of Quyinboa sediminis. Classification (NCBI taxonomy): domain Bacteria; kingdom Pseudomonadati; phylum Bacteroidota; class Bacteroidia; order Bacteroidales; family Quyinboaceae; genus Quyinboa; species Quyinboa sediminis. The sequence goes on along the minus strand of NZ_JBHJHP010000005.1, from coordinate 136,394 downwards.
CGCAACGCACACGCTGTTGTTCTTCTTTTGTTGTCATGCCAAGTAAAGCAGGGAGTTTTTCCTTGAGGTCATACCCTCTTCTTCTCTGAAATTCAGCGAAGAATTCCGGTGTCCAGTTGGCTTCACCCCGTGCATCATCCACTTCGTACGAATCATTAAAGAAAGCGCGTAAACCGGAAATATCATGTCCTTCAAAACTTTCATCAAAATGGTGCAGATAATCTCCAATAGCCTGTTTTGAAAAATGATCGATCACATCACCTTCACCTCCCGGTCCCGCACGCTCAACCATTTTACCGTGCATGCCAGGAAATGCTGCTATAATGGTCCAGTCTTTATCTGACGTCCATTTCAGCATGCCATTTTCATCTATTTTATCAGTTACTTCAAATACTTCACCATCCTGGGCAAATGCCATAACAGTTACTGGTTTTAAGGTCACCGGGAACCTGACCTGATCAAAGGCATAAATCTGCAGGCTGTCGTTTTTGGCAATAGGATATTTCAGGTCCTTAAAAGAAGCGCGTTTCCCCACTGTTCTTAAAATCGGTGCCTGTTGCATCTCAATTTTTTCATCAAGTTCAGAACCAGCTTTCAGCTTCCATACTTTATACTCGACATATTTGCAGGCATCTTTGGGTGCAACCCACGGACCACCAAACGGCCAACCCGAAGCCAGCGCCATATCAATGCCCATATTATTTTCCTGTGCCGCCTTCAATGTATGTTCCAGTCGTTTCATCCAGGCATCGGAGGTGAAGTTTATAAATTCACTTTCCTGACCTTTGACGCCATAGATGGGAGTGATTTCCATGCCACCCAGTCCGGCATTTGCATAGGTTGACATGGCAGCTGAGATGTCTTTATCTTTTACATTGCTGCCCATCCACCACCATCTGGTCCATGGTTTGGTGACGTTACTTACTTCCGGCCAGCCGGCTTTAACGTCCTCTTTTTGAGGAGTGGAACCATTGCAGGAATAGCCCAGTGTAATAATTCCTGTAATAATCAGTGTTTTGAGAATTTTATTCATCTCGGTGTTATTTATCGGTTTTCTTTTTGGTTATTAATGTTGTATTGTGGTTGTTATTAGTTAAATCCTCCGTTCCCGAAACTACGGTCTGGACCAACTCCTTTATGCCGCGATACGTCCTTCCAAGCAAGGACTACTCAGCAGCTAAAGAGGGACAACCCGTTTTGTCTTGTGTCTTGATTCTTATAACTTATATCTATTTCAACTTATACACTTCAGATCCGGCCATCAGGAAACAGCCTAAGCCGTAATCCTCAAAATCAGGGACGCTGTCATAACTAACCGGCTGACCATCTTTGGGTTCTTTTCCTGTTCCCTGCACAAAGCCTAAAAAGCCGTTTTTGTGCACACTTTCTTTTACCATGGCATTCCAGGCTTTGGTCACGACAGGAAGGTATGTGTTTTTGTCCAGTATTCCATTGTTAATGCCCCATGCCATTCCATACACGAAAAGTGCCGTTCCGGTTGTCTCTTTTCCTCCAAAATGATCCGGATCATGCAGGCTGACATTCCAGAATCCATCTTCCCGCTGAATCGGAACCAGAGCACTGGCCATCTCGTAAAAGGTCTTTTGATATTCATTACGGTGCGGTGCATCTTCCGGAATAATATCCAATACCCTGGTCAGAGCTGCAAACACCCAACCATTGCCGCGTGACCAGTAACAGTCCTCGCCGTTTGGTTCTTTGTAAGGCGGATCAAAATCGGCATCCCGCCACCACAGTTTATCTTTGGGGTTATACAGACCATTCAAGCCGTGTTCCGTTTTCGTGAACATATACATGTCGTACATTTTCTCGAAATAACGGTCGTCATTATAAAGCACTCCCAGTTTGGCAAATATAGGCATGGCCATCTGGATGGCATCAATCCAGCTCCAGTCATCATTCTGTGGTGTATTAACCAGCATATCCATGCAGACTTTGATGTTTTTAATGCGTTCAGGGTGCGGTTCAATATTATAAAGATCGATGTAGGTCTGGCCTGCACACTGGTCATCTGCATTCCGCGTAGTATTTCCATTACGGAATCCCCACTGATGAAATTCTGACCAGTCCAGCGCATACCTGTAATATTCCTCTTTGGGATAAATAGAGTAGAGTGCCATAAGTCCCTCATAATATACGCCACGGGTCCAGATGTTACTTGGTCTTTCACGATTTGTGATAATTGTTTTGCCCACATCAGGCCATTTATCCATAAAATATTTGTTGGTCAGGATCATGGTTTTCAATACTTCATTCCTGTCAGGAATATCCTGTGCGGTAACCACCATTGAACCGAACAGCAGTAAGAGGCTTGCAATTTTAATAAGTCTCATAATTCAGAAATTTAATGTTTAATTATTTCCAGCCTTCAGCATTTTCCAGTGCTTTAAGATCTGGTTTTTTTGAAGCTATTTTTAATGATTCGTTGTAAAGTGCGTTCAGATCACCCAGTTCTATATCAGAACCCTTGCGGATGAAAAACGGTATTTTATGAAGTGGCGCCGGTACAGTAATGTATGATCCTCCTTCGTATTCTTTTGTAGTATCCCATGCATCGATCCATGTTTCACCGGCCGGCAGGTATACTTTATGTTCCACATCTTTAGCCTGCCATATTGCCGATACCAGGATATCCGGACCAAACTGGTAGGTCTGCCATTCATTCCATGCCTCGCTCTGATCCGGATAAACCAGGAAGAGTGGCCTTACTATAGGAGTGCCGTTCAGGCCTGCTTCTGCAGAAAGCCCATGAATATAAGGTGCCAGTGCATAGTGAATTTTTGAATACAGACGCCAGGTGGCAATCAGTTCAGTATCGTAGGATGGTGTTGTGGGATTGCTCCAGAAAGCCAGGTTATTGGTAGGGCCAACCTCCATGATAGGAGAGAAGCAGCCGAATCCGAGCCAGCGTAAAGCCGATTCTCTTGAAAACCTGCCCCAGTAACCGCCAATGTCAGAACCCCAGTTGGGGTAACCCATTACGGCACAGCGTTGCATGCCGATTATTGCCGACCTTAATCCTTCCGGTTTCCCGTTGGTGTCGCCGGCCCACATGGCACCGTACCTGGAGCTCCCTGTGTACTGAGCCCGGGGAAACAATACAAAGTCATTACCCAGTACCGGCTTTACAGCGTCGTATGTTGCTTTTACATATTGCCTTGGATAGTCATTATAATTTTCACGGTAGGTCGTCTCATTACTGGTGCGCAAATGCAATGAATCAGCCAGTTTTTCACCATCGGCACGATCGAGTTTAAATCCTTTAATCCCCATTTCAGCCAGTTTGCCGGGACCGTTCTTGCCCCACCATTCCACAGCCTCATCGTTGGTGAAATCCATTAAAACCGAATGGGCATTGAACCAGGGTTTGCTTATGAGTCCGTAATGATGCTTTTCTGCATAATCGGCCATATCACCCATCACAAAGGGACCGATCCAGAGCATAAGTTCCTGATCTTTACTGTTGATCCATTTAATCATACCTTCAGGATCAGGAAATTCTTTCGTGTCAAATTCATAATCGTCAAAGCCTCTCGGACCCGGGCCCCAGGGCCGGTCAATCCACTGAGCGGTAACCGGAATATCGAAAGCTTCCATCATCAGCACATCTTCAACCAGATCAGTATTGAAAGGTGCTTTTTTCTGCGTTCCATCGTAATAGCTCTTCCGGTTAAAATGCTGGTCGCGCCATCGCCAAGGCCCAAAGGCCCACCGGGGCGGAACTATGGATGGTCCTGCATCCAGTGCATGCTGTTGTACGATCTGCATCGGGTTTTGTGCCGTGTAAATTCTGAAATGTAGTTCAGGGCCTTCAAAAGCCACTTTAACCAGGTCGGGATTACTTTCACAGAAGTCAAACACACCGGGCCATGTTCCTTTTATAAACAGGCCGTAATTTGTCGACGATAGATAGAACGGCGCATAAGCAGAAACTGTAGGTTTAAGTTTCACGTCCATTTTTGTCCCTCTGAGATTCAGTGCAGTTTGAATGCCATCGGCCCACGACGCACTTTGATTGCCATCCACTACCCGTTCAAATACGCCGGTAAAGTATTCATTTGCATCTGATTTAATGTTGAACAACCATTCTGATGGTGGCTCCGGCGTTGTTGTTGATAATTTCAGGTCAAAATTGCTGCTGTCCCTTGTTACTGTGAAGGTGACCTCTGTTTCCTCATCCAGTGGCCAGCTGTATTCAATCCGGTTTTTGATGGAAGCATCAATCTCCGGTTTACCTTTAATCCATGTTGTATCACCATTTTTGATGAAGCCAATGCTGCCGGAATTTATATTTTCAGAAACAACGGCAATGTGGTGTTCGCCATTGGGGATCAAAAACGATGGATATTCATCCTGAACAGAAACTTTTATTTCCCTTTCCATCGGTTCTTTGCAGGAAATGGAAATGACCACCAATGCACTTAGCAATGACAGTCCTGAAGAGAATCTTTTTTTCATTACTATTTAGTTTACACGTTCTATTTTCAATCCTTTGGTAGAAATGTGCCTGCTGTTTTTTACTGTTAATTCATCATTTCCGGCAGTCTTCAGCGTTACATTATCAAATTTAATGCCATCGGCCCAGTTGATAATTCCTGTTCTTTCCGAAGATAATTGTAAGTCGCTGAATGTAAAGTTTTTAATAATGGATTTTTCAATGCCCTGAATATTGAAGGCTGTTCCTCTTATACTATCGGCTTTGATATTGCTCACTTCTACATTTCTGATGTGCGGGATGCCAATCTCTTCGGGTACTTCCTGCAGCATAATCTTCCAGTGTGCCGGAATACTGTCCATCTCTTTTTCAAGTTTGGCATAAGAATAGGAAGGATTCCAGTTAACGGTTACGCCACAGAAATCGCGGACCCCATGTGCTACAACATTCGTCATCCGGATATCCTCGATGCCACCGCCACGTGTTTTGGCCGATTTAAGATAGATGACATTTTTAGTACCGATCGCTTTGATATTCTCCACAAATACATGTCTTATCCATCCGGATGTTTCACTACCAATCACAAGTGCACCACCACCTCTTCTGGCAATACAGTCGTGAATGTAGACATATTCCGATGGCCTGTTCACCCGAATTCCGTCTGCATCACGTCCGGCTTTAACACAGTAGTTGTCATCGTTACAATCCACATCACAATTCATAACTTCAATCTTAACAGAAGAATCTATGTCGACACCATCTGTGCTTGGTCCAAATCCGTCAATATTATTCCGGATTGTTATACCGTCAACGGTGGCATATTCCGTGAAAAACAGATGGACGGTCCAAAAGCCCGATTGCTTGATGGTAATATCCTTAATGGTAATATCCTTACAGTTTGAGACTTCTATGGTACGCACTCTTTTGCAATCATAATCTGATGCCCAGCGAAGCCCTTTGGGAGTGTATTCATGCCGGAGGTTCCAGTATCTTTCCCAGTGAATCTTACCCTGAGCGTGCAGTACGCCTTTCCCTGTGATTGCAACGTTTTGCTGATCCAGAATATTAATAACCCCACAGGGCCAGTTCATAATGATGCCAGCAACTCTTGTTTTTATTTCAGGATAGTATTCCAGTCCGATCAAAGCGCGAAGTTCTACACCTTCACCAATATTCAGGTTGACATTGTTTTTTAGAAACAATGCACCGGTATGATAGACACCGGGCTCAAAGACCACCATTCCGCCACCCTGTGCTGAGCAGGTATCAATGGCCTTTTGGATGGCCTCTGTAGAGGCGATGAATTCATTCCTGAACGCACCATAATCATTGACCTTTACCACAAGCTTTTTATCCGGAAAGGTTCGGGCTCCCAAATCACCGGTCCATTCCGGTTTGCTGATTTGTGCCGATAGAAAAGGCATTGAGAAAAACCAAAAAAGGACAAGGACAAGTACTGGTTTTACAGCAGAGCTGGATTTGAAAAAAGGAGAATAGAAAACTGTAACGTTCATCTTCATTTTGGGAAGTTGGTTTGATTAATTAATGTTGATTCAAAATGGTTCGAATATACAAAAAAAAATAATATTATTCCAGTGACAAAAAGTGTAAAAGCAAGCGGTTTGTGTCAGCATTATAGTTATGGTATTGTGATATAAAATACACAAATACAGAATTGTAAACGAGATTAAAATATAATACCTGATTATTCCATTTTTGTAAAAAATGACTTTTTTATCTTCTGAAAAAAAACAGATTTTTTTTTGAATTGTGTTTTTTGTTTGTGATCCGGATTGTTATGCATCCATACATTAAATGGATTATGAACAAACCGTAAATCCGGGTATGTTAATAATAAGTTAAAGGGAGTATGTTTGACTATTATAAGGGTAATGCATAGGATTAAATTGTTTATATGGTCAGGATGTGGTGTTCTAAAATTAATTTAATGTTAAAAAATATTTGAATTTATAATGTTATATTAAAAAAGATTTATATCTTTATCACTCAAAAGTTGACCAATGGTTAAATTTATCAAAGCATTATACCTGCTGCTGCCATTACTGTTTTTACTGAATCTTGCTGTATCAGCCCAGGATCAGTTTGAATCCGTGCTTGAGCAATCCATAACCAGGGTCAATGAATTACTGGATTCTTCCAATATTTTTCTCCTCACAAATCCCGGCAAACCTGCGAATAATGAAATTCCGGGTTTTCTGTTTCTGTCGCCGGAAGAAATGCCTGAAAACAGTAGTGTACTTGCTGAACAGTATTACGCACTGAAGCAAAAATATTTAAAATCAGATTTAGGCATCCGGTTCACCGGTAATTACAACAATAACCTGAAAGGTGGTTTTGCTGAAGATGAAGATATTTACTACAATCAGCGGACATATTTAGGGCTGGAATGGAACGTAATGCAGACGGGTTCCATCGGTAACCGTAAAAAACTGGCTTCGCTTGAAGCTGAGAAACAGATCGACCTGATAGAGCTTAAGGAGGAAAACATAAAAAAAGATTATTTCTTTACCCGCCAATATATAACGGCATCCTTTGTAAACGCACAGAATCCGTATCTGCAACAACGTCATGAAGTACTACTTGGTCTTTTTGATATTTACCAGGAGTTGTTTTACCTGAAACGTGTGGATTGGGAGAGGTTACTTAAAATTAAAGGAGAAATTAAAAAAGTAGAGCTTTTACTCCGAAGAAATGAACAGATTATTGAGAACACCGGATTTGAAACAAATGAGCTTTTAAATGTTGAGGGGCTTACGGTTTTCGGGATCAATACAGATAAAGTATTAGGCGGTATACCCATGGCAAAGTACGACAGTCTTAAATATGCCCTTAAAATAAATGATCTGAAGAACACCTATGATGACTATGTGGATCATGTTAGTATCAGGCCTTATGTCCGGTATAATTTTTATGATTTTTTGAGCACAAATGCCAGATCATATCCTTCGGCAGGGGTTACACTAAATCTGCCGGTTTCAAAGTCCACGGGAAAAAAAGATCTTCTACAGGTGGAGAAACAAAGACTTACAGAAGAGTATCACCAGGAAAAAGATCAGGTGTACACTGATGTACTGAACCTGACACACTTGTATGAAGAAAAGGTGCAGGATTTTGTTTATCTCGTTTACCAGCGCGATCTGCTGCGTGAAAGGATCAGCCGTGAGCTTAAAAAGAGAGAGATCAATTTGCTCGGATTTAACGGCATAAAAGCATTAGGTTACTTTGATGAATATCTTGATTATGAAGCGGGGATTTTGGATAAGAAGAAAGACATTTACCTCAGATTACTGGACGTAAGCTTTGCTGCCAAAGGTGAAGATCCTGTGAATTACCTTGATAAACTGGGATATGACCTTTCGTACAAGAATTTTCCCGGTAACCGGGCAGTATATTTATGGTCCGGTCTTTTTAATGTGATGCAAAACGATCATCTCATTACATTTATGAAGGATCGTGAGATTGACCAGGTTATGATTTCGTTGAGCCGGTTAAACGATGAGGATAAGCTTAACGATTTTATTCAGAAAGCTGAAACTAATAATATTAATCCCGCCGGATTAATTGGCAATAATGCATTGGTTAACCAGAGTGCTGAGGAGATAATTGCATATCTTGCTCCCTTTGAGTCGTACAAACTTAACGCCATACACCTGGATGTAGAACCGCATGCGTTCAATGACTTTGATAAAAATCAGTCTGACTATTTAACAAAACTTCTGAATGTTTACAGGACTGCAGCAGAGTGGTGTCATTCCAGAGGCATGGAATTATCTGTATCTCTGCCGTTTCATTATCCTGAAACGGTAATTGACCAGGCATTTGAGATTTGTGATCAGGTGTATATTATGAATTACAATGCAAAGGATGAGCATCAGCTGATTGAGCGATTAAATGGTTTTATAAAGGATAAATACCGTAAAAAGCTGGTCGTTTCCATCCGTCCCTCAGATTTTACATCCCTGAAGGACCTGGATTACACCTTATTACACATCATCAAAAATACCGGTATTGAACGGTATTGTTTTAATGATCTGCGTGGTTTGAACCGGTTCACGACTGATTTTACTGAGGATTCGTGGGATGAACCGCATTATCAGCCCTACAGAGTTGAGTCCGGTGCCTTTAGAAATAAGGCAGATGCAACGGCACTTTCAAAGCAGCTTAAAAAACTGAATTTTAACGGACAGGTTACATGGAAAAGGAATGGAACATATTGTGTTGTTTTGGGCTATTTTAATAACTTTGACGCTGCACTGGGTACGTTAAATAATTTTAAGAAAAGATGGCCGGATTTCCCGGAGCCATGGATTTACATGGTGTATTAATCAGACAGGCATGAAGAAATTCTCATATAATAACAGAGGAAGCAGTTTGCGCAGCATTGCTGAGATTGAAATGAAAAAGCGCAAAAACTGGGACCGTATTATATATCTTGTCATACTGTGGGCCATACTCGGAAGCCTGCTGTTTTATGTGGGAAAGAAAACATTGTTTGTATTCAGTTCCGGGGAGCTGGTAACTGAGGGCTTTAAAATAAAATTTATGGAAGATGTAAAGGTGTCCCGGTTTTATGTCAACCAGGATGACTTTGTAAATGTTGGTGATACCTTATTTTATTTTACACCAAGTGAAGATTACGATACCCTTCAGGATGAACAGGAAAACTTTCTGGCAGATGACTGGTACAATCGTGAGATCATCAATACCGAAAAATCCATTGGCCTGAAAAACACCCAAATACAGGAAAAACAACGGCAGTATAGCAGTGCACGCTCCGATTTGCGGAAACTGGAAAAGGAAGTGTATCTGGATATTTCAAATCAGAGCGAGGTAGATAAGAAAAAAATTGTTGTGGATGGCCTGTCCAGCGAGATATCCGGATTAAAAAAAGAGGTGGAATACCTGGAGAACTACAAAAAGCAGCTGGAAGAACGTATGGCAGAAAAGGGTGAGCTGCTGCATCAGCGGAATGTGATGTCCAGAAACCTTTATTATACCTCTCCGGTAGCCGGCAAAGTGAACCTGATTCACAGGCGCCCCGGGGAAATCAACTACAAGGGCGAGATTGTGATGGAGGTTATCGATCCTAAAAATGTGACGGTAGCCGCCTACGTTAAACAATCGGATATCGGCGATTTCAAAATTGGTTCCAGGGTACGGATCGAATTTCCCGGCGGCGAGATGTCGTCAGGCAAAGTGTCTTTTATAAGTTACACTGCGCAGGAGATGCCCTTGTATTTGCAGAACCCAACCGATCCGAATAATATGCGGTTAAAGATAATTGTTGAACCCTGGGACGAGGAGCACCGGAAGGAATGGCCGCTGCACTACAGTAATCTTGGGGTGAAAGTGTTTAAAACCAAACGGTTTCTCGATTTTTTGTTTTAAGCTATGGGATCAAACGAACAAAATGCCATTTTATCAAACTCTGAAGGACGTCTAATTCTTCTGGTGACCAGTCCGGCAACGTTTAACCTGACAGATATTGAAGACAATGCCGTGGATGCTGTTGCCATTGATCTGCACGTGGAGTTCACCTACGAAACAGGTAAAGTTATAGAGCAGATCCGTACCAGTAATTCAAAATTAACATATCTGGTTCCGGTATTTCTGTTTAACGATCCGGATGAGATTCCGGAACGTTACCTCGAACTGACAGATGGCATAGTACGCTCTCCCAACGATCCTAAAATAGGCATAATCTCAGAGCGCATAAACAAGAGCATTGAAGAACTTCCCAATATTTCACTGCCGCCTTATTCCACCCGTATCATAACCAAGGCATTCCGGTTTTTATATACCCGGAAGAAGGAGCTAAGGCCTATTATTGATATTGGTAATGTGTACGGATATGTTTATCCGTTTATCGATATTCACATTTCAAATGATCAGTCTGCTCAGGAGATTCTGCCTCTGCTGACCGATGCAGTATCAGAGGGCTATCTGTCGAGCACATTTATGGACAGGGTACATCTCTGTCCGGATTGTTTTTCGGTGTATCATAACATCCGTGAGCTTTGTCCCAGCTGTACTTCGGCTCAGCTTAAAGCCGAAAATATCATGCACCATTTTGTGTGTGCTTATGTCGGGCCGGAAAGTGATTTTGTTGTGGACGGATCACTGGTATGCCCCAAATGTAAAAAAGTATGCAGGCACATTGGTGTGGATTATGATAAACCATCGGTGGCCTATGAATGCCAGGATTGTAAACAGTTTTTTCAGGAACCGGTAATGGAAGCCTTTTGCATGAACTGTAAATCGCACAATAAACTGGAGGATCTGCTGCCGTATGACATCCATTCGTTTAAACTTACACCTTTGGGTAAGGAGATCGCAAAATCGGGTATCAGCAGTCCGACACTAAAAGATGAAACATTCTTCCCGGGATTTATACCTTATAATATATTTACCACCTATCTGCAATTTGAAATTGACAGGACAAAGAGGTACAGTTCGTGTACCATTGTAGGTTCAATCAACCTGAGGTTTACGCAGGAAGATGTGTTAAGTAAGCAGCAACTGAATAAACTGCAGTATGAAATTTCGGAGATTATACTGAAATCTTCACCGCCTTCATCTATATTTTCATTTAAGAATAACACCTTTATGTTCATTGTCCCGGATGAATTTCAGTTTAAGATTGAAAAGCAGCTGAGCGATAATGTGAACTCTCTTTCGAAAGTGATCGACAGCAATGAACAGTACAAGGGGAAAATTCTGACGAATTTCAAAATACATGAGATAGAGGAAGAAGACAGCGTTGAGGTTATTGTGAACAAGATGCTATCTTCATAGCCTATGACAACACTTTGGGACAACTTTTTTGAATACTGGTATAATATGGGCTTTGAAAAAATAGTCCGCTTATTCTGGTATTTTTTCTTTCTGGAAGTCCCGAGATACATCCTTTTTGAAATCGTTGTGCTGCTGATTTTTGTTTTGGGCAAAAAACGCCGGAACCGGAAATTCGATATGGCCAAAAATAAGCTCCGGCTCGACAATCCGCTGGTATCTATTATCGTTCCGGGTAAAAATGAAGGGAGGCACATTTATAAATTGGTTTTGAGTCTCAGAGAGCAGACCTGGCAGAATTATGAGCTCATTATCATTGATGACGGATCCAGCGATGATACACCTACCATTTGCAGAAACCTGGAGCGGCAGAAAATGATAGATCGTTATCTCCGGAATGAACACCGCGGAGGGAAAGCCAGTGCTGCTAATTTTGGTTTGCGTTATACCAAAGGGAAGTATATTGTTCACCTGGATGCAGACTGTAGTATGGACCGGGATGCCATTGAGCAGGTGCTGTTGCCTTTTTATATCGATCCGAAAGTAAAGGCGGTGGGCGGGAATGTTAAGGTTCGCAACCATAACGAAAACGTACTGACAACGCTTGAAGCCATTGAATATTTGTTTACCATTTCAATGGGAAGGATTGTGACGTCTTTCCTCGGCATTTACAAGATTGTTTCCGGCGCTTTTGGGGCCTTCGACCGTGAGGTTATTACCTCGCTCGGAGGATGGGATATCGGTCCCGGACTGGACGGTGACATTACTGTGAAAGTAAGAAAAAGGGGATATAAGATCGCATTTGCAGATCGTGCTGTTTGTCTGACCAGCGTTCCCAATACACCGTGGAAACTGACCAAGCAACGCTTGCGCTGGTCGAAATCACTGGTGCGGTTCAGACTCAGAAAACACTTTGATGTTTTGCTGCCTCAGGGCAATTTTAATTTTCTCAACTTCTTTGCCAGCTTCGAAAACATCTTCTTCAACCTGGTTATGGACTTTCTGTGGTTTTACTACATCATCGGACTGATTATAACCAATATTGAATTTTTCTGGCAGATATTCTTTTTTAAACTGTTCCTGTACATCATTAAAAACTTTATTCAGTTTGCCGTGGCCATGGGCTTTTCTGAACGTAAAAGTGAGGAGTGGAAATACTGGATCTACGTGCCCTTAATGTTTTTCTATGTGGGTGTGTTTATGCGCATTGTCAGAACCTTTGCCTACGTGCTGGAGATGTTCTGGTATTCTTCCTATAAAGATCCGTGGAACCCGGCCAAATCATCCCGCCAGGCCAGGGATATGGGAATTTGATGCGAAGGCAGCATTTTATTACCATATGGTTTAAGCTTTTATTTTTGTCTTTCAAAAGTGTAATCTCCGGCGACCAGATTCTTCTTATTTCCGTTTTTTCTTAATTGTAATCCTAAGGTGTATAATCCATGCACACGAATAACAACGTCGCTCTTTAAAGAAAGACCAAAGTTCTTACTTCCCACTTTTTTTTCTGCCTGCCATATCCAGGTTCCTTCCATTTTTTTGTTGCCGGATTCTCCAAATAATACTACTGCAGTGGAATCTGCATTTAATGTAAAAGAGCTTATCATCTTATCCCCGGTTTTTTTGTCATCACGTTTTATCTTCTGTAATGATGCTTTTGTGATGTTCCAGGAGCCCAGAACTTCCTTAATATCAGTACTAGAATTGCCGGAACTATTGGATAATAAGCAGGAAGTTAATAGCAACACGGAAATGGCAATTAATAATTGGCGGGTAGTGTTTTTAGTCATTTTGGGTTGTTTTTCAAGTAGATGTTAATACTGTAAGTTGATTTGGAATTATCTGTTTCTTTGGATATTTTGAAATGGCTTATGCAGATTCTTAGTGGTGCATTTTTACTCCTTTTACGATTTTAAAATAAATTATTAAGGCAAGTACTGTTGATCAGATAAATCCTGATTAGGTTTTCCGATCTAAAAGTAAGTAAATAATTGATTAAAAGCAAGAAGCGTCATTGAAGAGGAGCAAAACAGGGTTATGAACATTACTGTTTTCGGATCACAGTAAACCCATCGCGTACCGGGAATATCACTTTTTCAACGCGTTTATCGGCTGCTATCAGGGTATTAAATTCAAGTATGCCTTTGGTCTGGCTGTCTTTGGATTCCACCGGTTCAACCACCTTGCCACCCCAAAGCACGTTATCGGCAATAATGTAGCCACCGGTTTTTATGCGGTCGATTACCAGTTTGTAATAGTCAGGATAAAACCGTTTGTTTCCGTCAATAAAGGCCAGGTCCCATGTTCCGGGTAATTCCGGAATAACCTTAAGGGCATCACCAATAATCAGGTTTATTTTTGAACCATGTGCTGTCGCTGAGAAATGTTCGCGGATAAAGGTTTCCAGCTCATCATTTATTTCAATGGTATCAATCGTTCCGTTTTCAGAAAGTGCTTCGGCCATACACAATGCAGAGTATCCCGTAAAAGTGCCTATTTCCAGTATGCGTTCCGGATTAATCATGCGGCACAGCATTTTCAGTATGCGTCCCTGCAAATGACCACTTAACATTTGCGGATACAGAATATTTGCAAAGGTGTCTCTGCTGAGATTCTTCAGGTATTCCGGTTCTTCGTCGATGTGATCCAGAATGTATTGTTCGATTTTATCCGGTAGTTGTTTCATAAAAAAGCAGGGACAAAGAATGCCCCTGCTGTCGTTATTATCTGTGTTTTAGTCTTTTTTCTTCCTGTTGCTGCTGTCCGGTTTCGAGATGGAATCCCTCATGTTGGTATCAGCCTCAATATTTTTGAATTTGTAGTAATCCATGATTCCCATGTTTCCTGACCGGAATGCTTCGGCCATCGCTTTAGGTACTTCGGCTTCCGCTTCAATAACCTTAGCGCGGGCTTCCTGGGCTTTGGCTTTCATTTCCTGTTCCAATGCAACAGCCATGGCACGGCGTTCCTCTGCTTTGGCCTGAGCAATGTTTTTATCTGCATCGGCCTGGTCAATCTGCAGAACAGCACCAATGTTTTTACCAATATCAATATCGGCGATATCAATGGAAAGAATTTCAAATGCGGTACCGGCATCCAGGCCTTTTTCAAGCACGACTTTCGAAATAGAGTCCGGGTTTTCCAGTACAGCCTTATGGCTGTTGGATGAACCGATGGAAGATACAATACCTTCACCAACACGTGCCAGTACGGTTTCTTCACCTGCACCACCAACCAGCTGTTTGATATTGGCTCTTACCGTAACCCTGGCTTTAGCAATTAGCTGAATCCCGTCTTTGGCAACGGCAGTAACAGGCGGTGTATCAATCACCTTTGGATTTACCGACATCTGAACGGCCTCAAATACGTCACGACCGGCAAGGTCAATGGCCGTTGCCATCTGGAATGGCAAATCGATGTTGGCCTTACTTGCTGATACCAGTGCATGGACAACCTGTTCCACATGTCCACCGGCAAGGTAGTGTGCTTCCAGATCATCGCGTTTAATATTCCGCAGTCCGGCTTTATGCGCCTCTATCATTGCTCTTACAATAATTGGAGGAGGAACTTTCCTTATGCGCATCAATACAAGTTGAACCAGTGAGATTTTTACATTGGTAACCAATGCAGAGAACCACAACAGAACCGGAACGTAGTACAGAAAAATTATAAAAACAACGACGAGGGCTGCAATTAAACCGATTAAACCAAGGTTGCTCATGTCGGATGCAGGAGCCATCAAGCTTAATAATCCGGGATTCATCATAACATTATTTATTTACGGGTTTTACAATCACGTTTGTTTTCATCACCTTCACGATTTCAACTTCAGTTCTCTGGTCAATAAAACCGGTCAGGGATTTTGCTTCTATAAAGGTATCATTAATTTTAATTTTTCCAATAGGAGCCAGTCTTGAAATGGTAATGGCATGATCACCAACCTTAACATCCAGTGTATTAATTTCCGGTACTTTGCCATCAACTGATGTGCTCAACATGGATCGTTTCCAGGTTCTTCCCCGAAGCATCAGGTACAGGCCTCCGACCGTAAGCACCAGTGCAGAGGCAAAAATGTAGTGTCCGCCGGGTGTTCCGTATTCATCATAACCGAAATATATTGCGGCAGCAATAAACAAAAAGCCCCCGATGCCTGCTATGGTAATACCGGGAATCAACAGGAATTCGACTGCAAACAGCAGTATTCCTGTCAGGATCAGCAAAATAATAATAACGAGGTTCATCTTATTTTGAATTAAGTTTCTGTATGGCTTCCCAGGTACTTTTTTCACCGTTTATAAACGGAACAACAAATGCGCCGGGAAAACCGGATGTGCCGATTTTTTTGGCCTCAATTTCGGCTTCTTCCTTAGTGTTATATTCGCCGGAATAATAACGAACCAGGTCAGATCCTTCTATCGGTTCAGTCGAAATCTGAGGGAGCTGAGCCAGTGCTGTGCTGTTGGGTTTGTTTTTAAAAATGCCAATCTGCACTTTATAACTCAATCCCGGGTTGGGGGTGTTGCTTTTCTGTTCCTGAGCTGCTGCAAGTTGTTGTGCCTTGATTTCAGACGCTTTTTTTGCTTTATCGTAGGTCACAATTTCGCGTTCAAGCAGATCGATGGAGCTTTCAAGGTTTCCGGTTGTCTGCTGCAATTCATCAAAATTCAGGTAATGATAATCGGTGAAGTTACCTGTTTTTGATGATGCATTATAGTACTTAAACTCAGCATCCTGTTGCAGGCGTTTCATCGCTTTTCCTGTTACCTCATCGGGTGTCATCCGGGCCAGAAACAGGTTTTTATTTCTGAGAATATCATATTTCCCGGTAAGTGCCTTTATATAATAGTCCGTACTTTCCCGTCTCATCTGATCCGAAATTTCTGCCAGCTGTTCCCTGGTCATGGGTTCTGCAAAAGCGGAATCCCGTTCAATCAGTTTCTCTACGATTATTCTGTCTGCATTCGGATCCTTATTCAGTTTCATGAGAATTTCCTGCCAGTCAAGGACCAGGTTATCTGCCGTCAGTTTATCCTGTTCCACTTCCTTTAGCCGTTCAATTTCAGCAGGAGTGAAAATTTCGGCATAGTGTTGCTGCATATACGGATTATAGAAGGAAGGAACAATTTTCTTCGGTACTTTAATCTCCAGTGGTTCCGGCTTCCATGGCGCCAGATAAGCATCATCGTCGTTAATCATTTTGGTGTAAGCCTTCAATGCATCAATTTCCAGCTTACGGGTCCTTTGCTCCAGCGAGTCAACTTTAGACTGATAATTTTGCAACATCTCTTCGGCATTCAGTATTTTACCTGAAAGCGCGTTTCGCTGGTTCTCTCCGGACTCGGATTCATATTTAATGCGGTAGTTCATGATGGCTTCAGAAAGCGAATCGGTTTTATCCTTAAAGGTCAGATAGGTTTTAAACGTAGTAAGTGCGTCCCTGTTTTTAAAGTCGGACATATTTTTATAGACCGTTGTATCGTTTACGATAAAAGTAAAACGGCGCTCCCGGGGTCCCGGTATATCAATCATTCCGGTGTCTTCCAGGTCTTCGGGGTTTGGTTCTTCATAAGTCGTATCCTCTGGTAAGGAAAGGATGTCTCCTTCAGCTGAATTTACATCATGAATGAGTGCTGCACTCCTTAACCTGGCAGTATTGTCGGTGTTGAGGTATTTTTTCGTCGCACCTGGAATAAACTTATATATGGTAACAAAGCCCTTTTTGTTGTGCCTGTCAGATGCAAACCAACCGGTATTTCTGAACTCATCTATAACATACAGGTAATCGTTCCCGTAAGAGTTAAATGGCATGCCGATGGGTTGGGGAGGGAGGAAGCCGTTAATGGAGGGATTATAACGTGTTACAAAGATGTCATAACCACCGAAGGATTCAGGCCGGTCAGAACAAAAATACATGGTCAGGCCATCGCTCATTAAAAATGGAAAAACCTCATTGTAAACCGTATTGATTGCATCAATAGCTTTGGGCTCGGACCAGGCATCCAGTAGTTTATCCTTTCTGAACAGATTTCGTTTTTCCGTAGCGTCTACAAATTCATCATAAAAGCTTCTGTCTCCTTTTTCAGGAAGATAAAGAAGGTAGAGTGAATCGGAAGATACAGAACCGTCGGGTAAGCGGTTGGAAAAGCTGCCGGTTTCATGGCTGATATCATAATGCCTGAAAAACAGTTCGAAGGGAACCACCAGTGTGTCGGTCACCTCAATATCCTCAACCCGCTGAAGCATCTCTTTTCCCCTCTCACAACGCTGGATATCTTCGGATATCTCTTCCTGCCTTGGATCGTTATTCCGGATGTAATTCTTAAACTGATTGTAATAGTCTATGGCTTTATCGAATTCATATTGTTTGAAACGAATTTTAGCCAGGTAAAAACTGGATAAGCGAATGCCTTTTTTTGCCGCGAACTCCAAATGTCTGGAAGCTGTATTCAGATCCCCGTTTATCTCATACACACACACACCATACCGATGGTTGTATATGGCATTGGAAGGAAATTTCTTCAGAATTTCCCGGTACATTGTAGCGGCTTCCTGATAGTTTTCGTTGCGGTACATTTCTTCAGCCTCATCGCTGAGTTTGGTCTGGGCGTTGAGGGAAGAAAAGAGACTTAATGATACGATTAAAAAGAGTTGAAAAACTGCCTGTTTCAATTGCATTGTGTACTGTTCTTTTACGATTCTCAAAGATAGCGGCTTTTTTTAAAAGAGAAAAGCAACAAAGTAATTTGTCATTGCGTTAAAACATACTATATTAGAGCTTCTAAAATAAATGCTATGGCCTTTTTAGATTGGATGAATGATCTTGATGTCAGGTTGTTTGATTTTCTTAACGGATCACATACCGCTGTGGCGGACGGATTCTGGTGGGCAGTAACAGACACGATGTCGTGGTTGCCTTTTTTCCTGATTCTTATTTACGTCATCATCGCCAATAAAGGCAGAGAAAGCATACTGATAATTCTGAGCCTGGCTTTAACCGTTCTGCTGGCAGATCAGTTGTCAGGTCTGATAAAGGATCTCGTGGGTAGACTACGCCCTTCTCACAATCCTTACATGATGTACAATATCCATATTGTGAATGGTTACCGTGGAGGATTGTACAGCTTTGTATCGTCCCATGCGGCCAATACCTTCGGTGTAGCCATGTTAATGTCGCTGATAGTCAGAAACGGCTGGTTTTCGTTAACCATGTTTGCATGGGCATTTTTAAACGGTTATTCACGCGTGTATTTAGGTGTACATTTCCCGTTTGATGTTATTGTGGGAGCATTGCTTGGCCTGCTGATCGGTTGGGCTGCATTTAAAGGTCTGGACTTTTTGCGTATTAAACTTCCGGCTTTTTCATCCATCACTACAGAGCGTACCATCGGAAGCCATACCAGGACAGGTTTTAGGAAATCGCAGCTGTTTAGTGTGGTTTTGGTTTTCTTAATGAGCATCTTCTTTTTTATTCTTCTTTCCGGTTTTGTGATCGATTTTATGCCGTAAAACACCTTTCTTTTTTATCCGGTTATCAACAAAGGTTTTAAGTCTGTTAAAGGACATTAAACAACATGAACTTAACATTTTTTAGCCCTGTAAAAATTTTGATAAACGGCAAATTTCTTTATCTTTAATGCATGCAATTAATCAGAGTAAATAATTTATAATTTCCTGGGCTATGACAAAAACACTCACATTTAATGAACTTCGCAAAATCAAAGATAGCCTGCCTCACGGCAGTATGCATCGTATTGCGGATGAACTCGATTTAAAGGTAGAAACTGTACGTAATTATTTCGGTGGTTATAACTTTAAGGAAGGGAGAAGCGCCGGGGTACATTACGAACCAGGACCAGATGGAGGTATTGTTGTGCTAGACGATACAACTATTCTAGAAATGGCACAACACATTTTGGCCGAACAACAGGAGAAAATAGTGTAAACACTACCGAAAAAATAAAGAAGCAGCATTGAAAAACAATCGCTGCTTTTTTATTGCGGGTTTTTAGCTTTCAGGGAAGTTACTGCCAGCACAATGACCATGGCAAGTCCGATGATACCAGCCATCTGATATCCTTTGGTGACCGTGAGTATTTTGCTGAAGAACAATGGGCCGGTAGCACTTGAAAAGACCAGAATGGATCCGCTGCGACCAGAAATGGCGCCAAGATGTTTGCGGCCGTAAAAACGCGGCCAGGTTACAGATACCAGAACAACAAATATTCCACCCATAATTCCGAATCCCGCAACAGTGAGATAGTATCCGATTGACCCTGCGAGTAAAATAATGCCCGTAGTGGCCAGAAACTGTCCGAATATCAGCACAAAAAGCAGGTATTGCAGTCTTACAAAATCGCTGATAAAATTGCTGATAAGAGAGACCACGATGGAAACAACCGAGATAGGTATCAGTATCCGTATGCCTTCCAGTTTATCGTAACCGAAAGTTTCAAATACAGACTCGATATTAAAAGTGAAACCTGTGCCGAAGAAGCTGTAAAAAGCAAGTGCAAAGGTAAAGACCCAGAAGGGCCAGGTGCGTTGTGCTTTCTCAAGTGTGAACTGTTTACGTTGAACAACGGTTTCCTCTTTTGCTTTAGTGATTTTACCATCAGGTCTCAGTCCGCTTTCCTCCGGGTTGTCACGAAACAGGATATAGGCTAAAACTGCAAATAGTACAAGAGATGCTGCTATGATTCGCCATGCCCCCGGCCAGCCGTTGTCTTTGATGAGCATGCTGAATATTAGCGGCGAAATTGCGAATCCAAAAGAGACAAAAGCACTGCTTACGGCATTGGCCCGACCCCGAAGCTTGTCAAACCATTTCATGATCATGTTGCGCGAAACCATCGTCAGTATGCCTTGTCCGCTTTTGCGGATTAAAAAGAAAATGATACTGATCAGTGTGAATGAGATCAGGGTATACCGCAGGTTTAAGAACGATGAAAGGCTTTTGCTGATGAAAGGACTGTAGGATGCAAACAACAGGGACAGGGCCAGAAATAAAGCTGCTCCTATGGCAACAGTCCTTGCGCCGTATTTATCGTATAATACACCGGCATAGGTTAACAGAAAAGAACTCGCAATAGTACCCAGCATATAGGCTATACTCAAAGTATCCCTGTCCAGCTGTAATGCTTCAATCAGATGATCTGTGAATACACTTACACCCATTGTCTGTCCGGGGATGCTGAAAATTATTCCAACGGTTCCGGCAAATACAATAACCCAGCCATAAAAGAATTTTGTTTTGGACGGATTAAAGGGTATTTCAGAAAGATTCCTCATTGTGTATAAAATTTGCGGTTAAATCTCCATATTTTAAAGTATAATAAACAGATATATCATTTTATTGTTGAAATTATAAATACGTTGATAAAATATTATATTTGCAGCCAAATTTAAAGCTGATTATTAATTCATTAAAAACATAAAAATACCTCTAAAATGAAAGTTCTAAAGTTTGGCGGGACATCAGTAGGATCCGCAGAAAGAATTAAAAATGTAGCTGATTTAATTGATACAGGCGATCGAAAGATCGTTGTTCTTTCTGCTATGTCAGGAACCACTAATACCCTTGTTGAAATTTGTAAACACTATTTTAAAAAGGATATTCAGGGTGCAAAAGCTGTTATTGACGGACTGGAAGCAAAATACAGGGATGTCGTTAATGAACTTTTAAGTTCGGATGCATACAATGAAAAGGGACATGCCCTGATTAAGGATAAGTTTAATTTTCTGCGTGCCTTTGCTGATTCAGACTTTTCAGAAAAAGAGGAGAAAATTATCCATGCCCAGGGAGAGTTGATTTCCACTGAACTGATGCACTATTACCTGCTAGAAACCGGACGCAGTTCGGCTTTGCTGCCGGCATTGGAATACATGCGGATTGACGCCGATAAAGAGCCGGATGCCGCATATATTAAAGAAAAGATCGCACTGCAGCTTGAGAAATACAGCACCGAAAAATTATTGATTACCCAGGGCTATATATGTCTGAATATTGAAGGAGAGGTGGATAATCTGCAACGGGGAGGCAGTGACTATTCAGCTTCGCTGGTCGGGGCAGCTATAAATGCCGAAGAGATTGAGATATGGACCGATATTGACGGGATGCATAACAACGATCCGCGAATCGTGGAGAATACAAAACCCATTAAAAACCTCTCTTTTGAAGAAGCTGCCGAGCTTGCGTATTTCGGGGCTAAAATATTGCATCCTACCAGTGTTGTTCCGGCACGGAAGGCTAATATTCCGGTTCGCTTGCTGAATACCATGAATCCTGAAGCGTACGGTACCTTGATTAGCGATTACAGTGAAGCCAACAAGATTAAAGCTGTCGCAGCAAAGGATGGTATTACAGCCATTAAAATTAAAAGCGGCAGGATGTTACTCGCCTATGGCTTCCTGAGAAAGGTGTTTGAGATATTTGAAAAGTATAAAACGCCAATCGACATGATTACAACTTCGGAGGTTGGTGTATCGCTGACCATTGACCAGGATAAAAATCTTGCAAAGATCGTTGAAGAACTTCAGGAGTTTGGATCAGTGTTTGTCAACAGTGATCAGGTTATCATTTGTGTCGCCGGTGATTTGTCGGCCGAACAAAGCGGCTATGCAGCTAAAATAACTAAGGCCCTTAAGGATGTTCCGCTAAGGATGATCTCTTATGGTGGAAGCAGTTACAACATGTCATTGCTGGTTGAGGCCAAATATAAAAAGCAGGCCCTTCAGGCATTGAGCAGAGAATTATTTGATTGATACGATCTGATATAAAGGCATAAAAAAAGGTGGATCGCTCCACCTTTTTTTATGTCGTTACCATTTTCGTTTTTAAGAACAACCACCTTTAACAGCTTTAATTTCACGTTTAACAGGTTTTCCGATATTCTGCAGTGCTTCGATGAGGTTATTCATCTTAAGGGCAGTCTGCGACCTGTACACATAAGTCTGCTGTTCCTCTTTTGTGGCATTAACCGGTGGGGGATTGAGTTCAAAGAACATCTCTTTAAAGTGTTGTGAACTTACATTCAGTATCATATTGGTTGAATTCCCAATGTACTTGGCTTTCAAACAGGACATTTTAACCAATGTATCATTATCAGCATAGAATACATTTTTTTTAAGTTTCTGTTTGAAAATCTGTTCCCATTCCCTGTTCAGTATATTATCAAAAGGTATATTGATAGCGAGGGGAAGATGGTATTGTTCAAATTCTTCAGGAGAGCGGACATCAATGATATTGTATTCGTAATAGTGGTTGGCAATTTCGTCGGCCAGTTTGTCCGGGGCTATTTCATGGAATACACACTTCCGTTGTTCCTTAGCTTTAGCTATTCTGTTCTGAATGATATCATATTTACCGGGCATAAAAGCAATGACAGCGATAAATAAGAATGGCACCACCATGCTGATCTGGTAGCGCAGTTTTGTTTTCGGATCGATATAGTTGCTCCTGTTGTTGACTTTGTTTTCAATTTTCCAGGTAAAATAAAATGCAACAATTGCAACCAGGGTTAGAATAAAGGCAAATAAGGACTGCGATATGCCAAAGAAATCGTTAATTTTCAGTTGCCCCATCTGATCAGCCAGATAAAAATCCTTAATCATCGGGTAAGTCTCTGCAAAGGCATATATTCCAAGGAAAGAACCAAGGATAAATGCCATGGCATCAAGTTTGCCGATTGATGCAGCACACACACTTGTTCCGGGGCAGAAACCTCCGACAACAAATCCTATTCCCATAATTAAACCACCTACGATGGCTGAACGCAGAAATGTGGGGTTAACATAAATAAGGTCAGTATTTAAAATGCCGTAATGACCCAGAAGTAAAACACCGATCATTGCTGTTACACCTGCGGTAAAAAACACTCTGAGCACGGTAAAGTCGTAACCGTAAAATAATCCTACCAGTTTTTTTGTCGATGAAAAACCGGCCTGTTCCAGAATAAATCCAAAGCCGATACCGATGATAACGGCCAGAAATAATCCGAATTCCGTACTAAATACAAAAGGTACTAAAGGTCCCATAATATCTTATTTTAACCACAGTTTTCTAAAAAAATATGCTACACCATAGGCCATTCCGAATATTGCCATCATGGTTACTATTCCTCCAAACGATAAAACCGCCATACCACTGAGGGCTGAACCGCTGGTACATCCCCGGCCAAGCTGTGAGCCATACCCAAACAGTGCACCACCGACTATTGCTCCGACAATACGGATGGTTTTTGTTGCTTTCGGGCCTTTTTCAAGTTTTAATCCTACTCTGTTGGACATGACTCCTGAAAAGAAGGCTCCGATTACCACGCCTACCATTTCAAAAACCAGCCAGTCATGCATCGGGCCGTTGGTATGGGCCTCATTGTATTCTTTAAAAAACAACGCTTTTTCCGCATGGGCCGGTGCAATGTCATTTACAGTTTCAACCACTACACTTTTCAGTGCTCCACTGGCTCCTAAACCACGTCCGGAAATATATATGGTGGCCAGTAATATTAATCCGAGGAGGAATCCTGCCAGATAAGGATTCATATAAGGTTTCTCTTTCATGCTTTTGTTTCTTTTACAGGTTCAACATTTTTATCTGTTATTGTTTCTGCTGCTTCATCTTCGTCATCGTCCAGATCCTCATATCCGGTTATCATGGCCTGAATATTAGAGGTCGGGGTATGACCTGTTGTGGTCATGTAAACATGTACAATAAGGAAAACAATCAACAGAAAAGCGCCAAGGGTGTGCCAGAATGCGATCGATTCAAGCGAGAAATCCTTGATCACCACGATATTGTTTTTATCCAAAGTTTTCTGGGTCATGTAAATTATACCTGACACTACTGTCACAGGGATCAGAAATAATTTAAATCCCAGGTAGGTAAGTCTTTGCAACGGATTCATTTTGCTTAACTCACTCTTTTTTGTTGGATGTTTTTCACCTTTAAACATGCCAACTGAATAATACATGATCTGTGCTTTCAGCTTTTTGGTCGTTGGAATATACTGCTTCCATTCACCCGTTACAACGTGCCAGAAAATGGCAAATATAATGAGTACAATCAGCATGTACGATGCCACACGATGAAATAACGCGGCATGTTCAAAGCCGAATACGGTGAAAGATCCGTGGACTTCAAAGCCCGTGACAGCAAGAAAAATTATTAATGATGCCTGTGTCCAGTGCCAGAAGCGTTCAAAACCTTTATAAATATATACGCGTTTCAATGTCTTAAATTTTATTGGTTATCTTCTTCGTAATTTATGTTCTCTGTTTTATATCTGTTTTTGCGGATAGCCACAATTATCCGGATCAGAGCATGAATTAAAACACCCAGTAATGCGGCACCCAAAAGGAAGTGCGCACCTGATTCAAGTGGTTTGTTATAATCCCTGCCCGGCAGATAAAAGTCATTCAGTTTTGCCAGACGTCCGTTATTGTCGCGGGTATGACATTCTGAACAGGAAAGGGCTTCCTCTTTTGGCGCTACCATATGATTTATAGGCCAGTACATTTCCGTATTGACAAATCCATAGTCTCCGCTATACGGTAATCCTACACCTTCCATACCGGCTCTTGCGGCTTCATCCCAGTTAAAATCCATCCAGAACGCACTGTCACCTTTTTCAGGGCCGTAAAGTTTTGGTTGAATTAACATTTTGTATTTTTTATCGTAAATCTGATCTCCCTTGTGAATCTTAACCGGTACAATTTTGGAATCCGGGTCATCGTGTGATCCGAACAGCGTATTCATCTGAACGGGAATGGATTTAATGGTATCACCAAGTACATAATGATCGGCCGTTCCGTTAAACCACATATAATCGGGTTTTACGTTCCGTTCCCATTTAAAATCTCCTTTAATG
The DNA here is from genome assembly GCF_042219855.1 of Quyinboa sediminis. Classification (NCBI taxonomy): domain Bacteria; kingdom Pseudomonadati; phylum Bacteroidota; class Bacteroidia; order Bacteroidales; family Quyinboaceae; genus Quyinboa; species Quyinboa sediminis. The sequence goes on along the minus strand of NZ_JBHJHP010000005.1, from coordinate 111,260 downwards.
GACAGGTAGGTGTGATTCCCCAGTGAATCTTCTTCCGAATAAGGCTCACCATCTTTTAATTTACCTGCTGAGGACCAGTGCCATGCCATTTTTGTGGCGTTAACTTTGGCGTATTCAGGAATATGACAGGTCTGGCAGGCTACCTTCGCATTGTGACGGTTCAACAGGTCATCAAAATGCGGGGTGGACGTATGGCACTGTTCACAGGTTGCCCGTTGTGTATTGGTTGATGAAACAGAATATAACCGACCACGAATCTGGTGGTTTTTTGCGGTATGACAGGCTACGCAATTCATATCCATGCCATTGGCTGCCATGTGTACATCAACATCCCGGGTACAGGCCAATAGCGCCTCTTCCAGATCACCATGTTTAACGTTGTTTCCGCCGCCACTGTAGAAATGACAGCTGCCGCAGTTCATTTTCTTTGGATTGCCGACGCTTTGTGCCACTTCCTTAAGATTTACGGTCCGGTCAGGATATCCGGCAAGGGCAGCACCTTTGTGATAGTCCTCGCTGTTGTCGTGACATACCATGCAATCCACATTTCTTGCATTGTTAAAATCAAAATGATCGTCAGACATCCCAAATCCGATATGACACTTGGCACATGCCTGCTGATTGGTTTGTGATCCGATACAGAAGTTGTTCAGTACATTCCGTTTACCTGTAGCTGTAATTCCTCTGCCTTCAACATACGATATACGCTCCCAGTTCCAGTGCGACGAATTCATCACCTCTTTATGACGTTCTGTATGGCAACTGTTACAGGCCTCTGTGACCTCCTGGGGCGTTTTAAACTCCCGGTTGAGTTCAGGTAATTTACTGTGATCAATGGAGGAGACCGGCTTAATGGCATATTCCTGTTTCAGCTTTTCGAGCTTCAGGTTGTAATATTCATTGCTTTGAATCAGGTTGAGTAAAACCAGCAAGGCAACTACTGTTAATATGACTGTAATTACAGGTTTAAACATACGATGTAATACTGTTAAATTGTTTTAAAAAATTCCGCTGTTATTTAAACTTATTTCAAATATTTTCTGAAACAAAGCGCTAAGGTACTGCAATTTTAATTAACTAAAAAAATCATTAATATAAATAATTAGATATATATAAATATGTATTTAAACTGATTAAAAATTAGTTACGGAGCCCTGATATGATAAGGCTTACCAAATATATGAAAAATACGTAAAGAGAGTAAGTGTATAAATTATAAGAGGACATAGTTGCATATATTTATGTTAAATCTGTTAAAATTTTAAATTTTTTAAACTTGCTGGAATAAACCTAAATTGGATGATGTCTAAATGAAAATTGAGAAAGCTTTTGTGGAAATCAAAATAAACAATCTGAAAAAAGTATATCCCGGAGGATACGAAGCACTTAAGGGTGTCAATCTTACCATCAGTGAAGGTATGTTTGGACTTTTAGGACCCAACGGAGCAGGTAAATCAACGCTGATGCGTATTCTGGTTACCTTAATGAATCCGTCAGAGGGTGAGGTGCTGCTAAACGGGAAAGATCTTGTCAAACAGCGCAAGGAAGTACGTGAAATGCTGGGTTATCTGCCACAGGATTTCCGGTTTTTCGCCAAGATGAAAACCTGGGAATTTCTGGACTATTCAGCCCGTCTGGCAGGCATGAGAAGCCGGAAAGAAAGAATGGCAAGGGTTGACGAAATGCTGGGTAGTGTAGGTTTATATGAATTCAGGAATCGTATGGCCAACAAATTATCCGGGGGTATGAAAAGGCGTTTGGGAATTGCCCAGGCCCTGATCGGTGAACCCAAAATAATTATTGTGGATGAACCGACCACTGGTTTGGATCCGGAAGAACGGATCAGGTTTCGAAATCTTTTATCCAATATCGGACAGGGCGATACCATTATTATATTATCAACACATATTGTTGGTGATATTTCAAGTACATGTAACCAGATGGCACTATTAAATAAAGGTGAACTGGCTTTTACCGGTTCTCCGGAGCAGCTGATAGAAATGACGAAAGGACATGTGTGGCAAATAGAAGCTACCCAGGAGCAGTACGATGAATTAAAAGTAAAATACCCGGTGATCTCAACAATTCCTTCCGGTTCAGGCTGGGAGCTGCAGTTGGTTGGTGACAATGTGGAGGCTTATGATCCTCAACCGGTATATCCAAACCTGGAACATGCCTATGTCTATTTTATGGAGTACAAATTAAACAACTGGTCGCTGTGATTTCTATACCTAATATATTAAATGTAGCACATTACGAACGGAAGACTTTGCTTCGAAGCTGGTTTTTCAGGATATTCTTTATTATAGCATTACTGGTTATCGTTTTTCTCGACCTGGCATTCTTTATTATTCCGGCAGCTGCTCAGTGGGATTTCAGGGCAGTACCGGCAAATTTACCTTTAATCAATATCCTTCTGCTTAATGTGGCACAGGCCGTTATCGCTATTTTTCTTGCATCAGATTTTCTTAAGCGGGATAAAAAAATGGATACGGCGGAGGTCATTTATACGCGGTCTATTTCAAATAATGAATACGTTATCGGGAAAACATGGGGAACACTTTCTGTTTTTTTCGGAATGACCGTGTTTTTCCTGGTCATCACACTGGTTTATAATCTTATTATTCCGGATACTCCTGTTGACTGGTTGGCATATCTCTACTATCCGCTGGTCATCACACTTCCTACCCTTGTTTTTATATTGGGTTTTGCATATGTTTTGATGATTCTTATCAAAAACCAGTCCGTAACTTTTTTAATTCTGATTGGCTATGTCGCACTGACCCTGTTCTATTTCGAAAATAAATTTTACAGTATATTCGATTACATGGCGTTTTATACCCCGATGACCTTTTCGGGTATAACAGGATTTGCAGACTGGCCTATGCTTCTGGCACATCGTCTGTTTTATTTTGTTTTGGGTATGGCCTTTATTGCTGCAACCATAACAAGTTTTAACAGGCTTCCGAACCGTGTGTATGGAAAATCGTTCTATTTTGTTCTTTTCCTGATTCTGCTTGGTATTGGGGGTGCAGCAGGCGGATGGTATCTTGTGAATTCGTCTTCCGTTTTTAAAGAACGAACGGCATATCTTGCGCTTAACAACAGGTATGCTAAGAGCAGCTATCTGAATATAACTTCAAATGATATCGACCTGCAGCATAAAGGAAATTCCATCTCAGTAAATGCACAGATTAAAGGTTTAATGCCGGAAATAAAAAATAATGATACACTGATCTTTTCTTTAAATCCCGGATTGAAACTAAAAAGTATTACAGGCCGTTCAGGGGAACCGGTACAGTATGTGCGTGAAAAACAAATTATAAAGTTGCCTGTGGATAACGGGAGGCTTAATGATACGGTTCAGTACAACTTCAGCTATTCCGGTTCAGTGGACGATGCATTTTGTTATCTCGATATTCCGGAGGAGGAGTTTCTTAAAAACCGCAATGTGGGGCCGGTAAAACTGGATAATAAGTTTTCATATGTTGGCAGTGAATTCGTTTTGCTTACACCTGAAACATTCTGGTATCCTATTCCCGGAGTTGGTTTTAACAGTACCACACTGAAAACGAGAACAGGCTACTTCTCAGATTACAATCTCCATGTAAAAACATCCAAGCGAATGAAACCTGTTTCACAGGGAGAGATGAGTTCTGATGGAAACGGTTACACTTTTAAACCCGTATATCCGGCTAAAGGCCTAACACTTGTAATTGGTAAGTTTGACAGCATTGGAATCACAGTGGATTCTGTTGACTATAACCTGTTCTATAAACCAGGTGATGATTTTTTCAGCTATCATTTATCCAATTTAAAAGATACCATCGGTTATATCATTCAGAATGAAAAATCAAGATATGACAACAGCAACTTCATTAATAACTTTCCGTATCAGAACGTAAATTTTGTTGAGGTGCCGGCTCATTTTATGTTTTTCCAACGACTTTTGGATAATTCATTTGAAACAACGCAACCTGAGATCTTTCTTTATCCGGAACGGGGTATCGGCATGCAGATGGCAGATTTCAGGAGGTTTAAAAAATATGAAAGTTTCCGGAACAGGGGGCAGACAGTACGACCTGTTGATGCTGAAGTCAATGTATTCAGAAGGTTTATTGGAAGCACTTTCTTTTCCAATGCAGGATTGGATATTAACACTGAAAACCGACGGTTCAGTAACAGCCCGGTTTCTTACAATGGCGTTCAGTACACTTTGAACCCTTTCTCCTTCTTCCCATACTATTTCAGTCTTGTTGAAGGCGTGGATTCAAAAGAGTATCCTTTAATGGGAACCATACTTGAAAGTTACCTGCGATCATCCGATAACTTTGATTTTCGTGGTGCCATGCGTGGTGGAATGGGAGAGGAAGAAGAAGCAAATCTATTACTGCAAAACAAATCTGTTTCTGAAATCATAGCCGATCCGGATAAGAAAAGCATTATACCGGTTGTCATCCGACAGAAAGGTTCGTTTTTACTGGACGGATTAAAATACAGTGCCGGTATAACCGGGTTTGACAATTTTCTGTATGATTTTCTTATGGACAACAGGTTCAACATTATTGAAACCGATTCATTAAAAGCGGCATTTCAGCGGAAATTCGGAGAAGATATATCGCCTTTTCTGGCGCAGCTGGGAGATAAAGGAGACATTCCTGCATTTGAATTTGGTAAAACCTTTTATATTGAGACAAGGGATGATATTGGACCGGTCTACCTGGTTAAATTCAAGGTGACCAACATCTCTGCGGTGGATGGAATTCTGGATATTGACTTCAGGATGGGTGGCGGAGGTTTCGGCGGTGGCGGAGATCAGAGTGAGGAACGGATATACCTTTTTAAACCTGATGAAACCAAGGAAATACAGATTATGTTATTTGATATGCCGCGGTTAATGATGGTCAACACTGTATTATCACAAAATATACCGGCATCCTATAACGAGTTTATGCGGTCGCCCGAAACGAATTACAAAATTATTCCAGAAGAATATGCGCATACGGTTTCTGATCCTGTTTCGCTGTATAACGATAATGAATTCGTGGTGGATAACGAGGATTCCGGTTTTTCTATGGAGCAGCAAAACACGGATACCCGGATCAAACAGTATTTTGATAAACTGAAAAATGAGGAGGAACCGAAATACGGATCCATTGATCCCTGGCGTATCCCGCACGTATGGCGAAGCATAGCACATACCGCCTTTAATGGCTCCATCATAAAATCTGCTTATTATACACACGAAGGAAACGGTGAACGAACGGTAACCTGGCAAAAGGACTTGCCTTCAGATGGTGTATATGATGTATATGTTTATATACCGCGTGATGCCATGCTTGGACGAGGGCGTGGAAGACGGGGCGGTGGTCCGGGTGGTGGCGGAGGTCCGCAATTTGAGGAAGCAGGAAAAGAGTACCAGTACTTTGTGTATGCCGGACAGGATAAGGAAGAAGTGGAATTTCAGATGAACAACAGCACCGAAAACGGATGGAATAAACTGGGATCATTCTTTTTCCCGGAAGGTACAGCAAAAATTGTACTGACAAATAAAACAGATGCCCGCAGGGTATTTGCCGATGCAGTAAAATGGGTAAAACGAAATTAAAATATGAAACGCTTATCACTATTCACAATCACATTATGTATGGTATCGCTCCTGAGTGCTCAGGAGATGTTAACCATAGAACAGACGTTAGATGTTGCCATGCAAAACAGTCCTGACATCAGGCAGGTGGAAAACTCCATGAACCGAAGCCTTCAAAGACTAAAGGCGCAGGAAGCAAGTCAGAAATCACAGTTTTCATTAAATACAACACCCCTGAGTATATCGTATGCCAATTCGTACAATGCTAATTACAATACGTATTACGACAATCAGGATATAGGATCGAACATGAACCTGAACATTATGCAACCGCTTGTTGCTACCGGAGGACGATTAACATTATCGAACAGGTTAGCTTACGGGTATAACAAGAATAACCTTACTGAGGATGGTAGCTGGCAGGATAAGAATAACTATTCCAATAATTTAAGTCTCTCATTTAGTCAGCCGCTTTTTACATACAACACTTTGAAAATGCAGTATGAAGAGCTTAAGTTAAGCTATGAAAACTCGGCTATTCAATATGCTATAACCAAGCTAAATCTTGAGAAGCAGGTTCGTCAGCTTTTTTATAATGTTTATCAGCAACAGCAAAGCCTCCTGATAGCACAGGAAGAATTGAAGAATAACGAAGAAAGTTATGAGATAATAAAAAATAAGGTGGATGGAGGTCTTTCCGCTCTTGAAGAACTCTATCAGGCAGAACTGAACGTTGCCACATCAAAATCGGATCTTTATAATCAGCAGGTTCAGCTACAGAATACAAAAGACAACTTTCTTTATCAGATAGGTGATGATATTGACAAGGATATCATGGTTATTACCGACATTACTGTGAATAAAGTTGAAGTAGATCCCAAAAAGGCAGTTGAGTTGGCCCTGAAAAACCGGATGGAGCTACGTCAGCGTGAGATAGAAATACAGAATTCGACATTTTCTTTAATTCAGGCAAAGGCAACCAATGAATTTTCCGGTAGTCTTAATGCGCAGCTGGGAGTGTATAACAGTGGTGAGAACTTTAGCTCAATGTGGAATAGTAAAAATACGAGTATCCAACCAAATGTTGGTTTAAGTTTCGATATTCCACTGTTTGACTGGGGATACAGAAAAGCAACGATAGAAGCAGCTCAGCTGGCTTTGGAAAATAGCAATATGAATATGGAGTTTCAACAATCAGAAATAGTTTTGGGTGTACGGGAAATTATCCGGAGCCTGACGAATCTTTATAACCAGGTGGAAATTGCCAGACAGAGCCTTAAGAATGCACAGTTAACCTACGATATTAACCTGGAACGCTACAAAAACGGAGATCTGACCAGTATGGATCTGCGCCTGTTTCAGAATCAGTTAACGGGTCAGAAAAACTCTCTGACCAATGCCATCATTGCCTACAATCTGGAACTGCTGAATCTGAAAATTCAGACCTTATATGATTTTGAGAAAAATGAACCTGTAATACCGGAAATAGTAAATAACGAAAAAAAATAGAACCATGAAATCAGCAATTTTTAAACTTACATTATTCGCTTTTGCCTTGCTTTTGCTGACAAACTGTAAACGCTCTGTTCAGAGTTATTCTGCAGAACTGGAAGTTCCTGTGTCAGTAAAGGAAATTGTACCCTCAACGATTGAGTCATTCATCAATACCACCGGTTCAGTTTATGCCTTAAAAGATGCTACCCTGAATACGGAAATTGCAGGCAGATACCGCCTTCAGAAAAATCCTGCTACAGGTAAACCTTATGCTCTGGGTGATAAGGTAAAAACCGGTGAGGATATCATTAAAATTGAGGACAAGGAGTATGAAAACGGTATCCGTATAAAATCCATTCAACTCGACCTTGAGATCTCAAAACAGGAACTGGAAAAGCAGAAGAGCCTCTACGAAAAAGGTGGTGTGACGATGCGCGAATTAAAAGATGCTGAAATTCAGGAAATAAATACAGAATATGAAATGGAGAATGCGCAGTTGAGTCTCGCAAAAATGACCGTGACTGCACCTTTTGACGGAACCATTGTAAACCTGCCGTATTTTACACCGGGCACGAGGGTGGCCAGTGGTACAGAAGTACTCCGGATTACCAATAACAAAGAGTTGTACCTTGAGGCCAACCTGCCGGAAAAGTATTTTCCTGAAGTGAAGGAGAATATGAATGTATACATTACAAATTATAATGTGCCTGACGATACTTTACACGGTGTGATAAACCAGATTGCACCGGCTATTGATCCTGACGCCAGAACATTTAAAACATTTATTACCATCGACAACGGCAAAGGTCTGTTGCTGCCCGGAATGTTTGTGAAGGCTGACCTGGTTGCTAAAAGAAGCGAAAATACGATCGTCATTCCCAAAGACATAATCAGGGGTAGAGGCCGTGTGCAGTCTGTTTTTATTGCTGAATCAGGCTATTCAGCAGAACGACGGATTACAACAGGAATTGAAAATAACGACTATGTGGAAGTGACCGAAGGATTAAGTGTGGGCGACAAGCTGATCACCCGGGGCTATGAAACCCTGCGCAACAGATCGAAACTGAAAATTGTAGAGTAAATTTTAAAACCGAAGTGTAATGCTGAAAAAAATAACAGGGTTTTCTGTCAACTATCCGGTAACGGTTACCATGGTGATAACCGGAATATTGTTACTGGGCTACATCTCCTTCCAGAGATTAGGCATCGACTTGTTCCCTGATCTTAATAATCCACGTTTATTTGTGGAAATCAAATCCGGGGAGAGACCGCCGGAGGAGATTGAAGAAATGTTTGTGGACCGTGTGGAAGCGTTAGCCATTCGTCAGGCCGGTGTAACTGATGTGTCATCCGTTTCAAGGGTTGGTCAGGCGAGGGTAGAAGTGGAATACTCCTGGGGAAAAGATATGGACGAAGCGTTCCTTGATCTCTCCAAGGCGCTGGCCGTTATCGGACAAAGCGAAGAGGTGGATGAACTGAATATCACACAGTACGATCCGAATGCTGAACCGGTGATGCTGATTGCCTTTCAGAGTAAGATGGATCAGGATATGGATGATCTGAGGAAAGTGGCAGAAAACTATATCCGGAATGAGCTGATCCGACTGGAAGGTATTGCCGATGTGGAGATTGACGGAGGAGAAGAGCTGGAAGTCGTTATTGAAACGAACGATTATCTGTTAAAAGCTTATGGTATTACCACGAGTGAACTGGTAAGTAGGATAAACAGCTTCAACCAGAATGTATCAGGTGGATCAGTTGTTGAAATGGGACGCCGTTATGTGGTGAAAGGGATGAGTGAACTGAACAGTCTGAGCGATCTCGAGAATGTGATTGTTAAGATGGCCCGCCCAACCAGTGAGACAGCAACAACACAACAAACAACACAGTCGGTTCAGGCTACACCTGTGTTGTTAAAGGAAGTGGCTAAAGTTTACTATAAACCCAAGGACCGTGAAAACCTGGTAACCATAAATGGTGTTCAGGCCCTTGGATTATCGGTTTATAAGGAAACCAAGTACAATACGGTGCAGGCTGTTGATGATCTTAAGGAAGCCCTCAAAACCCTTCAGAAAGCACTGCCCGGATATACACTGAAGGTGGTGCAGGATCAGGGTGATTTTATTTCATCTGCAATCAACGAAGTTAGAGACAGTGCTATTTACGGAATTATACTGGCCGTTTTCGTTCTGTTGTTATTTCTGAGAAGAATAGGACCTACACTTATTGTTTCCTTTGCGATCCCGATATCCATAATTGCCACATTTGTACTGATGTACTTCGATAACCTTACCATGAACATCATGACGCTGGGAGGTTTGGCTCTTGGAGCCGGAATGCTGGTTGACAACGCCATTGTGGTCATCGAAAATATTTTCAGGTTGCATGAGAGTGGAGAAAATACCAAAGATGCAGCAATTAATGGTACATCACAGGTTGGTGGAGCCATCATTGCATCAACACTCACAACTATAGTCGTATTTCTTCCTATTGTTTATCTGCATGGGGCATCCGGAGAATTATTCAAGGATCAGGCACTGACTGTTACCTATTCTCTTTTGTGTTCTTTGGTTGCAGCCATCTTTATGATACCGATGTTTTATTACTGGATGTACAAAAAGAAAAAAACCATTGTTAAAGCATCCAACAGATCGGTAAAACTAACGTGGTATGGCGAAATGCTAACCGGTTTTCTGAATCACAGAGGATTAATCATTCTGCTTGCTTTCTTAATTATGGGAGGAGGATACTGGATGATGAGGGATCTGGGAAGTGAGTTTATGCCACAAACCGAATCGAGGGATTTTTATGTGGATATTAAAATGCCGGAAGGCACCCAGCTTGAACGAACTTACGGTGCTGTGCAGTCGGTTGAACGGGTGATCCGGGATATTACCGGTGATGATCTGTATATGATTTACAGCCAGACCGGACCTTCATCCGGGCTGACATCGGAAGAGAACGGTGATTTTGAAGATCAGAATATGGCGACCATAAAGGTAGTGCTTGAACCGGACAGTACGATACCGGCGCATGTATTTATGGAGCAAATCAACAAGTATTATCCTTCATCTGACGACATTGATGTTGTAACACGACAGGAACAGACGGCATTGCAATCCATACTCGGAAATGAAAGTCAGCCCGTTGTGGTTGAGATATCCGGTGAAGATCAGGATGAACTTGAAGATTTATCTGTTCAGGTTATGAATTTACTGAAGCAGAATCAGAACCTGGCTAACCTGGCATCCTCTGTTGAGGGAGGTGCGCCTGAGGTGGAGGTGGTGATTGACCGTTACAGGGCAGGACTGCTGAATGTCAGTGTGTCTGATGTTGTCAATGTAATTACACAGCGGCTTGAAGGAACATCAGCAGGGCAGATGGATATCTCCGGAGAGCTCAGCGATATAACCATTAAGATGGACCGCACATCGCTGTCACAACTTTCTGATTTAAGGGTTACAGCCGGAGAAGTAGAGATTCCTATAAGGGATGTAGCTACCATTAAAACAGCTTCAGCACCACGCGAGATATTGCATAACAACCAGAACCGTATTGTTAAAATCACAGCTGATATCGTCGGAGATATTCCGCTGGATAAAGTCTCTACTGAGATTACACAGCAGTTAAGTGAAATAGCGTTCCCTAATGAATACAGATATCAGATAACAGGAGAGGAAGCACAACGTAAGGAGTCGATGGACAACCTGACCTTTGCTTTAATTCTTTCCCTTATTCTGGTTTATATGGTGCTGGCTTCTCAGTTTGAAAGCCTTGTGCATCCGTTTACCATTATTTTAACGGTTCCTCTGGCAGTTGTAGGAGCGGTCGGAATTTTCTTTATTCAGGGTGCTGCCTTAAACATTATGGCTTACATCGGTATTATTATGCTGGCCGGTATTGCGGTGAACGACTCCATTATCCTGGTGGATGCCATACTGCAACTGCAACGCGAAGGATATAAGCTTAAGGATGCAATAGTAGAAGCAGGACAACGAAGGATACGCCCGATATTAATGACAACACTGACTACCATTCTGGCACTTTTGCCTCTGACTTTCGGATTCGGTGAAAGTGCTTCATTGAGGTCACCCATGGCATGGGCTGTAATTGGAGGTTTGATAACATCCACGTTACTGACATTGGTTGTTATCCCGTGTTTTTACTATGTGATTGAAACAGGACTAATCAGGTTAGGATTAAAAAAGGAGAATAAGTAATGCGGTTTGTGGTCAACAGGAAGGTACTGATATCAATGCTTTTCCTGGCAGTAACAATGCTGGGTGTAATCTCCTATAAACAACTGAAGATAGAGCTTTTCCCGAGTGCAGAGCTTCCGGATGTATATGTTCAGATTTCTTCTTCGCTTGAAGTGAGTCCTGAGTATATGGAGGAAAAAGCGGTAATCCCTCTTGAAGGGGTAATCGGCAGTCTGGAGGGAATAGATGAAATAGAGTCTACTGCAGGAACCAGAAGCGGATCGATACATATTACCTACCAGGATGATGTGGACTTTAAATATGCGTATCTCAAGCTTGAAGAACGCATAAACAGTGTCAGGGGATCACTGCCGAATGAATTCCAGCTGAATGTGGCCAAGGCCGATGATCAGATGCAGAGCATGAATACCGTTCTCATGGAACTTCAGGTACGGGGTGGCGGAGGAACCGACAGGTTGCGCAATGTGGTGGATGAAAAAATCGGGCCCGAACTGGAGAATATTGACGGTGTTGCCGGCATTACCATTTATGGAGGCCGTGAGAAATCGGTAGAGGTTATTCTGAACCGTGAAGCGTGCGAAGCCCATCATATCACCCCCGCTTCGGTTCGAAGGATGTTATCCGCCAGTCTGCAGGACAGAAGTTATGCAGGAAAAATAACGGAAAGGGGTAAACGCTTCTTTGTATATGTGGAAGGGGAGTATCAGAAAGTCTCTGATATTGAGGATCTGGTGATCCAGGATAATATCCGTCTAAAGGATGTGGCAACGGTGTTTTATGGTGAAAAGGATGAAACGAGCATAAGCCGTGTAAATGGGAAAGACGCTGTGAGCATTGTTGTATTGAATGATGCCCAGGCAAATATCATCGATGTGTCACACGCGGTTAAGAATGTGATTGCAGAGCAGAATGAAAAATATGCTTACCTGGATGTGGAGGTTGTTGTTCAGCAGAATCTGGCTGAAGTGATGGAAAATAATATCGACCAGATCATTAATCTCGCCCTTACCGGAGGTCTGCTTGCCATCTTTATTTTATGGGTTTTTCTAAGAAATATAAGCCTGGTCACTATTGTTGCGCTGGCTATTCCTGTATCGGTATATTCTGCCTTCAATTTTTTCTATGCATACGATTTAACCATCAACAGTCTGACCCTTGTCGGTCTTGCGCTTGCTGTTGGTATGTTGCTGGATAACAGTATTGTTGTACTCGAAAATATTTACCGGCTCCGATCGGCCGGTTACAGTCCCGCCGATTCGGTCATAAAGGGAACGCGTGAGGTCTGGCGGTCCATTGTGGCTGCTACCTTAACCACAATCACGGTGTTTTTACCCTTTCTGTTTTCGTCAAATTATCTGATTGAATTATTTGGTAAACATATCGGGGTATCCATTATCAGCACACTTATCGTATCCTTAATTGTATCGATGTTGCTGATTCCTATGGCCGTGCATGTCGTTATAAAAAAACAGCAGGCAGGTAAAATTAACTCTTTCAAGTCAGTCTCTATCCGCAACCGTTCGGTCAGGTTTTATCTGTTGTTTTTGAAGATGGCCTTCAGAAATCCGGTCGCTACTATTTTAACCGGTGTCGTCATCTTTTTTGTAACCATCGTGGGAGCCAATCTTGTGAGTATAAATACGAGCCAGGAAGTGCAAACCAACGATTTGCGTGTTTCTGTGACCATGCCTTCAGGTTCAACGCTGGAAGCAACGGATAAACTCGTGACACAAATTGAGGACAAACTGAAAGATGTGGAAGAAATACAGGATGTGATATCCAGTATTCAGGAAGAGGATGCCATTTTAACACTGAAACTGAAAGATAAATTTGAAAAAATAAACGATCTGTCCTTTGCTGATCTTTCTGAAGCCATTCAGCGTAAGATTGGCGAGATGGAACCCGCCGATATAAGTATTTCCGGTACGGCATCATCCGGTGGCCTTGGTACCGGAGGTGGAAGTTCGGGAAGAGGTTCCGGAAACAGGGGTAATACGGGATTTCTGAGAATGATGGGAATAGGCGAGGAGCAGGATTATATCGTGATTAAGGGGCAGGATTTTGACCTGATGATCACCATCGCTGACGACCTTGAGTATTATCTTGAAGAACTGGATAATGTAAGTCGAGCCTGGGAGACAGCCCGTGAAAACCAGCCGGAAGCCCGGATAAATTTCGATCGTCACCTCATGTCGGATTATAATCTTTCGTTGCAGGATGTGTCTACAGAACTGAACGCATTCAGCCGGCAGGTATCTTCAAATGTGAATTTTAAGCAGGGAAACGAAGAGTATGAGATCATGATTACCTATGATACCGATACGGCTGATACAAACGTGGATAAGACCTTCGAGGATCTCAGGGAATTGCAGGTGTCCAGTTCATCAGATCCAAATGGTACCGGTCATGAGCTTGGGGCTTTTGCCAATGTATATACCGATAGAGGCATTCGCGAGATAACACGCTTGAATCAGACCAAGCATCTTGAGGTGATATACCAGTTTAATAACGAGATTTACGAGTCAAAAGCGCTGCTTGAAGCGGCTCAGATGGAGGTAGAACAGGTAGTTGAAGCCTATAATATTCCGCAGGGAATTGCAGTTGAAATGGTGCATGAGGAATCCGATCTGAATGAGTTTTATACCTTATTCGGGATAGCCTTTCTGTTGATTTACATGATACTGGCTGCCGTTTTTGAATCCTTCATAACTCCGATTGTACTTCTGTTCTCTGTTCCGCTGGCAGCTATCGGTTCATTCCTGTTTCTAATCCTTTCGGGTAACTCGTTGTATAATGCAAATACACTGACCGGTTTCCTTATTCTTTTGGGTATTGTTGTCAATAACGGAATTATACTTATAGACTTTACCAATATCCTGCGAAAACAGGGTAACAGGACTTCACGTGCACTGATTACAGCAGGCTTGTCCAGGGTAAGGCCGATTCTGATTACGGCCATAACCACCATTGTGGCGATGATACCTCTGGCTATGGGAGATGCAGAATATGTTTCGCTTATCGGTGTTCCCTTTGCCATCACAGTAATTGGTGGTCTGTCTGTAAGCACTATCATGACCCTGGTGTTTATTCCGACACTTTATCTTGGACTTGAGAATACCGTTAAATGGATTAAAAATCTGAAGCTGAGTGTATCTATACCAATGGGAGTGTTGGTAGTAGCCGGACTGGTCCTTACCATTATGGAAATCAACACATTCACCTGGCAGTTAATTGTGGGATTTTTAGTCATCACCGCCATTCCGGCCATGGTATACTTTGTACTGAGCAGTTTGAAACGGGCAAGTACAAAACTTATTGGTGATAATGAGCCAATCATTATTACCATTCAGAACCTGGTAAAAATATACGGCCGGCCATCTCTGTTTGGCCGTGAATGGAGTTCGTCGATGGCCATGTCAGGTGTGGAAGTTGACGACAGCAAGAGCAGGCGGGAGCTTTGGCAGGGACTCATCTGGCAGCTTCCACTTTTCGGTTTCCTCATATACCTGGGGTGGTTTCACATGACTGAAGATATCTATTCCTTTATTGTTGCGGTCATTATTTATATCATGTTCCTTGGCCTGATGGGCGTCTTTATCCGTGCACAGGTCAAAGCGTACAGATTTTTGAATAAACTGAAAACCATTCTCTTTTTTGGAATACCGGCTATTTACGGCGTTCTGTTCTATATGCGCTGGCATAACCTGGCGATGGTAATAATTATTTCGGCCTTATGGTACCTGGTTATTGCTGCTATGGCTATCTCGCCATCTCTCTTATCAGGGCGAAGAAAACCCGATAACTATCCGAAGCTGTTCCGTTGGTACGTAAAACTGGTGTTAAAAATTCCGGGTATCGGATACCAGAAGGAACCATTTAAAGCGCTTAAAGGTGTGAGCCTGGAAATTACAACAGGAATGTTTGGTCTGCTTGGACCGAATGGTGCAGGAAAATCAACCATGATGCGGAACATCTGCGGAATTCTGGATCAGAGTTACGGTAAAATATGGATTAACGGACATGATACAGAATATAACCGGGAAGAACTGCAGGGCTTGATTGGTTATCTTCCACAGGAGTTTGGCATGTATGAAAATATGTCGGCTTACGCTTATCTGGATTATCAGGCTATATTAAAGGGAATTACGGACAGAACCTTACGAAAAGAACGCATCATGTACGTGCTTGAAGCTGTACATATGGTTGAAAACAAGGACAAGCATATCGGGTCATTTTCCGGTGGTATGAAACAGCGTATCGGTATTGCACAGATATTATTGCATTTACCACGGATACTGGTTGTGGATGAACCAACTGCCGGACTCGATCCGAGGGAAAGAATCCGCTTCCGTAACCTTCTGGTTGAGCTAAGCCGTGAGCGGGTGGTTATTTTCTCTACGCATATAATAGAGGACATTTCAAGTTCCTGTAACTATATGGCCGTAATCAACAGAGGTAACGTGGTGTACAAAGGAACACCGAGGGCCATGGCCGATGAGGCAGAGGGTAAAGTCTGGCGGTTTAGTGTGCCGGTAGAGAAATTCGAGGAAGTGACGAGGGACCTTATTGTGGTACATCACATGAGAGAAGGAAAAAATATCAGGGTCAGGTGTCTGTCTGCAGAGCAGCCTTATGAAGGGGCAGTAAATGAAACACCGCTGCTGGAGGATGCATATTTGTGGCTGATTAAATCTACCCGTTAAACTGAAAGAAGATGAAGTTTTCATTAAAAAATAGTGCAGTACGTCTGTCAAAACTGGTGGCATATAACCTTAAAATCGTCTTTGGTGGCAAGTTTTGGTTATTTATTCTTTCCGCACTTATTTTCTTCCTTGTATTTGGTACCATCAGCGCATTCAACAGTGACTATTTTACACAGGATGAAGTATACGGATTACTGATGCTGCCTTCATTGCTGCTGGTCTTTTATCCCACAGTATTTGGTATTCAGAATGATGCAGATATGAGAACGCTGGAAATTATTTTCGGCATACCGGATTACCGGTATAAAGTGTGGTTTGTCCGGCTGATTATGATATTCGTGATTGTATTTGCACTTTTGTTTCCATTGGCTTACCTGGCAAGGATCCTTTTAATAGATTTTGATTTTATGGCTATGATCCTGCAGCTTATGGTCGTGGTTTTATTTGTGGGAAATCTCGGATTTTTTCTGTCAACATGGATTAAAAACGGTAATGCAACTGCAGTGGTCGTTGTGCTTATCGGGCTGTTCTATTTTATAATGTCAGACAGTTTAAGGGACTCTATGTGGAATATATTTCTAAACCCTTTCCGACAACTGGATGGAACAGCAGCTCTGCTTTGGAATGAAACCGTCCTGTATAACCGAATTTTCATGTTATCTGCTTCTGTAATCTTTATCTTGTTTGGTCTTCTTAACCTGCAGAAGCGGGAAAAATTTTTACGATAAATACTGACAACTAAATTCATATGCACAATACTCATCGGATGACTGGATTACATCCGGTGAGTATTTTTTTGTAGCTGAAGATAATTTTGTGTTTTCGGTGAATTTCTTAAAATGGAAGTGAAAAAGTACTAATTTGTATATACAATTAATAATAGTGAAACAGAATTTGTTTTACCAATCAGATATGCATTCTTTACCATATTCGACATTCTGTTAAACCGTAATTGAAGACTTGCTGAAAATCCATCGAATGAATATTCATAACCTGCGGATGCCCAGTACCCGAATTGTGTTTCATCAATTTTTACCTGTAAAGGTTCAACTGCAGGATAAACATTTCCATTTTCCCAGTATCGCATAGCAGAGTGGGCAGAAGTGCTGTTGAGCTGAATATCATAATTAAAGCCTCCCTGTATAAACACAAAATTTCTATTGACCGGGTAACTGTATTTCATTGATAAAGGTAATGTAAGGACGTTCATTTTAAAATCTGTCCTGTGTTGCTCTTCATAATAATTGTAACTTATATTTTTCCCCGAAGTAAATCTGGAAGGTGTGTAAAAAAGTTCAGCCTGAAAAGCTATATTATCATTCAGACGTGGAGAGTTGACGTGAAATACCAATCCGAAAGTCGGATCATAATAAATGGTTTCTTCTTCAAGAAAATCAAAACTTCCGTAATTAAAGAAACGAATGGTACTCTGCTTAATACCGGTTGTAGCTCCCCAGGTTATTCTGGCCCATTTTTTACCTGCGCTATACTCAACATACGATTTATCTGTGTTCTTATTATATTTAACAACAATCCAGGTCAGATCTTTTGAATCATAATTAAGATCATCTATGTAATAATCTAATCTTTTTGGACTATCACTGGTCAAAGCTCTTAAGATACCCTTCCATCGGTTATCTTCCCTGTTATAAGATATCCCGTCAATATCTACCAGTTCGTCTTTTTTTTCCAGCATGATGCCCTCCTGGTCTCTTTTTTTAACGTAAAATGTGCCGTCATTTTTATACAGACTTAAAGGTCCGGTTACCAGTACTTCTGAAAATGTACTATCTACTATACCGGATATATAAAAGTTTCCTTCTTTAAAGCCGTATCCCAATAAGTTATCCGGTTTAAAGTTCTTCACTCCGGCATCGGTTTTAAAACTGCAGGATTCATATTTTTCACTCGTGATGTTGTATTTAACTTTTCCCCAAATGGTGTCCCGGTTAAGTTTAATTATATACCCGTCACGGAAGTCAAACTGTGCCCAACAATTAGTAAAGACAATAATGAATGATAAAAACAGATAATATTTCTTTTTCATGGTTTAAAAATAAAGATCAAAACTAATGAATTATTTAGTATCTACGGCATTTGCATAATAATCTTTTGATTCAGTATTAAACATGGAATAATTCCAGTGATGCATCTGAATGTTCTGTTGGCAGGGGTTGTATTTAATGAATTAATTATTGATTTATCTGCAATTTTAATACTTTTACAATCAATCTCTTTAAAGCATTTTAAATGAACAGCGATCGCATTATTACTATCCGTAATTTATATAAAACATACGGCAAGGGAGAGTCTGCCAATGAAGTACTGAAAGGCATAAATCTGGATATATCAAAAGGACAGATTATTGGTTATATCGGGCCGAACGGGGCAGGTAAAAGTACAACAGTCAAGATACTCTGCGGCATGATTTCGGATTTTAAAGGTGATATTGAGGTTTTAGGGCATAAACTGAAAAAAGACGATATGGAGATAAAAAAGCATATCGGATACGTACCTGAAAACGGAGCACTTTACGAAATGCTCACCCCTAAGGAGTACCTGTCGCTTATCGGGACATTGTATAGCATGAAGCCTGAAGTGACTGAAGATCGTATTCAGCATTTTTTAAAATACTTCGGCCTTGAGAAAAATATTGATCAGCGCATGGATACCTTTTCAAAAGGGATGAAACAAAAGATTCTGATTACCGCAGGTGTATTGAATAATCCGGATATTCTGTTTCTCGATGAACCATTAAACGGACTAGATGCCAATTCGGTTATACAGGTTAAAGAACTGTTGACTTCCATGGCAGAACAGGGAAAGACCATATTTTACAGTTCCCACTTAATGGATGTGGTTGAAAAAATATCAAATCGTATCATCCTGATCAACAACGGGAATGTGGTGGCAGATGGAACATTTGAAGAACTGAAAGCCGATGAAGCTATTTCTCTGGAACAGTTATTTGCCAAACTGACGGGGAATGGCATGTCAACAACGGATACAGCCGAATTACTGAACTCTCTTAAAGGCGAATAGAATGGTTGAACTACTGATGAAGTTAATCCGCTTAATGCGACCTTTTGTCCGCATGCTTGGAGCTGATGTTACTCAGTTTGAAGCCATCATGCATGCCAAACTGAACGTTGATTTTCGCAAACAACCCAGCTCACTGAATACTTCACAAAAACGAAAAATGACATTTGGG
Source organism: Quyinboa sediminis (assembly GCF_042219855.1). Taxonomy (NCBI): domain Bacteria; kingdom Pseudomonadati; phylum Bacteroidota; class Bacteroidia; order Bacteroidales; family Quyinboaceae; genus Quyinboa; species Quyinboa sediminis. The sequence goes on along the minus strand of NZ_JBHJHP010000005.1, from coordinate 92,045 downwards.
AAGCAACTTCTGTTTTACGGATTGTTCGGTATTTTCACGGGAATGATATTTATACAGACGAAGGATGTAATATTTGGATTTACCATTTACTATTCCATCCTGATTGTAATGTTGACGACCATTCTTTTAACCGAATTCTCCAGTGTTATCTTTGATGAAGACGAGAACGATATCTATTTGCCCAGACCTGTAAGTTCAAGGACCCTGTTGCTGACGAGGCTGGCTCATGTGCAAACCTATATGGGGCTTATTGGCGGTGCAATGTCTGTTCCCGGATTAATTATTATTATCCTTACGCAGGGCGGTCTGATGGTACTTGGGATGATTATATCCGTTGTGATTGCATCATGGATGGCATTGCTTTTTTGTATGCTGTTATTTCAGGTCCTGTCGAAATTTATATCAGGAGAACGGTTTAAAGATACACTCAATTACCTGCAGATTGGAATTGCCATTTTAATTATGGGTGGATATCAGCTGTTGCCGCGGATGTTTGAAGTTATCTCTCCGGATCAGGCTATCATGTCCGATAGTTGGTGGACCTACCTGGTGCCTACAATATGGCTGGCAGGTTTCACCCGCTTATTTGCTACATTCACATCAATGTACGATTTGATAATGGCGGGCATAACCATACTGTTTACCGTGTTGGGTTCTGTACTGGTTGTTCGGTTTATGTCGACAGGGTTCAGTACCCTTTTGAATACGGATGATAAAAGTGAGAAAAAGAAAAAACCGGACACGGATAGAATCAGGCCGGGAGTAAAATACAGATTAAGAAATGCAGCACGGAACATCCTCTGTGTAACTGAAATGGAAAAGGCTGGTTGGCAAATGACTATGTCGGTAACCAAAAGAGACCGGAAATTTAAGCAGTCTGTTTATCCTGCATTTGGTTATATTCTGATCATGTCCATTGTTTTTCTGAAGCCTGATTTTAAAGATTTTTTCGGTTCTCTTCAGAATCTTGGCGGAACATCCCGTTATCTGATATTTATATTTATGGGCTTTTTCGGTGTGAGCACGATTTATCAGTTGCCCTATACCGATCATGCAGGTGCCGGTTGGATTTATCAGGCATTACCCGCGTCGGACAAAAAACATCTACAAACCGGCGCAATAAAAGCCATGCTCTATAAATTTTATATCCCTGTTTATCTCATGTTCTTCATTATCGTTTCCCTGATCTGGCCGGTTAACGTGCTCATTTATCTTTTGCTTGGCGCTGTGGGCACAGCCCTTTATGCCGTGCTGGGCGAAATATTTATGAAGAACCCGTTACCGTTTACACAAGCCAGGGATATGCAGCGTAAAGGGGGTATGACTTTACGAATGATGGTTTATATGGGATTGATGGGAGCAATGATCGGTATTATATACCTATTATCCATGGTTAATATTGCATTTACTATACTGGCTACAATATTAATGTCTGCAGGGTTGATAATGAGCTTCAGATCACTTCGAAAAAAGCCGGTCGAATTTTAGGAATTCAGAAGGATTACTACAGGTTTTCCATGTGATCCAGAATTTCATATTCCAGTCTGTTTAAAAGAAGGTTGTAATTCATTATCGCTGTATTGTAGTTCAACCGGGCTTCTTCCCAAAGCATAAAGTCATATGCTAAATGGTAGCTGTCCGCTTTATTATTATAAAACTTCTGAATATCGTCTTCAATATTCTGTTGAGTTGATGTTTTTGTCCCTTCCAGAATTTTTAAGTTTTCCAGAGTATATTCTATCTGTGCTACCAGGGTATAAATGTTACTTTGGATAAGTTGTTCCTGTTCTTCCACGTTGATTTTATCAAGTCTGATTTTTTCCTCAGCTATTATTCTGGCATTTTTTATCCGTTTTGCTTCGTATACCGGCAGGCTGATACTTAATCCTATGGTCAAATCATTAAGAGTCTCTGTCTTACGTTTGGATCGATCCCATGCATCAGACATTAAATCCAGATATGACAGATCTGCTGAACCTGAAACAGCAGCACCGGGATTGAAATTAACGGAAAGATCGGCCCGTGGCAGGGACTGTGACTTCGTCTCTTTATATGAAATCTCATCAAGTTTGATGTCTATATTATATTTTTTTAATTGCAGATGGCGTTCAGTAGCAATGTCTACCAGCTCGTCCATGTTTAATATATATTCCTTTATATCCGTATTACCGGTAACAATAATACTATCCCGTGCCGGCAATGCAAGTTGTTCTTTTAAGTTATTGGCTTTACCGGCGTAATCATGAAATAAATCATTGAGAGCCGTTTCTGTCCTTTCAATCTCAATTTTTAGCTTCAGTAATTCAGAACTATTTTCAGCATTTTTCTCTGAGGCTTTATTATAAGCCATTTTTTTAGTGGATAATAGTTTCTTCTGTACCGCAATCCCCTGGAGAATATGTTGTAATTCGATATATATGTTACCAATCTGATATTGGTTTAGAAATTTAGCCTGTCTGTAGGATAATTCAGATTTTTCGAAGCTTAGTTCTGTATTTTCCTGGAAGTGTTTGTAACTGTTATAAGCATAAAATGTGCTAAGGGGTTGGACCAGGTTTAAGGAAGGTCTGAAAGAAAGTGTTTTATTTGATTGACTGATAATGGATTGATTGTCAAGATTTGTTGCATAATAATCTGTTCTTTCTAATATGAATCCTGGAGAGAAGTCAATATATCCTCCTGTAGCAAGTGGCTGGTGAACCCTGAGATAAGTTGAGGTTGAAAAGTTACGGTTTGACGTATGAAGATTATTACCATTACTGTCTGAAATATCTGTTTGGGGATTATACCATTTACTGAAAGAAGGATCAACAGAGAAGCCTATATTTGTTTTTAGTCTGCTTAATTGAATAAGGTATTGATATTTCGCAATATCATATGCTGATTTACTTTTACGCATCTGGAAATTCTGTTCGGCGGCAAGTTCCACACATTCATCAAGGGATAAACGATGAATAGTTTGGCCTTCAAGGCACAATAGACTAAGCATAAAAGGAAAAATGAATAACAGGATACTTTTCTTCATAACAGGTAACTTGAAAGTTGTTAATATTTTACAATACGTTGATAACAGGTAATACTACAAACGTATTGCTGCTAAAAGTATAAAAAATAAAGAATATAACCGTTTTAATGGGGAAAAATTAAATGCAGAAGCAATACCATTAAATGGAGGATTTCAGACTGTAGGTTTTATCTTTCAGCCACTGGGCCCATTCAATCTGGCTTTTGGATTTATCAAATGTTGCATAGGGAATCATATGACCGATATGCACACTTATGGTTCTGCCCTTTTTATTGAAGAATTCGTTAGGCAACAGCATGAGTTCAATATTTAGTTTGATTCCGAAAAATTTACGGACTCTGTAGATAGCATAAAATAAGCGGGAGTTTTTGCCATCGAAGAATAGAGGAACAATATTGCGCTGGCAGCTGACAGATTTGGTTATCATACTCTTGTGCCAGGAATCATCCATCACTTTACCATTTACAACTCTGGAGACTATACCGGCAGGAAAATGGGTAATGGGCAGCTCAGAATGATACACTTTATCCAGTTCTTTAAAATATTCACGGCCGTTAGTGCCAAATACGTTAATGGCCGCAATAATTGGGCGTAAGGGAGGAATAAGCAAAAATACATTGTTGCCGATTGATCTGAACTCTCCGTATTTTCCTGATACAATGTAGGTCAGAATCAGCCCGTCAGCTACGCCAAACGGATGATTGGCCACAAAGAAGCATTTGCTTTTATCCGGTAGGTTTTCCAGACCTTTCACATCAATCTTAATCTGCATTTCCTTAAGCATGGCATCCAGAAAGTCGTAGGTTTTTAAATGGCCGAACCTGTTCAGAAGGTCGTTCATTTCATTTTGCCTTATTATTTTGGTGATAAGGGTAATGATAAAACCAGGAAGACGTTTCAGAAAAGCAGACTCACTGTTCCTGATCTCTTTCCTGATATCAATATATTGTTCCATGCAGCAAATGGATGTGTAAAACCTGTATTTTGTTTCCGCTATTAAAAAGTTCAAATATAGACTAATTTTTAATATTCCTGTGGATACAATGCAGGACTTAAAAATATGTAACTGAGAATTCCATTTATATTGATTTTTTAATGGAAATAAAAAGCGTTACAGTTGATAAACTCAGAATAGTTAAAAACATGACATTAATATGCAAGTCTCCACGTTCCCCGTAATACCCGGCGGCATTGATTACTGAATATAATACCATTCCATGGCCAAGAATACTGATTTCTTTTGAATGCCTCATACTTTTTAAGAGCATGATACCACCTATTACACATAACAAGGCCATTGTAAATTCGGAAGCCAGATGAAATGTAATTTCGGTATTCCCTTCAGTCGTACCGTCAGTACTAAGAATCATAGTCCACATGGCGATAATTGAAACTCCCAGAAATACAGAATAAATACCAATTATTTTCTTAATCATGGTTATAAATTTATTATGTCATCAGTCTGAATTCAGATTGACTAATAAAGTTATGAAATTTAGAGAAACTTGGTTAGGAATGTTATAGGCATACATTAAATGATTCTGTTGGCATTATGCTACGGTCATATGTCAGGATGTTAATAATCAGGAAAATAGAAGTGAATATTTGCATCGAAAAGAATCTGTAGCAAGGTGTCTTGCAGATGTAAAAGGTATTTATCCTGCTTACTTTTCTTCCGCATTTTGTACCTGTTTAAATATTGATTTTCAGGAAAGGGATTATGTGCAACTTTGTTTTAATTATATTCATTACAATCCTGTGGAGTCCGGTTTAGTTGATAAACCTGAAGATTGGGCTTTTTCTTCGTACGGGAATTATATGGGTATTCAGGTTGAAAGATGGTTAATAAAAAAGTAGTGAATACATTTGGCTTGGAATGGTAATCAAATATGAGTGGGAGCGCGACAGAAAGTCGCACTCCCACTAAAAATTATTCTTCTTCATCCAGAAGTATTTCCATGATCTGACATGCTGCTTTGGCCACAGAAGTTCCCGGGCCAAAAATCGCTGCAACGCCTGCATTGTAAAGATAGTCGTAATCCTGTGCCGGAATAACACCACCTGCAATAACGATGATATCCTCACGGCCCAGTTTCTTCAGTTCTTCAATTACCGAAGGAACCAGGGTTTTATGACCTGCTGCAAGTGAAGATACACCTAAAACATGGACATCGTTTTCAACTGCCTGTTTAGCCGATTCTGCAGGTGTCTGGAACAAAGGTCCCATATCCACATCAAATCCGCAGTCTGCATAACCGGTGGCTACAACCTTAGCACCACGGTCGTGTCCGTCCTGACCCATTTTTGCAATCATAATACGGGGCTGACGACCTTCTTTCTCTGCAAATTTCTCAACCAGCTCCTTCGCCTGTTGAAAGGTTGAATCATTCTTTGTTTCTGATGAATACACGCCTGAAATAGTTCTGATTACTGCTTTGTAACGTCCCACAATTTTTTCGCAGGCGTACGATATTTCACCCAGAGTAGCTCTTAACCGTGCTGCTTCAACAGCCAGTTCAAGCAGGTTGCCTTTACCGGTTTCCACGCATTTTGTGATAGCCGCAAGTGCAGCTTCCACAGCTGCATTGTCCCTGGTGGCTTTCACTCTGTTGATGCGTTCTATCTGCGTCAGGCGGACTGCCGTGTTGTCAATTTCCAGGATGTCTATCGGGTCTTCCTTTTCCAGACGATATTTGTTGGTTCCCACAATGGTTTGTGCACCGCTGTCAATTTTAGCCTGTGTACGCGCCGCAGCCTCTTCAATACGCATCTTGGGGATGCCGGTTTCTATGGCTTTGGCCATACCACCCAGTTCTTCAACTTCCTGAATCAGAGCCCATGCTTTATCCGCCAGTTCCCTGGTTAAGGATTCCACATAATAAGAACCTGCCCAGGGATCAACTGCTTTACATATATTGGTCTCTTCCTGAATATAGATCTGTGTATTTCGGGCTATACGTGCTGAAAAGTCTGTTGGCAGAGCGATGGCCTCATCCAGTGCATTGGTGTGCAACGACTGGGTATGGCCCAGGGCTGCACCCATGGCTTCAATTACGGTACGGCCAACATTATTGAATGGATCCTGTTCTGTCAGCGACCATCCCGATGTCTGTGAATGGGTACGCAGGGCCATGGATTTTGGATTCTTAGGCTCAAACTGTTTCACAATTTTAGCCCAGAGCATACGTGCAGCTCGCATTTTAGCGATCTCCATAAAATGGTTCATCCCTATAGCCCAGAAGAAAGAAAGACGTGGCGCAAAGGCATCTACATTTAATCCGGCTTTGATACCCGTACGAATATAGTCCAGACCGTCAGCCAGTGTATAAGCCATTTCAATATCCGCAGTTGCACCGGCCTCCTGCATGTGATATCCTGAAATAGAGATAGAGTTGAACTTTGGCATTTTCTGCGAAGTGAACTCAAAAATATCAGCAATGATCTTCATCGAGAATTCCGGCGGATAGATATAGGTGTTCCTTACCATGAATTCCTTCAGTATATCGTTCTGAATTGTTCCGGAGAGCTGTTCAAGGCTTGCACCCTGTTCCAGACCCGCAACAATATAAAATGCCAGAACAGGTAATACTGCACCGTTCATGGTCATTGAAACGGACATTTTATCCAGTGGTATCTCATCAAAGAGAATTTTCATATCTTCCACGGAGTCAATCGCCACACCTGCTTTCCCAACGTCACCGACCACTCGTTCATGATCGGAGTCATACCCACGATGTGTAGCCAGATCGAAGGCTACTGAAAGCCCTTTCTGACCGGCCGCCAGGTTACGACGGTAAAACGCATTAGATTCTTCGGCTGTTGAAAATCCGGCATATTGCCTGACTGTCCATGGACGCATAGCATACATGCCTGAATAGGGTCCGCGTAGAAATGGAGGAAGACCTGCTGCATAATTCAGGTGTTCCATTCCTTCGAGATCCTCCTTGGTATAGACAGGTTTTACCGGGATTTGTTCCGGCGTTAGCCAATCTTTTTTTATTCCGTTTGCCTCCAGCCATTCCGCAGTTACTGCTTTGGCCTTAACTGTTTTTATATCTGTTTGTTTGAAATCTGGTCTCATGATCTACTTTTTAGTATCAGGTATCAGGACACGAGTATCAGGATTTTTAAATTCTATAGAAAAATTCCTAATTCTTAATTCCTAATTCCTAATCGAATTTAAATTCCTAACAGTTTGTTGTAATTACAAAGCTCATCAAGTACATTGGAACGCATATGAATAAAGTTCTCAATGCCCTTGGCTTTTAATTCGTCCATGCATGCAGGTGCACCGGCCACCACAAAGATGACATCGTCTTTCAGGCCTTCGAATGCCAGAGGTGCAAATTCTGCATATTCATCATCAGAACTACAGATTACAACAATATCAGCGTTAATGTCCAGCGCAGCTTTTATGCCGTCATCCACTGATTTATAACCCAGATTGTCAATTATTTCATACCCGGCACATGCAAAGAAGTTACCGGAAAACTGTCCGCGTGCCTGACGCATGGCAAGGTTACCAAGTTTCAGCATAAACACTTTCGGGCGTTTCGCTGCGCTTTCAGTTGCAAGTCTGAGGGCTTCAAATTCCTCTGAACCTCTGCCGAAGTCGAGTGTTTCAACCAGCTTGTCATCAGCATTACAGCAACAGGATGAGCCGTTTTTAACTTCTATTTTTTTTGCCGCACTTTCGTTGAAGTTCGGATACTGGTTAGTCCCCAGTAAAACATCGCGACGCTGGGCCAGAAATTTATGGCGGTCATCAGCGGCTTCTTTCACGGCTTTCTGAATCGATCCAGCCTTTACAGCTACCAGGTAACCCCCTTGATCCTCGACATCCAGGAATAGTTTCCATGATTCTTTCGCTAGACTGTCTGTCAGGTTTTCTATATAATATGAACCGGCAGAAGCATCCACGATTTTCTCAAAATGAGATTCTTCCTTCAGCAGCAACTGCTGATTGCGAGCAATTCGTTCTGAGAATTTATCGGACGGTTTGTATGGTTTGTCAAACGGCAATACGGTCATGGAATGTACTCCGGCTATTGAAGCTGACATCGCTTCAGTCTGAGTTCTCAGCATATTTACATGAGCATCGTAAAGGGTCATGTTCCATTTTGAAGTTTCCGCATGTACAATCATTTTACAATTGGCTTCAGCAGCTCCATACTGTTTAGCAATCTGAGCCCATAAATAGCGGGCTGCACGGAATTTGGCAATCTCCATAAAATAATTGGATCCAATGCCAAAATTAAACCGGATGTTTGATGCGACTGAGTCAGCACTTAAACCGGCGTCTGTAAGTTTGGCAAGATACTCACTGCCAATACCAAGTCCGTAACCCAGTTCCTGTGTAATGTATGATCCTGCATTGCTTAAATGTTTTGCATTTACCGTGATCACCCTGAAGTCGGGTAAATCCGATGTGGCATCGATAAGCGCTTTTACATAGCCGGCATCAATATCATCATCATTTCCGCACAATTTACCGCTGCAGAGCAAACGCCCATACGGGTCATAATTAATTGATCCGGATACCGAGGAGGAATTGAAATCAGATGATTTTACATAAGATGCAAAAAGTTCAGCGATGTTTTTATAACCACCTTCAGGAGAACTGAAGTTAACTTCTGCTGCTTCAAGATCAATGTCATTAAGCAACAATGAAAGATTTTTTTCTGTAATAAGGCTTTTGTTGTCAAAGCAAAAACCAATAGAATCAACTCCTTTCATTAAAACTTCCAACGCTTTGGCATTGGCTTCTTTTACATCTTTTACACTGATATCCTGACGGACATACCAGCTGTTATTCTGTGCTTTAACGCCACGTACAAATGGAAATTCGCCGGGTAGGACATCCAGATGTTGTAAATTATCCAGATCTTCATCCCGGTAAAAGGGGCGCGCCACAACATTTTCTTTTGAGCGCCACACCAGTTTTTTATCAAAATCGGCACCTTTGAGGTCGGCCACAATTTTGTCCATCCACTCCTGCGTGGATACGGGCGGAAAGTCACTAAACAACTTTGTTTTATTATCAGCCATAATTATAAGTTATTTAATATATTTCCTTGTTTAGCGGGTGCAAAATTAATGCTTTTTTGAAGAGAGTATCATTAATTAAAGATTTTTTTCTGTAATTAAGGATAAATCTAAAGAAGACAACTTATTACCCTGCACAGCCGGCATAATATGATATTGTAAATTGGCTTAAGAGGTTTTATTTAAGCCATTTGTCCAGCCAGTTAAAGAATGTGCGTTGCCACAAAATGCCATTTTGAGGGGATAGTACCCAATGGTTCTCATCGGGGAAATACAGCAACTCTGCAGGTATTCCCTTGATTTTTGCAGCAGAGAAAGCCATAAAACCCTGGCTTTCAGGTACACGGAAGTCTTTTCCTCCCTGAATAACCAGAATTGGAGTATCCCAGTTATCCACGAAGTTATGGGGTGAGAATCTGTAAGAACGTTGTGCCCTGTAATTGTTCTTTTCCCAGAACGGGCCGCCTATATCAAAATTCGGAAACCACAGTTCTTCTGTTTCCAGGTACATTGATTCGAAATTGAACATGCCGTCATGATCAATAAAAGCTTTGAACCTGCCATCGTGATGACCAGCCAGATAAAGCACGGAATAACCACCATAGCTTGCGCCAACAGCCCCGAGTTTGTCACTATCCACATACTTTTCTTTGGCTACCGCATCAATTGCAGACAGATAGTCTTTTATATTCTGACCTCCATAATCACCGGAGATCTGTTCATTCCACTGCTTGCCGAAACCGGGTAATCCTCTCCGGTTCGGAGCAACAATGATATAGTCGTTTGCAGCCATTATCTGAAAATTCCAGCGGTAACTCCAGAACTGACTGACGGTTCCCTGCGGACCACCCTGGCAGTAAAGCAGTGTAGGATACTTTTTATTGGGATCAAACTTCGGTGGATAGATCACCCAGACAAGCATGTCCTTATTGTCGGTTGTTTTGATCCATCGTTCCTCCACTTTACCCATGGTCAGCTGATCCATGATCGGCTTGTTGATGTTTGAAAAGTTTTTGGCTTTACCGGTCTCCTTATTAACCAGGTAAATATCAACAGGATGAGAGATCGACATTCGGGTCGCCACGAGATTATTTTCTGCCACGTGAATGGAAGTGTAATCGTAATCACCCCTGGTAAGTTGCATTGTATCCTTATTTAACAGATCGAATCTGTAAATATGATCCCTGGCATGCCAGTCAGAAATAAAATAAATTCCTTCATCATTTGCATCCCAGGTCAGGGACGAAACATTCAGATCATCGTTATCATATATGAAATCTGTTTCAGCAACAAAGTCATGAATCACCAGGCGGTTAACATCAGCTTCGTATCCATCACGTTCCATGCTTTCCCAGGCAATCATATTTCCACTGCCCGAAAAAACCGGGTTTTTGTCGTAACCTTTATTCGGTTCACTCAGGTTTGTTGTAGTACCGGAAGCAAGATCATATAAATAGATATCTGAATTGGTAGACGTTGCATATTCAATACCTTTCTTTTTTCTTGCCGTGTAGGCCAGTTTTTTTCCGTCAGGACTCCAGCTGAGTTGTTCCATGCCACCAAAAGGGCGCATTGGTGATTCCCACGGTTCATCTTTCATGATATCCTTACCTTCTCCTATCAGACTTTTATCGCTGAAATTGTATTCGGTAATAAAAATATGTGAGAATTCTCCGTTTACCCACTCGTCCCAGTGCCTGTACATCAGATCGTCAATCAGTCTGGCATTGGCTTTATCCAGATCAGGATAGAGGTCGTGTACATTGGGTTCTGTTTTTACCTTTTTTGCAAAAGCAATATGTTTCTGATCAGGTGCATAAATAAAACCGTCAACATTTCCGGGGATATCTGTAATAATGCGTTCATTATTACCGTCAGGATCCATCTCCCATATTTGTGCGCGTCCGCTTTTACCGGAAATAAATCCAATCTTTTTGCCGTCAGGTCTCCAGATGACATTGCTCTCTTTTACATCGTTGGTAAATGTTAGCTGTCTGGTGTCGCCTATTGCGATATCTTTCACGTAAATATCGCTGAAGCTTTTATTTTGTTCAACACTGTACCATGAAACAGTATAAAGAACCTTTGTTTTATCCGGTGAGACAGATACATTGCCGACACGCCCGAATGCCCACAGGGTTTCAGGAGTTAATCTGCCGTCGGGCACTTTAAAATCAAGATTGTTGTATGAGCCGTGAGCTCCTTCTTTACTTTCATTACTGCCACATGATACCATAAATGCTGCAATTAATAAGAATAATACGTTTTTCATAATTCGTGTGTTTACGCTAGCCAAAGTACAAAAATATTCTTTTCAGACGCAAGATACAAGACTTAAAACCCGCGCCCCGGGACTTCTGCTGTCATCTGTGATCCCGATTGTGCACAGACCTGAGAAAAATGGAGTTGTAATATATTCAGTTAAATACCTTGATATTTGTGTTCAGATACCTGTTGCCGGTTAAAGTTTTTTTCTTAAATCCGTTGGTGGAACCCCCATTTTTTTCTTAAAGATACGGGTAAAATAAAAGATTGACTGAAAACCCAGGCCAAGAGCAATTTCCTTTACACTCATATCGGTTGAAACCAAAAGATCTTTAGCCCGTTGCAATCGTAACATCAGATGGTACTGAACCGGTGAGATTCCGGTAAATTTTTTAAACATTCTTCTGAAGTAAGAGTAGCCGATATTCAGTTCTGCTGCCAGCTGTTCCACATCAATATTTTTGTCCAGGTTATCCCGGAAATAAAGTCTGGCTTTTCTGATCTTTCGTTCAATATCCTTCCCTTCAAAATCTTTATTCTTTACACAGGAAATAATGCTCCCCAGAAGTTGAATTAATATCCCGGATGCAACCTGTTGATAGCCTGCTTTTTCATCGCGGACCACATCAAAAATGTTGTAAAACGATTTCAATATCTGATCCTGAAAACCGATATGGACGACCGGTTTGGAGTCGTGGAAGAAACCGTTCGCAAAGATATGATCAGCATATTCGCCCTGAAAACCAACGTAATGTTCTTTCCAGCCTGTATCTTTCGACGGACGGTAACGATGCCATTCACCGGGTCTGATTACAATAATGGTTCCCGGTATAACCGGAAAGGTGCCATGACGTGTTTCTATTATTCCCGATCCTTCGGTGATGTAATTTATCTGGTATTCATCCATTACCCTGCCACGTTCCCAGGTAAAGAAATACCCGGAAGGATGGCCGGTTGGCGGATATACAATACCTGGATTAATCATGGCAAAACCGGTTACATTAATATGTACTCCCCAGTTTCTGTCTTCATCGCTAATGGTCAGATATTTATAATATTCATTTACATCCGTCATGGACCAAATTTTTTTCGTCAGTAAAACTATAAATTAAAAATCAAAAATGTAAACAAAAACACCTGCTGGTCAAGTGTAAAAGTATTTAATTATCAACATAACAGCGTAATATGCATAATAAAAAATATAAAAAAATGTTTAATGAGGATCAAAAAGTGCAAAACTAAAGCCATTATATTCATTGTCTGCTTTTATTTTTCATTCTAATTTTGAAAATTGTAAAATCTCATAACACAACTAATACTTATCAATAACTATGAATGCTTTATTGGGTATTATTTTTCACTCACTGGGGGGCGCATCTTCCGGGAGTTGGTACATGCCTTTTAACTGGGTTAAAAAGTGGCGCTGGGAAATCTACTGGATTACAGGCGGACTGTTCTCCTGGTTGATTATGCCGTTTCTGGCTGTTGTTTTAACTGTTCCTCACTGGCAGGATGTGCTGATGTCTGCTGAATGGAGCGTGCTTCGTAATACCTATATTATGGGTCTGTTATGGGGTGTTGGCGGTCTAACTTATGGTCTGGCCATTCGATATCTGGGTATGTCGCTCGGAAATTCTGTTTTGCTGGGTATTACATCTGTGGTTGGGTCTCTGGGATTACCTATATTAAGAAATGTACCCGGACTCGCGGAAATTTTACCTTCAGGACTGGCATTCACAGACCTTTTTAACAGTGGTGGTGGTAGAATTGTACTGCTGGGTATTTTAATTCTGCTTGTTGGTATCATTCTTAGTGGAAGAGCCGGGATCATGAAAGATAAAGATCTGGGCAGTTCAAAAGAAGGGGTAAATCGTGAATTTAAGCTGGGAAAAGGGCTTATGATTGCTATTGTATCCGGTGTTTTAAGTGCATTTTTCAGCTTTGGTATCGACACCGGAAAACAGATGGGAGAGGCCGTTAGAGAACTTGCAGTTCAGGCTAATTATCCGTTTCTTTCTGAGGCCGACGGTGGCTTAAAATATCTTTTTGAAAACAATATTATTTTCTTCGTAATTCTCTGGGGTGGTCTGACAACCAATCTGCTCTGGTCGGTTGCGTTGATTATTAAGAATAAAACCGGAGGTGATTTTGTCGATAAAAAGGCACCACTTACAAGCAATTATCTGCTTTGCGCCCTTGCCGGTACAACCTGGTTCCTGCAGTTCTTTTTCTATGGAATGGGTGAAACCAAGATTGGTAACGGAGCAAGCTCATGGACACTGCATATGGCAACCATAATTCTTACGGCCAACATGTGGGGATTTTATCGTAAGGAATGGAAGGGCGTAACCAATAAAACAAGTAACACCATACTGTTTGGTATTGGGGCCATTCTGTTGTCTATTATTGTAATCGGAGTAGCCAAGTGGCTGTATCCGGAATTAAACGCATTGGGATAATGAAACGTGTAGCATTTAAAATGTTCCTGAAGCCCGGTAACGTTGAGGAGTATAAACGCCGTCATGATGAGTTGTGGCCGGAGTTGGAAAAGCTGCTTAAGGATGCCGGAATTTCAGAGTACTCTATTTTTCTGGACGAAGAAACACTTACACTTTTTGCGTATCAGTTGCTCAGCGGCGACAGTAACTCACAGGATTTGGGTTTAAATCCGATAGTGAAAAAATGGTGGGATTATAATAAGGACCTCATGGAGGTTAATGAAGATAATTCACCGGTTTCAGTGCCGCTTCGTGAAGTTTTTTATTTAAAGTAATAATATTATGAAAAAAGCCAAACAAATTGATGAAGCTTATCAAATAGCAAAGGAGAAATATGCCGAAATTGGCGTCGATACCGAGCAGGTATTAAAAGATATGGACAAGTTAGCTATAAGTCTCCACTGCTGGCAAACCGACGATGTAGGTGGTTTTGAAACTCCTGATGCAACATTGTCTGGTGGTGGTATCCAAACTACAGGTAACTATCCTGGTAAAGCAAAATCGGTTGCTGATGTTCGTCAGGACCTTGAAAAGGTAATGTCATTACTTCCAGGGATACAGCGTGTAAATCTACATGCAATTTATGGTGAGTTTCAGGGCGAAGTTGTTGACCGTGATCAGATTGAATTAAAGCACTTTCAAGGCTGGATCGACTGGTGTAAAGAGCAAGGAATTGGAATGGATTTTAACGGAACTTTCTTTGCGCATCCCAAAGCTGCTGAAGGATTTACCCTATCCAGTAAAAATGAAGAAATCCGTCAGTTTTGGGTTGAACACCTAAAACGTTGCCGTGCAATTTCGGCAGAAGCCGGAAAGCAATTGGGAACTCCTTGTGTTCATAATACCTGGGTGCCGGACGGATCAAAAGATACACCGATTGACAGAAACGGATATCGTACGTTGCTACAAAAGTCATTGGATGAAGGTATGGCTACAAAATATCCGAAAGAACACATGAAAGATGCCGTGGAAAGTAAAACTTTTGGTATCGGCCTTGAATCAATGACTGTTGGTTCTAATGAGTTCTATGTTGGCTATGCTGTAAAGAATAACATTTTGATGTGTATTGATAATGGTCACTATCATCCAACAGAAATTGCAGGTGACAAAATTTCGGCTGTTCTTCAGTATGTTGACGAATTGTTGCTTCATGTAACCCGTCCTGTGCGTTGGGATTCTGACCACGTTGTAACACTTAATGAAGAGATTCAGTTAATTGCATCAGAAATTGTGCGTAATGGTTTTATGAGTCGTGTAAATGTAGGTCTCGATTTCTTCGATGCATCGATCAACCGTATTGGTGCTTATGTAACCGGAACACGTGCTGCACAAAAAGCATTCTTAATTGCCATGTTGGAACCTACAAAAGATTTGGTGGCGCTAGAAGAAGCAGGCAAAAACTTCGAACGTCTGGCTATGTTGGAAGAATTAAAAACTATGCCTTTCGCTGCTGTTTGGGATTTTTATTGTCTGAAGGAAGGTGTTCCAACCGGAATGGATTATATTGGTGAAATACAGAAATACGAAAAAGAAGTTTTAAGTAAACGATAATAAAAAAATCCCCTGGTTTACCGGGGGATTTTACATTTAAATAACTGCAGATAAGTATGGAGGTAATTGTTGTATTTGATATCGGAAAAACCAATAAGAAAGTTTTGCTTTTTGATAAAACCCTGAAACTGGTTTTTCAACAGGAACAGAAATTCAGCACCATAAGCGATGAAGATGGGTTTGAATGCGATGATATTGATAAAATTGAATCCTGGATTAAAGACACATTAACCGACCTTAACACAAAATACGTAGTAAAAGCAGTCAATTTTTCAACGTACGGGGCTACACTCATGTACCTTGATAAAAGTGGAAAACACCTGACGCCGGCGTATAACTATCTGAAGCCCATGCCTGAAGGCATTGTGGGACCCTTGTACAAAGCTCATGGCGGAGTTGCGGAGTTCAGCAGAAAAACAGCTTCACCGGCACTTGATATGCTGAATTCCGGACTGCAGGCTTTATGGCTCAAAAAAACAAAACCGGAGGTATTTGAAAAGGTGGCTCACATCCTGCATTTTCCACAGTATCTGTGTCATCTGCTTACCAACGGGGTTTATTCTGAGTTTACCTCAATAGGATGTCATACTGCACTTTGGGATTACGACAATATGAAATATCACCGGTGGTGCAGCGATGAAGGATTGAAATTACCGGAGCCTGTCGCTAACGAAACGCTTGTAGATACCGAACTGAATGGCACATCATTTAAGTGTGGTATTGGTATTCACGACAGTTCTGCCTCTTTGGCACCTTATATTCTGGCTTCGGAAGAAAAGTTTGTTCTTATCTCAACCGGTACCTGGTGTATCAACATGAACCCATATAATTTTGAACCACTGACCATGGTACAGCTGGAACACGACTGCCTGAGTTTCATGAGCATCAACAGACAGCCGGTTAAATCGTCCCGTTTGTTTATGGGGCATATTCACGATGTAAATACTGAGCGGTTAAATGCATATTTTGAAGTTGATCCGGACCGCTACAAAACCGTGTCATGTACGCATGAAATTCTGGATCACCTTGAACATAAATATGGACATAAAAGGCATTTCTTTAGCAATGGAGTACCCGGCAATTATGTAGATGAGACCGCGGATCTGAGTGTATTTGCAGATTTTGAAGAGGCATATCACAAATTAATGCTTGATCTGACTGATGTGGAATGTGAATCTTTGAATCTCATTATGACAGATGACGTTAAAAGCATTTACATCTCTGGAGGATTTGCCCGGAATGAAATCTATGTCAGACAGATGGCAACAGCCTATCCTGATAAAACAGTTTACACATCCGAAATAGATAATGCATCAGCACTTGGTGCTGCTCTTGTTGTGTGGAGTGCAATATCTGATAAACTGCCCGGATTGGATCTGGGGCTGAGAAAATGGAAAGGGTTTGCGATAACCACCCGGTAAACAGCACAGGAAACGTAAACCAGTTTTGAGTTTATAAGGCAGGTAGACTTTCGAAAACTTACTTAAATTTGTAATCGCAATTTATACGTTTGGCAATCGGTGCTGCAGCGTATTTTAATCAGATTCATACAACCAATTAAATTTTGTATAATATGGAAGCACTTGAAACCCGGTTCATGCATCCCAGAGATCAGATTATCCTGGTGATCAGTCGTATTTATAACCGTGGTATGACAACTACATCAGGCGGAAACATATCCATTATGGATGATAACGGAGATATGTGGGTTACCCCTTCTGCTATTGATAAAGGATCATTGCGCCCCTCAGATATCATTTGTGTGAAAAAAGATGGCGAAATCATTGGTAAACATAAGCCATCTTCAGAATATCCGTTTCATAAGGCCATTTATGAAATCAGACAGGACATAAAATCCGTTGTGCATGCACATCCTCCCGGATTGGTTTCATTCAGTATTGTCCGGCAGATTCCGAATACCAATGTTATTCCACAGGCCAAGCATGTGTGTGGACCTATCGGTTTTGCACCTTATGCCCTGCCGGGTAGTGAAGCGTTGGGAGACAGCATCGCAGATGTATTTGCCAAAGGGCATAACTCTGTAATTATGGAAAACCATGGTGTTGTGGTTGGCGGTACTAATCTTGTTGATGCGTTTGAACGGTTCGAAGCCATGGAGTTTTGTTCCAGAACATTGATCAATGCAACGTCCATCGGTGAGCCAAGATATCTCACGGATAAAGATATAGAGGCATTTGATTCACAAATCCCGGTACTTTTGCCTGAACTGGATCACGTCAGTTATCCATCGGATGAACGCTTTGTTCGTGATGAAATTGTACGAATTGTAAGGCGTGCCTGTAAGCAGGGTTTGATGATCAGTACATATGGAACCGTTTCAGTCCGGTGGAAAACCAATGATTTTTTAATTACACCAACCAATGTTAACCGTTGGGATATTGAACGCAAAGATATTGTTCAGATAAAAGACGGGAAGCGGGAACCTGGCAAGATACCAAGCAGGTCCGTCTGGCTGCACCAGGAGATATATAAACGCAATCCAAATATTAATTCCATCATTCTTACGCAGTCACCATATCTGATGGCATTCGGTGTAACAGGGAATAAGTTTGATGTCCGTACCATACCGGAAAGCTGGATATTTTTACAGGATGTTCCGAGTGTGCCGTTCGGTTCACATTTTAAGGGGAATGAAACCATTTTGAACCTGATATCCGGTAAAACGCCTGCAGTCATTATTGAAAATGATTCCGTACTGGTGACAGGAGATAAGCTATTGAATACTTTTGACCGGCTTGAGGTTGCTGAGTTCAGCGCCAAGTCGCTTACACTGGGCGCCCCACTTGGTAAAATGCATCCGATTAATGATGACCAGGTGGAAGATCTGCGCAAGAAATTTTTAAGTTAATGCATGTTTACTAAAATATTTAAAAAAGTCAGCTTAATGCTGGCTTTTTTTATTTGAAATTATTTTTATTTATATAATTAATATTAGATTAATTTTGAATTAACATTACGAAAACTTACTTTTGCTTAGGGTTACATTAAGGGTGAAGCATGAATTTTACTGAAGATAAAACTGAAGACAGTGTATTGCTGGATGCTATACCTGCCGGTATTATATGCCTGAATTACAAAGAGCAATTGATCCTTCTCAATGATAAAGCATACAGAATTCTTAACATAAAAGATCAGGAAGCCATTAAAGGAGATCTCTTTTTTGAAGGATGGAATTTTATTGAGCCAGATTTAACTCCTGTTACCGAAAATGATTTCCCCCATAAAAAAGCAATAAGAACAGGATTGGCAATTGAGGATGCCATTATTGGTTTGCAACATAAGAAAAACGGAAGCATTACCTGGGTTAACTTTTCAGCTACACCGAAACCAAATGGGTCAGATAAAAATGATAGCAGACTGGTAATTGTTATCAAGGATATTTCGAAGAGGGTAAATGAGATGCGCAGTTTGCATGAAAAGGAGAACATTTATAAGGCGCTTGTTGATAACATGCAATCGGGTTTAATGATTGTCCGGGATAAGCGGATTATTTATGTCAACCAGGTAGCATTGGATATTTCGGGCTATGAGGATCAGGATATTCTGGGTAAACGTTTTCTTGAATTTGTGCATCCATCCGAACGAAACCGTATAAGGGGAATGTACCTTAAACGGCTGGCCGGAATTTCAATCCCTGACCGATACAGAAGTAAAGCCCTGAAAAAGGGAGGAGGTTTCATCAATGTGGATGTAGCCGTTTCTTTAATCAATCATGAAGGGCAGGCGGCACAGATGGTTGTCATGAATGATATTGATGATGAGGTTCAGGCACGTTCCAGACTTGAAGCCAGTGAGATTAAGTATCAGACTATTGTGGATTCCATTGATCAGGGGATTATTACAGTGGATTTGAGAGGAAGGATAATCTATGTAAACAGCATATTTTCGGAGATTACAGGCATATGTTCCAAAGAGGTTGTTGATAAAAATGTGATCCAGGTTTTCAGGAAATTTGCCGATGGTACGCTTTTAGTGCAATTAACCAAAATGTTCAGGCATCTGTTTTCGGGAAATAATTTATCAGCAAATGCCGTTAAATGGAGAGATAAATATTTTGAGATATCAGGTAAGTACGAATCTGATCTTAAGCAGATTTTTGTCTTTTTACACGATATAACGGATCTAAAACAAAGTACCATCCAACTTTCCGGTTTGTCACGAAGGTTGAGCGATGTTGTTAAGAGTGCGGATGTTGGCACATGGGAACTGCATTTACAGGAGAACAAATTGGTTATAAATGAAAAATCAGCGGGCTTTATCGGATATTCCCTGGAAGAAATAAAGGATGATGCCATCAATGTGTGGTATGAACATATCTTTCATGAGGATTTGGAAATTGTGAATAGTGCCTTAAATGAACACATTCGTCATGAATCCGATAATTATTCTGTTGAATTCAGAATGAAATGCAAAACAGGTTGCCTGGTATGGATACATTCAACCGGCAAGGTATCTTCCTATTCAGAGGATGGGAAACCGCTTGTTATTTCAGGCATTCATCAGGACATCAGCAGACGCAAAAAGTCTGAGAAAATCATTAAAGAGTCAGAACGACAACTGTCTACATTAATGAATAACCTTCCCGGTCTGGTTTACCGTTGTCTGAATGACAACAACTGGACAATGTTGTTTCTGAGTGCCGGATGTAAGGACCTGACCGGCTATATGCCGGAAGAATTATTGAAAAGCAGGCTGATATCTTACGGTCAGTTAATACATTCTGAAGACAGAGCACGTGTTAATGAGTCTGTAAAAAAAGCCCTTGAAAATAATTTACCATTCGAAATTGAATACAGAATTCTCTCTCGTCAGGGAAAAGTGAAATATGTATGGGAAAGAGGAGCGGGTGTATACAGAGATCAGAAGCTGATTTACATCGAAGGTTTTGTTACAGATATCACCGAAAGACAACAAAGTAAGGAGGAACTTGAACACAGTGAGAAACGGTTTAAACAAATTGCTGAACAAAGTCAGACAGTGATCTGGGAGGTTGATGAAGTTGGTTTATATACCTTTGTCAGTCCACTTTCTTTGAATGCATGGGGCTATAAACCTGAGGAACTGGTCGGTAAAAAGCATTTTTACGACATTCATCCAGAAGAAGGGAAAGAAGCATTTAAGAATGCTGCTCTTACCGTTTTTGAGAAACATGAAAAATTTCATGATCTGCATAATGCTATTGTCAAAAAAGACGGATCTGTAATCTGGGTCACTACAAACGGCTCACCTGTATATGATATATATGGTAGATTCATTGGTTACAGAGGCTCTGATAAGGATGTTACTGATCTGGTTAATTTTGAGAAAGACCTGAAGATCAGTGAACAGAAATACCGATCAATATTCGAAAACATTCAGGATGCATATTATGAAGCATCGGCAGATGGTAAAATTCTGGAAATCAGTCCGTCAATTGAACATCTTTCAGGTGGACAGTATAAACGCGAGGAGTTGATTGGAAAATCTATTCTGGATATGTACGCAGATCCGGCACAACGTGAAAAATTGTACCAGAAGTTTAAAGACTCGGACCGGATTTCTGATTTTGAAATCCTGCTTAAAAATAAGGATGGATCTGAAATACCTGTAGCGATTACCTCGCGGATGATGTTTAGTGAAAAGGGTGAGACAGAAAAAATTATTGGTATTATCAGAAATATTGAGGATAGGAAAAAATCGGAACAGGAGTTAAAGGAAAGCGAAGAACGTTATAAGTCAATTTTCAGGGATAATAAATCCGTAATGTTACTGATCGATCCGGAAACCGGTGCAATCAGTGATGCCAATAATGCGGCCTGCGAGTTTTACGGATGGACTTATGCTGAGCTTACAGGCAAGTATATTTTTGATTTGAATATGTTGCCCAAAGAGAAAGCACTGGAAGAATTATCATATTCTCAGAATAATAGCAAAATACAGTTCTTTTATCAGCATAAGTTAAAGAATAACAATATTAAACACGTTGAAGTGTTTTCCAGTCCGATTCACTTTGGTGCAAAAGTGTATTTGTATGCTATTGTTCATGATATCTCCGAAAGGCGTAAAGCTGAAAAAGCTTTACTTAAAAGCGAAGCAAACCTGAAATTTGCCCAGCAGATTGCAAAAATGGGAAGTTGGGAGCACGACTTTATAAAAAACAGGAATACCTGGTCTGATAACTTTTATGAACTATCCGGATATACCAGGGAGCTTTTCGAGCCATCTTTCGACAATTTCATTAAGTTAGTACATGAGGAAGACAGGCATTTGTTTGAGGAAAACCTCGCAAATCTGGAAAAGGAAAAATCCCAGATTTCATTTGACTACAGGTTAAAAGTTGCAGATGGCTCATATCATTGGATGCAAAATGATATTGTGCCCGAGTTTAAAGACGGTAGACTGTCAAAACTTATAGGCACAAATATTGATATTACAGACAAGAAAGAGGCTGCAAAACAGTTGGCAGATTCCGAGCGTTTCTATAAGGTGCTTTTCGAGAATTCAGGTACAGCACTTACGGTTATTGATATTAAAGGTAATATGATACTTGCCAATACGAAAGCAGTTGAGATAACAAACGGAACGCGGAAAAACATTGAAGGCGCAAATGTAACTGAATTCCTGGAGAAAGAACAGGCCGAACGACTGATTAAAGAAACGGCTGAATTTATAAGAACAGGTGAAAGCAGGGTTCAGGAGCAAACGTTTAACCTGCATACAGGCATACGTACATTTATTGTTATCGACACCGTACTTAAGGATGAAAATGGAAAGGGTTATGCGCTTCTCAGCTCCTCCCTGGATATAACGGATAAAAAAGAATACCAGGAAAAAATCCGTTTGATGAGTGCGGCTGTTGAGCAGAGTCCAAATGGTATTATGATTAGCAACACCAGGGCAGAAGTTGAATATGCCAATACAGCATTTACGGAATCAATGGGATACACAGCTGATGAGATCAGGGGAAAAACAGCGGAATTCCTTTTGAGTATGAAGGGAGAACAGAGAGAAGCTTTTTTTGCTGAACTTTATAATACCCTGAATATTGGGAAGAGCTGGAGAGGTGAGGTTCTTGATGTAAGCAAAAGTGGTAAAAAAATGTGGTTCAATAACATCGTATCACCGGTTTACAACGAGGATGGTGTAATGACACATTATGTGTTCACACGTGAAGATGTAACAGAAAAGAAAAAAATGTGGGAGGATCTGGTTGTTGCCAAGGAAAAAGCAGAAGAGAGCAACAAACTAAAATCAACATTCCTTGCCACCATGAGCCATGAACTACGGACGCCATTGAACCATGTCATTGGTTTCAGTGAGCTGATTCAGGATATTTCGGACGATGAGGAAATTGTAGAATTTGCCCGGACCATAAACTCAAGCGGAAACGGATTACTGGAAATTATTGAAGACATTTTTAACCTGGCACTATATGAACAGAGTGAGCTCCGCCTGCGGATAGAGAGCTACAAATTAATGAATATTTATATTGAACTCAAGGATCAGTTAAAGGAAATTCTTAATGCTTCAGGAAAGGAATCGAATATTGAACTGCATTTCAGTCCCGAATCAGGATTATTGGGTTCATATGTCGACTGCGATAAGAATAAGGTTAAACAGGTCATTGTCAACCTGTTTAAGAATGCCGTTAAATTTACAGAGGAAGGATTCATTGAATTTGGGTTTTATCAAACGGATACAAATAGCCTGGCATTTTATGTAAAGGATACCGGCGTTGGTATACCTGCGGATAAAATCAGTATGATTTTTGACTTTTTCAGACAGGCAGATGAAACGCATAGTCGTAATTTTGGTGGGGTAGGTATTGGTCTTGCCATATCCCGTAAAATCGCAGATGCAATGAAGGGATCTATTACAGTGGAATCGATTTATGGTGAAGGTGCAGTGTTTACATTTACTTTTCCTGCTAAACTTGAGAGCGCAGTAAACGGTGCTGGTAAAAACGGTAATAAACCGGAACTGGATTTAAGCGGCTTTAAAATTTTACTGGTGGAGGATGATCCCGCAAGCATGCAGCTGGCTTCCCGTCTAATTTCAGAAACCACGGCTACTGTATTTACGGCCGAAAACGGTAAAATGGCCGTTGATATTGCAGATTCCGTTGAGGATCTGGATCTGGTACTGATGGATCTTAAAATGCCGGTGATGGATGGTTTTGAGGCAACAGAAAAAATCTGTGCCAAACATCCTGATCTGCAGGTAATCGCATTAACATCCTATAATTTTGATGCGGACAGGCAAAAAGCGATCGGTGCCGGATGCAGGGATATTATTACAAAGCCTGTAAATAAAAAGCTTATTCAGCAAAAACTGAAAGAATATCTTTTTAAAATATAGGTATACAGTAGTTTAAATTTGATAACAACAGAATTTAGATTCGAATATCTGTTTTGAATCGCATAAAATTATTACTTTTGGGCCTTTGAATAAGCTCAAATAATGCGCTCTATTATGCAGGAAAATTCAACATATTCAGTTGAATATAATGTGAAGAATAAGATATTTTTCAAACGGTATGCCGGTTCCATTACGCTCGAAGACATATTTGAGTCCTGGCAAAATGCGTTTAAAAAAAATCTTATACCCGAAGATGTTAAAGGTTTTGTTCTGGACTACCGCTTAGCCCATTTGGATTTTCAGCTCAATGAATATCACCAGATACCGGAATTCTACAAGGATAATATAGACTATTTTCTGGGTAGAAAAATTGCTGTTATTACCAGTAATCCCCGCGACCTGGTTTTTCCTACCCTCATCAAAACAATGGATGACGGATATGAATCAAAACCCTTTTCAACTGAAGAAGCGGCAATTCTTTGGATAAACCGCTAATTAATTTCACACCGTATTTCAAGTCAGGCTTCAGGTCAGGTTAGTCAGTTATAAGTATTTTGATTAAATTTAAGCTTCAGCAGACCTTTAGGTTTGTTGAAAATGGTTAGTGCTTATTATTTATTAAAATTAGTTTATGTACGGACAACACGTATTAATTACAGGTGGAAATAAGGGAATAGGACTCGAAACCACACGTATGTTTCTCCATGCCGGATACAGGGTTTCGATAGTCGCAAGAGACTTTTCAGGAGTAAAGGTTCAGGACAATTGTGAACATATCGTGTTTGATTTACGGCAAACCGGTAAGATCAGGACACTCATATCCGGAATGGCCCCGGTTAACATTTTGGTTAACAATGCCGGTATGATGAATACGGTAGGGTATGATACCTATCCCGATAATCTGAAAAACGATCTGTTAAAGGTGAACCTGGAGGCGCCGGTTGAGTTAATGAACTGTGTGGCGGAGGGGATGAAAGTCAATGGTGGAGGACGTATTGTTAATGTAGCTTCCATTGCCGGGCACATTGGTCATCCTGATATATGGTACGGCATTTCCAAAGCCGGCCTTATTAATGCAACAAAAAGTTATGCAAAAGAGCTTGGGAAATATGGCATCCTGATTAATTCCGTCGCACCGGCCATTGTTGAGACAGAGATGAAAAACTGTATTCCTGAAAGCCGTCAGAAGGCATTTCTGGGCAATGTATATTCAGGCCGTTTTGCTCAGCCTGAAGAAGTGGCAAAGGTTATTTTCTGGCTGGGAACCGAAAGTCCGGAATATGTAAACGGCCACTGTATTGACATCAATAACGGGGCCTTTCCCAGGTAAATTCAATAAAATATATGAAACGGATTCTTTCTGCACTCCTGTCAGTTATTTTCACGCTTTCAGTTTTTGCTTCTGAAAAAGTCAGCCAGTACCGTATGTTCGAAACAACGGTAAAAAACAGGACAAAATATGATAATAAGTTCACCGACGTGGAACTCGATGTAGTCTTTACTTCACCTTCCGGAATTAAAACGGCATTTTGGGGATACTATGACGGAGATGGTAAGGGAGACGGAACCTTTCAGAACGGAATGGTCTGGAAGATCCGGTTCATGCCCGGTGAAACAGGTATATGGAACTATGAATACAGCTGGTCCGACAGTACAAAAGGTGGAACGGGGCAGTTTGAATGCATCGCAGATAAGGCCGGGAAGGGCATATTACAGGCGTATAAAGATAATCCCCATTGGTTAGCCTATAACGGAACCGATCCGGTCTGGCTCAAATCGTATTATGAAACCGGCCATGGATCGATAGGGCAGAATTTTGACTGGATCACAGAAAACGTCTATCAACGGCTGAAGGATAACGGATATAATCATGTGCAGGTGAACTGGTTGTTGTCCTTGTGTTGCTTTGGACAGTACTATCACGATGGACCGGAACCGGAGATCCATGATCTGACACTGTACCGCGAAGGTGAACTTTATACCTCAATGAACCTTAAGGTCTGGCACCTGATGGAGCAACATCTGGATTGGTTTAACCGGAACGATATAGGTGTGCATATGTTTCTGGGTGTGGACGGCAGTAAAAATGACGGACCGGCCTGGAAAAACCTTTCACCCGATGAGAAACGGTTTTTAGCTAAATATATGGTGGCGCGTCTGGCTCCGTTTGCCAATATTGCCGGCTGGAACTATGTGTGGGAAGTCCCAGGTGACAGGGAAGGGGAAGAGCTGGGATTTGCACGCCTTATCAGGGAATTTGATGTCTTTCATCATATGATAACATATGAAGATGAGTTTCCGCGTGAGAACCACTACGACCTGCCCGAATATACCTTTGCAGCGGTGGAAAATCATGAGATTGCTGCACCGGAGAAGGATATGGAACGAAATCTGTGGAAGGAACCCTGGACTCACCACATGGCTTGTTTGCTTGGGTATAAGGGAAAGCCGGTCTACATGACAGAAGGGAATGCATTATGGCGACGTTTCTGGCAGGAACGAACCGCTGCCACACAGGATGATTTAAGAAGGTCTGCCTGGGCCTGTGTAACCGCCGGGGCATCCTTCACATGGAACGGACATGCCGGGGAATATGAACTGGTAGCCCATGGGCCCGAAGGCCTGCCATTCAGTGATGATAATTCCTATCACCATTCAGAACAAATGATCTCAATCCTTGCCCGGACCATGTCGGAGGACGTAATATTTTACCGAATGGAGCCCCACGATGAGCTCTTATCACGACATCCTGCCCTAAGGGTTTATGCTTTGGCAGAACCGGGAAATCAATATCTTGTCTTTGATCCGGAAGGCGTAATATTTGCACTTCATCTTGAACCGGGAGTGTATGCAGATAACCTGTGGCTGAATGCAGAAACAGGGGAGAAACTGAACCTCGCAGCTGTTACGGTAAAAGAAAACGAACCGCCAATGGAATTTCTGGCACCAGATCAACGGTCAGACTGGGTTTTAATCCTGAAAAAGTGAGGTTTCCCTTATTTAAAAAGAAATATGAAAACAGTTGATAACCTTAAGTTGTTTATGTTGCAGAAGGTTGGCCGGGCATGACAGATAAGGATAAATTTATGGCACATCAACATACACATTCACATACACAAGCATCAGAAAAGAGTTACGGCAAAGCATTTGCAATTGGTATAGGCCTGAATATTGCCTTTGTGGTACTCGAAGTCATCTATGGTTTAATCGCCAATTCATCGGCACTACTTGCAGATGCGGGGCATAATACCAGCGATGTGCTGAGCCTGATTTTTGCCTGGGCGGCTGCACGTCTGGCAACCATGAAACCCAAGGGAAAATATACCTATGGCTTACGCAAGACAACCATCCTCGTATCCATATTAAATGCACTGTTGTTGTTTGTTGCAGTTGGCCTGATTGCCTGGGATGCCATCCGCAAATTCAGCAATCCGGAACCGGTGGGTGGAACGGAGGTGATGATTGTGGCTGGAGTCGGCGTCGTAATTAACACCATAACAGCTCTGTTGTTTATGAAAGGCCAGAAGGACGATCTGAACATCAAAGGTGCATTTTTGCACATGGCAGCAGATGCCGGTGTGTCGATGGGAGTCGTGATTGCCGGTCTGCTGATTAACCTTACAGGTAAGTTGTGGATTGACCCGGTCACCAGTTGTGTTATTATCGTGGTTATTTTGTGGGGAACATGGAAACTCTTTACAGATTCCATCGATCTGGCACTGGATGCGGTACCCAAACATATTCACCTGGAAAAGGTAAGGGACTTCTTATTGAATAAAGACGGTGTAAGTGACGTACACGATCTGCACATTTGGGCCATGAGCACCACACAAATTGCACTGACAGTTCACCTGATCATGCCTGAAGGATATGAAGATAATTTTATCTCCGAATTACAACACGATCTTTCCCATGAATTTGGAATCGGACATACGACATTTCAGATAGAAAACAGTCGTTTACAAAGTGAATGCAGGAATGATTGCTGATTCTGAAATTACGAAATTGCTTCCACGAATGTGCTGTTTCCTTCTGAAAGATAACGCCATCGTCTGAACTGAATATACGCTTAAAAAGAATTCTATTCTATGGATATAACGAATGGTAATATTTACTAATATTGCACTGTAAATCACTGACAGGGAATGGAGTTTAGACGGGAAAGATTAAGACAGATCAGTGTGGTAATCCTCGCTGTATTTTATTTGTCAGGTTCTGGCCTTTTACCCGGATCCGGAAATCTGTTACCGTTTCAGAGTAGCTCAAACAATCAAAACCACATCCGGTATTGCAGTCTCGTTGCTTCTCCACCTTGTATCGGAGTTACAGAACCTGAAATTTCAGTTTCAGAATCAGCCTGTTGTCAGCTTATCGATTTTAAGCATGCATTTAATTCTCCTGACGGGATAATAAAAGTTAACGGCTTCTTAATTGGAACAACTTATTTTCAATATACAAAGATCGCTGAAAACTTTTTGGTTCTCTTCAGGAAAGCTGATATGTTATTTCCCTTCCAGTATTTCTGGTAACATCCGTATTCATTTTATAAAAGGCTTTCAGCCTTGTGTTTTTACCGGTTGTCTCAAAAGCTATCTGTATAAATTTAAATGCACTTTCAGATCAATCTTTTCGGATGGCCAATACTTAATTTTAGACATATAATTATGAATACAGGCGTAATCATTATAAGTGTAGTACTGGTTGGAATATGGGTTATCCCAGTTGTAATTTTAAACCGAACCAGGCGTAAAAAGGAACATAAAATGTTACAGGCGATGCGGGATTTCGCGAAGGAACAGCATAGCGCAATAACAGATTATGAATTATATGGTGATTTTTCAGTGGGAATCGATATAGCCGGTCATTTCTTTTACTATACAAGTGAATCGAATGGCATCACAGAAGTTAAACATATAAATCTTAAGGAAATAAAGAATTGTAAGGTTGTAACTACGCGAAGGTCAGTAGTGAAAAAGGAAGGAGAGTCCAGTGCTGTCGGCCGTTTGGATTTGCAGCTAATTCCACTTGACAGGAATGAGCCATTTATCACGCTGGAGTTTTACAACTCGGATAAGAACCCACAACTTAATGGTGAAATTCAATCCATCGAGAAGTGGAGCAAGGTAATTAATAAGCAACTGGAACATTAAGGTCCATAATGGTACAGAGGCTGTTTTTCGATTTTGAAGGACAGCCTCTGCTTATGAATATCTACCGGCAATAAACCTGAATTTGACCCCTGTGATTTTATTCGGAACCATTAACGTTCTGTTATGTACCATAAGGAACCTATGTTGCATTAATATGCAATATGCAGGTTAAAAACGGATCCGCTTAAAACCATTTTTACATTGATACCAACCTTGCTTTTCCGGATATTGAAAAGTGTTTTGATTTAATGCATATTTTTGTGATAGGGTGAATGCAACGTGATGTTGCCTGAAAACAACTGAAAGTAGCAGAAATACAACTAATGGTAACGGATTTTATTTGATTCCGAAAACCCCGCATCATAACTTTGCTGTGTCGAATAATTAAATACAACCATGATGTTAAATGCAAAACACATAGGCAACAAAATTGCCAAAGCACGTAAGAAGAAGAATATGTCACAGGCTCAGCTGGCACAGCAGCTGTTCATCAGTTCACAGGCGGTGGGAAAATGGGAGCGGGGAGAGTCCATGCCGGATATTATAACCATAAATCGTTTGGCTGAGATCCTGAATCTGGAGCTCAATTATTTTTCGGAAAATGACAGATCCGAAAGCCTTGAGGCTGCGACGGAAATACCTGCCGGTACACTGTCAGGAGATAAAGTGTTTAGGGATCAGACAGATAAAATCAGTTGGGATATGTCACGGGGCAACTGGGTGGATGCAGACTTTTCCGGTCTAAAGAACCTGCACGATAAGTTCAGCTCTTCCAACATGAAGAACTGTTTATTTGTGGGATCTGATTTGTCAGGTATTTTACTTAAGGGAAATCACGTGGTACTCTGCGACTTCTCCGGTTCCGAAATACACGGTAGCCGGATAAAGGGATCTCACATGGTGGATAATAAATTCGTAAACAGCTCCCTGAAACAAACAGAGTTCTCTGGTGATCATATTGGCCGTTGCGACTTCTCCGGAGCTGATTTTACAGGCGCAACACTAAGTGGATGTGATTTCGCAAAGAACACATTAATCAGTACGGTGTTGAAGCGTACATCGTTTATTGCAAGCCAACTGGCTGATATTACCTTTGAAGGGACGCTGGAAGACTGTGTTTTTGATAACTGCTCTTTTAAGAAGGTGAGTTTTCAGAATGCCGTACTTATTAATAGCTTTTTTAAAGGCAGAAAGTTAAAGGGAATTCAGTTTAAAGATTGCCGGGCAGACCGCATGACCTTTGAATTTCTTAAAAGCGGGAAAGCTGACTTATCGGGCATAACCCTGATAAACGAATAAAGGCGTGGTTGTTATGTCTGTCTGCTCTGGCTTTTCGGAAAAATGAGCCGGGTAGTCTGAACCTCCGGATTATATCCATTCATCTGTAAATCTCAGGAAATTTGTTTATTTGCAGTATTAAGATGTCGAATAAAAAACCGAATAATGGAATATCCGGAACCGACTGTAGGTGCAGTCATATTTAATCCCGATGGTAAAGTACTGCTGTGTAAATCACACAAGTGGAATGATCAGTATATCATTCCCGGCGGACATATTGAGCTGGGAGAGACCATGGAAGAAGCCCTGAAGCGCGAAGTGCTGGAGGAGACCGGACTTGAAATATATGATATTGAGTTGGTAAGCCTTACCGAAACGGTATATGACCGGTCGTTTCATGAACGAAAGCACTTTATTTTTATTGACTACACCTGCAGGACAGATTCTACGCATGTTGTGCTGAATGATGAAGCAGAAGAGTACGAATGGGTGGATCTGAAAGATATTGATCAATACGATTTGGGCGGTTTTGTAAAGAAGCTCCTGAAAGAAATAAGACATAAACCATCAGCCTATGCAAAAGAAGTTTTGTATGGTTACCTGTAACAGGATACCTGGTAAAAGGTTAAACGAACCTGATCCTCCCAACGTCCTCCTTTTTCCAAAGAAACACAGATCGCATGGCATCTGCCGGTCACGACGTCCCCCTTTTTCAAAAGGGGGTACCAATTGGCTTGACAATTGGTGGGGGATTTATACCTTTGAATAAATCCTATTAAGCATATGAAACTAAATTACAATCAGTACAATAAAAATTATGCCCGTGAAAACCGAAAACATGGTACCATGGGTGAAGCTATTCTATGGCGGGATGTATTAAAAGCAAAACAATTAAACGGTTATCAGTTTAACCGTCAGTACAGAGTTGGCAACTATGTTGTTGATTTTATTTGCCGGAAGTTAAATCTGATAATTGAGTTGGATGGCAGTTCACATAAAACAAATGGCCCGGAAGATTATAAGCGAGAGAAGTGGTTGACTGATTCAGGTTATACTGTTTTAAGATTTTCAGAAAATGAAGTAATCTACAATCTTAATTATGTGGCTTTGGATATACAGAATATGGTTGAAAAACTGGAAGGAGAAACAGCCTGACCATAAAATCCTCCGGCTTCGTCGTTGACAAACCCACCTCCTTTGGCCAAAGGAGGACGGCCCACAGCGAACCTGAATGTCCCAACGTCCTCCTTTTTCCAAAGAAACACAGATCGCATGGCATTTGCCGGTCACGACGTCCCCCTTTTTCAAAAGGGGGTACCAATTGGCTTGACAATTGGTGGGGGATTTATACCTTTGAATAAATCCTATTAAGCATATGAAACTAAATTACAATCAGTACAATAAAAATTATGCCCGTGAAAACCGAAAACATGGTACCATGGGTGAAGCTATTCTATGGCGGGATGTATTAAAAGCAAAACAATTAAACGGTTATCAGTTTAACCGTCAGTACAGAGTTGGCAACTATGTTGTTGATTTTATTTGCCGGAAGTTAAATCTGATAATTGAGTTGGATGGCAGTTCACATAAAACAAATGGCCCGGAAGATTATAAGCGAGAGAAGTGGTTGACTGATTCAGGTTATACTGTTTTAAGATTTTCAGAAAATGAAGTAATCTACAATCTTAATTATGTGGCTTTGGATATACAGAATATGGTTGAAAAACTGGAAGGAGAAACAGCCTGACCATAAAATCCTCCGGCTTCGTCTTCGACAAAGCCACCTCCTTTGTCAGCAAAGGAGGACGACTCACAGCAAACCTGAAAGTTCCGGCGATTCTTATCAAAGCACCACATTAAGGCCTGTTATACATCCATCCAGTAGAGTGCTGCTTCCTGGGTCGAAAATGTTTTGGTATTGTATTTATTGGCAAATTCAAGGAGGGTGGAAAATACTACATCGTGTGGATCATTGGCTATGATGGCCACTTTTTTGTTTCTTAATTTAGAAACATGCATGCGGTAAATCAGGACCAGTTTTTCGAAATGTTTCAGAGAGAAATCAAAATGACCGGATTCACAGTCAATAATAAAGCCTTTAAAATTATCAGGTATGTCCAGTGATTCAAGGGCATTCTGCCAGGTATCAAGTATTCGGTTTAAATCAACTTTCCCAACAATTTTATTGATGAATACCTTAGCCTGCTGATCGTAAATCAGCGATATATTTTGGTTCATACCCGGTGGAATTAAGCGTTAATTAGTTCACTTCTTGTAAAAATAGTATGAAAATGTATTTTGTGCAAACATTGCGCTATAGAATTAAACAAATAATTGCGCAGGGTTTTAACATAAATAAACATTGTTTAGACATGTATTAACAGTTAAGATGCTTGTTTAGAAAGGAATGGCTTGACAAATATTATTTATCTTCCTAATTTTAGGCGGATTTTATTTGAACATTAAAGTCAGTTATACCCCGTTTACCCGCAGATTTAGATCTCAGTCAGTTTCTTTTCATATTGTTTAATAAAACAACCCATTAGTGTCCTATTAAAATTTTCATTTTGTTTTGTAACAAACATGATATTAGTTAATTATGGTAATTATAAAAGTAAACGGACTTGATTTGAAATTTGGAAATACTTTGCATAAATTCCATATTTATATTTTGTATTGTTCTGAATATCAATGCAAATCACAGTTACCATTTACAACAACCTATTTTCACTGTTGTCCGGTTAAAAGACTACATAAAGGGTTGAAACCCTTTTCCACGCAGTCTTCAGTAACCCGGCATTACCGCCTGTCGCCTTAGCGGTGACACAATGCCGGGGTTACTTTTCATTTTTTGTAACGTTTTACGTTATCTGGTTTATGCATGTCTGTTTGGTCTTGAAGTGGTCATTGCAGGCACTTCCATGTTCCTATTATTGTTTTGGCTCATAGTAAAGCGCTACGGCACCACCTTTAAATGTTTTGGTTTTCACCAGTTTTAAAATTTTCCTGTCCTGTATATTCTCAAATAACGGCAAACCTTTTCCTTCAACAACAGGATGAATGCAAAGTTGGTATTCATCAATCAGG
The DNA here is from genome assembly GCF_042219855.1 of Quyinboa sediminis. Taxonomy (NCBI): domain Bacteria; kingdom Pseudomonadati; phylum Bacteroidota; class Bacteroidia; order Bacteroidales; family Quyinboaceae; genus Quyinboa; species Quyinboa sediminis. Next base: position 58,788 of record NZ_JBHJHP010000005.1, on the reverse strand, counting down.
TTAAATTTCAATAGTTGTATAATTAAACTGCGACTGCCAATTAAAATATTTTTTCCTGATTGTTGCCTGAGTTCTGAAACCGTTTCTTTTAAACCAGGATTTGCTATGGTTGCACTTTCCCAGTCTGTATTTTTAAGCGTATGGGAGAAAACAATTTTTTGAATTTTGTTAATAGCCCTGGCAAATTCGTTCATCGATTCATCTTCTGAAGGATTTTCTAAAAACGTTCGCCAGAATTCCATAAGCTGATATGTTGTTCTGCCGTAAAGTATGACGTCTCCCTGATCCAATAATTCTGTATAATGTTGATGAATCTCTTCATCCGGCAGTCCGGCCGTATGGTCGCAAAATCCGTCAATCGTCATATTAATTGCCGCAATTACCTTTCTCATATTGTATGATCATTTATTCTTTGATTATCAGTAATAAGTCATACGATGACCTCTGGTCCCTGACTACATCAACAATATTGAAGTTGTAGATTATGTGTTCCTTGTTTTCTTTCTCAATGCATCAATGCTAAAAGAACCAGCTCCGGCGGCAGAAATATACAGCCAGATAAAACAGTACAAAATGGCCGTCTGTCCATTGTTCATAACCGGCCAGAAGCCCTGAGGTGCATGAAACTGGAAATAGGCCACAGCCATTTCCCCAGCAAGAATAAAGGCGACAGGTCTTGTATACAGCCCCAGCAGCAAAAGTAAACCACCAAAGAATTCAAGAATTCCACCTATTCCCATTTGCGATAATAATTCTACAGTTTCTCCATTTGGAGGCATACCCGCCGGAAAAGCAAAAAGTTTCATCGCTCCTGCCATCATAAACATAATCGCAGCAATAATGCGTAATAATCCCAGTATAAAAGGTGACCAGGATGTCCATTTGTCCGTTAAAGTATTCATGGTGTTATGTTTTTAATCTTAATCTATTGAGAATTTGTACATCGTCATGCTAAACATTTACCTGATAGCACTGTATGAATTCTCAAATGGCATGAGGGCTGAACTGAGGGCTGTAACTTGTGGGATAAAATAAGTAAGAGTGGAATAGGATTGTAAATTTATGGTTTTATCCAACAAGTGGCAACCATAAATTAGCTTTTAAAATGAATTTTCAATGATACAAAAACAACCTGTCAGAAAAACATACCTTTCTTTAAGAAAAAATAAAGGTATATTTTGACTAAAATAAAGGTACATTTTGATCAAAATAAAGGTACATTTTTTGGGAAACAAACCTTTATTCTGGTAGAGACGCAATTAATCGTGTTTCGGTAACTTGTGTTTAGAATCATCCGTCCCATCGTCCTCCTTTTGGTTACTGAGTAGCGCAGCTTATCGAAGTCAAAATGAGGTGGTCCTCCCGATGTACATCGGGATCGGGATCGGAGGATTTCTCTTACAGTCCACCACTAAACCACTGACAAAATAAAAACACTGAAGGCCAGAAATAAATGGAATAATACGAAAGATTAATGACAGGTATTATCAGCAAAAGTTTGAGATTCTGTTGTGCAAAATCCTCCGGCTTCGTCTTCGACAAAGCCACCTCCTTTGTTAGCAAAGGAGGACGGCCCACAGCGAACCCGAATGTCCCAACGTCCTCCTTATCCAAAGAAACACAGATCGCATGGCATTTGCCGGTCACGACGTCCCCCTTTTTCAAAAGGGGGTGTCCTGACGGTATCGTCAGGACGGGGGATTTATTTTTTTTACCATACCCTCATCACCGACCGTAAGATAGGAATCAAAGGATTTTCACTATTAATCCTCACTTTTCAAAAATAAAAACAAGTCTTGATACCAGTGTCTTGATACCTGTCTCTAAACCCTTGCTTTATTCCCCTCAATTCCATATCTTTAATCCACCAAAATTGATCTGTGCCTGTTCCTGGTTTGGAATAATTCTGAAAATATCATGATTTACATAGCAATCACTAAAAATAAAGCTGAAACCAATACCGCAAAATCAACCCTATTGGATGGAAATGCTGAATAAATATCAGTATATATGCTAGTTATGCAACAATTTGAAAAGAAAAAATGACTGTCGATAAAAGCAACTTTTGGGCTGAAAACTTTTATAAACATCCACCGTTGACTGATAAAACGATAATGAGTGCAGAATTTGCATTGAAAGTTCAGCTACCAAAACTATTGATAGAACTTTTAAAAATTCAAAATGGAGGATATACGAAAGGTTTTAGATTTCCAATGAAACAAAAAACTTCTTGGGCTGAAGATCATGTACCATTTAATGAAATGTTTGGCATAGTGACTGACAAATCTATCGACACAGCTCAAAACATCCTTGACTCCGATTACATGACAAAGGAATGGGGATTACCTGAAAAGCAAGTCCTTTTATCAGGGGACGGACATTATTGGATTTCACTTGATTTTAGAAATAATTCAATCCCTTCTGTGAGATGGCTTGACATGGAAAATAATGAAGATATTCACATTGCAAATTGTTTCGACGATTTCATCAATGGACTGGTAAAAGAAGACAAACATACTGAGTGATAAAAAACGTTGCACAACACGCGGTCATAGTGCATGGCAGTACTTTTAAACCAAAATTATCAACGTTCGCGCAAAGTACTTTTCGTCCTGACAGTTCCTATCCTATCGGACAGAAACTGCCACGACACCTTACCGCGGGAACGTTATAAGTCAAAACATTGGATACTTTTTTTAATAAATCCTCCGGCTTCGTCTTCGGCAAAGCCACCTCCTTTGTCAGCAAAGGAGGACGACTCACAGCAACATGGAAGGTTCTGACTTCCTCTTTTCGGTTTTACTGGTTCATAACTCCAATAATAAGATGATAAAATTGCAGTATGCATTAATTTCTGTCATACATTTGGTGCTGATATGATCTGGAATATTCTATATATGCTTTTAGGGCTTGGACTGCTGGTAAAAGGTGCGGACTGGCTGGTTGACGGAGCATCTTCACTGGCACGGAAATACAGAATTTCTGAACTGGCCATTGGGTTAACGATTGTGGCATTTGGGACGTCGGCGCCTGAACTGGTGGTGAACATTATCAGTTCCTCACAGCAACATTATGATATTGTGCTTGGGAATATCATTGGCAGCAATAATTTTAACCTGTTTATGATCCTTGGAGTAGCTGGTCTGATATCACCGCTGGTGGTGAAATCAGGGACGGTATGGAAGGAGATTCCTCTGTCGTTGATGGCCGCACTGTTGTTGCTGTTTATGGCCAATGATACCTTGCACAGACAACTTCCGGTCATCTCAAGACTGGATGGTATGATTTTTCTGATGCTCTTTGCACTGTTTCTTTGGTATGTGTACCGACAGATGAAAACTGACTTACCGGATCACGCAACGGTAGAAAAGCAGCGCCCCGTTTGGCTGATTGCGATCTTTATTGCTTCAGGTTTAGCCGGTCTGGTTATTGGTGGAAAGCTGGTGGTGGATAATGCCGTGAAGTTTGCAACAGAACTTGGGGTAAGTGAGAAGGTTATCGGTCTGACCATAATCGCTGCCGGAACATCGCTGCCGGAACTGTTCACCTCTGTAGTGGCCGTGATGAAAAAGAATAACGATATCGCCATCGGGAATGTCATCGGATCCAATATCTTTAATATTTTTCTGATTCTCGGGATCAGTTCACTTGTGAAGCCTATTCCTTATAATACCCATTTCAATACCGATCTCTGGATATTAACCGGTGGAACCATTTTCCTGTTTATAGCTATGTTTACGGGACAGAGAAAGAAACTCGACCGTTGGGAAGCCGCTGTTCTGCTGGTAACCTTTATAGCCTATACTACCTTTCTGGTCATGCAGGAATAAAAAAGAGCCGCTCTGCAGCGGCTCTTTGAATTATTGCTGTTTCTTCAGCGACCAGCCAAATTTCAATCCAAAGACAAACCAGGCCAGGATCAGTGCCCCAAAGGCAAAGATGGTATCACCAATCACCCGCAGCCAGCGGATGGTTTGCAACGGTGGTGTATTCAGGAACTCTGCAGAACGGGCATACCACAGTCCGTGTTTTACGCTGGCAACGGTCTGTGCAAGTCCTACCGGCAGTACGCTGATCACAACCATCAGCAGCAATCCGATATTGAGCAGCCAGAAGGCATTTTTGATCGGTTTCTGTTTCCAGTTGGCGCTCAGATCCATATCGCGAAGCACAAAAAGCATCAGGCCGATACCCAGCATGCCGTATACACCAAACAGGGCGGTGTGGCCATGAACCGGTGTGGTGTTAAGTCCCTGCATATAATAAAGAGCAATGGGCGGGTTAATCAGGAAACCAAAGATTCCGGCACCAAGAAAATTCCAGAATGCAACAGCCACAAAAAAGTAGATAGGCCATTTATAGGCCGACACCCAGTCGCTGGCTCTGCTGAGCCTGATATTGTGATAGGCTTCAAAACCCATCAAAACCAGCGGAACAACTTCCAATGCACTGAAGGAGGCACCGAGAGCCAGTACCGCAGTTGGCGTACCGGTAAAATAAAGGTGGTGGAACGTACCGATTATGCCGCCTGACAGGAAGATAATGGTAGAGAAAAGCACACTTGAAGTGGCTATTTTCGATCCTATCAGTTGCATCCTTACAAACAGGAAGGCGATCGCTACGGTTGCAAACACTTCGAAGAAACCTTCCACCCAGAGGTGAACCACCCACCAGCGCCAGTATTCTGCCATGGCAAGATGGGTTTGTCTTCCCCACATCAGTCCTGCTGAATAGAAAGCGGCAATAGCGATGGAGGCAATCAGGAACATGGTCAAAAGATGTCTGTGTTCATTTTTCTGTTTCAGGGCCGGCAGAATGGCACGTCCCATTAAAAACAGCCACAGGACAAGGCCAATGAGTAGAAAGATCTGCCAGAAACGGCCGAGATCAACGTATTCGTACCCCTGATGTCCAAACCAGAAGTTTTCGATCAGACCCAGTTTTTGCATCACACCCATCCACTGACCTGCAAGTGATCCGACAACAATGATCAGAAGTGCGATAAACAAAAAATTCACGCCAAAGCGCTGGTATTTTGGTTCTCTCCCTGAAATAGCCGGTGCAATAAATAAACCGGTTGCCAGCCATGAAGTGGCAATCCAGAAAATGGCCAGCTGAATATGCCACGTTCGTGAAATAGAGTAGGGCAGCATTTTATCCAGTGGCAGGCCATAAAAACCGGAACCCTCCACACCGTAATGCGCTGTAATTACTCCCATTAAGATTTGTACCAGGATTAATGCGGTAACAACCCAGAAATACTTGAGAGTAGCTTTCATGGATGGTGTCAGTTTTGTACCGGACAAAGGATTGACTTTTGGTACTGTACTGTGGTCATCCTCGCCGCGATTGGATGCATAATACCATGCCAGCAGGCCTATTCCGAATAATAGAATAATAACACTGAAGCCGGTCCAGAGCAGGAGCGATCCGGGCGGCGTGTTACCCACCAGTTTTTCAGCAGGCCAGTTATTGGTATATGTGATCTCTTTACCCGGTCGTTCTGTAACCGTAGCCCAGCTGGCCCAAAAGAAAAAGGCATTCATCATGGCCATTCTCTCCGGATCTTTGATGGCATTTTCGGGTATACTGTAGGCTTCCCTGAGTTCAGCCAGTCCGGGATCGTCCATAAATAAACCTTTGTAATGTTTACTTACGGCTTCATAGGCCTGGTAGCGTACAGGTGAGATGGTCAGGGTTTTGGTCTGTGGATCATAATTGTTTTTGCGTAACTGGTTTTGCAGTCGTTTTTGTAGCATGGCCTGCTTCTCATCACCCAGTTGATCATAAGGAACTGAAAATTCATTTTGCGACCATACATTCAAAATATATACAGCTTCCCGGTGCAGCCAGTCTGCTGTCCAGTCAGGTGCTTTATAGGCGCCATGACCCCAAACTGTTCCCAGTTCCTGTCCTCCTGTAGACTGCCATACATTCTGGCCGTCCTTTATATCTTTTGACGACATGACCTGTGTGCCGTCCGTTAATACTACCTTGTCGGGGATAGGGGGTGCATCCCTGTAAATTTCGTGTCCGAACCAACCAAGGATACCGAACGAAATCACCATGACCAGAATAAAACCGGTCCAGAGTTTTTTTGTGCTCATAGAAGAATTGTTTAATAGTTAGTTGAACAAATATATGATAAAAATATAAAAGGACCTGTATATCCTTTTATAAATTAATTATATCTTTGTCACAAAATAAATGTAAAAGATATGGAGATAAGTGGAAGTACAAGAGTTGGGGATATCGTGAAGCAGAACTTTAAAACTGCTAAGCTTTTCGAAAGCAACAGCATAGACTTTTGCTGTGGTGGAGGCATAAGTATTGATGAGGCCTGCAAGAAATCAAATATTGATGCCGGGCAATTAATGGAGGATCTAAATGATTTGCTGCAGCAGAGAGATGCCGATTCAGCCTATATTAATGGTCTTGCCCCCGGTGAGTTATGCGATTATATCGAAAAAAGACATCACAGTTATGTGAATGATACCATTCCTTTCTTACAGCAAAAACTGCAGAAACTGTGTGATGTACATGGAGCGCATCATCCTGAGTTATTCACAGTGAAGGAACTGTTTGACGGGGCTGCAGGTAATTTATCTGCACATATGAAGAAAGAAGAGCTGATTCTTTTTCCGTTGATTCGACGTATGGCGGATTCAGAGATCAACCTTTCGGAACAGAAGTACCAGGAAGCTGTCAGTACGATAGAAACGATGTTTGAGGAACATCAGACGGAGGGAGACCGTTTTGAGCACATGTCAGAAATCACATCCGGATATACATGTCCTCCTGACGGATGTAATACTTACAGGGTTACCTATCAGACCCTGAAAGAGTTTGAAGATGATTTGCATCGTCATATTCACCTTGAAAACAACATATTGTTCAGGAAAGCATTAAATTTAGCCCGTGAAATATCGGTTAAATCATAAGTAATGCTATCAAAAAGTACAGAGTATGCCATCAGGGCACTGGTTTTTATACAGTTGAGAAACTGGGAAAAGCAAAGGCCCGGTGTTTTGGAGATTGCACAGGAAATTGAGGCGCCTGCTGCATATACAGCAAAAATTCTGCAGACCCTTACTAAGCACCGCTTGCTGGATTCAATGAAAGGCCGTGGTGGCGGATTTCATTTCAGCGAAACACAAACAGCATTACGATTGTTTGATGTGATTCATGTGATGGAGGGGGATGCCTGGTTTTACAAATGCGGATTTGGTTTAAAGCAATGCAATAACGATAATCCGTGTCCGCTGCATGAAAAATACAAGGCGATAAGGGATGGATTCTATGCAATTGTTACCACAGAAACCATTCAGTCGCTTTCGGAGAAAATTAAAAATGGAACGGCTGTTTTAAACCGACTGGAATTATATTAAAATGCAAAACGTAACCGATATTTTATCAGATGAACACCGCAATATAATGGGTGTAATTGAGCTCATATTAAATGAATGTGAGGAGATTGAAAAAGGAAAAGCAATTGATGCTGCTTTTTTTGAACAGGCAATAGATTTTATAAAAAACTATGCTGATAAGTTTCACCATGCCAAAGAAGAAGATATTCTGTTCATAGCCATGCTTGAGAATGAAGATTGCATGCACTGTAATCCTGTTCCGGTAATGTTACACGAACATGAGGAAGGAAGAGATTTTGTGCGTGGTATGGAAGATGGTCTGTCAGGATCGGATAAGGAAAAGGTCATCGAAAATGCCCGTGGCTATTCTTTTCTTTTGATGGATCATATTTACAAAGAAGATCATATATTGTATCCCATGGCAGAACAGGCTATTCCTGAAGAAGAGAAGGAAAAGATCCTGCTTCAGTATGACGCTGTTTTGAAGGAGCATAATACCGGTGGTAGGATCAGTAGTTATTTAAACCTGTTGGCCAGGGCATGATCTGCTTCTGAATCTCCGGTGTAAAAGGGAGTCAAATGGACCTATACGCAATTTATTCCTGCAAAAACATAAATTTAAAACGTGTTTTACTATGGATAAATATGATGCTTATATGCCCGTTGATCCGGACTTTTTTGATGTGCTGGAGGAACTGAGGGGGCAGCAGGTAAGAATTTTCTGGTTTAATCGCCACAACGAACTGGCAGAAACAAAGGGGATTTGCCGTGGAGTATTAAAGGCAGATCAGGGGGAGTTTGTATACACAGGAGTCGACCTACTCGTTAGGCTGGATCATATAATTACTGTTAATGGTAGGCCGGGGCCTGCATTTGATAAGTATGACGCCTATGCCAATGCATGTTTGTCCTGCATGGGCGGTTATGAGTAATACATATGGGAATACAGGAAGTGTGGAAGGATGAAAGCGAAAGGGCCTGTATTGCCTGTGGTATCTGTGAAGCTTATGCACCGGCAGTATTCAGGGTTATTGATAGGATGATCGTTTTGCCGGGAGTGGATTATTCCCTGTATGAACATAACATCATGCAGGCATCAGAAAATTGTCCTACCCGGATTATTAGGATCTCGTAAAAAAAAACAGAAAAAGATGGACAAAATGTACGCAAATACACCAAAACCACCATATTATGCAGTTATCTTTACATCGGTAAGAACGGAAGGTGATCTGGGCTACAGTGACATGTCGGATACGATAGAAGAACTGGTGAAAGAACAACCGGGATTTATTGGTATGGAATCTGCCAGAAATGAAGTAGGAATTACAGTCTGTTACTGGAAAGATATGGAGTCCATCCGGAGATGGGCAAAAAACAGTGTGCACAGGGATGCCAAGCAAAAAGGAAGGGCAATGTGGTATGAGTCATACAAAGTGCGGATCAGTAAAGTGGAACTGGAGTATTAAATAATGTTACGATAAAGGTTTTATTGAACACCTTAAATAAAGTTCTGTTACATTTGTATGTTGCTTGATTTATAGTGAGATAGAATATAAACGTTTTAAAATTAATTGTTTAACACTAAAATTTATATTATGTCAATTCAGAAAGTATGGATCGAAGAGGGCTGTACAGCCTGTGCACTCTGCGAAGAAATTTGCCCGGATGTGTTTGAAATGGAAGATGAAGCTGTCGTGAAAGATGGCGCTGATTTTGCTTCCAATGAAGACGATATTAAAGAAGCGGCAGAAAGCTGTCCCGTTGAAGTCATTAAATTTGAGTAGTAAAGCCTCCTCATTTTGATCCTGAGTATTGCTGAAACAGGTAAGTTCAGGAAACAGATGAAGATTGGTATGTCGTTTATTTAAAACCATACCTGCTTTTATTTAAACGTATTTTATGCTTCAAAGGCATTTCAGCATTGGTGCACAGCGGCATTAAGTTTTTATTCCCCGGACAGAGGACACATCGCTTCTGTTTAGGGGAATTCGTTTTTTTAAAGTATAAGGTTTAAATTACCCTTAGGCTGAATCAAATATCCTGCCTTTATGATCATCTGTATTCCGGTGATCTGTTCTTTATTATCCCCACTTTTAGATTATTTTTTATTATCCTGAAGGTTCAAAATATTTAGGGGATTCCATATCTGACGGTCCACTTAACTTTTCTGTAAAGAGCCCTGAAACATGCTCCAGTTTCATAAAATCATAACATCTTATGATTGCTGTTTTTCACTGTTGTGGTAGTTTTGTCACGGAAATCTATATTTAGAATAAATTAAAATAACAATGAAAAGGACAGGGCTTTTGATGGCAGTGCTGGTGTGGGCCGGCTTAACGTTTGCACAGGAAAACGAGGGAAATCAGTATATTAATTCTGCAGAAAAACTCTTATCAACTGATGGCAGACTCGTGATTGGCGGTTATGGTGAGGTTCATTATAATCAGCCACTGGATGCAGATGTGAGGAATAACGGCAAGCTCGATGTACATCGTTTGGTCATGTTACTGGGCTATAATTTCAGCAGTAAAACACAGTTTGTTTCTGAACTCGAGTTTGAGCATGTAGAGGAGGTTTATGTGGAACAGGCTTTTTTACAACACCGGCTGAACAACTACATCAATCTGAGAGCGGGACTGATCCTTGTTCCCATGGGGATCACCAATGAATACCACGAACCGACAACCTTTAACGGTGTGGAACGCCCTGTGGTTGACAATACCATAGCACCGACTACATGGCGTGAAATAGGATTTGGTATCACCGGAAATATTCTGCCGGCTTCATTAAAGTATCAGGCCTATCTTATGAATGGCTTTAACGGCTACGATGGTTCGCCACATTTGAACGGTTCAAACGGCTTAAGAAAAGGACGTCAGAAGGGAGCTGAGTCATTTATCAGCTCACCGGACCTGGCTCTGAAACTTGAATACTATGGCATCAGGGGATTAAATGTGGGCGTCTCAGGTTATATTGGTTCAACCGAGAGTACCCTGTACAATGACATGGATAAAAACAATGAGGCAGGTCTTGCAAAGGCAGACTCATCAGTTGTTGGGATCACAATGCTAGGTGTTGATGCACGGTATTCATTAAGTGGATTTGAATTCCGGGGACAGTTTTATTACACCGGTTTAAGCAATACGGCTCAGTATAACACCTTTACTGCAGATTCAAACGGAAAACCTAATGATTTAGGGCGTGCCATGACCGGCTGGTATGTCGAAGCAGGGTATAATGTATTCCGGTTTTGTAATACGGAAAATGAACTGGTTCCTTTTATTCGCTATGAATATCTGAACACACACCAACAGGTTGAACCATCCATCACGGCGAATCCTGCTTATGAGAAGAATATTATTACCACCGGATTGACACTGGGGCTGACAAAAGGAGCCGTGGTTAAGGCTGATATGCAGTTTGTGAAAAACGGAAGTGATAATGCTTACAGTAAGGTTTTCAGTGTCGGAATAGGTGTGATGTTTTAAACCGGAATATGGGGATCAGAATTATTATAATCGGAATAGTATTTACAGCTTCAGTTTTTGGAGTGCCTGCGCAAAATGCTGTTGATTTTCAGCATAAAAGCCTGCAGAAGGCACTTCAAAGATATGAAGTACATTCTGTTGAACACCTTAGGGAAATTACCTTACCTGACTCCTTAATCAAAATGCATACGGTTAATGGTAAGTTTTTCCGCATAGAGGATGATCCTGAAGCGACCATCCGTTTTGTGTATGTTGGACGCGTGTTAAGCTGCAGGGCAGGAGGCTGTTCCATCAACGGCAATAAAAATCATGACGGCGATTCAGAATATTTTGACTATTTCATGTTTTTTGATCCGGATAAAACGGTCCGTATGGTGAAAGTATTTAATTATCAGGCTACACACGGTCAGGAAGTCACCGCGCGTGGCTGGCTGAAACAATTCACTGGATATGATGGATCACGGGAACTGGAAGCAGGAAAAAATATTGACGCCATCTCCGGTGCAACAATATCTGTGGATGCACTAACCCTGGATATTGAGGAGAAAACCGGCATCCTTCAGAACCTAAAATAAAAGACCCCTGGATCCCTGGTCTGAACCGGAATTATGAGCGAAAACTTTTATTAGAACGCTAAAATTTCGGACGATTATGGTATATCCTCTTTCTCAAACACGGAGCTTGACGTATCAGCTATTCGACATCATTAAATGGTATGCAGGCCTGATCAGCGATTCCGGAAAAGTTTACCTTATATTGAAGCAGTGAAACATCCGCAACAGTATCAAACGTTGTCTGCTGCACTTATATACACCGGGTTTACCTGATACCGGTATCATTCATTTTAGAACTTAGTTCCCTTACCACCGGTAGATATACTTTCTCTGTGGTTTTAAAAAATGCAAAACAGTGTTGTATTATGTTCATTTTGTTTAATTTAAGCTAAACAGGATGCCCGAATTATATGCTTTTTTAACACCACAAAATTCACATCATTTTGTTAATAAGTAAGATAAGTTATTTATCTCATGAAATAAGGATAAAGTGCCATTAAAACTTCAGTTGCATGAACCAAAACAGCACACCAGGAGATGAAGAACCGGTAGCTCTGCTTAAAAATGTGAGCAAGAAGTACAAGATGGGGGACACCACCATAACGGCATTGAACGATGTAAGTTATTCATTTTATAAGAACGAGCTTATTTTGGTGCTGGGACCTTCCGGTTCCGGTAAAACTACCCTGCTTTCCATTCTTGGAAGCGTTATTTATCCATCATCAGGAACGGTGGAGATTAAAGGGCAGCTTGTAAATAAGATGAAACAAAAAGCATTGGCAGATCTCAGGCTTCACAATATCGGCTTTGTCTTTCAGTATTTTAACCTCATTGCCCCCCTGAATGCCGTTGAAAATGTGATGCAGCCCCTTTTGCTTATGGGAGTAAGCAAGCAGGAAGCCAGGGATAAAGCTGAGCAGGCACTTGAAAAGCTAAACATGGGTGACCGTAAGAAAAGTCTTCCCAGGAACCTGAGTGGTGGGCAACAGCAAAGAGTCGCCATTGCGCGCGCTCTGATCAACGATCCATCCATTATTTTGTGTGATGAGCCGACAGCCTCTCTGGAACAGGCCAGCTTTGAATCAGTGATGGGGCGTTTAAAGACACTTTCCAAGGAGGGGCGGTGTGTTATTGTGGTCACACACGACCATCGTTTAAAGGCCTATGCCGATAAAATTATCTATATCGAAAACGGAGAGATGGCTGATTTGCCACCTGACAATTAAGCGACAACAAAACATACACCATATGAAACGTCAAGTCATATTTATTCTGTTACCGGTCATCATGCTGTTATCCGCATGTGGTAAGAGTACATCTTCTGATGACGGAACCAAAGCAAAAACAACACGGTCGGATTCTACAACATTGCATGCGGTACAGAACGTAAACAAGGTGGTTGGTATCGGTCTGGTAGAACCGGAAAATATGATCACTGATCTGGCGGCTCAGCTGCCGGGTACGGTGACAAAAATCTTTAAAAACATGGGTGATCGTGTGGATTCCGGGGAAGTCATTATACAGATGGATAACAGAGAGGAACAACTGGCCCTGGAAAAGCTGCTGAAACAAAAACAAACACAGCAATATCAGATCGAAGCAGCCAAAGCCGGTATTGAAAATACCCGGATCACGCTTCAGAACGCGGAATCCAATCTTAAATCAGCAAAGGTGCTGATCAGTTCGGGAGCAGAGACAAAGCAGAATCTGGACGACCTGCAAACGAAGGTTCAGAGCCTGCAGGCTGATCTCAGACAGAGGAATGCTGATCTTAATGTGGCCAGGTCGCAGCTGGGAGCGCTGGATGTAGACATTCAGAAAGCGAAGCTCACAGTATCAAAAAAAGAGGTTAAAGCACCGCAAGACGGTCAGATTCTGAAAATGAATACCATCTTAAACAATACCGTAGGCCGGAATACGACCCTGGTGACCTTTGCTCCTGAAGGTCCGGTAATGGTTCGTTGTGAGATTGATGAAATGTTTGCTTCCCAGGTCAAACCGGGACAAAAGGCAGATATCCGGCATATTGGGTTCAGTAAGGTCATCGCCACAGGAAAGGTCATCATGGTATCACCATACCTGTCTCAGAAATCACTGTTTACCTCAAGTCCGACAGACCAGCAGGACAGGAGAGTAAGGGAGGTGCGCATAGAACTGGACAATACAAAACAACTGCTGTTTAACAGCAGGGTAGAGTGTACAATAAAAACAAAGTAAGCTATGTTACGCACAGCACTTAAATTTATTCGCTACGATAAAGCCAAAAGTATTGGTGTGGTCATTGGTATTGTGGTCAGTACGTTTCTCATCGGTCAGCAGATCGGCATCCTTAATTTTCTGATGGATCTTATGGGTGGACTGATCAATAATTCACGGACTGCGACAACCCAGATATGGGTGGTGGACAGTATGACTAAAAATGCAAATAATCTGTCGCAGCTTGATAAACGCAAGGTTTATGAAATACAGAGTATCGATGGTGTACGGTCGGCTGAACCCATGTTTATTGGTGCAGCAGTGGCAAGGTTTAAGAACGGTAAGACAGCTCCTGTGAATATTATCGGCAGCAATCCTCCGGGTTTTGTTGCCGGTCCAAACAGGAAAAAAATCTTTAAAGGTACGCTCAACGATCTTGTGGAAGATTATGGGATCAGCGCCGACTATTTTGATGCCAAAACATTTGGCAGTTCAACGGATGTGGGGACAGAACTGGAGATAAACGGCACCAAAGCCATTATCCGCATGCAGACAAAAAATGCACGTGGTTTCGGAGGATCCTATTTTTACACTACCCTGGATAAGGCGAGAATGTATTGCAAAACGTCTGATGTAAAAATCAGTGCCATTGCAGTAAGTATTGATGATGGGTTCACGCCTCAGCAGGTCGTGAAGAATATCAATGCAGCCATACCGGGAATACGGGCATGGACAACAGACAACCTGCGTTCAACAACGGTAAAATTTCTTGTGGTCAGTTCCAATATCGGTTCCAGTATTGGTTCTCTGGTAATCTTCGCCATCCTCAGTGGATTTTTTATCATCGGTCTTACGCTTTACTCTTCGGCCATGGACAGGATCAGGGATTACGGCACACTGAAAGCCATAGGTGCACGAAACAGGTTTATAACAAAGCTGATCATCACCCAGTCAGCGCTTTTCTCCATTACAGGCTTCATCATAGCAATCGGACTGCTGACGGCATTTAAAGCTGCAGTTTCCGGTTCCGGATTGCTGATCCATATCGGACCGATGTTAATGCTGGGACTCTTTCTGGTCACTTTTGGAATCTCCCTGGGGAGTACCTTTTTCTTTTCTGTGAGGACCATTAAAACGGTTGAACCTGCATCTGTTTTCAGAAATTAAAATGAGGAAAATGAATACATTAAAGATGATCAAAATAAAGCTTTTTGCTCTTACAATAGTCTGTTCTTTAGTAGTCAGGACTACATATGCACAGCAACACATTTCACTTGATCAGGCCATTGATACAGCATTTAACAGACATGCGTCGCTGAAAAGCAGTGAGCTGGAGGTCAGGATAAAACAGGAGCAGCTGGCAGCAGAAGAAACCAGTAAGTTGCCGGATATCTCATCAACAGTATCCTTAAGACGAAATCTGATTATACCATCAACACCTGTTCCGTTGGGACTTATTACGGGTGATGCAACATCAGGTGAACTGACATATCTGAAATTTGGTACTGATTGGCAGTCCGGCATCGGGCTGAATCTGAACTACGACATCTTTAATCCTGCCCGTAAACAGCAACTGATTATGAGCGGGCATTCAGGGAAAATGGCTGAGCTGAATTACAGAGCTGATAAAGGGGCGCTCAGAACGGCTGTTACAAAAGCTTACGCTGAAGCAGTGTTGGCACGCGAACAACTGAATTATGCCAGTCAGGATACGGTATTATATGCAAAGGATCTTGCTGTCGCTCAGGATCTGTCCGGACAGGGGCGTCTGAATACACAGGATGTCAATGAGTCAAGGTTACATTTGAGCCAGTCGCTGAGCAGGTATCAGCAGGCCCTTAATGTTTACAGGCAATCCAGGTTGGAACTGGCTTATCAGATGGGACTAAATCCCGGGGCTGACATATTACCTGAACCGGCCGACAGCCTGAATAAGGTTTTGCAGATGTTGAAAAGTGGTATAGCCTCAGGTCTTGATCCAACAGTTTCTGTTGCTTATAAAAAATTACAGAGTCGCTATATGCAGGATAGCCTGTTGCTGTTAAATACAAAAAAAATGCTCCTTCCTACTTTATCGTTAAATGCAGCATACGGAACAAATTACTATGCAAATTCGCTGGATTTGTTCAATACTGCCAACTGGTATGGTAACAGTTTTGTTGGGTTATCGTTAAATATTCCAATAAGCAAGGAAATCCGTTCAGCACACGACATTGAAGCAGGCAGGCTGCAACTGGATCAGACAGGTTATGATATTTCGGATTTTATCAACCGGAAAAAAGCC
The DNA here is from genome assembly GCF_042219855.1 of Quyinboa sediminis. Classification (NCBI taxonomy): domain Bacteria; kingdom Pseudomonadati; phylum Bacteroidota; class Bacteroidia; order Bacteroidales; family Quyinboaceae; genus Quyinboa; species Quyinboa sediminis. The sequence goes on along the minus strand of NZ_JBHJHP010000005.1, from coordinate 42,899 downwards.
AATATGCAAAAAGCTGTCTCTGATATGCATACCGGCCAAAGAGATATGAAAAGAAAAGAGCAGGATATTCTACTGGCACGTAAAAACCTTGAAATAGCACGTTCAGTTTTTGCTGAAGGACGTAGTCTGCCTAAGGACTTATTGAGAGTGCAACATACTTATGAAGGTACAAGGGTGGATTATCTGCAGGCCGTTTATAATTATGTTATTGCCTGCCTGAGGCTTAAGGATTTAATGGAGAATAAATAGGTGGTTAAAGAATTAAATCCTGGACAGATCTATCTGTATTTTAAAGGTGTTTATTCGCGCTGTGGATGGTTGATTTATTTTGCTGAAATTCATATATTTAGTATTCTAAATACAGATTGAAATGGAAAACGTACAACAGTTATTTGAAGCCCATTTATGGTTATTGCCTGTCATCATTATTCTGGCCATCTGGGAAGGTGTATGGAAAATTACCGGCATGTGGAAATCAGCCCGGAATAATCATCTGGCCTGGTTTATCTGCATTGCCGTTTTTAATACAGTTGGTGTACTTCCTATTGTTTACATCCTGATGAACCGGAACAGGGAAAGTGATTAATCTATACTTGTAGCAGATGAAAGGAGTTAAATATGAGTTTAGCGCCATACCCTGGCAATACGGTACTTCCGGTGGTTGGTATTTTGTTACATTACCGATAGCATTATCCGAAGAAATCAGAACAATATTTAAATCAGAAGAGGAAGGCTGGGGCAGACTAAAAGCAACAGCAAGAGTAGGGAAAAGCGAGTGGAAAACTGCCATATGGTTTGATACCAAAACCAATGCATATTCCTTATCGTTAAAAGCAGAAATACGGGCTGCAGAAAACATTTCGGCAGGTAAACATGTGGATGTCCTTATCTGGATTTAACCAAACCATTTTATACATAACGTAATGAATTCTGCCAACATGTTTAATGAAGGGGGTTCGAGCGGCATATTTAAATATTTTGACTGACTATTTTAAAATCAGGGTATTACCATCTTTAGTTACTGTGTATTGTTTTAGTGCCTGTGTAGCAGGACCATTTAATACTTCACCTGAAGTTGAATAGATTGACCCGTGGCAGGGACAGGGTACTGTCCCCGATGAATGGTTATAGCTGACGGTGCATTGCTGATGTGTACATAGCTTTGAAAGTGCCATATAGGTGTCCGTTCCTGTTGTGAAAATAATGATGTTATCTTTATAGGCAAAACCTCCCACGGTTGAAAGTGCAGAGTATGCAGCATCATTTAAGTCAATGACAAGGTCATTCGAAGTTTGGTTGTCAACCATGCCGTTATCTTCAGTACAAGCATTAAAAAGCAGTGGTGAGGCAAAGAGCACGCTGCCGCCAATGGTCAGTTTTTTTATAAATTCTTTTCGTTCCATATCAGTAATATTTTAATGTAAATTCTCGAATTAAATTAAACCCAAAGTAGATATTACCACTGGTCCATGAACCGGTCTTGCTGGAGTAAAATCCCTGGTTCAACATGGTTTGGTTGCTGGAAAAGATCAGTTGAAACAAATGACCGCCTGTTGTGATATCAATACCCAATGAAAGTGTATTGTCGCCTGAGATCTGTTTATTAAAAGCATGCAAATACTCCAGATTAAGAGAGACTTTTCTTACAATTTTTACGGAACCTGTAAATCCTGTTGTAAAGAATGACAAGTCTTTATTCAGACCAGCGATGGTTCCGGTTTTAATGAATCCGGGGGACACCTGAAACCCAAAATTGCCCGTTTCTTTTGCGAGCAACAGTTGCACATTTCCTGAGGCCTTATCCGAAAATGAATTCATTGGCTCAGGGAAAAAATTTCTGATTGTAGGGACTGAACCCCCGGCGGAAATAACGGCTGTAAAAGGGAACCCGGACGTTTGACGCACCAGTCTTAGTTTTGCGAAAGCATCGTAGGTTTTCAACCATGTACTTCTGCCTATGCCCGCATTGAAGAATGATCCAAAACCATACTCAAATCCCAGTCGCATTGTTGCCTGATCAAGACCGAATAACTCATAATAACCACCACTCACATCTCCGAAACGGTGCTGGACCAGAAGCAACAGTTCACCTTTATCTGCAAGATTGACAGACTGGTCATTAACAATCCTGGTTCCCTTAAAAACGTATTCAACAGGTTCTGCATCCTGTGCTGTTACACCAGGAGAGAACGCAATTGTGCAAATAAAACCCAAAAGTATTATGGTAAATGATCTGTACATAGTTAGTTTTTTATGAATTTGAGAAACATTCGATCCTTATTATTCAGAAGTTCAACGAAATAAATCCCCGCTTTCAGTTCATTCACTTTTATATCCATTACATTATTATAGGTTGAAATATGAACCTTCTGTTGCTTGCCTGAAATATCATAGATGGAATGGTATTCATAGCCGGAATCATTCAACTGCAAGGTTAACGCAGAAGAAACGGGATTGGGATATAGTGTTGGTGATTCACTGAGTGGAGCTATTATTGGTGTCACTGCCGATATATCTGTAAAGTTTGTATTATGTGTAAATGTTATTGTTGTATCTCTGCTGATACTGTTTAGTAATATTTGCCAGGAATGGTCAACAGGAGGCGCATCGTAAATTCCGTTTCCGTTATGATCTGCATAAAAATCAAGATTATAGGAACCAGCTGGAACTATGTTATAAGATTCAATGGAAAAATCAGGATTGATGATTTCTGATATCATCTTGTAATCGATGACTGATCCATTGGCAGCATCAACAAGGTAAAACGTTAATTTCTGTCCCAGATGCGGATTCATATTCATAAAATTCAAAGTCAGTTTATATTCCCAGCTTATATCAGTGAAATTCGTGTTATGAACGAAATCTAGTATTACATCGTCTGAAACGTTATTGACCTCCATTCTCCAGGCGTGATCCGTTGGAGGCGTATCGTAAATGCCGTTTTCGTTAAAGTCCGCAAAGAAGTCCACATGATATGAATGTCCTTTTTCAAGGCCCGAAAGCTGTACAGAAAAGGATGCATCTATATCTTCTGTTTTTCGTTCAACTTCTTTTCCGGTTTCAGAATCAATTAATGAAAGGTACAGGGTCTGGCCGACATGAGGATTCATGGATGAGAAGTTGATTGTTAAAGTATGTCCCTGGTTGTTTGCAGAAGCTTCAACTATAATTTTCCCTTTCATCCCAAGACCGACATGCGGATCACAATGATAATTGTATACACCCTCAGCATTAAAAATGTGTGAATAGACCCATCCGCTGCCCTGGCTGTTGCCAAATGATTCTGGATTATCGGGATAGGTTGATTGTAATCCATCTACATTATGCCACCCTTCTATATTTCTCCATTCGACCGTATCACCAGCGTTAATGGTTAATTCAGAAGGTGTGAAAACATTTATGGAAGCCTCTACAATGTGTTTTTTTTGAGCAAGACTAACGAATCCGATAATTACAAAGAACAATGTAATAAGGCTGGTAAGTTTACGATGTGTAAATGTAGTTTTCATAAGCATTAATTTTAAAAGAGTTACGAATGATATTAGACTCAAAGGGTATGTAACATTAACCCTCGTGTTTTTAAGCATGTACTTATTTCAATGGAAGCACAGTGAACAGATACTTGTGAGAGATGTGAGGAGGAAAATTGCTGTAAGGGTAATTAACATGATATATATGATTCAGCTAACAATGCATTTAAAGAACAATGCATAAGAGAAATCAAAACCTAATACCTTTACTATACAATCGGAGATATCCATATTTTGCATTCAATTATTTAAATTGATTCTAAACAAAAATATGGAGATGAAATAAGAAAGTCAGTGACTACAGTCACACATGCATAACTTTTATTAATCCGGAATTTTGTTGAACCTTATTTTCATATTCCAGTTTTTTAAGAATCCTTGTAACAACCTCTCTGGCTGTACCGAGATCATTGGCAATTTGTTTGTGTGAAATACGGATAGGATTTTGATTCTTAACTTTGATTTTTGATTTTAGGTAATTTAAAAGTCGAACATCCATTTTATTGAACAGTATATGGTTGATCATCTCGATTAATTCGCTGTACCTGGCATTGTAATGTTTAAAAAACAGGACGTTCATTTCCGGGTATTCCTTTAGCCATTTAAATACTTTATCAACCGGCATCAAGACTACCGATGAATCTTCTTCCGTTGAAGCAAAAACTCTGCTGGGAGAATTATCCAGACTGGCATTAAAAGTCATAATACAACTTTCGTCGGGTTGTATATAGTAGAGCAATAATTCTTTATCTTCATTTTTAATAAAAACCTTAACCAGACCCTTAATCACAATAGGAATATTTTTAATATACTGGCCCTCGTACATGACTTCTGTATTCCTGGGAACATCTATGGTTGTTGAATTTGCTTTGATGAGCTCAATAAGTTCAGCAGAAAGCGGTAGATGGTCGATAGAAGCGGACATAGTATTATCGATTTGGTTAATACATCGGTTGTTACAAATTTCCTTAAACTTTTTAATATAATGGATATTTATAACCTTTTGTTTACTGAATTCAATTAATATAGATACCGTTTGTATGAGAGACCGTAAGCTTTAATTCATTAAAATTTATAACTTTGAAAATTACAAAACCTCTAAAACTCTCAAAATGACTCCAGAAAAACCTCAACTCCGCGATTCGGAAGTAGAACCAACCGATGATGTATTAAAACAAGTGTTAGGCGAAAATGTATTTCCGGTGTTTTCCGAATTAAGACAAACAGTTGAGCACGACTTTGATTTTGAACTCCTGTGGCACTATTATAAGGATGGTGGTGCGTGGCTGTGTAAGGTGGTGCATAAAAAGAAGACCATATTCTGGTTATCGGTTTGGGATAAGCATTTTAAGGTGTCTTTTTATTTTACTGAAAAGACCAGGCCCGGTGTTACAGAACTCAACATTAATGACGACCTGAAAAAAAGCATGTTTTCCTCAAAAATGTCCGGAAAATTAATTCCATTGACTTTTCAAATGAACAATGCAGAACAGTTATCAGATCTCCTGGAAGTAACGAAATACAAGAAAGGATTGAAGTAAAATACGAATGTTTTTTTAAGCTGGACTGTTTAATAAGTGATGCATTAATAGAGATTAAAAATAAATGTAACAATATAAAATAGTAAAGACGCGATTAATCGCGTCTCTTCTATTTTTAATAAACTGCATTTTATCATATCATTTCTTCACCACCTTCCCCGTCATTCCGTCAACATATATCAGGTAAACGCCGGATGCTAAATCGGCTGAATTTATTCTGCTGGTGTTCGAAACTGTTTTTATAACCTGCCCACCCATATTATAGATGACCACCTTCTCATACGATTTATTCAGTAAAATATAATCGTTGACATAGCTATTCAGAACAGGAGAATCAAATTGTACTACCTGTTTTTCATCTGTTCCCGCTGTAATATCAGACGTTACCAGAATGTTGAATACAAAAGTTACCGAAACCGGAGTACCTCCAGCAGGTGTGTAAACCAGTCCCTGTTTGATGGTAAATTCATCGCCTTCCTTGCAAATATCAGGGTATTGTCCGATATTAAATGTCAGGGTACCGGAGTTCAGCTCAGAGAATATATAACTGCTGTTTCCCCAGTTGGTTACATTTCCGGTTTTGTTGAACCAGTGGCCGGGTGCGTTGGCAGTGGAAGAATAGTTATATGATCCATTCGGATTTATGGCACAGTATTTTATGGTTGATCCGAAGGCTGATTTCACTTCACTGAGATTCAGACAAAAAGCGCGGCATACCGTTTCCAGGTTGGGCTGAACAGCTGTACTTGGATACGGATTGGCGCTGCCAACAAAGGGTACCATCCTTACATGTTGCGTAATGGTGGCATTATGCGGCACATCTTCTTCAGTAAAATCAAACGTACCATATAAGTTGGTATGTGCAAATTTTACCTGATAAGGCCATTGTTCATCATTTGAATCATCGTCATCCCACGCATGACGCCAGTGTTGGTATGGTGCACCGGTCACCACCAGCCAGAGCTTTGTGCAGTTTTCCGGACAGGTGACAGTTAATGTATCTTTGGGGTTATCCAGTGATTTTATATAACTTGGTGATTTCACTGGGCTGTAGAACCTGCTTCCGTCGGCATTCAGGCCAACCAGACCGTAACGCCATCCGGCATAGGTCTTGCTTTTTACGTTCCGGTATCCGTCAGTACCTGTTTTACCTTCAAAGAAAACCGTAACCGGTTCACCTGGATCGGGGACGTTTAAACGAAAGGTATTGTATCCATAGTTTTCCACACACTCGTTCGGATCAATAATCATGTATCCGTCATCTGATGGTTTTAAGGTATTGGAAGAACGGGCAGCAATATAGTTTTTTCCCCTTTCACGCAGAACCGGAATATCCCAGGTCACAAACCGCGAGGCACAGTCGTACATTTCATCATTAAATTTTGCCTGTGAAATTCCTGTAAGACGTTTATAGGCTTCAACCGGATCCTCCGGATATGTTGATTCCCGCCACAGGTATCCGATAAAGTCAAAACCATGAAGAAAGGTCCAGTAATCCTGAATAAAGTAATTGGCATATCGCGGTGACTCATGCAGGATATGTCTGTAGGAATTATCGAGATATTCGGTAAAACGGTAATCGCTGAACTGCTGATCAGGGAAAACCTTAAATGCCTGCCATTGTGCACACTGTTCCCACCAGCAGTTACCTCCCGATGCATTTGGACCGAAACCATAGATCCAGCCTCCCGGGAAACCGTCACAATGAACCTGGTACTGAAAACAGTGTCCTACTTCGTGTGCTACCGTTACGCCCAAAGCCTGTGCGGCCCAGGCACTCAGGTTAAGCAGTCCGATCATATCATCCACTCCCGATCCACTGGCAATCCAGTCGGTTGTGTAGAATAACAGGATGATCATTTTATACTGATCCGTTTTGGATTGTCCCTTGATAATGAATTTCATGGAATCGCGGTACATGCTAAAACCGGCTTCTGCTATGTTTAATACAGCATCGGTATTAACCCTGTAACTCGCATCTGCTATTGTTTTGGGGTTCGATCCATATCCTGCTTCCCAGAAAATAATAAAATTCTCTGATTCCACACTGCGTTGGTAGCACCACCGGCTGGAGGTGTTGTTAAGATCCATGTTGCCAAATGAAGATGGCTTATAAATGGATTTTTCCTGTGCAACTCCCTCAACCGCTAACATCATGGTAAGCAGGAATAAAAATGATAAAATGATTGTTTTTCGCATTTCTTCAGACGTTTATACAAACATAATTCAAATACTTTTTCAGTACAAGAACAACGCACATTTGTGCAACAGTTTTGCGAATTTGTGCTATTCTAAGGCAGGTAAATATGATTTTGCCAGACAGAACAAATTAAATTGATAAGATAATCCCATCAATTAGTTAAGGACAGAGGAGTCAAAGGCCTGTTATTTTCTTTATTTCAGGTTTTCTTATGGCGATTGGTCCCTTTTAATAACGCCGGGATTCAGGTAAATACGAAAAAGCGGTACATATAAAGACTTATTGGTGGTTAATTGAAAATTAAATAAAAATTAAATGAATTTGTTTGGTGTTAAATTATGGTTATCTTGGCGGCCGGATTGATTGAGGAGATATGATTTATGGAAATTACTTTGGACCTGATAAAGAATTCAGCGTTACTTGTTTCATTAACAGTTTTTTATAGTGTTTTTGCAGGACTGAGGGCACAAAAACCTTTACTTTATAAAGTAGCAACCGGCTTATGTTTTGGTGCTGTAGCTGTGGCTGGTATGTCTGTTCCGTTTGAACTGAAAGAGGGGATATTTATTGATGGAAGAACCATCGTTATTGCACTGGCAGGTCTTTTCGGAGGCTGGCTTCCCGCAGCGGTTTCTGTGGTGATAACATCCTTGTATCGTTTTATGGTTGGTGGTGCAGGTATGTACTCTGGGATGGCATCAATTGTCATCTCCGGTGTGGTTGGTTTAGTATTCAGGTGGATATCGCATAACAGGCCTGAAAGGACTAAGAATGTCTATCTGTTTTTGTTTGGTGGGTTGGTTCATATGCTGACGTTGCCTACAATTTTTATGACACCCGGATATGATTGTCTGGCCATCTTTAAAGTGATATGGCTGCCGGTTATGTTGATTTTACCAACCGCCCTGGTTGCCATGAGCATGGTATTGAAAGCCATAGAAAAGCAGCTGATCAACGAGCGTTTGTTAAAAGAAGCAGAAAATCTGTACCGCTCTACATTTTACAGCACCCTGGAGGCATTGATTACAACCAGTCTGGAGGGAAAAATTGTGCGGATGAATAAAGCAGCTGAAGAGATTACCGGATGGAAGGAAAAAAATGCCATTGGCCGTCACCCGGATGAGATATTTAAACTGGTTTCAAACAAGACTATGCTGGATATCAGGAAAGCTACAGAGGATGTGTTGTTAAATGGGGTCAGTTTTGAGATTGATCTGGATGTCAGATTGGAAAATCGTATGGGAGAAAAACCACATGTTACAGGGAGTTTTTCTGCTTTAACAGATAATAAGGGAAGCATAGTGGGAATGGTAGTCGCATTCAGGGACCAGACGGAGTTGTGGAACCATCAGAAAAGGCTTCTGGAAGATGAGGAGAGGTTCAGAACAATGTTTGAAAGCCATGGTGCTGTGAAACTGATTATTGACACAGAAACGGGAATACTTATTGATGCGAATAAAGCAGCAGGTATATGTTATGGACTGAAGCTGGAAGATCTCATTGGTATGAATATATCCGTGATCTCTTCTGACGAGTGGTCGGATATAAAGAAAATGCTGAAATCTAATATCTCAAAAGGTGTTTTTCATACCGAATGTCAGCACAGACACAGGGATGGTCATCTCTTTGATGTGGAAATGTTTTTCAGTGAGATCACCATACACCATAAAAAGTTGTACCATATCATCGTCAATGATATTACGGAGAAAAACCTGTTATTACGCGAACTGATCATCGCAAAAGAGAAGGCAGAAGAAAGTGAACGCTTAAAATGTGCCTTCCTCGAAAATATGAACCATGAAATCAGAACCCCGTTGAACGGTATACTTGGATTTTCTGAAATGCTGACAGAAGAGGATTTGCCGGTGGATATTAAAAGGGAATATCTCAGCATTATAAATAAAAGTTCCGATGAATTACTGGCGCTGATCAATGATATCCTGGATATTTCTAAACTCCATACCAATCTCGCCACATTGAATAACGATAGTTTTAATGTAGCGGAAACACTGAACTCCATTTATTCAGCATATTCTGAAAAGTTGCGGGATAATAACGACCTTTTGCTGGAACTTGATCTTCAGGTTAGCGATATCAACTTCTCAGGAGATGAACAACGCCTGGTACAGATTTTTAATAATCTGCTTGATAATGCATTAAAATTCACAGAGTCAGGTAACATCTCATTCGGAATAAAATACACAGATGAAAAGAACATTTGTATGTTTGTTTCAGATACCGGAATCGGAATTGAAGATTCCAAACATGAGCACATTTTTGATAGTTTTTATCAGGCGCACGATAATGCTGAGAAGTTATACGGAGGAACAGGAATCGGTTTGGCGATTGTAAAAAAGCTGGTTGATATGATGCAGGGGGAAATTATATTGGAATCCGAAAAGGGGAAAGGAGCTTCTTTTTATATCTATTTACCCCTGCGCAGAGAGAAGAAACCGGTTTTGTCCATTCCAAAACTGAATTTTAATTCCGGTGTATCTGTATTTTCTGACAGGAAAGGCATGAGAACAGCTTAGGCAAAAACCTGTTCCATGCCAATATACCTTGTGATGAAGCATAAAATCGGCTTCCTGAGGGTGATCACTAAACCTGTACCTTTTTTTGTTGTTATTACATCGTATATGTTTTTATCAATGCATGTTTCTATGATAAGGAAAGCCTACATAAGTGTCATTTGTGCTACTCTGCCTCTTTTGGTCTCCTGTGAAAAAAATAACCTTCCGGATAATATAGATTACAGGCAGGAGATGCGGGATTTTGTGATCGGTATTTCTGATTATGCACGGAATACTGAGCCTGGTTTTATTGTTATTCCACAGAACGGTCAGGAACTCGTTACAAATAACGGTGAGACAGATGGGACTTTGGAATCCGCTTATCTGGCGGCCATCAATGCTGTTGGCCGGGAAGATCTGTTTTATGGCTATAACCGGGACGAAGAAGCTACACCAGCTTCCGAGATGCAGTATATGCTGGACTATTGTCTGTTATATGAGCAGAATAGCGTGGAGGTTTTAGTAACAGATTATTGCTCAACGCATATTAAAATGGATGATTCCTATGCCAGGAACAATACAAATGGGTTCATTTCCTTTGCTGCTGATAACCGCGATTTAAACGACATTCCGGGATATCCGGCTGTGCCGTATAGTGTTAACAACGATGATATTCAAACAGTGGCTGATGCTAAAAACTTTTTATACCTGATTAACGGTGAAAAGTATAATACCAAACAGGAATTTATCCATGCCGTATCTGCAACAGATTACGATCTGATCATCATCGATTTATTTCATGATAACGTGGCGTTTACTGCGCAGGAAATCGCCGGACTGAAACTAAAGAAGAATGGGGGTAAGCGTCTCGTAATATGTTATATGAGCATTGGGGAGGCCGAAGATTACAGGTACTACTGGAATACGATATGGCTCAAAAATCAACCGGAATGGCTCTATAAGGAGAACCCGGACTGGGAAGGGAACTACAAGGTTTGGTACTGGGATCCGGAATGGCAGAGTCTTATTTACGGTAACAATGATGCCTATCTGGATAGGATAATGGCTGCCGGATTTGATGGTGTTTACCTGGATATAATAGATGCCTTTGAGTATTACGAGGACCTATGAGAATCAGGAAAAAGTATTATTGTCTGCAATACAAGAGATTTGTCTTAATTAATAATACGGAGGTTTACCATCTTAGTTTCAGATTCAAAAACCAGGTTTTAAAAAGCTTCTTTTTTGATTTTTTACAAGTTGACAGGATACTCATTTTTTTACAGATTAGTTTCGGGTACAAAGTAAAACCGGTAAATGTTAAAGTACAATGAATGCTGATTGGAGAATTTCCATTTTTTTGTTGAAATTTTTCAATTGGTGATATTACAGCTTTATTGAAAATTACCAATCCGGTTGCTGAGTGTTTCGATTACAAATCGGAATGTATCGGAGTAACAACTCACGCCTCACGATAAACGCCTCACGCCTCACGCTTCACGTCTCACGATCCACGACTCACGATTCACGATTCACGTCTCTCGAATTACCCTTCACGAATGACGTCTCACGCCTCACGATTCACGAACATCAATTTCCCGCAGATGACGCAGATTTTCGCAGAGTAATAGTTAATGATTTCTTTGAATGGTTGTTGAGCATTCCGTCTAAAACCGAAACTCCTCACTCCTCACGATTAACGTCTCACGTCTCACGATTAACGTTTCACGCCTCACGATCCACGCCTCACGAACAACGGTTCACGAACATCAATTTCCCGCTGATTCCGCAGAATTTTGCAGAGTAATAGTTAAAGATTTCTTTGAAAGGTTGTTGAGCATTCCATTCTAAAACCGAAACTCCTCACGCCTCACGATTAACGCCTCACGCTTCACGTCTCACGCTTCACGTCTCACGATCCACGTCTCACGATCCACGATTCCCTTCTCACGCTTCACAATCAACCAAACCGCCCCGTAGGGGTGACAGTATGGTAGAACATATTACACCGTAAATAATACAGAGGGCCGTAGTTCCCGAAAGGAAAATGCATTTTATATCCGTCTCCTCATCCCGGCACGGAATTGGAGACAGACCTTATTTTTATTATCTTTAAGCGTATCGGATAATTTATTGCATTCATGAAAACCTTCAGAATAATCCTGTTAAGCATAGCAACCGTGATCGTCATTGTTCATTTGTTTCTCATCGACTACACTGATTTAAGTTTCAAAAATAATCTGGACGGTTACCTTGGAATCTTGTCTATGATTCTGGTCATTATAGTGGTCATAATGTCCTTTTTTGAGAGAAAATAATCACTTTGTTGATATATCTCAATCCGCCGACTGATAAAAATCTTAATTAAATATTAAAATATATATTTTATAACATATTTGGTTAACTGATGTTATGAATTATATGTGCTTTAATCAAATAATACTAAATTTGTGACTCAATTTTAAGGATATGTTTTTCTTCGGAGCATTTTCAACACTATTACCATATGTCATCATCGCCGTGATATACTCGGCGTTTATGATTACATTATCTGTTGATAAGCACAACAAAGCTCAGGTCAGGGAAGCAGAAGCAAAGAATTTGTATATAGATGCTTCTGAACAGGAGATGTCAGAGGATACCATACACTATTCGGATTTTTATAATACCATTTCAGAGATCATTAATGTTAATGCATCAGATTATATATGTCCTTCCTTTACCGGTAATTTCAGTCCGCCAAAGATCAGAAGCTACATAACTGATGAAGCATTTGATGATTATTCTTTGTTTCCAAACCCACCGCCTTACTTTTCATAATTCCGGATTACTGAATATGAACCTATTCGGTATGCCTTGCAGTGATACTGCTTAGCCGGCTGGTTTTATGAATTTTCAATTTTTTATTAATATTTCTATAAGTCATGATTGGTGTATTAGGAATAAACCATAAGACAGCGAACATTGAAATTCGCGAGTCATTTTATATTGCAGAGGATGAGGTGATACCATTATCTGAACTTATTATAGAGCAAACCGACGTCAAAGAGATCGTCATTTTATCCACCTGTAACCGGACAGAAATCTATTTCTACCGGGACAGATCGTGTAAAAACAGAACCATCAAACAAATCGTTGAGATCCTTAAGGAATTCAAACAGATCAAACAGGATTTCAATAACTCATTTTACGTCTACATACACGATGAGGCTATCAAACATCTGTTTGAGGTGGTTTCAGGAGTAGATTCACTTGTTTTAGGAGAGAATCAGATTGTAAACCAGGTAAAGGAATGTTATCTGAGGAGCACCAAAGCAGCCCTTACCGGAGCCATTCTGATGCGCTTATTCCAGAAGTCCTTCGAAACGAGTAAGAAAGTCAGAACCAAAACAAAAATACAGCAGGGCGCCACATCGGTGAGTTATGTGGCAATCGACTGGTGTCATAAAAGATTAGGAGACTTATCCCAGAAAAACATACTGCTCATTGGTACTGGTGAGACAGGAAAAATCGCCTTGAACTATCTGAGTGACAAAGGTGCTAAGAACTTTTTTATGGTGAACCGGACCTATGAAACCGCAGAAAAATTTGCCAGATTATATAAGGGTAACGCCATCCGTTTTGAGAATTTTAAGGAACACCTGCCTGAATGCGATATTGTGATAACCGCTACAAGTGCAAAAACACATCTGATCACAAAATCGGACGTGGAAAAATACATCAATGGGAAACCGAATGTCTTTGTCGACCTTTCAGTACCAAGAAATATTGATGATAGCATAAAAGAATTGCAGAATGCAGAAGTGGTTTCAGTGGATGATCTGCAAAGTTCTGTGGATTATACGAATAAAATGCGCTTCGACAGTCTGGATAAGGCCAGCACGATCATCAGGGAAATGACCGAAGAATTCAAGGAATGGTTTGAGCACAGACGGTTAAGGCCGGTCATCAATTCCATTACCAGGAATTTCAATACCATACAAAAGAATGAGATTGAAAATTCCAGGAAGTTTTATGGTGATGACGAAATTAAATTGATGGATGAATATGGCGAACGTCTGGCTCAGAAATATGCCAGGAACGTGATCAAGCAGTTGAAAGCCTTATCAACAAATGAAAAGGATGACAGCATCATAGAGAAAGTTCAGTCTTTATTTTTATTTAATGATTAAGGCATTTGTTTATGCAACTTGAAAAACTGGTTATAGGTACACGGGGAAGTCAGCTGGCGCTTTACCAGGCTAACTATATGAAGGATATCCTGTCAAAAAACTTTCCTGAGTTACTTGTTGAAATTAAGATTATTAAGACCAAAGGGGATAAAATACTCGATGTTTCGTTATCAAAAATTGGCGATAAAGGGCTTTTTACAAAGGAGCTGGAGGTTGAACTGATCAACGGTACAATCGATATTGCCGTGCATAGCCTGAAGGATATGCCGACACAGCTGCCCGAAGGTCTGAAACTGGCAGCCGTAAGCGAACGGGGTGACATTAACGATGCCCTGGTGAGTTTTACCGGCAAAAAACTAAAAGATTTAACTCCGGAAGACCGCGTTGCAACATCAAGTCTGAGACGCAGGGCGGGACTACTGAATTACAATAAAAATATTACCATTGTCGATATCAGGGGGAATGTAAATACAAGGCTCAAAAAGATGGAAGACGGTTACTGCGATGCCATGATTATGGCCTATACCGGACTGAAGCGCCTCGGACTGGAAAAGCATGTGTCGGAAATTATTTCTCCCGATATTATGATTCCGGCCGTGAGCCAGGGAGCCATCGGCGTGGAGACGGTCACCGGAAGACCCGAACTGGATGCCGTTATGCAGCAAATAAGCAACGAAGACACATGGATATCCATCACTGCGGAGCGCGCATTTATGCGTACCCTGGAGGGTGGTTGCCAGGTTCCTGTGGGGTGTTACACCGAACTAAAAGAAGGCCGGTTAACCCTGAAAGGCTTTGTTGCATCGGTGGATGGTTCCAGGTATATTTCGGAAGTTCTCTCCGGAGACGCAGCACAGGCTGAGAACCTGGGAATTGAGCTGGCAGAAAAACTCATCGAAAGGGGTGGTAAAGATATTCTGGACGAAATAAGAGTGAATGGATAAGCGTTCATCTGTACATAGTGTAAGCACTAAAGCAGGAGAGAAGGTCTTTATCTCCACACGGGCTGAAGGAAATTCAGAAGCCCTGAAACCATTGCTTTCCGGTTCCGGTTATGAATTGCTGGAATTGCCGTTGATCCAAACGGTACCGGTTGAACCGGACCAGGGTGCCGGCATCATTCCGGATCAGCTGCAGTCGTATTCATGGCTTGTTTTCACAAGTTCTAACGGGGT
Organism: Quyinboa sediminis; assembly: GCF_042219855.1. Lineage (NCBI taxonomy): Bacteria > Pseudomonadati > Bacteroidota > Bacteroidia > Bacteroidales > Quyinboaceae > Quyinboa > Quyinboa sediminis. The sequence goes on along the minus strand of NZ_JBHJHP010000005.1, from coordinate 27,768 downwards.
GAAATACTTTTTTGATCGCCTGAAAACGGCTTTGCCCTCAGGGCTTAAAACGGCCGTGATCGGTGATAAAACTGCGGAGGCACTGAAGGAATACGGCACAGAACCGGACTTTATCAGTAACACTAAGGATTCTGTTCAGTTCGCAAAACAACTGAAGCAACAGGTATTACATACGAACGACAAGGTTTTGTGGTCAACCGGAAAGCTGGCTGACCAAAAGTTTACGGATGAACTCGATGGGTTCTGCAGCGTGACACGGTTGGATCTGTACAACACCATATCGACGGATTTTACAGACAGCCGTATAAAGGAGCGGGTTATTCAGGGGCATTATAAACTGATCCTGTTTTACAGCCCTTCGGCGGTGCATCATTTTGCGACACTGTTTAAAGAAGATATTGAGATGAAAAAGGTCAGAGCAGCCTGTATTGGAAAGGTGACAGCCAAAGCCTGCAGGTCGCACGGCATAGAACCGCTGGTGATTGCCTCTGAACCCAAATCTGAAACACTGATTGAAGAAAGCATTACATACAACGAACACAAAAAACAATAAAATCATGGCATTTCCTGTAACACGATTGAGAAGATTAAGAAAAACACCGGTGATAAGAGATTTGGTACGCGAAACCAAACTTACCCGGGATGATCTGATCATGCCTCTGTTTGTGAGGTATGGCAAAAACGTAAAGAACGAAATTGCATCCATGCCGGGCAATTACCAGATGTCGGTTGATGTGCTGACTGAAAGATGTAAGGAATTGTATGATAAAGGGGTAAAATCTGTTTTGCTGTTTGGTATTCCTGAGCATAAGGATGAAACCGGTGAGGTAGCCTGTCATGATCACGGCATTGTACAACAAGCCGTTTATGCCATTAAAAAAGCAGTGCCTGACCTATATGTGGTGGCTGATATCTGCAACTGTGAATACACAACACACGGGCACTGTGGTACCCTGATAGATGGTGATGTGGATAACGATTCCACCCTGGTGACCCTGGCGAAACAATCCGTATCGCTGGTAAAAGCCGGTGTGGATATGGTGGCCCCAAGTGATATGATGGACGGCCGGGTAAAAGCCATCCGTGAAGCGCTGGATGCAGCGGATTTTCAGAATACACCCATCATGTCGTATTCCGTTAAGTTTGCATCGGCCTACTATGGTCCGTTCAGGGATGCTGCCGAAAGTGCACCGAAATTCGGTGACCGCAAAACCTATCAGATGGATCCTGCCAATCGCATGGAAGCCCTGCGTGAAGCGGAACAGGATGTGATAGAGGGCGCTGATATCCTGATGGTTAAGCCGGCATTGTCCTACCTCGATATTATCCGCGATGTTAAAAATAATTTCAACCTGCCTTTGGCAGCCTATAATGTGAGCGGTGAATTTTCCATGGTCAAAGCAGCGGCAGCCAATGGTTGGATAGATGAGGAAAAGCTGACCATGGAGATGCTGACCTCCATTAAACGGGCAGGTGCCGACATCATCATATCCTACTTTACACAGGACATCATTGAGAAACTGTAATTCAATCCGACGAAAAAACTGAAAACAATGCAATTTGACAAAAGTATAACAGCATTTGAAAAGGCTCAGAAAGCCATGCCGGGCGGTGTCAATTCACCGGCAAGGGCCTTTAAAAGCGTAAAAAGCAATCCGGTATTTATAAGCAATGCCAAAGGATCCAAAATCACGGATATCGATGGTAACACCTACATTGATTATGTGGGATCGTGGGGCCCGATGATACTGGGTCATGCCTATGAACCGGTCATTGAGGCGGTGAAGGAAGCTGCGATGCGCGGTACAAGTTATGGCGCTCCGACAGAAATCGAGACCAGCATGGCCGAACTGATTAAAAATATGGTGCCGTCGGTGGAGATGATCCGGATGGTTAATTCCGGAACCGAGGCTACCATGAGTGCCCTGCGCCTGGCCCGTGGCTATACCGGACGTAACCTCGTATTAAAATTCGAGGGCTGTTATCACGGTCACGGCGACAGTTTTCTGATTAAAGCGGGTTCAGGAGCGCTGACGCTGGGAACGCCCGATTCACCTGGTATTACGCCCGGAACAGCACGCGATACCCTGATGGCAGCCTACAACGATCTGGAAGCTGTGGAAAAGGTATTTGCTGAAAAAGGAAAAGACATTGCTGCTGTTATCCTTGAACCTGTCACGGGTAACATGGGCGTGATCAGGCCTAAGCGATCGTTTGTGGAAGGCTTGAGAAAACTTTGTACAGACCATGGTTCTGTGCTGATTTTCGATGAGGTGATGACCGGATTCCGCCTGTCACGTAGAGGTGCGCAGGGCCTGTGCGATATAACACCGGATTTGACCACTTATGGTAAAATTATCGGTGGTGGTCTGCCTGTAGGCGCCTACGGTGGAAAACGTGAGATCATGGAGCAACTGGCACCTGTAGGTCCTGTTTATCAGGCCGGAACACTGTCGGGAAATCCGCTGGCCATGACGGCCGGATATGTCACGCTGAAAACACTCAACGACAGGCCCGAGCTGTATGACGAACTGGAGAAAAAATCCGATCGTCTGGTGACCGGTTTCAGGAACAACCTTACAGAACTTGGAATTCCGGCGGTTATCAACAGGGTAGGTTCCATGTTTACCGTGTTTTTTACACGCAATGAGGTGGTGAGCTCATTTGCCGACGTGCAGACCTGTGATACCAGTCTGTTTGCGGACTATTTTAACGGATCACTGCAGCAGGGCATCTATTATGCTCCATCGCAGTTTGAGGCCGTTTTTGTGTCTATGGCGCACAGTGATGAGGATATTGAGATGACAATAAAAAAGAATTTTGAGGTTTTGAAAGGCCTGAAAAAATAAGATATATGGATAAACCATTGTTGCTGAAAACACTTCAGGGAGAATCTACCGAACGTCCGCCAATCTGGTTCATGCGGCAGGCAGGCCGTGTTTTACCGTCCTACCTGGCATTAAAAGAGAAATATTCGTTCTGGCAGATGATGAAAGACCCGGAACTGGCGGCAAAAGTCACACTGTTACCGGTAGAAGACCTGAAAGTGGATGCAGCCATCCTGTTCTCCGATATCCTGGTGATCCCGTATGCCATGGGGATGGGACTGGACTTTACAGATGACGGGCCGCAGTTTGATGAAGCACTGATCCAAAAAGCAGATCCGCTGGCAGCATTGCATCCCGATCCGGATAAGTTGCAGTACATCTACAATGCCATTGATCAGATCATAGAAACCAAACCGGCATCAATTCCGCTGATCGGGTTTTGTGGCGGTCCGTTGACGGTTTTATGTTATATGCTGGAAGGGCTGAGCAGCAAGACCGGTTTTGCCAGTGCGGTAAAATTCATTTATGAAAATAAAGCCACCACAAAAAAGCTGGTGGACGCCATAAAAGATCTCACCATAATTTATGCCCGCAACCAGGTAAAACATGGCATCAGTGCGTTTCAGCTGTTTGAGACGCATGCCGGCCTGATACCGTTCAACCTGTATAAGGAGCTGTTCTTACCCATGGTCAGGGAGGTGGCAGCAGAACTTAGGCAGCTGAACATTCCGTTCATCTTTTTCCCTAAAGATGTGGGATCAGGCATAAAAGAGATTACCCCGGATTATTGCGATTTTCTGGGCATCGACTGGCAGACGCCGATTAAAACGGCACGCGAACTGGTTCATCCTGAAATTGGATTGCAAGGGAACATTGATCCGCGCATGTTGTTTGGCAGTGAGGACGAAATAGTGAAGGTGCTGGAAGAATATGTGCTATTTGGAAGGGAGAACCAGAACTGGATTTGTAACCTGGGGCATGGGTTTATTCCGGGAATACCGTATGAGAAGATAAAATTTATGACAGACTGGCTGCGCAATGCAGACTGGAGGAGATAGAAGATGAAAGAGATAAGTGAATTAATTGAAAAATATAACGCACCGGTACCACGCTATACCAGCTATCCCCCGGCAAACTTTTTTAACGATGCGGTGGGCGAAACGGAATATGTTAAAATGATTGAGCAGTCGGATGCCGATAAAAGTAACCTTATTGCCTTTTATATTCACGTGCCGTTTTGTAAAAAAATCTGTTTTTACTGCGGCTGTAACGCCTGTACCATCCGGAACGATGATGCCGTGGATGACTATTTCACGACGCTTCACAAGGAGATAGACAACATTATTGCACGGCTGGATAAAAACCGTAAAATCTCACAGATCCATTTTGGCGGTGGTACGCCCAATGCGGTTGACGTAAGTTACCTCACTGCGATAACCGGTAAGCTGCTGAGGCAGTTTCAAACCATTGAAAAACCGGAAATTGCCATTGAATGTAATCCGGCATACCTCGACAATAGCTACATACAAAAGCTGGTAGCGGCAGGTTTTAACCGGTTCAGTCTGGGTATTCAGGATTTTGATACCGAGGTATTGAAGACGGTGAACCGTCAGCCATCGGCTGTTCCGGTAGAGGATTTGGTGACATATATCAAGTCGCTGTCTCCCGGAATTTCGGTTAACCTGGATTTTATTTACGGCCTGCCGGGACAAACTGTGGAAAGCTTTACTGAAACCATCAGAAAAGCAGCGGCTATTCGTCCGGATCGCCTGGTCACATTTTCGTATGCGCACGTGCCATGGATGAAAAAACATCAGCAGATCCTGGAGAAAAAGGGCCTGCCGGGACCCGGTGAAAAGATGGATATGTTTCTGGGTTCACGGGATATTTTGCTGGAAGCCGGTTACAAGGCTATCGGTCTGGATCATTATGTATTGCCAGAAGATGAGCTGAATACAGCACTTGAAAATAACATGCTGCACCGCAATTTTCAGGGTTACTGTACCAAACGGACTACAGGACAGGTTTATGCCTTCGGTGTGTCGGCCATCAGTCAGCTGGAGAATGGCTACACGCAGAACGTTAAGGAAATCAAGCAGTACAAAGAATTGATAGAGAACGGGAAACTTCCGGTTGAGAAAGGATATGAACTCACAGATAATGAGGCGATAGTTCGCGATGTGATTACGCAGGTGATGTGTAACGATGCGTTTGACATGAATGCATTTTCAGCACAGCATGGCATTTCACCGGATCAATTCCTGGAAATCACAGGGTTTAAGGAAGAGCGTTTATCCGAAATGATCAGCGACGGATTAATTCAATACGGCGATCACAGGCTGCAGGTGAACGAAAGTGGAAAACTGTTTATCCGTAACCTGGCGGTACTGTTTGATCCGGCCTATAAAAGCAAACCCATGCAATATTCAAAAACAGTATAACATGGATAAAAGCAAATCTTCATACGCAGTAATTGGCGGCGGACTGACCGGTCTGACGCTGGCTTTTTACCTTAAAAAATACGGTAAGCACGTCACCGTTCTGGAACGCGACAAGCGTGTTGGTGGTGTGATTAACAGTGTGAATGAAGATGGATTTTTGTTTGAGACCGGCCCGAGTACGGGTGTGATTGGTTCACCGGAGCTGGTCCTGTTGTTTGATGAATTGAAAGATAAAATAGAGGTGGAGACGGCGAATGCAGAGTCTAAAAACCGCTGGATCTGGAAAAACGGTAAATGGCATGCCTTGCCTTCCGGTCTCGGTTCAGCCATAGCCACACCGCTGTTTTCCATGCTGGATAAATTCAGGATACTGGGTGAACCGTTTCGCAAGCCAGGAACCAATCCCGATGAAACGGTAGCTGACATGGTGCTGCACCGTCTGGGCCGCAGTTACCTTGATTATGCCGTCGATCCCTTTGTTTCGGGTATTTATGCCGGTGATCCGCACAAACTGGTCACCCGTTTTGCCTTACCGAAGCTCTACCGCCTGGAGCAGGATTACGGCAGTTTCATTAAAGGCTCCATGGCAAAACATAAGCTGCCAAAAACAGAGCTTGAAAAAAGGGTGTCCCGCGAGGTGTTTTCCATTAAAGGTGGACTGAAAGAGCTGATTAAAGCACTGGCCGAAGCCATCGGACAGGACAACATACTAACCGGATGTCAGGATTTAAGTGTACAGCCGGATACCGAAAAATACACCATCACATTCACAAACGGTGAAGGGAAGAAGGTGAAAAAGACATATCACCAGGTGATTACCACAGTTTCGGGCAATAACCTGCCGGACCTGTTGCCCTTTGTTGAAGCAGCTACCATGAAGGATCTGGCGAATGCCCGCTATGCCAAAGTGGTTCAGGCTATTGCCGGATTCAATGCCTGGAAGGGGATCAAACTGAATGCATTTGGTGGCCTGATCCCGTCGAAAGAAAAACGCAATGCCCTGGGCATCCTGTTTCCGTCGTCTATTTTTGCCGGAAGAGCACCCGAAGGTGGCGCTGTGATTTCACTGTTTATGGGTGGATCGCGCAAACCCGAAATGGTGGATATGTCCGACGAAAAGATTAAAGAAATTGTGCTGAAAGAGATACGTGAAACGCTGCAGTGCAGTGAAAAACCGGATCTTTTGAACATATACCGGTATCACCATGCCATACCGCAGTACGAAGCCAGCACGGCGCAACGTCTGGAAGCAATAGAGACCGTACAGCAGCAGTATCCGGGACTGATCCTAGCCGGAAACATACACGATGGCATTGGGATGGCCGACCGCGTAAAGCAGGCCACAAATTTAGCATTGAACCTTAAAGACTGATCCGGGTTATAACTGGTGAATGTTTTTAAACTCTCCATACTTTGAAAAACGGTGAAAAGATAAAAGAGGTGTACCGGATGTTGCACCACAACATCTGCAGTGTTTTGGAAGAGGCCGACGGAAAAGGTGTTTTTGAGGACCATCCGTGGGAGAAGGAAGTTGGTTCAGGCCTCACCTGTGTGATGGAAGGTGGTAACATCATTGAAAAAGCCGGGGTCAACTTTTCGTATGTTACCGGGCCGGTGACCGAAACCATGAAATCGCTGTTCCATCAGGAAGCCGAAACATTTCTGGCAACCGGCATCTCATCCATCATTCACGCATCCAATCCCTTTGTTCCAACCATTCACATGAACGTACGCTATTTTGCCCTGGATGACAAGGCAGAATGGTTCGGTGGCGGCATCGATCTTACCCCCATGTATGTTGATCCGGAAGAAGCAGCATGGTTTCACAACGAAATAAAGGCAGTCTGCGATAAATATAATCCGCGATATTATCCCGATTTTAAGAAATGGGCAGACGACTATTTTTTTCTGCCTCACCGCGATGAGACACGGGGAATCGGTGGTATATTTTTCGATCACCAGTCGCCTGATCATAACAACGACCTGGATGACTGGCTAAAATTTACCTCCGATCTGGCTAAACTTTATCCGCATATGTATGCTGAACTGATGGCAAAGAATGGTTTAAAACCGTTCGGTGCTGAACAGAAAAAGTGGCAGAAACTCCGCAGAGGACGCTATGTGGAGTTCAACCTGATGTACGATCGGGGCACAAGATTCGGATTGGCCAGCCAGGGCAATATCGAATCCATCCTGGTCAGCATGCCACCCGAGGTGGACTGGGACTTTAATGTTCAGCTGCAACCCGGCTCGGAAGAGGAAAAAACTGTGGGTTTTCTGAAGAAAGGGATTGAGTGGACGGTGTGATTAATTACGAATTTCAAATTTGGAATTACGAATTGGGACACTTTGACAAGCTCTGTGTAAAATTTCGAATTTTACACTTTCGTAAGCATTTGAATTAAAGTTGGTAATTTGCATTATTGGAGCTATGAACCCGTCCTCCTGGGTTACTGAGTAGTCCTGATTTGGCAGGACGTATCGAAGTAAAGGAGGTGGCTTCGGATCATTGGATCCGAAGACGGAGGATTTTATTTGAAGGATGTAAAATATGATCAGGTGTGGTCAATTATTAATAGATCCGGTATTAAATTACGGACGTAGCGTGGACACTACGCCCAACGATGGAATTGATTAAAGACGCTAGACGAAAGATTTTTCCATAGCTACCTCTCGGTCCCCTAAAGGGGAAGACCAGCGCGAAGATCCCTTTAGGGAATAAAGGGTAGGTGCGGTAAAGTGTTCTTAAAAAAATGACCCCAGCGGGGGCAAACCCCGATGCTTCGGGGGTAGCCCGGGGTAAATGAGCGAAGCGAATGCCACCCCGGGAATTGAATGCAATGTTTAATCAAGGCCGGGGAATGTGACCGCAAATGAAATAAAGACGAGGCACGGCCGCATATAATTACGAATTTCGAGTTAGAAATTACGAATTGAGCGCTTGGGTTAGCATTTGAATTACAGTTGGTAATTTGCATTATTGGAGCTGTTAGCGCGTCCTCCTGGGTTACTGAGTAGTCCTGATTTGGCAGGACGTATCGAAATAAAGGAGGTGGCTTCGGATCATTGGATCCGAAGACGGAGGATTTTATTTGAAGGATGTAAAATATGACCAGGTGTGGTCAATTATTAATAGATCCGGTATTAAATTACGGACGTAGTGCGGACACTACGCCCAACGATGGTTGTAGAGACGCGATTAATCGCGTCTCTACAACATCCGGTCCATGCACGATCTTTACTATATGCATATTGATTTTAACACAATCACATCATGAAACATAAAAAAACTGCACTGCTCATTGTAAACCTGGGAACGCCGGACAACCCGGACAGGGCCAGCGTGCGCCGTTACCTTACCGAATTTCTGAACGACCGCCGGGTGATCGATATTCCGTGGCTGCTGCAGAAAATGCTGGTTAACCTCATCATCATTCCGTTTCGTGTGAAAAATTCCACCCGCTTGTACCAGCGCCTTTGGACCGACGAAGGCTCACCTTTGCTCATCAACCTGATGAAACTGGCTGTGAAGGTACAGAAACTGAAAGGAGAGGAAGTGCAGGTATTTGCAGCCATGCGCTATGGCAAACCGGCCCTGACCAAAGTGCTGAACGAAATTCACGATAAGGACTTTAGCGAGATCATCGTCTTTCCGCTCTTCCCGCAATATGCTTCTTCCACCACCGGCTCCATCTTCGACCTGGTGTTTACAGAAGCCAAAAAATGGCAGGCTATGCCCGGCATCCGCTTTATAGATCAGTATTACCATCATCCGGCATTTGTCGAGGCCTTTTCCAAACGCATTGCATCTTACCAACCGGAGAAATACGACCATGTCATCTTTTCCTATCACGGCTTGCCTGAACGGCAGATCAATAAGATCCATCCGCAATACCAGTGCGCTGAATGCGACTGCGTAAACAATTTTCCGGAACAGGGTACTTACTGCTACAAAGCCACCTGCTACCAGACTACGCGTTTGCTGGCCAATGCGGCCGGACTAAAAAGCGACCGGTATTCGGTTGGTTTTCAGTCCCGTTTATCCAAAAACTGGCTGAATCCCTTTACAGACGAACTCATTAAACAAAAGGCAAAAGAAGGAGCCAAAAACATCTTAATCACGGCACCATCGTTTGTGGCGGACTGCCTGGAAACCTTTGTGGAACTGGAAGTAGAATACCAGCATCTGTTCAAGGAACACGGCGGCGAAAAACTCACCCTGGTACACAGTCTGAACGATACCGATGACTGGGCGAAAGCGATTGTGGAGATTGCAAAATAACTTAAATTTATAGTGTTCCCGCAGACCCGATAGCTATTTGGAGCGCAGATGTTTTAAGCTGATTTTCGCAGATCTGTTATAGTGATTTAGTAACTATTGCAGGCTTTGAAATATTCACCCGGTGACTGGCGGTAAAATGACTCACCCCATTCCCGAACTTCAACTTGCTGACTGAACTTGCTACATTTGGATGGACATAAGACTTAAGATATAAGATATAAGACTTTTGGGTAAAGGAGAGGGTATTGTAATACCTGTAAGAAAGTATGTTTGTAAATCGGGCAACTTAGCGCTTGTCCCGTTAGGGACATTATATCGGTAAAAGACGATTGGGATTGTTGTTTTGTCCCTTAAGGACAGGATATGGCGGACAGGGGTAAAGTCACCGGGTGAATCTTCCGGCTTTGCTATATTCACCCGGTGACTAACCTCCCGGGCGATGAGAAATACGACACCTCGACAAGCTCAGTGTGAAATCAGGAATTCGATTCCTTATAATTCGGGCAACTTAGCGCTTGTCCCGTTAGGGACATTATATCGGTAGAAATACGATTGGGATTGTTGTTTTGTCCCTTAGGGACAGGATATGGCAGACAGGTATAAAGTCAACGGGTGAATCTTCCGGCATTGCTATATTCACCCGGTGACTAACCTCCCGGGAGATGAGAATTACGACATTTCGACAAGTTCAGTGTGAAATCAGGAATTCGATTCCTTATAAATCGGGCAACTTAGCGCTTGTCCAGTTAGGGACATTATATCGGTAGAAAGACGATTGGGATTGTTGTTTTGTCCCTTAGGGACAGGATATGGCAGACAGGGGTAAAGTCACCGGGTGAATCTTCCGGCATTGCTATATTCACCCGGTGACTAATCTCCCGGGAGATGAGAATTACGACATTTCGACAAGCTCAGTGTGAAATCAGGACGGAGGATTTATAAAGCTGTTATCGAATTACGGACGTAGTGTGGACACTACGCCCAACTTCAGGAAGACCGGTATGGGTCCCTTTTGGGAATTAAAGGGTAGGCGGGAGATGAGAAACCAGAATTTTGAATTACAAATTAAAGAGGCCGGAGAGGAGCACCCCAAATGAAATAAAAACCAGGCACGGCCGCATGTCGAAATCTTGTGCTGAAATACAGGCGCTGCACTGTATATAAAAAAAGGACGCAGGAGGTTCCAGCGTCCAATACATCTTTTTTTCCGGGTATGATTAACCAATCTTTTTACCGGCCATTGGGCCCGGTTTCAAACTGTGAATCTCATCAATTTTTACCAGGATAACAGCCTTTGGTTTCGGCATGCCGGCTTTGAGCGACATCTCTGCCGATTTTTCATAAATATCACCTTCCGTTAATACCTGTGGTGTTCCGATGAACCGGTAACCATCAATGATATCACGGTTCACAACGGCAACAGCTACTTTCGACCCATCCAGAATATTCTGATAGGTTCTGCCTCCTGTTCCCTCGGTGAAAATCAATGTTTCATCATTAAAAACACGGGTTGAGCGCTTTGGTGCATTATTGGGCATACCGTCTTTACTCACTGTAGCATGAAAACACTGCTGAGACCCAATCATTTCCTTCATTTCTTCTGTTAGCTTTGACATAATTGACGTTTTTAGTTTATTTTAAATCATTCGATATATTATGCTCTATTTTGGCGAGTATTCCGTCCAGTTGTGCCTGTTCTGCTTCGCTGATATTTTTCAGCGCCACATCGGATGCCTGTTTCCAGCAATTCTGAATACTGTCTTTAATATGATCTGCTTTGGGCTGAATGTAAACCTGGAAACTGCGTCCGTCCAGGGCACTCTTTTTCTTCGTTACATATTCCATTTTTATCAGCTTATCGACGATCCTTGTCACGTTGGCAAAATCCTTATTGGCCCTTTGGGCAATTTCGCCGATCGAAAGTCCGTCTTCCTGCCACAGATAAAATAAAACAACCCACTGTTCGGGTGTAACATCCAGTCTGTTATCTGCTATAATTTTCAGAACCTGGCGCTTCATCAGTAACGAAAGCATCGAAATTCTGTGGTTTATTATTCTCTCAAGATTAAAATCCATTGCTTAACTTATCCTGTTGATCCATACAGCCACCGGTATGGAATGATCTGCATATTGTTGTTCAAAAATAAGATAATTATTTGTCATGACAAACAATAATTATATATTTGTCATGACAAGTAAAATGACAGCATGGCTATGGGTAAATTTTCAGATTTCATTCAAAAATATGGATACAGCTATAAATCCTTTTTTATAGCCCTTTTTGTTTTTCCACCTGCAGCATTATTCATAGCATGGAAAATGCCGGATCTGTCCGTTGTGGTCAGAATTCTTTTCACTATCCTGGGAATTACAGTACCACTCCTGCCCTTTATTCTGGGTGGACTGGGTTTGTCAAAGTTATCTGGATAAGGTTTGATGTAAGGACCTGTACAAGGAATGAAATATTTAATGGCATTTATTTAGCGTCTTCCAACTGAATTACGTAAGCCACACATTAAGGGGAAGCACTATTTAAATGCCATTTTTCGTACCGGAGACTGCCGGTGTAATTCAGATGTCCACCTTCTCCGGTTTTTAAGGCTGTGCACTGAAATCCAGTTTTGAAAAGGAGGTACCTTTCCGGTCGTTATCGGAATTATAAAGTAGAAGACTTTGGTGAAAACCGATCATCATGTAGGTTTGAATCCGGTTACATGTTAATTGTTTCCTCTGATCCTTATTTGTTTAAGGCATCAATCAAAAAACCCAAAGCGATGGCAACGATACTAAAGGTGATCATTCCCAGTAAATAACTGAATAGTCCTTTGACATAATTCATTATTTTCTTTTTATCGAAGAATTGTCCGATTCCCCAGGTGATATACAAAAATCCGATAAAGTATCCCTTATCCCTTATTTTAAATGGTATGAGGGTATCCATGATGCCGGAAAGCGTAAAGATCAGCATCCCAATACCCATGATAAAACATAAGAGGATAAGGATTTCAAAGAAGTTGTACTTGTATTTCCTGAAGAATAAGCGGATCCATAAAGCGATAAACAGGGCCATTAAAATGTTGGAATAGCCATAGTGCGCGGAGACCCATTCAAAAATTGTTCCTGCTGCTGTTTCACCGTCCATAGAAACGTTGACATAACCGTCTTCAAAATGCAAGAGCTGTTGAAAAATGGTATAGATCAATGAGGTGGCAATAATAAAAACGATGGGTTTCACCAACCGGTTACGGTCTTCGCCTATAAACTTCCTGATGTTGACACCGGGACGAAGTATCAGTTCTTTAATGGTGTACAGAATGCCTTTTTCAAAGCTGAGTACGCTACCGATCTCGGAAAGGACATAATGCCCGTTTATTCGTTTCAACTCCTGTGGCTGCCCGCAGTTTGAACAATAGTTTCCGTAAAGTTCACTGTTGCAGTTTCTGCATCTGCCGGGGTCTTTAAGCTCTGACATATGAATATGTTTTTATCTGAGTGGTGTTGTTAACTGGAATATTTAGATTAATAGAACAAATTAAAATGCTCAGGGTGAACCTTTAAGAATACCGGTAATTGCATGAATTTTACCTTGCCAGTTTCACCGGATCACCTTCACAACCATCCCTGAGTTCATTAAACACATGAGAATGGGTGCCTGTTTACCTTAATTATAATTATTAAATATTTAATCATCTATGGCTTGTCCGACCAGTTGACGGAATTTCCAACCGGTATCGTCAGGGCCGCTGTTTTGGGTTTGTTTAAACAGTATGCCAATGACCTGTTCTTTGGGATCAGCAAAATATTGTGTATTAAAATAACCGCCCCAGTCAAATGTGCCGGCACTGCCTCTTCCGCCCCTGTTCTGTCCGTCCTGATTAAGCACGCCAAAGGCCAGGCCGTAATACGCACCGGAATTTCCAAGGAGATCCCCAACCTGATTGGCCATGATGGCCTCTACTGTGGTTCTGCTCAACAGTCGTACGCCGTTAAACTCACCTTTGTTTAAATACATTTGCAGGAAACTGGCATAGTCCTTAATCGTACTGGACAGTCCGGCACCACCTGAAAAAAACATTCTTGCACCAGACCGCGGATATTCAGGGTTGTAATAGGTGGTATCCGTGAACCGAACCCATTCGCCATTCCTCTTCGTCTGAACAGGAACCAGGCGTGCTGCTTTGGATTCCGGTAAATAGAAGTATGTATCCTTCATCCCCAGTGGTTCAAAAATCCGTTCCTTAAAAAACTGATCCACCGGCATCCCGGATATAATTTCAATAAAATAAGCCAGTACGTCGAGTCCTTCGCTGTAGGTGAATTTCTCACCCGGGTCATGATGCAGTGGCAGCTTTGCCAGCTTGTTAATATTTTCTTCAATGGTCACCGGTTTTGTTGTAAACGCATCAATAATGCCGGCTTTCTGATATATCTTTCTAAACTGATTATTATCAATAAACCCATATCCTATGCCGGAGGTGTGAGTGAGCAAATGCCGTATGCTTATCGGCTTATCGGCAGGCCTGGTGGTATATGAAGAGTCGGAAGCATTAAATGACTCAAGCACCCTGGCATTTTTAAACCCGGGAATGTATTTTGAAACAGGATCATCCAGGCTGAATTTACCCTCTTCCCAGAGCATCATTACAGCCGTAGATGTGATGGCTTTTGTTTGGGAGGCAATACGGAATATTCCATCGCGTTCAAAGGGCTGTCCGGTCTCTGCATCAGCCATTCCAAAGCTTTTGTAATAGACTATTTTCCCGTTTCTGGCAACAAGCGCAACAGCACCCGGTATCTGTTTTTCATTCATGGAAAAAAGGAGCATGCTGTCTATGCGGGCTAACCTTTCCTCTGACATGCCAACACTTTTGGCTGCGGCTTCTGAGACCGGAGGTGTGGACAAAATCGATTTGGTTTGTGCTATTCCTGTAACGGCCAGGAAAGTGGACAGCAGAAAAGTAATGATAGGCTTCATAACGGCATGTTTTAGATTATACTACGATGAATTAAGTTAATATGTAATCGCGCAGAAGTGGGGATTTACACGTTAAAAGTAGATAATTCGGTTAATATAAACAAGACGGTGTTACCCATCAGATGTGTTACAACCCGGTGTTATCTGCTTCCTTTATTGTGAAATGGTTGTTTGGCTTCTATCTTTTTATAATGTTTATTGGCAAGATACGAACGATAGTAATTGAACATGCCTCCGGCCAGAAAAAATATACTCCCGGTAATATACTCCCAGGCCATATAGCCGTACAGCTTCTCTGACAACGCGGATTGTTTGAATGTCCACAAATAGGGCACTGATGCCAGTAAAAAGATAACAGCGCCTACCGTAAAGCAGATGGCAGTGGCATTCATGAGTTGCAGTGTAAACATGGTTCCGGCCTGAATAATCTGAATCACATTGATAAATGCACCCAGCAGGAAAAGGAAACTGCCAAGGATGAAACACCAGCTTCCTGCAGCCACCATATCCGTTTCTTTTAGAAAAAACAGGCTGCCGACAATAAAGAGTATGGTTCCGGAAACGTAAACGATGGCCGCAAACAATTCGATTCGTTCCCAAAACGATGCATGTTGCCTGCTGCGTAAATAAGCTGAGGCTTCGAACAGATCATGCACGGTAACCAACAGATAAACCAGTGAGCCTCCAAAAAAAATCCATGCCCCGGTGTCCGGATTCTGATCATATTGAGGCAGAAAAAATATACTGCCGGTAACAAAGGTTAGTCCGCCCAGCAGATAAAGTACCGAATTAAAGGATTCCCAGCTGAAATGCACAGAACCTGCCGGCGCATTGCTGAATATATTGTGTTGTCGGGGACGATTGGTAAATAAATGTGGCATGGCAACAACGTGCGTTTTCTGTTCCTGACCTGCCAATTTAATGAAAAAACTACAATCAATGAAGAACAGCCAGTGTTTAGTGGGCAGTTCATTATTGCAGAATACATGGTGAATTACGTTGTCGCGAACGGCAAACGATTCTGTAATAGTCGGGATATCCGGTGCATGGCTAGGATTTAAGTCATCACAAGCATGTTCTGAAATGCTTTAATAGTTCTGGTTAGTTATGATGCTGGACTTGCCGGCTTTTAAATGAACAGAATCGTCACACAGATGAAGTTCAGATGTCCTCCTTTTGCGTTTTGCATAGCTGCAGACTGAAGACGATTTTCAAAAAGGAGGTACCCGATGTATCGGGGGGAGGATTTAAGTCAACACAAGCATGTTCTGAAATGCATAATATTTTTGGTGAGCTATGATGCTGGACCTGCCGGCTGTTAAATGAACAGAATCGCGACACAGATATAGTTCAGATGTCCTCCTTTTGAGTTTTGCATAGCTGCAGGCAGAAGACGATTTTCAAAAAGGAGGTACCCGATGTTTCGGGGGGAGGATTTAAGTCATCACAAACATGTTCTGAAATGCTTTAATATCTCCGCTGAGTTATGATGCTGGACCTGCCGGCTGTTAAATGAACAGGAACGTGACACAGATGAAGTTCAGATGTCCTCCTTTTGCGTTCAACATAGCTGCAGACTGAAGACGATTTTCAAAAAGGAGGTACCCGATGTATCGGGGGGTGGATTTAAGTCATCACAAGCATGTTCTGAAATGCTTAATATTTCAGGTGAGTTATGATGCTGGACATGCCGGCTTTTAAATGAACAGAATCATGACACAGATGAAGTTCAGATGTCCTCCTTTTGCGTTTTGCATAGCTGCAGACTGAAGACGAAATTCAAAAAGGAGGTACCCGAATTATCGGGGGGTGGATTTAAGTCATCAAAAACATGTTCAGATATGCGTTATAACTTCTTATGTAATTTATCAACCGGAATGTAACAAAAACAAGAGCCAGTATTTGCCGGGAGTAATTAAAACAACAGGTTATTATCCAGTTCCGGATAATGGTAAACCTTTAAAACTTCTTCTGCCGGTCCTGTGCTATGCATAAAATCATGACTGATGGTTCTGAAATCCAGGTTCTCATTTTTTTCACTTTCCAGAATCTCAACAATTTCCCTGTGGTTCAGTTTAGGATTAACCCAGAGCCTTTCATTACCGGGTGACAGGATCACCGGCATCCTTTTCTGGGTATTGTGTATATCGGCCATCAGATCATTTGCTGCTTTGGTGAGGATGGAGAAGGTATGAAAGGATTTGTTGCCCATGTCGGTGCCCCATTCGGAGTATATGCCCGCGAAAGCAAAAATGTCCTGACCCTTTACATAAATAAGGTGCGGATACTTCTTTTTTTCAAGCAGTTTCCATTCAAAAAAGCCGGTCGCAGGAATTAAGCAGCGATGATTCCGGATCGCTGTTTTAAATGACGGTTTTTCAAAAATAGTTTCTGTGCGTGCGTTAAGCGTATTATTCCGCATCTTTTCTGCATTTTCCATGGTCCGGACCCATTCCGGTATCAGGCCCCAGTTTGCCATAATGGCTGTTGGTTCACCCTGATTCAGGATGACCGGTGTTTCAGGGTGTGAGAAACCATTGAAGTGGATTTGTGGCGTGTAATCCTTGATGAAATCACCGCTTACACCGAATCGCTTACTTATGGTCTTTACATTCGCGACCAATGAAAAATGAAAACACATACATCAGTTTTGGTTCGTAATAAAGCGCCGCACTACGTCCGCTTTGCCTTTGTCGCATAGTCCGTCCGGATCAACCGGATGACATGAGATGCTAAATATATGATATTTTCTTATAAGTCAGTAAGTCAGGTGTTTGAAAACATGTTTTTATCATGATCCGGATCAGCAATCCTAAAACAGGATCAATTGTAAAGGCCTGAAAAGGAACTGAAACTTAATGGCCGATCCGTGTAAAAATACTGTCACTATTATTATCTTTGCGCTTTGTAAAAATTTAAGCGAAAAACACCATGAAAGATTTTAAACGAACCCTTATCACAACAGCCTTACCGTATGCAAACGGGCCCGTTCACATCGGACATTTAGCCGGTGTGTATGTTCCAGCCGATATTTATGCCCGGTATATGCGAATGAAAGGGGAGGATATTCTGTTGATAGGCGGATCGGATGAGCATGGTGTTCCGATAACACTGAAAGCTAAAAACGAAGGTGTCACACCACAGGATATCGTGGATCGCTACCATGGCATTATCAAAAAGTCGTTTGAAGATTTTGGGATCACGTTTGATATCTATTCCCGAACCACCACGCCAACGCATTACGATCAGGCATCGGGCATCTTTAAAACCTTATACGATAAAGGTGAATTCATTGAAAAAACCAACGAGCAGTATTACGATGAGGAAGCTAAACAGTTTCTGGCTGACCGCTATATCACTGGGATTTGTCCGGTATGTAAAAAAGCCGGTGCCTATGGTGACCAATGCGAAAGTTGCGGCTCATCGCTCAATGCCACTGACCTGATTGAGCCAAAATCGGTTATTTCAGGCAGCAAACCGGTTTTAAGAGAAACGAAACACTGGTATTTGCCGCTGGATAAATATGAACCATTTCTTAAAGAGTGGATACTTGAAGGACATAAAGAGTGGAAAACCAATGTGTACGGACAGTGTAAATCGTGGTTGGATACAGGGCTGCAGCCGCGCGCAGTGAGCCGCGATCTGGACTGGGGAGTCCCGGTTCCGGTTGATGGGGCAGAGGGTAAAGTGCTCTATGTGTGGTTTGATGCACCTATTGGCTATATCTCTGCCACAAGAGAACTGACTGATGACTGGAAGACCTGGTGGCAGGACGAAAGCACACGTATGCTGCACTTTATCGGTAAAGATAACATTGTGTTTCACTGCATTGTATTTCCGACCATGCTGAAGGCACACGGCGATTATATTCTGCCGGAAAATGTACCGGCCAACGAGTTCCTGAATCTGGAAGGTGATAAGATATCCACTTCCCGGAACTGGGCGGTATGGTTGCACGAATACCTGGAAGAGTTTCCGGGAAAACAGGATGTGCTGCGCTATGTGCTGACTGCCAATGCACCGGAAACAAAAGATAACGATTTTACCTGGAAGGATTTTCAGGCCCGCAACAATAACGAGCTGGTGGCCATTCTTGGCAATTTTGTGAACCGTGCACTGGTTCTGACCCAGAAGTATTACAATGGCGAGGTTCCTGTGGCAGGTGAGCTTACAGATTACGATAAACAGACCCTGAAGGAGTTGTCCGAGACAAAAGCCCGAATCGAAAAATCGCTGGATAGTTTCCGTTTTCGTGAGGCCCTGTTTGAAGCCATGAATATTGCCCGACTAGGAAATAAATACCTGGCAGATTGTGAACCCTGGGCATTGCAGAAAACAGATCCTGACAGGGTAAAAACCATCATGAATATCAGTCTGCAGATTACAGCGAACTGCGCAATTGGTTTATCACCTTTCCTGCCGTTCAGTTCAGATAAACTGAAAGGATTTCTGAATGTTGAAGAGCTTGGATGGGCAGATCTTGGAAAGTCGGACCTGATTCAGGCTGGTCATGTCATCGGCAAACCCGAGTTACTGTTCGAAAAAATTGAAGATGATGTGGTGGAGGCACAGGTACAAAAGTTACTGGATACAAGAAAAGCCAATTCTGCGGGTGAAGTGAAGCTGGAAGCTGCAAAGCCAAACATTGAATTCGACGATTTCGTGAAGATGGACATCCGTACAGCTACCATACTGGAGGCAGAGCGTGTACCGAAGACGGACAAGCTGATGAAACTGAAGGTAGATACAGGAATTGATCAGCGTACCGTAGTTTCAGGAATTGCGCAGTATTTTAAAGCTGAAGAGCTGCCCGGTAAAAAGGTGCTCATTCTGGCCAATCTTGCACCCCGTAAAATCCGTGGTATTGAAAGTCAGGGCATGATTCTGCTGGCAGAAGATGACAAGGGGAAACTGGAATTTGTGACACCTGAGAATCCGATGAAACCGGGTTTTGTGGTGCGCTAGAAAACATATATTTAGATTGAAACCTCAGCCTTTGGGTTGAGGTTTTTTTTTGCCTGACTTGAAGTATGGGGTTCATGCTGAAGTGAATATCAGCTTATGATTGGGATTTTATGTTTGAATAACAAATAAGATTTACTATCTTTAATATCAAAATTACCGGTTATGTCAGGTTTCGGATCTGTTCAGTCTATGAAAACAGCCCTGGAAAACAACAAAAAAATGCGTTCCAGGCATCAGAACATCTATGATCATAAACATGATCTTAAAACAAATCTCAAAATAAAGGACAAAGGGAAAAAGTTAAGCGATTCTGAACGGGAGGCAATCCGGGAAAAAATAAAAAACCAACAACGGATTCAGCTTATCCGGGCAATTGCTGTTGTTGGCATCATTGCTTTAGTGCTGGGATATCTTATTTACCTTAAAATATAAAACTATGGGAGGATTTGGTGGTTCAGTTCTGGCGATGATACAATCGCTTAAGTATAACCAATCGATTCGGCCGAAACACACCCGCATATTCGATATGAAAGGGCAGTGGGGTAAGCACAGACCTCTGAAACGAACAGTAAGAAAGCTAACCCTTGAAGAACGTCTGGCCATTCGTGCCATGGTAAAGAAAAGTGAAGCCAGTCGGAGCCGTAAAATTCTTATCGCATTTTCAATTGCTGCCTTGTTAACCGCAATACTGGTCTGGATTGTTTTAAATTATTTTGATACGGCAATTCTTGAATTCCTGGATTCAGTTGACTAAAGGTAACACTGTAAAAGGGAAATGATTACAACCGGATAATTACTGTCTGATGTGTTGTGTTACATATATTTCCGGTCGTCATTGGAGAATAAACTTACCTGATATAATATTTTGGCCACATCGCAGGGTATAAATATAAACTCCCTCTGGAAACTTATCAAGACTTATTTTCTGATTTGTTATAACTTTTTGTTGAAGAATTTTCTTGCCGGAAATATTATATATATCCAGTAATACGTTATCTCCGAAACCGTTAAAGATGAACTGAATATTATTGGAATTCTGAATATATGTCATAACTTGTTCATCAGGTCTTATAAGATCAGTCACAATATCATCTGAATAATGAAAAAGCATACTAAAGCTAAAAACCGGTTCCGAATCGATGGTTTCTGTATAATCCATCCTTTTTACTTTATTCCTCGCAGCCACCGATTCAACGAAATATGGAGTTGCATAATCGCTGAACATGGCACTAAGGTCATAGGTGTATGTCATTTCTTCTGTAGAAAGCGTATCCTGCTCTTCATTTAAATCTATAAATACCGATTTTATGTGATTTCCGTTTTCATCGTTAGTGAACCGATTTTCCCAACTCAGATAAAATTCAGAATCATCTTTTAACCGGTATTCCTGTTCCAACAATTCCAAACCATTTTCATAAGTGTATTCTGTTTTTTTATTTTCAACCCAGGTGTCCGTTGTGCTGTCCCTGCTGTAAACCGATTCTTTAGTAATTTGACCGTTTTCATCCAGCGTGTATGTGGTTCTTTTCCAGTCTAATGTATTTATGACCAAATCGTTATTGAAGTCTTTATCCTTAATGATATCTTCGATGATCCTACCATTACTATCTACTGTATAGATATGTATTCCATCATATACCCAGGTTTCATCTCCTGAATTCCGTTTGTAATTCGATTTTGAAACCGGATAATTATGGCCGTCATAAGAATAAACAAATCTGTAATCTTTATCTGAAATGTCCTGGTCTCTGTTGTAAAGCTCTGTTTCCTCTGTTATCTTTCCATTTTCGTTATAAGCATACAGCATGTGCGAATTCAAAACATAATCAGGATCACTGAATTCGAATTCTTTTTTAGAGATCAGCCGCATACTTTCATCATATTCATACTTTGTTTTTATGTCAGCTTGCATTTTCTCAAGCTCAAAATCCCAGTGCACGGAACTGTCTAAAACCAGATTGCCATTTTGATTATAAAACATTAAGTCTTTACCGATTGCCATGTTTTCACCAGGTGAGTATATATCCGATATATATATTATACTATCCAGTGTTCCGGCTTTTTGTGTTGTGGATTTTAATTGAGTCTGAAAAAAACTTGTGTGTTTAGGAGAATGTTTAAATGGATCTGTTTTCGCTTTGCTCAATTCTTTAGCGTTTTGAGCATTTAAAAACATAACTGAAATTATCAGTCCAACAAAGGTAATATGTGCTTTCATTGCTTTGGGTTAAATGCGGCTGTAAGTATACAACAAATATTGTGTACGTTTATTTTATTTTTTAAAATATTTCAGATCTGTACGTTTCTGCCGGAGAAAGTCTGGTCCGATTTTTAACATTAATGCTATTTAAAGCGCACAGCATGTAATTTATTTTATGACTAACTTTTTAATGCCTGATGCGTTTTTACCGGTTACCCTGATAAAATAAATACCCGCATTCTGCTGACTCAGATCCAGAACTGAAGTTTTCGTACCGGTTTTACCGCTTAACACTTCCCTTCCCGCATTATCAAACACGGAATAAACAGCATCTGCCGTGCATACCAGCTGAATCATTCCATTTGAAGGATTAGGATAAGCTTCAAACTGAAGTGCATGATTTTTTTCAAGTGCCGTATTGGTATCCGCTGCCTGGGTAAAATTAACCACTGCTTCCTGTCCGCCCAATGTTCGAATCTTCATGGTATTGGTTCTGGCAACACCGGTATTATTTGCTCTGCCCAGCACCAGCAGTTGTTTTTCACCATACCCTTTTGACGGAGAGAAAATAAGCCACGAGGGATCTTCTACCGTAATTTGCCACGAAGCCGTACCCGTGACAGTAAGTGCTCTGAAAATGGTATCCTTTGACATAAATGCCACATTGTTGAGCGATACGGCAAATGTTTCTTCATAAGGGGTGGCAAACCATCTCTGGCAGTCAGAATTTGTATTGGACCATAATTTAACCTGGTAATCAATGGTATTGGCATTGGGGATTTCAAAAATCCTGTCTTTGGTTGAGGGATAGATCAAAGTCTTGCCGTTCGGCGATTGTACCAGTCTGAATTTCTGATTGACAGCACCGGTATATGATGACGTCAAACGGATGGATTCCTCATTGTTATTCCCTGTTGCTTCAATATAGCGTGTGGAATCGGCGTAACTACGAATGGTATACTCACCCGTCCCCAGCGGTGTAAACAGCCATTTCTGTGTCTCCATAGAATAGTTGTATGCATACTGGTAGAGATCGGTGGAGTTTATGGAATGGTTCTGTGCATCCAGGGCTTTTGAACTAAGCGCATTTTTTAGTGAATAGTACCCTTTATCAAGAAAATCGAACGAAATGGAAGGCCATCCGTCTTCTCCCCATTCAATCATTCCGAATCCAAGCGTTGGGCCACCCATATAGTTGGCTGTTTCACTGGGATAATACCCGTTAGGGGAATAGTAATGGAATGTGATGTATTCAATGCCGTTTTCTTTAAAATAGCCCACATGACCGGGCCCGTAATAGCGGTCGTCTAAGCCGCGGCTGTTATCATGCCTGAAAAACAGGGTGCCACCGCTGGGCGAACCAATCACACGCATGGCTTTTCCTGCCTTGTCACGGAATGGCCCTCTAGGACTTGTGGAACGTCCCATAACGATATAATAGGTACTGGCTATGCCGTTACAACAGCCGCCTTTGTTATAAAACAAATAATAGTAACCATCATGATAAATCTGACAGGCCCCTTCTCCTTCACCATAATTATTACTGCCCGGACCGGTCCATGAATTGGCAATGGTCGATCTGCCGGTGGGTTTGGGGCGTCCCGTAATGGTGTCTATTTCGTACACATTAATGGCATCGCGGTTAAATGAACCGTAGGTCAGCCAGACTTTATTATCAGGCCCGCGCATAACGGACGGATCAATAGCATTGATGTATCCGCCATTGGAATAAATGCCGATATCGCCCTGATCAACCCACTCAAATTCAGGATCTGCAGGATCGAGTGTTTTATTGACAACCACACCGATACACGAACTCATGGTGCCCCAAACGGAACAGGAGTAGTACAAATAGTACCTGTCATTCATGTAAATGATATCGGGAGCCCAGAAGTTGCCCTCAAACTCAGCAGTAGATGTTTTGGCATAATTCAGGATCCATGCAGGAAAGTCTGTTTTGGTGAAAGGGGTAGGACCAGACTTCCATGTCACAAGGTCAGTGGAATACATGGAATATATGCCGTCACCGGTTCCGAAAATCCAGTATCTGTCTTTACATTTTACAATACTCGAAGGATCATGGATTCCGGCAGGCCAGTTCTGCGCAAAAACAGGAAGGCCCGAGTTTATAAAAATGTACAGTAAGACTACTGATAAGTATGAGGTTAAGCGTTTAAATCTGTCCATAGCAATAGTGTAATTGTATTGTTTATCCTTAATTCATCCAATGGTTCACCAATACAAAAATATAAAAAGGATTGGAATTAGCCTTATTTCATTTTTTTGCCTTGAAAATCACCCGGTTGGTTCATTTTTAAACAAACTTTTATATCTTTATTGCGAAGTATAAAATATAGTTCGTTTTTTACTTCAAATCAGATCATTTTTCATCCCTTTATTGCATTTACAGAAAAGCTGTACCCATATACTGAGTCAGACAGCTCTGTATATTTCAGCTCATTTAAACGTAGAATATCATACAGCTAACTTTTATTAATTAATCATACTATGAAACGCTTTGGAACACTTTTACTTTTTTTACTGGGTTTAATACCAGTTATTATAAATGCTCAGAGTCTGCCCCCGGCAGATGAGATCCTGTCTGATATGGAGCTGGCAAATAATTATTTTATGGCTAAATGGCCTGATCCGGGAGCCGACATTGTTACCGATAAGGTTAGACCCAGTAACCTCTGGACACGTGCAACCTATTACGAAGGACTGATGGCCTTGTATTATGTTAATGACGATAATACCTTGTATCAGTATGCCGTAGACTGGGCAGAGAGTCACAACTGGAATCCAACCTACGGCAATCTGAATACCCGTGACGGGGATCATCAGTGTTGTGGTCAGACCTATATAGAGTTGTATCTGCTGGATCCAAAACCTGAAAAAATAGCGCCGATCACCACGAATATCGATAACATGATCAACACTTCAAAAATTGATGACTGGTCGTGGATTGATGCCATACAGATGTCCATGCCGGTTTTTGCCAAGCTGGGCGTGGTTCATGATGATCCGAAATACTTTAACCGCATGTACGAAATGTTCAGTTACACGAAAAACCAGCACGGTACAAACGGTTTGTACAATTCCGAAGACGGACTGTGGTACAGGGATAAGGATTTTGATCCGCCGTATACCACACCTGACGGTAAAGCCTGTTACTGGTCAAGGGGCAATGGTTGGGTGTATGCGGCCCTGGTTCGTGTGCTGGACATTATTCCTGAAACAGAAGCACATTATGCAGAATATCTTGATGTGTATAAATCCATGTCTGAGGCTTTGATTAACTGTCAACGCGAAGATGGATTTTGGAATCCCAGTCTGGTTGACCCGAATGATTATGGTGGAAAAGAGACATCGGGAACCGGATTTTTTGTTTACGGACTGGCATGGGGAATGAACAAAGGGATTCTTGATAAAGAAACGTACATGCCTGCTGTGATAAAGGGCTGGAACGGATTACACAGTGATGCACTGCATGATAACGGATTTTTGGGTTGGGTTCAGGGAACCGGAAAACAACCTTCAGACGGACAACCCTTATCTTACGATAAAGAGCCAAACTTTGAGGATTTTGGTCTGGGCGCATTTCTGCTGGCCGGAGCTGAAACATATAAGCTGGCTCAACTCACTTCTGCCCTGGATGATCAGACCCTGCCACCGTTCTCGGTTCAGGTTGCCTCTGCTTCAAATGCAATTCTTGTTAGCTTACATGTAAATCGTTCAGGACGATATTCAATAAATTTGTACGATATTAATGGCCGGAAGGTACAACAATGGCTTCAGGAACAGGATCTTGCTTCAGGCAATCACAGATTTGAAGTTGGAAAGCAAGACATCAGCAACGGGATTTATATTTTGCAGGTAAAAACGGATGCAAAAATTTATTCACAAAAAATACATGTGATGCACTAAATCCTTACGGTGTTTGTTGAAGGCTTTTTCTTACAACGTATAACTGGTCGTATTCCTTAAACAATTGGAATCCTGCTTTTTCATACATGGATAAAGGGCCTTTATAGTGTTTTTCGCACGACAGGTCGCCTTTCCCGGGATAAGCTTCCATAAAGTCAAATGGCCTGCTGGTGTAATCACTGATGGCTTTTTGCAGAAGTTGTGTGGCCATTCCCTGGCCACGGTAATCCGGATGAATCACAAAGCAGACCACCGAACAGATGTTTTCTGAGCGATCGACTGTAATCTTTCTGAAGCGTTCCAGAGACGGGAAAGTATTCCGCTTATTGATGTTAAGCCATGCAACCGGTTTATCCTTGTCAAATGCCAGGTAACCTGTCATTGTTCCTTTTTCAATCAGGTTTATCACAGCAGTTCTGTTGTTATCTTTCGTCCAGTCTTCGGCTGATCCGGTAAAATAGGATTCGTAGCAGTAACAGTTGGCCCAATCCGGATTTTCGCTAAACACCATAGTGTCAAAAAAACGGAGATAGTCAGCCAGTAATTCCGGTGCAAGTTCTTTAATGGTGATCTTCATTTTTCGAATCATCGTTCAGGCTATATCTTATCAGAATTCGCGTTCTTTCGGACAAAGGCATTTATTTTTGGTTGCAGGAACCAAATCCCAATGGGGTAGAACCATATCAGGAAAAACTCACCGATAAAATCACCAAACGATACTTCCCTTTGATATTCAACGGTTTTGAGGGTTTTGGCTGTAAAATACTGTATGTATAAAATACAGAATATTGCAAAAAAATGGAAGGGTAAAAGAGCTAAAACAAGTGTAAACATTTTAACCGGATCCGGTTCTGTGTCAAGGCTTGCCAGATCACCCATGAATATGGAAATTGCCAGCATTATAAGAAATAAATAGACTACAGGGATAATAAAGAAGACTTTAAACCTGTTCATCTTCATGGTTACACCCTCCGGCAGTTTGTTTTGCAGACCGGTTGAAACAGACCATATCCAACCGTAAATTATGGCTGTGAAGATAAACATAATGACAGGGATGAATCTTACGTGTTCCACGATATCTGTGGGAGGCGCTTCCGGATTTGAAATAACCTCAGACAGAACTGAAATCATCACTCCCATTTGTATGAGAAAGGGAATGCCAAAGGTCAGCAAAAATATCTGCCAGTGTTTTGCCTTAAGAAATCGTTCAGTCATAGTCTTGTACTTTAGGACGTTGTGTTTCAAAAACAGGTAAACAAGATACGAAATTACTGTGTTTAATCAAAGGTGTTGGGTCACAGATCATAAACGGTTACCGGAATACCCTGCTCTGTCAGGTTTTCTGAAATAATTGGTTCAATCTTATTCCATTTGCCTCCGGCTAAGCCACAACCGATGCGTGGCATGTGTACGGAGGCTTTCAGTTTTTTAGCTTTTTTCTCCAGTTTTTCCATTCCCAGGTAAACAGCTTTGTAGCGAATAGGTGGTTTGCCGTCTTCACCCGGCACAACGTCCCTCTGGCCAATTAGGTTGGCGACCCATATGTCCGGTTCAACCTGCACCATTTGTACTTCACCCAGCTTGAAATTCTTTCCGCTCTTAAACCAGTCATGGTAATTCTTTTCGGGTAACTCCCATCTGTTGGATAAGGCAAGTACAAATCCGGCACCCCAGCCACCAATGTCGTTGCAGATATGTACGATAATTTTAGGCCCTTCGCCCTTAGGTTTGGTAGCATCACCTTTTACATACGAGATTGTTTGCATGGCTGATTCAATTTTGGTCTGATTAAATTTACGAAATTAAGTTTAAATAAGATGCAAGATATAAGACACAAGACACAAGACATAAGACATAAGACATTTGTACGGACTTGATATAGGTTTACCATCTTCAAATATTCCTGTCACCTTCTTTTAAATGGATCCAACCAGCCAGTATGAGCTACCCCTTTTTTTTTCGTCCATGTAGATATTAGGATAAGCGAAGAAAAAGAGAGGGGGCAGTATGATGTGATCAGGGTATTGGATCATGACGGGATGAGTCATTTTTCGAAGTAGTTTTGGGTATTTGTGTAAGCTTCCCATTTTTAGGACCACTTAAAAATAGTTTATTTTCTTTTTTAAAACCAAATTCTGAATGCTTTCTTT
>NZ_JBHJHP010000045.1:0-554 GCF_042219855.1 Quyinboa sediminis | reverse complement strand
CTTTTTTCGAAAGGAGGTGTCCTGATGGTCTCATCAGGGCGGAGGATTTTATTAAAAGACACAAGACCCAATAACTAAGACATAACAATCTGAAGGTCCTGTTTTCCTCTTTTTGGGTTACCGAGTAGCGCAGCTCATCGAAGTAGAAAGGATGTGGTCCAGGCTTTTTAGCCGGGAATGGGGGATCTCGCTTTCGACACCCTGTGCAACCACTTGGGAAATTAAGATATTTTATGCCGGGAAGGCATTTAATTACGATCAGGATATAATGCCGGATTATCGTTTAGAGAAAGTTTGAAATTCTGTTGTTCAAAATCCTCCGGCTTCGTCTACGACAAACCCACCTCCTTTGACAGCAAAGGAGGACAGCCCACAGCAAGCCTGAAGGTTTCAACGTCCTTCTTTTTTCGAAAGGAGGTGTCCTGATGGTCTCATCAGGGCGGAGGATTTTATTAAAAGACACAAGACCCAATAACTAAGACATAACAATCTGAAGGTCCTGTTTTCCTCTTTTTGGGTTACCGAGTAGCGCAGCTCATCGAAGTAGAAAGGAT
>NZ_JBHJHP010000044.1:0-561 GCF_042219855.1 Quyinboa sediminis | reverse complement strand
AAAGGTTTTTGATTGCTATATATTTAAATGTCAGATACTTAAATATAATCAAAAACCTTTTTTTATTCAAACTTTTTATGTGTTTTCTTAGATCGAACTCACGTTCATTAAGTTTTATTGAAGTTCTTTTTGGCCAATCCTTTAAGAATGCCTTTATTTCCTTTAATCAAAGCCTGCTTCTTGGCTCTGCTCCATCCCTGAATTTGTTTTTCACGATAAAAGGCATGATCAATGCGATCATATTCTTCGTAATAAACGAGTATTACAGGTAATCTGGTCTTAGTATAATTTGCACCGCATCCACTCTGATGTTCTTTTAACCGACGTTTAAGATTGATAGTACTACCGGTATAGAAAGTATTATCTGCGCAAAAAAGAATATAGGTATAACCTTTACTCATTATTTGTTTAGTTATTAGGATATTATAAATATATGAAAAAGGTTATGGAAACGAAAATTTTATTTGAACGGTCGCTCCGATACGAATCTCAGATTCTACTCAGTGACCGGGTAGATCATGTTAAAAATAAATCGTTATTGTAAAGAACTTGCAGCTTACT
>NZ_JBHJHP010000043.1:0-654 GCF_042219855.1 Quyinboa sediminis | reverse complement strand
TATGCCGTCGTTTTCGGCTTGACAGTCTCCACTTCGTGGGACAGTCAACCGCACGACACCATACCGCGGGAACGTTAGGTGCAACCGTCATTAAATTGACTGTCAATTTTAATTTAGTTGCTGCTCTTAGCTGGTTAGACGTTAATTTGCCAACGCTTTATTTTAATGGTGCTTAGAGTTGGCGGACACCGCATTAACGTCTCCCCTGTGCTGGTCTTCACGTTTGAGTAGTTAGGGTGTGATCTTTAAACTCAAAGTTGTCGCAGCAACTGTCCTTAGTACCAGGAAAGTTTCGTGTTTTGGGTTTTCAGATTAACGACAGGGAAATTGAGCGGGAAAGATGACCAGATCTTACAATCTCAATGCGGGCAGACAAAGAAACAGCAGCACCTAACACGCGGTCATAGTGCATGCGGTTTTAATTTAATCTGCAAAACCTTATTCCGTATGCCGTCGTTTTCGGCTTGACAGTCTCCACTTCGTGGGACAGTCAACCGCACGACACCATACCGCGGGAACGTTAGCCACCATAATGAAAGATGATGTTTTCAACATTTGCTAAAAAGATTTTCAAAACAAACCCTTGAGAAGAAAATAATATGAAAATTAATCATATTTCAAGCATTACAACTCTAATTTCAATGATTGTTATAT
>NZ_JBHJHP010000042.1:0-665 GCF_042219855.1 Quyinboa sediminis | reverse complement strand
CTTTGATGAAAGAAAATCCTGAAAGGATGACATTTTTATTATATATTAAGTGCCTTCATTTGCCTACCCCTTCAGTTTTATACAATAATTTCATAACTTTATTTCATTAAGCTGTTGTTTGAACAATGCAAAGTTGAATAAAACTAATCCTAAAATAATTACCATGGCTGGAACCTACTCTCAAATTTATCTTCAATATGTATTCATTGTACAGGGCAGAGAAAACTTGCTGCATAAAAAATGGCGAAGCGAACTCTTTAAATACATTGCCGGAATTATTAAAGGTAAAAATCAAAAACCAATCATTGTCAATGGATATTTAGATCATGTACATGCCTTCATTGGACTTAAACCATCTATGCCAATATCAGATTTGATAAGAGACATAAAAAACAATTCTGCAAACTTTATAAATAACCAAAATTTTATTAAAGGGAAATTTAAATGGCAGGAAGGTTATGGGGTATTCTCATATTCCCGGTCTCAATTAGAAACAGTTTATAATTATATTGCTAATCAGGAAGTACATCATACAATTAAAACCTTCAAAGAGGAGTACTTCGAATTATTAAAGGAATTTGAAGTTGAATATAATGAATCCTATTTGTTTGATTGGTTAGAATAATACCACCCGTTCCGGGTTTACAGTACCATATATTAACGGT
>NZ_JBHJHP010000041.1:0-672 GCF_042219855.1 Quyinboa sediminis | reverse complement strand
ACGACATGAAATTCATTTGGTTTATATTCAATCATACTCAATAAAGTGATGTAGTTGTTTTCTAAATAACCAAAACTTAATAAATCAATTCTCAATATTTTGTTATTTATTTCATTGAGTATATTAGTATTGATACTGTCAATCTTTAGCTTATTTAAACTTACACTTTGAATAAAATTTAAAGGTTTAAAATCAACCTGATTTATTAATAAGTCATTAAGATAAGTTTTAGTAGTTGAGAATGCATTATTTATGAATTCTAATTCTTCCATAGAATAAATATATTTTCCGTAAACATCATCTTCTAAATTATTATCAAAAGAAATATTCACAGCCTCGTATTTATCTTTTGTCTCATTACTAAGTTCACTATACAAATGGAAAGCGGCATAAGGAGCTACTAAATTTTTATCAAATTCTAGACTATCAATCCAATTACAGTTTTGAATTTGAAAGTCAACGATTTTTTTAAAATCATTTATCTCATTTAGTTCGTATTCTGTATAAAATAAATCTGCTTTACCTCCAATTTTTTCAAGAACTTTTTCCGCTGCGTTTAAGTCAGTTTTAGTTACTTGATTACACGAAATCATAGATATAACAATCATTGAAATTAGAGTTGTAATGCTTGAAATATGATTAATTTTCATATTATTTTCTTCTCAAGGGTTT
>NZ_JBHJHP010000040.1:0-749 GCF_042219855.1 Quyinboa sediminis | reverse complement strand
TATTCCGCGGATGCTAACCGAATCCATAATTATGTTAGTAATTGCTGCATCCGCGAAAGAGAAAATGTTCGTGTCATTTCGAACGAAGGCACTGGTGCCAGAGTGGGAAATCTATCTTTTTATTTTCAATATCTGACCTTCGCTATACAGTTCTTTCCAATCCGGATTTACGCTGTTTATGAGTTCTTCTTTTTTCTTTCGATTATACTTTTTAATTTGTTTCTCCCTGTTTATGGCATCATCAACATGATAGAACAACTCGTAGTAAACCAACTTATTAACCTTATACTTTTTAGTAAATCCTTCTGTTTTACCCAGTTTATGTTCAAATGTTCTTCGAATAAGATTATTGGTCATACCAACATATAACACTGCATGCCTGGATGATGTCAAAATATAAACATAGTAAACATGTAACTTTCTCATAGCATAGGTTTTTTACAAAGTTACATATTTCAATTAATCAAAATTTTTTAAAATACTGAGACTTCTCGCTTCGCTCGAAGGGACAATCGTCCAGAGATATTCCGCGGATGCTAACCGAATCTTTAATTATGTTAGTAATTGCTGCATCCGCGAAGGGAAGAATGTTCGTGTCATTTCGAACGAAGTGAGAAATCTTTATGTTAAGGACACTTCCGTAATTGCATGCATCTTTTATATGAATACCAGACTGAAGGTTTCTTACAACTCTTACTGTGAATGTCAATCAAGCCTATTCCGCGGATGCTAACCGAATCCATAATTAT
>NZ_JBHJHP010000004.1:269391-545211 GCF_042219855.1 Quyinboa sediminis | reverse complement strand
TTTTCATCTTCCATCAACATCGTTACAATCGGATCTGCATCCGGCTGTGCAGCTGTCTCTGCCATCGTTTTGGACTCAGTTACATAAGCAACTTTCTTCGCTCTTTCTATAACCACAGGCTCACCTGATGCCATTCTCTCCAACTCATTAAAGAATATTGTTTTTCCTACTTCAGTGAAGCCAAAGTAAACAACTTCTGTATTATCATTACCGTTACCCAGATAAGTACGATCTCCTTTTGGCGCGTGACCAGCTCCAGGATAGAACTCAACATTCTTTTCCCAACGCATAAACAGCGGTTCATTAATTGTTGATGTCATCAACAACTCACCGTTACCGGCATCATCACCCTCTGTGTCAGGAGCAAAGATACTGAACATGCCATCCCAGTAATCAATAGTGGTTTCTGTGATACCATCAAATACTGCATCTGTTGGTTTAACAATCTGTGCCTTTAACACGGTATCAGCGTTCACTGTTATGTTATTAGCAACCTGAGTCGGAGTCCAGAATGCTCTGCCACTGTTAGACCTGATACCATACATATTCATACACAGCACCGGTGCCGTAACTTCATCCCATGCATCTTTAGCTGCACCAACTTTATCACTTCCAATGTTACGTCCAATCACGACAACATCGTAATCACTTAAAGCAGTTGCATCATCCATAGTAATTACACCTTCACCTCCGTCAGGAACAAAAGTCGTTACCAGGTAGTCTCCCTGAGCTTTGATAGAATCTATAACTGCAACATCATATGCAGATGTGGTTTTTGTTACAAAAGCCAGTGTGTACGGTGGTACTGCATACAATTCCCAGTTGTCGATATAACATAACTCATTACTCAATCCGTAATTATTGAAATAGATAACTGCTCCACCCGGTACAGTTCCCTGAGTAGTGAATGTAAATGAGATTTCTTCCCACTGATCATTCAATGTCGATCTTACCTCCATTGGATTTGGATTAAGGATATCTCCTCCAATACCAATCTGACATTGCCCTGAACCGGCAGCATAAACCATTGCTTTCACAAGATATGTGGTATTTGGTTTTAACAGGCTTGCTGTATTCAGTAAATCAATAGATCCACCATTATTACCAACAATCATACCACTGCTGGCACCACAATAGGCGTCAGGTCCGTACATTACAGATCTGTTACCCCATCCGCCAAAGTTTGATATCATAGTCAGCTCCGGATCAGATACGAGGTTTTCAAGTTCTGTATAAGTAGGTGTATAACAATCGTTATTTACAACCATTGTATAAATAGTGTAAATGATAGAATCCGATTTATCTACAGAAACAACTTTCACTTCTATTGTATCAACTGTTCCTTCAATTGCAACATCACCGGCGCCTGTTACAGCAGCACCGTCTGTCATAGGAACAGCAGCGATATTTACATTTGTTGTTCCTTCAGCAACTGAAAGCACCATAGTTGTAACACCTGCATACGGATCATAAGTTGGAATTAATTCCCCATCTGCCGATGATAATTCAGCCAGGCGTGCATCAGAAGGACTAAGGAATGCATATGCATTATCAGAAATCGTCTGCGCATCCAGTTCACCATCATAAATATTAAATTCATAAATAGATCCCTGCCATGTGGCATCATTCCAGAAACCTTTTCCTAAAAATGCATTGGTAGGATCGATTGTAAATCCATCCGTAATGGCACGTTGATCGTAGCGAACACCATCCCTGTAAAGCAATAGAGAATCAGTGGTCAGTACCGTTACAATAGTATGTAATTTACCATCGTTATGATACACATCATTTCTGAAAATTTCCTGTCCGGAATAGGTTGTACGCATCTCAGTATTCCAATGACCCAAGGAAGTATAGAATGCATTAGCTCCGGCATCACCACCAAAGTAACCTGTCCAGTTCCAACCTGTATTAGCTGTTTCTGATCCCATGAAGTTGTATTCCATTGTAATGGCACTATATGAATTCAGGTCAAGTGCAGCACCATCAAATGATACGTAATCACCGTTTTCATCCAGGACCAGTGCTCCATCTGCTGTAACAGCATTACCTTCCAATGTACCGTTTACAGAACCAACTTTATCAATAACTGTATCAGCATCTTCAAAAGTATAAGAGTGCTTCAATGCCGGCGGTTGCATATACCATCTTGGATCTCCAGCGGTATATCTGCCCTCAAAATATTTATCATTAATGGTGAAGTCCTTATTAGCTGCATCTGCGAACAGATTTGCATCTGCACCTGTGTAAGCCATTGGTGCTGATTCAAAATCAGATGATTTTAATGTACAATCTGAAGTCATATAAGAATCATAAGCCTTCACACTAACTCTTGAATTTGAATTTGCTGTACTTTTTAACTTATTATTTGATTTCCCAAAAATTGATTTTTCAATAATGACTCCGTTAAGTACTGAATCTGCATCTAATCTGATAATATAACCATCATTTGGTGTGTCCTGGAAGGTACAGCTTGAGATTACGACAGAGTTAACATCAGCAGTACTTTTCCAACGCAACAATTGTGCAACACTGGAGAATGTACTGTTAGAAATTTCAACGTCTGCACAATAAGCATCTGCATTGTCCATTATCATCACACCATATCCACCAATACTGTCAATAACAGAATTATTGATCTTAAACAAGTCAAAATTATTTGTTCCTGTTTTGCAACGAAATACTCCTCTTAAATTGTGGATATATACATTATCAAGGATGAATTTATGTATACCGGCTCCGCTTTTTGAACTGTTCATTAAGTAACCTGCACTTATATCTCCTTTAAATTCCAGATCATTTAAAATAATGAAATCCAGAACACTATCCTGAGCAACATCCAGTGAAGATCCACCCATATCCAAAATAGCAGGATCTCCCTCGCCAGCTTCACTCATTATACGTATAGACTTAGTAAGTACAGTTGATGTGAAATCATACGTCATACCTCTTTTCAGTACAATCGTTGCACCCTCTTCAGCGGTACCTAATGTTGTTTTTAAGATTGAAGGATCATCGCTTGCCGTAAGATCAATAGCTGATAAATCAACAAATGAAAAATCGTCATAATAAACAGTGGCACCAGAATATGTTCTTACTTCAAAATAGAATTCATTAGCTCCTGCGGGTGCAGTAACTGTTGTGGTGTAAGTTGACCATACTCCCCCATTATTATCCAGATAATCAGTGCTCCCACCGCCAGGTCCTTGCAACAAATCTTTATCTGTGGTGTTGTCATTGACACCATCTGTTGACCATTTAGACCATAACCTGCAATCACTGCCATCTCCTACAACACCAACTTTGTACCATATTGTCAACTCATAGGATTTTCCCGGAACAATACCCGAGATCAACTGACCTAAATCTTTTGTTCCACCAACGTGCATGGCTGAATACATTCCTCCATGAACAGCAGTATCCACGGACTCCCTGGTGGTATTCTCAACATGAGTCCAATTAGAAGGTGTATTTGCATCGTCCCACGATTCAAAATCACCATTTAACAAAAGGTTCTGCGCACTCATGCCCGTTATGACAAAAAGCCCGAGAACCAAAAACAAAGTGTTTAAACGTCTCATAATAAATAGTTTAATTTTAGCAATAAATTAATAGTTATGTGTATGAAGTATAACCCGGGATTTATAAATTGCATTCACAATTCATTGCTGGAAATACTCCAAAAATATCTTAATATCAGGCATTTATGCTGATAATACTTTTACAAATAAGAAATCTTAATATACCACGCGTGGATACACGTAAACAGTGTATAATTTTTTCCATACAAATAGAATTACGTTAGCACTAAGAATAAAATTTCACTTATTGTTTTTCACATACAGCACTAAAAATACTGAAAGGATTTTAAAATTCAATGGTAATTTGTAAATAAATGCAAAAAAACCGTAAGATTACTACCCCATCCTAAAGATTATTTCCTGCTGCATCCAGTATGTCACTATGGATATTTTACGTCGGATAAGAACAGGCCCTGCGGATAAGCCTGGTTTAAAAATTTGAATCTTTCACCTGAATTCAGATGGTGATCAAACTCAGAAACGGTCATTCTTCCCAGACCGATTTCTATAAGCTTTCCAACTGTTATCCGGATCATGCCACGTAAGAAATGGTCTGCCGTAATTTGAAATGTATATCCGTCCTCCTGTTTGTTTTCTGCAAATAAAGCATGTTTCACTACACATTCCGTATTCGAATGCCGTGCAGGTGTAACACAAAAGGCCCTGAAATTGTGCACCCCTGTTAAATGCCGCGCAGCCTCCTGAACATTTTTTATATCAAAACCTTTTAAATCGTAACAGGCACTCAGTTCACTTAAAAAGGGATCCTTGGTTGTATGAATATAATAGCAATAACTTCTTTCCTTTGCACTAAACTGAGCGTGTAAATTGTGGCTTACCGGAAAAATATCATTCACAGAAATATCATCCGGCAATTCTTTATTTAGGACGAACAACAAATCTGGTTTTAGTGTTTTATCGGTATCAAGATGAAAGAAATAGCGTGATGCGTGAACGCCGGTATCAGTCCTGCCACATCCAACAATATGAAGATTTGTCTGCAGAATTTTATGAAGTGCTGACTCTATCGTCTCCTGTACACTAACCACTCCTTTCTGTTTCTGCCAGCCGTGATATGCAGTTCCTTTATAACGTATACTAAAAAAATATCGACTTTTTAATTCATGCATGCTTAATCAATAAAAAACCCTTTGGAGATCGCCAAAGGGTTAAAAGTAATACAAATAGTATAATTACTAATCACTTAACCATAAGTATTGTCTTGTATTTCCTGTTTAGCTGTACTGTATAAAGACCCGGAAATAGGTTGATGTCACGGATTGTAAGGCTTCCGTTACCAGTATTTTCGATCATACCTGAATGAACCTGACTGCCATTCACATCATAAATTTCAAGGTAATTCCGCCCTGCAGCTATTGGAGCATCAATAGTTAAAACTGATCCATCTGTTGGATTGGGATAAAGCTTTATATCCGCTACTGCATGTTCAGATTCAATCGGGTTTACAACAACGTCAGAATAGTTAATTTTTACTTCTGTCACACTGTTCCAAAAGCTGCTACTGTTACCAAATCCATGGTATTTAACATAGCGTGCCTTTACATCATCAAAATCAAAATTTTCAAATTCATTCTCTGGCGTCACCCCATTGGATTCGCCATTGAATACTTCTGTAAAGTTTTCTCCGTCATCAGATACTTCAATAGCAAAAAACGCCTTCCGTGTATTGCCATTATAAAATGCAATATCAAGGGATTCCACTAGCCGTTGTTCTCCAAGGTCATAGATAATCCACTCATCAATACCCTCTGAAGACCAGCGGGTAGAAAAATTAAAGTCCAGTGTATTTTCCGGAAGGTTGGTTGTATTGGGCTGATAACCACTAAAGTCATACACACTGACCTCTCCGCTGAAAATGAAACCCAGAAATTCACCGGGTTCCAGAAGCTCAGTGCTTTCACTATAAACATTTTCTGCAGAAACAGAATAGCTACCAGGATCCAGGGGAGAAATTTCAAGCACAACACTACTATCATTGCTTCCAGCAGAAACACTTAAAACCTGAACATCACCTGTTATGGTATAGTTTTCAGCATTTGTAGCGCTTTCCATATCCACTTTATTCGTAAAGCTCAGTTCTATGTGTGTATGATCAAGCACAGCCACTGAATCCAGAAAAAAGGTTGAGGGTTGAGGCAAACTGCCCTGGGCAAGATGTACCACCTCAGTTCCTGCCATTAAAAAAGCACCAACACCAAAATCGGCATTCGAGCTGAATGTCACCGGTTGTGAAGATGAAGGTTGTGATCCCACGCCCTGAATATACCCAACATATCCATTATCGTGTAGTGCAATGGTCGTCAGGCCATTCCAGGCCTTCTGCACTACAGGATAATACGTTGCACTATCGAGAATACCGGCATTTATACCCCAGGCCAGACCGTAGGTAAAAAAGCTGGTTCCACTTGTTTCCGGTCCGCCATAATCTTCCGGATCATCCAGGCTGGGATTCCATAGTCCGTCTTCACGTTGTCTTGAAACTAATGCCTGAGCCATTTTTATAAATGTTTCAAGATATTCATCTCTATGGTTTTCATCCTCGGGTAAAAGCTTTAAAATTCTCGTATGTGCTGCAAATACCCATCCGTTTCCGCGAGACCAGTAGATATCCTGTCCGTTTGGTGTAAGTTTAACTTCAGGAAGAAAAGATTCGTCCCGATACCACAGTCCTTCTTCAGTGTTATAAAGGTTCCGGGTAACTTTTGTATTGTTGTACAATTTGTACATCTGTTCAAAATAGGCTGTATCATTATGCAGCAGACCAAGTTTGGCAAAACCCGGCATTGCCATATACAGAGCATCAATCCACCACCATGAATCGTAAATATCCCGGTTAACCATTCGGGTCATGGTAGCATCAATGGCCGCTATTTTTGTTTCATCTGTCTCGCCATCAAGCTTATATAATTCAATATAAGACTGCCCTGCGCATTGCTGATCGGCATTAACGGTGGTTGTTCCTCCACTCAATTCCCAGTTATGTTTTTCAGCCCATGAGATGGCATAATCCAGGTAATCCTGTTTTGGATATAACTGGTAATAATCCAGGTTTCCCGTAAAATAAACGGCATTGGCCCATTCCCTGTCACCCGGATCAGGATGCGTTGATATCCAGTAATTATTGACCTTTTTTAGTGTGGCAATAACCTCTGCTTTATCCGGCAGGGCCTGCTGTGCATATACAGTACCGGTCATCACAAACATAAGTGCCATAAAAGCAGGTAAGGCCGTAAGTAAGGTATTAAATTTTATCTTCATCCTTTAAATTTCGCTTAATCCTTGTCAATAAATCTGTATACTTCTGAAGCAGCCAGCAAAACAGCACCAACACCAAAATTCGATGTTGAATTCTCATCAACAATCTGTCCCGGAATAGCTCGTTCTCCAATAGGTTGTACGTAACCCACCCGTCCACTCTCATCAATGGCTACTGTAGTCAGATAATTCCATGCTTTAATAGCAGATGGTAAATATGTTTCTTTTTCCAGAAGGCCGTTATTAAGTCCCCAGAACAGACCGAATGTATAAAAAGCCGTTCCACTGGTTTCGGGCCCCGGGGCATGTTCAGGATCCAGAATACTTCGTGTCCAGTATCCTTCAGGTTGCTGCGCAGATATAAGGGTTGCAGCCATATGCTTATAAATATCTTCAAATTCAGCTTTATGCACATAACTATCCGGCAGGTCAGAAAGTATTTTTGCAAGGCCTGCAAAAACCCATCCGTCACCACGGGCCCAGAAATCCTTTTTCCCGTTTAACGATTTATGCCTGGGATAAACATATTTGGCATCACGATAAAACAGTCCTGTTTCCTCATCATACATAATGCTTTGAGCATACTTAAAATACTCATACAATTTATCCAGATACTGTTGATTACCGGTAACCTTATAAAGCTTGGTCATAACAGGCATAACCATATAAAGTCCATCTGCCCACCACCAGTAGTCATTTTTACCGGTACTCATTTCGTATTCCATTACTTCCCTGGCCCTGGCTATTTTTGAAGAGTCCTTTGGTTCGGTCAGATTAAACAGGTCGATATAAGTCTGAAAACATATCTGCCAGTCGCCAAAAAGCACATGATCATCATTTTCACCGTAATGGTATTTCCATGCGGCCTTATTATCCGATTTTGCTCCTTTCCATTCATTGCGAACCGCCCATGCCTCGGAATAATTCAGGTATCTGTCCAGTCCGGTAATCTCATACGCGGCAATATTACCTGTATGATAAGCCGCATTATCCCAGAACGCCCTGCCATGTTCGGGATTGAGGTTCTGCCAGTTATCATTAACCTTTACAATGATTGACTTAACCTTCTCCTTTGACGGCATGTCAGCTGCTTCACTGGTACATGAAAACATAGTCCCTGCTGTTAACAACAGGAATAAAAACAATTTACTGTTTAAGCAATTCATATTAAGCACTTAAAGTATATTAGAAAATTTTAGTTATTAAAATAAGTCAGATCCCATTTGTCATGCCATTTCAAAACCGGCTTATCGTTTTCAAAATCAACCGGCAACCAGATATATCTGCCATCGATAGGATTACGTGGCCGCCAACGGTCAGCCATAAAAATAAATGCATTCTTTTTCCCCGGAACCGGTAAAACATAGGTACTCTGAGAATGAAAAGTCAGGTTGGCATCATCTCCGACACATGGATTCCCCAATGCTGTCCACGGTCCCCAAACAGACTCTGCCACGAAAGATCGGGCAGCATTGGGATCCCATCCGGTACAGCCGGAAGCAATCATATAATATTTTCCATTCCGTTTAAAAACAGCAGGAGCTTCATTATGTCCGGCCGGGAATAGCCGGGTCCATTTGCCCGTAAAACCAGTATAGTCAGGTGTCAGTTCTGCAATATGCAAGGTCAGGTTTTCTTCTGAAGAATGAATATGGTATGCTTTACCGTCATCATCCACAAAAAGCGTCATATCCCTTGACATCTGTCCCTTATCGAAATCCCTGCTGACCATCATGCCATTTATCACCGCTTTTCTCCATTCCGGCGTCCACCATTCCAGGTCCGAAGGGTATGCTTCATTCTTCTGCTCATCGGTAAACTCTACAGGCCATACACCGGGATTGACACGATAAGATCTCAAGTATGTATAGGGACCAGTAACATTATCGCTAACAGCTACTGCTGTCCGTGCCGCAGAATAACCTCGTCCTTTTAATTCAAG
This sequence comes from Quyinboa sediminis, assembly GCF_042219855.1. Classification (NCBI taxonomy): domain Bacteria; kingdom Pseudomonadati; phylum Bacteroidota; class Bacteroidia; order Bacteroidales; family Quyinboaceae; genus Quyinboa; species Quyinboa sediminis. Next base: position 536,412 of record NZ_JBHJHP010000004.1, on the reverse strand, counting down.
ATGAAACCACATGACAAACTGTTTACTTGAATCATTATAAATAACTTTCGGCCGTTCCATAACGCTTCCTGGTTCAATATCGTGCCCCTGCTCGTCAATTGTGGAAAGTGCAATCCCCTCATTTTTCCAGTTGTATAAATCATCCGAAGAATAACATCTGATGCCCTGAAGTGATGTATTGCCACGTCTGCCTTCCGTTTTGTGTTCACCAAACCAGTAGTATTTGTTTTTGTATACCAGAACACCACCACCATGAGCGTTAATGTGTACACTGTCTGCATCGTACCATAATGCTCCGGGCTGAAATTCCTTATTTACGATCTTAGCTTTATTCCTTCCGGTTACGAGATTACAGGATGTAAATGTCAGGGCAAAAACGGAAATAATAAAAGTCATTAAAACATTAAATCTTTGTACGCGTTGGTTTTTTAACATAGTGATTATTTAAAAGTTTTATGAACCGAATATACAAATCCGATCTTACATTTTTCCGCAGAAAGTCTGACGGAATATCAGTATTCAAAAATAGATTTATATCCTGAAACCCGGTATCAAAAACACAACATAGACTATCACAAATTTGATAAAACCTTATGAAGTCCGCATTTTAAAGAAAAAATACACCGTAAGATATCATATAATCATGCATTTCCACCCTTTTCAATATACTCTTTAGGCGTGCATCCGTAATACTCTCTGAAACATCGTGTAAAATATGACGGACTGGAAAAACCAACCATGTAAATAATTTCTGATATAGAGCGTTTGTTCTGCAACAGCATTTTAGCAGCTGCTTTCAGTCTTTGGTTACGTATAAACTCTTTTGCGGTCTGCCCGGTTAAAGCTTTAATTTTACGGTAAACCTTATTTGGACTTACGCCAATTACCATACTGAATTTTTCAACATCGAACGAGGTATCATCAATATTCTGGTTCACTGCTTCAACCGCTTCTTTAAGAAACTTGTCGTCCAGGGAAGTTAATTCAATCTCCTCCGGTTCAAGCAACTGATCTGCTTTAATCTTATCCCTTATCCGCTGTCTGTTTGCCAGAATATTCTGAATTTTTAATCTCAATGAAATCAGGTTGAACGGCTTGTGAATATAATCGACAGCACCAAGCTTTAAACCCAGAATTTCATCCTCACGCATTGTTTTAGCCGTAAGAAAGACCACCGGAATATGAGATGTGGAAAAGTCTTTTCTCAGTGCCTTCATCATCTCAATACCGTCCAGTTCCGGCATCATAATATCTGAAATAATCAGGTCGGGTTCTGTTTTTTTAGCGGTTTCAAATCCTTCATGTCCATTAAACACACCCGTTACTTCAAACTCATCCTCCAGACCCGAAACAATGAAATCATTCAACTCACTGTCATCCTCTACGATCAGCACCTTAGGTTTGCTCTCAGGCAAAAGATGATCAGGATCAGGATTTTCCTCCGGGTCAACTTCGGGTGTTATTACGGTGCCGACTGGTTCTGCCTCATCTGATTCGGTTTCAGGATGCAAAACCGGAAGTATAACACGAAAACAACTCCCTTTACCTGTCTCACTATCCAGTTCAATATTTCCACCGTGTAACTCTACAAATGCTTTGGATAAAAACAGTCCTATACCACCTGTACTTTGCGTTTGCCTGCTGTTGGCCTGAAAAAACTTCTCAAAAACCTTTTCCCTGAATTCCTCCTCAATTCCAATTCCTGTATCTTCAACTTCAACGACCAATACTTTTTCTGTATCGCTTTTTTCTTCAATAAAGGCTCTCACGGTTATAGTACCGCCATCTTCAGAATATTTAAAGGCATTGGAAACCAGATTATAAAGCACTTTTTCAAATTTGTCAATATCCACATCCGCATAAATCACAGCATCTGACATTTCCTGCTTTAAACTGATATTTCTGGAACCCGCCATACTTTTATACGATTCAATCAGATCGTCAATAATCTGGCTGATATTTGTCTTCTGGAAATAAACCTCCATCTTTTCCTGCTCAACTTTTCTGAATTCCATTAACTGGTTCACCAGTCTTAGTAGTCGTTGGGCATTGCGTTGAATCAATGTAGCCTGTTTAACAGCAACCGGTGGCAGGTCTTTATTTTTTACCAGTTCTTCTGCAGGACCCTGAATTAAAGTCAATGGCGTACGGAATTCATGCGTTATATTCGTAAAGAACCGCGATTTTACTTCATTCAGCTCATGCTCTTTTTCAAACTGCAGATGCTCCAGCATTATCTTCCCTTTTTCCCTGACCTCAATTATTGAATACTGTTTAAAAAAGTATAGTAAACCAATAAGAATCAGAGCGATAACTATATAAGCAAATGTTGTATTCCACCAGGGCGATGCCACAATAATCGTCAGTTCTGCTGGTTTACTGCTTTCAATACCATCGCTGTTAGTTGCTTTTACCTTAAAAATATATTCACCGGGACTAATGTTTGTATATGTTGCGGAGTTTCGTGTGCCCGCATCGTTCCACATCTCATCAAATCCTTCCAGAATGTATTTATAAGTATTCTTTTTCGGACTTTTAAAATCCATCGCAGAAAACTCAAAGCGAACTATTTTATCACGGTAAGAAAGTTTTAAGGATTCTGCATAAGGAATAGTTTTATCCACACCATACAGGTCCGCAACCTCTTTGTTATTTAAATCGTTATTGAACACAAAAATATTCGTAAACAGAACCTTTGGCGGTAAAGAAGAAGGCAGGAGGCTATCTGTATTCATAGTTACAAAACCATTGGCACCGCCATAAATAAGATCACCTGAAGGGTTTTTGATACAGGTATTACGGTTGATAATGATGCGCTGATAATCTTTCGTCAGGAAGGTTTTTACTAACGAATCCCTTAAAATATTAAATTTTACCACCCCCGTATAAAGTCCAAGCCACAGGTTGCCATCATCATCTTCCTCAATGTTGGAAATTATCTCATCGTCAAGAAAATTGAAGGATGGGTATCCCTTGAAGTATATTCTCTTTTTACCATCAGGTCCTTCATGAGTAACTTTCCGGTTCAGCCCTGAATTGGTACCAATCCATAAATTATCAAATGAATCTTCAAAAAGTACATTAATCACATTGTCATTGATAGAACCGGTATCACTGAATGAATAGTGGTACTGTTCAATAAAACCGGTTTGAGGATCCAGACGGTTTAATCCGTTTTGTGTTCCGATCCAAACCGTTCCGTTTCTATCTTCAAGAACAGCCCTTACATTATTATCAGACAACGAGTTGCTGTATTCACCGACAGTCCAGATGCTGGTTTCCTTTTTATCAGCTGTGTAGGTCAGCTTTGCAAATCCACTCTGAGCTGTACCTATCCACAAAACTCCCGGATAGTTCTTTGATGCAACAACATTCCCTACTTTATTTCCAGGTAATCTTGGGGAAGTTGCAGAATTAAGATAAACATATTCCGGACTGTTGTAACGTATTGCGGCATCACCCGGATATAAAATCAAACCTGCATCATCTGTTCCCATCCAGATACCGGCTTCATTCCGGGTAAGATCCAGCACCGAAGATGATCTGAAAACGCTGTTACCATACCGGTATAAAGGCCTTGAAACACTCTTCCTGAAGTTATACTTCCCTGATGTATAATCGTATATCTGCAAGTCATTGTTTGTCCCCACCCAAAGCCTGCCATCATCATTCATCAAGGTACGAACTGTATTTTCCTGTACCTTTCCGTTGACCAACCTTGAGGTTTTGTATCGGGTAAACCCTGTTTTTATTATGCTTGTCCTGTCAATATTAGCGGCACCAACCCATAATATTCCCGACCGGTCAACATACAAAGCAGTGATGTTATTGCCTGAAAGGCTGAAAGAATTGGCAGGATCATGCTTAAAGGCGTGAAACTGAGCTAATGCAGGCGATTTTTTCTGTTCTTTAGGTTCAAGCAGGTACAATCCATCAGCCCAGGTACCTGCCCAAAGATTTCCATAATCGTCATAATAAAGCTGATAAATAACGGTGCTTGAAAGCGAGCGGTTTCCTGAATAATTATTGTAGGCATAAAACTTGATGCTATCCTTATTCTCGTGATAAACCATTTTATTCAGCCCTCCACCCCAGGTTCCGATCCATAAATTATGATCCTCAGATTCCACAATCTGCGTTACAGTATTATTGCTCAGGGAATTAGGATTATTTCTGTCGGGCAGAAAACGAATATAACTTTTGCTGGACCGGTCAAAGTTCAACAAGCCCTGGTACGAGGCTATCCAGAAAATATGACGTGAGTCTTCATAAATATCGCTGATTACATCAGCACCGAGAAAGTGTTCTTTTTTTCCTGTTTCAGGATTCATCAAATACAAGCCTCCACCATTGGTTCCAACCCAAATCTGATTACTGTCATCCTCAAAAAGTGCCAGGATACGATGCTGAAAGGCATAGCGCTTCATACTACTCAGCTGAGGATCGTAACAGTTCAGCCCCGAAGTTGTACCAATCCATATTTTACCCTGATGGTCCTCCATAAGTGCTGTGACCTCACGGTTACTTATGGTAGTGGAATCGTGATATCTTGGTTTGAATATCTCGGTATCATATCCATCATAGCGGTTTAGGCCATTCCAGGTACCAATCCAGATAAATCCTTTTTTATCCTGCAGTATTACATTGGCCCGGCTGCTGGTAAACCCGTCATCAATAGTCAGTTTATTAAAATCGAGTATTTTCTGAGCAAAGGAACCAGTTAAAAAAAATGATACAATAACCAAGGCAGATATCAGTCGTTGCATTTTAAGTTGTTTAATTTTAGATCAGTTGAATAGCAAGAGTTATACCAAATTCAATATTTTCTACGTATCGCTACCGGACAAATTTACACAAATCATTTTTGATTGCAAGAAGCTGTTGAATTACAATTGGTTTTCCCAAATAAAAAAAGGTGCACCAGTTCAAAAACCGGTGCACCTCATTTAAAATTCTTTCAGATCTTATCTCGCCTGGCTTAGAATATAACTATATGTATACGTATTATTCTGCAGTCTGTATTGATCATGCGGCAAACGCCCCCAACTGTCATCACCACCTACACCACGCTGTGCAAGATCTACATACAGGTAGATTTCCTTATGCGGCTTAATATCTGTTGTGTGACGCTGTGCTTTCCATCTTCCCGGATCAAAATCTTCAACAGGATTATGCAAAGCCGTCACACTCAATGGTTGCAGACCTTTTACAACAATTCCGTCTCCATAATTATCTGTCAGTGACAACCAGCGTACATCGGTCTTATTACCGTTTTCCTGCGGACGAATGTACGCAAAATACTGATCATTTACGGTACTTGTAAACTCCCCTAAATGAGATGAATAGTTTCTATCTGCATAATTTTCCCATGGACCACGTCCGTAATACACATAGTCCTCAAAACCGGGTGTAATAACCATGGTCATGCCAAAACGTGGCATTTCCGGCAAATCTGATGCATCAGCCTTATATGCCACATCAACTTTTACTTCTCCTGAAGTATTGATGGTATAATCAATGGTGTAGTCAGCTGAAACATCCTTCAGATTGTAAGCGGATGAAACCCTGACCAATCCTTTTTCTTCAGTTACATTAAAACTTTTCAGTTTTGCTTCCTTACCGGCATTCTTCCATACAGCCAGTTTCTCAGGCATCTGGTTGCCAAAATCGTTATCTACAGGGGCACGCCAGAAGTTAGGACGTGGAGCAGCAGCAATCAGTTCCTTTCCATGTGAAACAAAGCCGATCATTTCACCGCTTTCTTTACTGAACGTTATCAGGAAATTCTCTCCTGAAATTACAACCTTATCATTGTTATCTTTCATAACCGGCTTACCGGAGGCTGCCTCAAACTTTTGGGTTTTGAACCAGTCATCCTTGTTCAGTTCAACCTGATCTCTGGCCATTTCAAAATCAGCAGGAATCAGTTCTGATGCTTTTTTTGTAAAGGCATAAAGATTCAGCGCATATTCTTTACCCGGTTCAGGCTTAAACTCAGGTATTTTAAGTGTAATCTCCTTTCCTGATTCCGGTTCTGCATCTACATTGAATGCACTGCCGGCAATAACTTTACCGTTCTCGAGCAGATCCCACCTGAAATTAAAATTTTTCAATGCGGTATAGTTGTATTCATTTTTCACTTCTATAATGCCTTCAAGCGGCTTCACCGGAATGAACTTAATGTTCTGATAGACCTTCTTCACTTCGTTCAATCCCGGATGCGGTGTTCTGTCAGGATTAACAACACCATTCAGACAAAAGTTCTGATCGTTGTGCAGGTGTCCACTCAGGAGATCACCACCGTAACCCCAGAATTTTTCACCTTCATCGTTTTGGGTCAGCAATCCCTGATCAACCCAGTCCCAGATAAAACCGCCCTGCATATTTGGCGAATTGTTGATAATATCCCAGTATTCCTTAAAATTACCGGTACTGTTTCCCATGGCATGCGCATATTCACACATAATAAATGGACGATCCACAGAGGGGCGGTCTGCATATTCCTTCATATTCCTGATTGAAGGATACATTGGACAAACAATGTCTGTGTTCTTATTTTGTCCGGCCTGTTCAAACTGAACCAAACGGGTATGATCACGGCCTTTTATCCAGTCATAGGCTTTATAAAAAACCGGTCCGTTACCACATTCATTTCCCATACTCCAGATGATAACTGAGGGATGGTTTTTGTCGCGCTCAACCAGACGTTTAATTCTGTCCATGTGCGCAGCTTCCCACTCAGGCAAATATGCCGGATGTTTGCTTTTATCAAACCATGACTGGAATTCTGCACCCATTGCATGCGTTTCAATATTAGCTTCATCTACCACATACATTCCATATTTATCGCACAAGGCATAAAGTTCCGGTGAATGCGGATAGTGACTTGTACGAATGGCATTGATATTATGACGCTTCATCTGCTTCAGGTCCTTCATTATCGTTTCAGGTGTTACATAATGGCCGGTCACATCGTTGTGCTCATGAAGGTTTACGCCTTTCACTACAATGTATTTACCGTTTACCCTCAACTGACCGTCTATCAGTTCAACTTTTCTGAATCCTGTTTTCGTACTGGTCGATTCTATTATATTCTTTTTTGAATCTAGAAGTGTAATAACCACCGTATACAAATCTGGTGTTTCTGCGCTCCAGAGTTTAGGATCTTTGATTTTTCCGTCAATATTCACAACAGATTCACCGGATGCAGGAATTTCAACACCTTTTGCTTTCCCCAGAACCCGGTTGCCGTTTGCATCATACAAGGTAAATGCTACGATACCTTTAAGTTCTTCCTTGCCAAAATTCTTTAAGGTAATATCAGTACTTATCTCACCATCCCGGTATTTATCATCGAGATCGGGTTTTACAAAAAAGTCCTGTATCCTGGCCTGAGCTGTGGAATATAAAAAAACATCCCTGTCAATACCGCTCAAACGCCAGAAATCCTGATCTTCAAGGTAACTGCCGTCTGTCCACCGGTACACTTCAACCGCAAGCTGGTTATCACCTTTTTTTACATATTTAGTAATATCGAATTCAACAGGTGATTTCGTCACCTGGCTGTAGCCAACTTTTTCTCCGTTGACCCAAACATACATTCCGGATGTTCCGGCTTTAAAATGCAAATATACACGTCGTCCATCCCAATTTGAAGGAATGGTAAAATTCCGTTTGTATGATCCTACCGGATTGTCTCCATGTGGAATATGGGGTGGTCTCTTCGGATAAGGATAGGTAATATTGGTATAAATAGGAATACCATAACCTTTCAGTTCCCAGTTGGAAGGAACCTGAATATCGTCCCAGCACGAAACGTCGTAATCCGTTTTATAAAAATCGGCCGGACGTTGTGATGGGTTCGGGGCCCAGTTGAATTTCCAGGTGCCACTCAATAACTGGTAGTAAGGAGACGCACTGTAATTATCGGCCAGTGCCATCTCTTCTGTTGGATAGGTCATTGAAGTTGCTCTCGGCACCTCTTTATTTATTCCAAAAATCTGTGGATTTTCCCAGTCGGGACTCTTAGCAGATGATGAAACTGCAATAAACAATCCGCTAAACAGCAGCAGAAAGGTCATTGGTTTTTTAATCATATTATTCTGTTTTTAGTGATTTATTTCTCTTTGCATGTGTCAATAACGTCCTCAGGTTGAAATCAGTTCTGAAAAAGTTGAATCACACTTATTCATGTTGCGAAAATAATGAAACACCGCTGACATATGAGAAAATAATTTGATTTTTTATGTAACTATTTCAATAATCACATTAGGGTTTGGTATTCTTATAAACAGGATTAACCTTTCCGCGTTTTAAAATACATATTCCATAATTGCCAAAGAAAGCCTTAAGATAAGATGCAACTGCCACTGATTAAAAGATCGGTTTGGGATCTTTACTATCATTTTTAAAGTTTATGCTATTTTATAACACTTAAAACAACGAAATTTGTTTTGAAGCAGCACCACAAAGCATTAAGTCATCATACGTTTAATTTAAAATGATACCAAATATGAAAGATACTTTACCGGTAAAACCGAATTTACGCTTTTTAATTCCTGTGATATTATTCCTTTTTGTATTTATTATAAAATCAAAAGCTCAGGTTAACGGTAGTACGCAACCCAAAAGTCAGGCACCTGAAACGATGTTTGACATGCGTCTGGTCTGGAATGATGAGTTTAATGAAGATGGCCGGCCTAATCCCGAAAACTGGACCTATGAATATGGATTTGTCAGGAATAACGAATTACAGTGGTATCAACCCGAAAATGCCGTCTGCAAGGACGGCTTACTGAAAATAACGGGAAAAAAAGATTCCATTCCCAATACGCAGTTTAACGCGAATTCCAGAGATTGGCGTAAACAGAGGCCGTATGCAGAATTCAGCTCATCCTGTCTTATTTCAAGAGGATTGCAGGAATGGAGCAGTTATGGATATTTTGAGATCAGGGCTAAGATAGATACAGCTAAAGGATCATGGCCAGCTATCTGGACCCTTGGGAAAGAGAAACACTGGCCCGAATGTGGTGAGATAGATATTATGGAGTTTTACCGGGTGAATAACCAACCAACAATACTGGCTAATGCTGCATGGGGCGGAGAAAACGGCAGAGGTGTAAGCTGGGATTCACAACGTTTACCATTGTCTCATTTTACAGCTCAGGATCCTGATTGGGTAAATAAATTTCATGTTTGGGGCATGAAATGGGATCAGGAAGTTATAAAACTCTACCTGGATAATGAATTGCTCAATGAAATTCCACTGGATAAAACAAGAAACAATGATGGCTTTAATCCTTTCAGAAAAGGTAATTCACATTATATTCTGCTGAACCTGGCTATAGGCTCAAATGGTGGTGAACCAAATACGGAACTCTTCCCTATTACCTTTAAAGTTGATTATGTAAGAGTTTATCAGTAAGCTGTAAAACATTAAAAAGCGGAACTTTTACAACAGCAAAAAATCTGCATAACAGTATAATTCGTCAGAAATAACAAAGGCCATCCTTCCGGACGGCCTTTGACATATCTGATGGCCTTTAGACTAAATAAAGAACTTCAGTACAAATAAAACGGCAAGAATATACATTACCGGAGTAACGTCTTTTACCTTACCGGATATCAGTTTAATAAGTACATACGATAACATACCAAACACAATACCTTCTGCAATTGAAAATGTTAAAGGCATCATGATGATGGTTAAAAATACCGGAATCATTTCGGTATAATCCTCCAGGTTAATCTTGGTAATTGGTGTTATCATCATTGCACCAACCAGAACAAGTGCCGGAGCAGTTGCAGCCGCAGGAACCATCAGAAACAGTGGCGACAGAAACAAAGCCAGTAAAAATAATACACCTGTTGTTAGTGAAGTTAAACCCGTACGGCCACCTTCAGCCACACCCGATGCACTTTCAACATAGGTTGTTACAGTAGATGTACCCATTAGAGCACCGAAAGCAGTTCCAATGGAGTCTGCAAAAAGCGCTTGTTTTACACGCGGAATACGACCTTCTTTATCCAGCATGTTTGCTTTGGTTGATACACCAATCAGGGTACCTACGGTATCAAACATATCTACAAAAAGGAAGGTAAACAGTACCAGCAGCATATCCATCGTAAAAATATCTGACCACTGAAATTTAGCAAATACCGGAGCCACGGAAGGAGGAGTCATATCAAATGTTTCCGGAAGATGAGTTATACCAAACGGAAAACCAAGAATGGTTCCGATCAGAATACCGATCAACAATGCCCCTTTAACACGCAATGCGAGCAAAGCCCCGGTGATGATAATTGTGATCAGCGCTACAAAAGGTGCACCGCTGGCCTTAAAATCCATAATACTTCCCAGGCTTACAAAAGTTGCTTCATTGCTCACAATAATTCCGGCATTCTTAAGTCCGATAAAAGCAATAAACAAACCGATACCAACCGATATGGCATGTTTTACATTATTGGGTATTGCCTTTATAATAAGTTCCCGGATATTAAAAGCAGTCAAAAGGATAAAAATAATACCTTCGAGAAAAACAGCCGTTAACGCAAATTCCCAACTGTGCCCCATACCAAAGCATACAGTATACGTAAAAAAGGCATTTAATCCCATTCCTGGTGCCAGAGCAAAAGGCAATTTTGCTAAAAGTGCCATTACGATTGTGGCAACAGCAGCTGAAACAGCTGTTGCGGTAAACACAGCCCCTTTATCCATCCCTGTATCACCAAGAATAAGAGGATTCACTGCCAGAATATACGCCATTGTCATAAAGGTGGTTATACCAGCTACAACTTCGGTTCGTACATTGGTTTTATTTTCTTTAAGCTTAAAATACTTATCTAACATAGCGATTGTTTATTGAATTAGAAGGTCCATTTACAGGCTACTGTTGGACTGACAAAGAATTTATCTCCAACGAAATTACTGCTGATTTCAACTTCGCTACCTACTGCCAGGTTTGAATTTACATTAAACCAAAGCTGTGGTTCAGTAAGAAATCTGAAATCAGTATCTGCATTTCCATCACCTGTCCAGTCCATGCCCTCTTTCCAGAAATCAGCAAAACCTGTAAATGTAACTTTACCCTTTAACAACTGAATTGTCCATACACCAGTAATCTGAAATGAAGCATTTTCTTTATCCTGAATGTACTTATAGTTTCCCTGCAATGTAAAGATCTTGGAGAAATCGGCCGATGCCCAGGTGTGCTCGATACCAGCCAGCCAACAATTTTCTATCGCAACAAATGGCAACGGATCATCCAGTTTCATTAAACCACCATTAAACTCCACACGTGGCATAATTTTCTGGTTTTCTTTCCACTTGAAAGCGCGGGCAATTTCCCAGTAAGCCAGAGATACACCGTTGCTTACATTGCGTGAATCAGAACTATAATCCATATCCACAAAGAAAAATGTAGAACCATATTTGTCTGGTTTAAACATCTCTACTGTAGATGTAAAAAAGTTCCGTCCTTCGCCTAAATCATAATGCAACTGAACATTCTGAGCAAAAGTGGCTGATGCAAAAACAAGCATCAATGCAAGTAATAGTTTGTTCTTCATCTCTTAAAAAATTTAAGTTAAATGTGTTATTAAAAAAAATCAAAATTAACAGTTGTTAATTTTTGAAGAACAAACCACTTTCGCAATTTTTCAATATGTTTTCAACAAGAGAATATTAGCCGTGTTAATAACCAAAATTCCAGCATTGATGCATGATTTACTTTGTCACTTCAACGTGCTCATTTTTAAGGGCCTCCAGCGATTTTTCAGTTGGGATTCCGAGCAGTTTAGTTATCAACGGGTAAATCATCCTGTTCGAAAACGGCGTGTTAATAAAATCTTTCTTAAAGTCTGAACCTTTGGCATAAAATATGGTACGCATATCACTGTTTGTATCGGGATCATATCCGTGATCTGCTGCAAGCGTATATTTTTTCCAGTACAACGTATAAGAGCTGTCAGCCAGGGCTACAACTCCGGGAATGGCAGGATGCGAATTATAATGATACTTTGCGGGCACATCCTTTTTTAGCCAGGCTCTGATCCCTTTCACCTTATTCAGGGTAGCAACTATGGAATCGGCGAATCCCGGGGCCGGATCAATAAGAGCCAGAGGATTTGAAGTGGATTGATGTGCAATCCAGGCAGACGGCAGTAATTGAGACAGATCGTAGGATTTGTCCATATTCACCTTTGCCATACCATGATCAGACAACAAAATAAAATCTATGGAATCGGCAATATCCAGTGAGAATAGTTTTTTCTGAACAGCTGCAAGGTAATTGTCAAGCGATGAAATTTCTTCCGTGACCTCTTTGCTGTCCGGTCCGAAACTATGCGCTGTATGATCCGGCTCATCCACGTAAAACATTACGAGATGCGGACGTTGGTTATATGGCAGTGTTAACCAGTAAACCACCGTATCCAGTCTTGACTGGTAACTAAGGCTGCCATCATATTTCAGCCAGTAAGACGGACGCACACCTTTAATAGGCGCTTCACTTCCCGGCCAGAAACATGTTGCCGCTTTTATACCATGCTTTTCAGCAGTCACCCAAATGGGCTCACCACCATAAAAATCAGCATCCTGAACCGCTGCACGATTTCCCAGGGAATACGACTTTTTCAGGGAATCGTTATAGAATGAATTCGCCACAATTCCATGCTCTCCCGGATATAAACCAGTAGCAAGTGTGTAATGGTTTGGGAAGGTCTTGGTTGGAAATGAAGGGATCATGTATTCTGCCTTAACACCGTTTTCCGCCAGCTTGTCGAAAGCCGGCGTTGCTGTTTTGGAGGTATAATCCCATCTGAAACCATCCATGGAAAGGACAACCACATAAGCAGTTTTTTCATTGTCTTTTTGGGGTTTACAAGCGGCAGAAAAAGCCAGAATTGCTAAAAGTAATATCGTTTGTTTCATGTTTTGTATTTATATCCTGCAACAATGCACAAAAGGGTGTTGTAAAGGTAGTACTTTGTTGCTTTAAAAATCATAAAAAACACCCCAAATGTTGTGTCCAACTTTTGGGGTGCAGTTTATTTGTGCGGCTTTTATTTTTCGTAAGCTATAAAAAACTTCGGAGAAGAATAGCAGATTTATTGCGCACTTACATGGCTGAAATAAATACTATTTTGAAGTTGCAGGGTTCCATTATAGGATCCCTTCGGTGCAATTACAGTTAGTGTATCACCCACTTTAAGTCCTTTGTCTGCTATCAAACCTTTTCTATCATCACCGGATGCACCATATCCCGGATAACAGCCATACACATAAATTTCACTGTCGCCGTCTTTCAAATATAGATTACCGTATGTTGGATTGTCAATTTCTTTAATTTCACCGGTCACCATAAAGTATGTATTGGCATCGTCAGGTTTAGTCAACACCTCAGCAATAGTAGCTGTAGTTACTGGAATAGAACTTTCCAGTACAGCAGAGCCCACCTGTGGAGTTCCTTTGTATTCTGCACGTTTTCCAACAAGTGTAACTATGTCACCTTCTTTTAAACCTTTATCAGCGAAATCCTGAATACCATAAACATAGGTTTCACCCGAGAAATCCCGAATGTATAAATTGCCATATGTAGTATTGGTTATACTGGTAATAACACCTGACAAACGATACTGGGTATCACCAACTGAAGCTGCAAGGAATTCTGCAATAGATGCATCGATAATCGCTCCTGTTTGGCTAAGAGTTGTTTGAGAAGTATAGTTTTTAGTTCCATCAGTAGTGCTGAATGTGAGCGTAGTTCCACGATCTCCGCCCGTGTTTGCGGCAGCATTGAATGTTACTACGGTGTTGGTTCCTGCTGACTGGATAGATGAAATGGATAACCAGGATTTGGCATCCTCAGGAATATCCACCGATACGCCTTGTCCTTTACAGGTAAGGTATGCAATAAATTCACCACCTTCGATAGGCAGTGTTGCGTTTGATACCGAATCAACTTTAACCAGTGATTTATTGATATTGATAACGGTTACATTGACCAACTCTACAGTTCCATTGTAGGTAGTTTTTGGTCCCTGAACAGTTACTTCATCTCCCACTTCAAGTCCTAAACTTAAAAAGTTTTTCTCTCCACCCTTAGCGTCAAGGGTACCATAAATATAAATAGAACCTGTTTCATCCTCCAGATACCAGTTACCGTAAAGTGTGTTGGCTATTGCCGTAACAACTCCGGTTACCAGATAGGTTTTGCTGTCAGGTCCGGCAATTACCTCTGCACATGTTGCAGGTGAAATTGTTGCCAAACCCTGGATGACATTTATTCTCTGAGTTTCGCCGCCGCATTGAATTAAAACCTCTGCTTTGCGACCGTCTACAGCCGATTGAGCCGAAAATTCAAGCGTTGATTCACCGGCACCGCCAGAGGCTGCTGAGATAGTCAGCCATTCAACATTATTTTCAACTGTCCAGCTATCTTTGGCAGTTACGGTAATGGTTGTTGTGCCTCCATCTACTGGAAGAGCCACGTAAGACGACGATACTTGAATTTGATCAAGAAATGTCATTGTTTCTTCATCGGTACAACTTGTCATCAAGGCAAGTATGGCAATGAAATATGGAAATATGTTTTTTAATTTCATAATTGTCAGTGCTTTTAAATTAGTTGAAAATATACTTGATACCGATTAATGCATACCAGGTTTGACCCAATGAATAGTTTGGCGTAAATGTTTTGGTATCACCATGAATTGAAGAGGGTGTTGAGAATGTAGCCACACCGTCAGCATCAACTCCTTCATATTTAAGGATACGGGCTTCAGAACCAATTTCCGGATTCAAATATTTGCTTACACCCCAACTGGAGTTGAACAGGTTCATCACGTTCTTGATATCAAGGCTAAGTTGCAGTTTGTGTTGGCTATTACCTGTTTTAAGAGAAAAATCATGTTTGTAACTTAAGTCAACGCGATGTACCCAGGGAGAGTAAACGCTATAAGCTTCTGCGTATTTGCCTTGTTGATTACTCAAATAATCATTGGAATGCACATAGTCCATAAAACGAGTTTGATCGTCTGCTGAAACAAAGCGGAATTCATTGTTTGCCACTTCATTGTCAGTTGGAACATAGATTGCATCGTAGTTGTAACCGTCACTATTGATATCGTTAACGGTCATGAACGAGTAGTTATATCCACCGCGCCATCCTTCATAAATAATGCTATAGTGGTTATTGCCATTGTCGTGAGCAGTAAGTGATGCTATAAGACGATCGGGTGTGGTGTATTGAGAATTGTGCAGTTTAATGTAGTTAGGACCTTCTACTGTTGGAACGTATGTAAATGCTGATTCAGCATTCGATCCAGGCATTCCTGTTACATCTTTAGCAACTGTATGTGTATAAGCAGCCATCAAGCTGATCCAGTCTGCTGGTTTGGCATTAAGTGTAATGTTGCCCGACCAACCATAACCGCGGTCTGTGTTTTCCAATACAAAGGCCTTAGTGGCAGTACGATATCCGGCAGGATAAATCGGACGATTGTCAACACCATTGAAACGGGCGAAACCACCAACATTTGGAATACTCCAGTCGGAAATTGAAACACCGTTGATTGTTTTATTGTAAATCCCTTCTACTGATACAGAGAGTGGGAAAGATGTTTTGAATGCGTAATCAACAGCAAGTGATGATTTCCAAACCTGCGGCATTTTGAATTTTGGATCAACAGCCGCAATAGCAGAAGGAACAGTTCCATCGTCGGGAGAAATAGTTGAAGGATATCCCAATGATATTAACTTGTCATAAAGTGCGGTAATGTTGGCATTTCCGTTTGCATCAGTTACAAGACCACCGGCAAATTCATCCATTGTGAAACCATTATTCGCAGCATTTCTTGCATTTATTTGTGCCTGATATTGTACCATTCCACCGTTGGTAGGCATATTGGTGAAGAATACTAGCGGTAAGTTGCCGGAGAAAAGACCGGTACCTCCACGAACTTTCAGGCTCTTATCACCAAATGTATCCCAAACAAATCCTACGCGGGGAGAGAATATGATATTTGCATCAGGCCATTTTCCTGTATCGATATTACGACCGTTATAATCAATGGCAGCGATAGCATTGTTTGTTATCAGGTCACTATTATTGAAGAAAAGCCCATCGATACGAAGTCCATACGAAAGTTTGAAATTTTCAGTAACGCTCCAATCATCCTGCCCGTAAACTCCTATTTTGTTTGTTCTGATGCGGGCTGCAGGATTGCTCTCTCCATCGTAACCATAAGTTAAGTTAACGATTTCAGGTGTTGCTTCATTTAAGAAGTCGTCAAGACTTGTGTAGCGATAATATCCTGTACCGTTACGCATATAAGAGTTGTCAGCCATCTTATACTCGTACGCAATACCGCCAACAATTTTATGATTACCTAAATAATAGGTCATTTCATCTTTAATGTTCCATACATTATTGTGAACACCGTTGTTCCAGGTAAATAGCTCGTATCCTAAAGAAAGATATGCCTGATCGTCTTTCAGAATGTCGATAAAAGGAAATTCTGACGAATTGGTTCCGCGAACATCGTCAAGTTTTGAGAATGTTGCCAGGAATTGGTTAGAGATGTTATCCGATAATCGACTGTTTAAGTCAAAAGAGAATGAATGAACAAGGTTGTCCATCGAATACATCGAGTTTGCATATGACATTGAAGCCTGTGACATTCTTGCCTCAGACATACGAGTGCCTCCGTCCATAGAAGACGCATTAGGTGGCCTCCATGAAGTGTTCTTGGTATAGTTATAGCGTAATGCTAAACGATGTTTGTTTGTGATGTTCCAATCCAAACGGGCAAGAAGTTTGTTGTTGCTTTCATCTGCCGGGAAATTTGTATAAGACCCCGTTTCATATCCATAGTTATTTTTCACAAAATCAGAAACCGTCTGTAGATCATTTTCTGTTGTGCGGGAGATAAAATTGTCCGGATCAGCAATGCCATCAGTTGAAGCTCTCCAACGATTGGCAATTGTTGGTGTTTTCGACATTTCACCGTTTACGAAGAAGAACAATTTGTTTTCGATAATCGGACCACCTAAAGTGAAACCATATGTTGTATTACGGTCTTTTTCACGTGCACCAGCGATTTGAAGCCCATTAACAGCATCTCCGCGCATGTTTTCATTTCTGTGATAAACGTAAGCGCTTCCTATGAATTTATTTGTACCTGATTTTGTAATAGCGTTTACACCACCACCAATAAAGTTCGTTTGACGTACATCATATGGAGCGATTACAACCTGCAATTCTTCGATAGCTTCAATAGAAATTGGGTTACCTCCACCTGGAAGAGCATCACTCAGACCGAAATTATTGTTGAAATTAGCTCCATCTACTGTAAAGTTTGCAGTACGACCATCTGAACCGACAAAGCTCATTCCATTACCACCATAAGGAGAAAGGCGGGTAATGTCTGTAATGCTGCGATTCACAGTTGGCAAATTATCTATCTGCTCGTTTGTGATATTGGTTACTGCGCCTGTTTTCTCGTTCGAGAATTTTGTGCGGGTAGCCGTAACCATTACTTCATCAATCGATAGTGCTTCTTCTGACAGTACAACATTCATTACATAGTTTTCACCCAAGCTCAATGTAATATTGTTCTGAGTGTACGCACCATAACCGATAAACGTAATTTTTACTGTGTAAGGCCCTCCTACACGCATACCGTTTAGGTTAAACCGGCCCTCTGTATTTGTTACAGTACCGTAGGTTGTTCCTGAAGGTGTATGTGTAGCAATTACTGTTGCACCAATCACAGCTCCTTCAGCATCAGTAATACGTCCACTCATGCTGGATGTGGTTACCTGTGAGAAACCTGTTGCAATGGTTGAAATAACCATCAATACTAAAAATAATACTTTTTTCATTTTTAAGTGTTTGGTTAATAATAAATAATTACAAGGCTCAAATTTAAACATTTCCGGCTGCGAACTTATGAATTGTATAATAAATATATGTGTCCAAAACTTTTCATTTTTATTAAAAAATGGACTTAGACGAAAAAATATTTTTATATCAACATAAAAATAATCGTGTGCGCACACGAACAATTCACGAAAAGTTTTGTACATTTGCCGTGCACGTGCACGAAAAACAGTTTAATCCATGGATTCCAACCAAAAAATCCGAATTAAAGATATCGCCAGAAAAGCCGGCACATCCGTTGGCACGGTTGATCGTGTATTGCACAACAGAGGTGAAGTAAAAGAAGAAACACGGGTTAAAATTCTTTCCATAATAGAGGAGCTCAATTATACACCGAATCTTTTAGCCAAATCCCTTGCATCAAAAAAATTATTCCGCATTGCGGTGCTTCTGCCAGCCGGAAATGCAGGTAATCCATACTGGTCAAAACCAATTGCCGGCATTAAAAGAGCTGAAGATGAGTTAAAAGATTACAATTTTGCGGTAGATATTTATACCTTTAACGATGCGAACGAAAAATCGTTTTTCGAAGCGCGTGATGAGGTACTGAAAAGTCATCCGGATGGCGTACTGTTTAATCCGGTATTCCGTGAGGCGGCCATGCAGTTTACAATTTTACTGGATGAACTGGAGATACCGTATGTATTTTTTGATGTTAATATTGATTTTGGTAATCCTCTGGCCTATTTTGGACAGGATGCCTGGCAAAGCGGTTTCGTTGCAGGAAAGCTCATCAATTACGGCATTCCGGATAATTCGACCGTACTTGTACTGAAACTGGCGAACAATAAGGTGATTTCGCACCATATTTTAAAGCGTGAAAAGGGATTTTTGAGTTATTTTGATAACTACGGAATGAAAAACATCAGGATCATTTCAAAGGAAGTAGATCTACTGCACCCCACAGAGTTAAAGGACACGTTAAGCAGTTGCCTTAAAAAGGTGGATAATCTGGCCGGAGTTTTTGTTTCAGGCTCCAGGGTTTACAAAGTGGCAAAATTGGTTGACGACCTCGAAATAAACAATACAATATTGATTGGATATGACCTGATAGACGAGAATCTGAAATACCTTAACAAAGGAGTTATTGATTTTTTAATCAGTCAGAAACCCGAAGAGCAGGGCTATAATGGCGTAATGTCCTTATTCCGACATTTGGGTGCCGGCAATAATATTGAGAAGATTAACTACAGTACAATTGACATAATTATGAAAGAGAATTTAAAATATTTGAAACAATAATTTAATTAACTAATTTATTCATATTAAAACTTTATCATGACAGCAGTAACAAAAAGTATTGGCAAATACAGGTTTAGAATCCTGTCCATGTTGATTTATGCTACCACGGTCAATTACTTCGACCGAAGTATTATTGGTATTATGGCTCCTGACCTTATGGAATGGTTCCATTGGACAAATACGGATTATGCACATATTATGGTTGCATTTAAGATTGCTTATGCAATTGGTATGTTAAGTATGGGTGGAATTATTGACCGCTTAGGAACCAAAAAAGGTTACATGCTTGCAATTGGAATATGGAGTATTTTTGGAATGTTGCATGCAACTGTAGTAAGTGAAGTTACATTTCTTGGTTTTACCCTAAGTAGTGTGGCACTGTTTGCCATTGCCCGTTTTGGACTTGGATTTGGAGAATCAGGTCACTTTCCTGCTGCCCAAAAAACTGTTGCAGAATGGTTTCCCAAAAAAGACAGGGCTTTTGCAACTGGTATTTATAATGCAGCAACCAGTATTGGTGCCATTGCAGCTCCGTTTGTTATAGGTGCTGTTGTATGGTGGACAGGAGGCGACAGAGGTCAGGGAGACTTCATGCATTGGCAATACCCTTTTTTAATTACGGGAGTATTAAGTGCATTTTGGGTATTCTTATGGATTAAAACCTATCAGAAACCTGAAGAACACCCAAAACTGGGGAAAGAAGAATTGGAATACATCAATAGTGATTCTGTTGTGGAAAGTAAGGAAAAACTATCCTGGGCAAAAGTGCTTCCAAAGCGCCAGACCTGGGCTTTTGCCACAGCAAAGATTACAGATGCTGTATGGTGGTTTTACCTTTTCTGGGGAGCAAAATTTCTTGCAGACAAATTTGAAGTCGATATTCACAATATCGGTATCCCATTCATGATTATGTATCTGCTGGCAGATGGCGGTAGTATTTTCGGTGGATGGTTATCCGGTAAATTCATGCGGCAAGGCTGGTCAATCAATAAGGCACGTAAAATGACATTATTAATTTGTGCACTGATTATTCTTCCTGTTGCATATGTTGCGATAACTGAAAGCAAATGGTTAGCTGTCGTGCTTATTGGTATTGGAGCTGCAGGGCATCAGGCCTGGTCAGCAAACATATTTACTCTGGTTTCTGATGTATTTCCTAAAAAAGCTGTTGGTTCAGTTACAGGTATTGGTGGCATGATCGGTGCAGTTGCCGGTATTGTTGGCGACCTCGCTCTTGGTGAAGTGTTGGATACATCAGGTAATGCAGGATATTTCTGGGCATTTCTGATTGCAGGTTCAGCTTACCTTATTTTATTAGGTATTGTACATTTATTAATGCCAAAGATGACCCCAATGGATGAAAATCTAAATCTGGTAAATACAGAAGCTTAAACACAAAAATAAATTTTATTATGAGTCACATTAAATATGAAATTCGTTACGCGTCTCACCCGAACGACGCAAAATTGTATGATACACAAAGATTGCGTAAAGAATTTCTGGTAGAGACAATTTTTGAACAGGACATGATTAACATGGTTTACACCGATTACGACAGAATTATTGTCGGTGGTGCATACCCTGTTACCAAATCATTGAGCCTTGATGCTATTGATCCTTTAAAAGCAACCTATTTTCTCGAAAGACGTGAATTAGGAATTATTAATATTGGCGGCAAAGCTAAAATAACCGTGGATGATGAAGTCATTGAACTGGATTATCGCGAAGCACTTTATCTGGGAAGGGGTACAACAAAAGTTGTATTTGAATCAGCCGATGCTTCCAAACCGGCTAAACTGTACTTCAACTCTGCTCCCGCGCACAAATCGTACCCAAATAAAAAGGTAACGCTTGACGATGCAATCACTGTTGAGCTTGGCGATTTAAACTCGTCTAACGCAAGGAAAATCAATAAGCTTATCGTACACGGCGTGGTTGATACCTGCCAGTTACAAATGGGTATGACAGAGTTTAAAGAGGGTAGCGTTTGGAATACCATGCCTGCACATACACATAGCAGACGCATGGAAGCCTATTTCTATTTTGAGGTACCTGAAGATCAGGCAGTTGTTCACTTTATGGGTCAACCACAGGAAACACGGCACATCTTTATGCACAACGAACAGGCTGTTATTTCTCCAACATGGTCCATTCATGCCGGAGCTGGCACAGCTAAATACACGTTTATCTGGGGAATGGGTGGCGAAAATCTCGATTACGGAGATATGGACACCCAGCAACCTTCTGATTTGAGATAAGAACCAAAAAAATAAATAACGATGATTCAGGAATTATTTGATTTAACCGGTAAAGTAGCCCTTATTACAGGTGGCACACACGGTATTGGTATGGCCGTGGCAACTACTTTGGGTAAAGCCGGTGCAAAAATATGTGTAAACGACATTTCCGAAGAAAAACTGGAAGCCTGCAAAGCTGAATATGCTAAGGAAGGACTTGATGTATATACACTTAAGTTTGATGTTACCAGCGAAGACGATGTAGATAAAGGAATCACAGAAATAGAAAAGAATGTTGGTCCGGTTGATATCCTGGTTAACAATGCAGGTATCATTAAGCGCATTCCGATACTGGACATGCCGATTAAAGATTTCCAGCAGGTAATCGATATCGATTTGGTGGCACCACTCATTGTTGCCAAACGCGTTGCTCCGGGAATGATCGAACGCCGTTTTGGAAAAATCATTAACATGTGCTCCATGATGAGCGTTTACGGCCGTAACTCTGTTTCAGCTTATGCTGCTGCAAAAGGTGGTTTAAAACTACTGACTTCAAACATGACCTGTGAGTGGGCAAAATACAATGTACAGATCAATGGTATTGGTCCCGGTTATATTGCGACCTCTCAGACTGCAGCCATCCGTGAAGGCAATCATCCGTTCAACGATCTGGTTATGACCAGAACGCCGGCAGGTCGCTGGGGTGAACCGGAAGATGTTGGCCACGCCGCTCTCTTCCTTGCATCTAAAGCCAGTGATTTTGTAAACGGTCATGTTCTTTATGTTGATGGAGGTATCCTTGCGAACTTCGGTTATGTAAAGGGAGAAAATGACATTTAGACATTGGTCTTAAAATAAATACCAACCTGCCCTGGACCTGTTTCTGCGGCAGGTTGGTATGCTTTGCGAATGACTTACAATTAAGAAATCAAAACGAAAAAATTTAAAAATGACTTTACAGGTTAAACCGGCATCAGAATGTACATATGACTGTATTTCTCTGGGCGAGGTAATGTTACGACTTGATCCGGGAGAAGGAAGAATCAGAACGGCCAGACAATTTCGTGCCTGGGAAGGTGGCGGAGAATACAATGTTTCGCGCGGCCTGAGAAAATGTTTTGGGAAACGCACTGCTATTATCACGGCCCTGGCCGACAATGAAGTCGGATCTTTAATCGAAGATTTCATGCTACAGGGAGGACTGGATACGCAATTTGTAAAATGGGTGGCGTATGATGGTTGTGGAAGAACTGTCCGTAACGGCTTAAACTTTACAGAAAGAGGCTTTGGTATCCGTGGAGCAAAAGGTGTATCCGACCGAGGCAATACGGCGGCATCTCAGTTAAAGCCAGGTGACATCGACTGGGAATACATTTTCGGAACTCTAGGTGTTCGCTGGATTCATACCGGAGGTATATTTGCTGCGTTATCAGAAACAGCAGCGGATACAGTTATTGAAGCAGTTAAAACGGCCAAGAAATACGGCACTGTTGTTTCATATGACCTGAACTACAGACCATCTTTATGGAAAGCAATTGGAGGTGAAGCCAAAGCACAGGAGGTGAACAGGGAGATTGCAAAATATGTGGATGTGATGATTGGTAACGAGGAAGATTTTACGGCCTGTCTTGGACTTGAAGTCGCCGGGAATGATGATGAGCTTAAAGAACTCGATCTGGGCGGATACAAATCCATGATAAAAAATGCAGTAAGGGAATTTCCCAATTTTAAAGTGATCGCAACCACGCTACGTACTGTAAAGTCTGCTACAGTTAACTCATGGGGAGCAATATGTTATGCTGACGGAAAAATTCACGAAGCACAACACCGTGAAGATCTGGAAATTCTGGATCGTGTAGGTGGAGGTGACAGTTTTGCCTCTGGATTGATCTATGGTTTTCTTGAATTCAACGATGGTGCAAAAGCTGTGGAATATGGAGCAGCTCATGGCGCTTTAGCTATGACAACGCCTGGCGATACAACCATGGCAACATTGTCGGAGGTTGAAAAAATTATCGGTGGTGGCAGTGCCAGAGTTGACAGATAAATGAATAAGTTAAAAGTAGAAAGTTAAAAGAAAAGCGAAAATTCTATTTTTATAAATGTGCGTTATTTACAAGATGAATCAGAACAATTAAAAAAATATCAGGAAGAATCGTGGTAAATTCAAAAGCAAATATTTAAGATAAAGATAAATTGTAAAAATGATTTTGACTTTTTACTTTTCACCTTATTACTTTATCCATGAGATTGTTTTTGCCTTTTACCTTTTAATTTTAAAATTGATTATTATGGCCAGATTTGACAGAATGCATGTACTGAATACCGTTGTTGATACAGCGTTGGTACCATTGTATTATAATAAAAATGCCGAAATTGTAAAAAAGGTGGTTAAAGCCTGTTACGAGGGAGGCGCACGTGTTTTTGAATTTACCAACCGAGGTGATTATGCACACGAAGTATTCGCCGAGGTCAATAAATGGGTCGCCGAAAACTGCCCGGAAATGATCATGGGTGTTGGTTCAGTTGTTGATGCGGGAACAGCATCATTGTATATTCAGCTGGGTGCTAATTTCATTGTGTCACCTTCTCTGAATCCTGATATGGCTAAGGTATGTAATCGCAGAAAAATTGCATGGATGCCAGGCTGCGGAACGCTCTCCGAAATTAATCTTGCCGAAGAACTCGGAGTAGAGATTGTTAAAATTTTCCCTGGATCCGAAGTTGGTGGCCCATCCTTTGTAAAAGCCATTAAAGCTCCGTGTCCATGGACTAAAATCATGCCATCTGGTGGCGTTTCCACTGATCCTGAGAATCTGAAAGCATGGTTTGATGCCGGTGTTTCCTGTGTTGGTCTGGGATCAAAACTTTTTCCCTCAGATGTGATTAAAAATGAAAAATTTGACGAGGTTACAGCAAAAGTAAAAGCTGCAATGCAAGTCGTTCAGGACCTGAAAAAGTAAAACAATAATATCACTACTATGAATATTAAGCATCTATTTTTCACTTTTATACTTGTTCTGTCGGTTATTTCATGTACAAAAGAAACAGGTTTAAAGCTGAAGATCACAAATCCGACAGATGTTGAAAGATCTCACGAAGTTGTTTCGGTTCCGGTTGAAACACTTCTTGCAAATCATCTGGATCTTTCAGGAATACTCGTTGCTGAAAACCTTTCAAACGGTTTGGTTTATCCGGTTCAGCTAAGTAAGGGGAAAGATTCTGACACCACAGCCGCTGCTCTCTTTCAGCCGGAAGTAGGTGCAAATTCAACAACCACAGTGCTTATCCGTAATCTAAAACCGGGTGAGGCAGCACCTGTTGAAGAAATTGTATGTTATTCCAGATTTGTGCCTGAACGGATAGATGACTATGCATGGGAAAACGATCGGGTTGCATTCAGGGTTTATGGTCCTGAGGCCCAGCGACTAACGGAAGCTGGTGATCCGGGAGGAACACTGTCAAGCGGCGTGGACTGCTGGCTGAAAAAGGTGGACTACCCTATTATTAATAAATGGTATAAAAAGCCTTCACAGGGGGGAACCTACCATGAAGATACCGGCGAGGGACTCGACAATTACCATGTGGGAAGCAGTCGTGGATGCGGTGGAACCATGGTCTTTGATAAAGAAACAGGAAAGATGTACGCAGCCAAAAATTATATCAAATGGGATAAGATTGAAGATGGCATCATCCGTGGCGATTTCAAACTGTATTATGCCCCCTATGCAGCCGGTGAAGATACCGTTACCGAAACAAAATATATCTCCATTGATAAAGGTTCAAATCTTACACGTTTTGAAATTGAAGTAAAAGGTACAGATGCTATTACCGTTGGGATCACATTACACGAAAAAAAGCAGGAGATCAGTGCTGATGCAACCGTTGGCTGGTTTAATTTTGAGGATAAACATTATTTTGGCTCTGAATTAAATACTGCTGTTGTGGTCGATCCCAAATATGTAACAGGATATGAAGAATATATTGTGAATCAACCGGAAAAGAGTCATTTGCTGGTTCACCTGAAGCCCATTGATGGTAAAATAATCTATTACAGTGGATTTTTCTGGAAAGAAAGCAGGCAGTTTGCCTCCACACAAGCATGGAAGGATTATTTGAATGACTTTGCGGTGCAGGTTACAAAACCGCTCGAAGTCACAATTGAATAATTTAAGTAAAAAAGATTTAAACAGGTAAAGGCAATGGCTATGATGGTCATTGCTTTTTTTATCTCATGAATTATACATGATTTTAGCTACATTTGCTAAAACGCAGACTGTAACATGGTACTAAACTACATCTGGATAGCCTTTTTTGTCATCGCATTTATAGTGGCACTTTTCAGACTGATTTTTTTCGGGGATCTTGATGTGTTTCCTGAAATGATGAAAGCCACTTTTGATAGCGCTGAGACGGGTTTCACCATTTCACTGGGTTTGACTGGCGTTCTTACCCTGTGGATGGGACTAATGAAAATCGGAGAAAAAGCAGGTGCCATCAACGGATTTGCCAGATTAATCGGTCCGTTTTTTCAGAAAATTTTCCCTGATCTTCCGAAAGGTCACCCCGCATATGGTTCTATCGTGATGAATGTTGCAGCCAATATGCTTGGTCTCGATAATGCAGCCACCCCAATAGGCCTTCAGGCTATGAACCAAATGCAGGAAACCAATCCCAACAAAAAGGTTGCCAGTAATCCGATGATCATGTTCCTGGTTTTAAATACATCCGGGCTCACCATTTTGCCTATCAGTGTCATGGTTTATCGGGCACAGTTGGGAGCAGTGAACCCCACAGACATTTTTCTGCCTATTCTGCTGGCCACATTTTTCTCCACATTAGCCGGTTTGATCAGTGTGGCCATTTACCAGAAAATAAATTTGTTTAACAAAGTTATCCTGGCCTACCTCGGCGGACTTACTGTACTTGTGGCCGGAATGATTATACTTTTTATGAATCTTGGAGAGGAACAGATAAAAATTGTTTCCAGCCTGACTGCGAATATAATTCTGTTTTCGGTTATTATTCTGTTTATCAGCATGGCAGCATTTAAAAGGATTAATGTTTATGATGCTTTCATCGATGGAGCAAAAGATGGTTTTAAAATTGCTGTCAAAATTATCCCTTACCTGGTAGCCATTCTGGTAGCTATAGGTGTTTTCAGGGCTTCGGGAGCTATGGATGAATTGATTGGGTTTATAGCTGCCGGCTTTCATTATCTTGGAATCAATACAGACTTTGTGGAAGCACTTCCAACAGCTTTTATGAAACCTTTAAGTGGCAGTGGTGCACGCGGAATGATGGTTGATGCCATGACAACTTATGGTGCTGATTCTTTTGTAGGAAGAGTAGCTTCAACCGTTCAGGGAGCTACCGACACTACCTTTTACATTATTGCTGTTTATTTTGGTTCTGTTGGAATTAAAAATACGCGTTATGCTGTCACCTGTGGGCTTATTGCCGATGTGGTTGGTATTATTGCATCAATTCTACTGGCATATCTTTTCTTTCACTGATCCATAAGATTCCAGATGCAAATATCAAATATCAAAACTTATTTCAGGGAATTTTAACTGCGAATTCCTGTGTATTGTGTTTTAAGTCTTGTGACTTAAGTCTCGTGTCTTACCTTTATTAATAAGCCAGATTAACAACCCGGTAAACTTCGGTTCTGTTCAGATATACAACCTTTAAAAAATAAACACCACTGGACAATGATTTAAATGTCTCTCTATATGAAACAGAGCCGGCATACATGTCTTTTTTATCAATCACCACCCCATTCAGGCTAAATACATACAAAACCGCATCATCTGACAAAGGCTCAGAAAAATGTAACGTAAAAGATTCACCTATGGCAGGCGATGGTTCAATAAACCGGACAATCTTTTTATCCTGTGTGGGAATAAATGTATCGCTGGCATTTTTAAAAACCTGAACCACAGCATCCATGTACATGCTTGTATTCACCGGAGAAGATGAATAATTAGGAAAGGTATTCCAGGCATTATCCTTGTAAAACCAGGCCGTATTTTCACCACCCGTACCCCTGTCCTGAACCTGGTACAATGCAAACGTATCGACAGGACCATTAGACACAATTTCGTACCCTACATAGAAATCGTTACCTGCATCAACATCATCCGATATTTCTATAAAATTCTCTTTATCATAATAATAGGCCTTGGTATAATATCCGCCGGTATCGCCAAACTTACTGTTTGATCCATCAATTTTCTGTGTCCTGAGCCATTCCTTAATGTAAATTTGTTTACTCCAGAGCTCGTTACCGGGCTGGGTACCCCCCTCCCAGACTTTGAAATTTATGCTGGAAGCCGAAGATGCCGACCCCAGCTGAGGCACAAAATACAAACCAAGAACTTTACCTTCGTAATCTTCATCTAACTGAAAATGCTCGGCATACTGTGTTATTCCTGCCTTATTAAAACCGCCCAGATAACCATCGCTGCCAAGACTAACCGTTGTAATATCCTCACCATAACCAATATTACTCAGACGCTCAACATTATCAAGTTCTTCGGGCACAAAACCGTCCAGTTTTAATGTCCCGGTATTAAGCGGGTCAAGCCAGTATTTCAATGTTTTGGTCTGATCCGAATGCGACGTCCATACTTTATTCAGGCAGTAAAAGAAATCATTGATCTTATTGCTGCAACTGGCCTGTCCGGCACTTAAAGCACCAATAATATAGCCCTCCTTGTTAAAAAGCGGACAACCGGAAGAACCACCCTCTGTCACACCGGACTCCCAGTCCTTAATCCACCAATGCGAATACGTTTTATAATAGTAATCATTTACAATTAATGAAGTAATTTCCACGGCACCTTCATCGTGTGATATTTTTTTGACATCACCATTGGGATGGTGAATCGCTACCACGTCACTTTCTTCTGTTACTGTTGCATCCCAACCACTGTAATAGGGCCTGTAGGCAGCCGGAGGAACAACACTCATCTCAACAAGCGCATAATCAGAATTTTTAAACTCTTCCTGTTCGGAATAGGCCCTCATATAACCACCGGCAACCGTCTGCTCGCGACTCCCTTCAATATTATTATGACAGCCGGGAACCTGGTAATTAAATATAAATATAGTTCCGTATGCACTGAAACCATGATCTGTATAACAGTGGGCCGCAGTTAAAACCAAAGGAGTTCCATCCTCTGCAGTATTGTTAACAAGGGTACCGGAACACAATTCATTACCATCAATAATCATCTTTAAAACACTCTGTGACTGCAAATCCCAACCATCTTCACAGCTCAGGTTTACCTCACAACTCTGACTGCTTCCAAAATTTCCGATAGGTATATCTTTAAGAATATTGTTCACTCCCAGGTAATCATGATTTATTGATCCGATCTTAAGTTCTCCTGAAAAGTCCACATCAGCCGGTTCAATATATTCAATTATTAACTGATCTCCATCCAGTGGCATAACCGGCAGGATACCGCTTTCTTTATTATTTTCTGAAGTAAAGCTTCCGAGAACGCTTGTCATATCTGGATTATAGAGGAATAACCTGGCGCCATCAGGAATATGAAAACGGCTGAATATAACATTAATTGACTTTGCCCCTTCTGATGTTATCAGCAAACGCCATACTTTTGATCCGTCACTCAGTGTATTCCAGATACCTGAGTTTTCCGGTGTAAGGTCGACAGGGAAACTCTGTGCAAATTTCAGTGTCTTATAATGAATCTGTTCTGCGTCAAATTGTTGCGATTTAAGCGAGGCCCTGACTTCAGGCATTTTAACCAGATCAAACGACAAACTTTTCATCCCGATAGCAGATATTCCCACCGGTTTTCCGCCGTGGCTTATCTGTGCCGTACTGCAAAGCGAAAAAAGTGAGAGTAGTACTATCAAGGAAAGGGTTCTCATCTAAATTATTTTGTACAAATATAGAAAATTTTATTACTCTGGTTTTTAACCGTTTTCATGATTCGTTCCGCTGTGTCCAGCAAGTTCTGAAGTCTTATTGCTCTTTTCTCCTCTAACCAGTGACAAAGCCATTATAATGTTGGAGAAAAGAATTATAAAGAGCAGAATACCAGCCTCAAAATCCGGAAGCGTTAATTCTTTTGGAATCGCAAAAAACAACAACACAGAAATCAGTCCACGGGGTGCCAGAAAAACCTGTGGATACATATCCTTTTTATCTACAAAATAAAACTGAATCCACCGTGATCCGTAAATTACAATCAGACTGATAAGGCTCAGAACGATAACCTGTGAATGGAACAAGCTGGTCACTGCCAGAGATGCACCAAAGATGACGAAGAAAAAGGTTCTGACAACAAAAGCTGTTTCAACAGTCAGAAACTTAAAATCATTCAGTATGGTAGAGCAACGTTCCGGATTATAATGTTTTTTGAAAAATCTTCTGAAAAATATCTGTGGGTTTGCAAGTGCAAGGCCAAACATCAGAATAATCAGTAAAGATGAAATGTGGAACATCTTTCCTACTGAGTAAAGTAGCAGCAGTATAGCTATCAGAAGCGTCAGTTTGATGTTCTTCTTTATTTTCTGCAATCCAATTAATAATGCATAAGCCACAACTAAAGAAATAATCACAGTCACTATAATATTCCCTGTCACCTCCATACCTATCATTGCAGAATTTGTTTCCCCAACATTTTCAACCAGTAAATAAAAAGCCATGATACCGAGAATATCAGAAAACGTACTTTCATAGATCAGGAACTCCCTTTTATCCTCCGTAAGATGTGCAACACTTGGAAGCACTATGGCACTGCTGATGATGGAAAAAGGCATGGCATAAACCAGTGAAATAATATATTCTATATGAGGAATGAAAGCCTGTACTATAAATGCTATCAGAATTGTATTGACCACAAACGATATCAGTGCAATAGTGAACGATATCAGGATAAGTCTTGTTTTTTTTCGAGTGAGCTTTAGATCAATGGACGCTTCCAGAACAATTAGGATCAGACCTACGATACCAAGAACCTCTAAAACCGGCATCCAGTTAATCTTATTATAACCGGCAAGATGCAACCCTTCCCGAAGTAACATACCAAGAATAATCAGCATCAATACACTTGGAATTCGTGTTTTTGACGAAATAAGGCTGAAAAAATAAGAGATAACAAGTACAACAGATGCGCCTATTATAAGTGTATAAGAGTTAAATTCCATATATGTTATTTACAACAAAAGTATTCAAACAGTTCAAATATTTAACCTCCGGATTCAATTTTCCGTATTTTACCTTTCTGTTCTCTGCTACAATAAACAACAAAAATCCTAAAAAGTTAAAAAATGTACATCATGCATTTTAAAATACGTAAACCAAAAATGTTTATTTCAAAATGATCAATACAAAAAACCAATACAAATCTTAGAAATTATAACATTTTGACCCTGTTTTTATTCTGATTTGAATTTTTTAGGGCATTTTTACTAATATTTTTTTGCATGTATGAATTTAAGGTGTACATTTGTCAATCAAAATTTGACATTGATGATAACAACATTACATACAGTTCTTAGCCTCGTCGTCGTGGTCATTCTAATTGGAAACAGGATGAATTGAGAACGGTATGTAAATGAACAGGATATTCAAAGGCCTTTCTCACTTCAAACAGAGAAAGGCTTTTTTAATGTAAAGGGAGATACAGAAAAGATTGATGAATATGAAGACACCACTTAGAAGTGACACCGTCACACAAGGTAGAAAAATGGCAGGCGCCAGAAGTTTATGGAGAGCTAACGGGATGAAGGAAGAGCAGATCGGAAAGCCGATCATTGCCATCGTGAATTCCTTTACTCAGATGGTTCCGGGTCATGTACACCTTCAGCACATCGGACAACATATAAAAGGATTAATTGAAGAACGTGGTTGCTTTGCAGCCGAATTTAATACCATCGCCATTGACGACGGTATCGCCATGGGACATGGAGGAATGTTGTATTCTCTTCCCTCGCGTGACCTGATTGCGGACAGCGTGGAATATATGTGTAACGCACACAAGGTTGACGCCATGGTTTGTATCAGCAACTGCGACAAGATTACACCGGGTATGTTGATTGCTGCGATGCGCTTAAATATACCAACTGTATTCGTATCAGGAGGACCTATGGAAGCCGGCAATGCACTTGGAAAACAGTGGGATCTTGTAGATGCTATTGTTATGGGAGCCGATGACAGTATTGATGACGAAACGGTTAGAGCAGTTGAACAAAATGCCTGTCCAACCTGCGGTTCGTGCTCCGGTATGTTTACGGCCAACTCCATGAATTGTCTGAATGAAGCCATAGGTCTGGCACTTCCGGGTAACGGAACCATAGTAGCGACACATAAAAACAGAACCCGATTATTTGAAAAAGCAGCGGACATCATTGTGGATAATGTATGGAAATACTACCGTGATGGTGATGATTCTGTACTGCCACGATCCATCGCAACCAGGGACGCATTTATGAATGCTATGACGCTGGATATTGCCATGGGTGGTTCAACCAATACTGTACTGCATATTCTGGCTATTGCACATGAAGCCGGTGTGGATTTTACGATGAAAGATATCGATGAATTATCCCGGAAAGTTCCTGTGTTATGTAAGGTTGCACCGAATTCGAACTATCATATTGAAGATGTTAACCGTGCCGGAGGTATTATCGGAATCCTTGGCGAGCTGGACCGTGGTGGTCTCCTGAAGACAGATGTTTCAAGAGCAGATGGACTGTCATTAAAGGAGGCACTGAACCAGTGGGACATCATGCGGGAAACAGTGAGTGAAGAAGCCGGGAAAATATATCTTGGCGCTCCGGCAGGCGTGCGCAGCAAGGAGATGGGCTCACAGGAAAAATATTACCGTCAGCACGACACACGCCGTGATACAGGCTGTATAAGGGATATGGAGCACGCATATTCAAAAGAAGGCGGTCTCGTCGTACTTTTTGGAAACATTGCACAGGATGGATGTGTTTTGAAAACAGCGGGAATCGACGAAGCGCTCTTTGATTTTTCGGGTCCGGCCAAAGTCTATACCTCACAGGATGCAGCCGTTGATGCCATATTAGGTGGCAAAGTCGTAGCCGGTGATGTTGTGGTAATCACGTATGAGGGGCCAAAAGGAGGACCGGGAATGCAGGAAATGCTTTATCCCACCTCGTATATTAAATCACGTCACCTTGGTAAAGAGTGTGCACTGATTACCGATGGACGGTTTTCAGGAGGAACATCAGGACTTTCAATCGGACATATATCACCAGAAGCAGGTGCCGGAGGAAATATTGGTTTAATAAAGGATGGTGACATCATAGAAATAAGCGTTTCAAAACGACTTTTGCAGGTAAAACTTAGTTTTGAAGAACTCGCTGAACGCAGAATAGAAGAAGAAAAATATGGCAAAGATGCTTTCACCGCCCGTGATCGTGAAAGGGAAGTATCGAATGCATTAAAAGCATATTCAAAATTTGTTACAAGTGCCGACAGAGGCGCAGTTAGAATCATAGAATAAACGTAATAAGTATGGCAACAGAAAGAATTTCAGGCTCAGAAGCAGTTATTCGCTCTTTGATTGAAGAAAAGGTAGAGTTGATTTTCGGTTATCCGGGTGGTGCAATAATGCCCATTTACGATGCCCTCTACGACTACAGAGACAAAGTTAAACACGTTTTAACCAGACACGAGCAGGGTGCGATACACGCTGCACAGGGTTATGCCAGGGTCACCGGAAATGTCGGCGTTTGCTTTGCCACATCAGGTCCGGGTGCCACTAACCTGGTGACAGGACTTGCAGATGCAAATATCGATTCAACTCCGCTTGTCTGCATTACCGGTCAGGTTGCATCTCCTTTGCTGGGAACAGATGCATTTCAGGAGTCTGATGTTGTGGGCATCTCTATGCCGGTTACCAAATGGAATTACCAGGTAACCAAATCTGAGGAGATACCGGAAATTTTAGCTAAGGCGTTTTACATTGCCCGTACGGGACGTCCCGGACCGGTATTGATTGATATTACCAAAGATGCCCAGTTTAAAGAGTTAAACTTCTCATATACAAAAACAAAAAAGATCAGGAGCTACATTCCTGAATATGAGATTGATCCGGTTAAAATAGATGAAGCAGCAGAGCTGATTAACAAGGCGCGCAAGCCTTATCTTCTGTTTGGACAGGGCGTGATATTGTCACATGCCGAACGTGAACTTAAGGAATTTGTTGAAAAAACCGGCATACCGGCAGCATGGACATTACTTGGTACCAGTGCCCTGCCAACCGATCATCCGCTCAATGTCGGAATGCTTGGCATGCACGGCAATTACGGGCCGAATGTTAAAACCAACGAATGTGACGTTTTGATAGCGGTAGGTATGCGCTTTGATGATCGTGTAACAGGCGATGTGAGCCGATATGCAAAACAGGCCAAGGTTATACATATTGAGATTGATCCGGCTGAAATTGACAAAAATGTGAAAACAGAAGTTGCCATTCTTGGTGATGCAAAAAAAGCACTCCGCTTCCTGACATATGCCGTGAAACCCAATCGTCATGATGCATGGCTGCAGGAATTTAAAGATTGCTATGACATTGAATTGGATAAGGTTATTGAAAACGATATTCATCCGAAAAAAGAAGGATTGACGATGGGTGAGGTTGCCAGAATACTGGCTGAAAAGACCGACAACAATTCTGTTCTGGTGACAGATGTAGGTCAGCACCAGATGATTGCAAGCCGCTACTTTAAATACACAAAATCCAGAAGTGCAGTTACTTCTGGCGGTTTGGGAACTATGGGTTTTGGTTTACCAGCAGCAATCGGGGCAAAATTCGGTACTCCCGACCGTGAAGTTTTTGCAGTTTGCGGAGACGGCGGATTTCAAATGACCATGCAGGAGATGGGCACCATAGCCCAGGAAAAACTGCCGGTAAAGGTTGTCATTCTGAACAACAACTTTTTAGGAATGGTAAGACAGTGGCAGCAGTTATTCTTCGAAAAAAGGTATTCATTTACAAATCTGAACAATCCTGATTTCATTAAACTGGGTGATGGATTCGGTGTTCCTTCTGTCAGGGTAAGTGAACGGAAGAACCTTGAAGCGGAAATCCAGAAAATGATCGACCATAAAGGTCCATATCTGCTCGAAGTTATGATTGAGAAAGAAGATAATGTATTCCCGATGGTTCCGACCGGAGCATCTGTATCAGAAATCATTCTTGAGGTCCCTAATAAGTAAGCAGTAATATACAAAACAAAGCATATCATGAAACAGGAATATATCATATCTGCATTTACAGAAAATAATATCGGTTTGCTGAACCGGATCACCATTATTTTTACCCGCAGAAAAATAAATATTGAGAGCCTGACCGTATCTGAATCTGCCATTAAAGGCATCAGCAAATTTACCATTGTGATAGAGGTAACAGAAGATACGGTTAAAAAAGTGGTTAAACAGATTGAGAAACAGGTAGAAGTGCTGAAAGCGTTTTATCATACCAATGATGAGATGATCTTTCAGGAGGTAGCCCTGTATAAGGTTCCAACTGAAGAACTGATGAAAACGGATCTTATAGAAGGCCTGATCCGGAAATACAATGCCAGGATTCTTGAGGTGACCCATGATTTTACGGTAATTGAAAAAACCGGACATAAATCAGAAACACAGGAGTTTTTCGATCAGTTGAACCAGTTCGGTGTGATGCAGTTTATTCGTTCAGGCCGCATTGCGATTACACGGTCATCAATTGAAAGGCTGTCAGAATTTCTTAAGGAAAGAGATGAGATTTTAGATAAGCTGTATAGTTAATTCAGAATTACGAATTAGGAATTGGTTCTACGGCAGGTTTGATTGATTTATGAATTCCTGAATTGTGGTTTCGGTTCCTCTGTATATACTGATAAAACTCATTTTCGGCTAAAATTGATTATCTTTGCAGCCGTCTGAAAAATTGATTATAAACAGATCATAAAATAAATAAAAACATGGCAAATTATTTTAGCTCACTTCCTTTTCGTCTGAAAGTCCAGGAGTTAGGCAAATGCGATTTCATGGACAGCAGTGAATTTGATGGAGGTGTAGATTATTTAAAAGGAAAAAAAATCGTTATCGTTGGTTGTGGGGCACAGGGTTTAAACCAGGGACTTAATTTACGCGACAGTGGTCTGGACGTAAGTTATGCACTGCGCCAGTCGGC
Organism: Quyinboa sediminis; assembly: GCF_042219855.1. Lineage (NCBI taxonomy): Bacteria > Pseudomonadati > Bacteroidota > Bacteroidia > Bacteroidales > Quyinboaceae > Quyinboa > Quyinboa sediminis. The sequence goes on along the minus strand of NZ_JBHJHP010000004.1, from coordinate 500,799 downwards.
CATTGATGAAAAACGTGCATCCTATCAAAATGCTACTGAAAATAATTTTAAGGTTGGCACTTATGAAGAACTGATCCCCACTGCGGATTTAGTGATCAACCTGACACCGGACAAACAGCACACCAATGTAATTGAAGCTGTTGTTCCGTTAATGAAAAAGAATTCATGTCTTTCTTACTCTCACGGTTTCAACATCGTGGAAGAAGGAATGAAGATCCGTGAAGACATTACAGTAATAATGGTGGCTCCAAAATCGCCCGGATCAGAGGTTCGTAACGAATACCTCCGTGGCTTTGGTGTTCCTACATTAATTGCGGTTCACCGCGAAAACGACCCGAATGGCGACGGTATGGAAATTGCCAAAGCATATTGTGCCGGAACAGGTGGACACAAAGCCGGAGTACTGCACTCTTCTTTTGTTGCCGAAGTGAAGTCAGACTTAATGGGCGAGCAAACCATACTTTGTGGTCTGTTGCAAACCGGTTCAATTCTGATGTTCGACAAGATGGTTGAAAAAGGAATCGATAAAGGGTATGCCTCAAAACTGATTCAGTACGGATGGGAAGTCACAACTGAAGCGTTGAAATTCGGTGGCATCACCAACATGATGGACCGTCTGTCAAATCCTGCTAAAGTTGAGGCTTTTAAACTGGCTGAAGAGATGAAAGAAATTATGCGTCCGCTTTTTATCAAACACATGGACGATATTCTGGACGGTACTTTCTCTGCCACCATGATGGAAGACTGGGCCAACAACGATAAAAACCTGTTGACCTGGAGAGCTGCCACAGCTGAAACAGCATTTGAAAAAACACCTGCTTCTGATGTAACCATACCGGAACAGGAGTATTTTGACAATGGAACCTTAATGGTTGCCTTTGTAAAAGCAGGTGTGGAACTGGCATTTGAATCCATGACAGAATCAGGCATCAAACCTGAATCCGCATATTACGAATCGCTGCACGAAACACCTCTTATTGCTAACACCATCGCCCGCAAAAAACTGTACGAGATGAACCGTATCATTTCTGATACTGCAGAGTACGGATGTTATTTGTTCGATCATGCCTGTCGTCCGCTTTTAGCTGATTTCATGTCATCAATTGACACTAAGGTTATCGGAAAGAATTTTAACGACGGTAAAGATGCACATGTGGATAACAGGGAACTGATCGAAATTAACGATGAGATCCGTTACCACGATGTTGAGATTGTTGGCGCTGAACTGCGTGATGCAATGGCCGCAATGAAGAAAATTGTATAAGAGATTATTCAGATTTATAAATACAAAACCCCGCTACTGGCGGGGTTTTGTATTTTACTCCCTTAATGTCATATAAGAATATCGCAGTAATCGATTCCAAAGATTAGTTCCGTTCAAATGAACGTAATGATATATCATCATTTAACCTATATTGGTATTTATACTTTTTTTTCTATTTTTATCTTGTAATAATGATGGATAACAAACCTTTAAGCACCAAGAATAATACCTGAATATAATTTATTTTATAATAATGATAAGTGGACTTTTAACACTCAACAATGTAAATTGTACCTGTTGAAATAAAAAGACAATACCATGAAAAAAATCTACCTGCTTCTCCCACTATTCCTAGCTTTACTCAGCTGTAACGAAGACAGTTGTAATTGTGAAAATGACGTAAATGAGACGAACAATACAGTTGGTTGGAATAAAACATATTTTCTAACCTCTGATGAATGGGAAAGTGTTCATGTAAATAAAAATTTCGAATTTATCTATAATACCAAACAGGTCAGCGCAAACCTAAAAATTGCCAATGACAATCAAAACATATATATTCTACTTTATATTTTTAATGACGATTATTACCTGGGTAAAAATGAAGAAGGTGAATGGGCCGATGACAGATTCGCTATAGTTTTTGATGAAAAAGGAGATCATATCTTTACAGAACTGGAAGAAGATATGCTAACGTTCCGCACCAGTGATTTCCATGTACAAAATACGAACTTTATATCTCCCTTTGCTGCAAATGGCGACTGGTATTATGAAAATTCTGAAAAAGACTGGGAATATTCTAAAGAGCTGGACTGGGAGATGAACAATATCTTAGATCAACGTTCCAAGGGTGGCCCGGATGCAAAGGAAATATACATGTCCCATTCTATGAATTTTATCAATGGGGAGGAACAGGACTTTCAGTTTGAAATAAAGATTCCTATCGCTTCATCTGACCCATACGATTTGCAATGTTCCATTAATGATTCTATTGGAATCTCCGTTACTATGTCGAATGGGGCAGATGGAATTGCATCTTTTCCACAGAACTCAAATTCCTATTCACCTGACAATTATCTCATTTACCACCTCAACAATTCACAGTAACCTGATGCATTATTTGTGATTAAAGGATAAACACATGTATTGATTTAACATAACTAAATTTAATATCGAATTGCAAATTGTATTTAGTCGTGTAATTTTTATTATTAACTTTTCAAGCAAATAAAAATTAAAGTTATTGTTCCCTTACTAATAAATTCACATCCATGAAAAACTTTAAAAACACATTGATTCAGATATCACACGATGGTATGGGATCAGGCGATGATGCCTTAGGCCTGCAGCTTATTACCAACTATTTTAAGTTGATGAATGAAGAAGATGAATTGCCCCGTTTTATTGTGTTTTATAATAGCGGCGTAAAATTAATTTGTAAAAGTTCTCCGGTTATAGACGTTGCCCAAGCATTGGAGCAAAAAGGCGTAAAATTAATGGCCTGCAAAACCTGCCTGAAGCATTATGACTTAATGGACAAAACTGAAGTTGGCATTGCCGGAACCATGATGGACATTATTGAGCTGCAAAAGATTGCAGATAAAGTCATTACACTTTAAAGAATATTCAGTATAATACAAAGCGAGGGTATCGTTTGAACGAAACCCTCGCTTTGTGTTATATCGGGAATAATTCTAATTCTTTCCTAATGCTTTCAGCATGGTACGACCAATATCCGATGGTGATTTTACGACATGAATGCCACATTCGGCCATAATTTTCATTTTGGCCTCTGCTGTATCGGCTTTACCACCCACAATAGCACCCGCATGTCCCATACGTTTTCCTTTCGGTGCAGTCTGACCGGCAATAAATCCAACCACCGGCTTGGTTCCGTTTTCCTTAATCCACTCTGCAGCTTCAACTTCCATGCTACCACCTATTTCACCAATAAGTATAATACCCTCAGTTTCCGGATCATTCATAAACATTTCCACTATATCTTTTGTGGAAGATCCTATAATTGGATCACCACCTATACCGATACACGATGACTGGCCTAAACCGACCTGCCCTGTCTGATAAACAGCTTCGTACGTTAATGTACCGGAACGTGACACGATACCAATCTTACCCGGTGTATGAATAAAACCCGGCATGATACCCACCTTTCCGGCTCCCGGCGTAATAATACCGGGACAGTTTGGCCCTACCAGTCTTGCATCCCTGTCTTTAAGATACTCCTGAACACTAACCATATCCTGTGTTGGTATACCTTCGGTAATGGCAACAATTGTTTTAATACCGGCCTCGGCAGCTTCCATAATGGCATCAGCTGCAAATGGAGGCGGCACAAATATGACTGATACATCAGCACCTGTCGATTTTACAGCTTCTGAAACAGTATTAAAAACCGGCAGGTCCATATGCAGGGTTCCTCCTTTACCCGGAGTAACACCACCTACCACATTCGTGCCGTATTCTATCATCTGGCCGGCATGAAAGGATCCCTCTTTTCCTGTGAATCCCTGAACAAGTACTTTTGATTCGTTAGTGAGAAGTATTGCCATCTTTTTATGAAATAAGGTTAAGTATTGTGTTTACGTTACAAACAAGTGCCCCAATAAAATGTTTATTCCGGCCATATAAATGTTGTAAAATGCACTTATTTACGACTGGTATCTTCATTTATATTCTGGTTATTCTCTTCTTTTTTCCTGAGAAGGTCCCTGTAATGCTGGACCAATTCACCAAAGCTATTGAATTCTTCCTTATAAACAAAACCAAATCCCTGCGTTGTAGGTGAGTTTTCGTAAATGATGTTATCATTGGTATGGGAATAAGCTTTTAACTTAAAGTTTCCCTTCTGGTTGAGGCGGTAATCCACATCAAAGTCACCTACAAAGTTAGATGCAGTGGTCTGTGTTTCACGGTATCCGAAGTTTCCGTTTATGGTCAGTTTATCATTAAACATTTTAGTACTGAACATCATTTCCACCTCCTGCCGTGTCAATGAGGAAGCATCGGCGGGTCTGTAGTTCACGCCAAGATCGAAGTCATCACTTAACTGTGACAACATGTTACTCAACTGGTTTGATGCAAATTCACTGGCTGTGACAACCGCCGCCTGATTGGAATTGGCATAATTCTGGGTATTGTTTCGCAGCCATTCCGGCGTGTAAAACCGGTTGAACATTAACAGGTATATTACCTGTCGTTGTACTTCATTTTCCGAGCTCAAAACATCACCGATTTGTTGTTGTGTTACCTGATCTGCAGTCGGCAGAACTACATCAAATTTAATGGTTGGATTCATCAGATTATCGGTCAGCATCATATGACAGTTTACAGGTACCCGTAATGTCTTATTCACATCGTCAACTGTTGCCGGTAAAAGATCATACAATGGTGCTTTTGTCCTGTAATAAGCGTCAAGGTTAAGCGTTGCATTATATGGATCGCCACTCCATTTAATTACACCTCCCGGTTCAATATCAAATCGCTTATTGATAACATTCTGAGCTGTAAACAGGTATTCTCCACTGCTTACGGTATAGTCGCCGTACATTTTAAAATCAGACTTGGTATCGTAATTAAACACAAGCGTACCGCTTCCCTGTCCTTTTATCACGTCTCCGATTCTTGAATCAAAAATAAGCTCCACCCTGGCATCAGGTGTGGCCTCCACCTCCATATTAAAAGAGAAACCGGATAACTCAATGTCCTCCTCTTCCTTCTCAACCTGTTTAGAACTTTCTTTTTGAGAGACGAACCTAACAAAGCCACTCTCAGATGCGACCTCTGTAGATGTCAGCGGCAGAAAAATCTCTGAGTTACTCTCGGTTCTTGCATTGATATCCATGTGAACCCTGGAACCCTCACCTTCAATGGCAAGCACGCCTGTACCATATACCGTTCCGTAATAGAGGTCGTTATCCTTGGCTGTTGTATTCAGAGCCAGCATATCATTAAAGTCAAGAAACATATTAAACTGCATGTCCTTGAATGTTTTATGACCAAGAACACCATTAAATGTCCCGCTATGGCCATTGATATCATACACCTTAATGTTGTTAAATTCAATGGCATCCTCTACCAGATGGATGGTATCTGATAAGAAATACCGTGTATTCAGATAACCAATATCAAAAGAACCATTATCCAGGTATATATCGCCAATTAACTTGAGGTGTTTAACATTTCCTTCAAGCACAATCTGACCGGAGCCAAGTCCCTGCATATTCTGCATGATGGTTTCGAGGTAGGGCTGAATATATTTCACTGGTAACCTTTCGAGTTTTCCCGCCAGGTAGAGTGAATCATCTGAAGGAAAATACGCACCCTGAATATCCAGTTGCTGGTCCTTACTGATAACATTCTCGCCATAAATATTCATTTTACGGTTATCCTTATCCCAGTCACTGTTCACATCCATATCACCGGCATAGATATTATTCAATACAAAATCTGTGATTCTGAAATCAGAATTAATGACAGGGTTTCCAAATCCTGCGCTAATAAATGACTGTCCCGTAATCCTTCCCTGGAGGGACAAATTCTGTACATTTAAGAATCTGGACAGGTAATCCAGTTCGAAACCTTCCACATCCAGATTGAATGTATCAGTAATTTGCTTCGAAAGTTTACCATCTGCCGCAAGAAACCGCTCATTGTTATTAACAAAAATGGATTCAAAATCCACACCTGTTGAATCGATCACAATTCTGGCCGGAGAAATATTCCACAATGAATCACTAATTGTCATTGAAGAGGGCCTGATGCTGAAAGTAGACTGCAAAAGATCATCAGCATTGCGCCTTACTGCGAATCCAGTATTCAGATTTCCTTCATATACTGTTTTGCTGTTATTTTTCCAGATTACAGCATTCTCTATGCTATCGCCTTTTGAAATCATGCTGTACCTGATATTCTCCAGAAACTTATTGTTCAGATCCAGTTTATTCATAGAAAGTGTTGCTTCAATATCCTGATCAGCCATCCGTTTCATATCGAACTTCAGGGTATCTATGGTCAGTTTTTTAAATCGTGCTTTATCAAAGGAAAGAGACAGCTTCATATCCTCATCGTTATCGTTAAGCGTTCCATTGATATTACCTGATGATGAAACAGAAAAGGGCAGTTCAAATACATGGGCAATATTATCGATTCCTGAGATCCTGAAGGAGAAATCGAACTGATTCTCTGATACCGTTTTTTTATCCCTGAAAGATGATGCCAGTGTGGGTAAGAAAGGCTGAATAATTTCTGCAAATGAATTTTTTAGCTCCCCGAACTTGTATTTTCCTGAAATCTGGCCGTTCAGCCAGTCTGTATTTACCTGAATGGATGAATGATCCGTCTCTTTATTGAAAAATATGGTAGCGTTTGGCGTGCTTACTTCACCGTTCTTATTGACGTACTTTAAATCGTATAAGCCAACATAACCTTCCAGGTTTTCCAGGGCATCTCCTTTTATTTTGGTTTTAAGCTGCGTATTCAATACGCCGTTTTTAAATTTCTGTGACAGCTTAAGCTGGTACGGGGCAATTTTCCTGATATCAGCCTCAAAATCGAAAATTGGTACTACATCTGAAAAATCAATCCTTCCGGTAAACAGCAAAGAAAGGTTTGGATCATTAATATTGACACCACCATTAAAATGCTTGTTACCAAATACGCCCCGCAGGAAAACATTGGTGTAATTGTAGCCATGAAATTCAAGCGAAGACACTTCACCATTCATAAATAACGACATATAATCGTCGTAGGGTTTATCGGCTTCAAGCTCAACATTTAAACTGGCATATCCCAGCTCATCTTCCCGGTCTAAAAGCTGGCCAACATTAAATCCCTCTGTATTAACATTTCCTGAGATCTCAATCTTTTCCTGCTTAACATTATCCTTCAGGGCCACATCTGCATGAATAGAGCCTAATTCGGAGTTCAGTTCTCCAAATGCGACAAAGTCGCCAGGAAAACCGGTAAGAGAACCGGTATACAACAAACGGCCGAATTTTTTCAGTTCGCTTTTAAAAGGCATCTGCCGTTTCATATGCTTTTCAAGTTCAGGAATCACATTTTTAGGCGAAATAAACATCCTGTTGAAATCTGCAAAAATGAATGAATTATGAAAATCCGGCAGACCTGTAATACTGATACTGAAGAGCAGATCAAACGCGCCGCCTGCGGATAACAACAGATCTTTCCCCCGAATATCGCCAACTTTACCGCTTATTTTACCGCTAAAATATACTTTCTCCGAAATGTCAGGGTAAACAGGAATAAAACGTCGCATGTCGGATGAAGCGATTCTGAGCTCATTGACATCAAACATTACTGCAGTTTGAGGTTCAATGATATGATGCAGTACACTATCACCACTGATTTCAGCCAGGTTTACATCAGCCTGAGACTGATCGGTCTGAAATTTTAAATTTGTAAGGCTTAACTTATCAGGAGTCAGTACAAAACCACTGGAAAAACGATTCAGAACGACTCCGGCCGTATCTACAAATTGTAAATTTTTTACCATCAGATTTAATGAATCTTTTGAAACATTCAACAGGCTAACCCGAAGCTTGGTATCCTTAACTCTGTAATCCTCTCTGCCATAAAAAGCCAGATCTCCATTATCGATATCCACACTCTTTAAACGAAAATCCCATTTCTCTTTCTTCACTGTATCCGCTGGAAAGAGAGAATCAATCAAAAAACTAAAGTTAAACGTATTGCGGTCGAACTGTTTGACCCGGCATTTTGTAGCATTCAGCTTTAATGCCGAAATATGAACTTTTTTTTCAAATACATCGAGTGAATCAAAGTTAGCCTGCAGAGAATGTGCAAAGAAGAGGGTATCTTTTTGCTGATCTGCAATGAACACATCCTCAAGTGACAGATCATGAAAGAAACTGAAGCGGACTTTTCCCACTTTAATTTCACTACCGGTTTGCTCGGAAATATCATTCAATACCCTGTGTACCAGCATCGTTTGCACACCATGCTGCTTAATCAAAAAATATGCTGCCAATGGGATCCCAATCAGCAGAACCATGACTATAACCGCTATTTTCCAGAGATTTTTAATACCTTTGAAGCCGTTTTTTGTTCGAATACAAAAATATAAAAAATTAATGCACATTAATGATAACAAAAAGCGTGCATTTCCTTAAATAACGTAAAAATGAGTACAATAATATTAGGCATTGAATCTTCATGCGATGACACATCAGCGGCGGTAATAAGGGACGGTGTTATCCTTTCTAATGAGATCGCCAATCAAAAAGTACACGAACAATATGGTGGTGTGGTTCCCGAACTGGCCAGCAGGGCACATCAGCAAAACATAATACCGGTGGTTGACGGAGCCATAAAAAAGGCAAACATCGACAAAAAGGACATTACCGCTATCGCATTCACCCGGGGTCCCGGACTTTTAGGCTCACTGCTGGTGGGAACCTCCTTTGCCAAGGGATTTGCACGCAGCCTGAATGTACCGATGATGGAAATAAACCACCTTCAGGCTCATGTTCTGGCTCACTTTATAAAAGAGGATGAGGAGGATAAAAACGCCCCTGAATTTCCGTTTATCTGTCTGCTGGTATCAGGTGGTAACTCACAGATCATTCTGGTTCACAGCCACTATAAAATGGAGATTATCGGACAGACCATTGATGATGCTGCCGGTGAAGCCTTTGATAAATGTGCAAAAGTTATGGGACTCCCCTATCCGGGTGGTCCGGTAATCGACAAGCTTGCCAAAGAAGGCAATCCTGATAAATTTGAGTTCAGCAAGCCAAAGCTTAAGGGTTACGATTACAGCTTTAGTGGACTTAAAACTTCTTTCCTTTACTTTTTACGGGATCAGATTAAAGAAGATCCGGAATTTATTGAGCATAACAAAGAAGATTTGTGTGCATCTCTACAGAAGACCATTATCGATATTCTGCTGGCAAAACTAAAAAAAGCAGCTAAAGACTATCAGGTCAGGGAAATAGCGGTTGCAGGTGGCGTTTCGGCAAATTCCGGTCTCAGATCAGCTCTGCAGGTGACCGCAAAGAAATCAGGATGGAACCTGTTTATTCCCAAATTCGCCTATACCACAGATAATGCAGCCATGGTTGCCATAACGGGGTACTACAAATATATGAATGGAGAATTCACTTCTTATGATGTTGCTCCATTTTCCAGGACCACCATTGATTAATGAAAATTAAACAACATACTGACCGCTTGAAACCGTTACTGAAACCCTACCGGGAAATCATACGTTTTATGTTGATTGTGCTGGTCATCCATGTCATCTGGAAACTGTCATTTACTGCTTCTGATGACGATAGTCTTATTACTTTTCTGACCCTGAATGTTTCCAAACCGTTTATTCTTATCTCCAATCACTTAACAGGAGTTACCTATTACATCATGAGCCATGTGTTTGGCATTGAGACTTTCAGATATAATCAGCAGTTGTATTTTGACAACTCACCCGGCATTTCCATAGTCTGGGCCTGTTCAGGTGTAAAACAATATCTGATGATGTTTTTTGTGATTCTTTTTGCACGCGGAAGCTGGGTAAAAAAAATATGGTACATTCCTCTTTCCGTTGCAGGAATGTACCTGATCAATATTTTAAGGCTGGTCATCCTTACCCTGGTCACACGATTTCACATGGAATGGTTTGACTTTACCCATAAAGTCATTTTCCGACTGGTGATCTATGGCGGATTATTCTTTTTCTGGTGGCTTTGGGTGGAAAGAATTACGAAAAATAAATTACGGATGAAGAATTAGAAAAAACCATCTCCTTCATATTATAAAACCTACAACCTCATTATATAGTCTTATGTCCTGATTCTTGTGTCTTGATTCTGATTTTACAATTTTGTACCGTATGCCAGATCACCCGCATCACCTAATCCCGGAACGATATACGATTTATCATTCAATTCAGGATCAATGGCAGCAATCCAAAGATGCACATTATCAAACGGCAGATGCTTCTGAATATAATCCACACCATCCTGACTTCCGATAATACATGCCAGATGCAATACTTTAGGTTCACCTTTTGTTTTTAAAGCATTATAAGCTAACTCGAGCGAAGAACCGGTTGCCAGCATCGGATCGGTAACAATTAATGTTTTACCGGTAATATCCGGTGACGATATATATTCTATAGCTATTTCAAAACTTAGTTTGTCTTTGTACTTACGGTATGCAGATACAAATGAATTTTCAGCATAATCAAAATAACTCAGAAAGCCCTGATGCAGAGGTAAACCGGCTCTTAAAATTGTTCCCAGTACAATCTGATCCTGAACCATTGGAATTTTAGCCACACCCAATGGAGTGTTCACATCTGTTTCTTCAAAATCCATGGTTTTACTAATTTCAAATGCCATGAGTTCACCGATCCGTTCAATATTTCTGCGAAATCTCAGTGGATCTTTCTGAACCTGAACATCCCTGATCTGAGCAATAAAATTATTTAAGATTGAATTCTGTTTTGATAAGTCGTGTAAGTGCATTTCTTTTTATTTAAAATCCCCCAAAGATGGCAAAAAAATCATTGAGTTGAAAATAGATTTTTTCTTATACTGTAACAAATAGCCACCGGGTGATTTTTCAAACAAGCTGATCCTCACCCGGCGAATAAAACTAATCTATGAAATTACTTTTAATGCTTTACCCGTTTTAATAAATGCCTTAATGGCTTTGTCCAGATGTTCTTTTTCATGCGCAGCAGACAACTGCACCCGAATCCGTGCCTGTCCCTTTGGGACAACCGGATAGGAGAAACCGATCACATATATTCCCTCATCAAGTAATTGATCGGCAAATTCAGATGATAACTTTGCATCGTATAACATAACGGCACAGATAGCTGATGCTGTCGGTTTGATATCAAAACCAGCCTGTGTCATTTGGCCCATAAAATAAGCCGTGTTGTCATGCAGTTTATCCTGAAGAATATTGGTCTCCTCCATCATATTGAACATTTCAATTCCAGCAGCAACAACCATTGGGGGCAATGAATTTGAAAAAAGATATGGTCTTGATTTTTGCCTCAGCATTTCAATGATCTCTTTTTTACCGGTTGTAAAGCCGCCGATTGCACCCCCAAAAGCTTTTCCAAGCGTACCGGTAATAATTTCAACTTTTCCCTTCAGATTATAAAGTTCTGTTACTCCCCGTCCTGTCTTTCCTACTACTCCAGCCGAATGTGATTCATCCACCATAACCATGGCATTATATTTTCCTGCCAGTTCAACTATTTTATCCAGTGGGCAAACATTTCCGTCCATACTGAATACACCATCTGTAACAATAATCCGGAACCTGTCCGACTGAGCCTCTTTCAACTGTTTTTCCAGATCAACCATATCCGCATTACTGTAGCGGTACCTGGCAGCCTTGCACAACCGTACACCATCAATGATTGAGGCATGATTCAGACTATCAGAAATTATGGCATCATCTTCGGTGAGTAAAGGTTCAAACACCCCTCCGTTGGCGTCAAAACATGCAGCATAAAGGATGGTATCTTCGGTACCAAAAAAACGTGCTATTCTCTGCTCCAGGTCCTTATGTAAATCTGTTGTTCCACAAATAAACCGAACGGATGACATACCATAGCCATGCGAATCAAATGTTGCCTTTGCCGCACTGATCAGCCTGTTATTATTTGACAGACCCAGGTAGTTATTGGCACAGAAATTTAACACCTCCTTTCCATCAGCAGTCTTTATCACTGCTCCCTGAGGGGACGTGATAATCCGTTCACTTTTATATAATCCGGCTTCCCTTATCTCATCAAGTTGTGTTAGTAAATGTGATTTGAAATTATCGTACATAAGCTTATTTTTTATTGTTCCCAATCCAGAATTATTTTCCCGCAATTTCCTTCATTCATGATCTCAAAGGCTTTTTCGAATTCATCGGCTCTCAACCGGTGTGTTATCATGGGTGACATATCAAGACCAGACATCAGCATCTGCTCCATGTGATACCAGGTTTCAAACATCTCCCTACCGTAAATGCCTTTAATTGTAATGCCCTTAAAAATAATTTTATCCCAGTCCACATAAGTATGTGATGGCGGAATGCCAAGCATGGAAATTTTACCACTGTTATACATATGTGCCACCATGTCGTTAAAGGCATCGGGTGATCCGGAGCATTCCAGGCCGATATCGAATCCCCTGATCTGAAATTCTTTAACCACATCATCCAGATTTTCGGTTAAAGGATTAATTACCTTATTGGCACCCATCTTTTTTGCCAGCTCAATCCGGTAGGGATTGGTTTCTGTAGCAACTACATAGCGGGCGCCGGCAAAGCGGGCAATGGCAATACACATGCTGCCGATTAAGCCGGCTCCGGTTACCAGTACATCTTCACCGATTATCGGAAAACTCAGGGTGGTATGCGTTGCATTGCCCAACGGGTCCATGATACTCACAATTTCATCGGGAATCACTTTATTGATCTTTAAAACATTGGAGGATGGTACAACCACATATTCAGCAAAAGCACCATTTGTATTCACTCCAATCCCGATTGTTTTCTCACAGATATGCTGACGTCCACGGCGGCAGTTTCTGCAAATTCCGCAGGCAATGTGTCCTTCACCAGTAACCCTGTCCCCGATTCTTAAACCGGTTACCTCTGATCCCATCGCTGCCACAGTTCCAACATACTCGTGACCAATAACCAAAGGTGGTTTAATCGTCTTTTGGGCCCATTCATCCCAACGGTATATATGCAGATCCGTACCACAGACCGCTGTTTTTTTAATTTTTATCAATACATCGTTATGCCCGACTTCAGGCAGCGGAACATCTTCCATCCACAGTCCTTTTTCGGGCTTTGCTTTAACGATAGTCTTCATTTTTGCCATAAAAATCTAATTTAAAACCGAACTTAAATTTCTACGAATTCACATAAAGAAACAATGGGTTTTGTCATAATTAAATTCAGAGGGTTGACCTTTTTAAGAAATTCTAACAAATTCATGTAAAAACCAGGGAGGACTATCACAAAAACATCAGTTATTGGCGAGGCAAATTCTTTTATCTACATTTGAACTAGAAAGTTTACATATCTAAATCAACACAAAGTCAATAATATGACCAAATCACTAATTTTTATAATCATTACTTTTGTCATTTTTTCGTGTAAACTGCAACCAGATAAAAATTCTGAGAAACGAGCTGATAAAGATAGAAGCTCACTTATAATAGAAGCTGATAATTATTATGAAGTTGATAACATTAAAAAAGCACTAACGCTATATAATGAATTAATAATGATCGATTCAACTCAAGCGATATATTATTATAGGAGGGGATATTGCTTTAATCAATTATCTGAATTTACAAAATCAACTCAAGATTTTCTTAAATCCGCGGAGATGGGTTACAGAGTTGATGATGCTTATTTTAATATCGGATGTAATTTTGCAGCTATTTACAATGATAGTATAGCAATCTACTATTTCAAGAAAACGTTACTAATTAATCCAGATTATAAAAAAGCGAAAAATGAAATTGAGTATCTAAAAAGTTCTAAAATTTATTCAGTTCATTAAGGTTTACTATGTCAATGGTTTATTACATTTTGTATGAATTTGTTTCATATTTATCAAAAAAAATATGGTTCAGTTTACGTAAAACCTAAAACTGATATTATTTTTTATTATCGGCTTTTGAATTACTAAATGTTTCCTCTTTTTGGCTTTTATTTTCGCTCCCAAAGTTATTTGGGAAATTAAGTATTGATGCGTTTATTGGATATTTAATTATACTATTACTCAATGGATTATATTTTGTTAGGAAAAAACGGTTTAATACCATTATAGAACGTTTTGATAATAATGGAAATGTGTATTTTAAAGCTTTAATTGTTACCATCATATATTGTACATTAAGTATTATCCTTTTTATGTATTTATATGCTTAACACGAGATTTTTGTGAAAAGGGTTACAATGAAGGACTAGCCCTAGTACTATTTGGTTCACCGAAGTGCTATTCTGTATCCGTCTATATTTTATGTATATTTTGCTTTCGCATGGTAATTAAAATGCTTAACAGGAAATTAAGAATTTGGCATTTTATGAGAGAATTAAACTGTGATACTTTTGTTCTAAAAGTAATACAAGTAAAATAATTTTAGAAGTTTTTTAATGCTAATCACTCCTTCTTCTTTTTCTTCCATTGTTTGGAGAACGATTGCTGTTTAAATTCAGGCATATCACGATGAGGTCCCCAAAGAGGTTTACCTACAAACTTACCTCCCAGGTTTTTCATTGATCCATTAAGCAAATCCATTTTTTTACGGTCGTTCAACACCATTTTCAAACCACTCATGGCAATTTTTTCACCGGTTTCAACAAACCCTCTTTCAACCCCATCCCGTCGGTTGGATAATAATAATTTGGGCAGTGGGATTTTTACCGGACAAACCTCGCCACACTTTTCACATAAAGAACAGGCATGGCTTAAATGTTTATCGCCTTCAAAACCATTCATAAATGGCGAGATAATGGCTCCGATGGGTCCGGTATATGTTGTATCATAGGTATAGCCGCCCACGAGTCGGTAAACCGGACAGGCATTAAGACAGGCACCACAGCGGATACAGGCCAGTGCTTCTTTCTGCTCATCAGATTCAAAAACAGCGGTTCTACCGTTATCCAGCAGAATAATGACCATCCGTTTTGGCCCAACACCTTCACCAGATCTGGCAGGCCCGGAAAATATGGAATTGTAAGCTGTCACCTTTTGTCCTGTCCCTTTATGAGCCAGTAAGGGCCACATGATATTTAAATGCTCCAGCTCAGGAATCACTTTTTCAATACCAGCCAGTACGATATGCGTATCCGGCATAGAGGCAGACAACAGTATATTTCCCTCATTTTCTGTCAGGCAAACGCTTCCGGTATCTGCCACCAGGAAATTAGCCCCTGTGATACCAATATCGGCCTGAACAAACTTCTTCCGCAGGACATCTCTTACGAATCCGGTCAGTTCCTCTGGTGTGGATTTCTCATCGGTATTAAATTTCTCATGAAACAGTTCTGCCACATCTTCTTTGGACTTATGCATGGCGGGAGTCAGAATATGATACGGCTTTTCCCCAGCAACCTGAACAATAAACTCTCCCAGATCTGTTTCAACAGCTTCAAATCCCCAGGTTTCAACAGTTTCATTAAAATGTAGCTCCTCGGTTATCATGGATTTTCCCTTTACAATGAGCTTTGCCTGCTCCTCTTCAAGCACCTGCTTTACAAGCCGCATTGCCTCCGTTTTATCCTTTGCCCATTTTACTTCAGCTCCGTTATCCTGCGCATTTTTTTCGAACTGAACCAGGTAATCTGCCCAGTTATTCAGCATATGCCGCTTTATCCAGGCCGCACGGGTTCTCGCCAGTTCCAGATCGGCATAATTATCCAGTCCACGCTTTACTGCACCATCATACCTGTTGATATTGAATGACAATGTTTTGCGGTGTTTTGCATCAAAACTTTTCGCATCCGCATCTTTCAGAAACTGTTTATATCGTTTACTCATATCATCAACCGTTGAAACAAAAGTAAGATTTTAAATACAATCGTCACACAATAGACGAGTACAGTCTTATTATTTATCCTTTGAAGGCTCACTTTTTTCGACTAATTTTGTTTATAGTAAAAAGTTCTGCATGAAATTATTCACAGCCGATCAAATACGTAGCTTAGACAAATACACGATAGATAACGAACCCATAAGCTCAATCGATCTTATGGAAAGGGCTTCGGGCAAATTATTCCGGGTCATAAAAAAACTTTACAGGCAGGATACTGAAATTGCCGTTTTTGCAGGGCCTGGAAATAATGGCGGTGACGGACTTGCCCTGGCCCGGCTGCTCACCAATGACGATTATACTGTATTGATTTATCTCTTTACAAAAGCTGATAAATTATCACCGGACTGTAAAATAAACTACGACAGACTGATCTCAATAGGATCACAACCGGAGATTATCAATACAACTAAACTCCCGGATCTCGAAAATAAGGTTGTTATTGATGCCATATTTGGCTCAGGATTGTCAAGAAAAGCTGAAGGAACGTTTGGAAAAGTTATTCAGCATATTAACCAACAAAACTGCACTGTAATTTCAGTTGATGTGCCTTCCGGGCTTTTCTGTGAAGCCAACTCCGATAATGATCCGGACTTGGTTATCAGGGCGCATTACACCATATCGTTCCAGGTTCCCAAAATGGCCTATCTATTTGCAGAAAATGAACAATATACCGGACATGTCATTATAGAAGATATTGGGTTGTTAAAAGAGGGAATGGACAAAACACCTTCGCCTTACAAGCTTATAGACAAAAAATTAGCCTCACAAATTCTAAAAAGAAGAAAGAAATTTTCACACAAGGGAACCTATGGTCATGCCTTGTTACTGGCCGGAAGTTACGGGAAAATGGGGGCTGCTGTTCTGGCCTCAAAGGCCTGCCTGAAAAGTGGCGTCGGTTTGCTGACCTCACATATTCCCAAATGCGGATACCATATTTTTCAGACAGCCGTTCCTGAAGCCATGGCCTGTGTTGATCTGTCAGAATACCTTATTACCGGTTTGCCTGACCTATCAGCATATAATGCCATTGGAATAGGTCCCGGAATCGGAACCAAACCAAATACGGTTTTGTTATTAAAGGAATTGCTGTCTAAGTTTGAGGGCTCACTGGTTATTGATGCTGATGGACTGAACATTCTGGCACAAAACAACGAATTGCTGGAAAAACTACCAGTCAATACCGTCCTGACACCCCATCCGGGAGAATTTGCAAGACTGTTTGGTTCCTTCAATGATGGATTTGAACGCATGCAGAAACAGATGGAACTGTCAAAAAAATATAATTGCATTATTGTGTTAAAGGGAGCTCATACTGCCATTACCAATCCGGATGGTGAGTGCTGTTTTAATACTACGGGTAATCCCGGCATGGCTACCGGAGGTAGTGGAGATGTACTGACAGGTATGATACTTTCATTTCTTGCCCAGGGTTACAATGCATACGAAGCAGCACAGATAGCTGTATGGCTGCACGGAAAATCGGCAGATACCTTTATTCAGAATCAGGGAATGGAAGCCTTAACAGCATCGGATATTATCAATGGAATCGGAACCGTTATTCATGAAAATGTAATCGGGTCCGCAAAAGAAAACTATTTTTAAAATGAGGAAATTTAAAATTTTAAGCTTGATTATAATCTTAATAAGCTTTATTACTGGTTGTGACACCAATAAAAACCTGCCGGTTGAACCAGAGAATACAGTTACGGTTTCACATCTGGGTCTTAGTGAGGTCAGCAGAGACAGTGCACTTATCTATGCTTTACCTCAAACGCTCCTCAGGTTTAAAATCACAGCTGAAAAAACCATCAGAAAAACGGGTCCGTTGTACAGGTACTCTGAACGTTTTATGGGAATAAAGGATGTGATTCTGAAAGATGAAATGACTTACAGAATAAAAGATATTGAACTGGTAACCGTCAGTGAACCTGATCCGGATCAGTATTTTCAGATTACCTATTCAGGCAAAGGATTTGTTCCTCCTTTGCGCCTGACTTCCAACGGTTGCATCGCAGGCTATAACACAGAACCTGTAACGATTGAAAGGGAAGAAGAAATTGTAATGAAAGAAAATGAACCCCTTGATACATCGTTTAAATACACGCCATATCTTGAGGATCAACTTGTGGTGAACTCTACGGCAAAAATGGCTGAAGAAGCGGCCAACTTCATTTACAGAATACGGGATAACAGAGCCTCACTGGTTTCAGGTGAACTTAACTACTTCCCTTCCGATGGTAACGCATTATCCATAAGCTTAAAAGAGATGGACCGGATGGAAAAGGAATTTCTGGCTCTGTTTTTAGGAAAGGAAGCAAAGGAAGAAGTAACATTTTCAGTTGACTATCTTCCTGAATCGGAAATCACAAAATCTTTGTTATTCAGGTTTTCACAGTTTAAAGGTCTGGTTGATAAAACTGATCTGAGTGGAAGTCCATATTACCTCACAGTACAGGTAAAGTCAGATCATATTTCAGTGAACGATACGATAGGCAAAAACACAAATCATGGTCTGTTCTACAGAGTTCCTGTTAATGCAACAGTAAAAATTTCAGATGGCACAAACGTTATATTCAGCACAGGGAAAGATATTGCACAATTAGGAACGGTACTTAGCTTGCCGGCATCCCTCTGTACAATACCCGGAGTTTCTGTAAGCTTTTACAATAACACAGGAGCCTTAAAGTCCATTGACAGAAAATAAAGCGACAGCTTCCTTGTTGTACCCTTTTAAAATGCAAAACACACGACTAAAAAACATACAAACATGAAAATTAACGAGTTGGACCCAAGGGTTCTATGGAAGCATTTTTATAACCTGACACAAATTCCACGACCTTCGCATCATGAAGAAAAAGCAAGGGAGTATGTTATTGAATTTGCGAAGTCTCTTCAACTGGATTATTCCGTGGATAAAACAGGAAATGTAATAATCAGAAAAGCAGCTTCTGAAGGATTTGAAAAGCATAAAACCCTTACCCTTCAAAGCCATCTGGATATTGTGCCCCAAAAGAACACACACATTAAACACGATTTCGTTACTGATCCCCTGGATGTGTTTATTGACGGCGACTGGGTCACCGCAAAGGATACAACCCTTGGTTCTGACAATGGCATCGGTGTCGCTGCCTCACTGGCAGTTCTTGAATCTGAAGATATTAAACATGGTCCCCTTGAAGCTTTATTTACCATAAATGAAGAAGCGGGCATGGAAGGCGCATTTGGTCTTGAGCCCGGAGTGTTACAGGGAGACATCTTACTTAATCTTGATTCAGAAGATGAAGGTGAGCTTTTTGTAGGCTGTGCGGGTGGTATAAATGTCACCGGTATTCTTCAACTGTTGACAGAAGAGGTTCCGGAAAACCATTCAACACATGATATTGCTGTAACCGGATTGAAAGGGGGACATTCAGGACTGGATATCAACCTTGAACGCGGGAATGCCAATAAAATTCTGTTCAGGCTATTAAAAAAACTGGTATCAGAATTTGGTGTCAGATTGGTTTCTGTCAATGGAGGAAGCCTTCGAAATGCCATTCCCAGAGAAGCTTTTGCGACCATCACAATTCCTGACGAACAGCTTGCAAAGATCAAAAAAGCCATAAGTACATTCGGATCAGTTATTCAGAAAGAATATTCAGCGACCGAACCGGATGTAAAGACAGAAATTAATGCATCTGCAGAATCAGCGGAATATGTGATGCACGCCATGGTTCAGGATGATTTAATTCATGCCATTACCGCTTGTCCAAACGGTGTGCATCATATGAGTGCTGATATGCCCGGCACGGTTGAAACATCGAATAACCTGGCCATTGTAAAATCGGATGCTGAAAAGATAGAAATATTGAATCTGGCACGGAGTTTCTCTGAATCCAGAAAGCAGGCTCTGGTATCAGAAATTGAAAGTGTTTTATTACTGGCTGGCTGCAAAATAATCAGGGACGGCAATTATCCGGGATGGAACCCGAATCCCACATCCGGTATTTTAGGTACGATGAAAAAGATATATGAAGACAACTGGGGCAAAACGCCAGCTGTTAAAGCTATTCATGCAGGTCTGGAATGCGGTATTATAGGATCAAAATATCCTGACATGGATATGATTTCCTTTGGTCCTACCATTCGTTTTCCTCACTCACCTGATGAGAAGGTAAACATTAAAACAGTAAATGAATTCTGGAAATGGTTAGTCCTGACGCTTGAAAAAGCCTAATTCATTTCAGGATTACTGGGGAAGTTTGTCCACCGGGCATAATCTTCCCCAAGTGATTCAACTGTACTTCTCCATAATCTATCAATCGGGGCATGTAATATGCGCTCCGCAGACAGTGCTGTAACAAGCCAGGATGATTCTTTTAATTCATCGGCCAACTGCCCGGGTGACCACCCTGCATAACCTATAAAGAAACGGATATCCTCAATAAGTAACGGGTTTATAGCAAGTAAATCCTTTATGTATTCAAAATTTCCTCCAAAGAAGAGTCCCTTAACCAATTCTGATGCTCCCGGAACATTTTTAAAACTATGGATATAAAACAGCTTATCAGGACTTACAGGACCGCCACAAATCAGTTTGGTATCAGAAAAAGAAACGTCTTTCAGTACCGATCCGATCTTTAAATCAAGGGGTTTATTCAAAACAAGCCCCATACTTCCCTCAGCGTCATGCTCAGTCAAAAGTACGATAGAACGTGAAAAATAATAGCCTTGCAAAAAGGGTTCCGAGATCAGTACTCTTCCCTTTTTAGGCTTTACATTATTCTGTTTAATTTTGAATATGTCTATGTCTAATTTCACAATCCTGAATCTTAATTACAAGATATAGAATTTATTGAATAAAACAAAACATATTTTTCCAGCCCGACTCCCGGCTTTTTTTACCGTCATTTTTACCAGTATCCAAACTTATAATACATAAAAAAGGCTGTTCCGCATGCGGAACAGCCTACTAACCTAATTCTATTATCTACGCATTTTATTTCACCAATACCTTCTTAACCGAGTCGTTCACTTTTACAATGTAAATTCCTCTGTCAACCGGTATATTCTGAACATTCTTAACAGTTACCTTACGACCAGTAAGGTTGTAAACCGATACACTTTCATCTCCTTTCAGATCATAAATCCGTATGCTTCCCGGAATGGATGTATCAACCCTGTAAGTTTCTTCCACTTTTACATCTTTTACGGGTAAAGAGATGAGATAAGCAGTATAAAGATCCTCTGTAACATTATTCATGGCATCAATATCTGCAGGAGTCAGCTTCTTATTGAACAACTGGAAGTCATACAACATGGCCTGAGCAAGGTATGAATCACCTTCAAAATTTGAACGGCCAAGGAAGTTAGCGGTAGTCCCGGTCATTCCGGCTTTTGGAATGGTTGTATTCGGGAACTGCTTTATTGTTGCTGTATCAATGGCAACACCATCCTGGTAAATATAGCCTAAGGTATCATCCTGTACATAGACATAATGATGCCATTCTGCGGATGTTACCAGGTCACCTCCTGCAGTGCCCACCTGTCCATTATCCCAGCGGTAAGGAGATATTGCATAGGTGTTATAACTTGCACGTCCGAACATATACCCATTCCTGTAAGCGGCTGATGAATCGCTGTTAGAAAATGTATACAGGAAATTGCCATTATCGCTTAAATTGGTTTTCGCTGTTTCTATAAGATAATACAGGCTGATTGAGAAACCATCTTTCAGTGCATAAATCACTTTACCAACCTCATCGCCCATATCAAAATAAGATGAATCACCCATAAGATTCAAAACACCATATCCGGTTGAACCATCGCTCAGAATGCGGTTATCAGCTCCATGCATCATGGTACCTTCAAAATGTTGTTCTGAAAGATCAGTAACGGTTGAACCATTTACATTTTCATCATCAAAATTAAAATGGATCAGAAGATCGGATGTGTATTTTGTTGCGGCATTTGCCGGAATTGTAGCGGTAAACTCTTTGGTAAGTTTATATCCCCGTTTCGATAATACAGCGGTTAGTTTAACATCTGTATCCAGATAATCAGGACGTGTCACAACACCTTCAGGACTAATTAATCCGGGGGCTGAAGACCAGGTGATGGAAATGGAATTATCCAGTTCTCCCTGAGAAGGAAGCGTGAGATCTGTTGTAAGATTACTCAGGTCACCCAGATCCAGGTTATCATACTCAGCATCAAGTTCCGCAGGATAGCTTGCATCTTTATTCTCAGCATAAGCTGCATTCAGTTCATCCAGAACACTGTAAACGTCCAGTCCTATTCCAAATGGTGATGACAACTGAATCTCACCTTCAGAAAGAGCTTTACCATACAATCTGAAATCATAAACCAGTGTATTTTTAAGATATACATCTGCAGTATAGCAGGAACGTCCGATCCAGTTAAATAAAGTACCTTCCATACCGGCTTTTTTAAGTGATGTTGATGGAAGATTTGTTACTGTACCGGTTGCAGCGACATCGCCATCGATATATACGGTACCAACTGAACCGTTCTGAACGTAAAGTACGTGATGCCAAACACCTTTCCAACCGTCTGTAGAGGCAGGATTAACACCGGGATTTACAGACTGCTGGTCACCACCGTAAATGGTTGGAGTAATAGAGAACCGGTGATCTGTTAAACGTTCAATCATCGCTCCGTTTCTATCAGCGTCAATATCATCAGTATTTGAAATACACCAGATAAAGTTACCGTTTGAACCAATATCGGTATTTTCTTCTTCAACCAGGTAGTATGCTGAAATTGTGTAGTCTCCAAGCTGGTAAATATCCTTTCCTATGTCTGTTCCCATATCAAAATAGCCGGTACCATTGCCAAGATCCAGCACATTATACTGATTTGTATTCCCAATGGTCCTGATCTTGGCATCATTGTATAGTGTTCCGGTAAAGCCGTTTTCAGAAACATCACTTACGGTTATGGCATCCGGGTTACTAAAGTCAATATCTTCTTCTGCAAAATCCCACTGAGCAACCAGATCTTCTGCCTGAGTAAGAGCCAGAACATAGGCATCAAATTTCCTGGTCATTGTATACGTTTTACCATTACTTTCCATAGTAAGGGTTGCAGTAAGGATTACAGTAATATCAAATTTTTCCGGACGGGTTACATTACCAACGCTATCAATGATTGTGGTATCAGAAGACGACCACTTAATTGAAACATTTCCATCGGTTTCCGGCAAAGTAAGGTTTGAAGTCACCTCATCCAGTCCTTCAGGACTCAGATTATCAAATGCAGTGGTCAACTCTTCAGGAAGTCCGGCAAGATTTAAGATCTCAGATTGAGATAAGGCCCTGTTGTAAATTCTGAAATCAGACAGTTCACCTTTTAAAAATGAATCGCCGTTTCCAACCCACTGCGATTTTCCGATCCATGCTGTAAAATTTGCTACATCGATTCCCATGGTTGAGGGGTTAACAGTCACACTCGTATTTTCTCCAACAGCAACACCGTTCATATAAATGGTACCTGTTGTACCCTGCAGGGTAAACACTACATGTGTCCATTCATTTACGGGAACTGCAGAATTCGCAGCGATCACGTCTGCATCAGGAATATCTTCATTTCTGATTTTCAACTGACAAACCTGGTTGCCATAAAACCATGGCGTAAATGCGGCATTGTTGTAACGACCTGTACCGATGTCAAGTAAGCGGGCGTTATAACCCTGCTCATCAAGATAAACCCAGGTAGCAACTGTAAAATCAGAATAGCTTGAAAAATCAGATCCGTAAGCCGGATCAATCTCTACATAACCTGAATCCTGGTTAAGGACCAGAACATTTCTTCCATCCTCTGACACTCCTACGGTGGCATCATTATTCAATATACCATCGTTGCTGTTACCAGAGGCATCGGGTACCACACCATCTGCGGCTGACTCGAAAGTATAGTGTACTTTCAGTCCATCCTCAAGCGTCTGAGCAAACATGTAATTACCCAACATGAATGCTACTGCTAAACTCAAACTTCGAAGAAATTTCAAAGTGTATACGTATTGTTTCATAAATAAAATGTTTTGATAAATAATTAATCGGAGAATTAAAACATCTCAAAAATAAAAGAATACAGAGCGCTTAAGTATTAATTTTTCAACAGATGCTAATCATAAATGAAAAATACAAATGACCGGATTTTTAAATATTACAGAATTGACCTGAAAGTGACAATTTTTCAAAAAAAAGAAAGGCTGCCCGAAACGGACAGCCTTTCATATAGCTAAATTACATCATCTATTTTACTAGAACTTTTTTGACCTGAGAATCTACTTTAACAATATATATACCAGGATCAACAGAAATACTTTCTGCATTTCTTACGGTCATCTGACGTCCAACCAGGTTATATACATGCACTGATTCATTACCCTTGAGATCAAGAATTCTGATCAAACCGGGAGTTGATGTATCAACTCTCAGGTCAGATTCCACACTTGTTTCTTTAACCGGCACTGATAACATATAGGCCAGGGCTATTCCATCAGGATTATCAATGTCTACCAGGGAAGCCATTGTTTCAATATCTGACGGGCTCAGTGTTTTATTATACAGCTGGAAGTCATACATCATTGCTTTTGCAAGATAGGCATCGCTCCAGAAGTTTGAACGTCCCAGGAAGTTATAGTTTGTTCCCAGTAATCCGGCCTTGGCCACATCGGTATTGGGCCACTTTTTAATTGTAGCTGTATCAATCGCCACACCGTCGAAATACACAATACCCAAAGTATCATCCTGTGTATAAGCATAATGATGCCATTCTCCCTGGGTTGACAATTCACCTCCTGCTGTTCCGATCTGATCACCTCCCCAGTAATCGGCAGCAATGTTATAGGTTTTATACGATGCACGACCGAAGATATATCCATTGCGTTTTTCCGATGAGGAGTCGCTGTTTGAAAATGCATAAAGGAAGTTTCCGTTATCTGCCAGGTTTGTTTTTGCCGCATCTACCATGAAATAGGTGCTTATTGAGAAGTGTCCTTTCAAAGCATAAATAACTTTACCCACTTCATCACCCATATCAAAATAGGATGAATCACCGGCCAGGTTTAATACACCAAAGCTTGTACCTGCTCCTTTAAGCGTTCTGTTACCGGCACCATTCATAAATGTTCCCTGGAAGTGCTGTTCTGAAAGATCTGTTACGGTTGAACCACTTATATTAGCATCATCAAAGTTATAATGGATTAACAGATCAGAAGTATATTTCGTTGCTTCCTTGGCCAACACAGTGGCTACAAAAGTTGTATCTGTCCTGAAACGTCCTTTAATCAGGGTAGCTGTTAAACGCACATCAGTATCCAGATAATCCGGCCTTGTTACAACACCTTCTTCTGAAATCAAAGCTGGTGCAGATGACCATCTTATTGTAATGGAGTTATCTAAACTTCCTTCAGTAGGCAAGGTAATATCAGATGTAACAGCACTTAAATCACCCAGTGACAATGCATCTTTTTCTGTGTTCAATTCTTCCGGGAAACCGGCATTCTTGTTCTCATCATATGCATTGTTCAGTTCATCCAGAACATTATACACATCAAGGCCGATGCCAAACGGTGAAGACAACTGTATTTCACCTTCGGATAATGCCTTACCGTACAACCTGAAATCATACACCAGTGTATTTTTCAGATATACGTCAGCCGTATAACAGGAACGGCCAATCCAGTTGAACCAGGTTCCTTCCCTACCTGCTTTTTTCAAAGATGTTGAAGGCAGGTTGGTTATTGAACCGGTCACTGCAACATTTCCGTCAATATATATGGTTCCAACTGAACCATTCTGAACATAAAGTACATGATGCCACTTTTCTTTCCATCCAGCGGTATTCGCCGGGCTTACACCAGGATTAATCTGCTGCTGATCACCACCGTAAATTGTAGGAGTGATAGAGAACCTGTGATCCAGAAGGCGTTCAATCATAGCCCCATTTCTGTCCACATCTATATCATCTGTATTCGAAATACACCAGATAAAGTTACCGTTTGAACTTATATCCGTATTTTCTTCCTGTACCAGATAATAAGCTGAGATGGTATAATCTCCCAGTAAATATATCTCTTTTCCGAAATCCAGTCCCATATCAAAGTAACCTGTTCCATTACCGAGATCCAGTACATTATACTGTGTTGTATTACCAATGGTTCTGATTTTTGCATCATTGTATAGGCGTCCCACAAAACCGTTATCAGAAACATCCGTCACTTTAATGGAATCAGGATTGCTAAAATCCAGATCTTCTTCTGCAAAATCCCACTGTGCTACTAAATCGGCAGCTTCTGTACTTGCAGGAACGAAGGCATCAAAGCGTTTTGTCATGGTATACACAATACCATCCTGCTCCATAGAAAGGGTGGCTGTTAGAATAACAGTTATATCATATTTTTCAGGAGGTGTTACATTCCCCAGGCTATCAATAATTGAAGTATCCGATGAAGCCCAGTCGATGGTTACATTTCCATCGGCAACAGGCAAAGTAAGATTACCGCTGACTTCTTCAATACCTTCCACTGTTAGATTCTGATAAGCAGTTGTAAGTTCTTCAGGCAGACGGCTCCAGGCAAGGCTCAATACCTCTTCATCAGTCAATGCCCTGTTATATACCCTGAAATCGGCCACACTTCCATCCAGGAATGGATCGGGCCACATGGATTTACCAATGTAGTTCTGTGTAAATGCTTCTGTGATTAAAGACGGATTCAATGTAAATGCATTACTCTGTCCATCCACGACACCGTTTACGTATATTTTTCCTACAGTGCCTTCAAGAGTTACAACCAGGTGAACCCATGTATCAAGAGGAAGCGGAGTGGCCGCATTAATCTGCTGTTCCTGCGTACCGGCACCATTTTTAAAAGAAAACCTTGGTGAACTTCCATTTGAAACAGTGAAGAACATGTAATAATCTGTACTTGAACCAAAATCAAAAATACGGGCCCATGTTGCTTTGGAGTTCAAATAAGCCCAACAGGAAATGGAAAAATCGGTATAAGAGTGAATTTTATCACCAACAGCCTGTTCAAAGCTGAAATAAGGTGAATTTGTATTGGCAGCCCCACCGGAAAGGGTCAGTACATTTAAACCGTCCTTTACGCCGATTACGGCACCATCTGTAAGCGTACCTCCCGCACCTGCAACTACATCTGTCACTACACCTGCGTCCTCTGACTCAAATGTAAAATGGTAATCCAGACCGGATGTCAGATCCTGGGCACTTAAGAAAGTACCCATTAATAATCCCACTGCAAGAAACAACATTCTAAACAGTGAATGATTCCTTTGTATTAAGTGTTTTTTCATAAATAAAATGTTTGAAAATAGTTAATCCGAATTCTAAAATAAAACCAAATTTAAATAATAATATCAATATAGTCTATTCCGAGTAAAAAATTACATGGTATCATATAAAATAAGGCTGTTGAGATTCAACAGCCTTATTAATTCATGTATTTGTACTATTTATTTTACAAGAACTTTCTTAACCTGAGAATTTACTTTAACAATGTAAATACCTGGATCAACAGAAATACTTTCTGCATTTCTAACAGTCATCTGACGACCTACAAGGTTGTACACATGAACGGATTCATTACCTTTCAGATCAAGAATTCTTATCAGACCCGGTGTTGATGTATCAACACGAAGATCAGCTTCAACACTAACTTCTTTAACCGGTACAGATAACATGTAGGCAATAGCAATACCATCAGGATTATCCACATCCACTAATTCAGCCATTGTAGCAACATCAGCTGCAGTCAGTGATTTATTGTATAACTGGAAGTCGTACATCATTGCTTTGGAAAGATAAACATCGCTCCAGAAATTCGAACGGCCCAGGAAGTTATAGCTTGTACCAAGTAACCCTGATTTAGGAACATTGGCGTTGGGATACTTATTAATTGTACTTGTATCCATTGCAACACCATCCAGATACATAATACCCAGTGTATCATCCTGAACATATGCATAATGATGCCATTCTCCCTGAGTTGACAAAGCACCTCCGGCAGTTCCAACCTGGTCACCTCCCCAGTAATCCGTGGCAATGTTATAAGTCATGTAAGATGCACGACCGAAGATATAGCCATTTCTTTTTTCAGACGAAGAATCGCTGTTGGAGAATGCATACAGGAAGTTTCCGTTATCGGCAAAATTAGTTTTTGTACCATCAACAAAGAAATAGGTACTGATTGAGAAGTGGTTTTTCAAAGCGTAAATAACTTTACCTACTTCATCACCCATATCAAAATATGATGAATCACCCCACAGATTTAATACGCCAAAGTTGTTATCTGTTCCTTTCAGTATTCTGTTTCCTGCTCCATTCATAAATGTACCCTGGAAATGTTGTTCTGAAAGATCAGTAACTGTTGAACCATCAACATTGGCATCGTCAAAGTTAAAATGTATCAATAAATCGGAAGTGTATTTAGTTGCATCATTTGCCAATACAGTAGCTGTGAATGTTGTGTCAGTCCGATACCCATCTTTAGACAGTGTTGCTGTAATACGTACATCGGTATCCAGGTAATCAGGTCTGGTAACCACACCGTCAGGACCCACTAAACCAGGAGCACTACTCCAGCTTATAGCGATAGTATTATCGATACTACCCTGAGCAGGTAAAGTAAGATCGGATGTTAATGCACTCAGGTCTCCTAAAGATAAGGCCTCTTTTTCTGTAGTTAACTCTTCAGGAAAACCAGCATTGTTATTTTCACTCCACGCTGCATTTAAGTCATCAACAGTTGTCAATACATCAAGACCAATACCGAACGGATTGCTCAGTCGTATTTCATCCTGAGAAAGAGGGATTGAATATAATCTGAAATCATACATGGATGTATTCCTTAGATAAACATCCGATGGATAAGGAGAACGACCCAGCCAGTTAAAAGGTGTACCCGTTAATGCAACACCATTTACACTGTCTTTCTTTATAGTACTGAAAGGATAGTAAGTTATAGGCTGCTGGGAAAGTATTTCACCATCCAGATATACAGTTCCTACAGTTCCTTCCTGTACATAGGCTAAATGATGCCATGCACCTTTAGGAGCATTACCTTTAGAACCAGTACTCTGCTGTGTGCTATAATCTGTTCTCATGATATCGGCTTCCATATCACGGCCAATAAAGTACATGGCACCTCCGCCGGCATAAATATCTTCTGTATTACAGAAAGACCAGAAGAAGTTACCATAATCACCAATACCGGTATATGCATCATCAATACGGAAGAACACACTGATGGTATACTCACCAAGGTGATAAATATAATCTCCAAGTTCCGCACTCATATCAAAATAGCCGGTTCCCTGTCCCATATCCAGAACATCGTACTGATCCGTTTCACCAATTGTACGAATCCATGCATCGTTTTGCAGTGTTCCTACTAGTCCATTTCCTGATATATCATCTATACTAACACCGTCATCCCCCATATTCTCTCTTGCAAAATCCCATTGTGCAATGAGTTCCGGACCAAGATCGCCGCTTGGTTGGATATACACGGCAAAACTTTTCGTTTTTGAACGGGTAATTGTACCTACTGTATGATAAAACGTAACAGTAAGTGAAACAGGTACAGGATACAATTCAGGTAAAACACCCTTTAAATGTCCTGTAGAATCGATATAGGTTGTATCGCCAATAGACCATTCAGCTGTTACATCGTTATCGAAAGTTTCAGGCAGTACAATATCCTGATCCAAAGCATTTACATCAATCCCTGCATTTTCAGGAATATCGGTTAATTCAAAGGTTTGAGCAAGACTAGCCAGTACAGGGTCACTACCGATTTGCTCAACTTCAGCAGCTGATAACGCACGATCATAAATTCTGAAATCAGAAACAGATGCATCAAGGTTACCATCCGCAGTATACTGAGAGCGACCAATATAACATTGTGTCAATGCAACTCCCATATTGGTAGGATTCAGTGTCATGCTTGTATTTTGATCACCAGACTGATATCCATCAATATAAATTGTTCCAACAGCACCGTCAACAGTTACTGCGATATGTGTCCATACGCCCTCGGTTAATGCTTGGTTCGCATTGATAACTTCTTCTGCTGCACCTCCACCGCCTACTGTTATTGCAAAACGGGCAGTCCCGGTCACTGAGTTACGGGGTGTAAGGAACATATTTACTGTTGTTCCGGTTCCAAAGTCAAACAATCTGGACCAGGTAACAAGGGTATTAATTTTCACCCACATAGAAACCGTAAAATTCGGATAGGTCTGGAAATTTTCAATAATTCCGGATTCAAATTCCATGTACGGACCAACATCATGTGCTCCACCTATCAATTCCAGTGCATTTAAACCATCCACAACACCTAGTGTCGCACTATTTTGTAAAATACCACCGGCATTTTTGATAGCATCAGAAGTAACGCCTCCTTCTTCATTATCGAATCTAAACTGATACTGGAGACCATCAGTTATATCCTGTGCAAACAGCACCGTCCCCATTAAAAAACTCACTGACAGAACCAACATTCTGTTCAGCCAACGTCTTGTTGCATAAAGATTTTTTTTCATAACAAAATTGTTTAAATCAATTAACATTAGGTACTAAATAAATTCACTTAAATGCTTGATAAGTTTCATATATACATTTGTAATGACAATCAGACTGAAGTTTTCAATTACTCATGTATTAAATAGTTTTTCACGTATATTATAATTTTTAAAGATAATTCAAATCACAGATTTCACCAAATTTTAATTGTCAATTTTACACTAATTCTTATTGTTATATAACATAAGCGGTATTGAGTTAGCTTTCTGATTACATGATAACCTAAGGCGACAGAATAAAATGTGGTCAGAACAGAAGGTGTAAGGAGCAAAAAAAAGGGAATCATGTGATTCCCTTTTTTATTTATTTTTTTGGCAGGTACCAGTTATCAGTATTCCGGAGTAAAGTTCGAATGGCTTCTTTATTTGTAGTATGTTTTTCAGCCACCCGGTCTGCAAGAAAATCAGGATCACTTCTTCGCAAGGCAAAACGCATCAGATCCTGAAAACGGTTACCTTCGAATGCAGTTTCCAGCGCCAGTTCTTTTATAAGAAGATCATCAACATAGCTTACTGAATCATCCAGTGTTGGCAGCGCCGGGATTACAAAGGTGGAATCTGTCAGCGGATCACGGGCATCAACCCACACACCATTTACTTCTTTTCTTACTCCCTGACCTCTCATTACGGTACCAATGTTACTATTAAACCGTATATCTCTAAAGTCCATATAAGCAGGCAAGGCTTCACCAATTTCACTGGCAGGAATAAGATCAGGATTGGTCAACGTTCTGTTGTTTAATCCATTCTTCAGCACGGCGAATGCCACATTGGGTTTGTAGAGCTGATTCACAGCTTCGGCATAACGCAGATAAACCAGTGCATTGCGATAAATCCTGGTTTCATATACATTTTCGTCAGTTTCACCTAATACCGGACTGTACTTGATTATTCGATCATAAGCATCTATATTGCCCTCATTATCAATGACCTGCATAGTACTGATTGATCCGAACTTACCTCGCAGGTCATGATCAATGTCGAAATCATCCTTGAAAAACAGGTCCTTGTTCCAGTTGTTTAAAGCTACCTGCGATGGAACTATCATCTGGTTGGATATATCAGAAGACATATTATCCAGTTCTGAAGCATGACCATAACGTGATGAAGTAGCGATATCGGTAATTCGCTCAGAGGTTGTACTGGATTGAAAAAGCATCCTCCAGTTAACATATATCCGATTTTCATTCAATACATCGTTTTCTACAATCCAGTAAGATTGATAATTTTCACTTACGGTATAACTGTTATTGTACAACAGATCATGATATTCGGTTGCAGCATTCAGATAGTCGCCGGTCCACAGATACAAATCCCCAAGTACCATCCGAACAGGGAAAAATGAATATCCAAGGTTGTAATCCATTACAGATCCCAGTCTGGGTTTTGTAACATTCTTCCAAGGTGAAAGGTCCTTAATTAAAACATCGGCCAGTTGATACAAATCATATTCAGGATAATCAGCCTTGGCTTCATCAATGGACAAAATCGGGTCCTCATAATATAATGCTGATCCGAAATTCAAAACAAGCTGCAGATAGGTCCATGCTCTGATTGTTTTAGCCTGAACAAACTGACTGACCAGAATTTTCTCGCCTTCACTTTCGTACGTTGTATCAATATACCTGATGATGTAGTTGCAATTATTGATAATACTGTAATAATCTGCCACGTTAACGTATGGATTATCGGAGGTAATATCGAAATTATTCAATTCTTTCAGACTAACATCTGCATTTTCTGTCACATCAAGCAAGTCACCGCGAAGTTCCCCCAATAAAACATAGCTGTCAGAAAGTTTTTGCAACTGTGTTAAAACACCAATCATAGAATACAGTGAATCTGAAGGTGAATTTACCCTGTAATTTTCATCTGTAACAAAACGATCAGAGTCTACATTTAACAGCGAGTCGCAACTCATCAATAACAGAGAAACTGCAAATAATGATACTATCAGTTGATTTATGCGCTTCATATTCTTTAATTTATTTCTTTAACGGATGATTATATTATTACAGGTTCAATCTTAAACCGACAAAATAACTCTTTGTTAACGGGATTAAACCGGCATCAATTCCCTGGGATAAAACTGAATTTTGCGGAGAAAATTCAGGATCCAGACCCAGATAATTTGTAAGTGTCCATAAGTTATCTGCAGATACCCAGATATTCAGCCCTTCAATAAAACCACCTTTAAGAGGTACATCATATGATAACTTAAGTGATTTTAATTTCAGGTACGATCCATCCTCAATCCATCTGTCAGAAAACCGTGCATTTCCCATAGGATCATTAAATACAGCTCTTGGCTGATCTGTAATCTGCCCCTCAGTTGTCCACCTGGTCAACATAATCGTGGTTTGATTGTAATAATCATTTCCGCTTTCCATCTTATGTCTCAGATAATTATAAACATCATTGCCATATGAATACGTAAATAATGCTTCCAACGTAACATTTTTAACTGCAAACCTGCTGGTAAATGAACCATAGAAATCCGGATTTGGATCACCGATAACCTGCATATCCTCACTACTGATGATACCATCGCCACTTTTATCAATGAACCTCATGTCACCTGCACCAAAATAGGTTAAAGTACCGTTCTCTTCCCGAATTTTCAGCCCGGAAGCATCCGCTTCGGCCTGCGTGGCAAATACACCGTTTGTTTTATATCCATAGAAGACACCGGCTGCCTGTCCCACTTTGGTTTGAATGTATGCGTCATATATCGGAGTAACGAATTCACCATCGGGTAATGCAGTGATTTCGTTTTTATAATGGCCCACACTTAAACCGAGCTCCCATCTGAAAGCCTTCAGATTTAACATTTTAATATTGGCATTCACTTCGTAACCCGTATTGGTTAATTCTCCGGCATTGGTAAGGAAACGAGCAAAACCTGCAACCTCAGGAGAAATCTGATATGTCAGCAAGTTACTGGTATGACTTGAAAATGCGTCGACAGACAAAGAAATTCTCTCATTAAAAAGACTCATATCCAGTCCACCATTCAGACGGGCTGTTGTTTCCCACTGTATCTGATTATTTGCCAGGTTAGCAAGATAGACCCCTGAAGTTCTCTGAATAAAACGCTCAGACATAAAATACGCCAGATTGACATAATCTTTTATATCATCATTCCCGGTATAACCATATCCGGCTCTTAATTTCAAGAAATTAATGGCATTTACATTCTTCATGAAATTCTCTGAAGAAATAAGCCAGGCACCGGAAAGTGACGGGAAAAAGCCCCAGCTATGACCGAATAACTGAATACCACCCTCTGTTTCTGAACCAAAACGTGAAGAACCGTCAAGAGCAGCAGACAAATTCAGGAAATATTTATTCTGGTTGTTATAAGCGACATTCAGATAATTAGATATGGATCGTAAATGATTATTAATACCTGTTA
The DNA here is from genome assembly GCF_042219855.1 of Quyinboa sediminis. Classification (NCBI taxonomy): domain Bacteria; kingdom Pseudomonadati; phylum Bacteroidota; class Bacteroidia; order Bacteroidales; family Quyinboaceae; genus Quyinboa; species Quyinboa sediminis. The sequence continues at coordinate 466,887 of NZ_JBHJHP010000004.1, read as the reverse complement.
CAGACTGAAAATCAAGATTCCCTGTAAAGTTTCTGGTATCATCAGTTCCTGTATTGTAACCAAGAACCTCATCAGATTCGAAGAAGTTATCCAGATATCTCCAGCCCAACACCGTGTTGATTGTATGGTTATCCTTAGTATAAATATACTTCAGCTGCGTATCATCATAAACCGCAATATTCCTCATCTGCTGGTTTGCCACACGGTTTTTAATAATACCGGTGTTGGTCAGGCTGGCATTATACACAAATGTACCCATCCCTAACATAGGAGTAAAATGCGACTCTTTTGTTTTATCAAGACTGTAGTCGAACTGAGAACTCAACGACAGATTTTTTGTAAAGTTAAATGTTGGAATTGCCCCGATATTGAACCTGTAATGTTTTGACGTATTCAAAGCCCTGTCAATAATCGCAGAAGGATTACCGACATTAAAGACATCTGCATCTTCATAATCCTTTGTTATCAGACCGCTGTTGGTATAGACAAAAGGACTTAAAAACGGAGATTTTATTTTTGCCAGATACGTTGGAGATGTTCTGAAATTAACACCATCATCCAGTAATCTTCTGTCAATGTTGGAGTAACCAACATTCAATCCCAGAGAGAACAGTTCCGACATTTTAAAATCGGCATTAAATCTGGTACTCAGACGTTCAAGATCCGTAGTTTTTATAATTCCCTTATTGTTGGTGTAACCCAGTGAAAAATAATACAATGCCCTGTCATCACCACCGTTTACATCAATACTGTAACTTTGAGTTCTTCCCAACTGATAAATCTGATCATTCCAGTTTGTAGAATTGTGGTACTTTTTATAATACGTTGTGGTAGGATCATCATCAAGAAATTCAAGGCTACCGACGTTTTTAGGACTAACACTAGGATCGGTACCCAACATTTCGCTGATGTAAATACGGTGATCATCTGCATTCATCGTCGGTATTGAACCGGGTTCAGAAGTTACACCGTAAGTTGCATTGGCATTAATTTTTGTTACAACGCCTTTTCCCCTCTTTGTATTAATGAGAATAACACCATTTGCCGCTTTACTGCCATATATCGAAGCACCATCTTTAAGCACAGTAATGCTTTCAATATCAATTACATTAATATTTGCCAACGGATTTGAAAAGAACCCCTGATGAATAGAGTTAACATCATTCATGTTGTTCCATATCACGCCATCAATAACATATAATGGTTGTGCATTAGCTGTTACTGAATTCAAACCTCTGATAAATATTGATGATCCCACAGCTGCTGTACCTGAACGGCTTATTGACCGGACATTACCACCCAGTTTTGTCTGAATAAGGTCATCAGCGGTCAGTGCAAAGTTATCCGAGACATTATCTATACTTTGAGCAGAATTTACCAGATAAGAGTTCTTAACCATACCGGTTTGGGTCTCTATCGTTTTATACTGATCAGTAAATGACTCCGGATACAAATTAATGATGACATCATTTTTCCCTCTTAACGGGAACTCTCTGACGTCGTAATCGAATGCAGTAACCCGCAGTACATCATTACCATCAGGCAGGTTTATGGTAAACTTACCTTCTGCATCAGAAGTTGCTGATGCAGGATAGTTCATTGACTGTATCTGTGCTGCTGCCAAAGGTTCTTTGGAATGTGCATCCCTGACAACCCCGGTTACTACAAAAGCTGCATCCTTATTATCTGACTTTTGGGCCGTAGCAATTTCAGTTGCAAAACATGCCGACACAAAAATGAGTGCAGAGAAATATTTAATTAGTCTGGATTTACTTCTCATTCTGAATATATGCTTTAAGTTTTTCATTCTCATTCAAATGTTTGTTACCTATTCTAGAACAGGCTCTAAGATTATACAGTCTATACACATTCTTCGTGTAAGTTTTGTCGTTTCCTTTGTATTCATATTTACGACCCATAAGGTAACGGTAGTATTATTTTCAACTGTTTCCTTGTCTTCCAGGTCAATGATATTCGAATATGGAAACTCGAAATCGGTAACATACATCTTAGTTACACCATGAGGATCGGTGACGAAATCAGGATCAGCAATATTAATGAATTTCTGTTCGCCCTTTGTTCCTGCTTTATTTATATCATTATAATACAATGCATAAGCCAGATTACTCACAGTTGTATCTGCACTACCTGTTACAGCCAAAGGTGCAAAAACCACATATATCTTATATTTTGCAGATAATGTATTGGGTATTTTAAATATTACACCGGTAATATTCCTTGCTGTAGAAGGATTAACAAGAATGTATTTATCTCCGGATAAATCAAAGCCTGTTCCAGCACTTGATCTTTGGGAAACAGTAGACTGGTATAAGGTACGGGTATCCGGATTTTCAGCTTCAACCCTTATTTCCTTAAGGAAAGTTTCAGTAGGCTTGTACTTTAATGAATCTGTAATATAGGCCCACCCATTGCTTAACTCTGTAAAGGAAGCACCTTCAAAAATTGCAGCTGGATCATGAAATACATTTCCTGTCGTTGTAATTAATGAATCATATTCAGAAGGAACGATAACTTTTTCCCTGAATACCATATTCTGAACAATATTGTTTCTGATATACTTTTTCTGCTGAGCTACTCCACCCTCATCAGGAAGAACCTTGTAAAAGCCCTCCATGTAATTATATGAAGAATTCCATGCCTGATTGTCCGGTAGTAATACAGTATATAAACTATCTTCATTGTCAAGCTCACCAATGACGTTAAGTACTTCATTGCTGTTAATAAATGCCGAGTCATAAATAGGTGATCCGTCATCGTTATAAGTAATCACAGTACTGGAAATCGGATCAAATACCAGCTTTGTTTTTGATTTCATATAGTTGCTTAACGAATCCAGCCCATCAGCAGAAGTGATATGTTCCCAGATGTTATTGATGTAAGGTACATATCCGTCTATAATGTGAATAATACCGTTATTCGCCAGAATATCAGCCCGTATAACAGTTTCATTGCCAAAAGTTAAACCTCCTGTAGATTTAGAAAAGTTTATGAACTTAGCATCGATCATAAAAACGCGTTTGCTCTCAATACCTGAAGAACTGATTGCGAAACGGGCAATATGATTTCGGACTATCTCTGTCACTTTATCCTTGTTACCCATATCAATACCTTCCAGAACAGAATTCAGGGGTGCCCAAACAGTAAAGGACTGGGATGCATTCAGTAAGGTATCATAACCGGATATCTGTAACATTTGATAGAACTTGCTCAGATCTTCCTGACTGTTAATAAAATCTGCTAATCTCAGATCTGTTCTTTCCTGTGCTGTTTGTTCATAATGATTAATCCATGTATCTGACTCGTTACATGAAAACAGCAGCGGTAGAAACATTAACAGATAAAACCATTTACAATTAAACTTTTTCATATTTAAAACTTTTATCTTCTTAACAATTTACCGGTTAATCAATCCCTTCGTATTCAAGCACTTCTACAGGAACAAATTCCAGAAAGTCCATCATAAACTGCCCCGCACGGGCTGCCTTAACATGGAATGTATGCTCAGAAGGTTCCGGAAATGTATAGATGCCTAATATCTTTCTTGCACTTTTTACACTAGCTCTTGCGTTTGCTGCCGGATACCATACATGATCAACAGCACTGTAACTGGCAGCTCCTTTCATGTATCCTCTGTTGCGCATTAATTTATCATTCTCATATCCGTAAGGATCACTGGGTACCGATCCGGGAACTTCATGACCGATTGCAGGGTCATTGGCATCCAGACTCAGATCCAATGGAATACCACAGGGAATACCGTCAAAATACAGTTGTGCTGCTCCCCTCCATGCAGTAGGCTGCCAGCTGAATCTCACTTCATATGTGCCGGCAGGAACAGAAGGTGTGGTTATTGTAAAATCGTATAAACACTCCCTTGAGAAGAGCTCATCACCCTGATAATCCTCGTAACGTCCGTCTGCATTAAGATAACTCAGGATTGTTCCTTCTGAGAATTCAAGACGGTCAAAATAATTATAAGGTATTATAAAGGGTATAATTTTACCCGGTGCACGCATATTGTTATTAGCAATTTCAGGGAAAAAGGAGGCCACATCCATTCTCAATCGTTTACTGGAAAGCATGGATGCCACATCGAAATTATACGTCAGAATTTTGTCAATTTCATGATATACACCATTCAGTGCATCATTATCATAGTTGGTTTCCACAATTCTGACAGCTGTTGCCGGGTCATCATTCAGAGTGTTAAGCAAAGTGTACTCATTGGTACTTACATTGGTCCTTGCTTCGAGTAATGTATGAGGAGCCATCATCTCGATGTATTCGTACATATCATAACTTTTAATCTGATGACCTGTATTGAAGTAATCTTCAACAAATTTCTTTTTTGACAGGTTTTTATTGATCAGGTGATATGCGATAAACCTGTTAAAGCTGTTTTTTGGATTGGTAATATCTGTTATACCTGCATCTTCAGGATAAACTTTATCGTAGACCTCTTTTGCATAAGCCTTTATGGCATCAAGACTGGTCAATCCATTCGCAATAAATGTTGAATCAGACTCCATTAAGGCTGTATAACCATACTTTCTGTGCGGTGGAAAAATTTCATCATTACCATTATTCTGCTGAAACTTGTATTCTCCAAGACTCGGATTATAAGTTTCATCTTCAACCAACATCAATTTCTCGAACAGTTTGGTATTAATCAACGCGTTATAGAACATTGTAAACTTCGGATCATCTGCAATGGCTTCTATAATTAATTTTTCTGATGGTCTTAACACCTCTCCTATCTTATGAATTACACCGTTATGTACTTCAATATTTGGTTCCAGAATTGGAGATGATGTATTAACCCTGATGGTTAAGTCGCCGGACGAAAAGCTGCCATAGGAGACAGAGAAATATCTGTCACTCATGGATTTCTGACTTAATCGTCCTTCAACAAAATCATCAGTTGTTACTACATATCCGTTTATAATATGATCATAAACAATTTTTACAATGGAGTCGTAAGGAAATTCCTCAATAGAATTCCTTCCCAGTGAATGGTAGAAATTGAACATGGCTTCATTTGAAGGGGCAAAGCATGTATATTCTCCGTAAGCATCCAATAAGCCCATAACCTTGGTTGTATCCAGAAGTTTTGAGAACTCTGAATATTCATCCGGGTTTTTAGCCAGGTATTCACCAAGCATATCCCCTGTGAATGTATAATAACTTTCCTGTGAAATTTTATCGCTGTTGCATGATGACAACCCAGCTGTAAAAAGAACAGCTAGCAGCATCATACAGGTGATAAAACTTATTCTTAATCTCTTCATGATCTAACTTTTTAGATTTGCTCCCTGGTATTATATCCTATTCAGTTGTTGAGCTACTCCCCGTTATTTCATAGAACGGATTCTGCTGTAAATTAGGATTCGCATTGATTTCGCTTTGCGAGATCGGAAAATAAAGTGCATCCATTACAGACATTTTACTGTACTGTAAAGCCTGGTCACCGGTAAATTTATAAACCACATAATTTAACAGGCGAACAGGGTCCCCATCGCGTCTTGCCAGACGCATTAAATCATACCATCTTTTGCCCTCGAACATCAGTTCACGCTGGCGCTCCCTGAGTACAAGCTTTTCCATTTCGTCCTGTGAATTATAATCAGCCAGTTGTAAAGAATCGCCACTCAACTCCGGGTTTGCTCTAAGGTATGTTTCATTAACCATATCCATTGCACCCTGCAGGTCAGCCTCACCTCTGTTTAGTTGAACAAGTGCTTCAGCTTTCATAAGGGTAATATCCGCTAAACGGTATACAATCCAGTTAGGCGATTTGGAAGCGTATGTATAGCTGCTGTTACCTTCATTTGTCTCACTACGCTGTAAACCGGCATATTTAAAGATGTAATTATAACCGTTAACAGCCTGATTCTGATTGATAAAGTCCTTATATCTTATATCTTCATCTTCATCACTTTCTATCAGTGAACTGGATACTTTATGATGGAAAATACTATGCTCTCCGTTTACATCTGTCAGAAACAAAGGCATGGAAAGCTGTCCGTAATTAACACCAAGGAAACCGTAATAAGACCTTACGATGTCATTTGATATTTCATCGTCATCAAAACTAAACTCAAATATGGATTCCTTCGATGTGCCCACATAAAATACGTTGTACAGAAAATCTTCGGCATCCACAAATTCCAGTGTAGGATCCTGAAGAATTTCATCACATTTCTGTACTACCTTGTCATACTGTTCATCCCATAAATAAACGTCAGCTAAAAGTGCCTTTACAGCATTTTTTGTAATTCTCACCTTAGACATTTCCTCTGTATCATAATTTTCCGGCGCAAATTTCTCTGCATATAAAAGATCTGATATAATACTGTCCAGAACTGCTCTTTCTGTGGTTTGATAAACGTTATAGTTTTGTGTATCATCAATACTGGGCTCGGTAATCCATGGAATATCTCTGAAAGCCCTGACCAGATAGAAATAAGCCAGTGATCTAAGCGTGAGTACCTCTGCTTCCATCGTTTTTAATTTACCTTCGGTAAAGGTCTGATCATAATCCAGAACCTGGGGCGCAAAATGCATAAATGTATTGCAGTAATTAATAACCGTGTACATGCTTCCCCACTGACAGAATTGATTAGATGATGTTATATCCACCTCAATGACCTTACTGAGAGGTCCGGATGTTCCGTTTCCCTGCGTTAAATTATCTGATCTCACCTCCCCCCAAACAATCATTTTTTCCATATTTGAAGGTTCAGTAAAATACCTGTAACATGACATCAGAACAGCCTCGGCCTGAGACTCGGTTTTCCAGTATTCTTCAAGAATTGTTTCACTTTCAGGTCTTACATCAAGCCAGTCTCTACAGCCTGAAAATGAGAATAATACCAGACCACTAAATACAATTGTTATAATTTTACTTTTCAACATCTTAATGAACTTTTAAAGTGAAATTGTAATACCCAGTGTCACATCCTTCGAACGCGGAGTTCTTGAATTATCCGTACTCACGTTAAATCCACCGTAACCAACTTCCGGATCCACTCCTGAATATTTTGTAAATACCAATACATTGTTAAAGGTCAGATAAAAGTTTAACTGTTTCAAATTATACTTCTTCAATGCTTTTGATGGTACCGCATAATTAAATGTCAAATACTTGAACCTGAGAAATGAACCATCTTCAACATAACGGTCACTTCCCAGCCAGTTAAATCCATACTGGTAAAGTGCGCGGGGCATGTTGGTAATATCACCGTCTTTTCTCCAGCGCCAGTTCACAGCAATGCTCTGATTGTCGTTTCCATACATGTTTTCAGCATTCATCCTGGCCGCATTTACAATTTTGTTTCCATATCTGAAGTTAAAGAACATATTGCAGGACAGATTCTTATACCTGATCAATGAACCAAAACCACCATTTACTTTAGGGTTTGAATTTCCAAGATAAACAATATCCAGTTCATCAATACTACCATCATGGTTTATGTCCTCATAAATGGCATCACCACCCTGAAATTCATATTCAGATGATTTTCCGTAAGCGAATACCATGGGTAAGGGATCCCCGTTTTCATCTACGATAACGTTTTTCTGCTCATCTCTTGCAACAGGAGCATTTTCCTGAGCTCCAGGCACATAATCACTGTACTGATATACACCTTTATATTTAAACCCGTAAATAGATCCAAAAGAGTTCCCTTCCTGTATACGGGTCAGATATGTTCCGTTCGTATAGTCATATTCACCATTAAAGGTGTTTAATACGGCAGGTATAAGGTGAACAATTTTATTCACATTATTAGCAAGGTTAAAATTAAAGTCAGCGCTGAAATCACCCTTTTTAATAACCCTGTTGGCATTAAAGTTAAACTCCCATCCGTTATTATCCATTGTACCAACATTCTGATACGAATAACTACCTGCTCCTGATGTAGAAGGGATCGACAGATTCTTAAATAACTGGTCATCGGTTCTTTTCTGATAGAAGTTGAAATCCATTATATACTTATCATTAAAGAATCCAAGATCGGCACCATAGTTAAACGAGGATGTTTTTTCCCACCTCAGATCCGAGAGCTGCAGGGATGTAGGACGGGTGGCCGGGATTCCGGCATAACTACCATAGTTTCCGTAACGGCTGAAATGCAGATATTCTTCATCCGGCGGGTTACCGGTAACACCCCAGCTGGGACGGATAGCCAGCATACTCAACCAGTTCTGGGTAGATCTCATGAAGGGTTCATCCGAAATAATCCACTTAAATGAAATACCCGGGAAATTACCGAATTTACGGTCATTACCGAATTTTGTGCTACCATCCCTTCTGATACTCGCACCCATGATGTATCTTCCCTTGTATGCATAATGCATCCTTGCAAGCATACCCATTGAACGCCAGGCAAAACGGCTTGTATTAATTCCATCCAGGTAAGCATCTACAGATGCATCACTGTAAAATGGTACACCAAAAATTGAATTCCCCTGGCTTTGTGAATTACCCGTTCTCAACTGAAACGAACCATATAATGTAAGTGTATGTTCAGGATTTGAAAATTTAGGCTGCCATGTAATGTTATTGTCAGTCTGAACAGTCATACTTTCAGAGTCCCCGCTTACAGAACGGTTTACATTGGAATTATCCCAATAAGCGTTGGTTGCTTCAGCTGGAAGGAAACTTGTTGTTTTGTTGTTGTTAATATCAAATGAAACATAAACGCTGTAGCGCAGATACTGAACATCGGGATCCAGTATATCATAATTTAAACGGAAGGTTGGTAAAATCCTGTAAGTCTTTAAATTATTCGTTGCAAGGTGCGCTAATGCAACAGGATTATAAAGATCCCGTTGTGCACCATTTAAGCGCGAATCTCTTCTGATATTATAGAACTCATCAGTGTTGTTTCCAAATATATCCTGCTTATAAACACTAACGTTAGGCATCTTTCTGTAGGCAATACCTAATAAATTATCATAATTTCTCTGGTTGTCGGAATAGGTAAAGGAAAATTCAGAAATGAACCTTAACCTGTCTGACACCATATAATCCAGGTAAGCACGGGATGAAACTCTGTTCAATACCTGTCCGATAATTGTACCACGTTGCTTATAAAAACCGCCTGATACCCTATAGAGTGCTCTTTCACCTCCACCTGATACAGTTAAATAGTGGTCCTGAGTAAAGCCTGTTTGTCTGACCTCGTCAATCCAGTCCGTGTTATTATTGAAATTTTCATATTCTGAAAATGTCGGATCATAATTAAATTCATCCACATCAGATGCAGCTTCATTCTGATAAGGATTAAAATAAGCCTGTTTCATTAACATGGTATAGTCGTCACCAGTTAACATTTTAATTCCTTTAGGCTGACGTGCTGCTGTTGTTCTGAGTGTATACTGAATACGTGTCGGACCAGATACGCCCTTTTTAGTTGTGATCAAAAGCACACCATTTGCACCTTTAGAACCCCATACTGCTGTAGAAGCGGCATCCTTAAGAACTGTAATCTCCTGAATATCATCAGGGTTAATACTCAACATATTAGCATACTGTTCTGTATTCGCATTTGCGAAGTCAAAGTTCGGGTCAATATTGACCTCGTATGGTATACCATTCAAAACGATTAAAGGCTCTGTGTTGGCATTAATGGACGATGTACCCCTGATACGCATGGATGATCCTGCCCCCGGGTCGCCTGAATTAGCCACGATATCCAAACCTGCGATACGTCCCTGTAATGCATCATCAATTGTTGTTACCTGGACACCTTCAAACTTCTTGGTGTCAATGGTTTGAACGGCTGTTGATATTTCCCTTTCGGGTATTTTAAAGTTCCCTTCACTGTGTGTACGTTCACCTTCTGCTACAAACTCACCAAGGACCTGAACATCCTCAACCATCTCAACATTGATCTCCCTGTTGCTGCCAATCTCAAACGACTGATCCTTGAAACCTATGAAACGAAAGTTCAGTTTATTGGAGGTATCTTTAACTTTAATAACATAATGACCATTGAAATCTGTAATAGCTGAATTGACGATCCTGTTGTTTTCGTCAACCTCTGTTACTGCAACGGCAATTAAGGTCTCTCCATCAGCTTTAGATGTTACAGTTCCCTGAATTATAACATCACCTGTTGATTGTCCAAATGAAAAAAACGGCAACAGAAGGAATAAAGCTAATACTAGTATTTCTAATTTAGATTTCATATTAATTTTCATTTGTTTCAAATCTCAATACGTTATCAATCTGATGAATTACAGCAGTTGCAGAAGTATAGATCTGCGATGTTGAAAAGGCGGCACCTGAAGCACCTGTACCATCAACTTCTTTTAATGTCTGCGGGTCTGCGTTAAAAATATAATCTCTTGCCAGTAGGTTATACAAACCAGGTTGTGTAATAACCGATGCACTTACTGTTCCCCTGGCAGCTTCACTTTCTGTTGTTAAATTCAAATAAGATCCGTCACCCACAACACCAATTTTATAGTACTTATTTTTATAGGTATTGTACAGTGAGTATCCTCCGTTCAGTTTAATGGTAGATGACTGATAAACCTGATCCACTGATTTTCCACCTATGAATACAGAGTTATCCTGGAAATGATACCTCAGGAAACGTTCCAGTTTTACAATTGCAGCATTTCTGTCTGTGGTTCCTTCGATAGAATTTATTCCCATAATGGTATCTCCGGGAGCTACAACGTAATCATCCCAGGGTTGAATAATGCTATCCTGAATTGCCTTGGCAATTGCATCATTTGTTGGAACGTAAATGGTATAATTAAATGTATTTAAGAATTTTACTGTGAAGTCGATACCGAAATAATTGGTTCTTCTTACAAAAAATACTGAGTTTGAAGACTCCGGAAAACCGGAAAGCAATTCAAAGAATGAACTGAACTCTGGTGTTTCACTTAACGTTTTATAGACCGAATTTGTAGGTGTTTGAATTGGTTTATCTATAAAATAGGTATAACCGTTTTCCACTTCAAAATTATCTACCATGTGTACTTCATCGTTCCGTTCAATATCACCACCTCCCTGAACAACCATGTTCAAACCGGAGCCGGCTCCTTCAACTTTAATTACATTGCCACCTTTTGTGAGGTAATATCCATCAGCATCCTCAACGCCGTTAACCACAATGTTGGTATTCAGCATGTCGAGTAACCGGTTCGAAATGAAATCAGGATCCTCTATTGATGCTATAGAATCACCTACCGTATTCGTTGCTGCATCATATGCATATACAGTAGCAAAAACCGTTTGTTCTTCTTCGTTATACCAGAACTGTAATGCGCCCTTTTTATCTTTTGCAAATGCTACCGGATCAATATAGTTTTTAAGATATTCATCAGTTGGTACAAAAAAGCTATACCGGCTAATCAAAGAGTTAAGGTATAATCTGAAGTCATTCTGGCGGATTGCCCAGTTGAAAACCTTTGTTTTTTCACTGAACAGAACCGGTGCATAAACAGAAATATAATCATCCGGCGGATAAACATTGTTCATGATATAAACTACGCCGTTAACTCCCACATAGGTATCTACAATATCATCTTTTCCAACATATATAACCGAGTTTTCAGTATCGGTCATCTTTTCGAAACGGCTTGGTGTTGAAGCAAGCAAAGAAGTTCTCAGATGCCTCTGAAGGAATAATACGGTTATATCATCCGGAACATTAGCCCAGCTTCCAAATCGATCTCTCAGAATTTTACCGGCCCCTACATTGAAGTAATGATCCATAGCATCATTGGTTGGCGCAAATATTGCCCCCATGTCAGCCTGCAATGATGTTCCGTTAATGTTATCACTATAACTGTTCCAACCCGGATTATAGGGTAAAAGCAAATCTGTATTAATCAACCGGCCATTAGGATAACGTTCTCTACCTCCTGTAATTGTTGAAGAAAAATATGCTTTGGTATAAATGGAATCGATATGAATGTTATTCTGTTCGTTATAGTCTATGTTATTAAAACGATCTGTATTTTCACTGTCGTAATATGGTGCAGAAAACCGCTCAAGCAGCGATGAGAACTCCGAAGTTCTTGTATCTTCCATCAGATACTCAGCCATATTAACCGGCGGAACAAGTACATCTTCCAGTACATTAATATATCCGTTCTTACAGGTAATATCACGCTCAATAACCTTTTTATCAAAAATAAAGGCATCATTGGTCTGGCGTTCCTTGCCTGTAATCAAAAAGAAGTCTTCATTCGTAATCGCTGCATAACTCAGCTGTTTCTCAAGGAAATGAACCAGAGGTGATGCTGTATTGTCTTTGAACAGGTGAATTCCACGTGTTTTATATGCTTCCCATTGTTTTGTATCCGGTAATTCATCACCCTTGTCAAAGTAAACAGTATCCACTGCTGTCAGTGCAGTCTCTCTTCTGATTGCCTGCCCCTTATTCAGTTCGCCATTATAATAATTAGATAAGGTCTCAATCAGATAAGCATTGTTTATCATACTGAAATTCAGCAAAAGCGTTTTCTGAGTATGACTCAAATCCTCATAACTTGAAACACCCCACTCGTTATTCTGATAAAAACGAGTAAAAGCATCATCATCAGCAACGAACAATGTTTTACTACCGGTTTTTCTTAAAACCTCTGTATACCCTACATCCTCGATAATTTTCACATAATTCGTGTAATTACCATTTTCCTTTAAATAATCATAAATACTTGCTCCAAGCCAATCCGGTTCCTTATTATCATATATGTATGGATCTTTGCACGACATGAAACCCAAAGACCCGGATACTAATACAGATATCAATATCAGGTACCGAAAAAGATGATTCTTAAAATTTCTTTTCATCGTATAATAAAATTTTAATTTAAGCCCTATTTAAAATCTGGAAACAATACCGCATAAGACATATGCGCCAGAAGAGTAAATTTGGGTTTTTTCATATTTTTCAATTAGTGTTGTGTTAAAAAGTTGCAATTTATTTTGTCAAATTCAATGAGTGTAAATAAAACACTAAAATTTGCAACGAACAAATATAGAACTAATATAGTTCATATGCAACAAACTTCCAAAGTATTGCCATTTGTTAAAAATGTTAATAAAAATACGGTAAAAAGCCTTTTTCAGGCGTGTGAATTGAATTTTTAAAATATTTTTTAACGTTTCTCCTCATAATTTCCCCTCCAAAATCCATCTCATTTTTTAAAAAATATATACTCTTTGCAGAAAAAGTACCATTATTTAACGAGATTATCTACGATAAAATTGTCTGAAAAAATGATGAATTATGTTAAAATTCCAATAATCGAGTTATACCCTTAGATATGCCAGAATAATACTTCCTGATAAGACAAAAAAGGTTGATCATGAAAATATGATCAACCTTTTTATTACCTTATGCTTACGGGTTAATCTCTGAATTTTGCTTTCAGGAATTCCCTGTTTAATCGTGCAATATTTGAGATAGAAATGTTTTTCGGACACTCTACTTCACAGGCGCCTGTATTGGTACAGTTTCCAAATCCCAGTTCATCCATTTTTGACACCATAGCTTTTGCCCTGCGTTTTGCCTCGACCCTTCCCTGTGGTAACAATGCAAACTGACTGACCTTGGCCGATACAAAAAGCATAGCTGAGCCATTCTTGCAGGCTGCAACACAAGCACCGCAACCGATGCATGAAGCTGAATCCATAGCTTCATCAGCGTCGATTTTTGAGATGGGTATCGCATTGGCATCCGGCACACCACCTGTACTGACAGACACATAACCCCCTGCTGCAATAATCTTATCAAAAGCGGTGCGATCGACAACCAGGTCTTTAATTACGGGAAAACCTGCTGATCGCCATGGTTCAACAGTTATTGTTTCTCCATCCCTGAATTTCCGCATATGCAACTGGCAGGTTGTGACATCATCATCCGGCCCATGCGGGCGACCGTTAATGTACAGAGAGCACATTCCGCAAATACCTTCGCGACAATCATGATCAAATGCTACCGGCTCACCACCTTCGTGTATAATTTGTTCGTTCAGAATATCCATCATTTCAAGGAATGAACTATCTGTTGAAATGCCGGATAACTGATATGTCTCAAACTTTCCTTTTGTTCCGGCGTTTTTCTGACGCCAAACTTTCAATGTTAAGTTAATTGTCTTTTCCATTACCTATCAACTTAAATTATTTATAGTTTCTTGTTTTTACTTCTACAGCCTCATAAACCAGGTCTTCTTTCAACAGCTCCGGTTCTTTGTCATCACCAGTGTAAAACCAACAAGAAACATATTTAAATTTATCATCCTGTCTTAAAGCTTCACCTTCTTCTGTCTGATACTCCTCTCTGAAATGTCCACCACAGGATTCTTCCCTGTTCAGAGCATCACGTGCCATTAGTTCACCAATTTCGATAAAGTCAGCAAGACGATTTGCTTTTTCAAGTTCTGTGTTAAAATCTTCAACTTCGCCGGGAATTCTGACATTGGTCCAGAATTCTTTCTTAATTTCCTGAATCTTACTGACAGCTTCCTGTAATCCCTCTTTATTCCTTGCCATACCAACAAAATCCCACATGACCAATCCAAGTTCCTTATGGATGGTATCTACAGATTTCTCACCTTTTATTTTCATCAGCTTTGCAATCCTGTCATTAATAGATTGCTCTGCTTTTTCAAATTCAGGCAGATCAGTTGACATGCGGGGCACATGAAGTTCATCAGCCAGATAATTCTGTATAGTATAAGGCAATACAAAATAACCGTCAGCCAATCCCTGCATTAAAGCAGAAGCACCCAGTCTGTTGGCGCCATGATCTGAAAAGTTTGCCTCACCTATAGAAAATAATCCGGGGATGGAAGTCATTAATTCATAATCGACCCAAATACCACCCATTGTGTAATGGATTGCCGGATAAATCATCATGGGAGTCTCATAGGGATTGTCGTCCACAATTTTTTCATACATCTGAAAGAGGTTTCCGTAGCGTGCTTTAATGGTATCCTCTCCCAGGCGTTCAATAGCTGATTTAAAATCAAGATAAACAGCCAAACCTGTAGATCCGACACCATACCCCGCATCGCAACGTTCCTTCGCAGCTCTGGAAGCCACATCGCGTGGCACAAGGTTTCCAAATGCAGGATATCTTCTTTCCAGATAATAATCCCTGTCTTCCTCTTTTATATCCACAGGTTTAAGTTTGCCTGCACGAATAGCCTCGGCATCCTCCTTTTTCTTTGGAACCCAAATCCGACCGTCATTACGTAACGATTCAGACATCAGGGTCAGCTTACTCTGAAATTTACCATGTACAGGAATACAGGTTGGATGGATCTGAGCAAAGCAAGGGTTGGCAAAATAAGCACCTTTTTTATAGCATATCCAGGCCGCTGATCCGTTGGATCCCATGGCATTTGTTGACAGAAAAAAGGTATTACCGTACCCACCAGTAGCAATAACCACTGCATGTGCAAAATGACGTTCTAATTTACCGGTTACAAGGTTACGTGTGATAATGCCACGTGCTTTTCCGTCTATAATTACAAGTTCAACCATCTCAGAACGCGTATGCATGGTTACTGATCCGGCATCAACCTGACGCATCAGGGCGGAATAGGCACCTAAGAGCAACTGTTGTCCGGTCTGCCCCTTGGCATAGAAGGTCCGGCTAACCTGTGCACCACCAAATGATCTGTTATCCAGATAACCTCCGTATTCCCTTGCAAACGGAACACCCTGAGCTACACACTGGTCGATAATGCTGTTACTAACTTCTGCAAGCCTGTAAACATTAGCCTCTCTTGCCCTGTAGTCACCACCTTTTACGGTATCATAAAACAATCGATAAACAGAATCGCCGTCGTTTGGATAGTTTTTAGCGGCATTGATACCTCCCTGGGCAGCAATTGAATGGGCGCGTCTCGGACTATCCTGAATACAGAAATTTTTCACCTGGAAACCCATTTCACCAAGCGATGCAGCAGCTGATGCACCTGCGAGCCCCGTACCAACGACTATTACATCAAGTTTGCGCTTATTGGCTGGATTTACCAGCTTTTGATGTGCTTTATAATTACTCCATTTCTGAGCCAACGGGCCCTGTGGAATTTTTGAATCTATCTTTTTTGCCATAGCAATAATTTTTTCTGATTACTAAAAGAATAAGTATTGTGCAACAGCAATTACACTAAACCCACCACCTATGATCCAGGCAATTACCAGACTGATTACGCGTAATCTTTTCAACCATAGTGTATTGTTCCAGCCGATTGTCTGAAATGCAGACCAAAAACCATGCGCCAGGTGAAACGCAAGTGCAACAGAACCAATCACGTACACAATAACTACCCAAAGATGACTAAATGTATCATTTACCAGAGTATAGGCATTTTCACCCGTTGCAGTAAGTCCGAAAAACGGAAACTCTACTTCCGCCGGATGCCAGGGTCTGTAACCCCGCATCTTTAAATAAAAATCATAGATGTGAATAGCCAGAAATGCAAAAATTGCAATCCCCAGAACGAGCATATTCTTTGATGCCCATTCAACGCCCTGCGTATTATTCCCTGACTGGTATTTCTGGTTTCCCCTTGCTCTCAGGTTTTGAAATGAGATTATGAGTGAATAAATAATATGAACCGCAAATCCAAGCGCCAAAACCGGCTCAACAACTTTAATCAATGGATTTGTTGCCATAAAATGTGAAGCCGCATTAAACATCTGACCTGTTTCTGTTCCAAATGCCCAGTCAAGAATCAGAAACGAGTTCGCTGTTAAATGCACAATCAGAAACAAAATAAGAAAAAGACCTGATATACTCATCAGAAATTTTCTTCCGATTGAAGAACTAAAAAGATTAGCCATACATATCAATTTTTAGAATTATTATCGTTTTTAAAGAACAGATCGCAAAATTACATGAAACATAATTACTGGCAATATATTAATGAAATTTTTCCTTATTTAAAACGGATATAAAAAGAAATACACGTTTTTTATCAAATGCCTACAAAAATAACAGATAGATTATTTTTTACCAGCTTTTTAACAAATAGTTTAAATAAATCTGTTACAGAACTAAAATCAGCCGGGAATTTATTGGATTAAATCCTATGCGGAGAACTGATTTACAAATTAATATCGATTAATTTTATTATATTTGATACAACTGTAACTTTAATTTATGCCTGGAATTACCGACCATAACAAAAACATTTTTTCAAAGTCTTTTTTTGAAAACAATGAGATGGAAATTCTGCTTGAGGATAATGGCTGCATTGTGTTCATCAGTGAGGTATTGTGCAGGCATCTGGGATATACATCTGCTGAATTAACCGGGCAACCTTTACTCTGTTTCATCCATCCGTCTCACAAAACGGAAATACAAAAATCCTACCGTTTAATACGATATATTAAAAAGGTTACATTTAACAGCTACCAAATCTGTCTGAGACATAAAAACAATTCCAAAATTTTCATGGAGGCATCCGGGACCATTTCGTACAAAAACAACAAAACTTCCGGTATTATATGCCTGGAAAAAATTAATGAGAACCGATGGAAACAGGCACAAAGAAATGAAAATGCAAAACGTCTGAGGCTGGCAGAACAGGCAGCAAATTTCGGAATATGGGAATGGAACATAAAAACAGGCGACATCTATATCTCAGATCATGTAACAGAGATTCTTCATATCGAAAAACAGAGTTTCAACGGAAGGTTCGATCAGTTTCTGAGCCTCTTTGACAAAGAAGGTATCCGTGAATTAAAAACAGAACTGGATAAGTGTTATAAAAGTGATAAAAAGTTGAACCAAACACTTCATATCAACTCTCAATCATCAAAAACAGGCTGGATAAAACTGGTTGCAGATCTTGAACGAGATGCTCATGGAAAACCGGATAAAATGTTTGGGATCATTGAAAACATCGATGAGATTGTACGGTATGAATCAAAACTACTGAAAAAAAACAAAGAACTTTCTGATATAAATGATGAAAAAAACCGTTTTTTCTCGATAATTGCACATGATATTCGCACGCCATTTACCGCCATTCTGGGATTTTCTGAATTGCTTTATGACGACTACTATGAGTTAAATGATGAAACCAGACGAAATTATATCAAAACCATAAAACGATCAGGAGAGCAAACCTATCAGTTTATTGAAAACCTGTTAATCTGGACCAGATCACAGATGAATAAAATTGTTTATAATCCGGTTAAAATAAGGGTATGCGACTTAATCTCTCTTATGGAAGAGATTTTCAGACCGGTTTATGAGAAAAAAGACATCAAATTTATCAGCAGATGCAAAGAGGATATTTTCATTCAGGCGGATGAAGACATGCTAAAAACATCGTTGCGGAACCTGATTTCCAATGCAATTAAATACACCTTCTCCGGTGGCAAGGTAGAAGTCTATTCTGTATTGAACGGCAATAAGGCAGAGATTGTTGTCAAAGACAACGGGGTAGGAATGACAGAGAAAAAAACATCAACACTCTTTTCGCTTAACAAGGGATTCAGTACTCCCGGTACAGAAAATGAATCCGGGACAGGATTAGGCATGATCATTTGCAAAGAATTTGTGTCTAAAAACAAAGGTACAATCAACGTTGTAAGTAAAAAAGGTAAAGGAACGACCTTTACCATCTCATTCCCGGTTTTTACCTGATTTATGCAACTGAAGTTCCTGCCGTTTTTGTTTGACCCGTAAAATCAGTTCCGGATAAAATTCTTCAAAGGTTTTTGTTATAAATGCACTTTGTTTTTCCATAAAAATCATCAGTTCACGTGTATGATCCGGAAGCGATGTCCTGTCTGACATGATCTGAACTGAATTTTTTATTCCCTCAAGCGAAGCATACATCTCTAATCTTCTTGATTCTCTTATCCGGTCAAGAATAAAAGATACCCTCTCAGGCAGGATATCCCGACGATCTGCCAGTGCTTTATAGCTGTATCGGGCAAAACTGTCAATATCAGTACCTGACCAGTTTTTAAAATCACGCGCCAGGATGTGATCAAAAACGATATCAGAAACCACGCCCGCATATCTTTTATATACGGGTCTCAGTGCCACCACCAGTCTTCTGGCAATCCGGTTCTGATCAGTAAAGTCATCAATAGCCCGATGAATGAGTATACCATTCCGTATTGGGACAGGATAGTTTAAATAGCTCTTCCCTTTAACAAAATCCCCCATAAAATTACCGGTCATTTCATCTTCATCAGGATAAGAAAGTAATAAGTGCGCCAGGAAGTTCATGTATAAATTTACTAATTCTGATTTAAAAACGGTTTGATGATATGATGTTAAAAAATACTGGGGTAAGGACATACTAAAAATCCACAAAAAACAAACAGGGTTGTTTTACAGAAACGTAACTGCATAAAAAAAGCGGGCAACACCCGCTAATTTTTTAACTTCTGCTATGAGGTCTGAAAGGTCTTTTCTGATCTCTTCTCTGACCTCCTCCTCTCCGATCATTTCTCTCTTCTCTTGGTTTAGCTTTCTTAACCACAATTTCGTTTCCGTTCAGAGTAGCTTCATTTAACTGATCAATGGCTGTTGTAGCTTCATCATCATTAGCCATTTCTACAAAACCATAACATTTGGAATTTCCGGTTTCGCGGTCCATAACAACTTTAGCAGAGATTACTTCACCATACTCGCTAAAAACTTCATTTAAATCCTCTCCTGTAGTTTGAGGATTTAATTTTGCAATAAAAATATTCATCATAAAAAATAAAAAATAAAATAATTGAAAAAACTAATAGACAGGATAGTACGGGTTTTCAATCTGTTAAATAGAGGAAATCGGACTAAGAACTTCTATTAAATAACTGACACGAAGATACGGTAATTTTTTAACAAAAAACAAAAAAGTATATCATAAAAATACCATTATTAATCTACTGATAATCAACATTAAAAAACTTTTACACTGGCATAACAAATCAATTACTTATTCATAATTATGACACAGAGGAAAAAATTTAGAATTTTAGTTTTGCGCATACTAAATTTTCTTCTATTTTTGCACCGCTATTTAAGAGAGATAGCTTTAAAATTCAATAAGTGAAGGTAAGCAGATATCCGTTGACTACCGGAATAAGCACTAAAAAAACCCGATCTTAGTATTTTGGAGATGGCAGAGTGGTTGTACCGATAGCTATCGGGTGCGGCGTTCTGAAAACCAGATCTGATTTTATCAGGGAGAGATGGCAGAGTGGTCGAATGCGGCGGTCTTGAAAACCGTTGTACCGCAAGGTACCGGGGGTTCGAATCCCTCTCTCTCCGCACCAAAAAAGCCCCGGCGAAAGTACCGGGGCTTTTTTATTCCCAGATATCACCGGATGTGTTTGATGAGAAGTTGTATCTTAAAAACATTTATTCTTTGACTTTACAGGCACTTCCGTCAGATGATTTAACGAAGGAGCACTAACCATAGGGAGCAGGAACGAATTGTTAATATTTAAATTTTCACTAATTTCACTTCCTGAATAATATTTCAAAAACCCTTTTTATGAAAAAGACTAACATCCTGCTCTACCTATCAGCATATTTTGTACTGCTAAGTTGCGAAAAAACACCTGAACCAACAGGCGACTTTACCTATACATTAGCCACAGTCTTTTCTCCTGTGGAAGTAACTTTTACAGCAGATTACTCTGACGCTGATACCTACACATGGGATTTCGGCAATGACGAGATACGGCAAGGGCAGATCGTTACATATAAATTTACAGAGGGACTCCATACCGTTACTCTTAAAGCAAGCGGCCCCGGAGGCGAAACAAAAACAACTAAAACCCTTAATATACCGGGGAAAGCTACAAAAATGAATATTACCGGTATAGATGTCAATCGCTTCCCATCAACAAAACCCGACGGTAGTTCCTGGGATATTGATCCCGGATCAAATCCGGACATTTATATTACGGCCGGGACGGAAAACAAGACAGATTATGCACAAAGCGTAAATATTCAGGAAGATGCAGTAAGCGGTAAATCATACCCATTTGAAATTACCTATAGCTTTACTGAATTCGACAAACGCTTTTATGTTAATATTTATGACCTGGATCCTGCTAGCAGTGAATTCGTTGGAGGTCTCATCGGCTATATGGAGTATTACCGGCTTAACGGTTATCCTGAATCGTTTGATATGGTTCTGGATGAATACAGTTTTACAGTTTACGTGAAGTGGGAATAAAATAAAGACTGTTTAAGTGGCAGAATAAGGAATGATTTAATTGAAGCTCATGAAAGAAGGACACATACATACAATTCTTTTAACGGTAAGTATACTTTTAACCCTATCGTGTAATAAAGCGCATCAAACCGAAAATGAAGCTTTTATATACGGAGGTGATTTTTCCATTATGAAAAAGATGGAAGATCTTGGTGGAGTATATAAATATAAAGGTATTCCAACAGATGCCCTTACGCTTTTTAAACAAAACGGATACAACTATGGTCGAGTCAGGTTATTTCATACCCCGGACATGGAAGGTCCCGTATGCAATTCTCTTGACTATACGATAGCGCTTTCCCGAAAGATTAAAGCAGCAGGCATGAAACTGCTGCTGGATTTTCATTATTCAGATACATGGGCTGACCCACAGAAACAATACAAACCAAAAGCATGGGAAGGATTATCTTTCGACGTTCTGGCCGACAGTGTTTATACGTACAGTAAAAATGTAATTCTTACCATGAAGAAGGCCGGTGTGTTACCCGATATGGTTCAACCCGGAAATGAAATTACAGCTGGAATGCTCTGGCCTGAAGGTAAAATCTATCAGGACTCTATGGAAAACTGGACAAGTTTCTGTGCACTTCTTGATGCAGCAATACGAGGCATAAATGATGCATCTGAAGATACTGAAATTCCAGTTATGATTCACATTGACCGCGGTGGAGATCAGGCCGGCACAAAGTACTTCTTCAATCACCTGGAAGCAGAAGAAATTAAATTTGACCTTATTGGATTGAGCTATTACCCATGGTGGCATGGCACTTTTGAAGATCTGGAAGATAATCTGTCCTGGTTATCAGGGAATGATACACATGATATTATCATTACCGAGACGGCGTATTATGCCAACGGATATTATCCGGAACCACAAAAATGGGTGCTTGACGTTCAACCCTTTAAACCAACAGAACAGGGGCAGTATAACTTCCTGGTGGCGCTGGATAGCATTGCACATCTCTATCCAAAGGTTAAGGGAATTTTTTACTGGAAACCGGACGGCTTGTACATTCCTGAATCTAAGGTCTGGTTCACAGGAAGAAGTTTATTCGATAATGAGGGCAACGCATTAAAAGGCCTTACAGCGTTCAAATAAGTACCTATTATAAAGAATTCACACCTATCAGTCTCAAAATGAGATAAATTTGTTTGGTTCAAAAGTTTTAATTCACTAATTTTAATCCAATCAATTAGATCTCTCACTATGTTAAATGATGTTATCCCAACCCCGGATACCCTACCTGTACATTGGGTATGGTTTCAGATTTTACTAACGTTTACTTTTGTACTTCATCTATTATTAATGAACCTGGTATTGGGCGGCAGCCTATTAGCCGTAGGTGATTTGGTAAGAGGGAAGAGTATTGACAAAGAATCCCGGCATATTCCAACGCTGATTGCCTTAACAATCAACCTGGGCGTACCTCCGCTTTTATTTGTACAGGTACTGTTCGGAAACTTCTTTTATTCAAGTTCGGTCATGATGTCAGTTTACTGGATCCTGATTATTCCGGTTTTGATCCTGGCTTACTACGGCGCATATATTTTCTCGAAGCGAATTGATATGAATTCAACCTTCGGAAAAGCGATGCTTATCCTGTCCACTTTACTCATTCTGTACATTGGATTTATGTTTGTCAACAACTCCACATTTTCCATTCAACCTGACAAATGGAGTGCGTACAATGACAATCCCGGAGGAACCCTGTTAAATCTTCGTGATCCATCATTCTGGCCCCGATATCTGCACTTTATAACTGCAGCAGTAGCCATAGCCGGATTGGGGAAAGCCATCTGGATCAGATTTTTTAAGAAGGCTGACCCGGCTGAAAAAGAAACAGGAATAAAAAAGAATCTTCGCATATTCGGTTTTGCCACCATGATACAGTTTATTTTCGGATTATGGTTCTGGCTTGCAATGCCAAAGCATGTTACCATGGCATTTATGGGTCAGAATATTCCGGCTACCATTCTCATGGTTCTGGTATTAATATCGGCACTGCTGATCATCATCTTCGCCATGCGTGGGAAACTGATTCCTGCTTTAATCCAGGGATTATTTCAGGTGATCCTGATGGCCGTTGTCCGCGAGATAGCCAGGTACACCTATCTGGAGGGAATATTCAAACCATCTGAACTTGAAAATGTGCATCAAAGCACCCCACTCCTTGCCTTTCTGCTGATTTTTATTTTAGGCTTGTTCCTTTTATTTTATATGTACAAGCTTGCCGTTGAACCTAAAACAGAAAAATCATGAATTATCCAATCTGGTATCTCCCGAATACAGGTGGTGGTTTACTTATTGCCATCATCGCAATTCTTCATGTTGTTGTCGCCCATCTTGCAGTTGGCGGTGGTTTATTTCTGGTTCTCACGGAGCGCAAGGCAGTAAAATCGGATGACACCGGTATGCTGCAATATGTAAAAAAGCATACAGCATTTTTCATGCTGTTAACCATGGTTTTCGGTGGTGTTTCCGGTGTAGGCATCTGGTTTATTATAGCCCTGGTTAATCCCGGAGCCACATCTGCTCTGATCCACAATTTTGTTTTTGGCTGGGCCATCGAATGGGTCTTTTTTATCGGAGAAATTGTGGCACTGCTCATCTACCATTACAGGTTTAACAAGATGAGCCCGAAGAACCATATGATTATCGGATGGCTATATTTTATTTTTGCATGGTTAAGTCTGTTCATCATTAACGGAATTCTGGGCTTTATGCTCACCCCCGGAAGATGGCTAGAGACTGGTAATTTCTGGCTTGGATTCTTCAATCCGAGTTTCTTGCCGGGCCTGCTTTTCCGGACGGCTATCGCCATTACCTTTGCCGGTGTATTTGCCCTTGTTACCGGTTCATTTCTAAAAGATAAGGCCTTAAGAACACGTGTTTTCAGATACAGCGCCAAATGGATGTACATCCCTTTGATTATTCTTGTTTTAACGGGATTTTATTACTCAACGGTCATCAGTGAAGATGCATTCCGAAATGTATTTCATGTTAATCCTGAGAGCCGAATCTTCATCAGCATCCTGATATATGCTTCCATTGCCTTATTCGGACTGGGATTGTTTACTATTATAAAAATGAATGGCTTTCTGCAGAAAATACTGGCATTTGCGCTGGTTTTAATTAGCCTGGGATGGATGTCCGGATTTGAATATATGCGCGAAATAGCCCGTAAACCATTTGTTTTATACGATTTTATGTATTCAAATGGTATTCTGCCCGAAGAAATTCCACATATTAATGAAACCGGATTTCTGGCTTCTGCAAAATGGTCAAATATTAAAGAAGTGACAGAGGCCAATAAGCTTGACGCAGGATCAGAAATATTCCGTATTCAATGTATGTCCTGTCATACCATTGATAACTATAACGGAATAAAATCCAGGACAGACCGCTTAACTGAGCGAGGACTAGAAGCACAACTCACAGGCATGGGGAAAGTAAATACGTATATGCCACCGTTTGTAGGGAACCAAAATGAAAAAGAAGCATTAGCAGCCTATATCTTTGAGGTCATACAAGGCAAAACAACAGAAGTCGCAAAACCATATTCACCAACACCACTAAGCACAGATGTACCACCCTTTGACCCCAAAAAGGATGAATATGTGTTGTTAGTCTGGAACGACCTTGGTATGCATTGCATTTCAGACGATGAGAAATACTTTTCGTTTCTTCCTCCTGCCAATACTTTAAATGCACAACTGTTTAAGCGTGGTGCAGTACCACAGGTAATTACCAAAGGTGTGGAACTTTTGTATGAAGCCGAACCCATGCATGCCCATCCTGAGACAGCCCATCCGTCGTTCTGGGAATATTCAAAAGAAATATTCGGTGTGGAACTTCCACCGGGGAAAGGCCTTGCCGGAAAATCCGTAAAAGATAAAATGGATGCACACGGCAACCATTTTGCCGCAGATTTTATTCCTGTTGTTCCTTATCGTGAAGACGATGTTTACAGTCCATATCCCATGTTTACGATTAAAGCCTACGATAAAGAAACAGGCAAACTCCTGGCAACAACCAAAGCTGTTACACCTACGTCAACCGAAATGGGATGTAAAAACTGTCATGGCGGTGAATTTGCATGGAATGGCATCTCTGGTGTGTCAGATGAAACATCGCGGAATATTCTGGCTGCTCACGACAGATATAACGGCACCACCCTGCTCGCCGGTGCTGAAAACGGACATCCCAAACTTTGTCAGTCCTGCCATGCCGATCCCGCTGTCGGAGCAAAAGGACAGGCCGGCATCTTAAACTTTTCTTCTGCGGTGCATGGTTTTCATGCCAATTATTTAAGCAACATGGATAATGCTTCATGCAATATGTGTCATCCTTCAGCTACAACAGGAAATACAAACTGCTACCGGGGAAGACATACCGAAACAGGCATAAATTGCACCAATTGTCATGGAAGAATTGAAGGTCACGCTTTAAGCCTTCTGGCAGCCCAGAAAAACATTAAACAGGCAAACGTGCTGGCTAAAAACCTGGAACCTGTTTTTATTGCAGACAAAGCAAATATTAATCCCAGAACACCATGGTTAAATGAACCGGACTGTAAAGGATGCCATACAAACTTTAATATTAACGGTGATGGTTATTCCGGCACAGCATTTAATCAATGGGTTGGCGGATTTAATGACCTGTACCGAAACCGGACAGATAATCATGGAGTGATGTGTATTGCCTGTCACGGCTCAACACATGCCGTTTATGGTGCGCGTAATATTTATGAAAAACAGCGTGATAACATGCAGCCTTTGCAATATCAGCAGATGGCCGGAACAATTGGCACACATAATAATTGCGCTGTATGTCATACGAAATCCATGGACACAAACGGCCATCACCGAAATATGGTAAACAGAAAAGACAATGTAGCTATTGTTGAATAATCGCTAATACAATCATAGCTGAACAGGGTGTGGCGTAAGTTGCACCCTGTTTATTTTAAAGATTCTTTAAATATTCAGTTTTATTATCCAGAACCGATTCAATCAGCTCAAGTTCATCTGCCGTAAAATTTCTGCGGTGCAATGCTGAAAGGTTGTCCTTCAGCTGACCAACTGAACTGGCTCCGATCAGAACGGATGTAACCCTGTGATCTTTCAGCAACCACGCCAGGGACATCTGAGCCAGGGTTTGCCCCCTGCTTTCGGCCAGTCCGTTAAGCTTTCTGACTTTTTTAATTCTATCTTCTGTAATCCATTCTTTCTGAAGGTGACCATAACTTTTTGATGCCCGTGATCCCTCAGGAATACCATTAATATACTTATTAGTCAGCAAACCTTCGGCTAACGGTGAAAACACAATACACCCCACACCGTTTGTTTCTACAGTATCCAGTAAATTTTCCTCCACCCAGCGAACAAACATGTTATATTTAGCCTGATGCAAAAGACAGGGTGTTTTCCTTTCCTTTAATAAGTCAAAAGCCTTTATTGCCAGTTCTGCCGGATAATTGGAAATAGCCGCATAAAGCGCCTTCCCTGATCGGACAATGTCTGTCAATGCCTGCATGGTTTCTTCCAACGGTGTTTCAGGATCAGGCCGGTGATGGTAAAATACATCCACATAATCCAGGCCCATTCTTTTCAGGCTCTGATCCAGACTTGCCACCAGGTATTTACGGGATCCCCAGTTACCATAAGGCCCCTCCCACATATCAAATCCGGCTTTAGATGATATAAACAGTTCATCCCGGTGGTGATGAAAATCTTCTTTCAGAATTCTACCAAATGTTTCTTCGGCTGATCCGTATGGCGGTCCGTAATTATTAGCCAGATCAAAATGTGTTATCCCGTTATCAAATGCCGACCTGATAATCTGCCGGGCATTACTGTAATCATTTACGCCGCCAAAGTTATGCCATAAACCAAGTGACACTGCAGGTAGCAAAACACCGCTTTTTCCACACCGGTTATAGGTCATTTGTTTGTATCGGGCGTCTTCCGGTTTATAATCCATGCTGTTATACTTTAGTTTTTATCATCATTCCGGTTAAAAACCGGCCTGTATTTCCCTTTTCTTTTCTGTACGAAAAAAATGCATCATTGTTCTTCCATGTACAAAAAGAACTGGTTTCAATATTTGCCGAAGGAATACCTGCACCTTCCAACTGATAAAATGCAGCCTTTTTCAAATCAAGAAAAAAAGCATTGTTCTTTCTGAAATATACAGGTTTCTTTCTCAAAACATTTTTAATCTTATCTACAACCTCTTTTCCCACTTCATAAACATCAGCCTCTATGCATGGTCCAATGCCACAAAACAACGCTGTCATATCCTGAATCTGCATATTACGGAGTGTCTTTTCAATGATACCATTTTCTATACCACGCCAGCCTGCGTGAATTACAGCTACAGATTTTGAATGCTTATCATATACAGTAACAGGGACACAATCCGCCGTTCTGATACCTATAAAAGTATTGGGTAGTTTGGTTATCATGGCATCACAGGAAGACAATAGTTCTGTTTGTCTTTGTTTATTCATAACAGAAAAAGCCTTGTCAATAATCAAAACACTGTCTCCATGAACCTGAACCGGTAGTATAAACTGATTAATATAAGACACAGCTGAAATCTCAGATCTAAGCAAATTAAGATTTTGTACTACAGCATGCGGATCATCTGCGGTATTTTCTCCCAGATTAAAACGATCATACGGCGGTAAGCTTACGCCCCCCTTTCGCGATGTTGTCAGTTGCAGAATCTCCGGAAAGTTTTCAAAAACCGAATGCTGATACACTGTAATATGGCTCAACTCTTTCAGGATCATGGCAACATGGCATTATATATTTTCTGCTGAATATTTGTGCGCACATTTTCCTCAATAAGTTTGATATTATACGCGTCAGGATTTACCCTGTTGGATAAAAACACATATACGATCTGGTACTTAGGATCAATCCATAGATAGGTTCCCGTAAAACCGGAATGCCCAAAACTTTCCAGTGAAGCAGAAAGGCATGCCGGACTTATTTTAGATGTATCCGGCTCAGGCTTATCAAACCCGAGTCCACGCCGGTTCACCTGGTTTCCTGTTTGCGTATAGTATTCTATGGTTGCATTTTTAAAATACCTTCGATTTCCATACCACCCGTCATTCAGCAACATCTGACCATATTTTGCCAGATCTGTTGCATTGGAAAAAAGTCCCGCATGGCCAGATACCCCGCCTACCATTGCCGCTGCCTGATCGTGTACATAACCCCGCAGCAAGCGTTTTCTAAAAAAATGATCATCTTCCGTTGGTACTATACGTTGCAATTCAACTTTAGAAACAGGTTTGTACATGGTATTATTCATGCCCAGCGAACGATAAAACAAAGAATCAGCCAGAGTATCCAGGGTAGTATGCGTGACAAAGTCCACAACTTTTTCCAGGTAATAGAAATTCAAATCGCTGTACCTGTAACTGCGTGTTGAATCGACATCACTGGTATCAATCCAGGTATATATAGAATCTTTTATGGCATTAAACATATACATTCCCGGAACGACCTCAACAGAATGATCCGCATCCTTCTTTTTGGACACAAAACCATCTTTAAATTTAGCATACCTGTTTACGTATACGCCTTCACCAACCTGTATATTAAATATTGAGGTTTTACGTCTGCTAAACAGGCCATCTTTAAGTTTGTCCGTATCAATAATCATGTAATGAAACGGAATATAAGGCTTCAATCCTGACTGATGGAGTAACAATTCACGAATGGAAATATCACTTTTAAAGGTATCGGTACAAAGATGATCAAACTCCCTTAACTTCATATCCAGGTTCAGTTTGCCGACTTCGTTCAGGTGCATCACCACCGGCAACGTTGCTGTTATTTTAGTGACCGATGCCAAATCATAAAGATCATCCCAAACTATAGTATCCCGTTCTTTATATGTCTGGTATCCGTAAGCCTTATCAAAAATAACCTCCCCGTTTTTTGCAATAAGAACCTGACAACCGGGCATGGCCTTATCTGCAATAGCGCTGTAAACCAGAGAATCGATCAGGTTTAAAGTATCGGTCTGTAATCTTTCATTTTCAGGATAGCCATAATTCAGCCGGATTTTCGATGTGTACAACCCTGTTCCGGCAGGAAACAGTGGTCCGGCAGATACGGGCAACATCCCCATTGCAGGCAGACCTCCCATAACAATCTGCGCAGCAACCTTCTCAATTTCAGGTTTGTCCTCATATGCTACAAGTACCGAACTGAACCGTTTAAGCAGGGTATTTTTAATTCCTTTAAGCAAATAAGGATTGGAGAACAGGACCAGAGAAATATTTTTCTGTGACGGTAATTTCAACAGGATATCCTGAACTTTTTCATAAAACCCATAGTTTGTAGACACTGAAAAAATATTGCCTGTAAAGGCGACAATAATATCATCGTAACCGGATGCTTTTAACAGCGTTCGGTTTATCTGATCCGTATTGTTAACATCCAGTATAACCTGATCAAACTTCCTGTAATGTTTTAGCATATCACCAAATGCATCAAATTTTCCTCCGACTGAAATAATCAGAGAAGATCTTTCACTATCTGTTGAAAGAGGCAGCATCTGATGCTCATTCCTGACCAGTGTCACAGCATGTCTTATAGCTTTATCCACAGTATTTCTAAACTGCTGATTATCTTTTTCAAAGGCATACCGGGCCGGTACGGTTTCAGGAATGTATTTACGTTTTGCCTGAAGAATTCTTCTTAACCTGTCATCAATTTCCTGTTCAGATATGACCTTTTCAGAAACCGCGTTTTTTATTTCATTTACAGCCTTCCCGAGATCTGCCGGAAACAACAATACATCATTTCCCGCCAGAAATGCTTTTACGTAATGCTGACGAAACCGCTTATCAACTGCCCGCATATTCAATGCATCAGAAAAAATTAAACCTCTAAACTGAAGGTCATTTCTCAAATAATCCAGTGCCTGCTTTGAAAGCGAAACTGGTAAATCAGTTGAATCCAGTGCAGAAACCAGAAGATGCCCTGCCATGATTCCCTCAATTCCCAGATTTATTGCCTTTCTGAAAGGGATAAGTTCATTTTCTGATAGATCGTTTAAAGACTTATGAATGATGGGTAAATCATGATGTGAATCAAGGTTGGTATCACCATGACCGGGAAAATGCTTTCCTACTGCAACTACTCCGGCACTCTGCATCCCGGAGAAATAAGCATAGCCTTTATCTGCGACACGATTAGGGTTTTCACCAAATGAACGCATATTGATCACGGGATTCTCTGCATTGCTGTTAACATCAAGTACCGGAGCAAAATTAATATTGATCCCAACATTCCTGCATTGCATTCCAACGGCATAACCAACTTCTTTTACAATCCGGTTATCACGTATGGCTCCCAGCATCATATGCTTTGGAAACCAGGTCACTGAATCCAGACGCATGGAAACGCCCCATTCACCATCGATCGAATAAAACAAGGGAATTTCAGAAATGCCGTTTAAACGATGAATAAGATTCAACTGACGTGATGGCGTTCCCTGCATAAATAAAATGCCACCGGGCTCATATGTTTCAATCTTAAGTTTAAGTTGTTGATAATCGTTTTCTGACATTGCACTCTGCACATCAATAAAAAACAACTGACCGATCTTCTGATCCAGTGTAAGTGATGCAATCACTGAATCTATAGGATCGGACTTCTCCACAGGATCAACCGGAAAATTTTGCTGTGCGTTATTTTTTTGAAATGAAAAAAGAAATAAAAATAGTATGGTTAACTCACGAATTTGTCTCAACATCTGCCAGAAAACAATTGTATTGTCTAATTTTGCAACGAAATTAAGATATACTTTGCAGCATGGGAAATTTTGATGTAAAAATTAACATACCTGTTACTAACAATGCATTAACAGAAGTTTTGATAGCCTTTTTATCTGACTACGGATTTGAAGGATTTATTGAAGAGGAAAAACAGCTCAGAGCATTTATTCCAGACTCAGCAATTACCGAAACTGAATTAAATGATTATTTAAACAGCCTCCCTGTACAGGAAAAACTGACATATGAAATTTCGAAGCTGGAAGAAAAAAACTGGAACGAGGAATGGGAAAAAAACTTTTTCCAGCCTATCAGAATTGGTGATAAATGTTTAATTAGAAGCAGTTTTCATCCGGTTCAGTCCAAAACAGAATATGAAATTCTGGTTGATCCAAAAATGTCGTTTGGAACCGGCCATCATGCCACAACCTATTTAATGATAGAGGAATTGCTGGAAACGGAATTGCAGAACAAAACCGTTCTGGATATGGGGTGCGGAACAGGAATTCTGGCGATACTGGCTGCCATGCGGGGCAGTAAAAACATTACTGCAATTGATATTGATGAATGGGCATATAACAATACCCTTGAAAACATTGCCATAAATAAAGTTCATGGAATAGAAGTTGAACTTGGCGGAGCGGAGAAACTTGGACAAAAACAGTTTGATGTGATCATAGCCAATATAAACCGTAACATCCTTGTGGAGGATATGAAATACTACGCACCTGTCCTTAAGGCAGGAGGCAATATACTATTCAGTGGTTTTTACTTTAGTGATCTTTCCATTATTAAGGTGGCTGCAGAAAATAACAATCTCACATATCATCACCATAAGACCCGGTCTGACTGGACAATGGCAGTATTTACAAAAGCCTTACCCGATGCTTAAAGTCACCTGTGCTATTATCATAAAAGATCAAAAGATACTGATCTGTAAAAGAAGTTCAAAAATGCACAATGGGAGCAAATGGGAATTTCCGGGAGGTAAGGTCAAGGATGGAGAAGATCTGGAGACCTGCATTGTCAGGGAGATCCGGGAGGAACTTAATATCAGAGTTACTCCCAAACAACAATTGCCTTCATTTACTTCCGGTTCAACCATAGAACTTGTCCCTTTTATTTGCCCGGGATACGACGGACAAATTGCTTTAAGGGAACATGCTGCTTTTACATTCTGCGCACTCGTGGATTTGAACAATTATGACTTAACAGCACCAGATAAGTTGCTTTACAATTATATGATGAAAAACCCTGAATTATTAGGTTAATCGACGGGCAAACATTATTTTAGTACCTTTGCACATCACGTAAACAGAGATATATGATTCAATCGATGACCGGTTACGGAAAGGCCGTTTGTGAATTAAAAGACAAAAACATTACCATAGAGATTAAATCGCTCAACAGCAAACAGATGGACATTAACACCCGGATCCCGGGCATCTATAAAGACAAGGACGTTGAAATAAGATCCATTATATCCAAAACGCTACAAAGAGGCAAAGTTGATATGTTCCTTTATGTTGAAAACCTGGGAAATGAAACGTCAACTGTGATAAATGCCAACATTTTTGAAAACTATAAAAACCAGATTCTCGATATTTCCAAAGAATGTGATATTCCGGTTCCTGAAGATCTCTTTTCAACCATATTAAGGCTTCCTGATGCATTAAAAACTGAGATTGAAGAAATTAATGATGAAGAATGGAAGACCATACAAAACACTCTTGAGGAAGCTTTGCAACAAATGGTCAATTTCAGAATACAGGAAGGCAAATCGCTGGAAGAACATCTTATTGAGAAAATTGAAAATATCCGGCAGCTTCATAAAGATGTTCCGCAGTATGAAAAAGAACGAATTGAAAGGGTTAGAACAAGGATTATGGACAACCTGAATGATCTCAAATCCTCCATGGATTTTGATCAGAACCGGTTTGAGCAGGAAATGATTTATTATATTGAAAAACTGGATATCAGTGAGGAAAAAGTTAGACTTGAAAACCATTTGAATTATTTCATTGAAACACTGCATCTCAAGGATTCTTCAGGCAAAAAACTTGGCTTTATCGCTCAGGAAATTGGAAGAGAAATCAATACGATGGGATCCAAGGCTAATCATCATGAGATTCAGAAACTTGTGGTGCAGATGAAAGATGAACTGGAACAGATTAAAGAACAGGTCCTAAATGCTCTCTGAAATGAAAAGTGGAAAACTGATCATTTTTTCTGCCCCTTCTGGATCAGGTAAAACAACCCTTGTAAAACATGTGTTAAGCAAAGGCTTTAACCTGGAATTTTCAATATCTGCAACCAGCAGAAATCCCCGTGGCACTGAAGAGAATGGGAAAGACTATTATTTTTTAAGTCCGGAGGAATTCCGAAAAAAAATTGATGAAGGTGCTTTTCTTGAATGGGAAGAGGTATACAGCAACACCTTCTACGGCACGCTAAAGTCTGAAGTTGATCGGATCACAGCCAATGGTAACAATGTGGTTTTTGATGTGGATGTTGTGGGAGGTCTGAATATTAAATCATTTTATGGAGAAAGAGCTTTAGCTGTTTTCGTTCAGCCGCCATCAGTTGAGGAACTCGAAAAAAGGCTTGAATCCAGAGGAACAGACGATGCTGAGACCATCAAAAAACGTATTGATAAAGCAGAACAGGAACTCTCTTATGCCGGAAAATTTGATGTCATAATAATAAATGACAACCTTGATGAAGCCACAAAAGAAACAGAAAAAATACTCAGAAATTTTTTGAACTAAACTGACTTGATTTGAAAACCGGTTTATTTTTCGGCTCTTTTAATCCCGTTCATAACGGGCACATTGAGATTGCGACCTTTATTTTAAAAAACAGCGATCTGGATGAAATCTGGTTTGTGGTTTCACCTGAAAATCCATGGAAATCAGGTCAAAAAAAACCCACTTCTGAAATAAGACTGAAAATGGTAGAACTCGCGATCCACAACCGACCCGGATTGAAAGCAACAAACTTTGAAGAAAAACTGCCAAAACCATCGTATACCTATAAGTCGTTGCTTTATTTGAAGAAGAAGCATCCTGCGAATAAATTTGTTTTATTGATAGGAGGTGATAATCTTGAAGATTTTACCAAATGGAAAAACTACGATAAAATATTAGCGGACTTCGAGGTTTGGGCATACCCAAGAAATAAAAAAAATGATGCCGATACCACACTGAATATAAAACAAATAGAAGCTCCATTACTTGATTTTTCAAGCACTGAGATCAGGAACGAAATAATACACAATAATTTAAAGGATAATAGAGTTGATAATAAAGTCCTTAATTTTATAATTCAAAATAAACTATACCAGTCATGAGAATACCGGAATCTGAATTAATCATAAATCCTGACGGATCTGTCTTTCATTTACACATCAAACCCGGGGAACTTGCAGATAAAATCATTTTAGTAGGAGACCCGGGAAGGGTAGCAACCATTGCAAATGAATTTGACAGGATTGAGTCTGAAGCTGAAAACCGTGAATTCGTATCAAAAACAGGTTATTTTAACGGTAAGCATATCACTGTTTTGTCTACAGGGATTGGCACAGATAACATTGACATTGTTTTGAATGAACTGGATGCACTTGTAAATATAGATTTTGAGACACGCGAAATAAATGAGAAACTAAAATCTCTGGATATTGTTCGTATCGGAACATCCGGAGGACTGCACAAAGATATACCTGTTGATAGTATTGTAATGTCGGAACGTTCAATTGGTTTCGATGGTCTACTCAATTTTTATGAAGGAAGAAATGATGTTTCTGATTTAGATTTTGAGAATTACTTAAAGGACCAGCTTAAATGGATTCCCGAGCTGGCCTCACCTTATGTAGTTCATGCTTCAGACAAACTGATAAAAAGATTAGATGGTTCAAACATAATCAAAGGCGCTACGATTTCTGCACCCGGTTTTTACGGTCCGCAGGGAAGGGAACTAAGGTTGAAAACTTCCAACAGAGAGATCAACAGCATTATTGAAACATTCAGTTATAAAGGGACTATAATTGCAAACTATGAAATGGAAAGTTCCGCCATTGCCGGATTATCCGGATTACTGGGTCATAATGCTGTAACCTTATGTGCGATAATTGCAAACAGGGTGACAAAAGATTACAGTAAAGATTACAAAATTATTATTAAAGAACTTATTCAACATGTTTTAGAATTGATTTAAGTTTTCAGAATTAAGATTTTAATATATTTTTGCTTACATAAATTCTTATCTCAGCACAAATGAAAGAGGACAAAACCAAAGAGATTGATTTGCTTGATTTACTTCAGTCAATTGGCAGATCCATTGCAAAGTTTTTTATTTTCCTGTATGATACCCTTTGGTGGTTCATCGTTTTCGGAATTAAAAACTATATTTTAATGCTTGTTTTTGTTGTGATTGGATTAGGTTGGGGTATTTATTCCTCAATGACTTCAAAAGATGTATATCAGTCGTTTATGAAGATCCGGTCAAATGCAATGACAACCAGAGACTTAAAGCCTTATATTTCAGAAATTAATAAATATTTCACCAATAAAAACCAGTATACTTATCCTATTCTTGAACGGGATTTTAATCTTGATTCATCAGACGTCAGTAAAATTAACGCTGTGAAACCACATTTTTATATTGATTACTGGGATGATGGAATCATTGATGAACTGGATATAAATGACAAACATTCAACAAAAGATACACTGAATGTGATCGATTCGGCATACATGTGTATAGAAGCCCGTGTTCAGGATCCGCTCCTTTTTAATAAACTGGGGGAAAAAATTGTAGATTACCTAAACAGTAATCCGAATATTCAGAAGATTAACATAAATAGGTTGAGTGAAGTACAAAACAAAGTAAGTTCACTGAGCAGTGAGATTGATCTTTTAGATAGCCTGCAGCATTTTAGTTACTTCAACGGATCCAGAGATTTACAACAACTTCAGTTTAATAACAGACAGGGTCTGATTCTTGGAGAAAGCAGACAGCAATTGTATCACTGGGAAAAAATAAGACTTGATAATATAAGAAAGCCTTTTGTGACAGAACTGAACCTTTACAATAATCCCGTAACAATTATTGATGATTTCCCGATTGAAACCAATAAAATGCAATCAAGCATTATGGATATTGTGAAATCCATAATAATCGTCGCTTTTATTGGTTACCTGGTTTTGCTTCTGATTTACTTCTTTAAAAAGAATTATTCGAAATATGCTGATAAAGTTTGATTCTGATTAAACTTCAGAATCAAACTCTTCATTGGCTTCAATTTCACTTACGGGAGTTAATCCGGCTATGTCTTCGTTTTCATTTTCATCTTTAAAGTAAGGGAATACATCCATGATTGGTGTTTCCTGAATGGACTGAACCGTATAATCAACCGTTAAATCTTTCATTGATTCAGTCAGATTAGCCAGGGCTTCATCAATTTCTGTAGCCTGAACCAGCATATAATTGGATGTTTTTTTCTCTACACCTTTTTCTTCATCAAGGGTAATAAAAACCACTTTACATTTAAACCACCGGTCTCCGGAATCAAAAAAGAACAAGTCTGAGTAATTTGCGCGTTTAATATTCAGAATATTAAACTCTTCTCCCAGATATGCCTTTAGTTCTTCATATGTTCTTGCCTCAGCTTCTGTAAATGAAACTGCATCGACCAGGTAAGGTTCTGAAACTTTCTTCTCCTTTCCCTGCTCATCTATTTTCTGATATTTTACTTTTACTTCAAACCAATTCATAATATTTTCTAATTAAGGATGCAAAAATAAAGGTTTTTCCCGGCGGGAAAAACCTTTATAAAAATATCTGAATTTTAATTGATTTAAATACTCTTTATCAAGAGGTTAGGTGATAGGTACTGATAAGGTTCAACTCTCTTACTGATTAATTACAAATGACTTTCTGATCAAATCCTTGTCCGTTCTCAGAACTGCAACGTACTCACCTGCAGGCAATTTATTCATCAATACGCGACTATGCACCATTGGCTCATCCCTGAAATATTTAGAATAAAGCATGTTGCCATCTTCGTCGTTAACTGAAAAGAAAACCTTTGCTCTGTCCTGGTTAACGTAACTCAACGTGAGAACATCCTCAGAATAGTACATTACCATTTTTCCCGGTTCCTCTATTAACCTCACGGCCGATTCTTCCTCATCAGCATCAATTGGCACGGATTTGGATTCACTTGCCAAAACGGGTTGATTTTCAATATTAGACGCCAGGTAAAAATCGTTGTCATTACCAGCAAACTGTGCTTCCATACTTCCAAACGGTAAACCTGCTAACAGCAGACTTAAACCTACAAATAAACTTCTCTTTTTCATAATGTTATCGTTTAAATTATAAACTTACTTAAAAACAACTTACTCGAATTTCTACTTCTTCCACCTATTGTGCTATTTCGAGATTCTCATAACATTATTTTTGACAGTTCAAAGATATGATAAATATGTTTTACAACATAATTATATAACATAATTTTACAACATGTTTTTACAAAATACTCTAAGGCTGTTATTTAGATCAAATTAAAATATGTTAAAATAATTGGTGCAATGAATAAAAGACCTGAAATCAGTGTTCTTTAACTGTGAGTTGACATCCATAAAATGGTATAAAAAAGTTAACTTGCCGCATTAAATTGTATATTTGCCACAATTTAAAGGAGATATATTAAAAACGTAACGCGTAATTAGAAAAAGAAATGTTACAAGTAAAAACGAAAACAATTGAATTAAGTGATGGAAGAACCATCACGATTGAAACAGGGAAGTTAGCCAAACAGGCTGATGGCTCTGTTGTTGTCAGAATGGGAAACACAATGCTTTTGGCCACTGCAGTTGCTGCACAGGAAGCTGGTGAAGATGTTGACTTTATGCCACTATCAGTGGACTATAAGGAAAAATATGCTTCATTCGGGAGATTTCCTGGTGGATTTCTGAAAAGAGAGGGCCGGGCATCAGATGCTGAAATTCTGACAAGTCGTCTGGTTGACCGAGCATTACGACCGCTCTTCCCGGATGATTTTCATGCTGAAACCTTTGTTACTGTAAACCTAATCTCTGCCGACGGCACCGACATGCCGGATGCACTTGCAGGTCTGGCAGCTTCAGCAGCTCTTGCAGTTTCAGACATCCCGTTTAACGGACCAATTTCAGAGGTTCGCGTAGCAAAAATTGACGGACAACTTAAAATTAACCCTACATTCGAAGAACTTGATAAAGCGGATCTTGACATTATGGTTGGTGCCACCATCGACAACATCATGATGGTTGAGGGAGAGATGAACGAAGTTTCTGAAAAAGAACTCCTCGAAGCGATGATGTTCGCGCACGAAGCAATCAAGGTACAATGTCAGGCACAGATTGAACTGGCTGAAATGGTTGGTAAAGGAAAGCGAGAATACGACCATGAGAAAAAGGATGAAGAACTTAAAAAAGATATCTGGGATAAAACTTACGATAAGGTATATGCCATAGCACTTGAAGGAAATGCGGACAAACATGCCCGCCAGGATGCTTTTAAGGCTGTTAAAGAAGAATACATTGCCGGTTTATCAGAAGAAGAAGCTGAGGAGAAAGCTTTCCTTATTGGTAAATTCTATCACGATGTTGAAAAGGAAGCAGTTAGAAGAGCTATATTGGACGAGGGCATTCGTCTTGATGGCAGAAAAACAAATGAGATACGCCCTATATGGTCAGAAATTGATTATTTACCAGGTGCCCATGGTTCTGCAGTTTTCACCCGTGGTGAAACGCAATCACTTACAACCGTTACCCTTGGGACCAAACTGGATGAAAAAATTATTGATGATGTACTGAACCAGGGGAGAGAAAAATTTCTTTTACATTATAACTTCCCTCCTTTTTCAACAGGAGAAGCTCGTCCGCAGAGAGGAGTTGGACGTAGAGAAGTAGGTCATGGAAATCTGGCATTCAGAGCATTAAAAAGAATGCTCCCCAGTAATACACCGTATGCCATTCGCGTGGTTTCAGATATTCTAGAATCCAACGGTTCATCATCTATGGCCACTGTATGTGCCGGAACACTGGCACTGATGGATTCAGGTTTAAAAATCAAAAAGCCGGTATCCGGCATCGCCATGGGATTAATTACCGATAAAGGAAATGAAAAGTTTGCCGTTCTGTCGGATATTCTGGGTGATGAAGACCATTTGGGTGACATGGACTTTAAGGTCACAGGAACCCGCGATGGTATTACTGCAACGCAGATGGACATCAAAGTTGATGGTTTATCGTATGAAATCCTCGAAAAAGCATTGGATCAGGCAAGAGACGGAAGAATGCATATCCTTGATAAAATTGCCGAGACCATCGAAGAACCACGTGCTGATCTGAAACCGAATGCACCGCGCATCGAAGCCTTCTCAATTCCAAAAGAGATGATTGGTGCAGTAATCGGCCCCGGTGGAAAAATTATTCAGGAAATTCAGGAAGTATCCGGCGCAGTTATTACCATTGAAGAAGCCGATGGTAAAGGCCAGGTTCAGGTTGCAGCAGCTAATCTTGACAGCATTAGCAAAGCACTTGCAAGAATAAAAGCTATAATTGCTGTACCTGAAATAGGTGAAGTATATGACTCAACAGTTAAAGCACTGGCACCATTTGGAGCTTTTGTTGAAATACTTCCGGGAAAAGAAGGTCTTCTGCACATTTCTGAGATTGACTGGAAACGTTTTAAAGATATGGAAGAAACAGGCCTTAAGGAAGGTGATAAAATTCAGGTTAAACTCATCTCAATTGATGAAAAAACCGGTAAATTCAAATTATCACACAAGGTTCTTATTCCAAGACCTCCCAGAGAAGATAAACAAAAAGAAAATAACTAATTTAAGAGAAGCCCCGTTTAAAACCGGGGCTTTTTTCTTCCCGTCCAAATTACTATTTTAGCAAAAACATTAGAAATGGATGTTAAAATAGATGCTTCCTGGAAAGAAGTACTCCATGCTGAATTTGAAAAAACATATTTTCAAAATCTTGCTGATTTTGTAAAACAGGAATACAGGAACAAAACAGTTTATCCACCTGGAAATCTCATATTCAACGCATTTAATCTTTGCCCTTTCCATAAGGTTAAAGTTGTGATTATCGGACAGGACCCTTACCACGGTCCGGGACAGGCACATGGACTGTGTTTTTCAGTCCAGCCGGGAATTCCATTCCCTCCTTCCCTGAAAAATATCTTCAAAGAGATTCATAATGACTTAGGTTTTCCGGTTCCTGAAAACGGGGACCTCACGAAATGGGCAGAACAGGGAGTTCTGTTACTCAATGCAACACTGACGGTTCAGGCCCATAATGCAGGATCACATCAAAAAAAAGGATGGGAAACATTTACAGACGAAGCCATTCGTCTATTGGCTGAAAAACGGAAAAATATCGTGTTTCTTCTTTGGGGCTCCTATGCACAGAAAAAATCGGAGATGATTAATCCTGAAAAACATCTCATCCTGCAATCCGTTCATCCTTCTCCTCTTTCAGCATCCAGGGGATTTTTTGGAAATCATCATTTCAGTAAAACCAATGCATTTTTAACATCGAAAGGAATAGAAATAATAGACTGGAAACTATAAGATTTGAAAAACAAACCCTGTGTGGCATTAAAGTTCAGGCGTTTTTTAGTATTAAAAGAACTTAAATGCCATCATGATAAGCGCATATAACATGGTTGCAAGAATTACGCCCCGACCGGCATTCCATTTTTCCTTCTGCATAAAATAA
Organism: Quyinboa sediminis; assembly: GCF_042219855.1. Classification (NCBI taxonomy): domain Bacteria; kingdom Pseudomonadati; phylum Bacteroidota; class Bacteroidia; order Bacteroidales; family Quyinboaceae; genus Quyinboa; species Quyinboa sediminis. The sequence continues at coordinate 426,062 of NZ_JBHJHP010000004.1, read as the reverse complement.
TAGAAGATGATCAGGTTTACAATTGAACTTACCGCTACCAGAGCAGGAAATATCCTCATTTTAACCATTTCCTTAAAAAACGGGAGATATGCATCGGACGAAACATTTACGAAGAAATAAACAGCCATTATAACAGGTGGCAATACAATTCCGGGCAGAAAGCCCCACCAGAATTTACTATAATCCGGTTCAGCCATTTAACCTTTTATTTAAGCGATCCATAACATCGTATGCTGTAAGATCTATCGTGCAGGGAACTACTGACACATAACCGCTTTTAAGCGCCCATTCGTCCGTTTCATCCGAGTCCGGTTCATGATCTTTAAAATAGCCTGTCAGCCAGTAGTATGAACCTCCGTGTGGATCAACTCTTTTCTCAAACTCTTCAGACCAGACACCGCTTGCCTGACGGCAAATTTTCATACCCTTTACATCTTCATCATCCGGAACATTTACATTCAGACAAATGCCATTGGGTAACCCATTCTTTAAAACGTCACTGACGACTATCCGGGCATACTTTTCTGCCTGTGCGAAATCCGCATCCGGATCAAAAGACTTCAGTGATATTCCGACGGATGGAATGCCATTAAAACATCCTTCTATTGCTGCCCCCATAGTGCCTGAATAATGCACACTGATTGAGGTATTTGAACCATGATTAATACCTGATACCACAACATCAGGTCTGCGCGGCAACAACTGATTTATAGCAATTTTTACACTGTCAACTGGAGTGCCACTGCAGCGATAAATTTTAATACCGTTTTCTTCCCAAACCCTGGCAACACGTATCGGTTCCTTAACTGTTATAGCACCTGACATACCCGACCGGGAACTGTTTGGAGCTACTACATAAATTTCACCCAGTGGCTTCAGAGCTTCTATGAGACTATTTATCCCCTTAGAACGAAATCCATCATCGTTTGTTATGAGTATTAACGGTTTAGACATGAACTAAATTTTTACAAAATTAATCAATTGAAGATGAGAAAAAAACTTGCAGGAATGATGTTCCTAAAAATTATTACTTTTGTTTCTATATCACAAACTTGAAGTTTAAATCTACCATATTATTCCTGTTCATAAGCATTTCCGGTTTTGCACAGTACATTCCTGTATCTCCGGATCAGCACTTATACTCTTTTCTGAACGAACTGGAATCAGAACATATAATTGATAACTTCAATCAAAGTTCATTCGGCTGGTCGGAAAAATATGTTTATGATCTGTTTCGACAGGCAGAATATAATTCGAGAAGCCTCAACCAAAGACAAAAACAGGAACTTGGCTTTTATATGCGTTTTTTCAGGTTATTTAATGAAACCAACAGATGGTATGAACACGATGTTGACATTGCACGATACGGGACCTTTTCCATGGGCATTAATCCTCCGGGACTATTTATCCGTGACGGGAATTCAGGTATTTCTATTATCCCACTGGCCGGAACACAGATAGTATTAAACAGCGCTGATAAAAGCCTTAAATATCATTATGGTATTAAAGCATCAGGAAACTTTGGTCCCGCCGGATATTACTTTTCATACCTCAGAACATCAAACAACACTTTCACATATGAGCCTTACGTACAGGAACATATCCCGGCTCACGGCTTCAGCTATCCTTCTGAAAATGAGTTCAAAGCCGGACTATCGTTTTCAAATCAGTTTGTTACCGCCGCCTTCAGCTTTGATAATCCGGAGTTAATGCCGGTATCAAAACAAATCAGCGCTCTGGATATATATACACCTTCCTTTCCTAATGCCTTAATTATGGCTCAACCACTATCGTGGCTGAGATATCAGTTCAGAACCGGGTACATAAATGTAAGTTATGACAACAGTAACATATCAAATTACATCAATGGCACAAACCTCATCACATCCTTTGCAACGAATCAACTCATATTTAACCCATACAAATCGATTGAAATAACTCTGGGACAGTCAGCATTTGTAAGAGATAACTCGTTTAAATCAACCTTTCTGCTTCCGGTTAATTTCTATATTTCTGATAATCCTTTACATAATTCATTCCTGTACTATCGCATCAATATTGCATCTGTTCAGCACCTGAATATTTCATTCAGTCAGATCATAGATGCCTTTAGTATGGAACGCATGCAATCGGATTATGACAGAAATGTTCAGGCTCTTTATTTTGACTTTTCACTCTTTAACTGGCCGGTTCCTGACCTTAATATTCATGGATTTTATAATATACAGTCACCTTTATTTCTGGATCATAAAGCTTCTCCGGTTTATAATTTATGGTTGAGCACTAACCGTTTCCCAACAGATAACCGAAGGTATTACGGATTGGAGCTGACTATGAATCCAACATTTAACCTGATGATCAGGGCCGGATATCAAAGGGAAGCCTTCGGTGAAAGCTACAGCTATTTGCGTACATATCCCTATGATTTTACAACCCTTGATCCTGTGAAACGAAAATCGGACATTTTCAGTTTTGAATTTACCATCAAGCCTGCATATAATACATCAATTTTTGCCGGTATTCATTTTATAAATCATAAAGGAGAAGATCCGGCGTTCAGAGTAGTGGATTATAATGAAAATGTGGATTTCTTTTTTAGAACCGGATTCATCATTGGACTGTAACAATAATTACTATTTTTGATTTCATAATTAGAGGCAAATGAAATTCCGAATCACCATAATACTGTTCCTTATCTTTCAGGTTGGTAAAGCTCAATACCTTCCTGTTAGTCTTCATGAAAAAGACATTTATGCTTTTCTGGATGAAATGGCAAATGCAAAACTGATTGTGGTTAACGGTGCTGTAAAACCATGGTCCCGGAAAACAGTTGCAAAACTACTTCTACAGGTTGAAGCACAAAAACAGAACCTAAGTCCAAGACAAACCAAAGAATTGAACTGGTATTTGAGAGAATATCAAAATGACATCTCATCAAATACCAGACAAAAAGGCGATATTGATTTATACAGACCTCAGAAAAACACATCTTTTTCACTTCATCCTATTGGTTTTTATTATGGCGATTCTGTTTCTCAACTTGCTGTAAAGCCTGTTTGGGGTATAAACTATTTTTTCAACGATAACGGTTCCATCTACCACCGCTGGGGAGGTGCTGAAGCATATGGTTCCAGGGGCAGCTGGGGATTCTATGCCAGCCTGCGGGATAACCATGAATCACAGGCCATATCTAAACCCGTCTATCTTACCAGAAGAACAGGAGGAAACTACAAAGCTCTGGATTACAGCGAGATGCTGGGAGGCATTACCTATCAAAAAGACTGGCTTACGATAGGATTGGTAAAAGATTTCTATACTGTAGGAACCAATTACGCCGGATCGAACATTATTTCTGACAGAGCACCATCATTTGCTCATATCAAACTCCGTTTAACACCCTGGGACTGGTTTGAGTTTAACTACATGCATGGCTGGCTTATCTCAAATGTTATTGACAGCGCCCATTCATATATCCTGAATGATGGTATCAGACGTGATGTAATGCACAAAAAATACATAGCAACAAACATGTTTACTTTCAGACCGTGGAAAACATTAAACCTGTCTCTCGGTAATTCTGTCGTGTACAGCGATTACCAGGTTAATCCGGGTTATTTAATTCCGTTTTTGTTTTATAAATCGGTCGATCATTCCAACAACTCAACAGATGGAGTGGGTAAAAATGTAGGACAGAACTCCTCCATGTTTTTTGATATTGGTTACAGGGGTATTGAACATGTGCATCTCTATCATGTGCAGTTTATTGATGAACTTAAGATCGCCCGCTGGACATCGCAGGAAGAACATAATTTTTATAGCACTAAAACCGGAGTCATGGTCAGCAACTGGCCATTTGAAGATCTGTTTTTCACGGTTGAATATACAAAAACTGTTCCGGTAACTTACCAACATGATATTGCTACTACAACCTATGAAAGCAATGGTTATAATTTTGGCTCATACATGCGGGATAATGCGGATGTTTTATTTCTGGAATTGCGGTTACATCCGGCCAGAAACCTTAATATAACAGCTAATTATACCGTTGAACGCAAGGGTCCAGAATACGGCTATAATCGTTCTTCACCCGACCTCACGAGACACCCCTACATGGAAGACGTAAAATATAAACGCTCGTTATTAAATATGGGCATAAATTACGAACCAACATATGGCCTGCATCTTTTTATAAATGCGACCTTCAGTAACACTGAGGGAGAAATGGCAAATGTTTATGTTCCCGATTTTTTCAGAGGCAGTTTATTTACCCTTTCTACCGGATTTAATATTGGATTTTAGGTAAAATACAATTCATTGATCTGATCCATAATTGAGAAAATCTCAACCATCGATTCAGAACGCAGCATCTTAATCCGTAAAGTTCTGAAATTGTCAAGTCCTTTAAACAATGGAGATGTAGCAAGATGTCTTCTGGTATGGAGAATGCCGCGAACCTCACCTGACTGTTCACAATTTTGTCTGAGCATGCTTTTCAGTATGCCGATTTTATCAGAGTCTGTAAACCAGACTTTTGCTTCGCCCGATTTCAGATATTCTGTCATCTCTTTGAATATCCAGGGTGCGCCAATAGATGCCCTGCCAACCATGACAGCATCAACCTTATAATTTTCAAATGCATCGATCACGTTTCCGGGTGTACAGATATCGCCATTACCGATAACCGGAAAGGTTATCTCAGGCATCTGTTTCACCTCTTTAATCAGACTCCAGTCAGCAGTTCCTTTATACATCTGTTCTCTTGTACGTCCATGAATTGTCAGGCCTTTTATGCCTGTATCTGCCAGCTGCAGTGCAATATCTTTAATCTGTCTGGAATTATCATCCCAACCTAACCTTGTTTTTACAGTCACCGGAGTTTTTACAGCACCGACGACCCTTCTGGTAATTTCGAGCATTAAAGGGATATTTTTAAGCAGTCCCGCTCCGGCACCTTTGACAGCTATTTTTCGTGCTGGACATCCGAAGTTAATATCAATTATTTCAGGTGAAGCCTCTTCTGCTATACGGGCTGCTTCGGCCATTGCAACAGGATCTTTACCATATATCTGAATAGCAACAGGACGTTCTTCAGGATCAATCTGAATCTTATTCATTGTACGGTTTACCTTACGGATCAATGCGTCAGCTGATACAAACTCTGTAAAAACGAGATCTGCACCGAAACTGCGGCACATTTTTCTAAAAACACCATCCGTCACGTCCTCCATGGGAGCCAGAATAACAGCTCTGTCTCTTATTTCAACTTCACCAATTTTCATATCTTGTTACAAGCCATCACTAATTCTGCAAATATCACATATATCTGTAAAAAAAATGTATATTTATAGTTACAATTTACCTGTGTGAAGAAACATAAAGATATACCGGATCAAATTCTGACCCATTTGAAACAACAGACGGGACTTGATTTTAATACGTATAAACCAAATACACTCATTCGCCGGATAAACAAACGATTTTCTATCTCCGGAACGGCAAACCTGGAGGAATATTTTGAGGTCCTAAAACAGTCTCCTCAGGAAACAGAAGCATTAAAGAATGATATTCTGATCGGGGTAACATCATTTTATAGAGATACGGACATCTTTGATTTCCTGTACAACCGTGTGATACCTAAATTAACTGAAGCAGAGCATAAACTACGGATTTGGGTTGCAGGATGCAGTACCGGTGAGGAAGCTTATACGTTTGCCATGATTCTGGAGAATTATATTCAGCGCAATAATCTAAACACTGATTTCAAGATTTTTGCAACAGATGTATCTGCCATTTCAATCAGCTATGCCGGCAAGGGTTGTTATTCTGAAATAGCAATGGATAACGTGAGTGAGCAGGACCGAAAAAACTTCTTTGAACTGACTGCTGAAGGGTACTGTATAAAAAAATTCCTGCGTGAAAAAATAGTGTTTGCCCAACATAACCTTCTGGCCGATCCACCGTTTATAAAAATGGATCTGATTTCATGCAGAAACCTTCTGATTTATCTTCAGGGTACAACGCAGGAAAAGGTTCTGGAGAATTTTATTTTCTCGTTGAAACCCAACAGTTATTTACTGCTTGGCAACAGTGAAAATCTGGGCTCATTAAAGCCCTATTTCAAAGTCATCGATTCCAAATGGAAACTTTTTCAGCTGATTAAAAAGAAAAAACGAGTAAATACCTATAAAAATATAAATGTAAAAGCACCGCTTACATTCAATAAAAACACTCAATCTAACTTAAATCAAATCATTAAATCGACCTCTATGAATGAATTTTCTGTTCATAAGATTCTTGAAAATCTTTTACCGCCATTGATATTACTGGATCATTCCGATAATATCAAATTTATAAAAGGAGACCTTTCAAAATACCTTAAAGTCGATCAGGGGGTTTTTCAACCCAACCTGATTAAGATGATTGAAAAAGAAACGGCAATTATACTTAAAAAAGCGATAAGCCAGGTCAAAACATCAGGCGAACCTGTCACCATTAAAAAGCTTAAGATGAACAGCTCGCAAGGTGCCAGAGAAGTAAAGTTGAAAATATTTCTAATAGAAAATGAAGAGCAGAGCAACAGTGTAGCAATCCTCTTTATGAATGAAAATCCGCTAAAAAAGGATTCAAAGGTACTCGAACTGCCAAAACTGGATAAAATATCAGAACAACGGATTAAAGACCTGGAAAAAGAGCAGGCTGAGTTAGAAAATGATAATCTTAAGCTACAGCAGGAACTTGATTACATTAAAGAAAAGATGCAGACTTCCAATGAAGAGTTACTGGCATCGAATGAAGAACTTCAGGCTACAAATGAGGAATTGCAATCTGTAAATGAAGAATTAAATTCGCTTAATACCGAATATTCAGAAAAAAACACCATGCTCATCAAGCTGAATGATGACATGAATAATCTTCTGGACAGTACAGAAATAGCTACTATTTTTCTGGACAGAGATCTGAAAATTAAAAATTTTACCCCGGTAACCCAGCAGCTGTTCAATATTCAGCAGAATGATATTGGAAGACCTTTTAACAGCTTTTCATCAAGGTTTAACAATAACGAAATTGATGAAATCATTAAACATGCCTACCTGGTACTGAAAAATTCCGAAACCATTGAGAAGGAAGTATCAGATTTAACCGGCTATACTTACATAAGACGAATAGGGCCATATAAAACAAACAATAATCTCATTGAAGGTGTTGTTATCACCTTTATCGACATCACCGGTGTTAAAGAATCGCAGCGCAAAATACGTGAGAGTGAGGCGAAATATAAAAAGCTAATCAGTACAATGCCAAGTAGTTTTGCTTTGTACAAGGTCATTACAGACTCTGATGGCAACCCGGCTGACGCTATTATTATTGAAGTCAATCATGAATATGAAAATATATCAGGCATTAAGGCGGATAAACTTATTGGAAAACCCATCACCAGGATATGGCCGGACCGATATGCCTCATGGCTGGATTTATTTGCCAAAATTTTAAAGGATCAGAAACCACTGAAGACCATTGTCTTCTCCGAAAAAAAGGACAGGTACTTTGAAGTTACAGGCTACATTGCACATGAAGGATATATTGTAATGATCACAAACGATGTTACAGAAAAGTACTTAAGTGATCAGGCTTTAAAGGAAAGTGAAGAAAAATACAGAAACCTTGTAGATAATTCTCTGGTTGGGGTTTACCTTATTTCGCAGGATGGAAATATACTCTATGCCAATGAAGCACTTATTGGTATGCTGGAGTTCAAGAATCAGGAGGAGCTGGCCCAATCTGATGTTTTTAGTTTATCCTCCGATCCTGATGAAAGCAGGAAAGTACTTCATGAATTAATCAATAAAGGCTCCATCAGTAACTATGAGACGAAACTCAAGAGCCGGACAAACCGCGAAATAACCGTACTTTTATCTGCCAAATTATCCGGCAATCTAATCCGGGGTATGGTCATTGATATTACTGAAAGAATAAAGTATCAGCACGATTTAAATATTTTCAGGGAGCGATTCAGTCTCGCAACCAAGGCATCAAACATAGGAATCTGGGACTGGAATCTGGCAGATGAAAGTGTGTATTATTCTCCTATATGGAAATCTCAGCTGGGCTATAGTCCTGACGAACTACCAGATAAATTTGAGACGTGGAATAACCTGTTACATCCTGAAGACAGGGAAAGAGCAAATCAACGCCTTCTGGATTACATAAAAAATCCTATCGAATATTTCGAAATCGAATTCAGGTTAAAACATAAAAACGGGGATTATATCTGGATTTTTAACAAAGCGGCATCAATCCTTGATGAAAAAGGCAAGGTCATCAGAATGTTTGGTGCGCACACTGATATTACAGACCGGAAAGCAGCCGAAGAAGAATTAAAGATTACATCACAGAGATTGCAGCTTGCTACCCGCTCTGCATTTATCGGAATATGGGAACTTGATTTTAAGACTAATTCACTGATGTGGGATGATCAGATGTTTAAAATCTATGGTCTTGAAAGAAAAAAATTCAGCAATTATTTCGAAGGATGGAAAAAATCGTTACACCCCAATGACAGGGATAAAGCCATGCAGGAATTTGACCTTGCCGTTCAGGGAATAAAAGACTACAAAACGGAATTCCATATCATCCATCCTGACAATTCGGTTCGTTGTATACATGCACAAGCAGTAATTACTAAAAACACGGATGGCTCACCGGCAAAAATGATCGGTGTAAACTGGGATATTACAGATGAGGAAGAAATCAAGTCTGAACTTATAAAAGCGAAAGAAAAAGCTGAAATTGCCAATGTGCACAAAAACAATTTCCTTGCTAACATGAGTCATGAGATCAGAACACCGATGAATGGCATCATTGGATTTGCCGAACTTCTGAAAGAAGACCATACCACGGCAAAGCAAAAAGATTTATACCTTGAAATTATTAATAATAACTCACAATCGCTCTTATCACTGATTGACGACATCATTGATATTTCAAAAATTGAAGCCAATGAAATAAAAATTTTTAAAGAACCGGTAGAAATCAGTGAACTTATCCATCAGCTTAAAACGGAATACGATCAGTTAAAGGCAACAAGGAACAAGAAGCATATTGAGATTGTTACCGACACTGATCCGGAACTGGATAACCGGTTTATCAGAACCGATAAACTGCGGTTAAGACAAATATTGGTTAACTTAATCAACAATGCACTTAAATTCACCGAGGAAGGAAAAATTACGATTGGCTACAAAACCAAAAATAAAAAAATTGAATTCTTTGTTTACGATGAAGGAGTAGGAATTCCGGAAGCCAAGGCCACTGAGATTTTTGAACGTTTTTATCGTCTGGATACCAAAACACACCGTAAATACAGGGGAACAGGCCTTGGCTTAGCCATATCGAAAGGGTTAACAGACCTTCTTGGCGGCACAATATGGGTTGATACTTCATATACAAACGGAGCCTCCATTCATTTCACCATCCCATACAAAGAAAGTGTTGTAAAAAATGAAAAACCTGAAATTTCTGCTACAGACGATTCATCAGGAAACCTGAATGGTGTTAATATTCTTCTTGTAGAAGATGAAGAAAATATTGTAACCTTTTTTAAAGAAGCTTTAAAAGATACAGGTGTTGAAGTCATGTGGGTCGATAGTGGTGAAAAAGCCGTTAAAGAGTATAAGAAACATGCAAAGTATATCAATGCTGTTTTAATGGACATAAACCTTCCGGGGATGGACGGTACTGAAGCTACCGAAAAAATACTTAAAATTGATCCTTCAGCAACGGTGATAGCCCAGACCGCTTATGCCATGCCTGAAGAAATAGAAAAATGCTTGAAGGCGGGATGTGTTGACTACCTTACAAAACCAATTAAACCACAAATGCTTATAGGAAAACTCAAAAAGTACTGCTGAAAGGTTTTATAAAGAGTCTTATCAGAAATGTTCACAAAGTGATGCTACCATTACGGCTTTTATGGTATGCATTCTGTTTTCAGCTTCATCAAAAACCAGTGACGCGTCCGATTCAAAAACGTCTTCTGTAACCTCAAGGGCAGTGAGGCCGAATTTTTGAAATACCTCCTCTCCTGTCTTTGTCTCCCTGTTGTGAAATGCCGGCAGGCAATGCAGAAACTTCACATCAGGGTTTCCGGTTTTCTCCAGCATCTGCCTGTTGACCTGGTATGGCTTCAGCTGTTCAATTCTTTCCGACCATACTTCCGCAGATTCACCCATACTCACCCAGACATCAGTATAGATATAATCACACCCCTTAACTCCCTCTTCAACATCTTCTGACAAGGTAATTACGGCACCGGATTCTTCAGCTATTTTCTTACAAATTGCTACCAGCTTTTCATCAGGCCAGTATGCTTTTGGTGCTACAGCTCTGAAATCCATTCCCAGTTTTGCTGCCCCTACCATCAATGAATTTCCCATATTATACCGCGCATCGCCACAATAAGCAAAACGGATTTCATTCAGTGGCTTATCAGAATGCTCACTGATTGTGAGAAAGTCAGCCAGAATCTGGGTTGGATGATATTCATTGGTCAAGCCATTCCAGACCGGAACACCGGCATACGCTGCCAGTTCCTCAACAACTGTCTGGCCGAAACCACGATATTCTATCCCATCGTACATACGCCCCAGTACACGTGCAGTATCTTTAATCGACTCCTTGTGACCTATCTGACTCCCTGATGGTCCCAAATATGTTGTATGAGCTCCCATATCTTTTGCTGCCACTTCGAAAGCACAACGTGTCCGGGTAGATGATTTTTCAAAAATCAGTGCAATCTGCTTATTTTCAAGCCGCGGTACTAACACACCCTTTTTCTTCTCTGCTTTCAGTTTTGCAGAAAGATTAAGGAGCATATGAATCTCTTCGCTGCTGAGATCCAGCAATTTAAGAAAATGACGATTAAATAATGGGTTCACCATAACAATTGCTTTTTTTGCGTTGTATATTTGCACTAAAATAATAAATCTGACGTATAGTAAATCTGACAACCCTCATACTTTATGGAATCATTTTTCGAACTTATAAGATCAAGGCGAAGCTGCAGAAAATTTAAGAATCTAATGCCGGAAAAAAGCAAGATTGACACCATTCTTCAGGCAGCTCTGATGTCTCCTTCTTCAAAAAGCAGGAATCCATGGCATTTTGTTTTGGTTGATGATAAAATGGTGCTTGAGCGTTTATCGGAATGTAAACCACACGGATCAAAACTTATTGGCGAAGCTCCGCTTGCTATAGTAGTATTGGCCGATCCTGCAACCAGTGATGTATGGATTGAGGATACGTCCATCGCTTCAATAAACCTACAGATGGCAGCCGAAGATGAGGGCCTTGGCAGTTGTTGGGTGCAAATCAGAAACAGGGAATTTAATGAAAATATTTCCGCCGAAGTGTTTATTCGTAATTTACTGGAAATCCCGTCAGGCTGGAGGGTTGAATCCGTTATTGCTGTAGGGTATAAAGAAGAATTTAAGGAACCGCATAGCCTGCAAAAACTTAAAAAAGACAGAATATCACATAACCGGTTTACTACGAAATACCATATTGATTAGCGATTCTTCTTTTTTCTGAAAAGATTTCCCAGTTTTTCCAGAAATGTCTCCTCTTCTACTTCGGTGGAATCTTTTTTAACGCCATTCTTTTTATTACCGGCAAATATATCGCCGACAATATCAATAATTTGTTCGATTCGGTCTATCGGTTCTGCATGATCCCGGTATAAGGCAACATCGAAACGCCGTGCCATCCTGTTATTCATCATTTTAAATGAACCATCAAAATAGCGGGTATATTCACCATCCTTCTTTGTATTTTCGAGCATATTGGCAAAAATGGGTAAGGCCATATATGCACCCTGGCCATAGGTGATGGTACGAAAGTGTATAGCCGGATTTTCTGCTCCAACCCAAACGCCTGTCACCAGATCCGGGGTTACTCCAATGAACCATCCATCAGCATTTTGCTGTGTCGTTCCTGTTTTTCCTCCCATATCCGTTTTTATACCATAGGTTGTACGCAAGGATTTTGCCGTACCGCTGTCCACCACCATCTTTAACATATAGGCCATCGTAAGTGCCACTTCACTATCCAGTACCTTCACCGGTTTTTCTGGCTTAAATTCCTCCAGCACCTTTCCATTCCGGTCTTCGATACGGGTTAAGAAGTAGGGTTCAACCCGATAACCTCCATTAACGAATGCCGCGTAAGCAGGAACCATCTCTATCAGTGGAATCTCGGCTGTTCCTAGAGCTATAGAAGGTACATCTGGTAATTTGGTTTTGATCCCGAGATCATAAGCCGTCTGTTTAACATTATCCAGTCCGCATTGCATTGCAACCTGCACCGTAACAGTATTCACAGAGTTCACAAGAGCACCAAGCACCGAATACTCTCCGCCATAAGCATTATCAGAATTAGAGGGGGTCCAGTTTTCATAATCGGTATAAACAATGCTATCGTTCTTAAAAAAATCATCCGGTTCAATACCATATTCCAGTCCGGTTGTATATACAAAAGGTTTGAAGGTTGATCCGACCTGCCTCCTGGCAAGAACATGATCATACTGATAATATTTATGGTTGATACCGCCTACCCAGGCTTTTACAGCGCCGCTGTCCGGATTAATAGCCAATACTCCGGTATGAAGAAACTGAAGACTGTATTTAATCGAATCCATAGGCGTAAGTGTCATATCCTTTTCGCCATCCCATGAGAACATTTTACGTTTAACAGGTGTATTAAAAGCGGAATCAATCGCTTTTTCCGATTTATTCTGCTTTACCATTTTTTTGTAACGATCCGAATTCCTAAACGCATTTTCAAGAATTGCCGGATGACTGCTCCATGGTTTTGAGTTTTTCCAGTGCTTGTCAAAATCTTTCTGTAGCCGGCTCATATGGTATTGCATGGCTTCTTCAGCATCCTGCTGTAATTCTGCATCAATGGTTGTGTATATCTTCAGACCATCCCTGTAAAGATCGTATGGTTCACCATCTTCCTTTACATGTTCCGCACACCACTTTTGTAAATCCTGCCTCAAATACTCCCTGAAATAAGGTGCAAGACCACTATGATGTGACAAAAGTTTATAATTGATTTTAAGTGGTATATCTTCCAGTGAATCGGCGACACTTTGTTCCAGGTAATCATACTTAGCCATCTGGTTCAACACCACATTTCTCCTGGGAAGTGCATTTTCGGGATGGTAATAGGGATTATACAGATTTGTTCCCTTCAGCATTCCGATTAAAACAGCAGCCTCTTCTACTGTAAGTTCTCTGAGGTCCTTACTGAAATAATGATCGGCAGCACTCTTAATACCAAAGGTATTATCACCAAAAGGAACGGTATTCAGATACAGGGTAAGTATTTCATCTTTCGTGTAAATATCCTCCAGCCTTCGTGCCGCAATCATTTCCTTAACCTTACTGAACGAAAGGCTTAAAAACGAATCTCCTATTCTGGGGTAAAGATTTTTAATCAGCTGCTGACTGATCGTACTCCCGCCACCAGCACTACGGTCTCCCAGGAGAATTGATTTGACCATCACCCTTAAAACACTGCGCCGGTCAATACCGCCATGCTCAAAAAAACGGGCATCTTCAGTGGCTACAAGGGCCTGAATGATAAAAGGCGGAATCTCTTCAAACGAAGCATTAGAACGATTCTCAAAAAAATACTTCCCAAGCAACTCATTATTATCACTGTAAACTTCTGAAGCCAGGTAGTTTCTTACATCTTTCAGCTCATCCTTCGTTGGAATATTTCCCCACCTGCCGGAAAAAAAGATTGCCAGCCCTGTACCTAAGATCAATACAGCAGACAGAAAAAAATAGAACAGAATTCTGAAAAGACGTTTTTTAAATCTCAATGCCATAACACAGATTTCGTTTTACCAATAAACGACAAATTACAGATAAATTGCACGTAGAAATAAAACGAATCTGTAAAATATCACATCAACCTTTATAACAATCCCAATGGACGATCTGATTAAGCGGTTTACGTTTTTTTACTTTTGTTGATAAATCATCATCTTCCCGGGGAATACCAAGGGGCAACATTGCAACCGGTTCCAGATTTTGAGGCAGTTCAAGAATTTCACGGGCCAACAGAGGATTAAAATTACAGACCCAACATGTTCCAAGTCCCATTTCGGTAGCCATAAGTGTCATATGATCTACTGCAATAGCCACATCAATATCGGTATGATCCTTACCATCAGCTGCACGGTGCCAGCCTTCAGCATGATCGCCACAAACAACAATAACAACAGGAGCTGATTTAAACCATTCACGTGAATAACAGGAATGGATCTTTTCCAGCATCTCAGGTTCCCGGATAACGATGAATTCCCAGGGTTGATAATTCACGGCAGATGGAGCCATACGGCCGGCTTCCAACACTTTTTCAATCTTCTCTCTGTCAATGGATGTACTTTTATACTGTCTTACGGAATAACGTTTCTGGATCAGATCTTTAAAATCCATAATTAAAAATATTGACTTACCTCTTTTTGTAACTGTTGTTTTGCAAGATCAACAGGGGTTTTTCCTGCATTATGATATTCCTCTATAAACTCTTTGGATAATTCTATTGACGGAGCCTGCGGATTAATACCTGAAACTGTTGAATTTAAGAGTTTTACTACACTTTCCTTCGCTGTAATTATTAAAACCCAGGCTTCGGGAGACACATACAGCTGTTGTGATAAATTGTGCTCATATTCCATTCGAATCGTCTTAAGAAGTTCGCTGTGCAACTGCATGGAATTCATGTCATACCGTTGTACCCTGAGGACAAGATTTTCGGGTGTGATTCTTTCAAGAAAGAGAATCATGCGTTCGTACGCACGAAACTTCAGGGGCGTCGTGACCTTCTGATTATTATTTTTCAACTCAAAATACCGATTTTTTTCAGACTGTTTAAAAAACCGGTTCTGCGTTACATACACGGCCCACCAAACCAATAAAGCCGGAATAATAAATTTAATCACCTCCCATAGTTCATTCATAATCAGATTTTTTCTGCGATAATATACTTATTGCGTTCTGCTCCGTTACGGGAAACCAGTTCTGCGATAAAACCGGAAAGAAACAGCTGGGCACCAATAATCATCGATGTTAAAGCAATATAAAAGAAGGCGTTATCTGTTACCAGTGGTGCTTTAAGATGATGCGCCATTGCAAGCAGTTTTTGCGTGCCTACCCAAACCGCAGCTACAGCACCAATCAAAAACATGATTACACCCCAAACCCCGAAGAAATGCATGGGCCGTTTTCCAAATCTTGAAATAAAAATGACGGAAAGGAGATCGAGAGGGCCACGAATGAAACGTTCCAATCCAAATTTCGTTTCTCCGAATTTACGTTCCTGATGCTGCACTACTTTTTCTCCAATTCTCTTGAATCCGGCCCATTTAGCCAGAACCGGTATGTAACGGTGCATATCACCATACACCTCAATACTCTTTACCACTTTATTCTTGTAGGCCTTCAAACCACAATTAAAGTCATGTAGCTTTATACCACTCATCCTACGGGCAGTCCAGTTAAAGAATTTACTGGGCAGATTTTTTGAAAAAACCGGATCATAGCGTTTCTTCTTCCAACCTGAGACCATATCATAGCCTTCCTTCATAATCATATCATACATAGGCGGTATCTCTTCAGGATTATCCTGAAGGTCGGCATCCATGGTAAAAACAACATCTCCTGCTGCTGCATCAAATCCGCAGTATAATGCCGCCGATTTTCCGTAATTGCGTCTGAAACTGATCCCGTTTATTTTTAATGTGGAATAACTCTTCTTAAGTTCTGTTATTACCTCCCAGGAATTATCACTACTACCGTCGTCAACAAAAATAATCTCTGTTTTAAAATTGTGTTTTGTGACTACAGTATTTATCCACTTCGTTAGCTCCGGTAACGATTCTTCCTCATTATATAAAGGGATTACAATAGATATATCCATTAAAGTTTTTCTATAATTCTGTTGTATCTTCTACTCCTGCAAAAGGATCTTTATTCTCTTTTTTAACGAAAATTGAAGTAATAAGGCTAATAACTGTTCCTATGATTATTCCATTGGTGACAGCACCAAATGCAAAATCCTGCGGTGATGAAATCCCGCTTTCTTCAAGTTTTGCCATAGCCTGATCGACAGCATCTGCCGGAGCATTGAACCGATCAAGCATATCCATAGTAAGTTGTTTTGACATTTCATACAGTTCTTTACCATAATCAGGGTTTATCCACTGTGCATAAACAAAACTGTAGACTGCTACCAGTAAAGATGCAAAAACCGTTACAAGAAGGCCAAATGTAAATGCCTTACCATAAGTAATATAACCACCTAACTTTTTATTCCGGTAGTGTTGCTGAGATATAGTCACACCACCAAAATATAAAATAAGTGACAGCACCATTGACATAATGGACATTGTAATACCACCGGACATCATCGCCTTGCTCATTCCGGTTGCAGTAAGAATAATGTTGTAAATTACCAGTACGATTCCAAATAACAAACCGTAAAACATTGAATTACTAATAATTGATTGATCCTTTTCCATAGTATTTTAAATTAATAGGGCAAATATATTAGTTTTTAATCAAAGAGTGCTTAAAGAAATTCCTTAATCTTAAATATTCAGAAAGCGCCATATATCCATAAACCGAAATATACCCTCAAAAAAAGTTTAAAAAGTTTGTGATGAATGGTAAAATTTCTACTTTTGCGCCCGGGCAAGTCCCGTACGACCAGCTCCTGCTGAATTCCCCCAGGGCTTGACGGCAGCAAGGGTAGGCGGTTGTAGCGGTGCGATACGGGCAGCTTGCCCTCTTTTTATGCCGGATTAGCTCAGTTGGCCAGAGCACGTGATTTGTAATCTCGGGGTCCTCAGTTCGAATCTGAGATCCGGCTCAAAAGGGGTAAATCAACATGGTTTACCCTTTTTTTATGCTTATAAATGGCATGCGTTAAAATAGGTTATAGAATTCCGTTGATTAAAAGAAAATGACGTAATTGTAACATTGTTAAAACTCACTTACATGTCAAAAGCAGTACTGATAACCGGTTGCTCGTCCGGAATAGGCAGAGCCACGGCTGAATTATTACTTCGAAAAGGCTATATAGTTTATGCCACTGCGCGTAAACCAGAGACTATAAATGACCTGAAAAACAAGGGTGCAGTTACCATGCATCTGGATGTTACCGATCTTTCTTCCGTCATCAAAGCAATAAACCGTATTGAAGCAGATGGTGTACAACTTTTTGGATTGGTAAATAATGCCGGTTACGGACAGATGGGACCAATAGAGGAAACAACAGAAGAAATGGCCTTTAATCAAATAAATACCAATGTACTGGGCCTGGCCTCCGTGACCCGACATGCTTTACCACTGATCAGAAAACACGCAGAAGGATTTGTCGTTAACGTGAGTTCCATTGCCGGAAAAGTATCCATGCCATTAAGTGGTTGGTACTGCGCATCAAAATTTGCAGTGGAAGCCTTATCTGACGCATTAAGACTTGAGGTTGGTCAGTTCGGTATTAAGGTTATCACAATAGAGCCGGGTCCTATTCGCACAATGTTCGGGGAAACAGCCTATTCCTCAGCAGATCATGTACCGGATTCCAGCGTGTATAAATCCATGATTATTCGTTTAACAGGTTGGTCGAAAAACACATTGAGCGATCGCGTTGCCGGAAAACCACATGATGTGGCTAATATAATATACAAGGCTATTCAAAAAAGAAATCCACGGGCAAGATACAGAGTAACCTTAATTGCCAGGTTCTTACATATTCTGAGAAAATATGCATCTGACCGTTTAATGGATTTTATGTTCAGAAAACAAATGGGAATAAAAAAATATAGTAAAAACGGTTCTACTTTCTGAAAACACCGTTAACAAAGCGGTATTTACCAAAAATATCCTTCAGAACAACAACATTATGAAATGAATTCTTAACCAGAAGCTCCTTTACCTCTTCGCCCCTGGATTCATTAATCTCAAACCAGATTTCTCCGCCGTCGGTAAGATTAATCCGGGCAAAATCTGTTATGCGCTGATAGTAAACAAGGGCATTATCATCCGGCACAAAAAGAGCGCTGTGCGGCTCATACTTCAACACATTATCTTCCATCAGCGCCTTTTCACTTTCCAGTACATAAGGCGGATTGCTGACAATCATATTAAACTCTTCAACGGGTAAAGCTCCAGTCTGGGAAAGAATATCATAGTAAAAAAAAGTGGCTTCCAGCTTGTTAAGTTTTGCATTTTCCCGGGCAAGGTCCAATGCTGCCTGTACAATATCACAGCCATATACCTCCACACCCGGCATATACTTTTTTAAACCTAAGGCTATGCAACCCGACCCTGTCCCTATATCAAGAATCCGGGTTGTTTTTCCCGAAATCTTATTCGAAATACGCGAAACCAGTTCTTCTGTTTCCGGTCTTGGAACCAATACGCCCGGCTTAACATTAAGACTTAAACCCGCAAATTCTGTATCCCCGGTTATATACTGTATCGGCTCATACTTTGTCAATCTGTCAACGATAGACATAATACGTGCAGACACATCCTTGGGCAGTATTTTATCATTATTCAACAGGATACGTGTTCTGTCGTACCCTAAAACATGCCCGAGTATCCAGACAACAAAACTGTCCACCTCACGATCAGGATACAGACCGCTAAGTTTTTGTTTTATGTAGTTGATATTTTTTTGCATAGCTTTGCAAAGGTAAGAAAAGGATAGAGCATTAAAAACATGAAAATAATTAACTCACCGGAGTTATATATGCAACGTTGTTTAACATTGGCTAAATGTGGATCCGGTCATGTATCACCAAATCCATTGGTTGGATGTGTTATTGTACATAAAGAAAAAATTATCGGAGAAGGCTATCATAAAGAATTTGGCGGTCCGCATGCCGAGGTAAATGCTATAAACAGTGTAAAAGACAAATCCCATCTATCGGATTCAACGTTATATGTCAATCTTGAACCTTGTGCACATTTCGGAAAAACACCTCCCTGCAGTGACCTGATTGTTTCGAGCAAAATCCCTCATGTGGTTATTGGCACAACAGACCCTTTTTCAAAAGTTTCAGGGAAAGGCATTGAAAAAATGGAAGAAGCAGGCGTAAAGGTTGATGTTGGACTAATGGAAGAAGAAAGCCGTGAAATCAATAAAAGGTTTTTCACATTTCATAACAGGAAAAGACCCTACATCATACTTAAATGGGCTGAGACTGTTGATGGCTTTATTGACAGAGACCGCTCAAAAGTAATCAGTAAACCCACATGGATAACCTCTGACGCCTGTAAAATTGCAGTTCATAAGCAAAGAGCTGACGAAGATGCTGTTATGGTAGGTACAAATACTGCAGAAAGGGATAATCCATCCTTAAGTGTTCGCTACTGGACCGGACATAATCCGTTAAGGCTGGTCCTTGATCGTCAACACAGGTTACCTTCAGAACTCCATTTGTTTGATTATGTGCATCCGACACTTGTGTTTACCAAAGATGCCAAAAAGAATGTAAAGAATCTGGAATACTTTGAAGTTGACTTTGAAGACTATCTGCATGAAGATATTTTAGATGAATTGTACGAGCGGAATATCATGTCCGTGATCATAGAAGGTGGCACCCGGCTTTTAAAGGGATTTATATCAAAAGGACTCTGGGATGAAGCCTGGCGTTTTATCGGCAACAAATCTTTCACTTCAGGTATTGATGCACCAAGGTTAACCGGTGAACTTGTGGGCAGAGAAAAAATGTCTGACTCTATACTACTTGTATTTAAAAACAAAAAACAGTAATTTTAAAACTATAATTACTGTGTATGTTTAACAGCTTCGCATTTCCTGAAGTGGTTCTTCAGCTTTTAAATCATATCTATATCGTAACGGTATGGAGTATTGCTGTACTAATTGTTCTGGAAAACCGCAATCCTGTTAAAACAATGTCGTGGGTACTGGTACTTATCCTGCTTCCTTATGCCGGGCTTATTCTTTATATCTTTTTCGGTCAAAACTACCGAAGACAGAAGATTATTACGCGAAAAAGTATAAAACAAATTGAGCTGATAAACGGGTATTATGATATTCTGAAAAATAAATTCAGCATAAAAAAAATTTTATTGCCACCGGACCTTGAAAAACACAGGAAACTTATATCGCTGTTATTCAGCAATAATCACACCTTGTTTACGGACAACAATACCATCAGAATCCTCAATAACGGCACCGAAAAATTCCCGGAATTACTGAATGACATCCAGAAAGCTAAATCTTTTATTCACCTCGAGTACTATATTTTTGATGATGATAATATTGGCAATACCATCATCCAGGCACTTTTTGAAAAGATAAAAGAAGGCGTGGAAGTCCGGATGATTGTGGACGATGTTGGCAGCTGGCACCTTAAACGCAGATTCTTTAAAAAACTCCGGGCAGGCGGTATCGAGGTCTACCCTTTTCTTAAAGTCCGTTTTCCGTTTTTTACCAGTAAAATAAATTACAGAAATCACCGGAAAATAGTGGTTATCGACGGACATACCGGATATACAGGCGGTCTGAATGTAGCCGATCGCTATGTTCATGGCGTAAAAAAACTCGGCTCATGGCGTGATATTCATGTAAAGATTGAGGGAGATGCGGTTTCCAGCCTGCAAAGTATATTTATCCTTGACTGGTATTTTGTGAGCAGACAGCGCATAAGAGACAGCAAGTACTTTCCTGAAAATACACATGAAAAACAGGACAACCTCCGGATGCAAATCGCCTGGAGTAGTCCTGACAGTGACTGGAAGACAATTGAACAGGCCTTCTTTACCGCAATTACAGGTGCAGAAAAATACCTCTACATTGAATCACCCTATTTTTTGCCGACCGAAAGTATATTGATGGGACTTAAAACTGCAGCCCTGAGTGGAACTGATGTCCGCTTAATCGTTCCTGGTAAATCAGATGCCTTTATTACCGAAGCATCATCTCATTCCTATCTGAGGGAAATTATGGAAGCCGGTGTCAGGGTCTTCTTTTACCAAAATGGATTTCTGCACAGCAAACTTTTAATCACTGATGACACATTGACTTCAGTTGGTTCAGCCAATATGGATTTCAGAAGCTTTGAAGATAATTTTGAGGTTACCGCTTTTATTTATGACCCTGAAACAACAGCTGTAGCAAAGCAGAATTTCATGAATGACCTTGCCTCATCGCATGAGATTACCCTTGAAGAATGGAAGAAAAGAAATCGTTTTCGTAAGTTCATAGAATCACTGGCAAGACTCTTCAGCCCTCTGTTGTAAAAGCACAAAACACCATAAAGGAAAGGGGAGCAAAGATAGGCATCTTTGCTCCCCTAAAATTACCCTAAACCTAAACCTATGAAAAAATACGTAGAAGTAATACAAATGTATAGTATATAATTAATATCGGCAAATTTTTAGTTAAAATTTGTTGTGAAAACGTTTACACCTATCACTCACCCAACATATATTAAGCTGATTATTAATTTCTTAAGCAATACAAACAAATTAACATTTTTTCATATATACATGTTTATATTTCTAAGAGGTATATAAAAAAATTAAGGATGAGCGGGCGCCCATCCTTAACCTAAATTACCCTAAACCTAAACCTATGAAAAAAATTACCTGTTTGTTGTTGAATAGTACAAAGTAAAGGCATTTTTATCTTTTTGCCAAATAATAGTATTGTTTTTAAGCTTTTTTATTTTAACGGGAGGCATAAAAAAATTAAGGATGAGCGGGCGCTCATCCTTAACCTAAATTACCCTAAACCTAAACCTATGAAAAAAATTACCTGTTTGTTGAATGGTTCAAAGAAAAGACAATTTTCATTAACTACCAAATATTTTTTGAACTGTTTTGCTATTTTTTTTGTAGGATAAATCCAACTAAAAATCTTTCATGCTCTATTTCAGAAAATTAATTGTTTTGAGTAAACATATTATACTGGACAAGCAACGAAAGCCGGACCGTTCCTGATCAAAAGCTTAAAATAAAAAAGGGAGTTGAATATTCAACTCCCCCCGGTTTTTCAGCAGATATAATCTGCAAAAAACTGTTTGTTGGCGAGCCAAATATATCATTAATTTATTAGATGATATCCTTTTTTTGTAATAATTAGTAACAAATTATCATCACAACATTAATTTCATAGACACATTCGTACTTTTAACATTTTAATAATCTCAGTTCATGACAAATAGGATATTATTGTAACTCAAAAATCCGGTAAAACCAATGATCCGCATTATTTTACGCCGAAAGGGTATAAAAAGGCATAAAATATTTTTGGGACTTAATAAAAAAGTCTATTTTTGCATCCCGATTTATGGAGTAGAAACAGAGTAAATTAAAATAAAATGAAACGTACATTTCAACCTTCAAACAGAAAGAGAAAAAACAAACACGGTTTTCGTGAAAGAATGTCAACCAAAAACGGCCGTCGTGTTTTAAGTGCTCGCAGGGCTAAAGGAAGAAAAAAACTCACCGTTTCTGATGAGCCTGCGCTAAGAAAATAATATACAAGAGAAGTAAAGAGAAATCTTTACTTTTTTTGTTTTAAGACACATCAATTACTTTATTCCTTCATTTTTTTCCATTCGTTTTATTCATTACTTTTACGCGTAAATTTTTTCATACGCAAGATGAGTATTATTCGTTTTTTAACCTCAAAGGTCTTTTTTAAAAACCTGCTGATCAGCATTATCTTATTGGTATTCATATTAGCCGGCGTTTTTATAGGACTATACTTTTATACCAATCATGGCAAATCTGAAATTGTTCCTGATCTGAGAGGTCTGAATGAGCCTCAGATTAAACGCATCCTGGACAAACAGGAACTTCGCTATGAGATTATTGACTCCGTTTTCACGGATTCAGTTCCAAACGGAACCCTTTGGGAGCAGGTGCCTGGTGCAGGATCAAAGGTTAAAAAACACCGCAAATTATTCTTAATTTTCAATGCGCAAACAAAAAAGAGTATTGCGATGCCAGATATTCGAGACTTATCGCTCCGACAGGCTAAAACAGTTCTTGAAAGCGCAGGACTAAAAATTGGCGATACAATATATGTCCCGTCTGAGTTTAAAAATCTGGTCATCGGACAACATTACGAAGGCATGGAAATCGATCCGGGCAAACCGGTAACAGAGGGTAGCAGAATCGATGTATTGGTTGCCAATGGACTGAGCAGTGAAACAACCTTACTTCCCGATTTGAAAAATATGTATCTGGTTGATGCGGAAAAAATATTAACAGCAAAGGGATTAAACATCGGGGCTTCTATTATAACTGACGATGAACAGGATGAAAACATAACCAGGGATTCTCTTTATGTATTAAATCAGAAACCCCTTTCCCGATCAAAGGTCAATATCGGATCATCTGTCACACTATGGCTCACTGCAGATAGCTTAAAACTCAAAACTGATTCACTGAATACAGATTCTTTGCTATATGAATGATCCGATTATTAATACTGATGACAGCCAGGATCAGGAACTGTTTGAACATTACAGGTTTGAATGTGATCCTGGACAGACCTTGTTAAGGGTTGATAAATTCCTGGTGGACAGAATAAAAAATGCGTCAAGATCTAAAATACAATCCGCGGCAAATGCCGGAAATATATTAGTCAATAATAAAAGTGTAAAACCCAATTATAAGGTAAAGCCATACGATATTGTTTCGATCGTACTTGAATATCCTCCATATGAATTTAAAATAATACCTGAGGATATACCACTGGATATTGTATACGAAGATGAGCACCTTCTTGTAGTTAACAAACCTGCAGGACTGGTCGTTCATCCGGGTATAGCCAACTATACCGGTACATTGGTAAATGCGCTGGCCTTTCATTTGAGCGACCTGCCAATGTTTAATGGTGATGATCCGCGGCCCGGATTGGTTCACCGGATTGATAAAGACACAACCGGATTAATGGTTGTAGCTAAAAATGAGCTGGCTAAAAACAAACTTGCCAAACAATTTTTTGATAAAACAACCGAACGCACTTACAATGCCATTGTGTGGGGAGATTTTGAAGAAGCAAACGGTACTATCACAGGAAAAATCGGCAGGAATCTGAAAGACAGAATCGGAATGGATGTTTTCGACAATGAAGGGGATTATGGCAAAGAAGCAGTCACACATTACGAGGTTCTGGAACGGTTTGGTTATGTATCGCTTGTAAAATGCAACCTCGAAACCGGACGGACTCATCAGATCAGGGTACATATGAAACATATAGGGCACCCTCTTTTCAATGACAAAACATATGGGGGTGACAAAATACTTAAAGGCACCACATTTACAAAATATAAGCAGTTTATAGACAACTGTTTCAGTATTTGCGACAGGCAGGCACTACATGCCAGATCCCTTGGATTTGTACATCCGGCAACGAATAAATTTATGCAGTTTAACTCTGAATTACCGGAAGATATGAGCCGGCTGATTGAAAAGTGGCGGAATTATGTTGCCAACCGAAATCTTGAAGAATAAAATTTATGAAGAAGAATATTGCAATCGTTGCAGGTGGCGATCAGTCTGAAGTAGTGGTTTCACTTAAAAGTGCCGAAGGCCTGAAAACATTTATTGACAGCTCAGAATACAATCTGTTCATTGTAATTCTGGAGAAGAACAATTGGAGGATAAGGCTTGAAAATGGCGAGGAATATCCGCTTGACAGGAACGACTTCAGCACAGAAATAAACGGAAAGAAATTAACGTTCGATTGTGTATATAACACCATTCACGGTATACCGGGTGAAGATGGCAGATTACAGGGGTATCTTGATATGATCCGACTGCCATATACATCTTCCGGGGTCCTGGCATCTTCGGTTACATTCAATAAATTCTTTTGTAATACCTACCTTAAGGCATTCGGTATAAAATCGGCAGAATCCATGATGCTGCGTAAGGGAATGTCGGTCAGACCAGAGGAAGTAATTGAGCGCGTAGGACTTCCCTGTTTTATAAAACCCAATGCAGGGGGTTCAAGTTTTGGCGTCACCAAAGCAGTTCAGTCTTCGGATATTGCACCTGCCATTGAGAAAGCTTTTCAGGAAAGCGATGAAATAATTATTGAAGCATTCATAAAAGGTACCGAGGTTACAAACGGCATATATAAAACACTGGAACGGGAAGTGATCATGCCTGTAACTGAGGTTGTTCCTAAAAACGAGTATTTTGATTTCGAGGCTAAATATACGCCCGGAATGGCTGAAGAAATAACGCCTGCCCGTATTTCAGATGAACTGACCCGGAAAATTCAAAAACTTACATCAGCAATTTACAGCATACTGGGCTGCAAAGGCATCGTACGTGTGGATTATATAATTTCAGATAAAACCATTTACTTACTGGAAGTTAATACCACACCCGGCATGACGCTTACTAGCTTTATTCCTCAACAGATAAGGGCGATGGAAGTACCAATAGCCGATGTATTTACTGAAATTATTGAAGATAGTATTGCCAGAAATCAGGCTATTTAACCAGTTTTGAAATTGCTTTAAACGCATCAGCTTTAGCATCCTGAGTAAGTTCAAAAAGTACCGATTCATAGGTTGATATTATGGCCCCCTCCTGCCTCATTCGATGTATTGCAGAATCCTTATCTTCATCAAAACGGCTAGAGACACAATTCTCAATGACAACCGGCTGATAACCAAAATTAATCAGATCTATGACGGTCTGAAGAACACAAACATGCGTTTCAATTCCTGCAATAATCACAAAATGTTTACCTGTTGATTTTAAACGGACATTAAATTCCGGTTCATCACAGCAACTGAACGATGTTTTTTCAATATAGTCAAAGGGCTCAAACACCTCCCTGATGTGCTCAACAGTCTCCCCCAGCCCCCTGGTATACTGTTGTGTTGCAAGGACCGGCACTTCCAGTAAATTTAGTCCGGTAATTAGCTTCACACAGTTCTCCAGCACTGTAGGCTGTTTTTTCATATGAGGAAGCAGTTTTTCCTGCATATCTATAATCACTCCCGCTGTATCTGTCTTTACAATTCTCATCTTTGAGTTTTTTTACAAAAATAAGCATGATTACGGGCAATAAAAAGGTTTTTAGCGTTATAAATAATGATTTATTTCTTTATTGAAAATTTTTCTATTTTTGTATTTAGATTTATACATATCAAAATATTGACATGATTGGTAAAGTACCGGAGCCAACAATTCGAAGACTACCGTTTTACTTGGCACATATTAAATTATTAAGTAACAGTGGACAGCAGTTTATCTCATCCACGCAGTTAGCCAAAGATATTGGTGTGGACTCTTCACAGGTGGCCAAGGATCTTTCATTCATTGATATTACCGGAAAAACACGTGTTGGCTATGAGATAAAGCCTTTAATTGAAGTGCTCGAAAATTTCCTTGGGTTCAGCTTAAAACACAAAGCTTATCTTTTTGGTGCCGGAAGTCTGGGTTCAGCATTGTTACAGGATACGGGGTTAAGGCAATTTGGACTTTATCTCACTGCTGCCTTCGACGTAAATCCTGACATTGTCGGGACAACTGTAAACGGTGTTCCCATCAGGCATGTTGATGAGTACTTTGAAGTGCGTAAAAAAACCGGTGTTGAAATTGGAATCCTTACCGTACCGGCTGAAAAAGCCCAGGAAGTTGCTGATTTTATGATTGAAGGTGGTATACGTGGAATATGGAATTTCACACCTGTAAAAATCAAGGTTCCTAAAAAGGCTGTCGTGCAGAATACATCACTTTATGCGCACCTTGCACTGATATTTAACAAGCTGATACATGGAGATAACTACTAATCGCAATACCGCCTGAGCCTAAAACAGAGCCGTCATTTGTTGGTTAATAGTTTTTGCATCTTTTTAAATACATCGGTATTATCCATTATCCCTCTGAATTCCTCTGAACCGGGTCCCCATGCAAACACCGGAACCATAATTCCTGTATGAGATTTAGTTGTGTATGATGCTTTAACTTCACCCGAATCATAGTCTCCACCAGAGAGAGCCATTCCGCCGGTTTCATGATCGGCAGTAACAATCACAAGTGTGTTTTTATTTTTAGCTGCAAATTTCAGGGCTTCACCAATAGTGTAATCAAAATCGAGCATTTCGCCAACAATATAATCTGTATTATTGGCATGACCACCCCAGTCAATTTGCGACCCTTCAATCATAAGAAAAAAACCCTTACGATTAGTATTCAGAATATGTATTGCAGTTTCTGCTGCCTTAGGTAACATATCTCCCCGTTCATCAAATGGAGGATTATGTTCCCCGGCCGTCAATCCTACCAGCTTACCTGCTTTCACATCTTCTATCTGCTTCATGTCGGTTAAAACCTGATACCCCTTATCCTTAAATGTATCCAGTAGATTCCTGTTGTCTTTGCGTTTTGCGAAGTTATCATAACCTCCACCAATAATAACTTCAAAATCTGTTTTGAGAAAATCAGCCGCAATATCTTCGTACATGTTTCGAGACGGCTGATGTGCAATAAAGCTGGCTGGCGTTGCATGGGTAATAGAAGAAGTGGATACAAGCCCCGTACTCTTGCCTAGTTTTTCTGCAATCTCAAGAATGGTTTCTACAGGCAATGAATCCGGCGACATCGCAATCATTCCGTTTCTGGTTTTTTCTCCGCTTGACAATGCCGTTCCACCTGCTGCAGAATCCGTAATGTAATTATCTGCTGAATACGTCTTGGAAAAACCTGTATTTTTAAAATAACCAAGGTACAACATTCCCCTGTTCACTGTCATTCCTGCCTGAATCTGCGCAATTCCCATACCGTCACCGATCAGTAAAATAATGTTTTCCGGCTTCTTACCCTCCTTAATCTTTGGAAGATCCAGGTTATCAACTTTATATACAGGAAATTTATGGGTTTTTATTTCCTCATTATAATGAAACTGTGCGCTTACATTAATTGCGATCAGGACCAGTAAAACAGAAAGTGTATATTTCATTTTCTTAAATTTTAACATTCGAAGGAAGTTATTATCTGTTATATTCACAAATTATACCATAAACAATTTTATAGATATGTTAGTTTTATTAAAAAACGATTACAATGATCATCATAATCTCTCCGGCCAAAACCATTGTTAACGATCTGCCATGCAGTACAGATCATTCAACCGACCCCGTTTTTGAACATGAGGCCAACAAGCTGGCTTCATATATGAAACAATATACAACCAGTGATCTTATCGAACTCATGGGTATAAGTCAGAAACTGGCCATCCTCAATTATGAGCGGTTTCAGTCATGGGACAGATCAGATACCGAAAAACTCAAAGCCATTTGCGCATTTAAGGGCGAGGTTTTCAATGGATTAAAGGGGTGGGAATTTACTGAAAAAGAGCTGGAATATGCACAGAATCATCTTCGGATTTTATCCGGATTATTTGGCATCCTTAAACCACTGGATACTATTAAGCCCTACCGGCTGGAAATGGGTACAGAAATGGATTTTGGCTCTCTGTATGAGTTCTGGGGGGATAAGATTACGAATGAAATCAACGCACAGATTGCAGCAACAGGAGGACCTGTGATCAACCTTGCCAGCAAAGAATATTACAGAGCCTTAAATCCACAGAAATTAAATGCACCTGTTATTACACCGGACTTTAAAGATCTGAAAAACGGATCGTATAAAATTATTGCCATTTATGCCAAGAAAGCAAGAGGATTAATGAGCAGATTTATTTTAAAAAACAAACTGACTGATCCTGAAGACCTGAAAGCATTTAATGAAGAAGGCTACTATTTTAACGGCCATTTAAGCACAGCTGAAAATCCCGTCTTTACAAGGGAAAACTAGATCAGATACTCCGTGCTGAATAAACTTTATTCGTATCAATGCAGGCATGTAGTAATGCCTCCACTGAAATCCGCTTAGTTGGATGAACCAGTTTGGAAGCAATTTCATTCAAAGGTTCAAGAACAAACCGTCGCTTATGCATATGTGGATGAGGGATAATCAGTTCAGGATCATCGAACATTACAAGATTGTCGTAAAAGATGATATCAATATCCACGATGCGGTCCGTATAAACACCATTGGACGACTTACTTGTTCTTCCCACGGCTATTTCTATACGTTTAATTTCTTCAAGAACCTCATACGGCGATAGTTTGGTTGAAACAATCAGTGCCTGGTTTATAAACGGCAAATCTGAATCAAATCCCCAGGGTTCCGACTCATAATATGAACTGGAAACCAAAACATCACCTATCCTCTCCTCTACAGCTCTTTGCGCTTCCGACAGGGAATCATACCTGTTTCCTATATTTCCGCCGGTAACCAATGTAACAATTGCCATTCTTTAAATCCTCTCAATAACATCCTTCACTGACTGATAAGTATTGTGCCATACCTTATCCAAATCAGACCTGTTTAACCATTCCGTTTTTGTTATACCTTCTTCAGTTTGTGGTTTTATTCGTAAATCTCCGGTCTTCATTTTATACCAGTAGGTTTTTTTTAAAACCGTTTTTTGCTTTATATGATAGGTATGATAAGTTGCTGTTATGAAATCAGTGATCACACAGTCGTTCAGCCCGCACTCTTCCTTAACTTCCCTCACCGCCGTATCTTCTATCTGTTCACCTTTGTTTTTCTTCCCTTTTGGTAAATCCCACTTACCTCTTCTGAATATAAACAGAATTTCGCCTTTTTTATTGTAAACGATTCCCCCGGCAGCATCAATATACCTGAAACAGGGCTTAATAAGTTCCAGTAATTTTTCTGTTGATCCGGAACTGTAAAGAATGCCATTGGCCAGATGCTGGTTTGAATCAAACTTATCAATAAATAACTTTAAATCGTTAAATGAGGAGTATTCATGTATTGCATCAAATCCAGAAGCCATGGTCTCCTCAAGATTATCGGTAAGTTTTAAAATGCGATCATCAAAATAAACGGGAATAATCAAAATCAGTTGGTTTTGAACTTAAACTTAACCTCTTTTAGTTCTTTATTGGCTTTAACTATTTTTTCCTTTAATTCTTCTTTAAACTGCAGCAGCCTGTTCTGAATTTTTTCATCACCTACAGCAATCATCTGTGCAGCTAAAATACCTGCATTCATCGCTCCGTTAATACCAACTGTTGCTACCGGAATACCGGGAGGCATCTGTACGATTGCCAGCAGCGAATCCATACCATCCAAACTGGCCTTTACAGGCACTCCAATAACCGGCAAAGTTGTCATAGCTGCGATAACACCTGGCAGGTGTGCTGCCATACCAGCTGCTGCAATTATAACTTTTATGCCTCGATCTTTAGCCCCTTTGGCAAATTTTTCCACCTCTTCCGGTGTTCTGTGCGCCGAAAGCGCATTTATCTCGAATGGAATTTCAAAATCGTCCAGTACTTTTGCAGCTTTCTCCATTACCGGCAAATCGCTGGTACTTCCCATTATTATGCTAACCTGTGGTTTCATTTTACGAAATTTACAATACTTAAAATAAAGCGCAAAATTATGAAAACTATACCAGCTTGTCAATATAAATAACCTCAAGCTTTTCACCCTCAGGAATCAAAACAGTCTTAAAGCCCATTTCTGAAGCTGCCTTTACATTGGCTTCACTGTCATCAAAAAACAGCGTTTCTTCCGGAACGATGCCTGTTCGGGTAATAACGTTTTCAAATGCCTTTCGGTCTGGTTTTGCAACCTGCGACATATACGAACAATAAATACCATCAAAAAAATAATTAGCTCCCTGTCGTTGACTGTCATAACTAAACATGGGATGCCAGTAATCATGATGAATTTTACTCGTGTTACTCAACAGGAACATATTATAGTTTTGCTTAAGAATTTTAAGAAATTCAAGCCTTCCTGCCGGAATCCCAATCAAAAAGCTGTTCCATGCCCGTTTTATTGATGCATTATCTGCATTTGTACCATATTCTTCTCTGAACCGCTCATAAAAATCCGCTTCATCTATCAATCCCAGCTCCAGTTCTCCAAGCAGCCCTTTCTGTCCGTAAAAACCCAGTCCATGACCGTTCAGGTCAACCCCAAGTTCGGTAAAAGAATCAAAACATTTCTGTTTATCCAGATCCAGAATTACTCCCCCAAGGTCAAATAATAGATTCTTTATTCCACCATTTTTCATGAGTGCAAATATAGAAATGAAAACGAATTAATTTAAGTCTTTCAGGATTGTATGTTGAGCTGTGCTGTTAATACCATTGCATTTTCTTATCTTTACATCAACAAAAAAAGGCATCTCCCGCCGGAGCATGCCTTTCTTGACCAAGAAGAGATGGTGGTTTTCTGTAGTGTATATGGATACCACCATTTCGACTTTAAGACTGACGAAGATAAAAATTGAAGTTAACCCACTTAATTTGACCAAAATCTCTCAAAGCATGAATCTCTTCGTCATCTCATGAGTGTTTCGTATTAATCAGTATATCTTTTTTATTCCGTAATAACTTTTATAACGTATGCTCCTGGCAGGTCATGAAACAGAAATAAGTCATAATACACCTTAATGACAATATTAAAAATAAAAACACGTACAATTAACTTAAATTTCACAGAAATTTGTGTCAGAATTTGACACCAAGAGAAAATCCGAGCCCCTGCCGCCTTTGATGCACCGGATATATTTTAGCAAAATCAGAGTTCATTTGCCAATCGTAATTTAACTTCACAAACCAATTCATCTTTTCAGATAAAGGACTTTCAAAGCCAACACCCAACGAGAAAAAAGCACTGATCGGGCTTAGAGGCAGATCCGCCAATGGGACTAATTCGCCATAAGGTGACTCAGACAAAGCCATTCCCTTAGCCGATAATAAAAAATCCATGATTAATCCGGCTTCTCCAAAAAACTTACTCTTTTTAAAAACGGGAACTTCCCATCCCAGGTAGATCGGTACAGACAGGAACACAAATTCGTTTTTTCCGGAATAGGAATAATCTGAGGTATCTCTTTTATACTCAGGATTTGTGCTGTAATGATAAGTTGTATCATAATCATAGAACCATAAGGTGTCAGATCCGGGGAAATATATAAAGATAGAATCTGTCTTAAAAATTTCTGTTTCCATGCTTACATGGTAATCCACCACGTGTGATGAATCCGTTGTTATTGTCCTGAAACTATAATCGCTGTTCCAGCTGCTTTTTCCAAAACCAACACCGGTTTTAAAATAGAATTTTTCGTTCAGATTAACCTGCGCGAGTACCCCAAGCCTGTATGTTCCGGGATTACCTTCAGAATTCTGATACAACGAATCTGTATATTCCATATTCCGTGGAACACCGGTTCGCTTAACCTGGTAAAAATTATAGTTATAAAAACCCAGCAACTGTATTCGGGGCTTATCCATGTATAGTGTATCGTAAACCGGATATGGATCTTTAACAAAGATTGTATCAAACAGCGTATCTGTTTTGAAAACGATGACCGTATCACGTTTAAGAACTTTCACATGTACGGTATCCTTACGCAGGACATTCTGGACCAGGGTATCCCGCACTACAATATTGCGGGGTCGCAAGGTCGATGGTTTATAGATTACAACATTTCTTCCGAGTGGATAATACGAGAGTGAATCAGACTGTAAAAGCGAATCCAGCGCATTATAAAGCGGTAAATCCTTAACAATAAAAGTTCTTCTGGTCTGATCATCAAATAAACCATCTTTGTATGAGAAGACGATGTTATTATTTCGTTCAATCAGGCTCAATATTTCCCTTATTTGGGTATTCTGTGCATTTACAGTTATCTTGGTGGTATATAACAACAGGTTATCCTGTCCTGATAAACTGATAGAATTCAGAACAAAAAAGAAGAAAAACAAGAATGGTAAGAGATATAATTTTCTACTCTTCACCCGCATATTAAAGGTTTTGTCAAATATAGTGATTTAATTACTGAACGCAACCGTCACCAATAATTATATACATTTCGCCGTTATCAATCACTTCAACATTCAGTGATTTTTCCAGCATGGTTAAAACCTCTTTTTGCGGGGTATTATCAATTTTCGTGGTAAGCATACAGTTTCTCAGATTCTGATCAGCAATAACAATCTTTTTATCATAAACCTGATTGAGATCTTTAATGACTTTAGACAAGGGTGAAGATTCAAATACCAGAACCTTAGTAAGCCAAGCTTTATAATTTGCATCATTAACTTTACTTTCCCGGGTGGATTTATTTCCCCAGTTTACAGAACACTGATCACCGGGTTCCAGGTAAGCAATAAAATTGTTATCGGGGTAGCTGACTTTAACTTTACCGGTTTCAACGGTTACTGTCGTAACCTGAAGCAATGTATCGTTGTGCACATCAAAAGAAGTCCCTAGCACTTCTACTTCAACCGGTCCGGCTTTAACTACAAACGGATGCTTTTCATTGTGATGCACATTAAAAAATGCCTGACCGTTCAGTTTAACCTTACGCTTTTCTTCCGTAAAACGGGACGGGTAAGTCAATTCACTTTCTTTATTTAAGGTGACTTCAGTCTTATCCGGCAAATCCTGATCAAGAATCTCAACATTGGTTGCAACAACAACCTGATTCACACTTCTTGTGCTTAAGAACAGTGCCGTTAAACCGATACTTAATACTATAAGAACTGAAGCAGCTATTCTCAAAAAGGGAGTAAGTTTAAAAATATTTCCGGCAACAGCGGTTTCTTTCAGGAAATTCTCATACGCCTTTTCACTGTCAAAGTTTACGTGCGCATTATTTAGTCTATCGCAGAGTGCAACGGTTTCCTGATAGTATTTCCTGTTTGATCCGGATTCCTTAATCCAATTCAGGAGGGCCAACTGTTCATCTTTTGAAGCATCGTTATTCTTATAACGTACAATCAGTCGGTCAATTTCATCAATATGTTTAGATTCAATCATCATCTTTCGAGAAATAGACAATTACCTGTTAACTACTACTTACTCATCCGCAAAAAATTTTTTATCACCCAAAGTTTCGCGGAGCTTCTGTAAGCCTTTTACAATATGCGTCTCAACCGTTCTATATGATATTCCCAACTGCTCAGCAATTTCTTTATGCTTCATCCCTTTAAAATATTTAAGCTTAAAAATCTCGCTCTTTTTAGGAGGAAGATCATTAATTGCATCCATTAATGTTTTATTCAACCGGTCCTCATATTCCTCATCCGGACTTTCGTAGGCAGCAGCATCAAGTTCCGATTTGATGTTGTCAGCATGTTTATCGATGACCTGTCTGTGCTTTAATTCATTAATGCTGTTGTTATGAACGGTTCTGTACAAAAAAGACGAGATAGAGTTTATCTCGGTAATTTTTCGTCTCTGCTCCCAAAGTTTAACCATTGTTTTCTGGACAATATCTTCAGCGGTAATGTCATCCTGAAAGAATTTATAGGCATAATAGCACAATGGCTTATAATATTCATTATAAACAATCGCAAACGCCTGTTTATCACCTTTTGCTATCCTTTCCAGTATTTCCTTATCCTGCAAAATAAAAACCAGATTTAATACTGCAAGTATACACATTTAGAAACAGAGATAAAAATTATTCCAATTGAGGAAAAACCTTTATCTTCAAGTCTTCAAAACATATTACAACGACAAATATACTAAAAGTCGTTAGGAATTAACAATTATTTAATATAAATTTGAAACCAATTTATTCTTAGGTAACATTTAATGAAAATATCTGAGCAAGCAGTTGATATCAGAACATCGGATTTAAAGCAAATTCTAACTGATTTTTCCGGAGGAAAAACCAGCATGGAAGATTGTATCAAACTTATCCAGAACATATCGCAACATCAGATTACAGAAACAAATGAGGCATTGCAGATCAGCGATGGAAAATATAATCTGATTGCTGAAAATTCTGAAGATGTGGTCTGGACAATGAATCTGAAAGGAGAATTTACCTATATCAGTCCTTCCATTGTAAAACTCAGAGGATGTACCGTAGAAGAGGCAATGAAGGAGACCATCTTTGATACCCTTAGTCCTGAGTTTATTCCTGAAGTTTCTGAAATGATTAAACAAGGGTTCTACTACCTGGAACAGAATAAAGTTTATCCCAAAGTAAATGTTCAGCTTAAACAACTGCACAAGGACGGCACCTCATTTTGGGTCGAACTAAATATAAAAGGTATTTATAACAATTCGGGCGAGTGCATCGGTATTCTGGGTGTTACAAAAAACATAGATCAGAAAAAGCTTACCCAGGAAAAACTAAGGGAAAGCATTGATAATTTTACGGGCTTATTCAACACAATAAAAGAGGCGATCTACATTCAGAGTTTAACCGGAGAGTTTATTGAGGTTAATAAAGGGGCTGTTGAAATGTATGGTTACCCGAGAGAATACTTTTTAGGTAAAAAACCGGAACATCTGGCAGCGGAAGGGATGAATGATCTCAATATGCTTGCCCGGTCACTGTCTAAAGTGATTGATGGTGAAGAACAGGAATTTGAATTCTGGGGCCAACGCAGTAACGGAGAAGTATTTCCGAAGCTTGTAAATTTATATCCCGGATATTATATGGGGGAATCCGTCATAATTGCCCTGGCAAAAGACATAACCGAAATTAAGCGATACGAGGAAGAGATAAAAGCCGATCGAAACCTATTGCAAACCATTATCAACAGTGCGCCGTTTGAAATTTATGTAAAAGATCTGAAGCGGAAAAAAATCATGTCCAATAATCGTGGTATTCCTGAACTGGGTCTAAAATCCGGCGATTTAAAAAACAAAACTGACGAAGAGATATTTCCTGAAAAACTTTCTGATATTTTTAGAACAGATGATCTTGATGTTATACATCATGGAAAATCAATTATCAACAAGGAAGAATGCATTAATCTTTCAAAGCAGGATAAGATATGGTACCTGACCTCCAAAGTCCCATGGAAAGACAGCAATAATAATGTAAAAGGAATAGTTGGTTTTGGAATGGACATTACAGAACAGAAAAAGTCTTCCAGGATACAGCGCATGCTTTATAATATTTCTGTTTCGGCCATTAAATCCACCTCGCTGCACGAACTGATTAAAGTTATTCATAATGAACTGGAAGAAGTGATTGACACTTCCAATTTCCTTTGTGCTCTTTATAATGAAGAGCGAGATATGCTGTATGCACCTTATTTTACTGATGAGAAGGATAAAATTGAGGAATGGTCTGCTAAAAAATCAATCACAGGTTACACCATTGAGCAGAAAAAACCTTTGGTTCTGAAAGAAGATGATATCCGAAAAATGACGGAAGAAGGTACAATAAACCTTGTTGGATCGATGCCGAAATGCTGGATAAGTGTTCCCTTGATTTCAGAGAGTGATCCAATAGGAGCACTGGTCATGCAGAACTATCATTCGGAAGATGCACTCAACGACACCCATCTGGAGATCCTTGAACTTGTTGCGCACGAAATGAGCATCTTTATTTATAAAAAACGTACAGAAGCAGAATTAATCAGGGCTAAAGAAAAGGCTGAAGAGAGTGACAAGCTCAAGTCAACATTTCTGGCCAACATGAGCCATGAAATCAGAACGCCGATGAATGCCATTGTTGGATTTTCTGAACTCATTAATGAATATGATCTTGATAAGGAAGAAAGACAACACTATACCGAAATCATTCAGCAACGTTCGGTGGATTTATTAACGCTGATTGATGATATCCTGGATATTTCAAAAATTGAGGTCGGTCAAATAAAAATTATTAAATCCGACGAAAATATTTCGGATATCCTTCAAAAGCTTTATGAAAGTTTTAATATGCTTTGGATCAAGTCAGGTAAATCGGCAGTAGACTTTAAACTTAATATTGAAACGGATGAAAATACGGTTCTGAATACGGATCCTGCCCGCGTCAGACAAATTATAACAAACCTTCTGAATAACGCGTTTAAGTTTACTGAAAGCGGTGAAATTATACTGGGATGCAAGCGGACTGAAAATAATTTTGTTAAAATCTACGTTTCAGATACTGGTGTTGGAATTGAAAAGAACAAACAGGCCATGATTTTTGAGCGGTTCAGACAAGCCGATGAGAAAGCAAGTCAGAAAGGAGGCGCAGGTATTGGTTTATCAATTTCAAAAGGCCTGGTGGAAATACTGGGTGGTGAAATCAGCTTAAATTCTGTTTCAGGCAAGGGTTCCACATTCAGTTTTACACTACCTTTGTAATTATTAATCAAACAATTAAACACAACCACGTTTGATTACGTTATACTTAAAATTGATAATTATGAAAAAACTTAAGCTTATTGCAGCACTGTTTGCAGTGTTTGTCTCATTTTCATTTATAAATGCACAAAACGGCCCGTATTCTGTAATCGGAAATACAAAAGTTTTTACAACTACACTGGAATATGACGGAAATCCCAATCCCGCTTTTCAGGTTATATTTGAAGGAGATAGAAAAGAACTGGAAGATGCGTGGCAAGACTTTTTAAAGGACAACTATGATGTCAGGCTTAAAAGATCGGGAAGTTTACGTATTGCTCCTGATATTCATCTGCCGGATATTACCAATAAGCAGGTAACATTATATTCCATGGTGAATGAAAAAGCTCCTGAAGCAGGATTAACAGTTGCAATTTCCGTAAACCGCTATGAATACCTTTCAAAAAAAGAATATCCGGAAGAGAGCGAAAAAATTGAGACATTTATAAAACGCTTTGTTAAATTTTATCAGCTGCGACTTGTAGCAAACGAAATGGAAAAAATACAGGATGTTCACGATGATGTTGAATCAGATCTTGAAAAAGCGATGAAGGATAAAGCAGATGTGGATAAAGATATCGTCAAACTTCAGGGCGATATATTAAAGGACAAGTCTGATGTCAGCAAAAATGAAAAGAAAATTCTGGAATTAGAAGCTGAAAACAAAGAGTTGCAAAGTGAAATTACCGAAATGGAAAATAATATTGAGCAGCTTAAACTAAACCTTGAAAACAAGGTAAAAGACGTACAGGTAAAACGCGATCTTTTAAAGGTTCAGCAGGAAAAACTCGATAAAATAAATGAAAAGAAACAATTGATTCTTTCAGAATAAAAGACATAATAACCCGGACAAAGCACCGGGTTATTTTTTCTTTTTAATTAAAGAAATATTTCTCTAATTAAAAGTTTTTTATACCTTTGTTCCGTAATCTGAAAAGCTGATTTATCGGCCCGAAGATCTCAATTAATATTTAACTGACCCAAAGGATTTTTCTAATGGAGAAGCGATTAGGAGCCCTGCTCATACTTATAAAAAACAAGGACCACGTTCAGCAACTGAACATGATCCTGTCAGAACAATCACCCGTAATCATTGCCAGACAAGGCCTTCCTCTAAAAGAAAAATCAGTAAGTGTTATATCGCTCGTCGTTGAAGGAACAACTGATGAGATTAGTACATTAAGCGGTAAGCTTGGGAGATTAAAAGGAATTACCGTAAAATCGGTATTAGCGAAAGAATAAAGAGGAAACCATGAAATTTACACCACAGAAGTATGCTGTTGAGGATAAGCCTCATGAACCGTTTATAGATGTAAACGAGATAGAATATTACCTGAAACGTCCAAAACCATCAAAAGAACGCATCAGTGAGATCATCACTAAATCTGTATCGAAGCAACGGTTGGCTCTTGACGAAGTAGCAGATTTATTAAATGCCAGCGATGCAGATTCCATAGAGCAGATAAAAGCCGGTGCCCGAAAACTGAAAGAAGCGGTATACGGCAATCGCATTGTGCTTTTCGCACCATTGTACGTAGGAAATAAATGCACAAACAACTGCCAGTATTGCGGATTCAGGGTCACCAATAAAGAGGCTGAACGTCATACCCTGGATCAGGATGAACTGATTCGCGAAGTTATGGCACTGGAGGATAATGGTCAGAAGCGATTGATCCTGGTTTATGGTGAACATCCAAAGTACAATGCTGATTTTATTGCAGATTCCGTAAGAACAGTGTATAAGGTAAAAAAAGGAAACGGTGAAATACGACGGGTCAATATCAATGCAGCTCCGTTGGACACCGAAGGATTCAGAAAAGTTAAGGAAGCCGGCATTGGCACTTACCAGATCTTTCAGGAAACCTACCATCCGGAGATTTACAAAAAATTTCATCCTTCAGGTAAAAAAGCAGATTACAACTACCGGCTCACTTCGCTAGACAGGGCACAGGATGTGGGACTGGATGATGTAGGTATTGGTGCCCTGTTCGGACTTTATGACTGGAAATTTGAGGTGATGGCACTTGTCCGGCACACCAACCACCTGGAAGCCTGCTACAACATTGGTCCGCATACCATATCATTCCCCAGGTTGCAGGAAGCACACGATG
Source organism: Quyinboa sediminis (assembly GCF_042219855.1). Taxonomy (NCBI): domain Bacteria; kingdom Pseudomonadati; phylum Bacteroidota; class Bacteroidia; order Bacteroidales; family Quyinboaceae; genus Quyinboa; species Quyinboa sediminis. The sequence continues at coordinate 386,674 of NZ_JBHJHP010000004.1, read as the reverse complement.
TAAAACTGGATAAAGACTATACCGTATCAGATGAGGATTTTTCTAGGTTGGTTGCCATATTGAGACTGGCCGTTCCGTATACCGGACTCATACTAACAGCACGCGAAAATGCAGCATTGCGTAAAGAGGTAATGCGTTTTGGTGTTTCACAGATTGACGGCGGAACCAAAATAGAAATTGGAGCCTATGCGGCCGCAAAAGCCGATCAGCATATCGATAAGGAGCAGTTCAGAATTAACGATGAGCGGTCATTGAACGAAATTATAGACGAACTGCTTGACAATGATTATCTTCCGTCCTTCTGTACGGCCTGCTACCGTTTAGGCCGAACCGGCGAACACTTCATGGAGTTTTCGGTTCCCGGATTTATCAAGCGGTTCTGCTCCCCAAATGCCATTCTGACCCTGGCAGAATACCTGGTGGATTATGCCCCGGCAAAAACAGCAGAAAAGGGATGGGAAGTGATAGAAAAGAACATTAAAGAGCTCAACGGCCATGCCAACGTGCCGGAGCTTCGTAATCGAATTGATAAAATTAAAGCCGGAAATCGCGATCTTTACTTTTAACTTATCTGATATGACGAGAACAGAAACCGATTTCATTGGACCCGTTGAAATTCCAGAAGAGGCACTTTTTGGCATAAACGCTGTAAGAGCCAGAGAAAACTTTCCGGACCATACACCATTTCATAAGGAATGGTATAAAGCGGTGGGCATCGTAAAACAATCCTGCTATATCACTGCACGACACTTTTTCAGCGCCGCATCAAAACAGTTCGACCTTCATACATCAAACATCAGGGTAATTCCTGAAGCACAACTTCATATTCTGGAATCCGTTGCAGCAAAAGTGGCTCAGGGGGACTGGTACGATCAGTTTATTGTTCCTGCAGTACAGGGCGGTGCCGGAACAAGCATCAACATGAATATCAATGAAATCATTGCCAATGCGGCTTTGGTTCACACAGGTAAAAAACCTGGCACCTACTCTGTTATTGATCCGGTGGAGCATGCCAACATTTTCCAGTCCACAAACGACGTCATCCCCACAGCGCTTAAAGTAGCGGTGATGCATTTGCTTAATGCGCTGGAAGAAGAGATCAACAGGCTGCGTCATGCCGTAGAACTGAAAGAGCAGGATGGTCGCAATAAACTCAGGGTTGGCTATACACAAATGCAGGAAGCTGTTCCAACATCCTTCGACAGACTGTTCAGCACCTATAGTGATGCGCTTTCACGTGACTGGTGGCGGGTATCCAAATGTTTTGAACGCATAAAGACCGTCAATCTCGGTGGCAGTGCCATCGGTTCAGGCCTTACAGTTCCGCGTTATGTCGTAATGGAAGTGGTTCAGGTTTTGAAGGAACTGACAGGCTTACCGGTAACCCGGAGCGAAAACATGCATGACGCAACCGGGAATCTGGATAGTTTTGTGGAGATTCATGCCATTTTAAAGGCACATGCTGTAAATCTTGAAAAAATGGTGAACGACCTGCGGTTGTTGGCTTCAGATACGCATGTTATAAAAGAACTGGAGATTCCAAAACAACAGGTTGGCAGTTCCATAATGCCAGCCAAAGTAAACCCTGTCATCCCGGAATTTGTAATCAGTGCCAGCCACACCGTTTACAGCAACGACATACTCATCAGCAATCTTTGCGCACAGGGCTGTCTGGAACTCAATGCCTATCTGCCGGTCATCGGTCATAAACTTCTGGACTCCTTAAAACTGCTGATCGCTTCTTGCCAGACCTTAAAGAAAAATATGATCGAGGGCATCCGGATCAACAGTGACACTGCATACAACAAGTTGATCCACAGTCCGGCCATAGCGACAGCCCTGCTCCCGGTTCTGGGCTATCACAAATCCGCAGAACTGGCAAAAGCTATGACGGCTAATCAACAATCCATATTCGAGGCAAATGCCAGTCTCCAGTTGATTGAAGCTGAAAAACTGGAATCTTTAATGAAACCTGAAAACCTTTTAAAAGAAGGGTTTTCACTAAAAGATATTTAGAATCACAGATGAAAGGACGAGAATTAAAACCACATATTGGTATTTTTGGCCGTCGCAATTACGGAAAGAGCTCGATCATCAACGTGCTAACCGGACAGGACATTGCCATTGTTTCCGACACGCCGGGAACCACGACTGATCCGGTTAAAAAGTCCATTGAAATACATGGGATTGGCCCTGTAGTTTTAGTGGATACTGCCGGGATTGATGATACAGGAAGTTTAGGTGAACAGCGAATAAAAAAAACCCGGCAGGCCATCCAGTCCATCGACCTGGGTATTATTGTGATCAATAATAACGAGATTGGTGAAGAAGAAACGCGCCTTTTTCATGATTTGTACGATTTTGGAGTCCCTGCTTTGTTTATTCACAATAAATCGGATCTTTCACCATTAACAGTCGCGACCCAACATACAATAGCCGGAAAGTTCAGTTCAGCTGTTGTTGATTTTTCAACGGTTGAGCCCAAAAACAGTGAAGAGTTGATTCAGGCGATCAGAACAGCAATTCCTGCCACTGCCTATCAGACGGCTTCCATGCTGGGCGACCTTTTAAGCTATGGCGATATTGTTTTACTGATTGTTCCCATCGATATTGAAGCACCGGATGGCCGGCTGATTCTTCCTCAGGTTCAGGCAATAAGGGATATTCTGGATAACGACAGTGTAGCCATTGTGCTGAAAGAACGCGAGGTGGACGCATTTCTTAAGAAAACCGGCATCAAACCCAAACTGGCCGTCACAGACAGTTCTATCTTTTTAAAAGCAGATGCTTCCATACCAAAAGACATACCATTGACCGGATTCAGCGTGGTTCTGGCAAGATTTAAGGGAGACTTTCCAAAGTATCTTGAAGGCACACCCAAAATCAGTGAACTGAACGATGGTGACCGGATTTTGTTGTTGGAATCCTGCACACATCATGTGTCATGCGACGATATCGGCCGCGTAAAAATTCCGCGCTGGATCAGTAATTTCACCGGCAAACAACTGGAATACGATGTGGTATCCGGACTAGACAAACTGGAACGTCCCATTACGGACTATGCCCTGGTCATTCAGTGCGGCGGCTGTATGATTACCAGGAAACAGCTGATCAACAGACTCAAACCAGCCATAGATGCAGGAATACCTGTAACCAATTATGGCATGTCCATTGCCTGGGTTCAGGGCATTTACAAGCGGGCCATTGCACCTTTTGTAAAAACAACAGAAACAGCTGAAGACTACCTTTAATCTTTACCACAACCATGCAAGGCATAGCACATATACTGAAAGCAAACACCCTGACGAAAGCAAACATAATTGCACTTTTAAATGCTGAAGGCGAAGATAAAAGGCTGCTTTTTGAAACATCCTCTCGTGTAAAAAAACAATATGTGGATGACAAGGTCTACTTCAGGGGACTGATTGAATTCTCGAATGTATGTGATAAAAATTGCTTTTACTGCGGAATCCGTAAGGATAACTCCAAAGTAAAACGCTACAATTTAAGTGATGAAGAAATCGTAAATGCAGCCATTTTTGCCTGGAAGAACAAGTATGCATCCATTGTGATGCAATCGGGTGAATTAAGCGGTTCTGTATTTGTGAACCGGATTGACCGGCTGCTGAAAACCATTCATCAAAAAACAAACGGTGAACTGCATGTCACGCTTTCGTGTGGAGAGCAAAGCAAAGAAACCTACAGGCGATGGATGGAAAGTGGCGCTCACCGATATTTACTTCGCATAGAATCAAGTAATCCTGACCTCTATAAAAAGCTGCATCCCGATGACGGGAAACATCGCTTTGAAAACCGCATCAGGGCACTAAAAGATTTACAGGATAGCGGCTATCAAACCGGAACCGGTGTAATGATCGGGCTACCGTTTCAAACCATGGATGATCTGGCAAAAGATCTTTTGTTTATGCAGGAATTTAATATTGATATGGTTGGTATGGGCCCTTACATTGAACATCGCGATACACCTCTTTACAGGTACAAAGATCAGCTTCTGCCCATCGAAGAGCGCTTTCAACTGACGCTGAAAATGGTTGCCATCCTCAGGATCATGATGAAAGACATTAATATTGCCTCAGCAACAGCACTGCAGGCCATCGATAAAATCGGACGGGAAAAAGCCATAAAAATCGGTGCCAACGTGATTATGCCGAACATTACACCAGGAAAATACCGCGATGATTATAAATTGTACGAAAACAAGCCTTGTACTGATGAAAATGCGGAAGACTGCTCTAATTGTCTTGAAGCCCGAATAGCACTGGCAGAAAATGAGGTAGCATTGGGCGAATGGGGCGACTCTAAACATTTTCAGTTCAGAACCAAACAATAAAAAAGAGCTGTAACATAACGAAACAGCTCTGGTAATACTGGATGTATAATATCAATAGTTTTCCTCTTTAATCTCGAAATATGCCTGCGGATGCTGGCATCCCGGACAAACCTTCGGTGGCTTGGTTCCTTCATGTAAATATCCGCAAACACGGCACTTCCATGTCACCTTACCTTCACGTTCGAATACCTTTCCGTTTTCAAGATTTTCGTACAGTTTTTTATAGCGTGCTTCATGCGCTGCTTCAACTTTAGCAATTATCTTGAATGCCACGGCCACTTCCTTAAAACCCTCATCCTCAGCGATTTTAGCAAATTCAGGATATAATTCGGTCCACTCTTCATTCTCCCCGTTAGCTGCTTCTTTCAGGTTTTCAAGGGTTGAGCCGATAACGCCTGCCGGATAGCTGGCCGTAATTTCTACCATTCCGCCTTCAAGAAATCTGAAAAACCGTTTGGCATGTGCTTTTTCATTCACCGCTGTTTCTTCAAAAATGGCAGCTATCTGCTCCAGGCCTTCTTTTCTGGCTTGTTTTGCAAAATAATTGTACCGCATACGGGCCTGGGATTCACCCGCAAATGCTTTGAGCAGGTTTTGCTCTGTTTGAGATCCTTTTAAACTTTTCATGTGTTTTATTTTTGTTGATGTAAATACAATAGTGGGATATGAATAAACCTTCTAAGTGATCACCTCGAACATGTCCTTTGTGGCACCACAATTGGGACAAACCCAGTCATCGGGAATATCTTCGAATGGTGTTCCGGGAGGTATACCGCCATCAGGATCACCTTTTTCAGGATCATAAATATAGCCACAAACAAGGCACTGTGCCCCCCCTTCGTTCTCTTTTGCTTCCTTATCATCCCAGATTGCCTCCTCTTCATGCGCTTTTTTATTATCGCTTTCCTCCTGCTGTTTTCTTTCTTCCTGCTCCTTTTTAATCTTTTTTCTGTCAATATATGTTGGAGCATTCGGTGGGGCTATTCCACGTTTTACGTTCCTGTAGTATGCATACGTGAGCGGATCCATATCCGGTTCCAGTAATGCATCATTAATAACCTCACCGACAAATAAGGTATGGCTCCCGACATCTAACTGCATTGTGACCTTGCATTCAAACCAGGCGACACACTCACTTCGCACGATAGGCACACCGGTCTCACCATATATATAATCAATGCCATCGCTGAACTTATCTGTTTTATTGCTGGTTTCATATCCAAACTGCAGAATTACAGATTTGTCAGCTTCCTGCCGTAAAACCGAAACAGCAAATACGCCGCTATCCCTGATAACTTTATTTGTATGATTATCCTTATGACAGCTTATAGCCAGCTGAGGTGGCTCAGCAGTAACCTGAAACGCGGTATTGGCAATGTAACCGCTTTTATAGTCCTTATCACCGGAACAGATAACAAAGAGCCCGTAACTTATTTTATAAAATGCTTCGTAATTCATGATTTAATTAGCTGAGGTTCGCGTAAAGATAAGCAATATGATCCGTAGAAAACAGCAAACATAAAACATTTTAAACCGGTACTGTTTTGAATGAAGATATAGATTTCAACTGTGTTTGTTAAAAAATTCGATTTTTTGTGAATTTTTTTAACTCTGACATGAACTTTTCATTCACTTAATTGTACTTATAAACGACCAATCCTATTAATTTGGTCTGATTAAAATTTTTGGGGAAAATTTGAGTTAATTTTAACGAGTTTAAATAATAATTATTACTTTTATATAAGAGAGTCATAAATATCTCTGATTATCAACCACTAACAAAATAAGCTATGCGAAACATCTTTTCAATCCTCTCCCTTGCACTGCTATTATTGATAAGCGCATGCAATAATAAAAAAAGTACCACAGAAAACTCTGAAGCCACCGATGCGAAAATAGAATTACAAACCTACAATTTTGATGTTGAAGGCATGACCTGTACAGGTTGTGAACAAACCATACAGGCCAACGTAAGAAAACTGGAAGGTATTCAGCTTGTTTCGGCTTCTCATACCGACAAAAATGCTGTTGTAAGTTTCGATCCGGATAAAACGGACACAACAGCCATTAAACAAGCAATAGTTGGTTCTGGTTATACAGTTACAGGAATAACACAATCTTTAGAATAACGAATTAGTAAACACCCCGATATGAGTGACAAACCGAATAACAATCCAACAGGTCCGGTAAGGGACAGCAGGGAATCCCGGAGGGAATTTGTTAAGAAATTCGGTATTGCTGGTGCGGCACTTACTGTTGGTGCTGCCGCTATATATACCGGTCATAAATTTGAACAGGAGAAGGAATATGTTACCGTTTTAACGGAAGACAATAAACTTGTAAATGTTCCAAAAGACCAGATGAAGGATATTAAACTTGATCTGGACGAGTTACAGGCAAGAGGCCGTGAAGGTCTGGAAGGTAAAAGCTGGGTTATGGTTATTGACCTTGCTAAATGCCGGAATGCCAGAAAATGTATTAACGCCTGCCAGACGGCTCATGAGTTGCGTCCGTATGAATATCATATCAACACACTGGTCATGCAGGAAGATGAGTCAACAGAGCCATACTTCATGCCTAAACCATGTCAGCACTGTGATAATCCGCCATGTACTGCTGTCTGTCCTGTCAATGCCACCTTTAAGCGCCAGGATGGGATTGTTTTGATCGATAATGAACGTTGTATTGGTTGCCGGTTTTGTATGGCAGCCTGTCCGTATTCAGCAAGGATTTTCCATTGGAACGCACCTTTAAAGTCTGACGAATATAAACAGAACAGAGAGGAATACGAAGAAGCCGTTGAGCGGGGTGATTTTGAGAAAGCCAAAGCGCTAAAGAAAAAGGTGGAATACAATGTAGAACTTAATGTTCCGCAGAAAAAAGGAACCATCACAAAATGTCTTTTCAGTGCCGACAGGTTACGGGAGGGCAAAATGCCTTATTGTGTTTCAGCTTGTCCTAACGGTGTATTCTGGTATGGCGACAAAAACGAAGATGCTGTCACCAACGGAACGACCAAGGAAACCGTTCGTTTCAGTCAGTTGATTGAGGAAAAAGGAGGATATCGTCTGATGCCGGAACTTGGAACCGAACCAAGAGTTTATTATCTCCCACCCAAAGAGCGGGCTTTTAAATTTCCGGATGAGAAACCACCAAAAGACAGTTACACTAACGAAGCATAATACCATTAACTATGTCTGATCACAAAAAAATATTCTCTGACGATAATCAGAAACTGAATAAGATTTCTTCCGATCTTTTGGGGCATATAAGAATAAACGGAAGCTTTCTAGCCTGGATTGCATTCCTGCATATACTGTTACTGGTTTGTGTAGGCTTCTATGTTTATCAGTTGAAAAACGGACTCGGCGTTACAGGTTTAAGAGATTATGTAAGCTGGGGACTTTACATTGCACACTTTGTGTTTTTTGTTGCAGCCAGTTTGATAGGAATGCTGATTAGCTCTGTCTTAGGACTCATTGGTTATCAGTGGATCAAACCGATAGGAAGGATAGCTGAGATTATTGCAGTAGCCTTTTCTGCTGTTGCAGGCCTTGTAATCGTTTCTGACATGGGACGTCCCGACAGGCTGCCTTATGTTTTTATGTACGGAAGGGTTCAATCGCCGATATTATGGGATGTAACGGTAGTTACCACTTATATGGTTATCAGCCTTTTACTTTATTTCCTTCCCTTAATTCCGGATCTTGCCATTGCTAAAACCAGGTTACAGCATGCTCCGAAGTGGCTGTCTAAAGTATATGAGTTTTTATCGTTAAACTGGAATCACAGCAGCAAACAGTATGATATTTTACTTAAATCCATGCGTATTCTGCTTATTCTGATTATTCCGACTGCCTTTGCCATTCACACGGTAACCTCGTGGTTATTTGCAGTGACGCCAAGAGCAGGATGGAACAGTACCATATTCGGACCTTACTTTATAACCGGAGCATTTGTCACAGGTGTAGCCGGTGTTGTTATCCTGATGTACTTTTTCAGAAAGAATTATAAACTTGGGAATTACCTCACCGATATGCATTTCGACAAAATGGGTAAGTTATTGGTGCTTGTATCGCTTGTTTATCTCTATTTCAACATTAATGAATTTCTGGTTCCTGCCTATAAAATGGAAAAAGCAGAAGCTGTTCATATAAAAGAATTATTTGTTGGAGAACATGCCCTCCTATTCTGGGGAACCCAGTTGTCAGGATTAATCCTTCCGATTATTTTGCTTCTGTTCAGGAAAATGCGTAAGCCTCTGCCAATGCTGATAATATCCATATTTGTGTTTATGGCATCATGGACTAAACGGTATATCATTGTTGTTCCAACGCAGGAACATCCGTTTTTACCTAAAATGTATGTCCCTGAAAAATGGATGCATTATGTCCCCACTGCTCCGGAAGTATTTATCACACTGGGGACTTTTGTCCTTGCTGTGTTAATTATAACGGGATTATCGAAATTCTTTCCGGTAATACCCATCTGGGAAATGGCTGAGGAAGCAGAGAAAAAAGAAATCAAAGAGATTAAAGAATAAAGGAGGGATCATGAAATTATATGCACTCTTAGCACTGCTCTTATTATCCGGGTTAAACTCATTTTCACAGGATCCGGACTGGATTGTACCCGAAAACAAAACAAAGGATTTAAGTCCTTTCAAATTTACAGATGAAAATGTTGAAGCCGGGAAAAAAATATTTGAAGCCAATTGTACATCCTGTCATGGCCATCCCGGACAGGGAGATTACAACAGCGCATTAAACCCGGTGCCCGGTGACCCGGCAACAGGAAAGATTCAGAATAACAGTGACGGTACACTTCATTACAAAATCACCAATGGACGAGGTGCAATGCCGGCATTTAAAAATATTTTGTCCTCAACAGACATTTGGAATGTTATCGCATACATCAGGAGTTTTAATGAAGATTATGCACAGGAAGTGGCGAAAAAGATTATTGAAGGAACATTTGAAGGTAAAGATCTAAAGATACTTTTACAATATTTAAAGGATAAAGAGCAGATTCAGGCTTCGGTATCAGGCATTAAGGACGGTGCTAAAATTCCGGTTAAAAATGCAGAAGTCAATCTGTTTGCCAAACGTGTATTTGGTAATTTACCGGTTGATGAAGTTAAGCGAACCGATGAAGAAGGGTACGCATATTTTATGGCTCCGGCGGATCTGCCGGGGGACAGTGCAGGTTATGTCAGTTTCGTGGCCAATCTTCCGAACGAGGACCTCTATGGTACAGTGAATACAGACACCATGCTACAGGCGGGAGTGCCTACACATCCCGTAAGCCTCAGAGCTCAGAGGGCTATGTGGAATACCATCTGGAAAGCGCCCGTGTGGTTACTGATTGCATATTTTACAGTTGTTGCAGGAGTATGGGGATTCATCTTTTACATCCTGTTTCAAATCAGAAATATTTTTCTATTAGGTAAAAACAATTAATCATTTAAATCGTCACGCTATGAAAAACCTCACTTTTATTGGACGGCTGTTATTCGGTATCCCGTTTATATTTTTAGGTTTGGGTCATTTTATTGAACTGGACTTTTTCACAGCCGAGTTTACGTCATTTATTGCTATCGGTCCGTATACCATTATGCTGACAGGTTTACTGCTGATAGCTGCCGGTGTTAGTATTATTACCAATAAGTTGATTCAGGTATCAACGCTACTGCTGGCTGCTCTCATTTTTGTATTTATACTTACAATTCACATCCCAAACTATTTGAACGGGGATGAAACAGAAAAAGCCTTTGCAATGATGGCTATGCTTAAAGACCTCTCACTGATGGGCGGATCTTTAATTGTGGCAGGAATTTGTAAAGAAAGAAATAAAGTTAATAATGAAGCTTAACATGATTAAAAAAGGTCTCATACTTTTTCTCATTGTATTTTCATTTTCTCTCTCATTTTCACAGAGTTCAGAAAAAGAAGTTGAAGTTGGCGTGGTAGAACATCTGAATGATACCATTCCAATGGACCTTACTTTCCTGAATGAAAATAACGATACGGTAACTTTGGCAGAACTGGTTACAAAACCAACCATATTCAATTTCGTTTATTTTGACTGCCCCGGGCTTTGCAGCCCCTTACTCAGCGGAGTTTCCGACGTAGTAAGTAAACTGGACATGAAACTGGGTGATGATTATCAGGTTGTAACGATAAGTTTCAACACCAAGGACACACCGGAAAAAGCACGTGAGAAAAAAGAAAATTTTATTCAGAAAGTCAGTAAGGAGAACCGTGATGCCTGGATCTATTTAACAGGAACACAGGAAAGTATATCAAAGGCAACTGATGCATTCGGTTTTAAATACAAACCAACAGGTGTAGACTTTGCACATCCTTCTGTCATCATTATTGTCAGTCCTGACGGCAAAATTACGCGCTACCTCTATGGGTTAGACTTTTTACCGTTCGATGTTAAAATGGCATTAATTGAAGCTCAGAAGGGTATTTCAAGGCCCAGCATCAGCAAAATTTTACAGGTATGTTTTGCGTATGATCCCAAAAGCCGGGGTTATACTTTAAATGTTACCACAGTTTTTGGTGCTTTGATACTTGGTATTGCGGCCATAACATTTATTATCCTGCTGATAAAAGGAAGAAAAAAAGTAGTTAAATAATAATTATTCATATGTCTGTAACTGAAAATCAGAATTACGAAAGTTATCTGGAACATCACGGGAAGTATAAAGGTCTCCTGGGGTGGCTGACTTCGACAGACCATAAAAAAATTGGTTTGTTGTATATGTATTCCATTATGGCTTTTTTCCTGATTGCAGCAGTATTAGGATTACTGATGCGAATTGAGAAAATCGCTCCGGGAGAAACAATTATGGGTGCTCAGACCTATAACGGCATTTTCACCATTCATGGAATCATCATGATATTCATCGTGGTGATACCGGGTCTTGCAGCCGTGTTTGGGAACTTTTTTCTTCCCATATTAATTGGAGCAAAGGATGTGATGTTCCCAAAACTAAATCTCTTTTCATGGTATCTCTACATTATCGGTGCCATTCTGGGTGTATTATCACAGTTTATCGGTAACGGACCACCTGATACAGGCTGGACCTTCTATGTTCCCTATAGTGCTGAAGCCAACTCAAATGTCATTTATGCGCTGACCGCAGCATTTATTCTCGGGTTTTCTTCCATTCTTACAGGGATCAACTTTATTGTTACCATTCACCGCATGAGAGCACCGGGAATGACATGGTTTAAAATGCCATTGTTCCCCTGGGCACTGTACGCCACAGCATGGACACAGGTTCTGGCTACACCGATTGTAGGGATAACACTTTTAATGGTAATCGCTGAAAGGGTACTTCAGATTGGATTTTTTGATCCGGCTTTGGGTGGAGACCCCTTGCTTTATCAGCACCTGTTCTGGATTTATTCTCATCCGGCAGTATATATTATGATCCTACCGGCAATGGGAGCAGTAAGTGAGATATTTCCGACATTCAGTCAGAAACCGGTATTCGGTTACGGAGCCATAGCAATTTCAAGTATTGCCATTGCAGTGGTTGGCTATTTTGTTTGGGGTCACCATATGTTTACAACCGGGATCAGTTACTGGTCAAGATGGTTCTTTTCCTTCCTGACATTTATTGTTGCTATTCCAAGTGCCATCAAGGTATTTAACTGGATTTCGACAATGTATGGCGGTTCAATTGATCTTAAACCACCGCTACTGTATGCCATTTCGTTTATCTTCCTTTTTATGATCGGTGGATTTACAGGTTTAACACTTGGAGCACTGGCAACCAATGTACAGACACATGATACGACATTTGTGGTAGCACACTTCCATTATATTATTTTCGGAGGTATGGGATTTGCATTTTTCGCTGCAATTCACTACTGGTATCCTAAGATATATGGTACCATGTATAATATACGAATGGCTAATATTGCATGGGGAATCCTATTTACAGGATTTAACGTACTCTATTTCCCCTTATTCATTATTGGTCTGCAGGGGATGCCAAGACGGTATTTCGATTACCTGCCACAATTCCAGACCGGTCATGTGATTTCAACGATTGGCGCTTTTATTCTGTTCACCGGATTAATCATGATGATATGGAACCTTGCCAGAGGACGTAAAGGTCCTAAGGCCGGACCTAATCCATGGCACGGTGTGACCCTGGAATGGCAGATCCCTTCGCCACCTCCTGTTGAGAATTTTGACGAGATTCCGGTCATAAAACATGCCCCGTATCTCTTTAAAACAACGAAAGACGAAGATGCTTAAAACGAATTAATATGTCACAAACAGCGCACACAGAGCATGTAATTGATAGCGAATCGGGGAAAATGGGAATGTGGATATTCCTGTTTACGGAGCTGTTTCTGTTTGGAGGTCTTTTCCTGGTCTATGCCGTAATGCGATTCAGGTATTCCGAAGATTTTCATGAGGCAGCACTGGAACTCAATGCCTTAATAGGAACACTTAATACTGTTGTACTTCTTATTAGCAGTATGACGGTTGCGATGTCAATTACTGCCGTTCAGAGAGGAAAAAACAAACAGGCAGTCTGGTTTCTACTGGCCACCCTGATTCTCGCACTTGTTTTTATGGTTAACAAATACTTTGAATGGAGCCATAAATTTCATTTGCATCTTTATCCCGGATCAGAAATTATGGCCAATCTTCCACATGGCGAAACACAGTTCTTTGGTTTATATTATATCATGACCGGACTCCATGCAATCCATGTAATCGTGGGAGCAGTATTACTGATTATATCCATGCGAAGAGTCATTTCCGGCAGAATCAATAAGGACAAATACCTGCTGCTGGAAAACAGTGGTTTATACTGGCACCTGGTTGACCTTATCTGGATTTTCCTTTATCCCTTATTATATCTGGTAACTTAATATGTGATGACAATGAAAAACGAAGAAACTCAGGGTACAGAAAAAAAACATGTGCATATTTCCAGTTATTATCAGCTTGGAATAATTCTTATTGTGTTGTTATTCCTGACATTTTTGTCTGTATTTGTTGCAGCTATTCATTTTGGAGCACTCTCTATTGTAGTAGCCCTCCTGGTTGCATCAATTAAAGGAACTACTGTCGCAACCTATTTCATGCATCTTAAGTATGAAAAGCCATTTATACGGATTATGGTTGGAGGAGTATTTTTCCTTTTTGCACTGGTAATAATTATTACATTTATTGACTACTTTTTAAGATAGTAAAAGATAAGACTATGTTTTCAGGAGCTTCAAACTTAGCAGAAGGTGTAGATAGAACGTTTATTTTTATATTCAGCGTTGCCTTTCTGTTTATTATTGGCATTACAATTTTTATGATCTACACGGTGATTCATTTCAACCGTAAAAAAAACAAACCGGCCCGACAGTTTACAGGAAATGTCAAGCTCGAAATTATCTGGACCGTTATCCCGCTCATTCTTGTACTGATAATGTTTTACTATGGATGGAAAGGATTTGCCCCGATGCGAAAAGTTCCTAAGGGTGCAATGGAAATAACCGCCGTTGGAAGAATGTGGGAATGGGAGTTTGACTATGGAGACGGTAAAAAATCAAAAGATCTGGTTGTACCGGTGGATAAGCCGGTTAAGCTGAACCTGGTATCCGAAGATGTGAATCACTCTTTGTTTATACCTGCTTTCAGAGTGAAAGAAGATGTGGTTCCGGGTTATAATAACTACCTTTGGTTTACACCAACATACATTGGCAGCTACGATGTGCTGTGTGCCGAATATTGCGGTTTGTTACATTCCAACATGCTGGCTAAGGCGAAAGTCGTGTCTCAGGATGAATATGACAGCTGGTTCAGTAACCTGGCTGCTGTTGATACATCAAAAGCTGAAAATAACGGGTTGACCATACTAAAAAACAATGGTTGTCTTGCCTGCCATTCTCTTGACGGTTCTAAATTGGTTGGCCCAAGCTTCAAAGGTTTGTACGGACATGATGCAGTGGTTATTACTGATCAGGGTGAGCAAACGGTTAAAGCACTGGAAGATTATATCAGGACCTCCATTTATGAGCCGAACAAAGAAATCGTAAAAGGATATAATAAGGGATTGATGCAATCGTATAAAGATATCATCAGTGAAGATGAGGTTACCCAGATTACGGAATATTTGAAAACTATAGCAGAATAAATGGATAAAAACAACCATTCATATTTCCATCTTATACTTGTATTGATGAAACACAGGTTATCAATGACAGTGGCATTTTCAGCCATTGTTGGATGGTTCCTGTTTACATCGGAAATATCATTTGGAATTCTTGCTTTATATCTTGGCACCTTTTTGCTTGCAGGAGGTTCTTCTGCAATGAACCAGTACCAGGAACGGGAACTGGATAAAAACATGGGCAGAACCAGGAACAGGCCGCTGCCTTCAGGCTCTTTATCGGCACCTGCTGCTTTTTTAATTGCTGTTTTGCTCATGTTACTGGGTACCGTAATTCTGTTTGCATTCAACAACATCACAACCGCATTTCTTGGTGTGCTAAATGCAGTAATTTACAACCTGGTCTATACAAAATTAAAAACGAAAACACAGTATGCTGTTCTACCCGGTGCCATTGTTGGTGCCATACCTCCTATGATGGGATGGGCTGCTGCCGGTGGTAATATCCTGCAACCTCAGATTGTATATTTTGCCATGTTTATGTTTTTATGGCAAATGCCACATTTCTGGTTGCTGGTTATTAAGTATGGAAAAGAATATGAAAAGGCCGGCTTTTCTATCCTTTCTGGTAAAATTGATGAGCAGAAAATAAAACGGCTTGTTTTTTTCTGGGGAGCGATAACATCAGCCTATTTACTTGGATTTCCACTTTTTTTCAGGCACGCATCCTTACTGGTTATGATTGCCCTGATGATTTTAAACATCGGATTTATTATCGGATTTTACAGGATTTTATATAAACCTAAAGAAGAAAAACGAAGCACAATTAAAGCTTTTTTATTCATTAATTCTTACGCCCTGCTGGTGATGATTCTCTTTATTGCCAATACATTCATTTAATATATTTGACTGATTTTTAATGAACTACGAACATATAAAATCATGTGTTCTCAGTTTTAACAAGCAGATGTATATATACAAAAAACGGGGTTCAATTTGCATTGATACCCCGTTCCTCGTTCGACGACCGTAGTTGTCTTAGATTCCGAATAAGCTTATTATGACCGGCTCTGAGTTTTTCACTTTGCAGTTCGATTCTCTCGGCCCTGACCTTCCTTCATAACCTCTTACAGTTTTGAATTCCGGCTGTTCCTTATTCTGTTTTTTCCTTGCCGGTTACCCGGTAATTTCAAAACAGCTTCAGAACGAAGTATTCTCCAGCTCAGTTCATATTCGGTACAAGCCGAAACTTATATTTCCTATGCACTGTGAATCAGGTTTTGACACCTTATTCCTGAAACCCTGAAACCGAAGTTTCATTGTTCCTGCTTTTGAATCAGACTCTGAATGAACGTATCGTTCCTTTGTTTTAGGTTTTCACCATCAACACACATTTGAATCAAATCACTTTTTTGAGCGAACCCAAAAACGGTTGATTTTTTATCCCTGAGCTTGTTACCGGGGTTACCCGAATAACCGGAGCTTCATGTCGCAATAAAAGAATAAATCCTCTTATTGTTCAGATCCGCTGCAACTTGCGTTGCGTAAGTCATCTCGGCGAACCGAAAATCGTTAAACCTCAATCTTTTGGTAAATCAGGATGTTACCTTGGATGGTACCGGCGTTACAAATCCTGGAATCTGCACCCCATTGATACCGGGTTTATAGGCTCTCTTCAGTTATGAACGCAGGGTTCACGGAACTAAGAGATTAAGAATTGCCATGAGTAAACTCATTAATTCTTTAAACCATACTTCAGCCGAAACCGCTATCTGGTTTATCCTGCCTCAAACTCAAATGTTTTAAAGAACGAACCTCTTTCAACAGACTGCCTCCTCTTTAAGGATTGCTCCCTTCCGATTCGGACCTCGGCTTTCTTTGCCGGCAAACCTTTCAATTTGTACGATTCAGGTAAAATCCACTTAAGTATTATTACCTTCCTCCCGGTTTCTGAAAGCAGTCTTTATTGCTTTTCGGTATAACAAATATAATATGACATGATGCTATTGTGCAACTTTTTTTGGTTGAAGAAATCCACGATGTTTCATCTCTGTATTAACAGGTTATGAACGGCTTTATTAACAATTGTTGATAACATTGCAGTAACAGGTTCGTTTCGGAAATCGGCGGCAATATTAATGCTTTTTTAGTTAAGAGGAAATATAAATTACAAATCTTTACTGCCATTCCCGGGACGCAGGTATAATATATGTAGATGCAATACATTTTTTTAACAAAACGCAATTGAACAATAGCACCTTAAATATTGTATTATAATAAGTAAACTTCAGAAATGAACGGAGTATAACAAACTTTAATCAAACCGATTAAATTGCAGGAAAATAACTTACAATTTACGACAAATGTGGAACATTATGAAATCTCATTCGTATATATCAAAGAAAGTCAAACAAATTTAATTTTCACCTAAACACATCCGCTACTATGAGACAACTCAAAATTTCAAGACAGATTACAAGCCGGGAGGAGATATCGATTGATAAATACCTTCTGGAAGTTTCAAAAATCGATTTGTTAACACCTGATGAGGAGGTTGCATTAATAAAAAAGGTACGCGCCGGCGACAAACAGGCATTTGACAGGCTTATAAATTCAAATCTGCGTTTTGTCGTTTCGGTAGCCAAGCAGTATCAAAACCAGGGATTATCATTTCCGGATCTTATTAATGAAGGAAATATAGGACTGATAAAAGCTGCTGAACGCTTTGATGAAACCCGTGGTTTTAAGTTCATATCCTATGCAGTATGGTGGATCCGCCAGTCAATCCTGCAGGCGCTTGCAGAACAGGCAAGAATTGTCAGGCTGCCGCTGAATAAGATCGGATCTATTAATAAGGTAAATGCTACATACAATCATCTTGAGCAGACACTTCAGCGGGAACCTACTGCAGTTGAAATTGCAAAGGAACTGGATTTGCCGGTCAAGGACGTGCAACAGGCGCTGAGCAGTTTTAAACGACATGTATCAATGGATGCGCCCATTAGCAATGATGAAGAAAAGGGTACATTATACGATGTATTTCTGAATAACGACACCAAATCTCCGGATGATGATCTGGAAATGGAATCCTTAAAAACAGAAATCGCAAATTCCCTGGCATCGCTACATCCAAGGGAAATTGAAATTCTCAAACTTTTTTACGGACTGGAGGGCGAATCAGCCAAATCGCTTGAAGAAATTGGCAAAATTGTGGGGCTTACCAAAGAAAGAGTCCGGCAGATTCGTGAACGGGCACTTAAAAAGCTTAAGCAGAAACATCGCAATAAGCAGTTGAAATCCTATTTGTAAATAATATTTTTTAATTTTACGGGGCAGAAATAAATCTGCCCTTTTTTATTGCTTACCGGGGTAAGCATAATTTCACATATAAGGTAAAACAACATAATAATGAATCATCTAATCGCTCCATCTCTTCTGGCTGCGGATTTCAATAATTTGAAGTCTGAAGTTGAATTCATAAATAAAAGCGATGCAGACTGGCTGCATCTGGATATCATGGATGGTGTTTTTGTACCGAATATCTCGTTTGGATTTCCTGTTCTGGAAAAGGTTGCTGATGTTTGTGAAAAACCTATGGATGCCCATCTGATGATTGTTGAACCCCAGAAATTTATAACGGAATTCGGCAAACTGGGGATTCATATGCTTAACGTGCATTACGAAGCCTGCACACACCTGAACCGTGTGGTGAACCAGATTAAGGAGGCAGGGATGAAAGCTGCTGTTACACTGAATCCACACACCCCGGTACATTTACTGAAGGATATAATAAGTGAAGTTGATATGATCCTTCTAATGTCAGTAAATCCGGGATATGGTGCACAGAAATTTATACCTAATACCTTATCGAAGGTATCAGAGCTTAAACTGATGATTGAAGAGAAAGGATTGAATACGCTGATTGAAATTGATGGCGGGGTGAATTTCGATACTGCACCTCAGTTACTTGAACATGGTGCCGATGTTTTGGTTTCGGGCAGTTTTGTATTCAGCGCAAGCGATCGGTTCGAAACCATCAGAAAACTCAAAGCCTTATAAGCACACACAAACAAAAGTCAACATAAAATGAAACAATTCTTTATTACTATCACACTCGTGATACTGGCCTCGCTACAACCTTCGAATGCCTGTACCAACTTACTTGTAACAAAAGGAGCATCTGCAGAAAACTCCTCCATGATCAGTTATGCCGCTGACTCTCATACCTTGTATGGGGAACTCTATCACTGGCCTGCAAAAACATATCCTAAAGGAACAAAACTTAAAGTTTACGAATGGGATACGGGTAAATACCTTGGTGAGATTGATCAGGTTCAGCAAACCTATGCTGTGGTCGGAAATATAAACGAATATGCCGTTTCTATCGGCGAAACCACATTCGGTGGCAGACACGAACTGACGGATACAACTGCGATAATGGATTATGGTAGTTTGATATACATTGCCCTGCAGCGTTCTAAAACGGCAAGGGAAGCCATAGAAGTTATGACATCCCTGGTGAAGGAATATGGATATTACAGCTCAGGAGAATCTTTTTCGGTTGCCGATCCTAATGAAGTATGGATTCTGGAAATGATCAGTAAAGGCCCGCATGAAAAAGGAGCGGTCTGGGTTGCCAAACGCATCCCTGACGGATATGTTTGTGCGCATGCCAATCAGGCAAGAATTACCACCATAGATTTCAAGGATAAAAAGAATTGCCTTTATGCACCGGATGTGGTTAAGTTCGCAGAAAAGATGAAATACTTTGAGGGAAATAAGGAAGATTTTGATTTTTCTGCTGCCTATGCTCCGCTGGATTATGGCGCAGTACGCTTTTGCGATGCCAGGGTATGGAGTTTTTTCAACCACGTAAATCCCGAACAGGGCAAAAAGGATCTTCCTTATATCTTAGGGGAATCAAACAAACGCATGCCACTTTGGATCAAACCGGATAAAAAAATCAGCTACCGGGATGTGCAAAACTACATGCGGGATCATTTTGAAGGGACACCTCTGGATATGTCGAAAGATGCCGGTGCAGGTTCTTTTGCAGTACCTTACAGATGGAGGCCGTTAACATGGGAGATTGACAGCACAGAATATTTTAACGAAAGGGCTATTGCAACACAGCAAACAGGGTTTTCATTTGTGTCACAGCTAAGGGGAGACGGTTTTCCAACGCCAATGAAGGGCATCCTTTGGTTTGGTGTGGATGATGCGGCTACCAGTGTCTATGTACCCATTTATGCAGGAATAAAAGAGATTCCGGAATGTTTTAAAGTTGGAAACGGCGATATGCTCACATTTACCTGGGATGCTGCATTTTGGGTATTCAACTGGGTTTCAAACTGGGCATATACCCGTTACAGTTATATGATAGAAGATATTAAACCGGTACAGAAGGAACTTGAAAATTATTATCAGATTTCGGTGGATGCTGCAGATGAAGAGGCTAAACACCTTTATGCATCGGACAAAGCCGAATTCTATGATTACATTACTAATTTTTCAGCCAACCAGTCAGAGATGATGATGGACAAATGGACCAAACTAGGACAGTATCTCCTGGTAAAATATATTGATGGTAATATCAAAAAGGAAAAAGACGGAAAATTCATCAGAACTCCATACGGACTGCCTGAATTTCCGGATCAACCCGGTTATTCAAAGACATATTACAGGGAAGTGGTGAAAAGCGCAGGAGAGAATTTAAAAATGCGCGAAGTTCCTAATGAATAATTCATTATTTTTGGTAGCTTAACTCCGACGAATGGATCTGATAAAAAAATATTTTCCCAATCTTGAGACAGAACAGTTTGAAAAGCTGGAAGCTTTAATTCCTTTATACCGGGATTGGAATACAAAAATAAATGTGGTGAGCCGCAAGGATATTGACAATCTTGCTGTTCACCACATTCTGCATTCACTGGGCATCGTAAAAATCATTCGCTTTCAACCCAATACAACGGTTCTGGATGTAGGAACCGGCGGTGGTTTTCCCGGAATACCTCTATCCATTGTCTTTCCCCGATCAAACTTTCATCTTGTAGATTCGATTTCAAAAAAAATAAAGGTTGTTCAGGAAATTGCCACAACACTTGAATTAGGTAATGTTAGAGCCGAGCAAAAAAGGGTCCAGCAGATTAAGGCTAAATATGATTTTGTGGTCAGCAGGGCTGTTACATCTTTTCCCCGCTTTGTTAAAATGACCCAAAATAACATATCGGATGAACACAAGAACGGGTTACCCAATGGCATAATCTATTTAAAAGGGGGTGATTTCAGTAAAGAGATCGCAAATTTCAAAGATAAGGTTGCCGTTTTTAAGCTGACAGATTACTTTACTGAAGAGTTTTTTGAAACCAAGAAAGTCATCTATCTGCCGTTCGCATGATACGAAATTAAGGCAATAATCGTTTTTACTGTTACACGTACCAAAAGGTTTCTATGAACAGAAAAACGTTTTACATCTTATCAGTAGCTCTCATCGCAGGGTTTCAGGTTTTTTCACAATCATATCATTCTTATTACAACAGAAAAGCACAGCCGGAAAAACAAAACACGGTATCTCTGGAATACGGATTTTTATCCACGGTGAATATTGGAGTTTACCTTGTTGCTACCGGTGTTGATTATTTAATTGATGAATATGGCAATGAGCTTAACCGAAACGGCTATACCGTTACCGGTCCGCTTGGGTTTTCGTACATGAGGCATTTCAATAAATTCGAAATCGGAGGAGAATTCTGGCTCAGCAGGCATAGCATCAACTTTAGTGGATATTCCTATGGTTCTCCAACTGTAAAAACGTATGCATTCCTATTGAATGCCAATTACATTTATCTCAACAAAAATAATTTCAAGCTTTATTCGGGGCTCAGTTTTGGCCCCGGATACATTGGAATCTCCAATCTTACTGACGACAGTTTATTACAGAAACTTGAAAAATACCTGCCCCTTTCTTCCATGTATCTTGCCAGTCATATAAATGTTTTTGGCCTTCGCTACGGCAAAGATTTTGGTGTTTGTGTTGAAACCGGTTTCGGGCACAAGGGACTAATCCATTTTGGTGTGGATTATATGTTTTAATAAACATCATCCTAAGTCTTATGTCTTATGTCTTACATCTTATGTCTTGTGTCTTGTGTCTAATATCTAACAAACATCATACTCTGTTTTATTCATTGGTCTTATCTTTAGGATCAAATCGATACGAATGATACAGGAAGCACTCATTAAGCCCGAAAGCATTGTGGTTATAGGCGCATCTGAAAACCTCCAGAAGCCAGGCGGGAAAATTCTTTACAATCTTCAGAACGGGAACTTTAAGGGCAGATTATATGTGGTAAATCCTGCTCGGGACAGTATTTCCGGAATAAAAGTTCATAAATCACCGGATGAACTACCGAAGGTTGACCTGGCCATACTGGCTGTTCCTGCAAAGTTCTGTCCTCCTGCCATCGAAATACTCTTAAAAAAAGGGACCAAAGCATTTATCATCATATCTGCCGGTTTCAGTGAAGAAAATGAAGAAGGTAAAAAGCTGGAAGATAAAATCAGGGGAATGATAAATTCCTATGATGCAACATTAATAGGTCCGAATTGTATCGGTGTACTCACTCCTTTTCATCAAAGTATATTCACCTCCCCCATTCCCAAACTTGACCCGAAAGGCTGTGAATTGATCTCAGGATCAGGTGCCACCGCAGTATTTATAATTGAAACCGGCATGAAAAAGGGCCTGACTTTTTCGAGCGTATATTCGGTTGGCAACAGCGCACAGACAGGTGTGGAGGACATTCTTGAGTATCTGGATAACTCTTTTGATCCCGAAACCAGCTCACCTATAAAACTCCTTTACATTGAAAGCATTCAAAATCCTGATAAACTGCTTAAACATGCATCATCACTGATTCGGAAAGGCTGCAGGATTGCAGCAATCAAAGCCGGTGGTTCTGAAGCCGGAAGCAGGGCTGCAACATCGCATACGGGAGCATTGGCGAGCAGCGATCTGGCAGTGGATGCGCTGTTCAAAAAAGCAGGCATTGTCAGATGTTACGGACGTGACGAACTGACTACCATTGCCGGAGTTTTTATGTGTAAGGAGCTGAAAGGAAAGAATATGGCGATCATCACTCATGCCGGCGGACCAGCCGTTATGCTTACGGATGCCCTTTCGAACGGAGGCATTAACATCCCTTCCATATCGGGAGAAAAGGCGGATTCATTAAAGACCGGTTTATTTCCCGGATCTTCCGTATCAAACCCGATAGATTTTCTTGCAACCGGAACAGCAGAGCAGTTAGGGCTGATTATAGATGCATGCGAACACGATTTTGATCAGATCGATGCAATGGCTGTCATATTTGGCAGTCCGGGACTATTTCCGGTCAGAGATGTTTATACTGTTCTGGATCAGAAAATCAGAAGCTGCCGGAAACCAATCTATCCTATCCTTCCCTCAGTAGTTAATGTTGCCGATGATATATCATATTTTACTTCGCTGGGGCATGTTAACTTTCCGGATGAAGTAGAACTCGGCAATGCACTGGTCAAAATATTTCAAACACACACACCGGCTGATGAAAATTTAGATCTGGACCAGGTTGATATTCCTGCTGCAAGAAGAATAATTGACAATGCAACGGATGGCTATTTACCGCCGGACAAGGTTGAAAAACTCCTTGATTGTGCTTCTATACCAAGGGTAAAAGAACTGTCAGGGAAAACCGAAAATGAAGTTTTACGTGCAGCCAAATCCATCGGTTATCCCTGTGTCATGAAAGTGGTTGGTCCGGTTCATAAAACAGATGTGAGAGGTGTGGTTCTTGATGTACATTCCGATGAACATCTGCTTGCAGAGTTCAGACGAATGATGAAAATTAAGGATGTTACGGCCGTTTTGGTTCAGCCTATGATTAAAGGACACGAACTGTTTATTGGAGCCAAGTACGAACCTAAGTTCGGACACGTAATTCTGTGCGGACTCGGAGGCATATTTATTGAGGTACTGAAAGATGTCAGCTCCGGTCTGGCTCCGTTAACCCTAAAGGAAGCACTTTCAATGATCCGTTCGTTAAAAAGCTATGCATTAATTAAAGGAACCCGTGGTCATGAAGGCGTCAATGAACTGCTGTTTGCGCAGATAATAGTACGCCTGTCCTCTTTATTGCGGTTTGCAACAGAGATTGTGGAACTTGATATTAATCCGCTTATTGGTCTGGGAGACAGAATTTTTGCTGTGGATGCAAGGATTAGAATTAGTCGTGAGAAGTGAATAGTGAGACGCGAATAAAACCATGAAAGCCTAGTAAAAAGGAATAACTATTAATTCTTCGATTTTCCCTTTTCAATTAAAATCAATTCCCTACCTTCTGCACAGTACCGGTGCCATCTATTTTAATTTGGGTTTCGGGATCACCCTTATAATAAACAGACCCGGAACCATTGATATCAACATTCAGACTATTGGCAACATGTAACTGACAATCTCCGGTACCGTCAATATTTACAATCGCATTACTGCTCTCCATATCGAAACATAGCATACTACCTGAACCATCGATGGCCACACTCAAATCATTTGTAAAACCTGTCAGTCTTACATCTCCCGCTCCGTTAACCGTTGCATTAACCGCATTGCATTCTATTTCATCACAGCGCATGTTACCTGATCCGTCAATATTTATATCGGTTGAACCGGCTACAATCTTTTTCGCCACCACATCGCCGGAACCATTCAGGTTTATTTCGAGAGGCCCCTGAACCCTGACTGAATCGGATATCTCTATATCCCCTGAACCATCCAGACCAATTAATCTCACATCGGGCAACGACACTTCAAACCGCAACTCATCGAACTGCCACACCTTTACCTTGTCCTGTAAATAAATATGAAGAATGCTGTCTGTAACGTACAGATTCAGCCATTCAAAAAGATTTTTATTGGTGGTAACGGTAATATTCTTATCTCCTTGTGACACTACAAGTTTACCTGGAACATCAAGTATAATGCCTTTAAAATCCTTGAGGTTATACCCGCGACTGATAACATCCCCTTCTCCTTCCACCAGTTCCACGCATGATGTAAATGTTAAAACCGCCAAAATAAGCAGGAGTGTCTTTTTCATAATCTGGTATTTTCCAAATGAAAAACTGATTTTAAAAATACTATTTATATATGAAACGGGCAAAACCTGTATCAAAAGCCAGATGATGTTATACTTCTCCGCAGGTACAAAACAGATTTCTGTCTCCGTAAGCATCGTCCACACGGGCAACAGGTGGCCAGTATTTATTCATCCTGAGCCATTCTACCGGATATGCTGCTTTTTCCCTGTTATATTTGTGATCCCAGTTATCTGAAACAACTTCCTGAGCTGTATGTGGTGCATTTTTTAATACATTATCGGCTTTATCGGTATCACCCTTTTCCACTGACTGAATTTCATTGTAAATACTCTTTAACGCATCCACAAAACGATCCAGTTCCTCCAGACTTTCGCTTTCAGTCGGTTCAGCCATTAAGGTGCCATGAACCGGGAATGAAAGTGTAGGCGCATGAAAGCCGTAATCCATTAAGCGTTTGGCAATATCCACTTCGTTGATGCCGGAAGCTTTAAAATGCCTGCATTCCAGAATCATTTCATGAGCCACACGTCCCTTTTCACCCACATAAAGTACACCAAACGTATCTTTAAGCTTATGGGCAATATAGTTTGCATTTAAAATGGCTATTTCAGATGCCTGTTTCAATCCGTCAGCACCAAGCATTTTAATATAACCATACGTAATCGGCAAGATACTGGCACTACCATAAGGTGCTGCTGCAACAGGTTTTCCTTTGCGGTCGTTATTTAATACATTATGTCCGGGAAGAAAATCCACCAGGTGCTCAGCAACGGCAATCGGACCTACTCCGGGGCCACCTCCACCATGCGGTATTGCAAAGGTTTTATGCAGATTAAGATGACATACGTCTGCACCGATTATTGCCGGATTTGTTAAACCAACCTGTGCATTCATATTAGCGCCATCCATGTAAACCTGACCACCTGCATCATGAATTATGCGGCACATCTGTCTTACATTGGCTTCGTAGACACCATGTGTGGATGGATAGGTAATCATAAATGCTGCCAGTTTTTCTCCCGTTTCCGCGACTTTTTGTTTCAGGTCTTCAAGACTGATGTTTCCTTTGTCGTCACATTTAACAACGACCACCTGCATACCGGCAGCTACAGCACTGGCAGGATTGGTTCCATGAGCAGAAGAAGGTATAAGAACCACATCCCGCTGATCATCACCGCGACTGAGATGATATTCCCTGATTACCATCAGACCGGCCAGTTCACCTGCAGCACCTGAATTTGGCTGAAGGCTCACATCTGCAAAACCGGTAATCACGGCTAAATCGTGTCGTAATTCCTTAAACATCTCGTGATATCCGGCTGCCTGATCAACAGGAACAAATGGATGTATTCCATTGAACTCAATCCAGCTTAAGGGCAGCATCTCTGTTGCAGCATTCAGCTTCATGGTACATGATCCCAGCGATATCATGGAATGCGTAAGGGAAATATCCTTATGTTCCAGCATTTTTATGTAGCGCACCATTTCGGTTTCCGAGCGATACTTCATAAATACATCCTGAGATAAATACGCACCTGTTCTGAGAAACTTTTTTCCTAAGGTAATATTTTCAGGTACATCATCCACAGAGGGAACAGCCTTATTATTCGCTTTGGCAAATACTTCCAGTATCCAGTTCACATCATCTATATTGGTTGTTTCGTCGATACTGATACCGACTTCTCCGGAAGTAAAATACCTGAAATTCATTTCCAGCTCTGTAGAATACCGGATGATATCGGATAACCTTACCTGGGACGGTATTCTGATTTTCAGTGTATCAAAGTAATTATCATTTAACTGCTTATATCCCAGTTTTTCCACTTCCTCTGACAAAAAGGAAGCAATACTGTGAATGCGTTTAGCGATACGTTCAATGCCCTCCCTGCCATGATAAACGGCATAGAAGCCAGCCATATTTGCCAGGAGAGCCTGCGCTGTACATATATTGGAAGTAGCCCTCTCCCGCTTAATATGCTGCTCACGTGTTTGCAAAGCCATACGCAGCGCCCTGTTTCCGAATCTGTCGCGCGTAACACCTATTATCCTTCCCGGGATATTTCTCTTATACTCTTCCCTGGTGGCAAAAAATGCAGCAGCTGGTCCACCATATCCCATGGGCACTCCAAACCGTTGAGATGATCCAAATACAATATCCGCTCCCCATTCACCCGGAGGTACCAGTAATGCCAGACTAAGAATGTCTGTAGCAACAGCAACCTTTTTGTCCTGCTGGTGAAACTTATCTGTAAAGCTTTTATAATCAAGCACCCGTCCATCTGAATTCGGATACTGAACGATGGCACCAAACATGGCATCCGCACATTCACAGGTTCTGAAATCTCCAATGTGAATAGTTATTCCCAAAGGCTTGCTTCTTGTTTTTAATACAGCAAGAGTTTGGGGCCAAATATTTTCATCCACAAATAAGGTGTTCATGCCATCCTTAACCTGGGACCGGGACCGGCAGTTATACATCATTATCATGGCTTCAGCAGCAGCAGTTGCTTCATCGAGAAGACTGGCGTTTGCAAGTTCCATTCCGGTCATGTCACAAACCACGGTTTGGTAGTTCAGTAAAGCTTCAAGCCTGCCCTGTGATATTTCTGCCTGATAAGGCGTATATGAGGTATACCATACCGGATTTTCAAGTACATTTCTTAAGATGACCGATGGCGTTATGGTATCATAATATCCCATACCGATATACGTATTAAACACCTTATTTTTTGATGCAAGGCCTAATATGCGACGATAATACTGACGTTCGGTCAATCCCTGAGCCATATCCAGCGGTTTATCCAGCAAGATATCAGAAGGTATGGTTTGCTCAATAAGCTCCTGTACACTACCAACACCAAGCTCTTTCAGCATATATTCAATCTCGTGAGGACGAGGACCAATATGACGGGAAACAAAACGATCAGTATTCATGTGTTAAATATCTTAATATCAATATATTATTTTTATCTTATTATAGTTCGAAAGATAATGATTTTTATTTTATACAGGGATATGATAATTATCATCCGCCGGGAAACATAATAACCTTTTATCAACTGCCGGGAAATAAAAAAACATAAAAAAACCCGGAAATCTCATTCCGGGTCCTGAAACATATCATTAATAATTTTTATCTTCCCATCATCGCAGCACCAAATCCGGCGAGCATCATAACCACAAGGGTTATAACATATATCGAAATGACCACAATGGTTAATATACCAAGAATCTGCAGGAAACTATTCATGTTTTTAAAACTCAGTTCCAGCATCTCATCATCATTGGTTTTCAGCGCAGCTATTGCTTTATCTGCAAAACGATAAAGCTTTATTGCAATAACAATATTGACAATGGCCATTGCAAAGTAAAAAATTCCCCCAAGGATAAAGACCGTGGAAGATAAGAAAGCCGCCGGACCAAGACCTTGTCCCTGCGGAGCCATCCCTTGTCTCATACCGGGAATCAGTGAACTCATGCCCATTAAAGCAAATGTTCCGAAGATCATTAATCCGGCTGAAATAAAACCCAGAATAGCAAAGAATTTAGACCACTGCGCACTCCTGTAGAGGTAATGCGCTGCATTTTCATTCACGTTTAATACATAAGAGTTTTCAACTTCCATAATTATATTTTTAGGTTATTCTGTTTGCGCAGGACTGTTTCCCATTGAAATACCGGTCAATGTATACCCCTGAGTAGAAATATCATGTGATGCATTAAAATCGATATTCTGAACAGTCATAACAGTATGTTCCTTATTCACCTTTGATTTGCTGTCATACTGAATAACCACACCATCAGTCTGACCAGCCAGCCAAAGGGATCCGGCAAACAATTGATTATTATATACTTTTGAGTTGATTTTATGGTTCAGTTGATTGGTAACCCACAAGGTAACCAGGTATTCATCATCTTCAGCCTGGTATTCCTCACACCTGAATCCGTTAATGGTTTTTGTTTTCCCTGTTTTTTTCAGTTTATAATTCTGCGGCATCTGATTTTCTTCCGCCTTAGCTTTTGCATCAGCCTCCATATCCGACATTTGCTCTGCCGTCATTTTAGTTGCAATACCGGTTTTTTGACCTCCATCGTTCATCAGAATAAGTGTACAGTTATTATCTGTATCGTAAATGAAGGAGGTAAATGCTCCATCTTCATTTGTAAATTCCATTCCGTAATCCGATTTTCCTTCAGAAAAATAGGTATTATAATACACAGGATCTTCTGTTGTACCACTTGCATCGGTCTGTTCAATCAACATTTTCATATGCGAAGCAAAATGGTATGTATCCTTATGAGGCACATCAACGCCCACACCCATAGATTTCATAAAATTACCCATAGCAGCATCAAAGCGTTTTTCAGAATCACGTTTCCCTTCACCTGCGTTTGGCTCAGCATCCGTTGCATTTGCATTATTTATACTGTCAGTTGCTCCCTCTAACTTGACTGATGCAGAATCCAGGATTTTATCAGCGGCCTTATTTACAGCTTTATCAACGGCTTTATCCACTTCTTTATCGGCTCTTTTCCTAACAGATTTTTCAACCTTATTTTTGAGATAGTTGGGGAGTGTCTGAGCTTCAGTAACCATTGGCAGCAATGTAAAAGAAGCAATCAGAGCAATTAAAATCTTTTTCATGGTCAATAAATTTAAAAACACATTCAAAATTACTAAATTATTACGCTAAAGTATATTACCGGAATATGATATTTCAGATCAGAAAAACTTACCGGTAACACAAACAGGTATCAAATGTATAAAAAATATCCATATTTTATACGTATTTAAAATAAGTATTTCAGCTTCTGCAGGACACAAAAAAAACCGTGAATTTATCACGGTTTCTTTTTATATGTTTCACCCTTTAGGTTTAATTTTCAATAACTGACCAGGCGATATGGAATTGGAAGTAAGGTTATTCAGCCGTTTGATATCATCGCTGGAAATGCCGGGGAATTTTCGGGCTATAAGCCAAAGATTATCACCCGATCTTACCTTATAATAGACATAATCCGGATCGTGGCCGTTTGTTGTTTGAACGGGTGCTGCTGAAGCAGTATATGAGGCCGTACCCTGCTTCTGCGCAAACGACATCTCATTGATTGAAGCATATTTACTTTTCTGAGATGATGGCACAAAAACGACCAGTTTCTGACCTACCCGTATCAGGTTCCGGTAAATGTTATTCCAGTACCGTAAATCTGAAATCCTCACATCATACCAATCCGCAATATATCCCAGGTTGTCCCCTGATTTAACGGTATAATACAGTTTGGTTTTTCCTGCGATTGAAGAAGGGATATAACCGGCACTGGCTGCAGGATCAACTGTTTCCCTCTTTTCACTGAAATACTCATTATCCTTATAGTTGAAAATGCTGTCCTGCAATTCCACAAACTGTCCTGTAACACTTACCGGCACGGTTAAGGTATACGACTTTGTACCTCCAGGAATAATCTCACGTCTGTATTGTGGATTCAGCTCTTTCAGTATCTCTTCAGGAACATTCAGTACAGCAGAAACCTGATTAAAATGCAATGGTTCCTGGATGATAAGAGTATCGGTATGCATAGGGATATTAGCCTGAACCGGAATAATATGATGTTCCTTATAATAATTGAGCGTATACATGGCAGCAATAAATGCCGGCACATATCCTCTTGTTTCACGGGGCAGCCTGTAGTAAATTTCCCAGTAGTCTCTTTTTCCTCCACTTCGGCGAATGGCTTTATTCACATTCCCGGGTCCGCAGTTATAGGCAGCAATCACCAGGTACCAGTCCTGATAAATATCGTACAGATCGCTTAAATATTGAATGGCTGCCTGAGTTGATTTTCTCGGATCACGCCGTTCATCAATATATGAATTGACATCAAGATGATACTGTTTTCCCGTATAATATACAAACTGCCATAATCCGGAAGCCCCGGCCCTTGAAAATGCTCTTGGTTTTAATGCAGATTCAATTACCGGCATATATTTTAATTCTATAGGCAGACCTGCTTTATCCAGCTCCTCCTCGAAAATGGGAAAATAATAATCCGTAAGCCCAAGTATTTCTGATGTCACGCCGCGCTTTTTATCGGCATAAACAGCAATGTGGGCCTTTACCCTCTCATTAAAAGGTAGTTCTATCACGGTCTCTTCCGACAGCTTCTTTAAGCGCTGAATAAAAACGGAGTCCGGAACATTAGCGATGGAAGTTGAATCGTTAAACGCCGTATCGATATAGGTAAATGCACGGTCGGAATACCAACCTGTAACTTTATCATCCAGACGATTCATAAACTGTTCGGCCTCAGCCAATGCATCTTTATAACTGACATCTGTTACCGTAGTATCGTTAACTTCTCCTTCTCCTGCGGCCCAAATATTTGAAACAATAATCAAACAAGCGGTTAAAACTATCCCCCTCATATTAAAAGTTTAATGTTAATGACAATCCAGGCGTATATTTCCCTGACCCTGAAAGGCCATTCAACAACACCGGACTAACATTCATTGATAAATCATTACTTACATCAAAATCTGCCAGATGTGCATCCACATTGGCATCAATAATATTTAATACATACACTCCAACGGTGACTATAATCATTAAGTCTCTGTCCCTTCTGAAACTTTCTCTCCTGCTCTTAAAAACGCCTTCAAAATATGATTTATTCGATAAAATATAAGCTTCTCTTTCTTCCCTTGGCATCGGCAAAGGTGCATCAATATAACTTCGTGATGATGGATCGCTGTCAACCAGATCTATATAAGCGTAACGATATAAACTGTAACGTTCATTGTTGTAATTAATACCATATGCACAGGCAGCAAAACCAGCGTACAAAATTGGCACTTTCCACCATTTATGGTTATAAATCTGTCCCAGACCAGGGAATGCAGCTGAGAGCATGGCAGCTTTCTTTGGAACATACACCTTGCTCAGCTTATGTTGCTTCTCAACTTTTTGCCCACCAACTATATCTGGTAACGAATCATTCTGCACAATATTTTGCTGTGCAGTTGCAATCGTTCCAAAGCATAGTAAAACAAAAAAGAAAAGAATAGCGTGTTTCACAAGTTCAGTTACTGTAATTTATCCAAAATACTGATTATACGTTCCAGTTCCTCATCAGATGAAAACGGAATAGAGATTTTCCCTTCCCCTTTTTCATCCCTTGAAAAAGCTACCTTTACTCCAAAAAAGGAAGAAAGATGTTTTTTCAGTGCTTTATATTCTTCCGGAAGTTTTTTCCGTGGAACCGGTACCGGTTCAGATTCTTCCCTGCTTTCTTCATTCAGCTCCCGAACTATTTCCTCAACCTTACGAACCGAAAAATCATATTCCATAATCTGTTCATAAACCATAAGCTGGGTTTGAGCATCATCTATTCCGAGCATGGCTCTGGCATGCCCCATTTGAATTTTTCTGTCACGAATACCAAGCTGAATCTCGGCCGGAAGTTTTAACAGGCGAAGGTAGTTGGCAATGGTGGCTCTTTTTTTTCCGACACGTTTGCTTACCACATCCTGAGTCAGATCAAACTCATCCATTAAACGCTGATATGAAAGCGCAATTTCAATGGCATCCAGGTCTTCACGCTGAATATTTTCAACCAGAGCCATCTCCAGCATGCTGTCATCCCCGGCTTTACGGATGTAGGCCGGAATTTTTTCAAGGCCGGCTTTTTTTGAAGCTCTGAATCTTCTTTCTCCGGCAATTATCTGATACTTATCACCCTGCTTACGCAATGTAACAGGCGAAATCACTCCGATCTTTGCGATGGATTCTGCCAGTTCCTCAAGCGCCTGTTCCTCAAAAACTGTTCGTGGTTGATAAGGGTTAGCTTCGATAAGGCTCACTTCAACCTCATCAAACATATCATTATGTTTACTTTTTGTATCGTTGGCATTATCAATTAATGCACCTAATCCTTTTCCCAGAGCAGCTTTTTTTGCCATGTAGTTTTATTTTGAATTCTTTGCGATTACTTCCTGTGCCAGATTCAGATGATTGAGTGCTCCCTTGGAATTGGCATCATAATAGAGAACCGGTGTTCCGTAGCTGGGTGCTTCGCTCAGGCGAATATTGCGCTGTATAATAGTATCGAATACCATGTCCTGAAAATGGGTGCGCACTTCTTCCACCACCTGATTTGACAGCCTTAGACGGGAGTCGTACATGGTAAGCAGGAAGCCTTCAATTTCCAGTTCAGGATTTAATCTACCCTGTATTATTTTAATGGTGTTCAGCAGCTTACCCAGTCCTTCCAGTGCAAAATATTCACACTGAACCGGAATAATAACCGAGTCGGCAGCAGTAAGAGAATTGACGGTTATGAGTCCCAGTGACGGGGAACAATCGACTAGAATAAAATCAAAGTCATCCCGGACCTGTTCAAGTATTTTCTTGAGCATTTTTTCACGCTCCGGCAGATCAAGCATCTCTATTTCGGCCCCCACCAGATCAATATGTGACGGTAACAGATGCACACCCTCCACATCGGTTGGCAATATGGCCTGTTTGGTATCAATCTGATCCACAATACATTCGTAGAGACTGTATTCAACATCACGAACTTCAATACCCATCCCTGATGTTGCATTGGCCTGCGGATCGGCATCAACAACCAATACTTTTTTCTCAAGTGAACCAAGACTGGCCGCTAAATTAATGGTTGTGGTCGTTTTACCGACGCCTCCTTTCTGGTTTGCTAAAGCAATGATTTTACCCATCGTAAATCGTCTTTTCAACGCAAAGAAAATTAAAAAATCTTTTATAGAACGTAAATTTGCATATAAATTGTGTGCGAAGTTATTAACAAAACCAAAGGAATCAAAATGTTATTTAAAGAGAAAACCCACTTTAAATAAGCCGGTTAAATCAAATACACCCTTAAATTAACAGACCACATAACAGCTATAAAACGAAAAGCCGGAAACCCTACGGTTCCCGGCCTTTAATCATATAAATTATCAAAACTAAAATTCCAGTACTTCTTTTATTCCTTTTAGTATTTTATCGCTGTTCGGCAGAACAGCCTTTTCGAGAATTCTGTTAAAGCCAACGGGCATAAATTCTGACCCAACCCTGCCGATTGGCGCATCAAGGTATTCAAATGCCTCTTTAGATATAATACCGGCGAGCTCACCACCAAATCCTCCAAAAACCTTATCCTCATGCGCAATTAAAACACGCGATGTTTTCTTCACAGAAGCAATAATGGTTTCCGTATCCAGTGGGGAAAGAGAGCGCAGGTCAATAACTTCCACGTCCCCCAAACCTTCTTCTTCAGCTTTTTTAGCCGCTTCCAATGCCATATGTGTGGTATTACCATACGTTAGCAATGTCAGATCGGATCCTTCTTTTCTGATGCGGGCTTTTCCAAAGGGTACTTCAAAATCTTCAGGTACCGGTGTAGCTGCCTTGGGATCCTGATACAATGCCTTTGGTTCAAGAAACAATGTCATCCCTTCTGAACGGAGCGATGTACGTAACAATCCGGCAGCATCATCTGCAAATGAAGGATATACTACACGGACACCGGGAAAAGTCACCATGGCACCTTCAATAGTTTGGGAGTGATATAATCCTCCACCGATATAGCCACCGGATGCGAGACGAACTGTAATATTCGGCGAGAACTGTCCCTTGGTACGCCAGTATTCATGCGTTGTTTCCACGAACTGTTCCATTGCAGGCCAAAAATAATCTGCAAACTCAGCCCCTTCAATCACAACACGCAGATCTTTTCGGTAACGGGTCATCCCGTTTGCGGTTCCCATAATAAAATCTTCGGCAATTGGCGCATTAAACACGCGCTCTTTACCAAACTCCTGCTGCATGCCCTTTGACACATTGAATATTCCGCCTTTATCCTTGTTGGCTATATCCTGTCCCCAAAGGAATGTTTCTTTATTGTTTCGGAATTCAGCCTTCAGCGTTTCATTCAGAGCCGTAATAAACTTCATCGGCTCATTCTCAGAATTATGCAGGCCATCCGGATACTTCTCCGACTGATATGGCTCAGGAATAACAAAGTCATAAATGCTTTCAGGTTTCGGATCCGGTGCTGCAAGACCAGCTTTATGGGCAGCTTTAACTTCCGCTTTTACATCTGCTTCAATCGATGCCAGTTCTTCTTCGGTAAAACGTTCATAACGCAGTAACATTCTGCGGAACTTACTAACCGGGTCATAAGCCTTCACGTACGACAGCTCTCCCTTATCACGGTAAAGATCGTGTCTGTCAGAATTGGAATGTGAATGTATACGCACACAATTTGCATGCACGATTACCGGCTTGTGTTCTTTCACCGCAAACTCAACGGCCTCATCCATCGAATTCATGGAATCGAATACATCTTTTCCGTTACAATGAATAATTTTTACGTTTTTAAAGCTGGCAAAGTTATCTGCTACCTTACGTGCTGCAGTCTGATCCTTTTTAGGAACCGATATGCCGTAACCGTTGTCCTGAAAAACAAAAACCACGGGTAAACGCTCGCGGTCTGCTCCGGTAATGGCCTCATACACATAACCTTCCGATACGGATGACTCACCCTGTGAGCTAATAACAACCGCGTCTTCCTTGTAATATTTAACTGCACGGGCCACACCCACGGCATGGAGGGTATGGTTTCCTGTACAGGAAGATACGTTGTGAACATTCCATTCCGGTTTGGCAAAGTGATTAGACATGTGCCGACCACCACCAGCCACATCTGTATCCTTTGATATCCCGTTTAATATAATTTCTTTGGCCGTTAATCCTGCAGATACCGAAGTCACCAGATCACGGTAATACGGAAACAGATGATCCTTCTTCGGTCTGAAGTGCTGACCTATGGCCAACTGAATGGCATCGTGCCCCGCGGCTGGAGCGTGATAAGACCACCCGATGGCCTGTTTCAGGTAATTAGGCGCCTTATCGTCGAGCGCCCGTCCCAGGGTCATCAGGTAAAACCACTTTTTTAAATCTTCTTTATCTGACTGAATAACGCCGTATTTCTTTTCGTTTCGCTTCATAATTGAGAGTTTTATACCGTTCTTTCCGGATCAAATTTTTCTAAGTAATCACCAACTCGTCTCAGGAATTTACCTCCCAGCATACCATCCACGATACGATGATCGTACGAGAGAGACAAATACATTTTACTGCGGATACCAATGGTATCTCCTTCCGGAGTCTCAATTACAGATACTTTCTTTTTAATGGATCCCGTGGCAAGAATTGCTACCTGAGGCTGATTAATTATTGGTGTCCCTATGATATTATCGAATGAACCAAAATTCGTGATGGTAAAGGTTCCTCCCTGAATATCATCCGGGGACAGCTTGTTTTCACGGGCTTTTGCAGCAAGACTGTTCATGTTGGAAGCCAGACCTGCAAGGTTCATCATATCTGCATTCTTCACTACCGGAACGATGAGGTTGCCGGAAGGAAGGGCCACTGCAACACCTATATTTACGTTCTTTTTCAAAATGATCTGGTCCCCGTTGACTGATGCATTAACCCATGGAAAATCGCGAAGCGCTTTTGCAACAGCCTCGGTAAACACAGGCATGAATGTCAGTTTCTGACCATATTTCTTCTGAAACTCATCCTTCACTCTGTTTCTCCAGTTTACCAGAGTGGTAACATCAGCTTCCACAACAGAGGTAACATGTGGTGAAATTTGTTTTGAAGACACCATATGTTCTGCAATTTTCTTGCGCATACGGTCCATCTCAACTATTTCATCTTCACCCGATACGGAAATTTCAATTTTAGCAGCCTGCGTTGGCTGTTGAGGTGCAGCTGGTTTTGAAGCAGCTTTTTCGGTTTTAGGTTCAGCTTTGGCTTCTTTTGCTTCACCACCGTCTTCAATAAATGCCAGCACATCTTCTTTATTCACCCGGCCATTCAAACCGCTGCCCTTAATTGAATCCAGATCCGACTCACTTAATCCGTTTTCTTTGGCTATTTTACGGACAACAGGAGAGAAGAATTTACCCGAACTGCTTCTTGCACCCGGTTCTTTTGATTCTTCATCCGGTTCAGACTGTTGATCATCCTTTTGTTCCCCGCTATCTTTATCTTCTTTCTGTTCTGAATCGCCACCGGATGTCTCTTCCTTCGTTTCACCACTGTCATCATCCCCACCGGCTTCTCCTTCCATATCAATAATCGCAATTACTTCACCAACGGCTACGGTATCATCCTCTTTAAACAGGACCTCCTTAACCACACCATCAACCGGTGAAGGAACTTCGGAATCAACCTTATCGGTTGCAATCTCAAGCAGAACATCATCTTCCTCGACTTTGTCGCCCGGTTTTACAAACCATTTTGTAATGGTCGCTTCCTGTATACTTTCGCCCATCTTGGGCATTACAATATTAAAACTTGCCATTTATAGTAATATTTATTATCTGCTACATTCAATCTAACAGAACTTATTTCCAACGGTTTTGTTCACCACCTGACGTGTCCACATAAAAATTCTGCTAAACACTATTTATATATTAGTTTCATCTTCAAAACAATTGATATTAAGGTTTGTTTAATTGCTCAATTAACAATGTAGAGTATTCCGGTTTAACCTCCATATTTTTTTTTAAAAAGCGTGCTTTGAAAAACACAACGATCTGACAAAAGGTAAATTATCTGCCTTATATTAATGCAAATAGTTTTTCCTACCCCGATAATAGTTTAAAATGTATTCCCCGCATTTAGGATTATTTTCTAATTTTGCAGCGATTTAAAAACTGGACTGAAATGTATACCTCGAAGCAAATAAAAGGTGATATCTACTATGTTGGTGTAAACGACAGAAAAACGGAGCGGTTTGAAAACATGTGGCCCATACCGCGTGGTGTTTCATACAACTCCTATTTAATTATGGATGAAAAAGTTGCACTGATTGACACAGTGGAAATCAGCTTTGTGGAACAATACCTGAAAAAAATTGAGACAGTACTCAAAGGCCGTAACATCGATTATTTGATAGTGGATCATATTGAGCCGGATCATGGTGGAAGTATCCGTATGATTAAGAACCGTTTTCCTGAGATAACAATTGTGGGAAACAAAAAGACCTTTGATATGCTGGATGGGTTTTTTGGCATGGAATGCAATAAACTTGAAGTAAAGGAAGGTGACTCCCTGACTCTTGGGAAAAATGAGTTACAGTTTTACACGGCTCCCATGGTGCACTGGCCGGAAGTTATGGTTACCTATAATGCCACTGAAAAAGTGCTGTTCAGCGCAGATGCGTTCGGAACATGGGGTACACTGGATGGTGGTATTTTTGACACCGATATCAACCTGGATCACATCTGGGACGAGATGCGCAGGTATTATTCCAATATTGTAGGGAAATATGGCAACCCTGTACAAAAAGCACTTTCCAAACTAAGCGGACTGGATATCGAAGTCATTTGTTCCACTCACGGACCTGTCTGGACAACTGATATCCCAAAGGTTGTCGGGAAATACGATACCTGGAGTAAATATGAGCCGGAAGAAAGCGGGGTGGTTATCGCATATGGTTCAATGTATGGAAATACAGAAGAAATGGCTGAAACCATAGCCAATGCCATCTCTGAAAACGGAGTGAAGAATATTGTCATGCATGATGTATCCAAATCACATGCATCCTATATTATATCTGACATCTGGAAGTACAATGGATTGATTGTCGGTAGTCCTACCTACTCTAATCAACTGTTTCCATTGGTTCAGGCATTACTGGATAAAATAAAAATACGCGGTGTAAAAAACCGTTTGTTCAGTTATTTTGGTTCTTATGCCTGGTCGGGTGCAACACACAAGCATTTTCAGCAGTTCGCCGAAGAACTGAACTTGGATGTTGTGGGTATTCCGGTTGAAGAAAAACTGCGTATGACCGATGCTAAATTACAGGAATGTCTTGCGCTTGGTGCCGCTATGGCAGAAAAAATCAAGTCTCTTTCGTAACAGTAAATTAGGATATATGAAAAAACACCCGAAAGATAACTTCGGGAGTTTTTATTTATATCTCATGTGAAAATCACTTATTCTCCGTTTTCTTCTTGGTAAAAGATTTGTTTTTCACTTCATAAATCCGGTCAATAATATCAACCACCTTTAATCCTTCAAGGGCATTGGTTGTAATGGCCCCTTTTTCTTTAAGTTTATCCACCACATTCTGTATAACCAGGTGATGATTCTGTGCAGATCCTTTATAGGGGCCGTAATCATTGGGAGGATTTGAAGGTGCCAGCTCAGGCATCTCGTAATCTTTAACATTGCAATACACGACTTCATTCATATACTGCCCGGCAACTTTTACCGTTCCTTTTGATCCGATAATCGTGATGCTACTCTCAAAATTTGTATGATAAATGGAGGTGGAATAGTTGATGCTTCCCATTCCTCCGTTGATGAAATCGAAAGTCACCAGTCCGGAGTCCTCAAAATCAGTCAGATTGTGATGGTTGAAGTCATTAAAATTACCTTTAATATTTGTAATGTCACCAAATAACCAATACATGATATCCACAAAATGAGAGAACTGAGTAAACAGTGTACCTCCATCCAGTCTGGCATCACCATGCCAGTTACCTTTTTTGTAATACCGGTCGTCTCTGTTCCAATAGCAGTTCAGTTGAACCATGTAAGGATCGCCCAATATACCATCTTCTACTATCTGCTTCAGCCAGACTGAAGGTGGAGAATAGCGATTCTGCATCACACAGAATACATGACGGGACATTTCAAGCGATTTAAAAACCATTTTCTCCGCGTCCACCTTATTCAGTGCCATAGGTTTTTCAACCACTACATGCTTATGTTTTGCCAGGGCTTTTAAACTAAAATCTGCATGCAAACCATTTGGTGTACATATATTTACTACGTCATATTCGAGGCCTGAGGATAACAGGTCCTCGAAATTTTGAAAGAATGGCTCTTCCAGATCCTTCACCCCTAACTCTTCCATGGAAAGCTGATCACAAACAGCCACAAGTTCAGCATCCGGATTTCTCCTGATCATTTCTGCGTGACGTTTACCGATATGACCATAGCCGGCTACAACAAACCTGATTTTTTTATCACTCATAATTCTACATTTAAAGCGGGCATAAAATTAATAAAATTAACCGGAGGCCTGACATTTTAATTAAACGTTCTGAAAAATTTAAAATCATCTCCGTATAACCATCTAATTAAGTGTGACTCACCTCTGAATATTCTGAAATGATTATGTTTAACACCTCAAATACTTCAGGCAAGCATTGCAATTTCATCTTTAATTCTTATCTTAGTATCCAGCCAATAGAGAAAATTACCGTATGAAAAAAACACTTTCCGGTTGGTATATTTGTTATTGTTTACTTATGATAAACCTGTCAGGGTTTTCACAAGACCTGCACATCAGTCGCATTGCAGAAAACATTCTGGTCAATAATGACAGCTCATTTACCAGATATATAACAGTGGATTTCTATGCTAATGAAGAAAGTGTTGGTTTTCCTGTTATTTATGATGAACAGATGGAAAGTCTGACACAAATTACACTTTCAGAACGAAAAGGAAGAAGATTAAAAACGATTAAAAACCCTCTGATAAAAGAAGATGATGTAGAATTAGATTACCTTACAAGTAAAAAAGTAAAATACGTTATTTTACCGCAGGAAACACGAGCCAGGATATCATACCAACTCCACTGCGATGAGTTGATGTATCTTTCAAATCTTCCTTTTTTTTCCTATTATGATGTTGATACAATAGTGTACAGCATATCTGTTCCAGACTACTTCTGGTTCCGGTACGACATAGTCAAAAATGACTCTCTAAAATATCTGACTATTGATTCTTTAAAAAAAGATAATTCTACGACGTGGCATATAAAAACCGCACCCGTTATAGTCAAATCGGATCCATTAATGCTCTTTGGTATATATAAAAACCTCAAGGTGCCATTAATGCGTACAATTGTATATCCCAGATCATACAATAGCAGTGCAAAGAATTACTTAAAAGACTGGTATCTCGAAAAGATTGGCCCAAGTAAAGGTCTTGATTCTATTGCTTTGGCAAAAATTGATGAGCTAACTGACGGTCTGAATAATCCAGAAGAAATCACCAGCATACTTTACAATTATGTGAAATCAAACTTTAAATATGTTGCCATTGAAATTGGAATGGGAGCTTTTATCCCTTCCCATGTTAACGAAGTGTTCCGAAGCAAGCAGGGTGACTGCAAGGCTCTTTCAAATTTTTTATGTGAAGCACTTAAATACAAAGGAATAAACAGTACAATTGCTTTGGCGTCCACATTTAACCACATATGCAATTGTGACTATCCATCACTTTGTTCTGCCAACCATCTTATCTGTATCGCTTATTTGAATAACAAAACCGTTTTACTGGACCCAACCGATCCGATTCACAGATTATATCAACCTGTGGAAAGTATTCAGAATCGTTCATTGTTTATTATTGCACCTGAAAATGCCGAATTTTACACATGTGATGCTTATACACCAGAGCAGAATTTAATTAGCTACAATATTTCTCTTGAAGATGTTCCCGATAAAAAACGAATGTCAGGAACATTTAATGTAACTTATAATGGTATATCAGGAAATTATCTGAAGCGGAAAATCCTTGATTTAACAACCTCCGAAATTAACTCGTTTAGTATCAAACATTATGAGAATACTTTCAATCATCAGAAAGTTGATGAATTTAATTTTAACTGCACCGATACCACTGTTTCCGGTAGTGGCTTTATGAGTGTCAGCGGGAAAAAATTCAGTTCGGGTGACAATGATTATCTGTTTCTGGATTTTATTCCTGATTTATTTGAAAACAATGAAAGAGAAACCCTTCTGGAAGGCACCTATGTCGGTAACCCGTTTGAAAAACGGTTAAGACTCAGACTTAAGCTGTCGGAACCAGTAGAACCGTTTGAACCCATAGAACATAAGTATTCTCATGAAGGAATGTTTCTTCACATAAAAATTTACTCACCTACAAATGAGATAATTGAATATCAGTACGACTTTTCATTTGATGATGTGTTTACCACAAAAGAAAATACGGATAACATCAATGATATTTTAAATTCGTTCAAGAAATTTAAAGATGAACCACTTATTCTCAAAGTTAAAAACAAAATTTAAGTTACTGATACTGGTATCGGTCTGTTTAATTAGCAGTGTTTCCACACTCGCATCTGATAGTATTTCAGATGAATCCTTCAGGATCTATACAGAAAAAGCAGACGCATATTACAAATACTCCTACACCGATATTTCTTACATCAAAAACTGGAACCGATATAAAAAATACACTTCCAATAAAAGTAAACTCATCATTAATTCCAGAAAAGGCGTTGATGAGTATTCCTTTATACGATTAAATAAAATTGCCAGGAACCACCTTGAAAAATTTGGCATCAGAACATTAAAGGCTGATGGTTCAATTGTAGAACTGGATTCGGCACTGTTCTTTAAACATAAAAAATCAATAGACAATACGGATCTTATCAGTTATCCGATTCCTGGTGTAGAGCCGGGTGATACTATTGAGTTCAACTACATTTTCTGGGAAACCGTATCTGCAAGTCAACTCAGAGGATTTGTCAACTTATACAGCGAAATACCTAGTTTAACTACAGAATATACTTTAAAAACATCTCCTGAGTTAATCGTGAGATACAAAACCTATAATGGTTTTCCTGATCCTATGACCATCGCAAATGACACACTCATTTACTGCGTATTCAAAATGGAAAATATACCCGGCATCGTTGAAAACCAATACACTTGTCTGCCATGTGAATTACCATATTTGTATTATGCAGTTGACAAAAAAGATGATGAACTAAAAACATGGAAAGATGTCTATAACACAGAGTTTAATTTTATAACACAACCCATATTACTCGATTATGAAAACTCTACATATTATAAACGATGGAAAAGACGAGTAATCGGAGATGCACAGGACAGCAGCAAGTTCTTTCAGTTTAAACTTTTAATAGATGAACTCAACCGGAACTATACAATTGAACCAACAACAGAAGACGAATTTATTAAATCAAGTGGATATTTCTTAAAAGAGAAACATTTCGACCCCATAAGCATCCGGAGGATGTACCGGCAACTTCTTGAAGATCTGGATATTAATTACTGGGCTGTGTTTGCCAGAGATAAACGCTCCGGCGTACTGGATCCGTATTACTTAAGAAAAGGTGAATACGAACACATTTTCTTTGGATTTGAAAACAACGATGGATCTTTAAGCCTTTTATATCCACCGAATGAATCTTTCAAATACCAGATAGACGAGATCCCGACTTCAATATATAATACGGTTGCTGTATTGGTAAAACCTTACAAATACGAAATTAAAAAGAAAAGCGACCAGTTTATAAATTATGACCTCAAAATGGCAGAGGTTGATTCCGTTATAACACAGATTGTGAAGCTGCCAGGATTCAGCCCGGGATCAAACAATTCAAAGCTTATTTATTATTGCGATGTAGATCCCATAACAAAAACATCAACATTTAAATCCAACGTCTCTGTATCAGGAGGACTTT
Organism: Quyinboa sediminis; assembly: GCF_042219855.1. NCBI lineage: Bacteria > Pseudomonadati > Bacteroidota > Bacteroidia > Bacteroidales > Quyinboaceae > Quyinboa > Quyinboa sediminis. The sequence goes on along the minus strand of NZ_JBHJHP010000004.1, from coordinate 343,478 downwards.
CTACTGACATCAGAAGTTTTATAACCATGCTGTATCAGGATGAAGACGCAAAAGATTTTTATAATGCATACAACGAATATGAAGGAAATGAAAGCGCATTTGAAATTGATACTGTACTTGAAACGGATCTAAAATCAACCAGACCTTTTACCTTTAAATTTTGTGCCGAAGGAACTGTTAAAAATAACATTACGTTTATCAATGACTCTATAATCAGCATCACCCTTGAAGACCTTATCCAGCATTCTTTGATAGAAAGCAAGCAGGATTCTATGGATCTTAATTATTACCTGGATTATACCTTCACTGACCTATTCCTACTTGTGCTTAATTTTCCGGTCAAGATAGAACTACTTGGAAATGAAAGTATTGAAAAAGAAATTCATAATAACTTCGGTGAGTATATTTTTAAACTGAATATTGTGAATAACAATCAGCTGGTTCTTCAGTCACATTACAAAATATTCAGAGATTTAATCCCCAAAGAAGATTATGAACAATTAAAAGTCCTAAACAAACTGGTTCAGGATGTAAAGAATATGCGTATAATGATAACAACCAAACCAAACTCTTAAATCACTCAAATTATGAAACGAATATCCTGCCTTTTATTACTTATCTGCATTCTGAGTTTATCAGCAGTAGCGGATGTTATTTACTCACCTTATAAAGATGGTGGCGTAGCATTATCCCTGGAAGGAATAGCCAGTTATGAATTTTCGTTTACCCAACGCAACACAGTCAATTTTTGGGGAGGTGCCGGCGCGGTATCCCTCTTCGAAAAATTTCCTAACCCGGCATTCGGCACTGAAGCGGCAGTTGAACTCAGGCACTATTTCAATGCCGGTAGCTTCAGCGGGTTCAATGTAGGTTTATATGCCGGCCTGGCATATATGAATCATCCTGATTTCCAGAGAGACTCGTACCGTTCTCAACACACTTCCGTGGGCTTTGTCCCTGGATTGAAACTGACTTATAAACACAAGATAAATAACTGGTTAGTGGCAGAACCGTATCTGGGATTATCAACTCCCTGGTATGATGATAATTTTAGTGAATTGTCAGACCGGATATCGAGAAGTGATCCCGGATTTTATCTGACAATTGGCTTCCGCATTGGGTTTAATAAAATACTTGGGAACAATTAACGCATTAACTGAAAAGAAAAGGTTCTTTACAGCTGCATCCTAAAGCTCACCTCGTTCAAATTTTCCGATAATTTCACCGGCAATACTGATTACAGAAGGATGTGCAGGTAAATTATCACGGGTGAACCAGGCCGCTTCAGCTATTTCTTTTTCATCTATAACAATGGGTTGTGTTGCATTTGCTTGTGCAATGAAACCAATCATCATTGAACCGGACAGGGGCCATGGCTGACTGTTGTAATACCTGATGTTTTGAACCTCAATCCCAACTTCCTCCATTACTTCTCGCTTTACGGCATCTTCAAGGGTTTCACCCACATCCACATAGCCGGCAATTAAAGAAAACCAGCTTCCCGGAAAATTCGTATTGCGGGCAAGCAGGATTTTATCGTCACTTATGATTGCCACGATAACTGCAGGCGATATTTTAGGGTAAACAACCGTAACACATTCAGGACAGATCAGTGCTCTTTCTTCAGGTTTATGTTTTGTTTTTGACCCGCATTTTCCGCAAAACCGGTTTTGCTCATACCAGTTTTTAAGGTGATAGGCTGCCAGACTGACCCAGGCAATCTCCTGCTGACTGATGCGTCTGAAGAAACTGATCTCATTATAAGCCAGATCAGGATGCTTGAATGCAATATCACCGCTTAATAAAAAACAGGACGTTTCATCGAACATAAACAAAAAGGTCGGACTTATCTTATCCTGACTGAAAGATATATCCTTAACTTTAGGCAGTTCAATTACATCCCCATTCATTTTAAGTAAAAGATCATTTCCTGTAAAATGAAACACAAAACTTTCTTCATTTAATTTCTGATCAGGGAGATACTGGTTTTCAAAACGGTGCGGAAAAATATCCTGAATCATACATTTGTCTTTGGAACCGCTAAAGTACTTAGAATATTGGTTTATTTACAAAATTAAAGTTGATTAACAGTTTTATATTTCATGCCATTATCGTCCGATTAAAAAACCAATATTAATTAAAGATTCTTCGCTTCATTTTATTACGCTCAGAATGACAGTCTCTCAGGTTCATATGGGGCTGGAGGATGGGGTTGGTTTTCGAATCTGTAGCAAACCAACCCCATCCTCCAGCCCAGCAGCCAGCAACTGCCTGTCATTCTGAGTGAAGCGAGGAATCTCTGAAGTTTTAACCGGACAACAGAAATTTCATGCATCTAAAAACAAGATTCAGGATGTTAGTATTTCCGAAAAACCGTTTATCCAAACTCTATCTTGCACAGGCTTCTTTGTTTTTCCAAAAACAATATTATCTTTAAAGGTAAATATTTAACAGGTCTGTTTATATAGTTAAAAGGCGCTCAATTCACCTGTAAACACAACACATATGATAAAAAAACCTATTGTTTTACTGCTGCTCTGTATAACCATACTTCCGGTTTTTGCCGCTAACGGAGAACTATATGCGGTGCTGGAACAGGAGTTCGACAGAGAATTCCGTGAATTCAGCAATAAGGACAGCAACCTCTATTATATGGATTATCGCGTAGATGTTGTCAAAGCTTATAGTCTCAGTGCGGCGTTCGGTTATTTAACCGGTGATGAACAGAATGAAATTTCGTATTGTACCATATCCATGCGTTACGGTAACCATGAATTCGATAACACTCACCTGTTAAAAGGTGGGCGACGCAGTTCAAACACCCTGGCTTTTGTCATTCCTTCCAATAGTTCCGAAGGCATACGGCAAACCATATGGTTCAATGCCTGTAATCTTTTCGAACGCGTTAAATCGGAATACATCCAGCTAAAAAACACCATGAAGGCAGAGGATATCAGCAAGCAAAACGATTTCTCCAACGAGCCACCCAACGTGTACAAAGAACCGGAAAACGAGATACCCTTTCCGGACGGTCAACGTGAAATATGGAAAGAACGACTGATAAAATACAGTCGCCCTTTTGCTGAAAGTGATGTTATCATATCCGGTAATGCCGGACTGGATTACCTGGAGCAAAGGACCTACTTTTTCAATTCAGAGGGCAGCAGGATCGTTCAGAACAAGAACGCTGCCATGCTGAATCTGATTGGCGTAATCAAATCAGAGGATGGCGACTATACACCGTACCACCGTAATTTTATAGCAGAATCACCGGATCAGCTCCCTTCTGATTCCGAATTGACAGAAGCTGCAATGGAAGTTAAAAGCATGTTGCTTAAACTAAATGAAGCGCCGCTGGCCGATCCGTATGCCGGACCTGTGATTATGTCTCCTATGGCTTCAGGGGTATTTTTTCATGAGATTTTCGGACACCGGCTTGAGGGACACCGGCTGAAAGACGAAAACAATGGAAATACGTTCAAAAACAAATTGAATAAGATGGTTCTGCCTAAAACGTTTAATGTATGGTTCGACCCAACACAGAATTATCTCAGTAACACCTATCTTAACGGTCATTATGCATATGACGATGAAGGGGTTAAAGCAAGACGAGTAGATGTGATTGAACGTGGTGTGTTAAAAACGTTTCTTATGAACCGTACACCTGCTCCGGGACTTCCGCACAGCAATGGGCACGGCAGAGCATCAGCAGGTCAGTCACCTGTAGCGCGTCAGTCGAATATGTTCATTGAATCTGTAAAACCGCTTTCTGACAGCAAGTTAAAAAACAAGCTGATCAAAGAGTGTAAGAAGCAGAAAAAGGAATATGGCTATTACATCAAAACCGTATCGGGTGGATTTACCAACAACAGCAGGTACACTCCCAATGTATTTAACGTAACCCCAACAGAGGTTTACCGTATTTATGTAGATGGCAGACCCGATGAACTTGTCAGGGGTGTAAACTTTATCGGAACACCGCTAGCCATGTTCTCTGAAATTACCGCCGCCGGTGAAACACCGGGCATATTTAACGGTTTTTGTGGTGCAGAATCAGGTTCGGTTCCTGTTGCAACCATAGCACCATCGCTCTTTATTAAAAAAGTGGAAACACAGCGCAGTGCTCAAACCTTTTCTAAACCGGTGATTTTGCCATCACCCAAATCAGCAAAACAGGAACAGCCATGAAAACAATATCCTATAGAAATACGCACATACATCGGGTCAGTAAAATCTTAATGCTAACCCTCTTCCTTGTTTTTTCAGACTTCATTACAGTTAAAGCTGCTTTTAACGATGTTATCCTGAAGGCCATGAGTGACGAACTTAACCGAAACATGGAAAATCTGGTATATAAAGATTTTGAGAAGCCTTTTTATATTGCCTATACTGTTTACGATATTGAAGTTGAACGGTATTCCTACTCTCTGGGTGGCCGGAATATGTCTGTTACTGACCGGGGCCTTAGTGGTGGTGTACGTGTAATGATAGGTGATTATAAACTGACAGATGAGAATTACAACGACTATACAGGTAGAGTGAACCGGGACAATGAATACATGCCTATGCCAATTGATCCGGATTACGACGGTATCAGACGTTATTTATGGAAGGCTACGGATAACGTATATAAAAGTGCTGCGGAAACGTATAAAAACAAGGTGGCAGCCATGAAGCAACAAAATATGACAGAGGATGATCTGCCTGCACCGGATTTTTCAAAGGAAAAACCAAGGGAATACATCGTTAAAGATAATTCATGGACATCTGAAGACGTAAGCTTTGAACAATTAAGCAAAGAACTCAGCAAAGTATTCCTTGCCTATCCTGACATTATCGGGTCACAGGTTTATATGTCAAATACAAAGGTATACAGATACTACATCAATTCAGAGGGTACCCGTCTTGCTGTTCCGGAAAGCATGATAACCTTATCCGTTACCGGTGCTGCATACAACAGATACAACGATCTGGTGAGTGAGGATATGTCTCTGGAATCCTTAAGCACAGCTAATCTGCCGCCGGCAGACACCCTGAAATCATACATCCGCACCTTTGCTGACAACCTTATGGAGCGTTGCGGCATGGAAAACTGGGACGATACGTATTCCGGACCTGTCCTTTTCGAAAATCAGGCTGTTTGTGAAGTCGTTTTCAGTGACCTTTTCGCCACAGGCAGCGGGCTTGTTGCATCACGCGATCAGTTGGTCAACAATTCTTACCGGGGCATCTACCTCGAAAACTCCAACACACTGGAGAGACGGATTGGCAAAAAGGTGATATCTGATTTGATATCGGTATATGATGTCCCCTCTTTGAAAAGTTATAACAACATTCCTCTAATGGGATATTACAGTATTGATAATGAAGGTGTCGCACCTAAAGACACGCTTCCGCTCGTTGAATCAGGGATATTAAAAACCCTGCTGACCAACCGGATTCCAATTAAAAGCATACCCTACTCCACGGGCCACTCACGATCCGCCATTGGTGATGGTAGTATATCGACAACCGTAGGCCCAAGCAATGTAATTCTAAAAAGCAATGCCCCGCTGAGCAAATCTGAACTCAGGAAAAAACTGATTGACATGGCTGTTGATGAAGGGCTGGATTATGCCATCATTCTCCGTCCTGCCATTGCCGGAAGCCTGAATTGTCCTGTAAATGTGTTTAAGGTGGATGTTAAAACAGGAAAAGAAACACGGATTACAGGTGTTAACCCCGGTGTATCCGATTTCGATATCATGAAGGACATTGTTGCCACATCCAATCACAATGTTGTTTTAAACACCAGCCAGATTGGTGGCAATGGCCCTTATGGAGGTGGAAGTGCCACATCGTATATCTACCCGGACGCAGTTCTGGTTGAAGATTATGAACTCAACAGTATTAACCAGATGCTGATGAAACAACCCCCGGCAATACAAAATCCTTTGAAAGAGGAATAGTATTTTTGTAAAATTTACGTCACACAAAAAATAGTTTTACAAAAAATTATATATTTGCACCGCAAAAAGATTTATTGGGGAATTAGCTCAGTTGGCTAGAGTGCTTGACTGGCAGTCAAGAGGTCACGGGTTCGACTCCCGTATTCTCCACAGAGAGGAAATTCGATAAGGATTTCCTCTTTTTTTATGAATACATTAAACCACTATTCTACCCGATCTATGCAGTCTGCAAATTTTCCAACAGCTCTAAACTTAATCCCTGACAAACTTAAGGCTCTTTGTCTTATCACCATTATAAAGTTTAATGATATAATAGCCAGAAGTTAAGTTGCCAATATTGAGCTGATTTACCTTTGAATCCAGTTTCCCTTCCATGAACCTGGCACCTCTTAAATTCATCACTGTAAAACCGGCATTTATATAATCCGGCGGAATGGCAATATTCAGTTCATCCCGGGCAGGATTAGGATACAACAAAGGATCTTCCACCTGTGTAATGCTACTATCGGGAGTTTCCAATAAAGACCAGATGATCGGGTCTTTAAAATTACCTTTTGAATCATTCACCTCAAACACAACGGAATCTACAATCCTGATAAACTGTTTGAATTCAGGAAAATAAGCCTTAAATGAAATTTTTTCTCCGGCAGAGTTTCCATAAATCAGTAAAGGTATCCTGTATTTATCCATACTTGAATAATACCGGGAGGTGGATTTACCCACACATTCACCTACCGCATTAAAGGCAGCTACAATTATGTCGGGTGTTTCTTCATACAACGAATCATTTGACATGCATATTCCTGTAATGGTCATACTGTATTCATACAGGTTAGGATTTACATTCCAGTCATCCTCTGCCTCAGCCCAAACAGCCATAAGCATCACGATGAAGAAAATAATATATCTTATTTTTCGCATTTGAATAATTATTCTAATAAATGAGACTGCCTTTTCGTTACGGACAGCCCCATTTATTTATTTAAATCCTATTTATTTTTTACAAGCATTATAGTTTCCAACGCTGTATTGTTTCTTAGCTGAAGTACATATACACCTCCTTCAACCATTGAACCGTCTGATGATTTACCATCCCAGATCAATTGATCCGAAGGAACATTTCCCCATTGCCTGATTAAACGCCCCTGCATATCATAAATGGCAGCCGCTGTAACATCATCCGGAATATTCCATATCCGTATTTTATCATTAAATGGATTGGGTGATACCATAACAGACATATCGGAATGAACACCAAACGTTAATTTAAGGGGATTTCTGATCGAACCAACAATGGCATCCGGTTTATAGCTTAAGGTTTCCGATGCCATTAATACATCCGATGATCCGTTTATCAGGCGGAAACTTACTTCACCCTGCTCTGCATTACCTGCAATTGTTATCGGGAAAAGCCAGTCATCCAGCACATTAACAGGATTCACTATGCCAACAACGTTTCCGTCATGATTCAGCGCCCGGAGTTCGGTTTCCCTGGTCACCCTGACATCACCTGTTGCAATGGCAAAGGCCGACATATTGAACTCATAATGGTTAAGAGAAACGTCAGGGAATCCATATGCTTCTGGTATTCCCACACCCTTAAATAAGGTTTCCTGAGGAAATACAAATGATCCTGTAGTATCATTTTCGGAGTGATACATATAACCTTCATTGGGTTTCATATATGTCAGACTTCCAATCCAACCCAGATCCTGATCAAACATACTGAACTGAACCTGATTTTTGATCAAATCTCCGTGTGCAGGCTCATAATAACTCAACGCACTCTCAACAGGCATTTTATGCTGTGGCGTGTAACCAATCCAGTTCCATCCATTTTCTATCCGGATAGGATGAGAGGCCGTAGAAACAGGTATGCCGGATACCTTTAACGTATCCTTATAACTGTTTTTCAGCTTATAGGATTGAGTCACAACATAGCCACTGTCCGTAAGTGTTCCGTCCCAACCGGTACCTTCAACATACGAATCAAAAAGTAATTTCGATTTGATCTCATCATAGGTAGCCGATTGTATGCTGGCAAGCAACATGTTGGTACTGTTCAACTGGTCAGAAGCCAGGTTGAACGACATCCAGTTCCATCCTGCTTTAATCGGTATTTCCTTACCTACATCATTGGTTGTGGAAATATCGACTGGGTCTGACGGTTCACCCATAATGCCATTCGCATTAAATGCAAACGACGGAGTGACTGAGGTATACAAATTGCCTGTACCGGCATCCCAGACATTGAAGGTCACGGTACCCGTTTCATTCATATTTCCATGAATGGTAAGGTTTACCAAATAAAGGTCACGATCCCGGATATACTGTACATGAGCTGAACCCCGGCAGCTTTCATCGATAAATGCAGCAACCACATCATTGACATCCATGGATAATTCTCCTGCAATACTCAGTTTTCCAATTACGGACATGGAGGTTTCGTAATCATTCGGATCCACGGACCATTCCGGTTCTTCATCTTTAACAGAAAGATTGATTTTACACCTTTCATTGTAATCCAGGTTTCCGTTGACATAAATATCGTGGCTGTATTGGCCTACATTAATGGCCGGATTAACCGTGAAGACAACATCCTGTGATGAAAGAGGACCGAGCGTTCCCATCGTGATGTCAGCTGTCAGCCAAACCGGAAGGTTCTCTAACTGCCAGTATTCGGTTGTTCCGCCCTTATTCTCAATTGTCAGAGTAAATACAGGTGTATTGTCTGGCACACATTCAAGTGAAATTTCCTGTTTTTGCCATACCAACTGGTTCTTATCTACAAAAGCAGTCCATGACACAGTAGACTCCATGCGGTTTCCATATAAATCATACACACCGTCCACACTGATATTTAATACAGTATTTTCGATACGCGATGCATCAATATTCGGTGATATCAGTATCTGGTTGCCATTTATGGTATAATCGAACGGAATTGAGCCAAGTGGTCTGGCCAGCTTTATGGCTGCGGTTTCCAGAGAAAATGCCGAACCATCAAACAGTTCACAATCCCCGGCAATGGCATTTTCATCCATTGTCATATTAACCAGTGTCTGATTATTAACCGATGGGTCAGTAACCGTCACATCCTCAAACGGGAAGTAAGCCTTGAGTCCCTTTTCATTGCCATACAATGAGTGATTCATCAGTTCCTGAATATTGACCTGTGTTCGGGCAGCGTTCCATATTCGCAGTTCATCAAGGACTCCGTTAAAAAACATATCTGCAGCACTTTCAGAAGCATTTTTCAGATAATACCGGGCTCCCAGTGCGATGTAGGCACCTCCCATTCCGGTCACTTCTGTAGCAGACCCGCTGATTTTACCTATACCATCCAGGTAAACAGTCATGTTGCCTCTGCGATTTACGACCAGTGCGAAGTGATGCCAGTTGTTATCCAGATAGGAAGTACCATCTGTCACAAAGATTTTTCCATCGTTCATGATTTTTATCGTTCCGTCCGATGCAGCAACAACAGCCCATTTTAAAGGCGAACTGTCTGAGCCATCTGCCTTTCCGTTTGAAAGCAAATATTCATCTGTGGATGGTTTTGCTGTTTTAAACCAGAACTCTACTGTGAAGTCTGACGTATTGGTCATTTCCAGTTGTGCAGAATTGAAAAGGGCATAGCCACCATTCAGAGCCAGGGCAGATCCCTGCTTGAAAATGCTCCAGGTCGCATTCACCTGTCCATGCCGTGAGAAAGCCTTATCTTCTGCCAGACTACCAAACGCATCATCCATGGCCCAGGCACCAATCAGGCCTTTCTCATATCCGTTTAAAATGGTATAACGACGTGCCGTAACCTGGCTCATGGTTGAAGCCTGATTCCAGATACGAAGACTGTGTATATTTCCTTTAAAACCATGTGTCCCGTCATTCGCTATCATCAACGAGGCACTTCCAAAGTAATTCACATTTATTTTTTTGGATGGAGTGAAGGTTTCATCTCCCTGAGCTATGATCATTCGCATTTCGTTTGATTCATCTTTGCCACCGTTATCAAATACCACAGCATAATGGTTATAAACGCCAACATTGGTAAACGTAGCTAGGGAAGTTAAGGCCTCGCCATTCAGTTTCATGACCAGCTGATCATCTGCATTAAACCCGAGCCAGAGTCCGCCACTGTTGGCATCACCATGGGAAATAAGGCATTCTTCCACCCCTGTTCGTTCCCGTTTGGCCCAAAACTCAACTGTAAACGGTGTATAGTTCAGGTTTATATTCTGCAGGACAGTCATATTCTGCGATACGCCGTCAAAATGCAGGCTGGCATCGTGTAATACATAATCATAATCGCGCAGGTCCGTTCCGTTCTGAATTCCAGTCAGGGAAATATTGGCCTTACCAAAAATCCCTGCCTGAATATCTTCATCAAATGGGAGCAAAATTTCACTGTTTGGTGAAAGGATGGCATCCGCCGGCTGCGGTGATCCAAAAACTTTCGGAGGTTTACTGTCGTATACGCCTGAAACTATTTCTGATTCATAAACAGAACCATCTGAGCAATAGGTTATTGCACGCAAATCATAATTCCTGTTTTGCAGATCCGTCATATCCCAGATAAAGGTAGTGGTAGGATTTCCTGCAATGTCCGTAGTATCTTCACCGGACATTCCGTCAACAAACGTTTGAACCGTATTCCACTGGTTGCCTTCTGAAAATTTGTACTGGAAGATAAAGCTGGTGAACTTGCCATGGTTAAGATCATACCCACTAAACTTTACGGGCATTTCATACCTTCCGGATTCCTTTTTAAAGCTGTTATTAACGACCCAGTTATCGCGTGGATTCGTAATCTCAATCTCTGTGCAGCTTTTTGTAAATTCCGCCGTTATGGTCAAGGTGTCTGAAATATCGGGTACATCATCCGTTGGATCGAATTGACAAAGGGAATGCATTATGATATCCAGATCCTGATACAGGTTTACCTCACTTCTTCCTTTCTCCACTGTAAGAGTTTTCGTTACTGTTTTTCCTGCGGGAACCAATACAGTAATTCCTCCCACCAGTGCTTTGCCGTCTACTTTAAGAATGGCACCATCCGGGTTGGTGGCCGGATCGACAAAGAGACCATACCAGGCATCAAGGTCTACATCGCTGGTGTTGGAAAGATAAATGCTGAATACAGCTTGCTGGCCTTCCGGCACATTGGAAATGAAAAGTCTCTCTGCTGTTATTACCGGTGACTCCCGTTGCATTGTTCCGGAACTGATTTCAACACCGGGCATGTAATAATCCTTATAGAAATCCTTGTATTCATTATCAGCAGCCCTGCTGTGTTCCCTGAACATATCATCGAAGGAAACCGGAGCGCCGCCATCCATTAAATCTATTTTTTCGTCCCAGGATAAATTTCCTATCAAATTGTCGACATATTCGTCAATTTCCGCTAATAAAACCGGTTTTAGCTCAGGTTGCAGGAACTTCGTGTTGTATCCCGGTTCAGCCGGACAGGAAGATTGTCCTCCACGCAAAATAAATACCGGGGAACCAAACACTCGGTCTTTCTTTACATCCACCGAAAAATAGTCGCCAATATCTCCATCTTCAAGCTTAAAACCAACGGTTTGACTTAAGGATGTTGAACTGGTTTTTGTATCCACACCACCTTTATGAATGCGTTCCTTACCCTGCACTTTGAATCCTAATCCATTAACCTCTATCCCTAGAGATGTTGCAACGCCAAAATCAACATTCCATTCAAATGACGAGGAAGATACCTTGGTCGTATCAACTGTAACTGATGACTCTATACTTGCTCCGGCATCAAAAGATAAATTATTATACTCATTGTTATCATTAAAATTATCTGATGCAGTCAGTTTAAGCAGTTCATTTTTAGCCAGTATCTTTTTCCAGTGATTGATCAGTTTATTGTACTCTTCCACTTCATTTTTTACAGTATCGGAAGGTGTTCCTGCCTGGAACACAAAATCGTAAGATGGCCCCCTGATGGTTGTGGAGGTCGTATCGACATGTTGATTATTAAATACCGGATCAGTATTGCTTAAGCCATACCTGGCATCTGAGGGAGAAAGGTGTGATATATATGTTAAGCTATCAAACAACTGATTGCGCAAATTAATCAGGTTTGGTATAAGATAATTTTCAATATGATTTTGGGTATATATAAAATCGGTTGTCTCTGTTTTGCCTACTATAAGTGCCTTTTTATTACCTACCTTATAATTGCCTGTATTATCCCTGATAATTTTAATATTTGTAGCAGCCCCATAATAGATGTTGGTACCATGTCCAAAGAAGACATCACCCATATCTCCCACGAACAAAGAATTGCTCTGGGTTGAATAATTGAACTGATATGTTTTTGTAGATGTAAAGGTATTGTCATCGTTTCTTTTATACGAATGACTGGTTGAAAGACCTATTTCATTGATAACATCAATATCCGTTATTACTTCAAATCCAAGTCCACTGGAAGTTTTAACATCCACCCCCATCATATAAAGGATATCAAGGTCACCGCCGGTGCCGGTAGCGGCCGAGCTCACCGTGGTATTACTGACAGTAAATCCCTTATTAAAATAGGAATAACTATTTGATCCAGGAGGATCACGCAGAATAAAATCAATTTCATCGGGACCGGTAACGAAATTAAGGCCCCCTGCAAGTTTTCCACCTAATACATAACAGGCACGGGTAATTTCTGCTCCCGGAATATAATTATCACCAACCTTGAGTTTAAAATTAATGTTTTTGGTATAAGGATCTGCCTCCAGAGGAATTCCACCCATAAAGGTATGTATGGCAATGCCTTTTCCATTGAGCTTAAGTGCATCGAGTTTATTGGTATTGGCAAACTGATTTTCAATCACAACTGTACCGTCATTAACCGGTACCGTTGACACCTGATTATTATCTGCATTGATGTATGGTTCCACCACGGCTATCTTTATGTCATAGGTGTTCAGTTGTAAGAAAACAGGATGTCCCAGTAAATAGGTATAACTCTCGTCACTTTCCCTTTGAACAAGAGGAATTGTAATGCTGGAATCCCTATTCACATTGTAATTATACGTTTTCTCGCCCCAATAAGCTGAGTCATTTTTATTAGTAATCTTCATTTGAGGTGAAGAACGCCATATCCAGTCCCGGTTATGGTTATAAGCCAGTACCGTATCTACTTTTTCAAATATTTTTTTCGTTTCACCGCTAACAACAGTGTCACTGAAAATTGAATCGATGGTATATTGCAGATTGAATTTATTCGACATATCAATGGGTAATCCATCGCTTGCACGATTAAAAGATATACCGGGATTTATGGTTGTCGGGGCTCCCTGTAAAATAAATTTTTCAGGCAACAGCTCAATCTTATAGGTTCCATTATTTACATCTGTGGTAAATGAAACGGTTGGATCATTATTCCACAGGTCTACACCGCGTTCTGTTGTAAGTGTAACCTTGACCTGTCCAATGTTATTGGTTGTTGGATCCGTCAAAGATCCTGTGGCTTTTTGACCTTCAACAGGACCGCCAACAATTTTACCTACCAGTGTCAGTTTGGTTGTATCACTAAAACTGACACCATAAACATCATCCTGAAAATCGAAATATGTCGTATTTCCATATTCATCCAGAGCCGGCCAGTAGGCCGATTCAAAGACATGTCCGTTTTTCTCTATTGAAATATAATGTTCACCAATGGGTACATCTATATCAAATTCTCCCTGTCCGTTTGTGCGTACAGGTTGTTTCTTCTCATCGGAAACGATAACGCCATCTACCTTCAGGTATACATCCTGTACCGGATACCTGGTTCCTGCGTACATAACAGTTCCCGTTACCCTGAAAGAGGATATGTCAGTAAAGTCAGTATTGTTAAACACAGATGATTCCTGACTGATATAGAGCAGTTTATTGGTAGGATCGAACTGATGGATTCCCATGGATGGAACAACCCTGAAATACGAGCCTCCCGATGAATAGGCAATACCCGCGATGACGTAATTGCCATTCTCGTCCGATACAGCTTTATATCCCAGTCGTGAAGCCGAAGGAACATAGGTTGAAAATCTGGCATCATAATTATTGTTGACACTAACTATGGAAGCATGATTCTCATTAAAATTGCTGTTTAATCTTGATATGTCATAAAAATTACGACCACCACCTTCGTTCATTTTCCAGTAACCTACCAGGTTGGAATTATTCGGATTTTCATAAGCATCGAATGTACGATATACATCATCGGCACTAAAGGAGTTTTCCCAAAGCTTAATTTCATCCATATAACCTGAAAAATATAACATCGTATTCCCTTTACTGGCACCGCCAATGAACCATTTTGACTGGCCCACTTCTTTACCCGGGAAGTTTGCAGACATAAACAGACTTCCGTTCAGGTAGAGCTGGCAACTGTCTCCCTGTGCAAACCAACTTAAACTAAGCTGCATAAAATCCTGCATTATGCTGTCAGCGATTTGTTTGGATCCCATTTCCATATCACCCATTGTTACATAAAGCCATGTGCTGTCTGTGTTTTGTTTAAATCCAAAAGACAAACTGGTACCTAAAGAGAATACCGGATTATATACCTTATTGTTAAACCATGTTGGCTTCACCCACGCCTGAACTGAAGCGCCATTTGACAAGTCAGCTGGTGTTACCGGGTTTACCAGTCCATAATTTCCCAAAATGCTTTCGGGGAAATGGTAACTATACTCCCCCTCCTTGCTGGGAATTTCCGGTTCTGCAAATACCTTAACACCTTCAACTATATTGCCTCCCTTGTAAGTTATACGCCCTGTTACCGTAGCTGACGTAACACGAAAACCGACGCCATCAATGCGATTTAATCCCGGAATTTCGGTATCCCACACACCATCAGCGATTACCTTATAGGCATACATCTGTCCTGGTTCTGCATATACGTCCTGCCAGGTGCTTTCATCGCTGGAGAGGGTACCTACCAAACGGTATAGCTCATCCCCGTCAGAAAGTTTTTTCCTGTAAATTTTAATCTGTGTAACCAAATCAATAGAGTACAATTCCCATTGCAGCTTAACAAAATCGCTGTAATATCCTTTGGAGGCAAAAAGACCACCATTAAATGCATCCTGTGTGTATTTTAAATCATAAGGAAATCCAATAGAAATGGATCTGTCGCTGGCAATTAATTTTGTATCGTTGCCCAGATAAGCTTCTCCAATCATTCCCGTAATCCCTAACTGGTTTGATTGGTAATTAAATGTGTAATTACCTGTATTTGAAGGTGAATATTGTGGTTGTGCATAAATCTGCGTAACCAACCCCCACAATACAAGAAATAAGACTTTCTTGTTCATAATTTGTGGGCTTAAAGTTTGATGATATAATTTACCGCAACATTTACAGGACGTGTTTCATTACCTCCGGTATTGTAAATTGTTAAACCATGTATATGTCCTCCGTTCCATGAAAGAGCATCTCCGGGGATGGGCCCGGGAGGCGTTGACCATGCCTCATCACTACTACTGGTTTCAGCAAGCGTCTTCATGCTTGAGTTTACATTCGGAACCTGATCCATAGGAAGTTTCTGGATAGTATGCGTATGTGCACCACCGTTATCCATTTGGTATTGATGGGTGTGAGATTTAAACTCATCGGCCTGATAAGAACCTAAGTTTCGACCATTATCAAGCCCCCTGCCGTTATCCATACCTCGCAGGAAAACACCACGCAGGTCGGGAACTTTGAAACTGGTAACCCCGGTTCCTCCATATGTCGTTTGTATTACGTTGTATAATTCTTTGTATAGGTCATCATTACCATTATAGGTTCCTCCATTACACATAACCCATCCCTGCGGTGCAGAGGTTCCGGCGTACGGAACAATAGTTCCGGGAGGTACTCCGTTACTTCCCCCTTTTACTTTATCGGCTACAACAGACCTTGTTGAACTTTCAGCTGCCTTAGCATAAGGAACTGCCAGTAATATCTTTTTTGCTACTGTTTGATAAGCGCCGTTGTCTTTCACCTCTACTTTAAGGGTATAATCGAAGCTGGCAAAATCCAATGCATCAAAAGCGGTTGTATTTACAACTCCAATCACAGCCTGAAATACCCCGAATTCATTTGTGCTTAGCGTTTGATCCTCCGTAAACTCGGGATTGGTTTCATTGCCCGAATACAAGGTAAACTTAACTTCCAGATTTGGTTCGTTTTGTAGTGCAGCTCCGTCGGCTCCGCGAGCATATCCCTGAAAAGAGAAACCTTTGGTTGATTGAGCAATCGTTGCCAGACTAAGGCAAAAGAAAAATAAAAGAGTATATACGGCTTTCATGATTATATGTATTAATAAGTTTATAATAGATAATTAAATTCCTAATTACCAACATTATCATGCAGCGAATAATAAAATCAGCGGGAATATAAATTCAATTTGGAGTGTCTTTCAGCGAGGTATTGAAAGCTTTTAAAGAAATGGAGTAAACAAACTCTTTTATATACTTATATACACATAACAATAATAGTTAAAATATGTTTCAATGTCTAAAAGATAATTCAGTTATTCTGTTTAATCCGGTTAACAGATTGTGGTGTTTTTTGAAGCAAAAACATTCATTTCAGAGCAAATGAAAAGAGGCCGTCCAAAATTAAAGGACAGCCTCTTTTGTTCATATTAGTTAGTAAAACAGTGTTTTAATTTATGCCGGAAATCTATTGTCTCCATCTTGGATCACCAATTCCAAGTGTGTATATTTCATGGTTATGAACCGTTGCGGTGTTATTGTAAAACAGACCATTAAGATTATCAATTTCATGCATATCAGGATCATCGGCCACTATCGGTGGATTAGGACTCTTCATTAACTCTGAAGGTGAAATAGGCACAGTACCTACTTTTACCACAAGCTGATCTTCTCCCTGAATTATACCCGGAGAGTAAAGTGAATAAGCACCTGCACTGTTTTTATTTGCACTGAATGCTGCAGAAGTAAATATTCCATCGTCAACCTGTTGTGTTTCGTCGCTACTTGAAGAGTAGTTATCAGCAATATCGAATGTAATCTCCTGTGCTGCACCATTAATAAAGCGGATATCCATTCCTTCGAAATACATATTACGGGTATCTTCGTCTTTTTTGGTTTGAATAAACAAATTCTTCTTTACAGTAATGGAACTTCCACTCGGCAGGTAGCGCAAATCGAAGAGTTTACGGCCACTAGAACGTGTACTAAAGTTTACAAGCGTGTTATTTTCAAATGTAATTTTGTACTGTATGTTACCGGACCAATCCAGGTTTTTACCACCATCCGTGAAGAAGCAGGTGCGGGGCGAATCATAGAACGTGTTGTTACGGAACACCATATCCATGAATATGTTCGATTTTGCATTGCTGCCATCACCTGCTACCCAGGCATATCCGCGGCCATTATTGTCGTAGAAACCACAATTATAGACGATACAGTCTTCTACTATAAGGTGTTCAAAAGTTTTACGGTTTACGCCCTGTACCCTTATAAATCCGCGAACCATACGTTGGAATGTGCAATTACGAACTTCGAACGATTGCAGTGTTACTGCCATACCATCTGAATACATGTTGATAAAGTAGTTGCCGTTTGACGATCCGTCACCATAGTTCTTAGCCAACGGGCAGTCGAAATCAATTCCTTCAAATATGAGTGACTTGATGTTTATACCGCCCAATTCGCCGGATTGAGGCCGACGACCAAACATAAAGTTCATTTGGTTAGCAATACCACTGGGCGCCAGAGACATACCGCTTAACAACACTTTTGCACGTTTACCTGCGGCCAGATCTTCCGGCTTTGTGGCAAGTGTCATCCCCTTACACAAACTTGTATTGTTATATAAGTAGTAGGTTTTACCACCTTCCAGATAAAAAATGGTTCCCTCTGCCAGGGATGCGTCAGCAGTGTAGTTATCGATAATTGTATCAATACGGCAGGCATTGTATTCTACTGCGCCTTCAATCGTATCGTTAGGATCAACATAGTGAGGAATAAGAATAGGTTCACCAGGTTCACCGTCCATACGAATGACGCAGGTATTGTAAATTGCATCCCAGTGTACGGGAATATTAATGTTTTCAACATTTATAACATAAACGCTGTTTTCCTGCAAACCATCAATGTCTATGTAACCTGTTTCAAAATCCTCTGTGGTTATTACATATCTTTTCCATTCGTCCGGAACGGTTGCATCGGGGTTGGTCGCTGAAGCCTCAACTGTAAGGATCTGCATTATGAAATTTCCGTTATCATCTATTTCAAAATGCGTTGTAAAAGTACCATCATCGCCTGATGTTGCAAGTGAACGGTCGATATTAACACGTAAAGATGTTTTTGTGATATTATCTACCACTATGACTTCAGGAATACTGTAGCGCTCCTGAGTTGCCAATCCCTGATATTCAGCCCACTGACGACCACTGCCGTAACCATACCATTTGGAGTGATACCCCTCACCTTTAGCTGAGAGAGTACGAATTGCAAAACGATAATCGGTGCTGTACTGAAGATCCTTAATAATGATATCCAGAACCTCGGGACCAACAATTGTATCCAAAAGAATATAAGCCGGATTCTCCCAATCAGCGGCTAAACCCGAACTAACATTTGGTTGCAGGGCCATTTTTATTTCGTATCCCGCACTTCCAATCACACCATACCAGTAAAGGTGTACATCGTTTACATCAACAACCTGACAACGATAAGGATCCGAATCGCCCTTACCGGTATTATTGTCGTTGCGAAACATTGTCATAAACTCTCTTTCAGGAGAGTACTCTGCATCTTCAATCTGTTCCTCTTTGCAGGAATACATAAATGCAAACAAGAGGAGTAACAGTCCGTAAATTAATTTATTTTTCATCTAATTAAATTTAACAGATTACTTTAAATAACCATAATAATTTTGATAAGCGCCCGCACTGCGTTGAATAGCAGCATTAGGATAAGGCAGGATGTAACGTACAACCGGAAGGTTACCTGCATCCGAAGGCATTGCAGTAAGTGCTCCGTTGTCAACAACATATAAATTGCCCCGTTCATCGCCACGTATAAATCCGAAGAATGAATAGAGACATTGATCGGTAGGACAACCGACAGATTCATTCCACCACCCGTAGAAATCAGCTGTCAACCATGGGTTTATGGCATCTGTAGGCCTTTGTGTAGCAATATATGGATTATAGATTTCAAGTATATCCAATTGTGTATTAGGATATATATTTACATCGCCAGGATTACTGATAATCCTGTAATAGATATTATAGGGAAGTGTTAATTCCAAATAACCGGGCATCCCGTCATATGTTTCAACCCTTTCAATATAGTCTGACGAACCGGCTGAGTTTTCTGCAACGGAATAATAGCGAAGAAAACTGTAGTATAACACTTCAGCATACATATTATTACGTACAAGATCTTTCCATCGCATGTTTTCGCCGGCGAACTCCCATTTGCGTTCATCAAGTACCGCCTTCAGAAAAGCCGCCTTACTTGTGGATACGGATTCAACATACTCGGTAACTTTCGACTGATCATCAAATGCCCTGGCACGAACCTGCTGCAATGCTTCTTTGGCTTGTGCACCCGGACCATTCAGTTCGTTTAATGCTTCGGCATACATCAGAAGTACATCAGCATAACGCATGTAAGGATAGTTTATACCTGTATTGCTGTCGCTATTGGTTCCCATTGATTTTGAAGACCATAATTTAGACCATTTATTGTTATGCACAGTGTAATCCCGGCGAATAAGTGGTGTGCCGTCATAATCGTAATACCACAAGCCATTAAGAAATTCGCGGCGTAAATCGAGTGTATCAAACTGGAAGCGATAAAATGCACTCAGACGTGCACTTCCGCCACTTTTACCCCAGATATTCAACCCTGTTGTTTCGCCTTCATAATTGTTACCTGTAGGCCCCTGTATATAACCAATATTTCCGGTTGAGTTAAATGAAAATGGAATTTCAAATATTGGATCATCGTTGTTAACCACAACATAGTTACATTCATTGATAAATACCGTGTTGTAGGGAAGAGCCAGCGAATGTGTTCCTGAAGAAATAACAGAATCGCAGTATTGAGCTGTTATTTTATAATAATCTGTATAGTTTTCAGGACGTTGCATAGTTCCGTATTTATTTGTATTAACCGTGTCGGGATGAAGTGAGTAACCGCCACAAGTTAAAGCCATACGTGCTATCATCGACCAGCAGAACTCTTTTGACACGCGTTCTACTCCATAATCGAGGTCGCTTGCAAATGACATGTATGGAGCTATTGCTTCCAGGTCGGCAATCAACTGTTGGTGAATTTCTTCCCGATCCACAACCGGCATTACAAAATTATCGTTTGTAGAAGTTGGTGTTAAAGAGAAGGGTATGTCACCAAACATCACAATCAGATCGTGATAAAACATAGCCCGCATTACTTTAGCCTCACCCATCTGCTGCATAATATCAACATCATTCTCATCATACAGCGGACTGTGTTCAAGATAATAAACAAAATTGTTGGCATATTCTATACCTCTGTAAGCTGCTATCCATGCTTTGTTAATTGCACTACCCTCACTCGTACAGTCAAAACGACGGTATTGATCGTTGGTAGATACATTATTGGAATTTATGTACATATCCACGTCACTATTCAGGCAAAATGTTTCCAG
This sequence comes from Quyinboa sediminis, assembly GCF_042219855.1. Taxonomy (NCBI): domain Bacteria; kingdom Pseudomonadati; phylum Bacteroidota; class Bacteroidia; order Bacteroidales; family Quyinboaceae; genus Quyinboa; species Quyinboa sediminis. The sequence goes on along the minus strand of NZ_JBHJHP010000004.1, from coordinate 322,866 downwards.
ATAAGCCTTACCATAAGTGTCATTGTTCAGTAATTGGGCATATACACCATTCAAAGCACGCGATATCTCATCTTTATTGCTGTATACATAGTCGCTATCGAAAGACGAAACGGCTTCTACATCAAGGTAGTCTTCGCAAGAATAGAGACAAGCAGCAGATAAAACGATTAATAATATATTTTTTAGTTTCATATTTGATATCCTTGAAAATTAAAAAGTAATGTTTGTTCCAAATACAATACTACGGCTACGCGGGTAGCGGTTGTAGTCCATTCCAGGAGTTAAACCTGTCTGAATGTCAACTTCAGGGTCATAACCTGAGTAGTTGGTAATAATAAACGGATTCGTAACACTTGCATAGAAACGAACTTTTGATATCCCCCGGTTCTGGGTGACATTATTGGGTAGCGTATATCCAACGGTTAAATCCTGGCAACGAAGGAACGAACCATCTTCAATAAAGTATGAATTGGTTATTTTGGTTGTTACATCAGATGGATTCCATAATGTCCTGCCTTCATTAAGAGAAGCATATATTGCAACAGAATTATCGATATAGTAGTTTCTGTACATGCACTCGCCATTTGTATAGTCTATGTATGTCCAACGATCGTTGAATTCTGACAATACATTGTAGAAATTATTCCGGTTTCCTTCAGAAGAGGAAAGCTGATATGCTGTAGCATTATTCACATCGAAACCATACATATAATTAAAGTTGACATTAAAGTCAAATCCTTTATATTGTCCATTGAACCCAAAACCACCCTGAATTTTAGGGTTTGTATTCCCGATAACAGTACGGTCATACTCATCTATTTGACCGTCAGGTACACCATTGGGACCACTGATATCCTTGAATTTGACTTTTCCGGGGAGTGTTGGATCACCGGAATTACTGGTTCCCGATACGGTATTAATAATGGTACCCTCATTGGGTATAGCTGTGAAGTTCTGGTTAGGATCGAACGTAAATTCGTCCATACTGTAAATCCCGTCGTAAACAAACCCATAAATCAAGCCAACCTGGTCGCCAACCTTTAAGCAGTAATCGTCATAGGCTGAAGACCAACGTCCGTTATTGTACCATAATACATCGTCAGTATTGTTCAGTTTGTCAACAACCATTTTGTTAAGACCAAATGTTACGTTACCACTCAACACATAATCAATACCCCGAACAATATCAGTATTCAATGTCAATTCAAATCCCCGGTTGGTGACCTGTCCAATATTTTGTACCTGTATTGTATACCCCGTTGCTGAAGGGAGATCGGAAATATAAAGCATATCGCGTGTGGTATTCCAGTAAACTTCAGGCGAGATGGAAATACGATTATTGAACATGCCAATATCCAGAGCAAGGTTACGTTTTATGGTTGTTTCCCATTTGATATCCTCATTGAAAAACTCGGCTCCGGTTGCATTACCATACCATTGTTCACCATTTTCGGTTAATTCACCAAAGCCGGGACCACCGGTTGAGTTAACCACATACAAAAAGCGCCATCTGTCGTTGCCAATATCATTGTTACCTGTTAGACCATAAGCGGCACGTAATTTCAGGTTGTTGATAAAGTGAACACCGGTAAAGAAATCTTCTTCAGAAATAACCCAGCCACCTGAAATGGCAGGGAAGGTCCCCCACCGTTTGCCGGGGGCAAATTTAGTAGATCCATCAGCACGCATGGTAAGCGACAACAAGTATTTGCGGGCATAATTGTAGTTTGCCTGACCAAAAAATGAGGACATCCGAACGGGAGTCGGATAAGACGAAGTTGTCAGGTATGGAGTGCCTAAGCCCATAATAGCAAAGGCCCTGTCAGCGGTTATATCCTTAGGGAAATAACGATTCATTACAAAGTTCGATTTATAATCGTAGTGCTGAATTTCCTGGCCCAATAAGAAGGCGAATTTATGAACTCTGTTTACTTCCAGATCATAAGCAGCAGTATTTGTCCATGTGTATGCAAAACTACGGCCAGTGCTTATTGAAGCAACAGGAAGTTTGTTGTTACTCTGGCCTGTTGATGTCATTGCACCATAGAAACGATCCGTGTTTCTGAAACTAATAGAGCCAATGATCTCAGAACGCAGCGTTAATCCACCAAGTGGCTGCCATTCCAAACGGAACTGATTGGTACTCGTATAACTGTTTTTTTCCTGGGTGTTCTGGTCGATATCGCTTTTAGGATTAGTATATTCAAAAATAGCTTCATCGTCAGGATCGACCGTTGCAGGATCCCAAAAAGCGAATTCACGCAAACCATTGGTTGGACGGTACCGAAGTACATCGATAACACCACCTGAACCGATATTATCACCTCCGGCACCTATATCATGACGATAAGTCAATTTAGGGTTCATGGTAAATAAAAGATTTTTGGTCAGGTTAATGTCAATTTTAAGGTTCATATTCGTTCGGCTAACACCCGATCCCAAAATGATACCTTTATCTTCGGATTGCGTTAATGACAGGTTTAAACGCATTTTTTCGTTACCTCCACCTATCGTAAGATTAGTAGAGTAATTTATTGGTGTTTCCCCCATCACTTCATCCTGCCAATCATGAGTTGTCGCCCGTTTGTAAATGTCGAGGTCGGCAGGGTTTCCAAAGTTAGCACGGAAGTATTTTGCGTTTGAACTCCGTGTACCACCGGAAGCTGCCCAGTCGTACTGATAACGAACAAAATCTTCGGTGTTCATCAGATCAAGTTTTTTGGAAAGCTGACTTACTGATGTATAAGCATTGAGATTAACTTTTATCTTCCCTTTCTTTGCCGATTTGGTTGTTACAATAACAACACCGTTTCCTCCCTTGGCCCCATAAATTGAAGTCAGCGAGGCATCTTTCAGCACGTCGATTGAAGCAATGTCGGTTGGAGGGATATCGTTAATATTGTCCGTTTGAAAACCGTCAACGATAAAAAGCGGATCGTTACTTGATGTGACGGAAGAACCTCCACGGATGCGGATATTAATATCAGCTCCGGGCGCACCATCAACGGTGGTAACCTGCACACCTGCAATTTTACCCTGCATTGCAACAGCGGCCGAGGTTACAGGTATTGACTCCAGTTTTTTACCGGAGATAGATCCAACAGATCCGGTTAAGTCTTTACGGGCCCTGCTAATGCCAAAACCAATCGCAACAACCTCGTTCAAAATACTTTCTTTTGGTGCTAATGTAGCATCAATCAGTTTCTGATCACCAACCTTAATCTTTAGAACATCGTACCCTATAAATGAGAATACTAAAACCGATTCCTTCGAAGGAACTTCAATAGAATATTTTCCTTCTATATCAGATGTCACACCTATCTGGGTTCCATCAATATAAATGTTTACACCAGGTACCGGTTCTTTTGTATTACCGTCTGTTACGGTTCCTTTAATCATAATTCCCTGAGCTGAAACAGCCAGGTTCACAGATGCGAGAAAAACCAAAAGAAGTAAATTCTTCCAGTATAACATCCTCCTCGCTTTAAACATGTCATTCCTTTTACACGTCATAACAATTAGAAATAAGGTTTAATTTTGAATTTTTAAGAAAAAAATGAAAAGTATAAAAAATATGCAAAAAAACAGCTATAAATGTGAATTTTTGTTAAGGCAAAAAGATGAAAAATCTGGGAAGCTATTTTTTCATAAAATTCCGGATTCGTACAAACAGGACATTGTATATTTTTTAATTTAAGAAACAATGCGTTAAAAATGGGATATATATCTAATAATGAATAAATTGAGAACATAAAACATCGTTACCGGATAGTTCTTGATAACGCTTCATATTTTAACATTACAAATAATTATCACAGCATTAAAAACATCAAAACCTGGTTACCAGATTAACATTAGTTGCAGCAATATTGATCCGGAAGATACCGGTTGGATAGGTGATACACATACATCTTCTACCATTACTCCGGCTTTCGTGGAATTCTATTTATACGACACAACCGTTTTAATTCATGGAGGAAGGTATCCGTTGCTGTTTCAAACTTAATGATTTGCACAACTCAATTCTGCAAATAAGAAAAAAACTGTATTTTAGATTCCAAAGTAATAACCATTGAACACCAACCGGATCATAAAATACCTTATACTCGGCACAGCCGTTCTTGCCGTGGCACTGATCCCTGAACATTATTTTTTCAATGACGCCTATCCGCTGTGTATTCACCGGGGTCTGCTACATATTGACTGCCCCTTGTGTGGTATGAGCAGGGCAGCGCATGAACTTACACGGCTTAGGATAGCCTCTGCCATAAGTTTCAACTTTAATATTATTTTTTTACCGGTATATGTGGTATTCGATTTGCTGGCGATATTCACTCATAAATCAATCTTTACGAAACTCAGCAGGTTTACCCTTATGGGTTTACTTGCAGGATTAGTTATTATTTATGGTATAAGGATTGGTTTGCATTTTGGATGCTTTTAAAACCGTCCTGTATCTTTCAGTTCAAGGTACTTATTAATGAGACCTGCAGTAAGGTTTTCGGGCCTGGTTAGTACAGAATAAATTCCGTTTTTCAGCAGTTCCTTAACGATCAGCTTCTTATCATACATGTGTTTTTCGGCAATGGTTCTGATGTATAACTCTTCAAGATTCGAAACTTCTTCATGGCTCAGTTTTTCAATCTCTTCGTTCTCAAAAATCACAACAATAATCACATGGCTCTTTGAAAGAACCCGCAAATACGAAATATACCTTTCCAGCGATGTGATGGTTTCAAAATTGGTATAAAGAATCAGCAGGCTTCGGTGTGATATTTTTCGTTTTATTCCGGCCGTCAGTACTGCAAAATCCGATTCATAAAAACCGGTCTCCTGTTTATAAAGACGATCCATGATTCTCACCAGCGTTTCATGCCTGCGTTCCGCATTCATAAAGGTTTCAATCGTTTTATTAAAGGTGATCAATCCTGCCTTATCGTGTTTCTGCAAAGCAGTATTCGCCAGGATGAGAGAAGCATTTATGGCATAATCCAGCAAGGACATCCCCATAAATGGCATTTGCATTGTGCGGCCCATGTCAATCACATTATATACATTCTGTGAGCGCTCATCCTGGTACTGATTCACCATTAGTTTTCCCCGCTTGGCTGTCGCCCGCCAGTTGATGGTGCGGTAGTTGTCTCCTTTAACATAATCTTTTATCTGGTCGAATTCCGTATGTGAACCGATTCGCCTGACACGTTTTACACCCACCTCTGACAAACGGTTCGATATGGCCAGCAACTCATATTTTCGCATTTTCAGGAATGAAGGATAAACCGGCACAGCCGTTTTCTTTTCTCCAAACTTTCTGAGTCGCATCAACAAACCGATTTGGGTGGCATAAATTACATTGGTGACCCCAAAAATATATTCACCGCGTTCGTGCGGTATCAGCGTATATTGTAAGCGGTTTTCCTTGTATGCATTCAACCTGAGTTCCATTTTAAAATCTCTCAGTTGAAACTGTGCAGGAACTTCATCATAAATCTGAAGAAACAGCGGATAGGGATGTCTGTTCTGAATATAGATTTCAATCCGGTTTTCATCTCCGTTGGAAAGCCTGTCCGGAATTTCCCTCGTAACCAGGATGCTCTCTTTTTTTGCAAAGAACAGCAACATTACATCACTAAAAAGAAATAAAACAAAAATACCCAAAAGAATTTTCGCGATCAGGTAAAACGGATCAAGGAAAAAGCCAATGGTGAATAATGCGGCAATTACACTTAAGGTAAGGTAAAAGCGACCGGCTATATGTATCTCTTTTAATACCTTCACTAGCGTGGTACTTCAACAGTTTTAATGATGTCCTTCACTACTTTATCTTCAAAAATGCCTTCCAGTTCCTTCTCCGGTGTCAGATAAATCCGGTGCAGAAGAATGGGTTCAAACACAGCTTTTACATCTTCAGGAATCACATAATCCCTGCCGTTGATGGCCGCATATGCTTTGGCTGCATTCATGGCATGTATGGATGCACGCGGTGAGGCACCCAGGTATAGTGAAGGATGGTTCCGTGTTTTAATTACAATTTCTGCTATATATTTCATCAGGTTATCATCTACCGTAACCTCCTGAACCTGTTTTCTGAATGTTGCCAGATCTTTGGCCGTTAATACAGTTTTTACATCTTTCAGCTCAGGTTCCCCTTTTCTTTGATGCATATTCTGTAAAATCATAAATTCCTCCTCTGCCGAAGGATAGTCGACCAGAATTTTAAACATGAACCTGTCCAGTTGTGCTTCGGGCAGGCGATAGGTTCCTTCGTGTTCCAGCGGATTCTGGGTTGCGATAACCACAAAGGGTGATTTCATTTTATAGGTTTTACCATCCACGGTTACCTGACGTTCCTCCATAACCTCGAACAACGATGCCTGGGTTTTAGCCGGTGCCCGGTTGATCTCATCAATCAGTACCAGGTTTGAAAAAACCGGTCCCTCGTTAAACTCAAATTTAGATGTAGCCGAATTAAATATCGTTGTACCCGTTACATCTGAAGGCATCAGGTCTGGTGTAAACTGAATACGCGAGTATCCCACCGATAACAACCTGGCCATCAGCTTGGCTATCATGGTTTTGGCTATCCCGGGAACACCTTCCAGTAAAATATGTCCGTCGGCAAGTATGGCGACCACAATGAGATCCACAATATCTTCCTTGCCGACCAGCACTTTTGCAATTTCCTTTTTCAGTGCCAGAACTTTCTCCTGAAGCGACTGTAAGCCTATACGCTCTTCAAATTTTTTTTCTTCATCCATAGCGGTTAACTTATAAGCATGTTTTGTAAAATTCTTCAATATCTTTATTGTAGGCCATTAAACCGGCCCCGGTAACATTGGGCTGATCCTGAAAATAATTGACCTTGTGTAACACCTTTTTGACCAGCATTCTGTTTACGCCTGTCTTTCCGGAAATAAGATTAACATTCTCTTCAGACTCTGAAACATCATTTATATAATACTTCTCTCTCAGAAATTCCTTGAAATAAGTCGATAACTTATGTGCAATAGTTGCGTGGTTTTCACTTTTATAATAAAGCCTTCCTACAGTTTTAATAAAATCCAGAGAGGTATTTTTCAATGGCTCTATCACAGGAATAATCCGTTGTTTACGGCGTGAACCGAATACCAGGTAAACAACCAGTACAAACAGGATAATGTAAAACGCAAACCGCAATGGATTATGCGAAAGGAGAAACGATGTCTGTACTTCATTCTCTATTTTAAACGGCTTATAAAAACGGTCAACAATCAAAGGTTGATCCGGTAAATAAGACAGCGCTGCAGCAACATAGTCCGGATCGCTGTAAAGCAGATTAATGTTTGTAAAAACCAGGGGTTGTGTATGAATATATAACTCTCCTTTACCCAGATTAAAACGAACGAAATTAACATGCGATCTCCTGTCGTAACCCAATATATATGCCTTGCAAGAATCTCTGAACAGCAGGTAATTTGTCATCAGGCGGTTATTAAAAACATAGCCTGAATCCTTTTTTAAGGCGGGATTATAGAAATTAAGTGTATCCTTTGCTGTTTTTAAGTAGGCTGTATCAATAAGTCCTTTGCTGTACGATAATTTTAGCTCTTTCAATAATTGAAATGCATAACTGTTAAATGACAAAAATGCGCTGTTACCGGCTTTAACAAAATCCAGTAAGGTTTTTACATCTTCCTCTTCCGGCTTAAAACTCCCGGTGATCATAATGAGGTTGCGTTTTGTCTTTTGTATGGTATCCAGCAATGGATTATCGGCAAAGGGCTCCAGGTTGTACGTCACTGGCTCTGGGAATAATTCAGGATAAACCTGCTGATTCAACACATAACATCCGTATGGTGCCTTATGGTTCCGGTCGAAAGACATACGCCAGTCCTCAGGTTTTGGTGCATAGTGTTGAAGCAGGATCAGGAGGATAAATAATCCGGCAGATAAAAGAAGGTATTTCAGGTTGGATTTACGCATGTGCCATCTTATTAAAGTTTGTATACGACATGCTCAATCTTCTGTAATCTTCTTCATCGATGGTAAAATGTCCGTACCATACCGCATTATAAATATTAATTAATGTAAGGAATTCTGTTACTGAATCTGTTTTTCTTCTGATCTCCGACAGATAGTCCCGGTTTGTTTTATCTTTAGAATAATTGATTACACCCAGTTCATCCAGTTTTCTCAGAACATTTAAAAACTGATACCGGATAGCCAGTCTGTAGTTATGTTGTTCAACCGCATTGTCAATAGCTGCATCCAGGTCTTCAATCAGCTCATCCGCATCATCCACAATATAGTCCTTCCCCTCTTTCTCATCCTGTGAATAAAAGAATCGCTGAAATCGGATCTTAGTGATGGCAAAAACCAGAATGGCAACAACCAGAAGCCAGAAAAAAATTTTTACGGCAACGGTAAGGCCCCGGTATACTCCATCTGCCTGACGGAGTTTTTGAAAGATCCATTCCCAGAATTTGCTCCATAGCGATACCGTCTTCTGCTGATAACCCTGCCCGTAATCGAAATCTGAATCCTGCTTGTATGAATTTAATGCAGCAGTATCAATAACTCTTTTTTGTATAAGAACTGAATCTATTCGCGTGGAATCCACTGTAGTATAAGGCAAATCTTTTGCCGACAGGGACAAAAGTACCAGAAAAGAGACAAGTATGACCAGCAGTGGTTTACTCATTATCTGAGATCTGATCTATCCTGTCAACCAACGAAGGTTTCTCGTAAGTCTCTACCAGACTGTAATACAGGAATGCCACCAATATGGTTGGTATGGAATAAACAATATAAGTCAGTAATGAAATAATCGCACTTATGATATAGAATGAGATTCCGAAATCAAAATTTACATCCTTACCTTCCATAATAGAAGCAAAGAAAGGTTTCATACCTAAAATCAGGGCCGGAATTGAAAGAATCATGGAGATAACATAGACGATAATTCCCATAACAAACAAAGCACCCAGTGTCATCCAGAACTTATGTTTTACCAGTTTAAAACTCCGGTTAAAGGCATCACCGAAACCCTTCCCTTCAATTACAATTAGTGGAACAAATAAGCTTAAAGAGACACCCAGATAGACGCCGGGAACGAGGCAAAATACTGCGCCAATCGCTGTAATGATAGCTGTAAGCAATGATGCAAATATTACCGGTACAATGTATTTTGTTACTTCTGACCACACTTCTGAAAGGGTGAAATTATCTTTGCCCTTGTTCACATAAAGCTTAACATATCCCAGGGTAATACAGGACAACAGTCCGTAAATAATCAAAGGAACGAGAAGGTTAAGAAAAAAATACCCGTTGTAGATTTTGCCATATATTGCAAATGGATTTTCCATATCCATGGCTCCGGACTGAAGAGATTGTAACGACTGTTGTTGCTCAACACTAATGAACACACTTAAAATAGCACCAACCAGCATTAAGGGGACTGCAAAGTACAATATTGCGGTTCCTAACCGCTTAATTTCAGCACCGATAAACGCAAATGTTGCATTAAACAAATCGCCGAAATCTCTTTCCTGTTTAAAATTTATTTCATTGGGTTGCATAGTTATATGTTTTGCGGATTAATAGTCGTGGATAGATAAAGAAATATAAAATAATAAAAGCCAGAGAAAAGCCTATTATGGTAAACCGTAGCCAGTAAGGCACCTCTGTATGTCTTGTCATAAATCCTTCGAGAAAACCGGCAACAACAATAAACGGCACAAGACCTATAGCCAGTTTTGCACTTTTACGCGCAGCTTGTTTAAGTGCATATACCCGGCTGTATGTTCCCGGAAAAATAAAACTGTTTCCGATTAAAATTCCTGCTGCTCCTGCAACAATAATTGAAAATATTTCAATGGTCCCATGAATCCAGACTGTTGCAAAAGATTCCAGTACAACGCCATTCTGTATGAGGAAGGTTTGAAATGTTCCCAGCATAACGCCATTCTGAAACAGAATAAATCCTGTTCCAAAGGAGGTAAAAATTCCGCATACAAAAGAAAGAAAGGCCACCTTTATATTATTGATGGTAATACCCAGAAACATAGGCATTTGATTTGCACTTTTATACACAGCCATAGGATCACCCTTACGTATATTTTCCATGGTCATATTAACATAGCGGTCTCCCAGAATGGTTTTCACAAATTCCGGTTTATATGCTGTGGATAAAATACCGATCAGAACAGACACAACAAATATGGCCAGAGACACATAAAACTCCCTGCGAATACCATGAAAGATCAGTGGCAGTTCATATCCCCAGAACCGGCCAATGCTTTTCCGCTCAATCGGTTTATTCTGATAAATCAAACCATGTACTTTCTGTGTCAGCTGGTTCAGATAATAATAGGCTTCTCCTCCCGGGAAATAAGTTTTTGCATAAGCCAGATCGTCGGTAAGCGATATATATAGATTAAACAACCTGTCGGCATTCGAATTTCCCTTATCTTCAAGCAGAGATTCGAATTCTTTCCATTTTTTAATATTTTTATGAAGAAAATCTATTTCTTTCATCTGGTCTTTTTTTTGAAATCAGTTCAAAAAAATCAGGATACAGTAAGAAAAAAAACTATCTTAACGCATCGGATGTACTGTTATATATTTTTATCTCATGTACCTTAATTAAAAACAGGCTTACGGATACGAAAGATAGAAAAAAATTAAAACTATTTATACCTGAATACATATTTTATGGAACAATTTACCATTAACACCTCACAAAACATCAGTATTGAGCAACCACTGGCCAGTATCGGAGAACGGATAATTGCCAATTTGATCGATTATGCCATTATGGGAGCCTATTATTTTGTAACCATGGTCATTACGGGACTGGCGAAAAATCAAACCATTTTACTTATTTTTTCCATTCCGGTGCTTCTCTATCATTTAATATTCGAACAGTTTATGAATGGACAGAGTCCGGGGAAAAACGTGATGAACATCCGTGTTTATAATGAAAACGGCACTTCGGCTTCTTTTGTCAGCATTTTCATCCGCTGGGTATTTCGCCTGGTCGATATCGCACTTTTATTTGGTTCTGTTGCCACCGTGTTTATCGTCGGAACCAAAAAAAATCAACGTTTAGGAGATATTGTTGGAAAAACCATTTTACTTCGTACAAAACAGAAAAAGGTCAGGGGATCCATGTTTTTAAAGTTACCCCAGAATTACAGCATGCAGTTTCCTGAAGTAGAAATGCTGGAAGAGACAGATATCAGGACGATAAACGAGGTCATACAGTTTTTGCAAAATACGAATCAGAACCAGGAATCACAGCTTTTTGCTTTAAAAACAAAAGATGCAGTGTCCAAAAAGATGGGGATCAGGTCTGATCTTAAACCAGTTCAGTTTCTCATCACCATCATGAAAGATTATAATTACCTGCACACACAGCAGATGACTGATTAATCAGCCGGAGCAATCTGCAGGTGAATCAGAATTCATCTCCTCCGATAATTTTTTTACATTTACAAAAAAGAGGGAAGATGAATTTTGATGTACATATTCTAGGAAGCAATTCAGCATTACCTACCGCTTCACGGTTTCCGTCCTGCCAGGTAGTCAATTTCAGGGAAAAACTGTTTATGATCGATTGCGGAGAGGGAGCCCAGATACAGATGAGGAAGCAGCATCTGAAATTCTCAAGGCTCAACCATATTTTTATCTCACATCTTCACGGTGATCATATTTTTGGTCTTCCCGGACTATTGTCAACTTTCGGCTTACTGAACCGGACTAACGACCTGAACATCTATTCACCGGATGAACTGGAGGGCGTCTTACGACCGTTTATTGAACACTTCTCACATCAACTGCCCTTTAAAATTATCTTTAACCGCGTTGATCCCAAAAAGCATGCTATAGTTTACGAGGACAGGTCTCTTGAGGTGTGGAGCATACCACTGCAGCACAGAGTGCCAACCTGCGGATACCTGCTCAGGGAAAAACCGGGTGAACGAAACATTAAAAAAGATATGATCGACTTTTACGGCCTCTCCATTAAACAAATCAAGGAAATCAAGGAAGGCCGGGATCTTAAGCTGGAAGACGGAACCATAATCGCCAATACATCGCTCACCATAGAACCGGACAAACCCAGAAGTTATGCCTACTGTTCGGATACAAAATTCGTTCCCCAGAATGCTGATATCCTGAGAAATATCGATTTATTATACCACGAAGCAACGTTTGCCAGCCATGAGGAACTGCTGGCTTCGGGAACACACCATTCCACATCGGCTCAGGCAGCGCAACTGGCAAAAATGGCTGATGCCGGAAAATTGCTCATCGGACATTTCTCAGCCCGCTACAAAGATACAGATGCTGTACTGAAAGAAGCTCTGGAGATATTTCCGGATACTTCTGCAGTAGAAGACGGAATGGTCTTTAGTATTTAATGCACAGTAACCCCGGCCTTAAGGCCGGGGTTACTGAACTGAATATCTTTAAAAAAGAGGACTTTAGTCCATTTTTGAAATAAGAAATTGAAACTTACTGCACAAAAGAACCTCAAGCCATATCGCTGAAATATTCAAAGAATTTCACACTTGTTTTTATTCCGTTTACAATATTCTCTACCGGAAAATTTTCGTTGGGTGAATGAATTGCATCCGATTCCAGCCCAAATCCAAGTAAAACTGATTTCAATCCGAGTTTCTCTTCAAACGTAGAAATAATAGGTATACTGCCACCACTTTTCAGCGAAACCGGTGTTTTTCCAAACACCGCTTCACAGGCTTTTTCTGCAGCTTTATATGCCGGAATATCAATCGGACAAACATATGGCCGACCACCATGCATCTTCTCTACCTTAACGGTAACATAATCCGGTGCAATTGTATTCAGATGTTCCACCAGCATATCGGCAATTTTATCCGGGTCCTGATCAGGAACAATACGTGAAGAGACTTTGGCGTACGCTTTTGATGGAATTACCGTCTTTGCACCTACTCCGGTAAATCCTGACCAAATACCACAGACATCAAAGGTTGGACGGATGCCGGTCCGTTCAGGAATGGAATACCCTTTTTCGCCCAAAAGTTCTTTTACATTCAGACTCTTTTTATACTCTTCTTCAACAACCGGTGTTTTATTAATCAGTCCGCGTTCATAATCTGTGACTTCCAGTACATCATCGTAGAACCCCGGAATAGTAATCTGACGGTTTTCGTCAAACATACCTGCAATCAGCTCACACAGAATATTCGCAGGATTAGCTACGGCACCACCAAATAAACCGGAATGCAAATCACGTGATGGGCCGGTAACCTCTATCTGCCAGTAGGCCAGGCCACGCAAACCACTTGTAATGGCAGGAGTCGTCGGATTAATCATGCTGGTATCTGAAACCAGAATAACATCTGCTTCCAGTAAATCTTTATGAGCATCGATAAAAGCCGGAAGCGATTGTGAACCAACCTCCTCTTCTCCTTCTATTATAAACTTCACATTGCAATTCAGCAGGTTGTTCTTTAAAAGATATTCAACAGCCTTAAAATGAATATACGATTGTCCTTTGTCATCATCAGCACCACGAGCCCAGATTTTACCTTCTTTTACCACCGGTTCAAACGGATCGGTATGCCAAAGATTCAGTGGATCGACCGGCATCACATCCATATGCGCATAGATCAGAACCGTTGGAAATTCCGGATCAACTGTTTTCCTGGCAAAGGTTACAGGATTTCCTTTCGTCTGATAGACTTCAGCTTCATCCATGCCTATACCAAGCAATTTTTGTTTCCATAGCTCTGCCATATGTTCCATGTCAGGCTTATGTTTTGGATCAGCACTGACGGAAGGAATGCGTAACAGGTCAAACAGATCGTTCAGTAGAGCATCTTTATTTTCAAGAAAATTATCGAGTGTCATATCTTATTTTTTTTCTAAAAATAAAAGAACAATTCAATTATAAAAATGACTTTCGGCATCAGACATAAAAAAAGGGCAACCCAAAGGCTGCCCTAACTATATACAGGGGTATAAAGAATTACTTGTTAAAAAGTTCTTTTTCAGTCCAAGCGCCCAGTTTAAGATAGTTCTCGTAAATGGGCAGATACTTTTTATGATTCTCTTCGTTTGGCGTATAGGATGTTTCAAATCCCTGACCCAGTACTTTCTGCGCTTCAGTTACGGTTTTAAACTCACCGGCATTAACTGCAGCAAACATGGCAGCACCAAAGGCACAGGTCTGATCCGAAGAGTGAACCTTAATCGGCATATTCAGTACATCAGCCAAAGTCTGCATCACAAACTTTGATTTTTTGGCCACACCACCCAATGCGATGATCTGGTCAATTTCCACTCCGTTTTCCACAAACCGGTCAACAATGGCTTTTGAACCAAACGCTGTCGCCTCAACCAATGCACGGAAAATCATCGGAGCTGTGCTTCCCAGGTTAATACCCGTTATGGTACCTTTCACCAGCTGGTTGGCATCGGGTGTACGACGACCGTTCATCCAGTCTGTGGCCAGTAAAGCCGTTTCTCCGATTTCCATTTTGGCAGCTTCCTCCGAAAGTTTCGGAATTATTTTATCCTCAAGCTGTGCAGCAAGTTCCTTATCATCAAGGAATGACAACGGCCAGGTGATTAATCTTTTAAACCAGGCATATACATCACCGAATGCGCTTTGTCCGGCTTCCAGACCAACCGTCATAGGAATAACAGAACCGTCTACCTGACCACAGATACCGGGAATAAGTTTTTTATCCACTTCATCGTAGTCAGCCACCATAATATCACAGGTGGAAGTACCCATGATGCGGACCAGTGTTTTAGGTGTTACTTCACCACCGACAGCACCCATATGTGCATCAAAGGCGCCTACACCAACCTTAACTTTTGTAGTCAAACCAAGGCGTTTTGCCCACTCTTCGGTTAGTGATCCGACGACCTCGTCGCTCGTATACGTTTTTTCAAATAACCTGTCGCGGTATCCTGCAAGCAACGGATCAAGTTTTGTCAGGAAGTCTTCACTTGGAAGTCCGCCCCACTCTTCATGCCACATTGCCTTATGTCCGGCAGCACAACGGCTACGCTTAATTTCCTCGGGTTTTGTATTACCGGTAATCAGGGCCGGCAACCAGTCACAATGCTCAACCCATGAATAAGATGCATTCCGTACCACTTCATCGTCCCGCAATACGTGTAAGATTTTTGCCCATACCCACTCCGATGAATAAACACCGCCTTCGTACTGGGTATAATCAATCTCCCATTTGGCAGCGAGCTCATTGATTTCAGCAGCTTCTTTTACTGCAGTATGATCTTTCCAGAGTACGAACATCGCATTCGGGTTTTCGGCAAATTCCGGAGTAAGTGCCAGCGGTGTACCTCCGGCATTTGTCAGCACGGGTGTACTACCTGTTGTATCAAAAGCCATCCCGACAACGTTTTCTGCCACTTCGGGCGGGCATTGAGCAAGGGCTTCCTTAACAGTATATTCCAGCACTTCGATATAATCGAGCGGATGCTGACGGTACTGGTCCTTATGCGGCACACAGTATTTTCCTTCCATCCAGCGAGGATAATATTTAACGGCTGTAGCCATCTCTTTTCCTGTTTCCACATCTACAATGATGGAACGGGCAGAGTCGCTACCATAATCCAGACCGATTACATATTTTTTTTCTGACATGATATAAATTGAGTTTAATTATTTCTGACCATAATAAGCATTTGGCCCATGCTTACGTTCGTAGTGTTTTTTTATCAGCAGCGGGTTCATTTTCAGATTCGGGTTCACAGCATAGGCAATGGAAGCCATTTTGGCCACCTGCTCCATTACAACGGCATTATGAACTGCGTTATCGGCATCTTTACCCCAGGAAAAAGGGCCGTGATTCTGAACCAGCACACCGGGTATCTCATCCGGATTTTTATCCTTGAATGTATCTATAATCACTGTTCCGGTTTCCAGCTCATAGCCTTTTTCCCCGAATACTTCCTCTTCTGTCATCTGACGGGTACAAGGAATCTCCTGAGAAAAATAGTCGGCATGTGTTGTTCCAATATTTGGGATACCTACACCTGCCTGAGCCCACGAAGTAGCATATGTTGAATGCGTATGCACAACACCTCCAATATTCGGGAAAGCCTTATATAGCTCAATATGCGTAGCCAGATCAGAGGATGGCTTTAAACTTCCCTCCCTTACATTACCGTCAAGATCGACCACAACCATATCAGAAGCTTTCATTACATCATAGTCCACACCACTTGGTTTTATCACAACCAAACCCGATTCTCTGTCAATAGCACTGACATTACCCCAGGTAAAGATGACCAAACCATGCTTAACCAAATCGATATTGGCTTTAAAAACAATCTCTTTTAAATTATCTAACATAAAAACTGATTTTTAAAGTTCAAATACTACATCTTAGCAAGGTAAAAAGATAGTACGCCTTAAACCGGCATACCGAATGAAAAATTTTCATCCGAAAGATCAATGTACTTCTCTTCATTAAAACGGTACAAAAAAGCTCCTCTTTTTGAAGAAATTTTATCCTTCTCCTCCAGTTTTTCGAGCACACCCATTGAGAGAATCTTCTTCCTGAAATTCCGTTTATCCATTTCACGCTGATAGATGGCTTCATACAAGCGTTGCAGCTGTGTAAGCGTAAATTTTTCAGGAAGCAGATTAAAACCGATCGGCTGACTTGCAGCTTTTCTTCTCAGGCGTTTCAGTGCTTTGTCCACCATTTTTAGATGGTCGAAAATTAATTCAGGCAGCTCATCCAGCTTCACCCAGTGCGCGTTATGCCGCTTAACCAATTCCTTGTCGTACGATTCGATGTTGATTAAAGCAGAATATGCCAGTGAAATGACCCGTGCACCCGGATCCCGTTCCGGTTCACTGAATACCTGGAGTTGATCGAGGTAAACATCCGATAAACCGGTCAGTTCATTCAGAACCCGGGCTGCAGCATCGTCTGCACTCTCATCCTCCTTAATAAAACCACCCATCAGCGACCACTGCCCCTTGGCAGGTTCAAAATTACGCTGAAGCAGGAGCAGCTTTAGCCCTTCATCATCGAATCCAAAAATAATGCAGTCGACAGCAAGTATAAACGGATGTTCCTGTTTATAAAATTCTACCATTTACTGTGATGTTTACCAGAAATAAATATAGAATGCTATCGTAATACCGACAATTATTACTGAATTTATAATATCCCATTGGTTCCAGCTGGCACGTGTTGCAGCTTTCTGTTCTGCAGATACAGAACTGAAGGTCAAACCTGCAATCTGTTCTGCCGGAGCAGCTTTTGTAAATGCACTAACCACAACAATTACAAGCATACTGAAAATCAGCATACCTCCGCTGAAGAATAACCAGTTTACATCGTAGAATAAACCGTAAAAGAAGTTATGTACTCCATGTTCAGCAGCCCAGAGTTTCACATCCGTAAAACCGTCAGCCTTAGCCAGCGAAGTATACAGAACCTTTGCTCCCAGACGGAAAACACCGATTATAAATCCAGCAATCATACCCCACATTCCACCTTTAGGTGTCGGTTTGGTAGACAGGATTCCAAGAAGGAACGCAGCTGCAATACCCGGAGCCAGAACGGACTGAACATCCTGCAGATAGGTGTATAATACATCACCGATTGAACGCATAATCGGAATCCACAGAATACCGAGGATAACAACTACAACAGTTGCAATACGGCCTACCTGTAACAGTTTCCGTTCAGATGCTGTAGGCTTGAATTTTTTATAAAAGTCAATGGTAAACAGCATGGAAGAAGAGTTAAACAGTGATGCGAGTGAACTCATTAATGCCGCCAAAATACCGGAAACGACCAATCCCTTAACTCCGGCCGGCAACAGTGTGGCAACCATGGTTGGGAAAGCAGCATCAGCGCTTGACAACTCAAATACTTTACCATTAATAACAACGCCTTTCTGTGCTAAAGCAAAAGCAATCATACCCGGAATCATGAATAAAAATACAGGTGTCAGTTTCAGATATGCACCAAAAATAGTACCACGTCTTGATTCTTTTTCATCCTTACCGGAAAGCACACGCTGAACAATGAACTGGTCGGTACACCAATACCAGAATCCAATAACAGACGAACCGATTAATACACCAAGCCACGGGAAACTTTCATCCCGGTTACTCCTGATCAGGTTAGCCATGGAGTCTCCGTAATCGTTAACAGGGACTGCCCTTGTAATGCGAATCACTTCATCCCAGCCTCCAACAGCTTTAAGTCCGAGAACCAAAATAACAACAGAACCCAGCAACAGGATCGGCGTCTGAAGGACAGAAGTATAAAGCACAGATTTCATACCACCAATAACGGTATACAATGCCGTAAGCAGCACCAGACCGATAGCTGAAATCCAGAAAAAGTCAACTCCCCAGAGTGATTCTATCCCAAATACATTTTTAAATACAATACCACCGGCATATACAGTTACCGCAACTTTAGTCAACACATAACTGATAAGAGATATAAGTGATAATATGGATCGCGATTCCTTATTATACCGCTTTTCCAGGAATTCCGGCATGGTTGTTACCATACTGCGTGAATAGAACGGAACAAATACCCATCCGAGGATAAGGATCATCCATCCCTGAATTTCCCAGTGTGCCATAGCCATCCCACTGGATGCTCCCGCACCGGCCAGTCCGATAAGGTGTTCTGAACCAATGTTTGAGGCGAAAATTGAAGCACCAATTGCGATCCATGTAGCATCGCGGCCGGCAAGAAAGTAATCGCCTGAACTAGTTTGCTTCTGACGGAAAACCCATACGATTATTCCGGCCAGAGCAAGGCCAAAAAGACCAATAACAATCCAATCTAAAGTTGCCATAATAGTTATTGCATTAGTTAGTTAATACGTTTAATGTTGCAAAATTAAAAGTGTAAAAGTAACACTTAAATACTGAACTACAATACAAAGTAGTAATTTATTTTAATTCCAATTTGGCGCAAATAAAATTAATACTTTGAAAACAACCAAAATAGCTCCAATTTTCTTTTAATAAACATGTTGCAGAATAGAAAAATGCCCTTGTACAATTCATATTAGTTGCTACATTTGCAGGTACTCGCAATATTTTTGGAAAACTACAATTTATTATTATGAAAATACTGGAAGAATCTTTATTCAAGGGGACATGGGAAGGCAAAGATACTCAATTAATTACCCTGAAGAATAAAAACGGAATGGTTGTGCAGGTCACTAATTTTGGCGGCAAAATTGTCAGCATATATGCTGCTGATCGCAATGGTGAATTTACGGATGTGGTTTTGGGTTATGACTCCATTGATGGTTATTTTAAAGGTCATGAATACTTTGGTGCCATTTGCGGGCGTTATGCAAACCGCATTGCCAAAGGTCAGTTTACCCTGGATGGAAAGACTTATCAGTTGCCTGTCAATAACGGGCCAAACAGTCTGCACGGCGGACCTGAAGGTTACAGCATGAAAGTTTTCGACTGTGATCCAGTTAAGGAAACGGAAGAGGGCATGTCTGTAAAAATGCGTTATTCCAATCCCGATGGTGAAATGGGTTACCCGGGCAACGTTCAGTTTGCGGTGACCTATACCTTAACCAACAAAAATGAACTCAAACTGGATTATGAAGCCACCACTGATCAGGCCACGCCTATAAACATTGCCAGCCACTCCTATTTCAACCTGGCCGGCGAAGGTAACGGTAGCGTGGAAGGCCATGAACTGATGATTAACGCATCGCATTTTACCCCAATGGACGATGTATCTATTCCAACAGGAGAAATAAGACCCGTAAAAGGTACACCAATGGATTTCACCTCATTTAAGGTAATAGGATCACGCATAAACGAGGATGATGAGCAACTGAAATTTGGTAAGGGATATGATCATAACTGGGTTATCGACAAAAAAGAAAATGAACCGGGTCTGGCTGCCGATTATTATGAAAAGGCTTCAGGTAGGGGAATGAAAGTTTATACCACACAACCTGGTGTTCAGTTTTACTCCGCCAACTGGACGGATGAACAGGGAACCGGCAAACACGGACACACGTATGGTGAGCGTCATGCATTGTGTCTTGAAACTCAACATTTTCCCGACTCTCCGAACAAGGCTGATTTCCCTTCAGTTATCTTACGCCCGGGAGAAACCTACCACCACACATGCATACATGAATTCTATACAAAATAATATTTAACCTTAATAAGATTCACAATGACAAACGAAAAAAACAAGTATCTTTTTCCATTGATCGTGATGGCATCCCTTTTCTTTTTGTTTGGGTTCATCACCACAATGAATAATTCAATGATTGACTTCCTGAAGGATGCATTCAATCTGAATAAGGTAGAAAAACAGCTTCCTAACACGTTTTTCTATGGTGCTTATGCACTTTCTATTCCGGTTAGTCTCATTATTCATCGTATTGGTTATAAAAACGGTGTGCTTTCGGGACTTGCATTGGTAGCCATCGGATTCTTTTTATGTATTCCGCTTGTTGCAATGGGTTATATTCCGTTTTTATTTGCCGTTGCTGTTTTTGCAATTGGTGTGGTACTGCTTCAGGTAGCTGCCAACCCTTATGTTAACGCCCTGGGACCTGCCAAAACAGCTGCAAGCCGTTTAACACTGACCAATGCCCTTAACTCTGTGGCAACAGTTATTGCTCCGATTTTTGTATCCATGCTTATTGTGAATGACACAAACGATCCAAAAGCTGTTCAGTTCCCGTTTGGTTTGATTGGTGCTATTACACTGGTCATTCTTGTTATCATGTTCTTTCTTAAACTGCCTGAAATAAAAGGTGACGAAGAAGATGTAGCTTCCGGAATTAAGAGAGAATACAAAACCAATGCCTTTAAATATACGCATGTGTGGCTGGGATCGCTCGCTATTTTTGTTTATATGGGTATAGAGATCGGCATTCCAAGTTTCTTTGCCGATTACACTGAAAAAATTGGTTTCAACTTTACCTCGTTTGAAAAAATCGACTTATTGAAATATTACTGGGGTGGTTTGATGGTAGGTCGTCTGATTGGTATTTTTGTACTGCAGAAATACACTGCAAGACAAATACTCACCCTTTGTGCTATCGGTGGAGCCATCCTGGTTGCCTCATCCCTCATAATTGGTGCAGATGCAAATACAGTGGCTTTATGGTTATTCCTGGGAACAGGTTTATTCCATTCCATTATGTGGCCAACTATTTATAACCTGGCACTGGAAGATTTAGGCCCGCACGCAAAAGTTGCCTCGGGTGTGATTGCAACATCTGTAATTGGTGCTGCCATACTTCCTCCTCTTATGGCCGGTGTACAGTCCTTAACCGGATCTGTGGTTATAGCTGTAAGTTTTCTGTTTATCTATTATGCCTATCTTATTTTCTTTGCAACAAAAGGATCAAAAATCAGATAAACATTCAGTTAAAATATTTTGAAAGCGGGACGTTTTGTTCCGCTTTCTTTTTGCATATAAAAATAGTATTTCGCTACATCGTTTAAACATTCGGCCCTGTTTTTTAGACATAAGATTCAAGAACCAGGATGCAGGATTTAAAATCACGCGTTAATGACTTTTTTATTAGGTTGACCCAAATCAGGAAAGTTCATTCATCAGTCTTCATTGATTACGGATGGCATTCACTTTGTTCATTTGGATATAAATCTTTGACCTTTTCACTTTCCACGACTAACAACCCACGACTAAAATTTCACGTCATAATCTATCAAATTAATCCGGTTTAAACTGACAGAAATTTTCTATGCCTTTTATAAATTGTATTTTTGCATAAAAACAAGCGCATGCAACTTTTATTAATCAGCAATTCAACCAATGCCGGAGAAGCATACCTGGAATATCCCAGAGAAGAGATCCGAAAGTTTCTCAACGGGAGTAATAATATTGTATTCATTCCTTTTGCTGCAGTTGGATTTTCATATGACACCTATACTGATAAAGTGAATGAAAGCCTGAATAAGGCAGGATTAAATGTTAAGGGAGTACATTCGTTTACGGATCAGGTAAAAGCCGTAAAACATGCTGATGCCATTATGGTTGGTGGTGGAAATACATTTCAGCTGGTAGCGGAGTTGTATAAGCAAAATCTGATGGAAGTTATCCGCGAAAGAGTTGTTTCAGGCGTAAAATATGTGGGCTGGAGTGCCGGGTCAAACATCACCTGTCCCACACTGATGACAACCAACGACATGCCCGTTACTGAACCAAAATCGTTCCGAACGCTAAACCTTATTCCATTCCAGATCAATCCGCATTACATGGATGCTAATCCGGACGGACACGCAGGAGAAACACGCGAACAACGCATCAACGAATTCACTGTTCTTCATCAGGATACCTGGGTTGCAGGACTGCGGGAAAGTACAATGTTTGTAATAGATGACAATAACATCACCTTAAAAGGCCCTAAAAACTGCCGTATATTCAGGTACGGAAAAGATCCCATAGAGTTATCACACAAAAACGACTTCGGGTTTTTATTAAAATAATATTTTTATGGATTTATTCAGCAATACATACTTTGCTCTCTTCCTGATTATTGCATTAGGCTATCTACTTGGTCGAATTAAAATTGCAGGCATCTCGCTCGATGTTTCAGCTGTTTTATTCGTGGCTATTATATTCGGCCATTTTCAAATTATAAACCCTGCTGAGCTGAAAGTCATACAGCGCATCGGACTGGTCCTGTTTATCTATTCTATCGGACTTCAGGCGGGCCCGGGGTTCTTCAGTACCTTTAAAAAACAGGGACGTAATTTTGCCATTCTTGGAGCCGTACTGGTTGCCAGTGCTGCTTTGGTCACTTATCTTTCATCGTATTTTTTCGAGATCAAAACGGAAATATCCATTGGACTGCTTACAGGAGCCCTTACCTCGACTCCGGGGCTGGCTGCTGCCATAGAAAGCACCCAGTCACCCCTGGCTTCAATTGGTTATGGTATAGCTTATCCTTTTGGTGTTATCGGTGTTATTCTGTTTGTAAAGCTTATGCCCAAACTATTGAATAAAAAAGTTAAGGATGCCGAGAACGAGTATGAAAAAGAGTCACTGAGTGCATTCCCGATGATTGATAAAAAGAATTTTCTTGTGGAGAACCAGAATGTGAACGGAAAAACCATTGGTGAACTCAGGATAAGACATATGACCAAGGGAGTGGTATCGAGAGTGATGCGAAACGGCGAAGCCTTTGTACCCACAGCGGACACCAAACTCTATATCGGAGATATCCTTAAGGTAGTGGCACCTGCAGATGCTTTCGAAAAAGTAAACCTGCTTATTGGGAGTGAAACTGAAAAAGAGATCCCGCTGGCTACAAAATATGATGTACAGAGCATTCTGGTCAGCAACAAGGAGGTGGCCAATATGACGGTAAAAGAACTGAACCTTTTACAAAGTTACAATGCCACCATCACAAGAATCCGGCGAAGCGGAATTGATATTACGCCGAATCCAAATACGAGGATTCAGTTGGGTGATAAAATGATGATAGCCTGTGCAAAGGATAATATGAAACAGGTTGTTACCTTACTGGGAAATGACGATAAACGCTTATCGGATTCTGATCTGTTACCTGTTGCACTGGGAATAGTGCTTGGTGTTCTGATCGGTCAGCTAAAAATCAGCTTCACCAGTAATTTTGAATTCAGCCTTGGCCTGACCGGTGGTGTACTGCTTATCAGTTTATTATTGAGTAATATGGGAAAAACAGGAAAAATTGTTTGGAATATCAGTGGTGCTGCAAACCAGCTGCTTCGACAGCTGGGGCTTTTGTTTTTCCTATCGGCCGTTGGTTCCAAGGCAGGCGCGGAACTGGCTTCAACTTTTGCTGAATATGGCATCAAGCTGTTTGCCATCGGAGCTGTCATTACACTCGTCCCGATGCTGGTTACCGTAGCAGTTGCACGCTTCGGGTTCAAAATCAACCTTCTGAGTCTGATGGGTGCCATAACCGGAGGTATGACCAGTACACCGGGCCTGGCAGCGACAACATCCATGTCAGACAGTGATGCTCCGCAGATTGCTTATGCAACAATTTATCCTGTTGCCATGGTAATTTTAATTATATTCGTACAGATTTTAAGTCATTTCTAACAGCGACATAAATGCTACCTCTATGAATGATAACGAGAAGATGACACTCAGGACCGAAGACCTGGTAAAGATTTACAAAAACAGGACGGTAGTCAACAAGGTGTCCATTGATGTTCAGCAGGGTGAGATCGTAGGATTACTCGGCCCCAATGGTGCAGGAAAAACAACCACCTTTTACATGACGGTCGGTTTGATTACACCCAACCATGGCAAAATTTTTCTGGATGATGAGAATATAACCAGGCTGCCGGTATATAAAAGAGCACAGAAAGGTTTGGGATACCTGGCGCAGGAAGCCTCAGTATTCCGCAAAATGACAGTTGAGGACAATATTCTCTCTGTTCTTGAGATGACCAAAATCTCGAAACAGGAACAAAAAGACCGGATGGAAGAACTGATCGAGGAGTTTGGTTTGGGTCATATCCGTAAGAATACAGGAGACCGGCTTTCAGGAGGTGAAAGAAGACGAACCGAAATTGCCAGGGCTCTGGCCATCAGTCCCAGATTCATTCTGCTCGATGAGCCGTTTGCCGGTGTCGACCCCATTGCCGTTGAAGATATTCAGACCATTGTCTCCAAGCTTAAAGATAAAAATATCGGCATCTTAATTACCGACCATAATGTACATGAAACCCTTTCGATTACAGACCGGGCCTACCTGTTATTCGAAGGCCGGATTCTGAAATCAGGATCAGCCGAGGATCTGGCAAATGATGAAATGGTGCGAAAAGTATACCTGGGTGAAAACTTTGAACTCCGACGTTAAACCAATTTGAAAGAATTCCCTGAATATGTACAGATTACTTATCATTCTTTTTATTCTGGCAACACCGCTTGCAAAGGCAGCAAAGGAAGAAGTTCCCTACTGGATCAGTTATCCGGGAGCAAAAGACACGGTATTATCAGATTTCTATTTCAAAACAGAATTCAGGGTAAAGGATTCTGTGGAATCCGCACCCTTGAAAGTTGCCGCAACCGGCAGAATACAGCTGTGGGTCAACAATTACTTTGTGATTTATGATGGTGATGCCAGTGCATCTGTTGAAGAACCACACATATTTGTCACTGACATCCGTAAGTTTTTACAGAAAGGGGATAATGCAATAACCATTTGTCTAACACCTGTGTCACCAAAGGATTTCAATAATGATAAGGTGGCCCTGGCTTTGGCTGTCAACAAAGACAAACAGATATACAGCGATGAAGATTTTGAATGTTTCAGGCAAAAAGCAAACAACTATAAAACGGTTAATGTTGAAGGAGAAACATATGTAACCTTTGCATTTAATGCCCAGGATAATATTGTGGGCAACTGGCATGAAGCAGGTTTCGACGCCAAAAAATTCTCACCTGAAAAGTGGCTGGAACCGGAAGAAGGCAGTGTATTTAAAACAGAAGAAACAGAAACAACCTATATCCCGAAACCAGTTTCAAGAACCTATGATGTAACCAATACATCTTTTCCGCAACCGGTAAAAACCGGAACAAAAATTGAAATTGAACTTCCAGCCGGCAAACAACTCATGGTAGAAGCAGGATTTGAGAGTGTAAAGGATAAAACCGTTTCAATCTATTCTCCTGAAATGGCTCAAAAAGGCATCAAACACAGCTATAAAACGACCTTTGGTGCACAAAGCTTCTTTTTTCCGGTGATCATGAAAACGGATAAACTGATATTTGAATTCCATGCGCCGATGAAATTTATCGGGGTGACCTACCGCATCATTAATGAATGACGATCTGATTCAGACGACCATGTCCTTTGTTAAAAAGGAACTGTCCGGGACTGAATCCGGCCACGACTGGTGGCACACCTTCAGGGTATTTAAAACGGCTGAACACATAGCTCACGGGGAAAAGTGCAATCTAACAGTGGTGCTTTTAGGTGCACTGTTACATGACATTTCAGATGCCAAATTAAATGGTGGTGATGAAACACTTGCCGTTCAAAAAGCGCAAAACTTCCTGATTAATCAGCAGGTTGATCCAGGTATTATTCAGCAGGTTGTTTATATAATTGATCATATCTCGTTCCGTAAAAATCTGGATAATAAGGTGGCAATGACACCTGAACTAGCCATTGTGATGGATGCCGACCGGCTGGATGCCATTGGTGCTGTGGGGATTGCCAGGACATTCAATTACGGTGGTTATAAAAACCGGGGTATACATGATCCTGAATATAAGCAATCCAATGCTGCGTCGTATGATACCTACACCACATCTGAAGCACCTACGGTTCAGCACTTTTATGATAAGCTGCTCAAGCTAAAAGATCTGATGAATACCAACACCGGAAAAGCTTTGGCTGAAGAGCGGCACCGGTTTATGGAGGTTTACCTGGACCGGTTTTACAGGGAGTGGAACGGAGAGTTATAACTGATTACAATAAAAATACCATGAAAGATCCCAATGACCTGATTACACTAGAGGTGTTCAATGATTCATTTCACGCACACCTTTTACAATCCAAACTTGAAAGTGAAGGCCTTGAAAGTTTTGTATTTGATGAAAATACGTCGAATCTGGGTCCTCACTACAACCAGTTTGTTGGCGGCATAAAAGTAAAGATTCATAAAAAAGACAGGGAAAAGGCCATGGAAATAATCAGTAAAATTCAAAACACACCCCTGACTAATGCATCCGGTGCTGTCCTGCTTTGTCCCAAATGCCATTCCAATAAAATTGAATCCGGCTTTGGCAGTGTAAAAGGGATCAAAGGTCTTTTACTCGGGATTGTGAGTGTTGCATTGGCTACTTTTCCCTTTTCAAACACCACCTATTACTACTGTAAAAGCTGTGGGCATGAGTTTAAAGGAAAGAAATAAAAACAATGTATAATTAACCAACAGTGCCTGTGTATATTCGATCTTTTGATAACTGTGATTATTGAAGAGATATCTCTTTTCAGCAATTACCTACCTGTGTATGAATATTATTCCTTAAATGCGATATAACAGCTTATGGGATAGTGATCGGACAAGTCGACCTTATGGCGTTTGAAGTCGTTTGAGGTCAGACGTTTATCAATAAAAATATAATCTATCCTCAGAAGTGGATAAGGGCCGTTATAGGTTGATCCGATACCATTGCCTGATTCGATGTATGCATCAATCAGATCGCCCTTAATTTTACGGTAGGCATATGAAACAGGGGTATCGTTAAAATCACCACAGACCACCACCGGAAAGGGTGATGCATCAATATACTTCCTGTAGGTCTGTGCCTGAAGTGCTCTTTGCTTGTAAGCGGCATTCATGTGCCAGCGAAAAATTCCCATCTCATGACGTACCTTTTCGCCATTGGTAGGATCCTTAAGAATATCATAAACCAGATATTCCTTACCTGACATATTAATGGATTGCAGGTGACTTGTAAATAAACGCATCGTTTTGTTATCTTTCTCGATGTCTGCGTATATTGTAAAATTATCATTGTCGCCACCGGGTAATTTCCCTGTTCTCAGAATTTTGTATTTCGAGAAAATTGCAAGTCCCTGACGATAGCCACTGCTTCCGGGTTCACCAAACTCAAAGTAGTGATATTTCCAACGGTTAAAAAGTTTGAGAATGGCCTTTTCAGAATGTGTTTTTGAGCGGTTATTGACCCCAAACTCCTGTAAACAGATGATATCCGGATTCTGATTATTGGCAAAACGGGCCACGTCTTCAGGATCACCATCAGCTGTCCATCCATACCGGTTAAAAACTCTCACGTTAAAACTCATCAGTTTAAACGCACCGGGTTCTGTGATTTTTGTTTCATTGGTCCGGTAAGGCACTGAACGGTTCAGTACATTATATC
This sequence comes from Quyinboa sediminis, assembly GCF_042219855.1. Taxonomy (NCBI): domain Bacteria; kingdom Pseudomonadati; phylum Bacteroidota; class Bacteroidia; order Bacteroidales; family Quyinboaceae; genus Quyinboa; species Quyinboa sediminis. The sequence goes on along the minus strand of NZ_JBHJHP010000004.1, from coordinate 294,967 downwards.
CCAACATCAGAACCAGGAGAGATAGTATAAAATACCATTTGGAAGCCAGAAGCCAGCCGATGACAAAAAGCAGATTCAAGGCCACAATGTAAATGAAGGCCAGTCCCAGATAACTGGGTACCACAAAGGTACGCGGATTAACTACCGGAGCCAGGTATGACACCAGTAACAGCAGTACTGCAAGCAGATTAAAGATCAGAAAAGTTTTTCTAATAAACTTTTTCATGTTCAATTAAGGTTGATCAAACTAATGGTTTCCGGCCTGAAACAACTTTTGTTTTTCATCTTTGCTCAGGCTGTCGTAACCCGATTTTTTAATTTTCTCTAAAATAGCATCTATCTCATGTTCCTTTGCCGCCCTCTGATCCCGGTAAGCCTGATCCGGATTGGTGACAGGCCTGTTCCATTTCACCTTCATCCTTTTGGGTTTCGGCTTAAAAACGGATATAATGCCATCAATTATTCTATTTACGAATTTACCCATGTCTGTTCCTTTTTGAAAGGCAATTACATATAACCACCCCCAGGCTGCGCCACCAAGGTGTGCAATGTGTCCGCCAGCGTTATCGCCGGTAACACTTATCAAATCTATCACCACCGTAAATAAAGCCAGATACTTCATTTTAACGGGTCCGATGAACATCAGGTTAATTTCGTTATTCGGAGCAGTTACCGCCACAGCAACCACAATTGCCAGAACCGATGCCGAAGCACCCAGCAGGATATTGGGATCCTGATTGGCGAAAAACGGAATAAGGTTATAAGCCACAAGATACAAAGCCGCACCGGCCAAACCACCGGTAATATACAAACCCAGCAGCTGTTTTTCGTTGTACAGCATTAAAAAGAATCGTGCAAACCAGTAAAACCACAACATGTTAAAGAGGATATGCAAAAACTCAAAATGTGTAAACATATAAGTGATGAGCGTCCAGGGCTTTCTAATAAGCTCAGCAGGATCAGATGGCACTGATAATAGGTATAACGGATGACTCCACGAAGAGGCTTCCATACCGGTTAGTTTAAATACAACATCTGCCAGACGGATAAAAATAAAAACCCCGATATTCACATATAGAATTCGGGTAACAATGCTGCCCTTTTTAAACGACTCCTTTATTTCGTCCCAAATGTTCATCAATAGAAATTTTTGGTGTGTTTATTCCAGTACCGGATCAGGAAAAATCCGAAGAGCATTCCGCCAAGATGGGCAAAATGGGCCACATTATCACCTGTACGGTTAGCAACACCGGCAAACAATTCAATAACGCCGTAACCAATTACAAAGTATTTCGCTTTGATGGGTATGGGCGGAAATAATAACATTAACTGGGTATTTGGAAACAACATCCCGAATGCAAGCAATATGCCAAATACAGCACCGGAAGCACCAATGGTGGAAGTGTTGATCATTAAATTCAGCTGTGCCAGCACAGGATCTGAAAAATTCTTGCCTTCCTGAAGAATGGACCAGCCATTATTATAAATATTCTGTATCATGTCAGGAGCAATGCCTTTCTCAAGCGACTGTATCCTGATGTAAAAAACCAGCATCTGCACCAGACCAGCGCCTATACCCGTGATTAAATAATACTGTAAAAACCTTTTGGAACCCCATACTCTTTCCAGCATAACACCGAACATAAACAGGGCAAACATATTAAAAAAGATATGCCCCAGAGACATACGAATATAGCTGTGCATGAACATATATGTAATAAGCTGGTGTGGCATAAACTGATGAGATTTGAAATAGTGCAGCCCAAGATACTGTTCAAGCTGAATTCCAAACGTTCTGAATACTACAATACTGGCCACCCAGAAAATCACGTTAATGATGATCAGGTTTTTAACTACCGGTGCTGAGCCTAAAAGAGATCGTTGCATATATCCAAATTTTCCACAAAATTAAACCTTTATTTTAAATGCCTTTCCAGCTCTGAATCTTCCAGAATAGTAAGAATTGGCTTACCATCGGGAGAATAATTCGGCATGGAGCAGGCAAACAGGGAATCCACCATGTCCTGCATCTCAGATTCCGATAACTTTTTACCATACTGAATAGCCGCAGTGCCTGCACATATCCGTGCCAGCGCTTCCGACATGTCCGTTTTAACGCTTCTGCCCTGCTCTGATGCTGTTTCTATCAATTGCTCCAGGAGTGCAACGGCATTAATGTTTCCTGTATCATAAGGAACACCGTTAATGGCAAAAGTGTTCTTTCCAAAGCGCTCTACATCAAAGCCTAAACAGGCCAGAACATCTTTTATCTCCTCCAGAATTATGCCGTCTTCTGCACTTATTTCAATGGTTTCAGGAAACAGAAGCTTCTGAGAGATGACTTTGTGATTCTCTATATTTTTAAGATATTTTTCGAAAAGAATCCGTGAATGGGCCCTGTGCTGGTCAATCAGCATAAGTCCTGATTTCACTGAGGTTATAATGTACCTGTTCTTGTACTGAAAAAAGGATTGCCCGGACTGAACTGTTTCCACCTCTTCATCAAACAGTCGATCGGCTTTTTTAATTTCCGGTTCAACGGCCGATCCAAAATCGTTATCTGTTTCTTCCTCCGTTTCAGATTCACCTTCAAAACCGGCATACAGTTTATCCCAGTCGGTAGGAATATGCATGGATGGCCTTTCATAAGAACCTGAAGATGTACCACCTCCACCTGAAGTTTTAAAAGGATTGTAGTCAGGGTTAGTATGTACCACAGGCATCTTTATTTCAGTATCCTTGTGCAGGACAGGAATATCAATGGCACCTTCCTGGTCGAAATCGATTGATGGTACCACATTGAATTTTCCCAACGCCTCTCTGACAGCCGCCATGAGAATGGGCCAGATGGCCTGCTCATTTTCAAATTTGATCTCTGTTTTGGTCGGGTGAATGTTTACATCTACCGAGGCCGGATCAACATCGAGATAAAGAAAATAGCTTGGAATTGTCTCCGCCTGTAAAATATTTCCATAACCATCCATGACGGCCTTATGAAAATACGGATGGCGCATGTATCTGTTATTGGCAAAGAAAAACTGTTCTCCGAACTTCTTTCTTGCAAATTCGGGTTTTCCGATAAACCCGGTTATTTTTACGATGGATGTTTCAACCTCAAGGGCTACCAGTTTTGGATTCAGAGATTTTCCGAACACCCCAACAATGCGCTGGCGCATGCTTCCGGATGGCAAATCAAGTATTTCCTCATCATTGTGGTACAACTTAAAGGTCACCTCCGGAGCTACAAGTGCAATTCGTTGAAACTCGTTTAGAATATGTCTGAATTCTGTAGATGCCGATTTCAGAAATTTACGCCGGGCAGGCACATTAAAAAACAGGTTTTTCACATTGATGTTTGTCCCCTGCGGACAGCTTACGGGTTCCTGCTGTTCAACCTTCGATCCTTTAATTTCGAGATAAGTACCGATTTCAGAACCGCTGTGCCTGGATTTCATCTCCACATGTGCAATAGCTGCGATGGATGCTAACGCTTCGCCCCGAAACCCTTTAGTATGTATATTAAACAGATCAGTCGCATCAGTAATCTTGGATGTGGCATGCCGTTCAAAAGACATGCGTGCATCTGTGTCAGACATCCCTTTTCCATCGTCGATCACCTGGATAAGGGTCTTTCCGGCATCTTTAATAATAACTTTTATCTCTGTGGAATCCGCATCAATAGCATTTTCAACCAACTCTTTTACTACAGAGGCAGGACGTTGAATGACTTCACCTGCGGCAATCTGATTAGCAACGGAATCGGGTAAAAGCTTGATAATATCGGTCATAAGCTGGTTCTATTTTTCCCAGAACACATTCAGAATGCTGATATCGGCATTAAGAATCAACCATGCAACAAAAAACAGAACGATCACTATGGCAACTAACCTCAGGTTAGATTTACGCTTTTCAGTACTGGTGACATCTATGGCTGTCTTATGCCAGTTTTTACGGAATTTACCTTTTATATTCGGCACATAGTCTTCACTTGAGATCTTTCCGGCTTCAAGATCGGCCTGCCGCTGCATTTCCTTAAGACGTTCTTTCGATTCGTCGTAATAGATCGGAATATGCTCAAAACGGCGTGGTTTTGGTGTTCTGAAAAGATATAATCCCATAAATATTGTGTTTTCTTCAAACTACAAAAGTACAAACAATGGTTGTTAATTTTTGCAAAAGGTTGTGATAAATTATATCAATTGTTTTTCAAGTTGAGCTTTAAGCTCTGTTTTGAGATCATTGTTCTCCGGTTAAAAATCAATATTACCTAAAGACTCATCGCTTCATTTTACTACGATCAGAATGACAGTCTCTTAGGTTCTTATGGGACAGTCATTCCGGGTGTAGCGAGGAATCTCTGAAGCTTTAACCGGACAACAGTATACTGAGATTACATCGACCTGTCCCGAATTTTTCAGAAGTTAATGCCCCTAGACAATTGCCATATTCTGATTAAAAGTATTTTCTTCAAAACATAATGCCATCCCTTCGGGATTTCTGAAAAACGCTCATTTATTACAATTACAATAATATCAACCCTTCGGGTTTACGAAAAAGATTAGTAACGTACTGGTTCTCCACATTTAATTCCTGTAATCCTGCCGGAATGTTATAAACAAAACTGATTGTGAATAATATGGGGCAAGCAATCCCGTAGGGATGTCATTATTGTAATTACATAACCATGGGATTACACATAAACCCGGAACGGGTGATATAGTTGTTACCTGACGTTTTTAATGTAAACCCAATTTGAAAATATATGTCTTCTTTTCAGGATACATTATTATTCATGATGATACCGTTACAATTTTATCAATCCTAAGGATTTTAATAAAAGGTTAATCATAAACCTGTTTCCCATCTCTCATTCTTAAGTTCCCTTCGACATGTTATTTGAATAACTGATAGCGAACAATATGGGACAAGCAATCCCGTAGGGATGTCATTATTGTAATTACACAATCATGGGATTACACATAAACCCGGAACGGGTGATATAGTTGTTACTTGACGTTTTTAATGTAAACCCAATTTGAAAAAAAATGTCTTCTTTTCAGGATACATTATTATTCATGATGATACTGTTTAACCGGACAACAGTATACTGAGATTACAATGACCTGTCCCGAATTTTAGAAGTTAATGCCCATAGACAATTGCCATATTCTGATTAAAAGTATTTTCTTCAAAACATAATGCCATCCCTTCGGGATTTCTGAAAAACGCTCATTTATTACAATTACAATAATATCAACCCTTCGGGTTTACGAAAAAGATTAGTAACGTACTGGTTCTCCACATTTAATTCCTGTAATCCTGCCGGAATGTTATAAGCAAAACTGATAGCGAACAATATGGGACAAGCAATCCCGTAGGGATGTCATTATTGTAACTACACAACCATGGGATTACGCATAAACCCGGAACGGGTGATATAGTTGTTACCTGACGTTTTTACTGTAAACCCAATTTGAAAAAAAATGTCTTCTTATCAGGATAAATTATTATTCATGATGATACTGTTACAATTTTATCAATCCTAAGGATTTTAATAAAAGGTTAATAATAAACCTGTTTCCCATCTCTCATTCTTAAGTTCCCTTCGGCATGTTATTTGAATAACTGATAGCGAACAATATGGGACAAGCAATCCCGAAGGGATGTCATTATTGTAATTACACAACCATGGGATTAAGCATAAACCCGGAACGGGTGATATAGTTGTTACTTGACGTTTTTAATGTAAACCCGATTTGAAAATAAATGTCTTCTTTTCAGGATACATTATTATTCATGATGATACTGTTTAACAGGACAACAGTATTCTGAGATTACAATGACCTGTCCCGAATTTTTTAGAAGTTAATGCCCATAGACAATTGCCATGTCCTGATTAAAAAGTATTTTCTTCAAAACATAATGCCATCCCTTCGGGATTTCTGAAAAACGCTCATTTATTACAATTACAAAAATATCAACCCTTCGGGTTTACGAAAAAGATTAGTAACGTACTGGTTCACCACATTTAATTCCTGTAATCCTGCCGGAATGTTATAAGCAAAACTGATAGCGAACAATATGGAACAAGCAATCCCGTAGGGATGTCATTATTGTAATTACACAACCATGGGTTTACGCTCAAACCCGGAACGGGTGACATAATAAACGATGTATCCAAAAACATTCCGCTTATTTCATGTCATTTCAATTTTATATCCCATTTTTGTTGAAATTTTTAAATTATGATCGATTACAGCGAAGCCACTATACGTCAGCTTATTGTCCACCATATTGGGTACAAGCCTTACGACGAAGGTTGTAAATTATCGGAAAATCTGCTCTCTCTGCAGCAGGATAATCCTTTATCTCCTTTGCTCCTTCAGTATTTTCTGAAAACATTTAAGCCGGATATTCAGTATAATTTTGCGGACCCGGATATCAATCCGGTCATACAGGAAGTGGATCAGATATTTGAAAACGCAGAAACGATTACTGAATCCTCGAAAAAACTGGCAGAGCTGTTGTACGAAACATCCACGCACCCTAAGATAAAAGCCGGAGACTTTTATGTAGCCAACATCGACAATGTAAAACTCTATGGTGAAGCCTACCGTTGTATCGGTTTGTTTAAATCAGAAACCAAAGAAACTTATCTGAAAGTTTATACCGGTGATCAGAAATTCGGTATTGAACCCAAAGAAGGGATCAGCATTAAAAAACTGGATAAAGGCGCCCTTATCTTCCGCAACCAGGAAACAGGCGAATACATTATTTCAATCGTGGATTCCATCTCAAAAGGGGATGAAGCGGTGTACTGGAAAACCGATTTTCTCGGTCTGATTCCACGTGAAGACAACTTTTTCATGACCCAGAATTATTTGTCGCTGTGCAAGGATTTTGTCACCGATGTATACAATGCAGAGAACCGTGTTGACCGGAGTGAACAGGCCGACCTGCTGAACCGTTCCATCGATTATTTTGGCAAAAACAAAGATTTCGATTTATCTGACTTTGAATCGCAGGTGATTGAAAACCCTGAAACAATCAAGGCTTTTGAGGATTATCGTGAGTTTTATGAAAATGAACGGCAGATACCGCTGGAAGATGCGTTTTCTATTGAGCCTGATGCCGTCAAAAAGCACAAACGTTTTTTTAAGTCAGTCATTAAACTGGATAAAAATTTTCATGTATACGTGCATGGAAACAAACAACTGATTGAGCGCGGCTATGATCAGCAGAAAAAAATGCATTTTTACCAGTTGTATTTCGATTACGAAAATTAGTTTCTGAATTTAATGTCATCAAAAAAAACTTTGTACGAGAAGCTGGGTATTATCGGAAACCATGTTACTTTATAAAGCTTAAGTGGTTTTGTATATTCTACTCCCGTATCTAAGTATTTATCATCATCGTAATAATAGTTGTATGGATTCATGCGGTTATACAGGTTATAAACAGAAAAAGTCCAGACAGCTTTATTCCCCTTTTTAGTTTTGGTCTCATAAGTGAAACCAACATCCATCCGATGATAATTTTGCATTCTCCCACTATTATATTCCGCATAGTCAATTGCAACACCGTCAGTTACATCCCCATTGGTTAGGTTCATTAATAAATGTTTTCCCGAAGCTGGCGTATATGGTAACCCTGAAGAGAAGGTCCAAACAAGATTAAAGTTCCAGTGTCTGTTTAGCTTTCTGTTCGCATTCAAAGTTAATGTGTGTGGACTATTATACTCATAATCATAAAACTCTCCCTTATTTATTTCGGCAAAACTTCTTTTAGATTCCGTAAAACTGTAAGCAACAGATCCAGTTAAAAACCCCTTATTTTTACTTAATATAATTTCTGAACCATACGCGGCACCTTTACCATTACGCAGCAATTTATGCTCAATATCTGTTAAGCCCAATGCGTTTTCATAGCCCATTTTTAAACGCGCAAGATTATTCATCTTCTTATAATAGAGACTCACTTCTAATTTCAGTATATCCTTTGCAATGCTACTCATCCAACTTACGGACAATTGATCGGATAACTGCGGTGGGTTTTCTGAACTTGCCGGTAACCAGATTTCACTTTTTATGATTTGATCCTGAATGTGTATTAAATGATCATACTGCATTACTCTCATGTAATTTAGTTCAAGATTTTGACTGTCTGCCACTTTAAACCTAAAATTAACGCGTGGTTCAAAATCAGGATAAAGGATATTATTATTTATATACAGATTAAAACGCAATGAAGGCCGGATTTCAACAGACGGGCTGACATCAATGATATTGTCAATAAAAACTGTTGTTTTAAAGGTATGATATACAGAACTTGTAACCTGGTATTGAACTGTAGAATTATAATAATAACCAGGTTCATATTGCATGTAATTTGTTTCATTCCCAAACTCCAAAAACATATACCTTGTCATTGCATATTTCCAAATGGATTTAGCAGATAAATTATTTACAGATGAACTGTTTTTAAAAACGGATACTTCCTCTACAGCATCAAATATACTTTTATAGGTCTGTTTGCTTTTATTCCTGTATTTTGTATATGACAACAAATTCTCAACAAACAAATGATCTCCTATAATTTTTTTCCAGTTCCCCGATAACAACCAGTTCCCCCAAACCTGGCTAATATGATTGCTCTCATTCTTTTCCAGTTCCCACGGCTTGCCCCAGAAATTAAAATAATCGTCTCCCTGGTACAAATTAAAATTAAACGTATTCCTTTCATCATGTTTCCATGAAAGTTTAGCATTTACATCGTGAAATCCATAAGAAACGATCGAATTATTGACATCATCAAATGTGGAAATTCCGGCTAGCAAAAAATCGATCAATGTTTTACGAGCTGTAATAATAAAACTCAGCTTATCGTGGATCAGTGGTCCCTCAAGACTAAAGGAAGCATCCGTTAAACCAATACTGTATGAACCAACAAACTTTGAGACGTTTCCTTCCCTTTGAGTTATATCAACAATTGAAGATAATTTACCGCCATGTCGTGCAGGGAAACTGCCCTTATAAAAATCCACGGAATTTATCATCTCCGGGTTGAACACAGATGTTAAACCACCAAGATGATTCACATAAATCAAAGGCACATCATCCAGGAGATACTGATTTTGCCCGGGCTCTCCACCTCGAACATTAAATAAACTCATCCCTTCCGATTGAGCCTGTACACCGGGCAGTAATTGCAAGGTTTTAATAATATCCGGTTTTGCACCCAAAACAGGAATTCGTTTGAAATCATACGCTGACAAATGCGTTATATTAGCTCTGAGGTTGCGGTTTGCATTTACTGATATCTCTGAAAGTTCTTTACCCTGAATAAGAAATACAACCAAAAAAGTATCTGATTTACTGTTTAACTGAACTGTTTTACTTTGGTAACCTGTAAATGAAAAAGAAAGACTGGCAGCGTTTGAAATGTTTAAACTGAAATATCCTTTATTATCCGTTGTCGTTCCCGTTAACTGATCAGTTTCAAAAATATTCGCACCCGTTAATACCTCATTAGTAAACGAATCTTTTACAAAGCCGGACAACCTGATATCTGAAGAATGAGCTAAAGCAGCGTTTACAAGTAGCAATGCGATAAACAGAAATCTCAAATTAAAGGAACAAAGTTTCATTTCACAAAAACCTCCGCATAAGTGGTTGAATATGCCGTAAATAAACCTAAGCCATTCTCAATATTAGTATATAATGGATAATTGCTATTTGAATTGCCCAAACCAACATTAGCAGCCATCTCATACAAATAATACTGTTTTTGAAACTCATAATATGACTCATCAACATTCCGCAATTCAATATAAAAATCCCGTTCTGAATCAAGATCAACCGAATACTCTGTGAAATAGAATTTCACATGATATATGCTTTTATTGATGCTATGATTTGAGAATACATTATAGGGAGGCGTTTCATTTTTCAATATTTCAATCTCATCAGGATTAAAATAAATATCATGATGAATAGTTTTATATGAATCCACCACCTTTCTTTGAAAGAAGTCATATTCACTAAAGATGCCCCTTTCAATAAAATTAACCTCCCAGTAAATCTTCTCATCCGGTAAATTATTTAGATCAAACGCCACTGACGAGACAAGCTCAGTTTCTTCTCCTCTTCCTGCATCTTTGTTAAAAATCACATTTGAAATTATTCCTGGCTTAGGCACGAAAGCTTCTGCTACGACATCGTTGTAACCGGGAATTTTAACCAGACAGAAATATTGTTTATGTATTCCAACCGTTTCATCACTTATATATGTTCCTTTATCTGAATAATTTAAAGTATCGGAATTATTATCAGAATCCTTTATGATCACAATTGCATCAGAAACATATGGATATTCAACCTCCGTTAAATTACCGGAAAAGGATATATTCACTTTAAATATGCTATCTGCAATCAATAAACTGTTTATAACAGGTACTTTCCGGGATATCACAAACTCGTCTTCAACAATACTCTTACAGGAAGTTAAAAAGACAACACTTAGAGCAATACTAAACGTTGTGAATTTACTAAACAGGAAAAAGTATTGACCACAATTACAACATTGCTTTGTCATTTATTTCAAGGTATAGTATTAAGTTAATAACACTATCAAAACGATTAAAACGGGAATTTAGTCTTTACTTATACAATTGGTTATTTAGTAAACACCTCGTGGCTTGGATGCCGCAGGGAATCCATTGGGATGCCTTTTGAAAAGATAGAATCTCCCTGAATAGCATATTGTTGTTTCATAATACTGATGCGCTGCCGGGTTTCCCTGTCCTTTGCCTTTTCAATCTTAGCACCTAATTTACCGACCTGTTTCAGTAAAAGCGGGGCAAAATTGAATCCAACGGTTTCAAAGTAGGTTTTATTTGTATGTTTTGCATGTTGCCTCAACTGATACCGTGTAGATTCTGTTGCATCCATTGGTAATTTATCATACGAAAGATCTTGTTTCGATAAAAACGGACTTATCTCTACCTCTTTCAGAATAACACTTGATGTTTGAAGCATGACATTAACCAACTGAATGGTTTCTGAAGAGTCGTTCACCACCAGATTTCTTGGCTGCATCCCCATAAACATAAACACAACAGTATCCGGTGCATCAACTTCCAGCTTAAAATATCCTTTATCGTTGGTTATGGTTCCCACTCCCTTCCTTTTGCTGACCACATTAACGGCTACCAGTTCTTTCCCGTTCTGATCAGACACAATTCCGGCTACTACCTTTTTATTCCCGGTCTGAGCCTGAACCGAGATTACTACCATACCAAACAGAAAAATAAATCCGTAGAAAAAGCGCATAAGCTGACTGTATTGGTTTAAGAACGTTCCCGGATACTATTGGTTACTCAGGATACAGCTTTTTAACAGTTATTAAAATGTGTTTAAACGGTTTTGGGATGAGTCTAATCCTTAATCCTTAAAATCACACAATAAACGGAACCGTTATTAAGTTTTATAAGTATGTGAGCACACCACGTTCTTTTATTCTCTCTGTAGTATGACCTGTATTTTTATTAACGTTCAATTTATACCTTATGAATTCTCCATCCTGTAAAACAAAACCATCCATCATCGGATTTTTCATTTTAACATTGTTGTTTTCAACTTTCTATGCTGCAAAAGCATCAGACGACAAAAATGAATCCCCATATTTTGTGGTCATTACTGATGAAAACCAGGAAGCCAGTCTTCCTCTAAAGTCAACCGATGTTCATGTAAACATTTCAGGCGTTATTGCCGATGTAAATGTAAAACAAACGTATATGAACACCGGAAATACTCCAATTGAAGCCATCTATGTTTTTCCCGCCTCCACACGTTCTGCTGTTTACGATATGGTTATGAAGATTGGCAAAAGAGAAATCAGAGCCGTAATTGAAGAGAAAGCAAAGGCCCGCAATATGTATGAATCGGCTAAGAAGGAAGGAAAAAGAACGTCACTTTTAGAACAGGAACACCCGAATGTGTTCAAAATGAACGTGGCGAATATTATGCCCGGTGCCACCATTGAAGTCAACCTGTCCTACAGTGAACTTTTAATTCCAACCGATAAGATATATGAATTTGTCTATCCTACTGTTGTCGGTCCAAGGTATGTGAGTAAGAAAGAGCTGACCTCAGCAAAAACAGAAACATGGAACGGAAATCCATATCTGATGAAAGGCGTAAAACCAACCTCCATCTTGTCATTATCTATTGATCTTAATGCCGCCATTCCAATCCGTGACATCCGTTGCACCACACACCAGAACAGGATAGAATTTGCCAGTAAATCAGAAGCTACCCTGACGCTTAATGAGCCACAGGGAGGAAACCGGGATTTCGTTATGCAGTACCGTCTTGCAGGAAACGGAGTACAAACCGGTGTATTATTATACGATGATCCCAATGGTGAAAATTATTTCCTCGCTATGATGCAACCGCCTGAACGCTTAACCCCGGAAGAAATTCCACCCAGGGAATATGTTTTTATTATGGATGTTTCCGGTTCAATGGAAGGGTTTCCACTGGACATCTCCAAACAAATTATGACTGAATTATTAGGCGGTCTGAAAGAAAATGATCTGTTCAATGTTATTCTGTTTGCCGGTGGATCTACCATGTTATCAAAGAATTCCATGAAAGCCAGTGCGGAGAATATAGATGAAGCCTTGTATTTTATTAATAACCAGTCAGGCAATGGAGGAACAGAGTTATTATGTGGTTTAAAAGCAGCTTTGAACCTGAATGCAACTGAGAATTATGCACGAACATTTGTTATCCTTACCGATGGCTATGTAACGGTTGAAAAGCAGACCTTTGATTTTATACGTGAGAACCTTGGAAAAGCTAATTTCTTTTCCTTCGGCATCGGACGTGGAGTTAATCGCTACATCATAGAAGGAATGGCTCACGTAGGTTACGGTGAACCTTTTATTGCACAAAACAAGCAGGAAGCAAGGGAAATGGCAGAAAAATTTAAAACATATATTTCCCAACCTGTACTAACGAATATTCATGCTGCATTTGAAGGTATAGATGTGTATGATGTACTACCCGAAAATATTCCTGACCTGTTTGCCGACAGGCCTGTAATTATTTCCGGCAAATACAGGAATAATGCAAACGGACTTCTGAAAATTGAAGGGCAAAGCGGGAAAAGTATTTTAGTCAAATCCATAGCAATTCAGAACGAAAACCGAAAGAACAGAGCCCTTAAGTATTTATGGGCCAGAGAAAAAATACGTCTGGTATCTGATTACAACTCGTTAGGAAATGACTCATGGAGCCACAATAAGGACAAAAAAGAACTGGTTGATGAAATAACCCGCCTGGGATTACAATATAACCTCCTGACAGAATATACTTCATTTATTGCAATAGACTCATCCCTTGTGAATCCAAACAGCATCCCTGTTACTGTAAGGCAACCCATACCACTTCCTGAAGGTGTGAATAATTCCGCAGTCGGGCGCAACCAGACTCCACCACCTGTCTCCTCAAATCTGAATATTGTTGAGGCCGAATTTGATGAGGCCGTACTTATGGATGTCGATACTGAAGAAGAAGCCCTTGATGAAAATGCAGTTTTCCAGGTTGTAGAAAAAATGCCTGAATTTCCTGGTGGTGTAAATGCAATGATGAACTTTTTGAGAAATAATGTCACCTACCCACCGGAAGCAAAGGCAGCTGGGATCAGTGGAAGAGTTTATGTCAGTTTTGAAGTAGACACCATGGGAAATATTGTCAATGAACAGATTGCGAGAGGTGTTGACTCCATTCTTAATGCAGAAGCTTTGCGTGTGGTAAGAATGATGCCTAAGTGGATTCCCGGTGAACAAAGAGGAAGAAAAGTCCGGGTCAACTTTATGCTACCCATAAATTTTGATGCAGGAAATTCGTTTTACAATAAAGTGTATCCATCCCGTCCTGAACTCCGGGGAGAGCCCAAAAAATATATTAAAATTCCCTGTTGATTATTATCAGCGGGTTAAAGATTGGTAATACCGGCAAATCGATGTAATTCCGCATGTTTCGCATTTGGGTTTGCGTGCCAGGCAGACATAACGTCCGTGCAGGATCAGCCAGTGGTGGGCTTTTGGAATGAGATTTTCAGGAATATATTTTATCAGTTGTAATTCTGAGTCCAGTGGATTTTTTGCATCTGTTGTCAGGCCTATCCGTTCTGCCACCCTGAATACATGCGTATCCACTGCCATAGCCGGTTTATTAAAGACCACAGAGGCGATAACATTGGCTGTTTTCCGGCCAACACCGGGTAATTTCTGAAGTTCTTCCACCGAATCAGGAACCACGCCTCCAAAGGTATTGACGAGGGTTTCCGACATACCTTTCAGGTGTTTGGCCTTGTTATTGGGATAAGAACAGCTCTTAATGAGTTCAAAAATATCCTCTACTGAAGCCTGAGCCATACTTGCAGCATCGGGGTATCGGGCAAATATAGCCGGAGTCAGCATATTAACCCGTTTATCCGTACATTGGGCAGAAAGGATCACTGCAACCAGCAACTCATAAGGATCAGTATAAATCAGTTCTGTTTCCGCTTCAGGCATGTTCACCTGAAACCATTCGATGAATTTTTGAAACCGTTCTTTTTTAGTCATGAATGAAGACTTAATATCATTAAACAAACATTCCCGGTTTTGCCGGGAATGTTGTACAAATATACTTTTATTTTAATTAGCGTCTCAGGTGAATATATCCTTCTTTTACTTTCCTGCCCCTACCAAGTGTCAGACGATAGAAATAAACACCTTCGGGCACATCTGCTTTTCCAATCCGGTTACTCTGTCCGTTCCACCATGCTTCATAAGGTCCGTAACGATCTTCGTCACCGTAGTATTTCATATCGAACACCCTGTTTCCCCATTGGTTAAAGATATAAATTTCTGCATCCGGGAAGTTCCACAACCCCTCAATACAGAAGAGATCGTTGATGCCGTCACCGTTTGGTGAGAAACCGTTCGGAATATCGAGGTAATCCTCACAGTTATCGGTATCATCCAGGTAGTTCACCAGACCATCACCGTCACAGTCATCGTTATACGGATTACCGTCGTTGTTGGTATCCTCATAACGGTTAGGCAGACCGTCACCATCAGAATCTGCATCCCAGTCAAACGGATCAATATAGTCTTCTATTCCGTTGTCATCCCTGTCCAGCAGGCCCTCTATGGCATCCGGAATCTGGTCGCCATCTGAATCAAGATCGAGGTAATTCGGAATACCATCCATATCCACCATGTCTTCGTCCCCTTCAACCAGGTTTGGAATACCATCATCATCCGAATCAAGAATGCTGTCTCTGTCCATAATGTAAACCATGGCCGTATCTGAGGCACCTTCATCATCTGTGATTACATACATCAGTGAATCTGAATAGTAGAAATCAGCATCCATGAAATAGATCAGATCACCTGTGGTAAAGTCAATATATGCCGATCCCATGGTTGGCAATACTTCTATCACCACATGATTTCCGGTTAAGGTGGTTTCCACATCATAGTCGTTAGCCAGTATAGCCAGTGTATCGCCGTCCATATCTGAAATAATGATGGTATCATTCACCGCCACCGGCACATCATTTACAGGATATATTTCGATAAAGATCCATGCCGAATCCATGTCCAGTTCACCATCGGCAATGAAATAGAGGATGGAATCCATTCCGAAGTAATCTGGTTCCGGAATATATGTTATAGTATCCGGCGCTTTATCCATAACGAGGGTTCCATGGAAAGGCACTGAAACAGAATCCAGCGATAATCCACTTCTGTCAGCATCCAGATCATTCACAAGAATCATCAGTTCAATAACTGAATCTTCAGGCATATAATAATAATCGTCGCTGGCATCGGGATTTTCATTTACGTTCTGTACAGTAATTACAACCATGGCAGTGTCTGACATCGCGCCATCGGTATCTTTCACATAGTATGTTATGGTATCATTACCAAAGAAATTCACTTCAGGAAGATAATTAATCACCCCTGTTCCGGAAATCAGATTGGCGACACCGTGTTTTGCTGAGGAGACAATAAATACTGAATCCAAAGGAATTGCGGCTTCCACATCACTGTCGTTTACCAGAACCGGAATATCAACCGTTGTTTCTTCCAGTATGGATACCACATCATCGTTGGCTACAGGAAGGTCGTTTACTGATTCTACCGTAATCAGGATGTTGGCAGAAACGGTATCACCCTCACCATCCACAATAATATACTGAATTGTATCATTACCAAAGAAGTTGGCGTCCGGTGTATAATATACAGTATCATTCAATAGGTTCGCTATTCCGTTCGCAGGTCCATTAACTATTGTAACATCAAGACCTGAATGATCAGGATCTTCATCGTTAGCCAGAACAGCAATAACCGCGTTTGAATCTTCCTGAATGTTTACGGTATCATCGGTTGCAACCGGTATATCATTCACATTCATTACAGTTATGTAGACATAAGCTGTATCTGATGCCAGACCTTCATTATCCTTAACATAATAACCAAGGCTGTCAAGTCCGTAATAGTTGAAAACAGGTGTATAACGGATCACTCCGGTACCCGGCAACAATATGGCATCGCCGTTATTGGTTGTAAATGCAATAAATATACTGTCGAACGGTATCGGACCTTCCACGTCAAAGTCGTTTATCAATATCGGAATATCGGTTACGGTTTCTTCCAGCATAATGGCATTATCATTCACTACAACAGGTGTGTCATTTACAGCTGTTACGGTTATATAAAGCCACGCACTGTCCACATCATTCTCTTTATCGGTAATGTAATACATCAGGCTGTCTGATCCGAAATAGTTTGCATCCGGCGTATACACCACATCACCGTTCGGATCAATGCTTATGCTTCCGTTCTGAACCTGAATTCCGGTTGTAATATCCACACCCTGACGGTCCGGATCTTCATCATTAGCCAGAATGTTCACACTTCCGGTCTCATCCTCATTGATCAGGATGAAATCGTTCTGTGCATGCGGCGTGTCATTCACTGCAATTACATTAATATAGATCCACGCTGTATCCAGATCACCCTGTGCGTCGCGCAAAATATAGAATACGGAATCCGCACCATAGAAATTCGCCGATGGTGTATAGATGACGCCTGTGGAATCAGCGGTCAGTTCTACTGTAGCTGTATCAGACATTGATACGGAATCCACAATAATACCTTCCCAGTCCAGGTCGATATCATTGACCAGTACCCATATCGTATCCGATGAATCCTCGTAAATACTTATGGAGTCGGGATTGGCAACGGGACGTTCATTAATGGTATCTATTTCAATATAGATGTATGCCGTTGCTAAGCTTTGTCCGGCTCCGGCTTCCTGAATCTGGTAATAGATGGTATCCCTACCGTTAAAGTTCGGATCCGGAGAATAAGATACGGTGTCGTTGTGCAATATATAAATTCCGTTATCCGGATCTTTCAGGATGGTCAGGATAAGACCTGTCCTGTCGGGATCGTAATCGTTTGCAAGCGGTACAATATCTATATCCATATCTTCCGTAATAACGATATAGTCATCATTGGCAACCGGAACATCACTTGTATCAGCACTGACCGTTACGAGAATATATGCTGAATCCAGATCTCCTTCCCCGTCAGCGATATAATACAGTACGGAATCGGAACCAAAGAAATCAGCCATAGGTGTATACCTTATATAGGTACTGTCGGATGATATTTCAGCCAGAGCATTTGGAGTAGATACGAGGTCCACAAGCTGAATTCCGGAATAATCAGGATCAAGATCGTTAAGCAATACATAAACTGAATCCCGCGTATCCTCATCCAGAACCAGTGAATCAATCACGGCTACCGGTGTATCATTTACTGCATATACGATAAAAATCATCGTGTCAATATCAGTCTGCATACCTGCTGCCACTTCCTGAATCTGGTAAATGGCAGTATCGGTTCCATGATAGTTAGCCGGTGGAATATACAGGAATGCGGTATCACCCTGATTAATAAACTGACCGGAATCCGGAGGAGTAATCAATGTCATAATCAGACCTGATCTGTCCGGATCATAATCATTGGCCATTGGAAGAACAACGCCACTTTCATCTTCATTGAATATAAAAGTATCTCTTACAGCATCCGGCGCATCAGCATCGTTATAAATTACTGTCGCTTTGATCAATGCTGAATCAATGTCTCCATCCACATCCTCAATAAAGTAGTAGAGTGAATCAGATCCGAAATAATCCGGATTTGGAATGTATATCACATAGGTACTGTCAGTTGAAATCTGTGAAACGCTGTTTGGCGAAGGTCCGAGGTCAATTACTTTCAGTCCGCCGCGGTCGTGGTCAATATCATTGACTAAAACATACACGGTATCCTGATCATCCTCGTTCACCGTTATGGTATCCATGTTTGCTTCAGGCAGATCACTCACCGGATTAACCGTAATAAAGATCCAGGCTGTTGCAGTCTGGTTATTGGCTCCCACCTCTTCCACCTGGTATTCCAGTGAATCCATTCCAAAGAAATCAGGATTTGGGGTATAGGTCATATCTGATCCGGAAATTACAACAGAACCACTATCCGGAGAAGACACCAGGTTTATGGTCAGACCTGTCCGGTCAGGATCATAATCATTGGTTAACGGTGAAACTACAACGGCTACATCCTCGTCTGTTATAACAGCATCATCAGTAGCTACCGGTGCATCGGTATCATCGGCTGTCACGGTAATTCTAATGATGGCAGAATCAAGGTCACCATTCATATCGGCAACAGTGTAGACAATGGAATCGGAACCAAAGAAATCGGCATCCGGAGTATAATCAATCGTTGATCCGGCATTAATCGCACCGGTACCGTTTACCGGCCCTGTAATGTGTGTAATGGTCAGACCTCCGCGATCCGGATCCGAATCATTAACCAGCGGATCAATATTAATGGTATTATCTTCCAAAACTGTTATCGCATCATCAAGCGCATCCGGAAGGTCGTTCACAGGATTTACCGTGATACGAATCCACGCTGTGGCTGTCTGGTTATTGGCTCCCACCTCTTCCACCTGGTACTGAATGGAATCCAGACCATTAAAGTCTGCATTCGGGGTATACGTCATGTCTGATCCGGAAATTACTGCCAGTCCGCTATCCGGAGCACTGACAATACTTAAAGTCAGACCTGTTAAGTCAGGATCATAATCATTGGTTAACGGTGAAATTACAACGGCTACATCCTCATCTGTTATAACAGCATCATCAGTAGATACCGGTGCATCGGTATAATCGGCTGTCACGGTAATTCTTATGATGGCAGAATCAAGGTCACCATCCATATCAGCAATAGTATAGACAATGGAATCGGAACCAAAGAAATCGGCATCCGGTGTATAATCAATTGTTGATCCGGCATTAATCACACCCGTTCCGTTTACCGGCCCTGTAATATGTGTAATGGTCAGACCTCCGCGATCCGGATCCGAATCATTAACCAGCGGATCAATATTAATGGTATTATCTTCCAAAACTGTTATCGCATCATCAAGCGCATCCGGAAGGTCGTTCACAGGATTTACCGTGATACGAATCCACGCTGTGGCTGTCTGGTTATTGGCTCCCACCTCTTCCACCTGGTACTGAATGGAATCCAGACCATTAAAGTCTGCATTCGGGGTATACGTTATGTCTGATCCGGAAATTACTGCCAGTCCGCTATCCGGAGCACTGACAATACTTAAGGTCAAACCTGTTAAGTCAGGATCATAATCATTGGTTAACGGTGAAATTACAACCGCTACATCTTCATCCGTTACCACAGTATCATCCACCGGTACCGGTGCATCGGTATCATCGGCTGTAATGGTTACCGAAATATCAGCCGTTGCCTGATCTCCGTTATAATCCTCTATGGTATAAGTAAATACATCGCTTCCGAAATAATCTGCGTCCGGCACATAATGAACCAGACCGGCAACAACCGTTGCAGTGCCGTGTGCAGGTGCTCCCAGCGAAACAATGCTTATTCCGTTAAAGTCCGGATCCTCATCGTTAGCCATCACATCAAAATCAGAAACCACATCCTCGTTGATGGTATAGGAATCATCATTGGCTACAGGTATATCATTTACCGGTGTAACTGTAATAACAATCATGGCCTGATCCGTACTTCCACCGGCACCTGCTTCCTGAATCTGGTATACAATAGTATCCTGTCCGTTATAATTTGGCGATGGCTCGTAGGTGATCACATTTCCTGTAACAGATGTTATGTTACCATGAACCGGGGCGGTGACTACTGTCATGATGAGTCCGCTGAGGTCAGGATCCTGATCGTTCAGTACCGGGTTGATATCCACACTTACATCTTCGTCTGTAGTCACAAAATCATTGTTGGCCACCGGAACATCAGAATCATCCGGATCAACCGTTACAGATACAGTCGCCGTGGCCTGATCACCCTGCCCGTCTTCAATGGTATAAGTAAAGGCATCTGCTCCGAAATAATCAGCATCAGGCACATAGTGTATCTGGTTGCCGGAAATTGTAGCTGTTCCGTTTCCCGGTGCTGACACAGCGACGATAGTCAACCCTGTAAGATCCGGATCTTCGTCGTTTGCAAGCACATCAATATCTATGGTATTATCTTCCGTCAGTGTTGCAGCATCATCATTGGCAACAGGAAAATCATTTACCGGAGTAACAGTGATGATGATATAAGCCTGTGCTGTTCCACCACCGGCACCAACCTCTTTAATCTGGTACAGGATAGAATCCATACCATAATAATTAAGATTAGAACTGTACGATATCGTGTTTCCTGATAAAACGGCAGTTCCGTTAGCCGGTTGGGTCACAATAGACAAAATCAATCCTGAGTTATCCGGATCAACATCATTAGCCAGTGGAGATACAACCAGAGGAGAAGCATTATCCTCAACAGTAGTTGCTGTGTCATTTACAGCAACCGGCATATCATCCATCGGGAAAACCAGTATTCTGTCCATTACCGTATTGGATTCCGCACCGGCATCATCTATTAATTTGTAATAGAAGTTATCCTGTCCGAAATAGTTTGCGGCAGGTGTATAAGTTACTGTACCGTTAGCTTCCACCACTATCGTTCCGTGTAAAGGGTTCTGGGTTATGGTAACTCCCGAGGGTGACAAATTTCCATCCACGTCAGAATCGTTGGCCAGCACATTGATATTTATAGGCGTATCTTCCTGCGTTATCCTGTTTTCCAGCACAGCCACCGGCGGATCATTTATCGGGTTGACAGTGAAATAGATTTTCCCTGTTGCCTGATCGCCTTCTCCGTCCTGTATCACATAGCTAGCAGAATCGGTTCCGTTGTAATTCAGATTCGGCTGGTATGTAAAGGTGCCGTCTCCCAGGTCTGTAATTGTACCATTTGCAGCTGATCCCATAGAAAACAAGCTGATTCCACTGTTATCAGCATCATAATCATTCACGAGCGGATCAAAAGGTGCACTCAGGATATCCTCATCGGTGCTTACATTATCATTGACTGCGCCCGGGTTATCGTTCACAGGATTAATGGTAATCGTAATGGTTGCAGTTGCCTGGTCCCCTTCGCCATCTTCCATTGTATAATCAAAGGTGACAATTCCGTTAAAATCAGGGTCAGGAGTAAAATGCAGGTCGGTACCATTGGCATCTATTGTAACTGTTGCATTCGAAACAGATGTGATGCTGACCAGCGATAGTCCTGACTTATCGATATCCAGATCGTTTCCAAGGGGTGTAAAAGTGACGGTTTGATCCTCATTAAATGTTAAGGCCGTATCTACGGCAACCGGGATATCATTTACATTGGTCACCGTAATGATTGCATCGGCCTGAGTGGTCTGACCGTCAGCATCAGTAATTGAATAGCTAATGGTATCTTTACCAAAGTAATTAAGCACCGGTTCGTATTCAATACCACCATCCGCCGTATTGAAACTAAAAGTCAGTGCATGTGAAGGCATTTTCACAACGGCCAGAACCAAAGGTGTATCACACAAGCCCTGATCATTATCCAGTACATATACACTATTCAAAAGCGTTTCCTCAGGTGTAGTCAGTGCATCATTCACTGCAAGTGGTGTACAGTCATCATCAATGATCAACCCATTGGCACTGGGCTTATTAAAAATACCGTGTGGCGACGGCAGATTGGACAGATTGAACTTTACATTTTCATCATTTTCGTCAATTTCATCATCCCCCGTTGGTACACTTATTTTCACTGATGTTGTTCCTGCCGGGAATAAAGCAGTTCCTGATGTCTCGGTATAATCATTATCTGCAACAGTCGCCTGATCATCCTGGGTGGAATAGTCTATTTCCAGGTCAATCGGGTAGGGTTTATCTATGGTGATCCAGAAATTCAGATCATTACCTTCAACAACCTGCGTATCCAGAACAGAGAAAAACACAGGCGTATCATCGTCTGTGATCAGGGCCAGTTTGCTCGATGCAAGGTTATTAAATGCAAGGTTTCCGGCCTGTACTATATTTAAGACAAACTGTTCAAGAGCCGGTTCAAAAATATCATCATTTAGTATAGGTATAAGGATGCTGCCGGTTGTAGTTCCCGGTGCAAAAAACAAGGTATCGGCTGTTGCCGTATAATCCTGACCTGCTGTTGCACTGATATTATTCGTTGCATAGCGGACCCATGTGAGTTTTTCACTTATCTCATCCAGGTTGACAGTAAACACAGCTACAGTATCCGTTCCTTCGCGAACGGAAATGGCTGCTGAGGCAAAACTGTATGATCCCGGATCGTCATTATCAACAATAGTACAGGTTCCTACAGGAATAGAGAAATCACAATTTACAGGATTGGTAAGCTGAACGGTAAACTGCTCATCATATTCATCCACCTCATCGGGTAAAACAGATATGGTGATATAGGCTTCTGTACTGCCGGCAGGTATTGTTATAATACCCTGCTTACCGGTAAAATCCTTATTCTGCGTGGCAGTACCGGGAATAGCTTCATAGTTAAACGTAACATCCTGAGCATAGATGGTACCCAGTGAAACCGTAAAGGTGACATCCTGTGCCGCATTAGGCTCCGTTATTGAAACATTGTTTATTGAAATACACGGGTTGATCTCCACATATTCCGAAAATTTGGAAGTCACAGCTACCCCGTCGCAGGTGGTTACACCACGAACACGGTAAAAGCCAAGATCGTTCACCACAAGACTGTCTGCTGATTCGCCTGATATAAATGAACCACCCAATTGCCACTGATACGAAGGGAAACCACTGGCTCTTAAAATGGCATTGTCAGGATAACAGGCGGTACCACCGGCTATAACCGGTTCTTTGGTTAACAACGGATCATCACCAAAACCGGAAAAATAACATCCGGCTCCAATCAGGTCATCCCTGATTGACAACGAAGCATTGATAGCATGCTCTGCATCGATCTCAAAATTCCAGACTCCCGTTGGCGTAAACCCTGTAAAATTGAAATCCGAGATGGTATAGCTTACCCAGTCAGTCCCTGTTATTACATTTGGGCCACTGTTATTGGGATATCCGGATATTATGGCTGAGATATCAGTACCATTAACCGTAAAGGCTGAGCCTGCCTTTGTAACCAGGGAAAGAATCGGGCTGTTTCCGTTCGGGTCTGCCATATCCACATTGGCAATCATCTGCGTGGCAAATGGGATATTAACCTTGGTGTTTGCCATACAGTTCAGTGGCGGTATAAAACTCATACCAATGGCCGCATCTGAATTATCGGCTCCCAGCGTCTGGTAAATATATGCTGCTTTGGAAGTCTCAACATACATCAGACCTGAAGCAGTAAAGTAGGAGTCATCCAGGAAAATATGATCACCTGCATTCGTTAATGTTGTAACAGCAACTCCATTTACACTTACGGTAGTATTGACTGCCGTGGAAACAACCAGAGCTTTTTCATTCAATGTAGAACCACGGCCTTTATTAATCGCATATTCTTTACCGACATATTCTACCGGCACAATCTGGTCTCCTCCTATATCCTGCACTGTGGAGGAACCTCCGCCAAGCCATGATCCTGTATTTACAACGATAGGCTTATCACTGGTTATATGGGTACCATTGATGGCATTGGCGCTGATAATATTTGCGGGGTCATAGGCACTGCCACTCCAGGTGTGCAGGTTAATTTCATCAGCAACAACATATGACTGATACTTATTTAAAGTAATTGTAAAGCTATTATTAGACTGATTATAATATTTAGCATCCGGATTGGACAGGGTAATCTGTGTATTATCTTCGGTTGCCATAATGGAAACAAAGTGATTCCGTGGACGTGTATTTTCTCCATATACGGTATAAATATGGCCTGTGTAAAACTCCAGTCCGGCGGCAACTTTACCTTTTGTAGTAAGCATTAATCCCTGTACTGTTGAGCGGTGACGTGCATTCACAAAGAATGGTTTCGCAGCTACCAGTACCATCCCGTCGTCATTGAGGGCTGTGTTCAGGCTACTTTTTTCAACTACACCCCATGCGGCCTGCTGGTAACCCAAATCCACAATCTGCGGTTGACTTTTGGATATCTGAACCTGCTGAGAACGCCCGGCATTATTAAACATTGTGACTGTAAAAGGCGTGGATTCATTCGTGGACAAAACCACATACTGTTCTCCGAAATCCTTATCTACAATCGTATTTGCATATAATGGGGGTAAGTAATGAATCGTATCTAACTGTGCAAAAGCAAAATATACATTGCTCAGGAACAAAAACAACATTAGATTCTTTCTGGTTATCATGCTTAGGCGCATAAGTCAATGTTATTAATATGTTAAACAATTCCAAAATAAACAAAAAAATACCATAACGCAAAACATTTTTAGCAAAAAGAAAACGCATTTATAACGTGCATATACAAAGGATTAGACCTTAAATTCACCCCGGAAAATATTTGATTAAATTTTTACTAATTATTTTGTGCGTAAAAAAAAATATTCTATTTTTGCCCCGCATTTGAACAACAGCCCCTGTAACAAGGGCGTTCATGCAGGATCTCAGAGGAGGTTGAACACAAAAAAATTGCGAGAATAGCTCAGTTGGTAGAGCACAACCTTGCCAAGGTTGGGGTCGCGGGTTCGAGTCCCGTTTCTCGCTCAAAAAAAAAATCAGAGAAATCGAAAGATTTCTCATTTTTTTATCCGGTCATAGTAAAACAAGTTTTAATAGTGATTAAAGCGAAACCGGAAATTTTGCAATAAATTTCATTCCACGGTTTACAGGGAATGACGTGCAGAACAACAATTCTGCCCAGGTGGCGCCCCGATGATTCGGGGGGTATACGCGGTGCAGTATAATTCTTCTGCCCAGGTGGCGAAATTGGTAGACGCGCCAGGTTGAGGGCCTGGTGACCGTTTTAGGTCGTGCTGGTTCGAGTCCAGTCCTGGGCACTTTAAGGCTTCCATTTTGAGATGGAGGCCTTTTTTTTATTTTAACCGGACTGGACGAGAAGTGTAGCGAAGCGGAATCCCGATGAGGAAACGATGTCGGGAAGTCCAGTCCTGGG
>NZ_JBHJHP010000004.1:107289-269213 GCF_042219855.1 Quyinboa sediminis | reverse complement strand
GAAGTGTAGCGAAGCGGAATCCCGATGAGGAAACGATGTCGGGAAGTCCAGTCCCGGGCACTTAAAGGCTTCCATTTCGAGATGGAAGCCTTTTTTTGTTTTAACCGGACTGGACGGGAATTGTAGCGAAGCGGAATCCCAATGAGGAAACGATGTCGGGAAGTCCGGTCCCGGGCACTTAAAAGCTTCCATTTTGATATGGAAGCTTATTTGATTTAATCGGATAAGACGAGAAGTGAAACAGATCGGAATTTTGTAAAAAGCATTGCACCAAAACGGCTCACACCAGAATTCGATACAGGAAAAACTCCTGCCGGACTTTTAAACTTTATGTTAACAATAAAAATCAACTATTTTACAGAATGTAAGTAAAATATAACCGACCATAATACCGTTATACGTCCGAAACAAGTTCAATTAAAATGAGTTGCAATATAAATAAAACATTATCAGGTATCTTATTTTAACAACTACAAACTACAGAATGTCAAATACATATAATATATTTTAACATTTTATTTACATAGATATCGTAATTTAACAAAATATTTATATATTTGCATTGTAGAATTAATACGCCTCATCTCTTAAAGTGATAACTCCAAACTAACAATTTAATATTGTAAGCATGGATTTTATAGAAGAAGTTGTTATGCAGCTGAACGAAGGTTGGTTTGCATTTAACAAAAGATCATCTGAAATCAAAGTCAATTCCGACTGGGAATTTGCACCTGGAAAAACGATTTCAGAACCATTATCTCTCCAGACCTTTACAGAAACATTAAAGGTACTGAACAAAAGTCAGTTCGCTGAAATTCTGGAAGACTGCTCCAGGGAGCTTCCTGTTAAAAATTTTATCCTAAAGACCAAAAGCCGCACCTTCATTATTAATGCACAGGTTGCCCGAACTAATGATTTTCAGGTGATCGGGACGTTTATGAATGGTTCCGAAATTGAAAAAAAGCTTGAAAAATTAATACGGGAGAAAGAAACCGCAGAGTATAACGACAGGTTGAAATCAACTTTTCTTGCCAATCTGGCTCATGATATCAGGATCCCGTTAACGAGTATTTCCGGTTTTGCTGAAATGATGATAGAGGATGATTTCTCGGATGACGACAAGAGAGGGTTTGCCAGGATCATTGAACGCAATACTGAAAACCTGGTCCAGATTATCAACGACATCATTGATGTATCTAAAATTGAATCCGGCCAGATGGAACTGGTAAAATCAGTTTTCAATCCGGAACAACTCTTTCTGGATATGTTCAATCAGTATCAGGGAGAACTTGAAAGAGCCCGAAAAACTGACGTGTCCATTAAAATAGAGTTACCTGAAAACCGTGAAATACTTATTCTGGCGGATAAGTTACGATTAAAACAGATCCTGATACAGCTGCTTGACAATGCGGTAAAATACACCCATACCGGGACCATCAGATTTGGCTACAAATCTGGCAGGGGAAAAGAGATCGAGGTTTTTGTGCGTGATACCGGGATCGGAATTCCAAAGGAAAAACAGGACAACATCTTCCGTCTTTTCAAAAAAGATGAGGAGATTTACACTAAACCCTATGGCAGCAACGGGCTTGGTTTACACATTGTAAAAAACATTGCAGACCTGATGGGCGCGGGCCTGAATTTCAGCTCTGTTCCCCATGAAGGAACATCTTTTTCTTTTGCTCTTCCAGTTTATGACCAGACCAACAGCTCTCTCAGCAAAGTCAGGAAAAGTAAAATCAAAAAAACGATCAGTCCCTGGACCAACAAAAAAATACTTGTTGTGGATGACATCAAGGAGATCTATGAATACATCCGCTTATCACTCCGAAATTCAAATGTCACCTGTCTTTATGCCAACTCCGGAGATTCTGCTATAAAAATTATTGAAACCATCTCCGATATCGATCTCATCCTGATGGATATTCAGATGCCTGGAAAGAGTGGAATTGAAACGCTGGAAGAATTACGGGCACATAAATTATCCATCCCCGTAATCGCATTAACGGCATTTGCACTGACCGGTGACAAGGAGAAATTCCTCGAGCAGGGCTTCAATGAATATATTTCAAAGCCTATCCGGCAGAATGATCTCTTTAAAACATTGAAAGCATTTTTATAGGAACAGGTTTAACTGCAAAATATCGAGCCGGGAAATACATTGAATTTTCCGGCTTTTATTTGTATTTTTGCCGCTCTGATAAATGCAGGTAAAATGACTAGCAAACTCACTTTTTACAATTCTCTGTCGCGTAAAAAAGAGGTTTTTAAACCGATAAAACCACCTTATGTCGGACTTTACGTTTGTGGCCCTACGGTTTATGGTGAGCCACATCTGGGGCATGCCCGTTCAGCTATTACATTCGACCTGCTGTTCCGATATCTGAAACAACTGGATTACAAAGTGCGCTATGTGCGTAACATAACCGATGTCGGGCATCTGGAAAATGATTCCGATGAAGGAGAGGATAAAATCGGGAAAAAAGCCAGACTGGAAGAGCTGGAACCTATGGAAGTGGTTCAGTACTATACCAACAGCTACCATAATATGATGGACAAACTGAACGTTCAGCGGCCTTCCATTGAACCACAGGCCTCGGGTCACCTGATTGAACAGATTGAATTTATTAAAACCCTGGAGAAAAACGGCTGGACCTATGAATCCAACGGATCGGTTTATTTTGATGTGGTAAAATACAACCAGTCACACCAGTACGGCAAGCTTTCAGGCAGAAAGATTGAAGATCTGCTGAACACAACCCGTGCACTGGACGGACAGGATGAAAAGCACAACAGTGTAGATTTTGCCCTCTGGAAAAAAGCAGCCCCGGAGCACATCATGCGCTGGCCTTCACCCTGGAGCGACGGCTTCCCCGGCTGGCACCTGGAGTGTTCTGTTCTGAGCACCAAGTATCTGGGTGACACCTTTGATATTCACGGAGGTGGAATGGATCTTTTATTTCCGCACCATGAATGTGAGATTGCCCAGGGCGTTGGAGCCAAAGGGCATGAAACCGTAAAATACTGGCTTCATAATAACATGATCACCATTGACGGACAAAAGATGGGGAAATCACTCGGAAATTTCATCACCCTTGAGCAACTGTTTTCCGGTGATCACATAAGGCTGGAGAAAGCCTATGATCCAATGACCATCCGTTTCTTCATTCTGCAGGCACATTACAGAAGCACGCTGGATTTCTCGAACGAAGCACTTCAGGCTTCAGAAAAGGGACTGGCCCGTTTGATGGATGGTTTCAATAAGCTCAGTAAAATAGAATCGACTGATAAATCCACTGTGGATATACAGAAACTTGAAGATGCCTGTTATGCAGCCATAAACGATGATCTGAACAGTCCAATTGTCATTGCCAGCCTTTTCGATGGTGTAAGAATAATCAACAGTCTTCTGGCTGGTAAAGATACGATCACCAAAACTGATCTTGATAAATTAACAGCCCTGTTCCATATCTTTATATTTGACATTCTGGGGCTTACCGCCATAAATGAACAGAGTGCAGATTCAGGTTCAGAGCCGTACAAAAAAGCAGTGGACATGTTACTGAACCTGCGTATGGAAGCAAAAAAGAATAAAGACTGGGCTACGTCGGACCTCATTCGCGATAAGTTGAATGAGTTCGGATTTGAAGTGAAAGATACTAAAGAGGGTTTCGAATGGAAATTAAAATAAACAAACTTCTGCTTATCATTGCCCTTCCGGTTTTTCTGACCGGTTGTCCCAAAAGCAATACCGTTCAAAAAGTTTCAGAACCGGAGACGGTGAAAAAGCAGATACTGACAACACCACCTTTTAATCCGGATTCAGCCTATACATATATTGCAGAGCAGGTTGCGTTCGGGCCAAGGGTAATGAACAGTGCAGCACATACAGCCTGTGGTGATTATCTTGTACGTCAGATGAAGAGATTCGGAGCAAAGGTTTACGAACAAAAAGCCGATCTGACCGGCTTCGACAATACGGTTTATAAAGCCCGGAATATCATAGGCTCATTCAATCCGGAACTGCAACAGCGTGTCATGCTTTGCGCGCATTGGGACAGCCGTATGTTTGCGGACCAGGAAAAAGATGAGAGCCTGATGAAAAAACCCATTGACGGTGCCAATGATGGTGCGAGCGGTGTTGGTGTACTGATGGAACTGGCCCGTCAGATCGGTCAACACAAACTTCCCTTTGGTGTTGATATCATCTTTTTTGATGCCGAAGACCAGGGACAACCTCATTTCTTACCTGCATCCAATAATTCTGCCGACACCTGGTGTCTGGGCTCACAATACTGGTCAAAACACCCCCATAAAGAAAACTACTGGGCACAATACGGGATTCTGCTGGATATGGTTGGAGCAGAAAATGCGATATTTCCAATGGAAGGTTTCTCCATGGAGAATGCCCCTGAGTTAGTCAACAAGGTATGGAACCTGGCCTCAGAGATGGGAT
Organism: Quyinboa sediminis; assembly: GCF_042219855.1. Classification (NCBI taxonomy): domain Bacteria; kingdom Pseudomonadati; phylum Bacteroidota; class Bacteroidia; order Bacteroidales; family Quyinboaceae; genus Quyinboa; species Quyinboa sediminis. Next base: position 264,757 of record NZ_JBHJHP010000004.1, on the reverse strand, counting down.
ACGGACAGTATTTCCTGTTTGAACGTTCTGCACCGGTGACTGACGATCATTATTACGTAACCAAAGGAAGCGGCATCCCGTGCATCGACATCATACACTACCACAGGAGTAACAGACACGGGTTTGGTGATTTCTGGCATACACACGACGATACCATGGATATCATTTACAAGCCTACACTTTACGCTGTTGGCAGTGTATTACTGGAGCATCTGTATCAACAACCATTTTAATGCTGGAACTGTGTTATAAGAAAGGAATTCCTGAAGCCGGTTGCGACGAAGCCGGAAGAGGCTGTCTTGCAGGTCCGGTCTATGCAGCTGCTGTTATTTTACCACCGGACTTCAAAAACACACTGCTTAACGATTCCAAACAACTTTCAGAAAAGAACAGATACCAGCTACGCGAAATAATTGAAAGGGAAGCTTTAACCTGGGCAGTTGCGTCATGTTCACCCGAAGAGATTGATCAGATTAACATCCTCAATGCATCTATCCTTTCCATGCACCGGGCTATTGAAAAACTTAACATTCTTCCTGAACACCTGATTATTGACGGAAACCGGTTCAAACGGTATAAGGAAATTCCGCATTTATGTGTGGTAAAAGGGGACGGGAAATATCTGTCCATTGCAGCAGCATCCATCCTGGCTAAAACCTACCGTGACGATTATATGCTGAAACTGCATCGGGATTTTCCGGATTATGCATGGGAACGGAATAAGGGATATCCGACTAAAGCGCATCGGGCAGCCATTGCCGAAAAAGGAATTACACCGCACCACCGTAAATCTTTCCAGCTTCTGGACCGTCAGATGAAGTTGTTTTAATCAACATTTCTCGCTGATTATCGCAGATTAACACGCAGATTATCACAGAAACAAATAAGTACCGTTTAGAATTTTACGCGTTGACTTCGATATTACGAATGTAAAATTACATATTAATGATCCTTCGCATGAAATTTTGGATTACAATGGAATTTCAATTTTCGACCTACGGTTCACGAGTCACGACTAACGATTTACGTCTAACTGTTAACGATTCACGATTCACGGTTAACGAATTACGGCTCACGACAGCCCTTTTCCGGTTCCCGCAGATAACGCAGATTTACGCAGAGATAATGAAGTACGACTAACGATTTACGTATAACCGTTAACGATTCACGGTTAACGATTCACGAATTACGGTTCACGACTGACGGTTCACCTCTACCGATTAAGAAACAGACAAGTTCCGCTTTTATCTCCAATCTGTACCTTTACGATAAGAGATGTCTGGCCAGAAAAAGCAGATAAGTCCATCTCTCCTTTATACGTTGTTATGGCTTCAATCAGCTTTCCATTTAAGGTGTAAATATATACCTCTGCCTTTTCTCCCAGTGGATTTGAAAACATTATATCATTTCCTTTCTGCACAATCCTGAAATCAGCATTTTGATAAACATCAGTTTTACCGGATTTTGGACTGACAAAAATCTGATAAGCTGTGTTTTCAGCTGATTTACAACCTTTTTGATCAACAGCATAAGTATTATATTCAGTAGTCTTATTCGGCTTTAACCACACATAACCTTGTGATAATTCTGTCATTCCATCTTCTGATTCCCAGTAAAACTCCAATGGTTCAAATCCCCCACCTATACCGCCACCCGGTGAAGGTAAATAAATACTGTCACCTTCTTCAATATAAAAGCCTTGGTATCCTAAAGAATATGCATATACAGTAAACCACACATTAATGGTATCTGAAACGCTATCGCCATTGGCGTCATAAACGGTCAGGTAAAACGGGTTCCATTCGTTGCCTAACGGATAATCCAGAAACTCCGGAAATTGTGCTGTTGTATCATTCAGAAAAGCGCTTGCGGTATAAACCTTACTGAGACCGATATCATATGTGGTATGCCATGCAAATCGATAGGGTTCCACACCACCTGAAAGTTGCATCTTATCGCCCAACAGGTAAGGTTCATGTTGATCTAAGGCGACACAATAGGCGGTATCCGGTCCAAGATCAAGGGTCAGTTGTGCTGAAGCTGTACATACAGCAAACATAAAAATGAGAAGTGTAATGGTTGTTTTAGGCATAGTAAATAGTTTTATGAGTAACTGATTTGAACAAAGTTACTGAATTAATTACGAATTATGAATGACGAATGACGAATTACGATTCACGACAAACCTATTTCAGGTTCCCGCAGATTACGCAGAACTACGCAGAGATAACGAATGACAACTTACGATTTACGGCTAACGATTCACGAATTACGGTTCACGTTTCATGACTTACGATTCACGACTTACGACTAACAATTCCCTTTAAAACGTGACAGATCTGTGTGCATCCGCGAAATCTGCGGGATTCTAAAATGATGTAAGTTTTAGTTCAGCCCTTTCAGTAAACCGCTGAGTTTATTCTGAGTAGAAGTTGTGGCAGGAACAATCGGCAAACGCACCACATTTTTTATCATTCCCATTTCGTGCAGTAAGGCTTTGATGCCGGGAGGATTGCCATCCACAAATAAATAATCCGTGAACTTACCAATTTCAGCATACAGTTCTTCTGCCTTTTCCATATCACCGTTTAATGCTGCATGAATCGATCTTGAAAACCGTTCCGGGAATGCATTACCGATGACAGAGATTACACCATCACCTCCCTGTTTGATCAGGGGCAGTGTCAATCCGTCGTCACCTGAGATCATCATAAAACCGGCAGGACGATCTTTAATAATGGCTTTCATTTGTTCAACTGAACTCGAAGCCTCCTTAACACCAATAATATTGGGATGTTGCGCCAGTCTGAGACAGGTTTCTGCTGCAATATTGGCTGCCGTTCTACCCGGTACATTATATAACACAACCGGCACCGGTGACGCATCGGCAATGGCTTTAAAATGCTGATAAATACCTTCCTGAACCGGACGGTTATAATACGGCACAACCGACAGGATACAATCCACGCCGGCAAAATCAGTCGTAGCTATCTGTTCCAGTACATTTTTGGTACAGTTGCCGCCAAGGCCCATCATAATGGGTAGGCGTCCCTTATTTTTTTCAATAACAAACTGAGCAACCTTTTTCTGTTCTTCTTTATTCAGGGTTGGGGTTTCTGCTGTAGTTCCAAGCACAACAAGATAATCTGCACCACCATTAATCAAATGGTCGGTTAAGTTTCCCAATGCCTCAAAATCTACTGTTTCGTCCTCATTAAACGGTGTCACCATTGCCACACCTAATCCTCTTAGTCTGTTAGGATCCATAAAGTTACAGTTTGTTGTTTTAATCAGTGAAACACTTATTATACAGTGGATTTCACGCTGCGAAGATAATACTTTATTTGTTCAGCTAAAAATGTTTCGTCCTTATCATCGGTCACATCAATCACCAGATCGGCAACAGTTCCCTTACCAAAATTCTTACCTGCTTTCAGCTCTGCATCTGCTATCTGGCACAATACATCCACAAAATCAGACTTCAGGAGATTAAGGTTCAGACACAAATTATACCTGAATTTTAAAAACTCATCTGCAAAATCAGAATTTGGCAAGCCTTTCCAGTCAAATTCACTTCTGCTGATAAACTGCATGTTATTCTGGGTAAGACAAATGTCATCCAGTTCCTTTTTATCGAAAAAAGCCAGACAGGTCACTGTTTTCCCTTCATTTTGCAGTGACTTAATGATGTTGTTTATTCTCCCGTATTTTGAAATATCCGTACCGTCAAAAACAATTAAAATACGGCTGATATCGCTCAGTGACCGATATTGCCGCTGCGATTTATGGTGTGCCAGGACATCTTTCAGGGCCTTATTTTTCAGATATGTCTTAATCGCCTGTATCACTACTGCTGGTTTATCATTTCTAAAAAATCGTCCTCACTGACGATCGGAATTCCCAGTTTTTCAACTTTCTGGAGCTTGCTTGGTCCGATGCCCTCGCCACCAAGCAGGAAATCCGTATTTTTTGATATGGAACCGGTATTTTTACCACCGTTGTCCTCTATCATTTTCTTCAGTTCATCACGCGAATACTTTTCAAATGTGCCGCTGATCACAATGGTTTTACCTTTCAGCAATTCAGTTCTGTTCTCCAGTACCGATTGATCCAAAGCTAACTGAACCCCATATTCTTTCAAACGGCGAATAATTTCGAGATTATCGTCCTGCTGAAACCAGGCGATAACAGACTGTGCAATCCGGGTTCCGATCTCATCAATGGTAACCAGTTCATCTTCTGAGGCTTGCATCAGTTTATCGATATTGGTCATGGCATATGCCAGTTTTTTGGCAACCGTTGCGCCCACAAAACGAATTCCCAGGGCATACAACACCTTTTCGAAGGGTACCTCCAGCGATGCTTTAACACCAGCTACAATATTCTCTGCCGACTTTTCTCCAAGGCGTTCAAGCGATGCGATATCTTCTTTTTTCAACCGGTACAAATCGGCTATATTTTTCACCATATCCTGCTGATAAAACAAGTCCACTGTTTCGGCGCCTATACCCTCTATATTCATGGCCTTGCGGCTGATAAAGTGTTCTATCCTGCCCTTTATCTGTGGCGGACAACCGTTCTGGTTCGGACAGTAATGCGCAGCTTCGCCTTCGTAGCGGATCAGTTCTGTATCGCATTCCGGACAGTTTCTAATAAACTGAACCGGGACATTCTCCATAAACCGGGACTCCTTATCCACCCCAACAATTTTAGGGATAATCTCTCCTCCTTTCTCCACAAATACAACATCGTTCAATCGAAGATCCAGGCCCTCAATAATATCTGCATTATGCAACGAAGCTCTTTTTACCGTAGTTCCGGCCAGCTGAACCGGTTCAAGATTGGCAACCGGTGTAACCGCACCTGTACGCCCAACCTGAAATGACACACTTAAAAGCTGCGTTTTGACCATCTCAGCCTTAAACTTATACGAAATGGCCCAACGTGGAGACTTGGCTGTAAATCCAAGTTGCTTTTGCTGCCGGATTGAGTTCACCTTAATCACAATGCCATCAATGGCAAATTCAAGGTCATGTCGTTTGCTGTCCCAGGTATGAATAAAGTCATATACTTCGTCAAGCGTTTTGCATTTTTGGGTATGATCACTAATCTTAAACCCCCATTCTTTTGCCTTCTGAAGGTTTTCATAATGCCCGTCAAACGGTACACTGTCACCCGGCATATAGTAAAAGAACCCATCCAGCTTACGCTTGGCAACCTCTGATGAATTCTGCATTTTCAAAGATCCTGCTGCCGAATTTCGTGGATTGGCAAACTGAGGTTCACCGTTTTCCTCGCGTTCCCGGTTAATCGCTTCAAACACCTTGAACGGCATCACAATCTCACCACGAATCTCAAACTCATCGGGATAATCGTTGCCATGCAATTTTAATGGAATAGAACGGATTGTTTTTACATTTTCAGTCACGTCATCACCCTGCTCACCATCTCCCCTTGTCACTGCCCGGACTAACATACCGTTTTCGTAAGTCAGACTAATGGAGGTGCCATCAAATTTTAGTTCGCAGACATATTCGTACGGATCAGAAAGTGCTTTCTGCACACGTCCGTCAAAATCGGCCAGCTCATTCTCGTTATAGGTATTACCCAACGACAACATCGGGTATGTATGCTTCACACTGGTAAAACTCTGGTTCAGATCGCTCCCCACCCTTTTTGTCGGTGAGGAAGCATCATCAAACTCCGGATGTGCTTCTTCCAGTGCCTGAAGCTCCTTCATCATCATATCGTACTGATAATCGCTGACAGAAGGATCGTTCAACACATAATAACGGTAGTTATAGTCGTTGAGCTGCTCCCTGAGTTTCTCTATGTTTTGTTTTATCTCCGTATTCATGTTTCGTAATCAACAAAATTAAAAATTATTATTAGACACAAGACATAAGAAACAAGAATCAAGAGTTACAAAAATCATTATTTTTCAAGCTTAACCGTATATTTTTTCTAATTTTGATAAAAATTAAAATCAAAAGCTGAAAAACATGAGTATACCACAGGAATTAAAGTACACTAAAGATCATGAGTGGATTAAGGTTGACGGTGATGAAGCCTTGATCGGTATTACTGATTTTGCCCAGGGAGAACTTGGCGATGTTGTGTTTGTTGAAGTGGAGACTGTTGGCGAAACAATTGAAAAAGAAGAGGTTTTCGGTACCATAGAAGCCGTTAAAACGGTATCGGATCTTTACATGCCCGTGAGTGGCGAGGTTCTGGAACTGAACGCCAAAGTTGAGGATGATCCGGAAATAGTCAATAAAGATCCTTACGGAGATGGCTGGATCATTAAAATTAAAATTGCAGATGCTGCTCAACTGGACGACCTACTTTCTGCAGATGCCTACAAAGAAATGATTGGATAATTTTTAATACCATTATACCACCGAAGCCCTCGCTATGTACATCTTCATCTTTTAAATAGCGGGGGCTTCGGTTTTAATTTATCGATTCATCGTATCCATACAATACGTTTACATATTTGTTGATATCATTTGTTATGTTCATCCGCTTTCCAGTTTTTAACATTTTCTTTTATATAATTTCGGATTCTGTAATATTCTGATTCATTTCTGATGATATGATCATGGAATCGGGATTGCCACGCGAAATCACAATTGAATTTATGAATCTCAAAGGTTATACTTCCCTTGAACCACCGTATTATCCTTGATAAATTTTGATATAACATAGGATTTGTGTTCCCTGTAATCCCACCTCTTTTGCCATTATCAGAGACGCGATGAATCGGCGTCTCTACGAATACATTTTCCGTTGCAACAGATCTGCATTTGATTTGTATGATACCATGAATGTGATTCGGCATAACTATAAATTCGTCGATATCAGCAAAAGGAAATTTTTCGGGAATTTTATGCCATATATTTGCAACGATATTCCCCTCGGATGATGATATGAACGTATTGTTTTCTATCTTCCCTAAAGAACATTCCCTGTGTTTTGTACAAATGGTGATAAAATATTTACCCAGACTGCCATAATCCCAATTTTGCAACCGATTGGATGGAATCCTGTAATATTCCTGAAATTTATCCGACATATGGTTTGGTTTGGGGATTAACCACATACATATTTAGGACAAATAAATGAATTTATCAAATGATGTGCGAAGCTACCTGTAGAGACATCAATTCATCGCGTCTCCATAATACATGTTTATTTAATTCTATTCGCTTCCAGCCCTGTTCCTGTAAACCGGAATAATTACAAACCAAACAATTAAGCTGCCCAAAGCATCGGCCACAAAATCGCCCCATTCGGCAGAACGGCCCGATGTCAGTGCACTTTGCATCAGTTCTATTAATCCGCCCCAGATAATGGGAAGTAAAAGGATAATATACCATTTGGCTTTTGCAGGCTCATGCCGGTATCCGTCAATAAAAATGACAAACGACAGGGAAAAATAAAACATGAAATGCACCAGTTTATCTATTCCGATTTTTCCGGTCTCCGGTGCTTCAAGCGGTATTTTATTGATCAGACTGGCAAATGTGATTACACTGAACCAAAGCAGTGATCTCCAATAGGTTTTAATAAATTGTCTCATTCTTCGTCATCTTCAAGATAGGCAGGTAAAGAAAAATAAAACGTTGATCCTTTCCCTTCCTGCGATTTAAACCATAACTCCCCGCCGTTGCGCTCTATAAAATCCTTACAGAGAATCAATCCCATTCCGGTGCCCGATTCATTTTCTGTTCCCGGTGTGGTTTTAACAGCGTCCAGCGAAAATAACGACTTTTTATCTTTTGATGCTATTCCCATTCCAAAATCTTCCACAAAAATCACCGCTTTCCCTTCATCTCTGAAATGTTTAATGCCGACCACAATTTTTCCTCCGCGGTACGAAAACTTAATGGCATTGCTGATCAGGTTCCGCAAGACCGTATCTACCATCTTCTGGTCTGCAATGGCAAAAACCTCTTCACTGCAGTCTTGTTCCAGCTTAATTTCTTTTTTTGCCGCCTGTAAACCCGAGAATTTAATGGCATCATCAATCACTTTATTCAGGAAGATGATTTCCGGATCAACCACCATAGAGCCACTTTGCGACCTGGCCCAGGTTAGTACATCGTCAATCAAACGGACCAGAACCTGTGTGGCATTTTCCATGGCAGACAACACTTTTTCCCGTCCCTGATGCGACATGGAGTCGTAGTTTGTTTTCATGATTTCCGTAAATCCTGTAATAGATGCTATCGGATTTTTAAGGTCGTGAGCCAGAATGGATATAAACTTATCCTTGGTTTTGTTAGCCAGTTTCAGATTGCGTTCAGAACTAATGAGCTGATTCTCAAAATCGAAGCGTTTTTTTACGTTATTGGTTATGATAATACTCAGCAGCAGTACCAGGAAAAAACCGGTAATGATCATCGCATAATCCCTGGGTTCAAACACATGCGACCTAAGCTCTTTAAAATGCTTCATGGGAAGAAGGCTAACGATATACCAGTTTTCGTCCATTACTTTTTCACCATTTTGAGACAAGGCAAAATTATTCCTGTCAATTCTGTGAAAGGTAAATAAACCATAAGGTGTTAAAAAGGTTGATTTTTCATCCGGATTATCCAGAATATTTACATTTTTAAATTCATCCTGAAAGCGCGGTGCGTTGATGCTGTCCTTAAAAGAAAGCCACTCTTTCAGCGGATCAGGCCCCATAAGAAAGTTACCGCTCTGGTTCAGAAAGTAAGTCTGCCAGCCATACTCATTCCCGATTACCCGTAGGTTTTCAAAAAATTCATGTCCTTTTAAGTTGACCACAAACACGCCATATAACTTCCCGTCTCTGATGATGGGTGTTGCAATTCGTAATATGGGTTTTACGGGATAGGTTATGGCATTTTTCTCCGGATCAAGATCAAACCGTGATATATAAATTTCGTTTTCGCCAAGCTCCTTCGTTTTCTGAAAATAATAACGGCTGCTTATATCCCTGAAATCCTTCGGATCAACCACATGAGGTTTACCATTAATATTATTTACCCTGACATGTTCAATACCTGAAGCGCACACAATCCGTACCTGATCGAAAAAATTTGAGTTTTTAATCATCCCGGAAAAATAGTTCTCCATGTATTTTCGGGATTTTTCCTGCTCCGCTTTATTTTTAGAAAAGATCTCGGTCACATGTTCCTGCTGTGAAATAGTCAGTATTTCGGATTCCATAAACCGGAAATAGTCTGAAAGCTGCCGGACATTCAGCTCTACCTCTTTTTCCTGTTCTTTACGTACAGAAAGATTAAAGCGTTGAATGCGGCTGTTATAATAGGTATATTCAACTACAACTACCGGTAAGAGCAGCAGTAGAAAGTAAATAGTCAACCGTTTAAAATATGAAAAATGTCCGGGCATTGATTTTTACAAAATTTAACAATTGCAAATATATAACTTTTTTAGAACCTTTATAAATTCATTATTTGACTCACCCCAATCCATATGATGAATTCGTCAATTTCATACCGGCCCCTCTCTCTTTTTCCGTTTCACTCCAAAACAAAGAGGGGTACAACTCACAACTTTGACTGAAATTATTTAATGAAAGGCCTTAAGCCCCTGAAGGGGGCGAAGCAAATAACCCGGGGTAAATGAGCATTGCGAGTGCAACCCCGGGTTTTGAACAAAATGTAATTCAAGGCCTGAGTTGGTTTCGTTTATTGATAAACTGACGGAGCAAGGCCGCATAATAAGGCAGATACATGAAATATAACTCACCCCGGTTCTAAATACAAAATTGCTACTGGCATACCGCCCCCTCTCTTTTTTTGTTTCACTGCAAAACAAAAAGGGGTAGAACTCACAACTTTGACTGAAATTATTTAATGAAAGGCCTTAAGCCCCTGAAGGGGGCGAAGCAAATAACCCGGGGTAAATGAGCATTGCGAGTGCAAGCCCGGGTTTTGAACAAAATGTAATTCAAGGCCTGAGTTGGTTTCGTTTATTGATATACTGACGGAGCAAGGCCGCATAATAAGGCGGATACATGAAATATAACTCACCCCGGTTCTAAATACGAAATTGCTACTGGCATACCGACCCCTCTCTCTTTTTTTGTTTCACTGCAAAACAAAGAGGGGTAGAACTCACAACTTTGTCTGACTTCTTCTAATAAAAAACAATAAGCCCCTGAATGGGGCTAAGCAAATAACCCGGGGTAAATGAGCATTGCGAGTGCAACCCCGGGTTTTGAACAAAATGTAATTCAAGGCCTGAGTTGGTTTCGTTTATTGATATACCGACGGAGCAAGGCCGCATAATAAGGCGGATACATGAAATATAACTCACCCCGGTTCTAAATACGAAAATGCAACTGGCATACCGACCCCTCTCTCTTTTTTTGTTTCACTGCAAAACAAAAAGGGGTAGAACTCACAACTTTGACTGACATTATTTAATGAAAGGCCTTAAGCCCCTGAAGGGGGCGAAGCAAATAACCCGGGGTAAATGAGCATTGCGAGTGCAACCCCGGGTTTTGAACAAAATGTAATTCAAGGCCTGAGTTGGTTTCGTTTATTGATAAACTGACGGAGCAAGGCCGCATAATAAGGCGGATACATGAAGTATGACTCATCACGGAACCCACAACGTACCCTCCACATAAACCAAAACGGCCCCGTTAATACCGGAGCCGTTCTGAATTGCAATTTAATATCTTCTTATTCCTGTTCTGCAAGAAAGCGTTCAGATTCGATAGCTGCCATACATCCTGAACCGGCAGCAGTTACTGCCTGACGGTAAACCCTGTCCTGAACATCGCCACAGGCAAATACGCCCGGAATACTTGTTTTTGGAGTTCCGTTCATGGTTTTAATGTACCCTACCTCATCTGTTTCAAGGTAATCCTTAAAGATGTGCGAGTTTGGCGTATGACCAATGGCAAGGAAAAATCCATCGATCTTAATCTTCACTTCCTTCTCTTCCGGTGTTCCCTTTTTATGCCACAATACTGCACCTTCCACTCCGTTGTCACCAAACAAACCTTTGGTCTGGTGTTCCCAAAGCATTTCTATGTTTTTGGTTTTAAACACCCTTTCCTGCATTACTTTCGAGGCACGCAGTTCATCACGACGCACCACCATGTAAACTTTTTTACATAGTCCGGCCAGATACAATGCCTCTTCAGCAGCCGTATCACCGCCACCAACAACAGCTACATCCTTGCCACGATAGAAGAAGCCATCGCAGGTTGCACAGGCAGATACACCCATTCCGGCATATTTATCCTCATCTTCAAGACCCAGGTATTTCGCAGTGGCACCGGTCGCAATAATGAGTGCATTAGCTTCAATAACCTTATCATCATCAATGGTGACTTTAAACGGACGTTTACTCAGGTCGGCTGCAGTAGCCATTCCAAAGCGTACGTCTGCGCCAAATCGTTCAGCCTGTTTTTTAAGGTCTTCCATCATTTCCGGACCGGTAATCCCTGAGGGATAACCCGGAAAGTTCTCCACTTCAGTCGTAGTTGTCAATTGTCCACCGGGCTGCATGCCTTCGTACATCACCGGCGAAAGGTTTGCTCTTGAAGCATAAATGGCTGCAGTATATCCCGCAGGTCCCGAACCAATGATCAGGCATTTAACCTTCTCTGTTTCCTTAGGTTCATCCTTAGAAACTTTAGGAGCATCGGAGAGATTCATTTTCTTAAAGTCCATTTGTCTTATGTTTTAGTTACTATTTATCGCATATCAATTATTTCAACATCGGGATGTTGAGACGAATTGAAAACAAACTCACTTTCGTTTAGGTTCAACCCCTTTTGCATGTTTTTTATCTCAACTTTGGTATCCACACCATCCCTGCCATAAGCCTCCACTGCCTTAAACAGTTTTGCAGCCTTGTCAATCACCAGCCTGATCTTATAATAGGGCATATCCTTATCATCCGGAAACATGTCAATAGTCGCCTCATTTCCTTTTTCTTCCACAATTCTGAACCGGAATCCCTGCTCGTACAATGTAAAAAGATTAACCGGTGTCAGCTCCATTTTATCATCCGGATCAGGATTGGAAATATTCACCTCCTCTTCATCCACCATATGAACCCATTGTGTTGTTCCGTCAAAATAAGTCTCGGTTCCCATCACGGACAGGTGATATTTATTCCCCTGCAACACCAGTTTTCCTGAATCTGTTTCGCTCAGCTCCTTTTGCTTGTTTTCAAGAGTGAACACAAAATCAGCAGATACGCCACTTGAATTCAGAATCGATTCAGATACCGGTTTAATAAGATCAACCGCCTCAGGATTAAACTGGGCACTAAGCTGAAAAAAAGCCAACAGAAAAAGTATGGTGAATGACAGATGCTTCATAATTAATATTTAGTTTTTTACATATATCAAAAAGCAGGCCAAAATACTTCGACAGGCTGAGTAACCTAATTACGGATTAGGAATTACGAATTAGGAATTACGAATTACGAATTGTGTCTTGATTCTTATGTCTTGATTCTTATGTCTTGCATCTTGTGTCTTGATTCTTGTGTCTGTCAAAGGGCATTCAGATGATGCTCAAGCGATATCTCGTCCGGAATCAGTACTTTCCGGGCTTTGCTGCCTTCAAAGGGGCCGACAATGCTGGCTGCTTCCAACTGGTCCATAATGCGGCCTGCCCGGTTGTATCCAATGGAAAAACGCCGTTGCAACAGGGATGTTGATCCCGATTGGTGTGCCACCACAATGCGGGCAGCTTCCTCGAACAGCGAATCCTTGGAGGCCAACAAATCTTCAGCGCTTCCCGGCGTAACCTCTTCCGATTCATACTCCGGCAGCTGGAACGGCATCTGATAGCCCTGCTGATCACCGATGTAGGTTACAATCTCCTCCACTTCAGGCGTATCCACAAACGCACACTGCACTCGTACCAGTTCGCTGTTGTAACTGATCAACATATCACCACGACCAATCAGGTGATTAGCACCGGGTGTATCCAAAATAGTCCGCGAATCGATCATTTGAGATACCTTGAATGCAATTCTGGCAGGAAAGTTTGCCTTTATGACACCCGTAATAATATTGGTTGATGGTCGCTGAGTAGCAATGATCATGTGAATACCGATGGCACGGGCCAGCTGAGCAATACGTGCAATGGGTAGTTCCACCTCCTTACCCGCTGTCATGATAAGGTCTGCAAACTCATCAATAACCACAACAATATAGGGTAAAAACCGGTGCCCATTGTCAGGATTCAGCTTTCGCTTAATAAATTTTGTATTATATTCCTTGATGTTTCTTGCGTGTGCTTTTTTAAGCAGATCATACCTCGCATCCATTTCGATGGTCAGTGAATTCAGAGTCTGAACCACTTTTTGAACATCCGTAATGATAGATTCATCCGCATCCGGTAGTGTGGCTAAAAAATGATTTTCAATTTTTGTATATATACTCAGTTCTACCTTTTTGGGATCAATCAACACAAATTTAAGCTGAGCCGGATGTTTCTTGAACAGCAGTGATGTTAAAATAGCATTCAAACCAACTGATTTTCCCTGCCCGGTAGCACCGGCAACCAACAGGTGTGGCATTTTAACCAGATCGAATGTAAACGTTTCGTTGGTTATTGTTTTCCCGATTGCCACCGGAAGTTCATATTTGCTTTCCTGGAACTTTTTACTCGCGATCACACTTCGCATGGAAACCACCTCCGGCTTGCTGTTCGGCACCTCAATACCAATGGTTCCTTTACCGGGAATCGGAGCTATTATACGAATTCCGAGAGCTGATAAACTGAGTGCAATATCGTCCTCCAGGTTCTTAATCTTGGCGATCCTGACACCTTTGGCCGGAATAATCTCATAGAGTGTTACGGTAGGACCAATGGTTGCTTTTATCTTATCAATGGAAATGCCGTAGCTTTCCAACGTACGAACAATCTTGTTTTTGTTTTCGTACAATTCCTCATCTGTAACAACCTCATCGTTTTTATATTCCACCAACAAGTCAAGACCGGGATATTTGTAACGTGACAAATCCAGTGTGGGATCATAGTCCTCCATATCTTCCGTCTTCATGGCCTTTTTAACGACCTCTTCCTCCTCGCCTTCCTCAACCGTCATAGTCACATCATCATCTTCATCCTCCGGTTCATTTTCCTCTTCACCGGTTTCGGGATAGGACTCAATGGTCTCCTCCACTACCCGTTCCATAATCTCTTCTTCGATAACCGGTTCTTCATCATCAGAAAGATCCACCTCTTTGGCTTCCTTGTCATCCTGAGCCTCAATTTTGGGCTCTTCCATCGGCACATCCGGATTCATTTCCTTATGTCCTGATTTTAACCTGCCGGGAAGAGATTTTAAAATGGAGATCGAATTGCTGAAGGAGAAGATAAAAAAGAGTAACAATGTAAGAATGATCACACTGAATGTACCAAACTTGCCTATGGCTGCATTCAGCCAGATACTGATGTAATATCCGTGAATTCCGCCAAGAAAAAGATGTGTGTCTTCGTAGCTGTCGATAAAAAAGAACCCGAAAAACAGGCTAAACCAGATCAGGCCTAAAAGTGACCACACCAGGGCATGCCTGACTTTTACGATTTTAACATTAAAGAACCGGAATCCGACAACCCCCAAGAAAAAGGAATAAAACAGTGCTGCAATTCCAAACCCACGGTTAATCAATCTGTCAGCTAAAAATGCCCCCGTTTTCCCTGCCCAGTTCTGTACCCGTATATCCGGTGACTTGATCAGGTCTCCCCATGGCAGATCCAGTTTACTTTGGTCTGCACCACCGGTAAAAAAGAAGGATATAAACGATAGTGTCAGGTATAAGGTAAATACAATGATGATTGTCCCGATGGTAAACCGCACCTTTTCGTCCTGAAAAAACTGACGAAAAGAATGGGATGACTTCTTTGGTTTGCTCTTGGTCTTCTTAGTTTTGCTCCGGGGCATAGATTTTTTCTTTATCAGCACAAATATAAAAAGAAACGAAGTTATACGAAAAATAGTGCAAATAATGTATGAATAAAACATATACCTGTAATTAGCCCGAATTTTTCATAAAACTTTATCTGCAATTTTTGTAACTTTATTCACACTAAAAACTAAATTGACTAAAAAGCCTTTGATTTATTAATTATGTTACCATGAAAAAGATTCTGTTACCCATATTACTCTTCGTTTTCTGTTACTGGTTGTTAGCTGAAAACAAATATGGTTCCATTGATTCAGTACCTGACACAAGCGATTACCTTGTGGCACACTGGGATTTCTCATTAGAAAATATGGCCCCAAATGGTATGGATATTTTAGATTTAACAGAACACGGTTTTGTTGGCACTTTAAAAGGGACTTCCTGGATCAGAACAATAGGAGAAACAAAACAATTTGATGTATTTGTAACCGGAGAAGGAGAAGGTTATTTTGATTTGGGAACAGAATTAGGTGAGTTTATTTATGGTTTGGAGGATTATACTATTGCGTGCTATTTCAGAATTTCTGAGGAAGTTAATCTTGCCGATTATAACAATTATACCATCTGGAATTTCGCGAATGCATTAAATCCGGATTCATACCCAAACGGATACATGTATGCTAATCTGAAGAACTTAAGTCAACGAATTTCGGCTGACTCAACCAAAAATGAAACGGGATTATTTACTAATATAGATGCTCCCACAGGCAGTTGGCATCATCTGGCATATTCTCAGACGGACTCCATAGGAAGAATATTTCTTGATGGGGAACTTATGGATTCAGGCATTGTAAGATTAACACCCAAAACGGCGCTGCTTAAAGATAGCCTTGACGGAACTCCATTTAACTGGCTGGGCAGATTTAAAAGAGAGTTTTCTTCAGACCTGACCCTGTATGATTTCAGAATATATTCCAAAGGACTTACACAGGAAGAAATCAATAACAATAGCCCCGATGCCACAGGACTTAATATTGCAAACACGATTGAAGATCTTGAATATGCCTATGCAGATAATTGTGATTGCTATGCAGGGCGGATATGGAATGAAATCCAAAACTTTGAAATAAAAAATTCAGGCTATTTAACCCCTGGTGATACACTACCGTTAAACGGCTTATTGTATCCGGAAATTAATATTAGTTGGTTATCCACGCCTGGACTTGTAGATTCTGCTGGAGTTGTAACGTTACCAGACTACCTACCTCAAAAAACTAAGGGCTTAGATGTAAAACTTACCGGAATTTTCGCATACAGACAAGCTGTTTTTATGGCAGAATTTGATGCATTTATCCCAGCCAATCCGGAAACCCAATACACCTCGGATACACTTATCCATTTTAATTTTGGATCGGAACAGGTTATTGGTTCTACTGTAACAGATTTATCTGAACAACATTTTAAAGGAACCTTAATGAAGGGAGCTGAAGTAAAACAGCTTTGGGATGGGACAAACACCTATGACGTTTTAAAACTTTGGGATGACTCATCTTATTTTGATATGGGAACCGAAATTGGAAAAGTCATATATGCCCTGAAAGGCAATTTCTCCTTCAGTGTTTATTTTCTGGTAGATGCATCCAACACGACGCTCAAAGAAAACGGAAACTTTCTGTTTACTTTTTCTAACAAAGATACCTCTTCCTTACAACAAAAAGGATATTGTATTCACGCGCAACAGATGCCACCTATAACATTGCCAATGAATATTGGGGCATTGATCAGGTAAGTACAGCACAGAGTTCTGAAATGATCGAACAGGGTCAGTGGCACCATTTTGTGTATACACAGGATGACACCCTCGGTATTTCTTACCTCGATGGCAAAACCATTGATACTTCCGTGATAAAAAAATGGCCTGCCAACACCATTCCGCATGAAGGATTAACTGGTACGGCATTTAATTATTTGGGAAGGCCAAATTTCAGTGAAGACCGCTACCTGAGCAGATCAATGCTGTACGATTTTTTACTCTTAAGCCGAACCTTAAAACCGGAAGAAATATCTGAAATGTCGGACGTATCAGAAAATCTGACGATCGCTTACTTGCTTTCCATATCAGCTAATAAAGCACCTACGAATAACAGATACTTTATTGACGCCTCAGAACCTGGTGTCATTCAGATCCCTTACCTAAAAGGGAATGAAGATATCCTGGTGTATAATATTACAGGAAAGCAAATGCCGGTTAAGGATAATTGCAGAATTTATGTTGACCCGGGGATTTATATTGTTAGAATTAATCAGACCATTCAAAAGGTATTAATCAGATAGAAATAAAATACTTAATGTTATGGTAATTAATAATTGTAATGTGGTCTTCGATGCTGACGAAGTTATTGAAATCAATGGATATTTTGAAAGTGAATTAGGTTCAACAGTAGAACTAAAGTAGATTTTCATGATTTATTAGTGCATAATTCTAATATTTTAATCTGAGTAAACAATTTAAAAATATTATTAATGAAAAAAAGTTTAATTTTTTCAAGCTTCTGTCTTATTTGTTTCGGATCAATGTATTCCCAATCATACAGTTATGAGCCTGAAATAATTGATTCTCTTTTAACAGGTATTCCCATAAAGAAAATAGTTTGGGACAGCAAGGATACATTATGGTTTCTTTCGAACGCAAATGGTCTGAATAAATCATATGGGGATTCCGTTTGGCACTACAATTCAAGCAATTCCAACCTTACTTCAGAAGAAGTAAAGAGTATTGCGATTGATTCAAAAGATACCATCTGGCTTGTTACTGAAAAAGGACTGGTAAAGTTTGACCACAATAACTTTACAACTTATGACACCACAAACACTAATATCCTACCATATTCCTATCATGAGTTGGCTGTTGATAAGGATGATAATATTTGGTTTTCTTCAAGTGACGCTATAGGTGGAGGTCGAGGAGGTTTAATAAAATTTGATAAAAAAGAATGGCATGTTTATACGCCAGATAATTCATTACTACCTGTACCTCATATAAAATCAATAGTAATTGATAATGGAAATAATATATGGGTGGCTTGCAGTGGATTTAATACATATTTGCATAATATTGTTAAAATTAATTTGAATAATTGGACTGTATTTAATGAAGGAAACATTAAAATTCCTATCTATTCTTTTTTAGCAAAAACACTTGATATTGATAAAAACGATAATCTTTATGTGAAAATTGATTATAGTTACTCTTCAGGTGATAATACTGGTAAACCATCTCTAATAAAATTTGATGGGATGAATTGGTCAATTATTGATACAGTAAATGGTATTGGTGATTGGCCTTTTGTTTTTGGTTTTGATCACTACAATTATCTTTGGACTTATTCCTGGAATTCCGTTTTATATTATTATATTGATAATAAACGGATTAGATGGGATGAATTGAAAGTAAGTATGAACGATATAATGACTGGTATTGATAGTAATCTTTGGCTCTGCACATCAAATGGTGTCTATATATTAAAAACAGATATCCCGGATAAAACAAATAGCATCTTTAACAATGAAAAAATAACTATATTCCCAAACCCGACGCAGGGAATCATTAATATAGACTTTGATGAATATGCGTATTGTGAGGTTTACAGCATGATGGGGGTTCGTTTACTAACAACAAAAGATAAAACCATTGATTTAAAGAATTTTGAGAGCGGGATATATTTTGTGAATATTAAGGATAAAAGGGGTAAAAAAGAGATTAGAAAAGTGATTCTAAAGAAAGAATATTAAACCTTCGCTGAAATAGATAAATTGCCTTACCAATCTTGTTATACCAATTTAACTTTAAAACGGCGTATTGGTATCATGCCGATAGATTCCTAAAGCCGCAGTACGATTCGCCGGCCGGCGGAGAAGTAATGCGGCATTTTAGAAACAAATCGGTATTATCATAAACTTCCTGTTAAATCATGTTTTAATACGCTAATTGATTGCACACTTTTACCATTTAAATTGTTATACGCTCAATTTTCAACTATTTTTGCAAAACATTATTAGATAAAATACATGAGTCCTTTAAAATATTCTGCACGGCTGGTTTCTACCATTGACAAACTGGCGGAAACAGAAACGGTTAAATCTGTGTGCCATCAACACCGTGCCGGTGAGCCTATGCCGTCGCACAGTAAGATGGCAGACATTGTAAACCTGCTACGCGACATATTATTCCCGGGTTACTTTGGCGATTCTTCAGTGAATCCCAAAACTGTACAATATTATATTGGTGTCAACACCGAAAAAGTTTTTGAGCTGATCAGCGAACAGATCCTTGCCGGATTATGCTTTAATTGTGAAGATCCGGATAAAGTTCCACTCGAAACACGTCGTGAAAAAGCCACAGAACTGGCAGCTCAGTTTATAGAGTCTTTGCCGGAAATTCGCAGAAAGCTCGTAACCGATGTTGTAGCGGCTTATAACGGCGATCCTGCTGCCATAAATTATGGCGAGGTTATTTTCTGCTACCCGGCTATCAGGGCTATTGCCAGTTATCGCATTGCACATCAGCTAATAGATTTAGGCGTGCCTTTGATCCCACGGATCATAAGCGAGATGGCACATTCTGAGACCGGTATTGACATCCATCCGAAAGCGGTAATCGACGAATCATTTACCATAGATCATGGAACCGGTGTTGTTATCGGAGCCACATCAGTAATTGGTAAAAATGTAAAAATATACCAGGGAGTTACCCTTGGTGCGAAAAGTTTCCCATTGGATGAAGAAGGGAATCCGATTAAAGGTATACCACGGCATCCGATTGTTGAAGATGACGTGGTCATTTATTCCAATGCCACTATTCTTGGAAGAATAACGGTTGGCAAAGGCTCCGTTATCGGTGGTAACGTCTGGATCACCAACAGCGTTGCACCGGGATCCAAAATATCCCAGGTTAAGGCCCGTGATGGTTTATTTATTGATGGTGGTGGCATTTAATTTTAAACATAGTGACTGAAACAAAAGATTTTAAGATTGTTGTAAAAACATTCGGAGGCCTCGAGGAAATTTTAGCCGGGGAATTGCGTGATTTAGGTGCTAAAGAGGTGACACCCTTAAAGAGAGCAGTAGAGTGTGTAGGTGATAACCGGATGCTGTACCTGGCAAACTTCAGGTGCCGCACGGCTTTAAAAGTACTGAAACCGGTGTATGAATTTGAAGCCAGCGACCCGGAACAGGTTTACCATAAATTACGCCATCTGGACTGGAACGAATACCTCACGGTGGATAAGACATTTTCCATTCACTCGGTTGTACATTCTGATAACTTCAATCACTCCAAATTTGTTTCCTACAAGGTTAAAGATGCCATTGTGGATTTCTTTAACAAGGAAACCGGCAAGCGTCCGTCCGTAAGTCTCACCAATCCTGATATTCTCTTTAATATCCATATTGCGGGAGAACAGTGTACCTTATCGCTCGACAGTTCGGGCGAATCGTTGCATAAACGTGGCTGGCGTGTGGAACAGACCGAAGCGCCCATCAACGAGGTTCTGGCTGCCGGCTTGTTAATGCTGGCCAACTGGAAGGGACAATGCGATTTGTACGATCCGATGTGCGGATCCGGCACATTTCTGGTTGAGGCTGCGATGATCGCAACCAATACAGCTCCGGGTCTCTACAGGCAGGAGTTTGCCTTTGAAAAATGGAACGACTTTGATGCTGATTTGCTGGATGAAATCTATAACGACGATTCTGCAGAGAAGGAATTTGAACATAAGATATATGGCTCCGACGTTTCCCGTATTGCCACGGACAAAACATTGAAAAACGTCAAAAATGCCGGCATGAACCGGTACATAAAGGTAGATACACTGCCATTTCAGAACCTGGAGCCAAAATCAGATAAAGGAATGATTGTGACCAATCCGCCTTACGGTGAACGATTAAAGGTTCATGATCTGAACAACCTGTACGGCATTATCGGCGAACGGTTGAAGCACCATTTTTCCGGCTTCAATGCATGGATCCTTGGCTATCTTGAAGAAAGCTTCTACGCCATTGGATTACGTCCTTCGCATAAAATTAAACTAAAAAACGGACCGCTTGACTGTCAGTTCAGAAAGTATGAACTGTATGAAGGTTCAAAAAAGGCCAGCAAACAAGACAGGGGAAATTACAGACATGGCGGAAACAGGAACTTTAACGGAGACCAGAAAAGGCCACGATTCAATGCCGGATCAAACGGGAATAACCGCTTTAGTGCTGATGGTTCAAAAAAACATGAACGCCAGGTAAGAAGCGGCCAGAGAAAAAGAAGGGACACCAATGAATGAAGAATGAAAAGTGAACATTGAATAATTGTTCATTACTGTTGTCCGGTTAAAGCTTCAGAGATTCCTCGCTACACTCGGAATGACAAGCCATCCTCCAGCCCCATATAAACCTAAGAGACTGTCATTCTGAGCGAAGTAAAATGAAGCGAAGAATCTTTATGTAATATTGACTTTTAGCCGGACAACAATGCTTGTTCATCCTTATTATTCATTGTTCATTATAAAATTGATTATGAGCAAATGCATCCTTATATCATCCGAAGTATTAACCGATGTAAGCCATCAGGCAAAATTATCGGAACGGAAACGCAAAAACCATAACTACCACTTTGATTTTGCTGATCTGATGAACCGGATGTTGAATGCATTTGAACCGGGTACCTATGTCCAGCCACATAAACATGAAAATCCGGATAAACGGGAAGTCTTTATCGTATTAAAGGGTAAACTCGGCGTGGTATGTTTTGATGATGATGGCAAAATAACAGAAAAGCATGTTCTGGCACCATTTCCCGGAAATCCAGGTATTGAGATTCCCGAAAAAACCTGGCACATGGCCATTGCCCTGAAGGAAGGTACGGTAGCATACGAATTAAAGGACGGCCCTTATCTACCGGCCGACGATAAGAATTTTGCGCCCTGGGCTCCATCTGAAGGTAAGCCGGAATGCAGGGTCTATCTTGAAAATATCATAAGCAAAGCGGATTTCTGATGTCAACCTATTACAACATACATACACATCAGGCAAAAAAGGCCCCGGAAATCATTTCGGTAACATCCTATTCCGTTGATGATAAGCAGATCAACACCGAATCCTATTTCAGCATTGGCATTCATCCATGGTTCATTAAAGATCCGGAAAGTCAGCTGGATAAGCTGAAATCATATCTAAACTACCCGAATCTTGTAGCCATCGGAGAATGTGGACTGGATATGCTGGAAGGGAATGATCTTGAAAAGCAGATCATGGTTTTTAAGGGACAGGTTGAATTATCGGAATTACACCAAAAGCCGCTGATCATACACTGCGTGAAAGGATATCATATTTTGCTCGAACTGAAAAAAGAGCTGAATCCAGAACAGCCCTGGATCGTGCATGGTTTTAACGGCAAGCCGGAACTCGCGATACAACTTACGCAACAAAACATATCACTTTCCCTGGGAATTTCATGGCTCAAAAAACCCGACCATTTCAACAAACTTTCTGAAAGTATTCCGGAACAACGTATTTTTTTCGAAACAGACGAAGCACCGGTTGATGACATAAAAAAGATCTACTCATTGGCAGCAACATTCAATCCGGGATTGTACGATATAATAAATCATAACGTTAAAAAAGTCTTCAAAATTTAGTCGTTTTTCATCTAAATGTGTAGTTTTAGGCAACACTAAAATTTAAGGTGAGCGAAAAAACAACACATAAATCAATGGGCTGGCGTTCAAGAATGCACGAAATCATTTTTGAAGCCGACACCTTTGAGGGCAAACTTTTTGATGTGGCATTATTAATAGCCATTCTGCTCAGCATCCTCGTGGTCATGCTTGAGAGTGTGGACCCTATCCGTGCCAGTCATGGCGAACTGTTACGAAATCTGGAATGGTTCTTTACCATTTTATTTACCATTGAATACATTGCCCGTATCATTGTCATCCGCAAGCCAACACGGTATGTTTTCAGTTTTCTGGGTATCGTTGATTTTCTGTCCACTATTCCAACTTATCTCAGCCTGATCATTGTCGGTTCCCAGTCACTGCTTATTCTCAGAACGATCCGCCTGCTCAGGGTCTTTCGTATCTTTAAATTATCTCGTTACATGGGCGAAGCCAGTGTGATCCGGTCTGCTATGATGGCTTCACGGCGCAAAATAACGGTGTTTCTGGGACTCGTGGTCATTATTGTGATCATTGTCGGAACACTGATGTACCTTGTTGAAGGAAAAGAAAACGGTTTTACCAGCATACCGCGAAGCATTTACTGGGCTATTGTCACCCTCACCACCGTTGGTTACGGCGACATTGCACCTGTAACGGTCTTCGGACAAACCATCGCATCCGTATTAATGATCCTGGGTTATGCCATTATAGCGGTGCCAACAGGTATTGTGACCACCGAATTTACCATGGCAAAGAAACAAAATATGAATACCCAAAGCTGCCCCGTCTGCTCACGCGAAGGACACGACGATGATGCCATGCACTGCAAATATTGCGGCAGCAAACTTTGACTTCATGTACAAACGGACTAAAGTCCTGAAAAGAAAGGATATTCAATTAACTCTCGGCTTAAGCCCAAAAATTTATCTTATATCTTAAATCTTGTGTCTTATGTCTTGTGTCTTATGTCTTGTGTCTTATATCTTATGTCTTGTGTCTTGTGTCTTGTGTCTCATAATATTTTTACAACTTTTTAAGCATAAGAATTTTTTACGATCTCATTTAAACGTTAAATTTGTGTCCCTCAAATAGTCGAAAACTATTAACAATATATATTATGGCTGATTTTAAGTATCAAAAACCGTTTCCTGTTAAAAAGGATGATACGGAGTATGAGCTGTTGAGCAAAGAATACGTTCAACAGGTTGAATTAGATGGCAGAAAAATACTGAAGGTTGATCCTAAAGGGCTCGAAGTTTTGGCCAAAGCGGCATTCAGTGATGTTTCATTTTTTTTAAGATCCAAACATCTGAAGAAACTTTCGAATATCCTGGTTGACCCGGAAGCCTCAGACAACGATCGTTTTGTGGCGCATACCATGCTGATGAACCAGGTGGTTTCTTCTGAAGGCGAGCTGCCAACCTGCCAGGATACAGGAACAGCCATTGTAATCGGAAAAAAAGGTGAAAATGTATTTACCGGATCCGTAGATGCGGAACATCTTTCAAAGGGAATCTTTGACACCTACAAAGAACGAAACCTGAGGTATTCGCAGGTCGTTCCGTTTTCCATGTTTGAAGAAAAAAATACAGGTTCAAACCTTCCGGCTCAGATTGATATTTATGCTACAGAAGGTAACGAATACAACTTTCTGTTCCTCACCAAAGGCGGTGGTTCAGGGAACAAAACCTACCTGTACCAGCAGACTAAATCTTTACTCACAGAGGAAAACCTCACCAAATTTGTAAAAGAAAAAATCAAGGATCTGGGTACTTCTGCATGTCCGCCTTACCACCTGGCTCTGGTAATTGGTGGCACTTCGGCTGAAGCCAACCTAAAAACGGTTAAAGAAGCTTCTGCGCATAACCTGGATCATCTGCCAACCGAAGGAAATGAAGGTGGACAGGCTTTCCGCGATCTTGAATGGGAAGAAAAAGTATTAAAAATCTGCCAGGAAAGTGAAATCGGGGCCCAGTTCGGAGGAAAATACTTTGTGCACGATGTCAGGGTAATCCGCTTACCGCGCCATGCGGCGTCATGTCCTGTAGGAATAGGTGTAAGCTGTAGTGCGGACCGTAACATAAAAGCCAAAATTACAGCGGATGGAATTTTCCTGGAAAAACTGGAGAAGGATCCGGCAAAATACCTGCCTAAGGAAGCACCAACCATGGCAAAAGCTGTGGATATTGATCTGGACAGGCCTATGGAAGAGGTGCTGGCAGAGTTATCAAAATATCCGATCAAAACACGCTTAAATCTCAGAGGCACGCTGATTGTTGCCCGCGATATGGCTCATGCCCGGATCAAGCAAATGATAGACGAAGGTAAGCCAATGCCGGACTACTTTAAAAACCATCCGGTGTACTATGCAGGACCGGCCAAAACGCCTCAGGGTATGGCATCCGGTAGTTTCGGACCAACAACAGCAGGTCGGATGGATCCCTATGTGGATGAATTCCAGTCTTTGGGCGGATCTATGATCATGCTGGCCAAAGGAAACAGATCGAAGGCTGTGACGGATGCCTGTAAAAAACACGGCGGGTTTTATCTTGGCTCTATTGGCGGACCTGCAGCCATTCTGGCGAAGGACAGCATTAAATCGGTTGAGATAGTGGATTTCGAAGAACTTGGAATGGAAGCCATCAGAAAAATTAAGGTGGAAAACTTCCCGGCCTTTATTATCGTGGATGATAAAGGCAATGACTTTTTTGCAAACATGTAAACCTTAAAACAGAAAGTATAAAAGAAAGAGGCTGTCCAAAAAGAAAAATAAAAACATTTTGAACTTATAAATTGTAAGCAATCTTTATTTTACTCCTCCAAACCTCCCCTAAAGTGGGAGACTTTAAGTCCCCTTCAGGGGATTTAGGGGTAATTTTGTAAAAACTACTTACAATCCGTAAGTAAATATAATTCTAATATTACTTTTTGGACAGCCTCTTTTTATATTTCTCCTCTCACAAGGCTGATCACATCATCGTTATAAAATTTCCGGAGTTTTTCGTGTGTTTCCCATGGCAGCGGTTTCAGCGCTGATGCAGCCATATTTGATTCCACCTGGGATGGTTTGGAAGCTCCGGGAATAACCACCGAAACTTCTTTATGATCCAGAATCCATCGGATAGCCCACTGAGCCATATTGCCCTGTGGTAACATGCCGCGTAAGCCATCAACCAGTTTCACACCGTCATAAAATGGTAAACCGGAAAATGTTTCTCCAACATTAAAATATTCCCCTTCGGCATTATAATTTCTATGATCATAGAAACCAAATGTGGATGAATCATCAAACTTACCGCTCAATAATCCGCTGGCCAAAGGTACTCTGACAATAATTCCCACATTTTTAGCCGCAGCCTTTTCGAACAACTCATCGGCAACATTCTGCCGGAAAATATTAAAAATTACCTGTAACGTGGAAATTCCTTCTTCATCCAGACACACCAATGCTTCTTCAATGCTTTCAACACTGGCCCCCCAGTTTTCTATGTAACCCTCGTCCTGCAGTCGTCTTAAATGATCAAACACGACACCGCGATACAACTCATCCTTGGGAACACAATGTAACTGCTCCAGAAAAATGGAACTCATCCCCAGGCGTTTCAGTGAATCTTCAACATGATTCAGCATGGAATCATAGGTGAAATTTTCAGGCCATCCGTATTCCTTATCCGTCCTGCGCCCCAGTTTTGTAGCAACCAATACATCGGCTTTTGTTTCTTTAATAAACTTTCCAATGTATTTTTCACTCAAACCAGAACCGTAAACGTCGGCCGTATCAATAAAGTTTCCGCCTTTTTTAACGAACTTTGTTAGTATTTCAAATGCTTTTTCTTCTGTCACATTTCCCCAATCTGCACTCCCAAGCTGCCAGGTACCTAATCCAACTTCAGATACTTTTTTGTTACACAACAGACGTGTTTTCATGTACTATATTTATTTTTTAAAAAACCTCATAATTTTTTCAGGGGTCAGATTATATTTTTCCAATCCCTTTTCATACTCAGATTTAAAATTAAACAAAAAATCTTTTATATCATCCAAACTCTGATAATTACTTAACACAACACGGGTTCCTGAATTCCGGAGGGGTACAGCGGGATACACACCACCCGTTACGTATGCTCCGTATTTTAACATCCCAGCCCCCAAATCATTCGTAAAGTCAGTTAGTGAAGTTGCAATGTAGAAGATTGGCGTGTCTGTTTTTATAACCTGTGGCAAATTGTAGGCATCGCATAAATCATTAAACAGTTGAATTCTTTCATCCAATTGTTTTTGCCTTTCATAAATTTCAGGGGATAAGTGAATTTTTGCTGCTTCAATAATAGCACCCAAGGTTGCCGGACTTACAGGAGAAGAAAACATTAATGGGGCACCGCAGGTAGCAATGCGTTCTTTTTGCACTTCATCATGACAAACAATGGCTGAACCGCCTGCACCAAAACCTTTCCCCAGTGAAGTTACCAAAAATACACGGGGATGATCCGGCATTTTATCCAGAAAGTATCCCTTCCCGTTATCCCCGCGCCAGCTCATACCATGAGCATCATCCACATAAACATTAAGCTCTTCATATTTTTCAAGCAGGGATTGAATGCCTTCAAACGGAAAAGTATCACCATACATGGAGTAGACACCATCAGTCAGATACCAGATTTTTTTATACGTTTGCTTTAATTCCTTGATCCGGTCCTCAAGCCTGTTTAAATTATTATGACGTAGCACCTCAATGGTATTACCGGTAGCCTTCATCACATCACTGCCCAGTTTCACACTGGTATGAGCCTGATGATCAATAATTACTGCATCTTTGTCATCAATAATAACCGGCAGTACCGATATATGTGCCAGTGTTGTTCTGGGAATTAATACTACTGGTTTGTTAAATATGCGTGATACATACTGCTCTGCTTCCTCATACAGATGTAATTTAACATAAGTTCTTGAAACAGCCGTATAGACACCATATTTCTCAATCGCTCTTATGGCCCCTTCCTTTATGCGCGGTTCCTGGGAAAGCTTAAGGTAATCACAAAGGGTATAATTCACATAGAACTTCCCGTTAATTTCAATAGGACTTCCACTAAAACTGCCCAGATCAGTCGTCAAATGCGCCATTCCGGCTTTTTTGGATTTTCCTACTTCTTCAAATACTTCATCAAAAAATTCTTTTCTCATAAGTTTAAAATTTAAATAAAAGGTAAAAGTATAATATACAAAGATAAATCGTTGACTTTTTAATAAAGCTTAAATTTATTTTATTAATTTGTAAAAAATTTGAGTTAATATGCCTGATAAGGAAAATCTGAGAAGTTTTTTTGCATCCTCTTTTAAATCTGTTAACTATAAGGAATTTGGTTCCTTTGAACGGAATTTTCTTGTATCCATAAATATTATTTCGGTTTTTATCTCGGGAATAGGGAGCATAATTAACATTTTACTTAATTTCTCAAATACATTAATCGTTTTTACTTCAGCCGCATTTCTCGTTTATATTGTTTTATTGATTTACTCTCTCAAAGCCAAAGGCATTACACATGTGAAATGGATTTACACCATTTTCACACTTTTTGCCATGAACTTTTTATGGTTCTATAACTTTGGCAGCAAGGGCCCTGCCCCATATTTCTTTGTCCTTCTTTACAGTCTGTTAATATTTATTTTTCACGGCAAGCAGAACACCTTTATGTCAATTGTCCTGGTTCTGAATATTGTGGTTATTGCAATTATTGACATTACCCATCCCGGAATAACAGGTGAATATGCGACTATATTAGCACGAAAAATAGATGTATATACAGGTATTATTATGTACCTGATCATCATATTCGGATTAATGAATCTTGCTAAACGAAGCTATATAAATGAATACTATGAAGCAAAGAATTCCGAAAAACTTAAATCTATTTTTTTAGCCAATCTGTCACACGAAATCAGGACACCTATGAACGCCATCGTTGGTTTTTCAGAATTAATTTCGCAGGATGATGTAGATGATGATTCAAAAAAAGCCTATGCTAAAATTATTGATGAAAACGGCAACTCGCTTTTAAAACTTATAGATAACATACTTGAGATTTCAAAGATTGAATCGAACCAGTTAAAGGTTAATATCACAGAGGTAAAACTGAATGATGTGGTTCAAAGCATGAACAATATCATTAACCGGAAAATTGCCGACACAGAAAAACCGTTAAAACTCGTCATCGAGAAACCGGAAAAGGACATCAGCATCAGCACAGATAAATTTATCCTTGAGAAAATCCTTTTCTTTATAATGGAAAATGCTGTAAAATTTTCTGATTCAGGAGAAATCATTTTTAGTTGCATCCCGGAGAAAAAACATATCTCATTCATAATTAAAGATTTTGGTATCGGCATTGATAAAAATGTGGGGCAAAATATATTCAATATATTTTCAAAATCCGAACGGAGTGTGAGTGTCAATATTCTGAATGAAGGGGCAGGTTTGGGATTGTATCTTGCCAAAACATTTACCGACAAATTAAATGGAAACATCTGGTATAAAAGCAATGAAAATGAACAGGGCACTACTTTCCATGTTAATATTCCATATTAATACCAATTTCCTCAGCATTTATCCGGAACAAGACTTTTATCAGCGGTTTTAAGGTGTTTAATTTTTTAAGTTTGTGGTATAACTTGAAATAAAAACAAAGCTTGAATAAGATCTTAGTCATAAATCCGGGATCAACCTCCACCAAAATAGCTGTATTTAAAGATACGGAAGAAGTCTTTACGCTAACAATCCGTCACTCAGCTGTTGAACTGGAACCCTATCAACGCGTTTCGGACCAATATGCATTTAGAAAAGAAGTTATCATTCAAAATCTGAAGGCCAACGGGTTTAAACTGCAGAATTTTACTGCCATTGTTGGTCGTGGAGGATTAATTCGTCCGGTTGTTTCAGGCACCTATGAAGTAACGGAACACCTTATTACGGATCTACGGAAAGGCGTAATGGGTGAACATGCGAGCAACCTGGGAGGGATTATATCTGCAGAACTTGCCGCTTCTGTTCCGGGATGTAAGGCTTACATTTCCGATCCTGTTGTTGTAGATGAGCTTGAACCTGTTGCAAGAGTCAGTGGTCATCCATTATTTGAACGCAAATCAATTTTTCATGCCCTGAACCAAAAAGCAACAGCCCGGAAATTTGCCCGGGATACAGGTAAAAAATACGAAGATTTAAATGTTGTTGTTGCCCATATGGGAGGCGGCATAACCATTGGTGCACATAAGAAGGGACGCGTTGTTGATGTAAATAACGGTGTTGACGGATACGGACCGTTTTCTCCTGAGCGGGCTGGTACCATTCCTGCAGGTGATCTTGCAAAACTCTGTTTTGAAGGAAGATATACATTGCAGGAGGTCAAACGCATGTTAAACGGACAGGGAGGTTTGATGGCTCATCTTGGTACCAATCAGGCCCACCTGGTGCAGAAAAAGGCACAGGAAGGGGATCCGAAAAGCAACCTTATTCTTTCTGCTATGGCCTATCAGGTTGGCAAGGAGATAGGTTCTATGTGCAGCGTACTGGAGGGTGAAATCGACGCTATTCTGCTAACAGGAGGAATTGCAAACAACAGCTATGTTGTTGACAGAATAGTTAAAATGGTAAGGCATTTTGCTCCGGTCAAAATTTATCCCGGCGAAGAAGAAATGCGGGCTCTGGCAGAAAACACGCTCAGGATACTGAACAATGAAGAAGCGTGTAAGATTTATTAAAGGGTCTGATTGTTTTGTTGCGTGTGAGACATAAAAATTAATCCCCGCATAAAACATAGATGTCATCCCTTGGATTAATGATTAACACGGGTCTGTTTGACTTCCGCAGTACATGGTACTCTTTTGGACCAAATATATCGTCATCAAGACCATAGGCCCTTGAAGCTGAAATAATCAGCATATCGGTCTCATGTGAAAACTTTTCCAATGCTTCAAATTCAATTTTAAAACTGCTCTTTTCTCCATTTACAATAGTGCAGCTGTTTTTCTGTGTTTTCAGAAACTTTGCAATAAAATCAACATTCCTTGCAGCGCGTGATCCACGATCTTTGGGCTTAAGAAGCGTTATTTCGGCACCACAGTATTTTATAAAACTATTACTCCATGGTGCTTTCTCCTTCTCCTCGGTCAGAAAACCAACAGGTACCATAACCTTACTGACTGTCCCTGCAAACTCACAGGACTCCGACACACCGACATAAGGGATTCGTAAATCCCTGAAGGCTAACAGTATTTTTCTGATATTTTTTCGTTGAACCGTTTTTTCAACAGCATAGCTGAACACGATCATAACAGGATCAAACTCCCTGATCAGTGCTTCTGCAAAATCACGGTCCGGTTTTAAGGATTGACGGTCATATTCTGTATTTCCGGTTCCTAATATGATAAGTTTACGGCTGAACCTCTGGCTGATGTACTGTGCAAATTCTGCTGCAGGATTTGAATCAGATGTGCTGAAAAGTATGATGGATTGCTTTTCTTTCATAATACCCTTGTCTGCATTTTGAAAAGTTCCATCAAAAATAAGGAAATATTACGGGAGTTTTTTAAACCGCTACCCTGGCTTCATTCATTAAATAGTGTTTCACATAATCTGCAACACCACTTTCAAGGGTGGTAAACGGTGCCGAATACCCTGCTGATCTCAATTTAGAGATATCTGCCCTGGTATAGTACTGGTACTGTCCGCGTAGTTTTAAGGGCGTATCCACATATTTTATTTTTGCAGGAAGGCCTAATGCCTTAAACGTTGCCCGAACCAAATCTGAAAATGTTCTGTTAATTCCGGTTCCCACATTAAAGATACCCGATTCCGGCATCTGCTCCATATAAAACAGCATAACATCACATACATCGTCCACATAAATAAAATCACGTGACTGATCACCATCTTTTACATCATCCCTGTGCGAGCGGAATAAGTTAACATAGCCCTGCTTCTGAATCTGGTTGAATGAGTGCAGGACCACACTGGCCATAGAGTTTTTATGAATTTCGTTGCGCCCATACACATTGAAAAACTTAAGACCGGCCCAAAAAAGTGGTTGAACCTCCTGTTGGAGCGCCCACATATCAAAATCCTGCTTGGACTGACCGTAAAGATTGAGTGGTTTGAGTTCAGGAATCAAAGCATGATCGTCAGAATATCCGTGTACTCCGTTTCCATATGTTGCAGCTGATGATGCATACAACATCGGGATTCCGTATTTCACACAGCTATTCCAAAGTTGCTTTGAATAGTTAAGATTTAATTCGTCAAAAATACGTTTATCTGTTTGGGTTGTATCTGAGCAGGCACCCAAATGAAAAATAAACTCGATAAAGAGATGTTTGTCTTCAATGAAGTCAAATAATTCTCTGTGGTTTATGTTTCGTATATGCGGATCTTCGCTTATGTACTGATTTCTTTCAACATTCTCTAAATCAACACAAACTAAATCCTTGTATCCACGCACTAATAACTTCTCCACCAATACGCTACCAATAAACCCCTCTGTTCCTGTGACAATTATCATGTTTTAATTTCCCCTTTAAACAACAAAAATCACTTATATTAGTTATGTAATTAACTGGTATTTTTTTCAACGACAAAAATAAGATTTTATTGTTAAGAAGTATAAAAAATTATTGAAACGTCTTAATTTTGACAACTCAATTTAATAAAACAAGTACATGAAAGAAGGGAAAGGCTATAAAAAAATTGAAAAATACGATAAAGAATTAACTGGTGAGATGGCCACTCATTACAGGGAAATTATACAAAGCTTAGGTGAGGATCCTGAAAGGGAAGGGCTGCTTAAAACGCCCCTGAGGGTAGCTAAAGCAATGCAGTTTTTCACTCAGGGTTATGAGATGGACCCATATGAAACAGTACGTTCTGCCATGTTTCATGAAGAATATCAGCAAATGGTAATCGTTAAGGATATCGATTTCTTTTCCTTGTGTGAGCACCATATGTTACCCTTCTTTGGAAAGGCGCACGTGGCTTATATCCCAAATCAGTATATTACAGGCCTGAGTAAACTTGCCAGGGTTGTGGAAATTTTTTCACGAAGGCTGCAGGTTCAGGAACGTCTGACAACACAAATAAAAGATTGCATACAGGAAACTCTAAATCCGCTTGGAGTCATGGTTGTTATTGAGGCGCAACATATGTGCATGCAAATGAGAGGTATACAAAAAATTAATTCGATAACTACCACATCAGACTTTACAGGAGCATTTACCAGTGCTAAAACAAGAGAAGAGTTTATGGGACTTATCCGTATAAACGGCACTAAATAGATGATAGACACCCATTCGCATATTTATTTAAGCGAATTCAATTCAGACCGTTTGGCCGTTATTGAAAGATCGAAAAACGCGGGTGTTGAAAAAATCATATTACCCAATATCGATCTGGAATCAATTGAGCAACTCCGGTCCACCCACAATGGTGATCCGGACTATATCGAAATGCTGAATGGTTTACACCCGACAAGTGTTAAAGCGGATTTTAAAACCGAACTGGATAAATTGTTTGATTTCCATGCCGATAATGAATTCAGGGGAATTGGTGAAATTGGAATAGATCTTTACTGGGACAAAACATTTATTGAAGAACAAAAGGAAGCATTCAGGCTTCAGATTGATTTTGCAATACAACACAATCTTCCGTTTGTGATCCATGCAAGAGATTCATTTGCTGAAATATTTGAAGTGCTTAAAGAATTCAATCCGGGCACATTGAATGGTGTATTTCACAGCTTTTCAGGTGGCATTTCAGAAATTAATCAGATTAATAAACTTGGTAATTTTTACTTTGGTATAAACGGTATCGTAACTTTTAAAAATTCAGGACTGAGGGATGTGATTAAAGATATCGGGCTTGACAGGATTCTTCTGGAAACTGATGCCCCTTACCTTACACCCGTTCCTTACAGAGGAAAGCGAAACGAATCCTCATATCTTTACTATATTTGCAAACACATTGCAGAACACACTGGTGCTGATTTTGACAAAATAGATGAAATCACGACCAGGAATGCAACGGAACTTTTCAATTTATAAGAATGGTTAAATCGCCGACTTCAATTCTGTTAATTTATACAGGAGGTACAATTGGTATGGTGCAGGACCCTGAAAACGGATCACTCATGCCCATGGATTTTGAAAATATTCTCAACCAGCTTCCGGAATTAAAGCGGCTGGACTGCTGTATAACAGCGCTTTCTTTTGATCCCATCATCGACTCATCAAACATGACCATTGACACATGGGTAAAAATTGCCGATCTTATATTTAAACATTACGATGCATTTGATGGCTTTGTAATCCTTCACGGAACAGATACCATGAGTTTTACTGCTTCGGCACTGAGTTTCATGCTGGACGATCTTCAAAAACCTGTCATCTTAACCGGAGCACAACTTCCCCTGGGAATGCTTAGAACGGATGGTAAGGAAAACATCATTACAGCCATTGAAATAGCCTCTGCCAAATTACGTGGTAAAGCCATCGTTCCGGAAGTGTGTGTCTATTTTGAAAACAATCTGTTTCGTGGTAACAGAACAACGAAGCACTATTCTGAAAAATTCAATGCGTTTAAATCGCATCACTATCCTGCTTTGGCTGAAGTAGGAGTCAATATAAACTATAATTCCCAGTTTATTCACCAGGTAAAAGAGAGAAAACCACTTACCATATCTACGAATATGGATAACCGGATTGCACTGGTTAAGATTTTTCCCGGCATGAAGAACTTCATTAACTCGGTATTGGAATCGAATGAACTTAAAGCCGTAATTGTTGAGACTTACGGAACGGGGAATGCGCCAACCCATGACTGGTTTTTAAAAGCCGTTGATGCCGCCATAAAGAGAGGCGTTATTATCATAAATGTCAGTCAGTGTCCGGGTGGCCGTGTTGAAATGGGCAGATATGAAACAAGTCTCGACATGTTAAACAAAGGCGTCTTAAACGGCTATGATATTACAACAGAAGCAGCCTTAACAAAACTGATGTATCTGCTTGGAAAATACGACGATATTGAAGAGGTAAAATATTGGATTCCCAGATCAATCCGCGGAGAGTTATCCGTGAGTTGTTAAAAATACATACTCAATAAAATAATAAACGTTAATTATTTATCGTTTAAATTAATGGATAAAAAACATTATACCATTTGTTTAAAAAATATTTTTGTTAACTTCACGGCGCGTTTTTTTCGCCACTTTTGTGAAGTAAAATGGATTTAAATTTTTACATTTTAGTTCTTTTATTTTACATTTGAGAGTTCTTTAATTTATTTAGTATTACAGACCCTATTTATAGAAGTTGACCCCAGGATTTCAATAGCGGCTTTTGGGGCTGCAGCGCAACTATAAAAGGTTTAATACCATCTCATTAGAGACTTTCAGATACTGAATGCAAAAGACACAGGTTCTTTGAATAAAAAATGGAGTCATTTTGCACTACATCCTGGAGAGGTGCAGGAGTGGCTTAACTGGCACGCCTGGAAAGCGTGTGTTCCTCAAAAGGGAACCGGGGGTTCGAATCCCCCTCTCTCCGCGTGTATGAAAGATATTAGAGATAATTATTAATAATCAATAAATTAGATTGAAACTAAAGTCAAATTAAATTTTTAGAAATGAAAAAATTATTCGCGTTTTTAGCAGTATTTGGTTTGCTTACTTTCGGAATGTCGCAAATCATTGTAGCACAAGATGATGCAACCACTGACGAAATGACTATGAGTGAAGACTCTGCTGGTGTAGATTCTACTGCTGCTATGGAGACTATTGAAAATGCTTCGGCAACCGATCAGGCTCCTGCAACTGAAGAGCCATCAGGCATTCACAAAGTAATCAAGAAGCAGTTCATTGAAGGTGGTGCCGGATTTATGGGTATAGTTGTACTATGTCTTATCTTAGGTCTTGCACTGGTTATTGAAAGGATTATTTACCTGAACCTTTCATCAACAAACACTAAAAAGCTTCTCGAAAACATCGAAACAACACTTAATGAACAAGGTGTTGAAGCTGCTCTGGAAGTTTGCCGTAACACCCGTGGTCCTATTGCATCTATTTTCTACCAGGGACTTAGCCGTCTTGATGAAGGTGTAGATGTAGTTGAAAAAACCGTTGTTTCTTACGGAAGTGTTCAGATGGGTCTTCTTGAAAAAGGATTAACCTGGATTTCATTATTCATTGCTATTGCCCCGATGCTCGGTTTCATGGGTACAGTAATTGGTATGATTCAGGCATTTGATGCGATTGCCGCAGCCGGTGAAATTTCACCAACACTTGTTGCTTCAGGTATTAAAGTGGCCCTGATCACAACAGTAACCGGTCTTATCGTTGCAATTATCCTCCAGCTGTTCTATAACTATCTGATTTCAAAAATCGACAGCATTGTAAATGATATGGAAGATTCTTCTATCACTTTACTGGATATAATTGTAAAATATAACGCTAAGAAATAATTAAACACCGTTTAAAATGACAGCACACAAAATATCAACATGGGTACTTTATCTGCTCATTGCTGTATCAATAATTTCAACACTTATTTTCTACGGCATTGGATTCTCAGATAAAAACCCACAAAATGCAGATCAGTTCCTGGGACTTACCTATCTATTCGTCATTCTGGGTTTAGGAGTAACGCTGTTACTTTCAATCGTGAATTTCGTAAGAAAGGCAATCGCTGAACCGAAGTCTGCGTTAAAATCTTTAATCGGACCGGTATTTATTATCGTGATTTTTGTAGTAGCATATGCTTTATCAGATGGTACTCCTCTAAAAATCCCCGGATATACCGGTACAGATAACGTAGCCAGCATGCTTAAATTTGCAGATACATTTCTGTTCAGCATGTATGCACTCATTGTTATAGCAATAGTTATGGCAATCGGCAGCTCAATCATTAAGCTGTTTAAATAAACAAAAGTCAACTACGGATTTTTTATCCGTTTAAAAACCAAATAGATGGCTAGTCGAAAAATACAGGAAATAAATGCAGGTTCAATGGCAGACATTGCCTTCCTGCTGTTAATTTTCTTCCTTGTAACCACAACTATGGATGTTGACACTGGTCTGCAAAGAAAGCTACCTCCCATTGAGGAAGAGCCGGAAAATACGCCTCCTATCAAGGAACGGAACGTATTTATTGTTTTGATCAACAGTCAGGATCAACTGCTCATCGAAAAAGAACCTTCTGATATCTCAGAATTGAAGGCAAAAGCTAAAGAGTTCATCAAGAACCCTGAAAACAAAGCGACCCTGCCTGAAAAGAAGATGAAATATATTGAAGGATTGGGCCGTGAGGAATTTGTTTGTATAAATGCTGTTGTGTCACTTCAGAATGACATGAACACTACATACGCCAAGTATATGGAAGTTCAGAATGAACTTGTTGCAGCATATAATGAACTCAGGGATGAATTCTCGATGAATGAGTGGGGTAAAAAATTCAAGGAACTTAACGAAGAACAACAGGAGGCAGTCAGGGAAGTTTATCCGATGAAACTTTCTGAAGCTGAACCTAAAAACGTTAATTTGGAATAATATGGCAACATTTAAAAAGAAAAAAGGCGGAGACCAACAGGCGATTAATACAGCATCTTTACCTGATATTGTTTTTATGTTGCTCTTCTTCTTTATGGTTTCAACAACCATGAGGGAGGTAACGTATAAGGTTCAGATAAAATTGCCGAATGCAACAGAGCTTGATAAGCTTGAGAAAAAGTCACTCGTGAGCTTTATTTATATTGGTTCACCTTTACCACAGTACAGAGGATTGTATGGTAGCGGTTCCCGTATTCAGTTGAATGATAAGTTTTCATCACCCGATGAAATCATGGGATATATTGCAACCGAACGTGAAAAAATGAGCGAGGTTGACCGTCCTAAAATGACTGTATCACTTAAGGTGGATAAGGATACCAAAATGCAGATTGTACAAGATACAAAATATGCATTACGTAAAGCTCAGGCGCTTAAAATAAACTACTCTGCGCGTAATCCGCAAAAAACGCAATAATACAGATATATTATTATCAAAAAAGGCTGTCTGAAATTCAGACAGCCTTTTTTTTGTCATTTCCAAATTAGGACGACATTTACTTCAATTATTTCTTTACATATATAAATTATTATATCTTTAATAGTTATTAACTAAAAATCCATACAATGAAAAAAACACTCCTCTCGTCATTCTTCTTATTAACAGTCGGCTATGCCATGGCTGGTGGAATTTTAACAAACACAAATCAAAGTGCCATGTTTACACGATTACAGGCACGCGATGCAGTCATCGATTTAGATGCCGTTTATTACAATCCGGCTGGCCTGAATTTTCTACCTGATAATGGGCTTTTTGTTTCACTGAATAATCAAACCCTTGGTCAAACAAGAACCATTAAAAGTGATTATATGTATTTAAATGATGGCAATTATCAGGGAAAAGTCTCTGCGCCCTTTTTCCCAGGTATATATGCAAGCTATAAACTTGACAAAATTGTTATTTCTCTGGGTTTTAATCCAATTGGCGGTGGTGGTGGCGGAATATACGAGAAAGGCCTTCCATCCTTTGAATATCCGGTTGCGGACCTTGTTCCTTCTCTGAGCAGCCAGGGTGCGCAAGGTTATAATCTGGATGCATACTTTAAAGGTTCATCTGTATATTTCGGGTATCAGCTTAATGTTTCTTATAAAATTAATGATAAACTATCCGTAGCCCTTGGCGGAAGATATGTTCAGGCTAAGGAGAGTTATTCGGGCTATCTAAAGAATATTGAATTAAATATGGGTGGCACCTGGATGCCTGCCAGTGATGTTTTAAACGGCATTGCAGCACAAGCCAATGCTGGAGCCACAGCTGCAAGTTCCGCTGCTGCGAATATGCAACCGCTTATCACTGGGGGCTATGGCGGATTAACTTTCGAACAGGCACAGAATAATGGAATAATTGATGCAACAACCAGGGCGCAACTCGAAGGTGGACTTACAACACTAGGAATTTCACCGACAGGTTTAACTCTTGCACAAGCCCAGGGTGCCTATTCAGGTGCTGCTACCAGCTTAACCGCTACTGCTGCTAAATCAGCGGCAACAGCATCAATTTTGCAGGATCAGGAAGTGGAATATGAAAAGACAGCCTCAGGAATTACACCTATCTTCAGTATAAACTATAAACTGAACGATCAGCTAAACTTTGCTTTTAAATATGAACATAAAACTGAACTTATATTTGAAAATTCCACAAAAAAGGACTTTACCACCGGATTTACTTCTGATGGAACTCCTGTAACACAATTTCCGGATGGAGCGAAGGCACATTTGGATTTACCGACACAGATAAGTATCGGAGCGACCTATCGCCCTGTAAAATCATTACTTATTTCAACAGGATATCATACATTCCTGGATAAGAACGCAAACTGGAATGGAAAAGAACAACTTTTGGACGGCAACAGTTGGGAGTTTGCAATGGGGCTTGAATATACACTGACAGAAAAATTATTAGTTAGTGCTGGTTGGCTCAAAACAAGCACTGGTGCCACGGAAGCATACCAAACGGACTTAAGTTACAGCTTACCTACCAATACGCTTGGCGGAGGATTTGCATACGATATTAACAAAATGATAGAATTAAATCTTGGAGGTTCATATACGATGTACCAGCAAGGTGAGAAGAATTTTTTACATGATATCGGTGGAAGCGGTACTATGGTTCCGGTTAAAGAAACATATGACAAAGATGTTTGGATCGTGTCTCTTGGGCTAAACTTTAGATTCTAAAGCAAAAATATGGCGTACTAAACTGATAAAAAAAGCCATCCGTTGATTGACGGATGGCTTTTTCACCTTACAAATTTGGTAGTTTTATTAATCGATAATTGGTATTAACGGATCAACACCAATGGTCCCTTCAAGCTCTTTAAGATACGCAGGAGATTTTACCCTTTTAAGTTGTTTTTTTGCATCTTCAAGATTAGAAGCAATATTTAATTTATCAGCTATTTCTTTAAAACTGCTCTGTTTCAATTTACTTTCAAGGTATGCAATATTTTTTGTCCACAAATCTATATCGCGTCTTTGCTTTTCAACCAGGCGTGCATTATACCATTTGCTGTTCAAGACAACATCTCTGCTGAACATTTTCCTTATATCCGGATGATTCCTGTCTTTCCCTTCAAATTTACCGGTAACCATTATACTTACAAGAGCCTTCAACGGAGGACACAATGTTTCAAATGTACCATCAGTCATATATCCTTCGGCTACTCTCTTCTGGGTTATGGAGAGGTTCTCAACCGAAGCAACAAATGCATCCATATCCTGAAGTTCCGGCTTAAGCATTTCTTCCGTAAATACGGCATCAGGACGACTGAAAATCCTTGCCATAAAATGTTTCACAAATTTCAGAGTGATTCTGTATCCCAGCAGACTGGCTTCAACCTCCTTCCCCTTGAATGTAAAATTGTTAACTTTTTCCAGATAACCATTTTCTATCAGGAACTTAGGATCACGCTCAGCCACTGTCATTCTACACCACACTTCCGGGACCAGCAGGCTGACATCATGATCCACTTTATATTTTGGCCCAACATATCCGGCTGCAGAAGAGAATCCTTTATAACCCGTTAAAATGTAAGACAGAAATGCATTATTCAGATCCACGGATGGAAGCAGGGAATTAAAAGGTCCCTTTGTCAACGCGCCTTCTGATCCAAATCCTGTAGTTGATGGAGATTTACCGGTAATACTACACATGAAATCGATAAAAAGCTCCGGTAACTCCTGGTAATGGATAGGATTGTATACAGCCAGTGGCGGAACATTATTTGCCGGTTCAGCCGGGTTATTTCTACGGCCCGTCAATACGGCATTTACCGGTAAAAAGACTGGTTTATCCAAAGGTATATTCCGGAAAATCCGGGTACTGATCTCAGCTACATACTTATTTGTACCGTCCACAAGATCCGGACGCGTCTGCAGATACCGCGGATTCTTCGTCGGAACGCCATCCACTAACCTTGGTTCAGAAGAAATAGCCAGATATTCAGGTGTATCACCTTTGAGGAAATTATTGATCAGATCCTTAACCGGTTGTGTATACATTTCAAAACCAATGGCATCCTCTTTTATATCCAAAACCTGTTCCCTGTTCAGTGGTTCAAAATTTGAAAGGAAAGTATTCGGTCCCGATATATCCTTCTCTCCCTGTTTATCATATCCCTTAATTACACAGTCATCCGGTCGCTGAAAAAGTCTGGCTTCGACATTCTTTACAATTTTTACACTCGGATTTTTATAATCGGGATTAAGATTTTCGAGTTTATCACTTTTTATAATTACCGAAGCAGTAATATCATCCTCTACCTGAACCTTCTGAGCAGCGTTAAAATCCTGGCGCAACAGGAATACCCGCCATGATCCATCTGTATCAAGACCTACTCTAAGGTAGTTTGAAATAAGCTTGGTATTATGGAACTTCAATTCATGCCCCGGTATACCATTAACCTTATCAACGGTAAAATATTTTCGCCAGTTTTCCTTGTCCCATGTGGCATTATAGTTCCCTTTTATTACGTACATCAGCATCTTGATGGGCTGAGCGATTGAAGCCAGCCAATCATTGTACTCATCAGTATAGTCTTCTGATGGAGTCAGAAGTTTTATCACTGACCCTAAAGATCTTCTGGAACTTAAAATGGAACGGGGCGGATTATCTGAATAGTCAGCAGGAACCTTAAACCGTTTGGTATAGTCCTTATTCATGATTTCTTCAATCATATCCAGGTCTTTCTGAATATCGCCGATAATGACAGGACCCTGAATCATGGCATCCTGAATGGATTTTGATATTTCGGACTTACCTCCACCTGATACGGTACAGGGTTTATGACACAAGGTTCCTTCCGGCACGGTACCAACAAGATGCCAGCGTGAGGTCCCCCTTCTTTTACGCATTTCAACTTTATACCCTGTTGGATATATATAGTGTTTGTAAGGAAGTAGTTTAATACTCTTTTCAACTCCTTTAACCTTCCATGTAATTTTCTGGCTCATCAGGTCGAAAAGTGCATCTTCAGGAACATAAATTATATTGCTGTAGTTCCTGTCTATAGCATATCCTTCATGCTTAAGATCCATAATATCCCCAAACTTATACAGCATTTCAGCAAATGACATATCGTTTGATGGCAGGCGTTCATCGAGATAGAACTTTTCTCCCAGGTTATAACTTCTGAAAGCCAATGCACCACCTGCATGCTCTTCTTCAGCCAGTCCATAGAGATTTGCCGAATAACTGATCAGAGTTTTTACCTCCTTCTTACAATAACCAAAATAGTTATCCGCAATGATTGTTACGGCTACGCCTCTCTCATCACGGGCAGTAATTTTAAAAGCGCTTCCGTCATTATAGAGTTCATCTTCAGTTTTCCAGCACATTCCGTCTTTCCGCTGCCGTTCATTCGCATTGTCATAATGCGGCAGGCCCAGCTCTTTTTTAGTATGACGAATCAGATGTGGTGCCAGGATTACACAGCCGGTGTGACCGGTCCAGTTATCCGGATTCAGCGCTGCATCGTTTTCCGGCAGTACCGGATCGCCTGCGTTGCCAAAAATGGATTCCACAAAATCAAGGTTACTCACCAGACTTCCCGGAGCAAGGAAACGTATCTCCATTGATTTCTCCCTGCTGACACCTTTTACTTCCGGCACAACAATCGGACGAAGCAATAAACTGACAAATAACTCCGCTTCCTCTTCCTGCCCCGCAGTGTAAGGAAGTTTCATATTCTCAACCGGAGGATTCAGCGCACTCTGTAAAAGCTTGGCGAAAGTGATCTTTGGAACCGCCTTCTTATCGTTGGGGATGGGCAAACCACCTTCACAAACATGAAAAACACCTTTGGTAGTACGCCGGTCGTTTTTCGGATTATGTAAAATACCCTGCCCTATTCTGTACGATTTAATGAGGTCTGTTTCATAAATGTCAGAATCCGGCGGTATAGAAACCGTTCTGGCAATGCCATGCCTGTCAAGATTAAGAGGGCGTTTGGGAAATTCAATTTTTATTTCCCCCGGAACATCATTCAGATAGGCATCCAAAAAGGATTCAATT
Source organism: Quyinboa sediminis (assembly GCF_042219855.1). Taxonomy (NCBI): domain Bacteria; kingdom Pseudomonadati; phylum Bacteroidota; class Bacteroidia; order Bacteroidales; family Quyinboaceae; genus Quyinboa; species Quyinboa sediminis. Next base: position 222,016 of record NZ_JBHJHP010000004.1, on the reverse strand, counting down.
CGGATACCGACAGGCGATATTTCACCCGGCAAAAACCTGGATTGTTCTTTAAAATTATCAAATAATGGCTGAGCCATTTCCAGAAATTTCGAGGTAGAACTACTATTGTAAACAGGGTATCCCAATGCAGCGAGCTTTAAATTGATGTACTGAATCATCTTTTTTTCAGACACATCAGATTTTTTTGCATCGATGCCAATTCCAAAAGTGCGTTTAACTGTCATTTTATTTGGTTTTATTATATACTGATCGGAGTTACAAATTTAGGGAATTAATGTTTTACAACATATTTTCAAGAGGTTAAAATATGATAACATTTTAACACGCATGTCCATGTTGAAAATCAATCTTTTTAATGTAATTCTGTCTCCCGTAACTCATTGCTTAATAAACAGAGTCGTGGCAGTAAATGTTGAAGGAAATACGTCTAAAATGAAGTGACAGAAGATAAGATCAGTATTTGTAGACCACGTCTTTTCCAAAAGGTGCAAATGCAAGCCGGGCCATCTTAAAGTGTTGTTGTCCCCAGGGAATTCCAATGATCGTTATAAAAAGGAGTGTTCCGAATAAGATATGGGTAACAAGAATCCAGAAACCACCTATAATAAACCAGATTATATTCATTGGAATAGTAATACACCCATCCGGTTCCGGACGATCCTGTATCTTCTGGTTAAATGGCCATAATGCAAACATTCCGAGTTTAATGGACTGTATTCCAAATGGAATTCCAATTATCGTCACCATTAAAGCAATGCCTGAAACAAAATACTCAAGGGCGACAGCAAATCCACCAAAAACCAGCCAAATAATATTTCCCAGAAATCTCATTTTATATACACAGTTTCAATTTAGTTAACAGATATTGAAGTTGAAGTTGAATTTTCAAAATCAAGTTTAAAAATATAAGTTAAAATAATATTTTCAAAATATTTTTTTAATGTTATAAAAAAAAGCCATCCGTTGATTGACGGATGGCTTACATTTACGGGGAAATATGTGTTACTGTTTTTCTATTTTTAAGGTCTGTGTTGTAAGATCACACACTTCTGTCGGGCCAAAGTATTGAATCGGTCCGGGATAAACAAAAGCAGTCTCCTGAGCCCACTCTTCCCTGTGCTCCCTGAACTTCAGGAACGGTTTTCCATCCAGCTCAACCAGAGCTTTCTGAATCACAGGTTTCATATGTCCGTGGCGTCTCTCCATATTCATCATCATGGTAACGGGAACACCGCCGGCAATCCATTCATCCGCCGGAGCAGTTGTATTGCGTACAGAGGTCATATAACCTGTTTTCCCCTCTCCGATCAGCATGGAAGCTGTATATCCCAGTGAGAAGCAATAATCTGCATCAAAATTAGATGGAGCTGCACAACGACCTTCATAGCCAAAGAAATGGTTGAGGGCAGAGAATTTGCCTTTAAATTCCTTTGCTTTTTTCATTTCAGACAGTTTGGTATCCACCATTTCGATTAACAGTTTTTCAGTTTCGATACGGGATACCTGAACATTACCGTGCGGATCTCGATCGAGAGTTAATTGTGTAGCAATTCCATCTGGTAAGGATTTAAACACTTCGGAAGAGTGATCTGAAAGCTTTCCTGCAACCCACTCATTTCTGTGTGATTTCTTGATATGTTTAAACTCCTGTTCTGTTTCAGATCCCTCAGCCAAAAGTTCATTGAGTTCTGATATAAGAATTTTCATCTCAGGAATAAATTCCACCAGCCCTTCAGGAATCAGGATCACACCAAAGTTGTAACCATTAGCAGCTCTGCTGCTTATTGTATCAGCTATATTAGAAACAATTTCAGCCAATGTCTGTTTCTTCTGAGCAACCTCTTCTGAAATAAGACAAATATTCGGTTGTGTCTGTAGCGCACACTCCAGTGCAATGTGTGACGCAGAACGCCCCATCAGTTTTATAAAGTGCCAGTATTTTTTTGCAGAGTTGGCATCACGCATTATGTTACCAATAAGCTCGCTGTAAACCTTACAGGCGGTATCAAAACCAAAGGAGGTCTCAATCATTTCGTTTTTAAGGTCTCCGTCAATTGTCTTTGGACATCCGATAACCTGAATCCCTGCTTCTTTCTGAGCATAGTATTCAGCCAAAACACAGGCATTTGTATTGGAATCATCACCACCAATAATTACCAGTGCGTTAATTCCAAGCTCCTTGCATATCTCAACGCCTTTGTCAAACTGTTTTTCTTCTTCCAGTTTGGTACGTCCTGAACCAATAATGTCAAAACCACCGGTATTCCGGTATTCATCCACTATTTCAGCAGTAAGTTCCATATAGGTATGATCCACAAGACCACTGGGACCACCCATGAAACCGTAAAGTTTATTCTCGGGATTCAGGAATTTCAGTCCATCAAATAAACCGGAAATCACATTATGCCCACCCGGCGCCTGGCCACCGGATAAAATTACACCAACATTCATCACCGGATTCTCTTTTACCGACCCGGGTTCAAACGTTAAAATCGGCATGCCGTATGTGTTAGGGAAAAGCTTGGCGATCTCTTCAGGATCTGCCACACTGTTTGTTTTTTCACCTACTACAAGGTTTACAGGACCCTGTAATGACTTTGGCAATTTTGGAGCATATGCTGCTCTGGCAATTTGTAACGGACTCTTTAACATTGTTCTGACTTTATTAATTTATAATGATTTTTTTCTTTAATTAAAGGAGGTGCAAATTTTACGATTTTTTTTGGTTTTTAAAAGTTTTCATTCACATTAATCACCTGATAACAACAGGTGTAAATAAACTTTAACAAATAAGAAAGGAGATAGCAAAAAGCACTGAGAATAAAAATGTTGACAGTGACAACTCCCTTAACAAGGGATCAAGCAGAGCCCCTTCCCGCTTTATAACTTTACGAATGTGAGCGATAAAAAGTGGTAGTGAAAGGAAGAATAGAAAATTGAATACTGAACAATACGCTAATGCTAAATAGAAAATGGCTGCAATCCACCCCGTTGATATGAGAACAGCATGATAATTCTTTGCCTTCCTGATTCCCAGCCTGACAGGAATAGTATGTTTACGGTGGTTTCTGTCGTTTTCAATATCCCGCATATTATTCAGGTTTAATACCCCCACTGAAAACAATCCAAGGGTTAATGCAGGTAAAAAAACAGTAGCATCCAGGGTTAATGTCTGAAGATAATAACTTCCTGCGACACCTACCATTCCAAAAAAGATAAATACAAAAATATCACCTAATCCTGAATAGCCAAAAGCCCCCTTACCAACTGTATATTTAATGGCTGCCCAGATGGCTCCGATTCCAAGAAAAAAGAACAGAACCAATTCAGGAAATCTCTCTTCAGGAAAACTTGTATACAAAAGAAGCAAACCGGTAATGAGCGAAAGCACGACAAACGCGATAACCAATCTTTTCATTTCCTTACGCGATACTTTACCGGACTGAACAGAACGCAATGGACCGACTCTGTTATCATTATCCGTCCCCTTTTCTGAGTCGCCGTAGTCATTAGCCAGATTAGACAATATCTGTAAAAAGATTGTTGTTGCCAGGGTCAGTACAAAAACACCGGGGCGAAAATGACCGACACGAAGTGGCAATAAACCACCGGTAATAACTGATGCAAGGGCAAGAAACAATGTCCTTAGCCTGAAAGCTTCAATCCAGTTATTTAACCTTTGCACAGAAATAATTTGTTTTTAAATTATACTTCGGAATCAATTGGATCTTCAGGAGAAACGAAGACGTTGTCCCTTAACAGATTCATCGAACCGGCCGGCATCAAATACTTTGCGACCGTTTACAAATGTTGTTTTTACAGCGTGTGAGAATGTCATACCTTCAAGTGGCGACCATCCGCACTTATAGAGTATATTTTCTTTTGAAACAGTAGTCTCACCATTCGGATCAACAAGAACGAGATCAGCCTTATAGCCAGGTTTTATGAATCCACGCTCTTTAACCTTAAATAAAACCGCCGGTGCATGGCACATCTTCTGTACTACTTTTTCGTACGATAATTTTTTATCCTTTACGAATTCAAGCATGGCAACCAGACTGTGCTGAACCATGGGCCCTCCCGACATAGCTTTTAAAGCTCCACCCTTCTTTTCCTCAAGGGTATGCGGTGCATGGTCTGTAGCAACAACATCAACCTTATCGCTCAGTATGCCCTGAAGCAAAGCAGCTTTATCATCTTTACCTTTAACCGCCGGATTCCATTTTATCATTGCTCCCCTGCTTTTATAATCTGAATCATCAAACAGCAGATGATGTACGCAGACTTCAGCCGTAATCTTCTTTTCTCTTAAAGGGATTGAATTGTCAAAAAGCTCAAGTTCCCTTGCCGTTGATAAATGCAGAATATGCAATCTGGCATTATTTTTTCTGGCCAGTTCCACTGCAAAAGAAGAAGATAAATAACAGGCCTGCGCACTTCTGATTACAGGATGCTGTTCTATGGGCGCATCATCACCAAAAGTCTCTTTTGCTTTTTTAATATTGGCCTGAATCGTTGCTTCATCTTCACAATGCGTCGCTATCAGCATCGGTATTTCCGAAAATATTTTTTCCAGCGTCTCTTTGTTATCCACGAGCATATTACCGGTTGATGATCCCATAAAAATCTTCACCCCACAGACTTTTTCCGGATCAACCTTTTTCAGTTCATCCAGATTATCATTTGTAGCCCCCATGAAGAAGGAGTAATTAGCCAAGGACTTTTCTGAAGCCGTATTATACTTTTCTTCCAGAATATCGACGGTCACAGCCTGAGGTTTGGTATTCGGCATCTCCATAAACGATGTTACACCTCCTGCAACAGCCGCTTTGGCCTCGGTATAAATATCTCCTTTATATGTCAGGCCAGGATCTCGAAAGTGTACCTGATCATCAATAACACCGGGGAAAAGGAGTAAACCTGTTGCATCGATCCGTAACGTATCTCCAAACGCCTCCGGATTGACCGGTGTTTTAAAAATTTGCTGTATTCTGTCATCCTCTATCAATACAGAACCTGTAAACTTTTCATTCTCATTTACAATTTCCGCATTATATATCAGTGTCTTTTTTGCCATATTATGCTGCATTTTTCTGAGGGTATTTTCTGAAATAACTTCTCAGTTTCAGCTTAATTACACCCCACACTGCTTCATTAAATATTCCACCGCTCATTTTTGAAGTTCCCAGTACGCGGTTAGTAAATACAATCGGAACCTCCTTGATGGTAAATCCACATTTATACGTTGTGAATTTCATTTCTATCTGGAAGGCATACCCTTTAAACCTGATCCTGTCAAGATCGATGGTTTCCAGTACCTGCCTCCGGTAACACTTAAAACCGGCCGTTGTATCAAATACTTTCATTCCGGTTACAATCTTCACATACTTGGATGCGAAGTAAGACATCAGTACGCGGCCAATGGGCCAGTTCACCACATTCACACCACTTATATATCTTGAACCAATTGCTAAATCCGCTCCCTCATTCTTACAGGCATGAAGCAAGCGCGGCAAATCATTCGGACTGTGAGAAAAATCGGCATCCATTTCAAAGATATAATCATACTGTCTTTCGATGGACCATTTAAAACCTGCGATATAAGCTGTGCCCAATCCCTGTTTTCCCTGTCGTTCCACTATAAACAAACGATCCTTAAACTCTTTCTGCAGATTTTTTACAATTGCCGCAGTACCATCAGGTGAGCCATCATCAATAATCAGAATATGAAAACCTTCTTTAAGATCTGTTACAGCACGGATAATATTTTCTATGTTCTCCTTTTCGTTGTAAGTCGGAATAATTACTACACTTTTTGCCATGTGCTTTTAAATGTCTTTTGCTTCTTTTTTATAAATAAGAACTACTGCATATGCCGATATCCCTTCTTCCCTTCCTTCAAAACCTAAGCGTTCGGTTGTAGTAGCTTTTAACCCTACACTGTTTTTATCTATGTTAAGAACTTCTGCAAGTTTCCTTTTCATATCCGACATATAATCTGCCAGTCTGGGCTGCTGCGCTGCAATGGTACAATCGATATTTCCCACTGCAAATCCCGATTCACTAAGCAACCTGACAACTTTTAAAAGGAGTTTTTTGCTGTCTATATTTTTAAACTCTTCGTCCGTATCAGGGAAATAATGTCCAATATCCCTTAAGCCGGCCGCACCTAAAAGGGCATCGGATAGTGCATGTATCAGTACGTCACCATCTGAATGAGCAACCGTCCCCTTTGTGTGAGGAATCTCGACTCCACCAAGCCACAACGACTCACCTTCAGCCAGCCGGTGAACATCATATCCGAAACCTACCCTGAAATCCATAATGCATCAATTTAGTATTGCAAAAGTAGCAAAAGATGAAGATACAAAAAAGGCCGGGTTAACCGGCCTTTTAATTAAAATATTTCAAATACGTTATTGTCCGTTAATCATTTTTTGCAATCCGTCCACACCAAACGATAAAGTAAACCTTAAGGTGTTGGCCAGCGGACTTGTAGAATCTGTTGGAATAAGATAGGAAACATCAAGACTTAATACATTCATTTTAAAACCTGCACCTGCAGAAAAGAATGTTCTGTTACCTTTAATTTCTGATTCATGGTAATATCCACCCCGAATAAAGAACATTTCATCGTATACATATTCCAGACCTGCTGACCACATCACTTCCTGCATTTCTTCCTTAAATCCGCCCGGAGCATCGCTGAAGGAACGTACAGCACCTACCAGCACGTTCATATCATTTCGCAGCTGAGCATCACGATCTGCATCAGTCGGATCATAACCACCCGGGGTTGGTACCAGCAGCTTTGAAAATTCGAGTGAAGCTGACAGTTTATTATATTCGTCCAGAACCATACCCCATGTTGTACCCAGGCGCATAGTCGTTGGCAGAAAATACTGTTCTGCTTCGTTGTAAGACATTTTCTGACCAAGATTTGAAATGCTTAGTCCGACATTGTAATTTACTTCATATCCGCTTATCTCTGTCTCCCTGGTATAGAAGGATGACATGTCTGCGGCAAATGAACTTCCGGCACGATAATCTTCACTGCCCTGCTGGGTGGCTCCACCACTCAGGTCAGAATAAATGTACCGGAATGTTACCGCACCGGTTACATAATCAGAGAATTTCCTTGAATAGGCGGCGTCCAGAGCAAATTCATTAGGTTTAATGGTACCAAGGCCAAAACCCGTTTCATCTGTCCACTGAATTTCACCCAGTGAGAAATACTTCATGGAAGCACTAACGGCATGCAAATCGCTCAGTTTATAGTATCCCGAGAGATAAAACAAACCGATATCATTTACAAGCGCTCTTAACCACGGTGTATAAGAAAAGGTAAACCCAAATTCATCGGTTGTATAAGGATATTTTGCTGCATTCCAGTATTGCGAGTTAAAGTCTGCTGAGGTTGAAACGCCAATATCCCCCATGGCACTTGAACGTGAATCCGGTGCAATGGTTAAAAATGGTGTTGCAGTAGTAATAACATTGCTGGTATTCTGTGCAGATAAGGCTGCTGTAGCAGCGACAAATAATAGTAATAATTTCGATCTGAACTTCATATTTCCTAACTTATTAAATACGTTTTAAAAAAACGTCTTTCTAAAACGCAAAGAAACTGTAAATTATTTTATTAACCAACCAAAAACTAATTAACAACGAGTTTTTGGGCTGAGCCTAAACTCTCCTTCCCGTTTGATGTTATGCGTACCCGGTAAAAATATATTCCCCTGTTAACCTTCCGACCAGACATATCTTTTAAATCCCAGTAAAAAGGATTTGCCGTATTATCCGAGCTGTATGCTATCTGATTTAAGGTATTTATCAACTGCCCGTTGCTTGAATAAATATCAATTCTGATATCTAGAACGGATTCCGGTCTGTTGTGATCAAATTCGAAATTAACAAACGAATTTGCCGGATTCGGATAGCATTTTACCATGGTTATATCGGGTTTATCATTTTTGTCGACGACAAAACTGAGTGTTGCAGAAGATGAATTATTATAAATATCCCAAACCCTGAAAAACAGCGTATGTTCACCTTCTGTAAGGTTGCTGAGTTTGTATCGCACCTGTCCCTCCGAAGAGCCGACAACCGGTTGAAAGTAGTCATTGAGAATATAACTCTGATTAGGATCATCATCAAGAATCAGCAAAATATCATGCCCTATACCCGCTCCCGAAGTATTTATACCACTCTGATCGAGAATATCAGCAAAAAACAAAGGTTCTGAGCTCACCGAAGCACCATCGGTGAAGCCGGTGCTGTTAAGATAGAGCTGCAGGTCGGGTCCTGCATCATCAGCAATAAAGTTATCATTAAACCCACCAATCTTAATATCTTCGGTGTATCCCCTGGCTTCTGCAGATTCAGAAGTGGCGTAATATACCATCCGACCGTTGCCAACCATGTAATTGATCTCCTTGGGAACCATAAACCCGAATTCAAACTTGCCATCTGTAACCTGTGCCTTACCGTTAAAAATAGTTTTATCCCAGAGTTTAAAGGTTAAGGGATCATCATAATCCCCGGCATCATTCATCAGCGTGGTAATGGTTGAGATCTTATCATAGATTTTTATATATACATCACCATTAAAAAAGGTGGCGGTATCACCGTTAAGATCTTCGATGTAACCGCTAACAACTGCACTTTCAAGCGCGGCAACAGTATCATTTCCGGTTCTGAAATTAGTATTACCGTTAATAGCCGATGTTTTAACTGTTAATTCCGGCTGCAGCATTTTAAGGGCCGGATCACCCAGCAACATAAATTTTCGTTTGTTGGCTCCGGTTCCGGTATGACTTTTGGTTTCCCGACAGATATCACCCAATCGCAATGGTTCTCCACTGGCATTCTGTTTAAAGGCATAATCAAAAAAGTTGCTGTTGATGGTATAATTCGAGCTGGAAAATACCAGGCGCGTTGTTGTAAACAAAGATACACCACCACCATTCTGGCTCAGCAGCACCCATTCACCGGCAGATGTACTTTCCTTCATATCAAAGCGACTGAACTCGCAGGTGGCCGTTACCCAAACCGGTAAATTATTAAGGTTACTAAGCGCCTTTATCATATTTTTAGTCACGATCTTTTCATCGGTGAGTCCTGTTATTCCACCATGTCCAGAATAATTTAAAAGTAAAACGCCCTTTTGCAGATCTCTTTCCAGGGCTTTGTTGGCATCGGGATAGGAAGGTCCTGAAGCTTCAACAACCTGCTGGTAAGCATCCAGCAGAATTTTATCAACCACCATTTCGGGATGCATACGCATAACCTTATCTGCCATGAGATTGGCATCCCGCATATGAATATTATGATCTCCGTCATCCGCAACAAAGGTGACAGAATTTTTCCACATGTTACGGTTTAGATTTTCGTCATAATATTTTGATTTATTGACCATGGCCTTGGCTTGTTCAACCGTATAAACAGGATAACGCCCAATGCCTATATCAACTTTATCACCATTTCCCAGGTCACCCTCAGAATCGTCCAGGATACCAAAATAGTCATCCGTCACATAGGTATTTGACTGCCATAAAGACTCATCCGATTCAAAGGTGATTATTTTATTTTGTTCTGTTTTTTCTCCGGGTCTGTTATCATAGGTGCCATCACCAAAGATCAACAAATATTTCAGGGTGTTTTCGTCAGTTGTTCCCCTGTCGTAAAGCATTTTCATAAACCAGCGTATTGCCGTTACATCAGGCTGACCACATGAGAATTCATTGTAAATCTGTTCAGGAGTGACCAGTAACACATTTAATCCGTCAGAAGAATGTAAATCATAAAGGTCCTGTGCCATCCCTTCGCCGAGAAAATCCTTGCTGGACAAAATAACCATATCAATATCTCTTTCAGCATGCAGGTTCTGATTTTCCACCTCCCCTATTACCTCAGGTTTAGGGAAAGATCCCCCAAGATTTATGGCCACATAGTTTCTTAAAACCGAGGCGTCATCGTTAAAGGTCAAACTGCCATTTGTATAAGTTGTTGTCACCTTCTCAATATTCAAGCGGTCCGTAACGTCAATAACCGCAGTATTTGCACTCACACCTGACAGTTTAAAGTGATGAGACATTCCACTCCCGGTATTGTAAGGATATCTGAACTGTAACTCATCACCGGTCATCTGAAGAGGGCGTACTACATTTAAACGGACAAAATCGATCCAGCCGGTTGCGGACTCATCCGTGTTAAGGAGTTGAACATCAATGTTTATATCTGATGCAGACGGCATAAACGGTCTGTTTAAATCTCTCTGATATCCCACATAGCTTAATTCCGATTCAACGGTACTAGGAACAGACAGGGTTCCAAGGGTATTATCATTATAGCGGATGTAAACATTAGAACCGTGTTTTACAGATCTGGCAACATAAGATACATATACATTTGCCTCTGCAGATGTTGAAATGGTTGGAAAACTGAACGAAACAGACCGGGTTGTTCCTTCATCCATCTTTGGACCATACCAGTCATCCCCTGACTCCAGAAGATTTTCAGTCATCGGCTCGTATACATCGTAGTCCACAAATGTTGTCACTTCATCGCTACTTATATCAACGGTATCCGGCTTAGAAGCAAGTTCCTTTGTTGATCCTGAACCGGACGTCAGAAAATAATATGCTCTATCACTAAACGGGTGCTGTGTATGAACAAACTGCTGCGATGCTTTATCCCATTCCCATTTATAGGTTCCAACTGCATAAAACAAAATATAATCACCGCCATTAAATACACCGTCTGAACCTTTCTCTACCCAGACTGCGACTTCATTCAGATCATCATATTTATAGTTTGCAATAAACTTATCCAGTACCTCTCCACCATTTCCGTATACCTTTACAGTTTTCGGATCAAGTCCCATACCACTGATATCACTGTAACTCAGCTTATAAAAACCGGTTTCTTTTACTGCAACTTTTATCCATTTACCTGTAGCCAGTGTCGAAGAGGGTTTAAAATAATCCTTTTTTTCGACTGCAGCAGATTTCATCTTGATAAGAGGCTGTTTGTTTATCACAATGGTAAAAGATTTTAATCCCTCTATGGCAGTTCCGTTCTTTCGCAGAGGAACAACAGAAATATCCAGGCTGACATTCCTGCGTGATACCGTAACATAGTGATCAAGCAATGCAGAATCAGTAATATATTCACTGCCCTGAATCTGATCGCCTGCATCAATCTGCATTGCCTCCCATTTCTTATTTGTAAGTGCAACCTGAAATGTATAGTTTTCCTTTTCACCGTCATTTAACGGTATACTGGTATAGTATTGCGGTAGAAATCCATACTGATCCGCATTATAAGCGCCTTCAAAGTTCAGAAATCCTACAGAGTCCTCACGTGTCACCTGCCCCTGTGTATTATACCAGTTCAGTTCCACGTTGATCTGTGCATTCAGGACACTGAAAACACAAACAAAAAGTAATAAGATGAAGCTCTTTATCATAATTTATTAAATTGGTCACTAAAATAGATAAGTTTTGCAATTCAAAAAACTTTTCTGTTGAGTAATGATAGTCAGAGTAACTTGTACTATAACGAAGACATTCGGAAATTATTTTACAATTTTAAACCGTTTTAAACACACTTTAATCTCCACAAATTCTGCTCATTTAAAGGCCTTTCGAAATTTCAGTATCCAAACCAATAGTATAGACGCAATAATTCGTTTATTCTTACATCAACTTTTGTAATTTTGCATCGTTGTTTTAATAAACATTCAGGTTTTATTATCAGGGAGAAAGAAATGAATTTTATTTTAGCGGTCATAGCAGGTTTTGTTATCCTGATTCTACTCGGGATTCTTTTTCGTTCCAAAAAGAACGAAAGCCAGGAAGAGCCTGTGTTGTTACCTGATGCAGATTGTTGCGGGGCACATGAAGTATGTGAAGCGGAATCGTTAATGAACCATACCAATAAACCTGTATATTTCGAAGATGAAGAACTGGACCGCTTTGCAGGAAAGGATATTCATGACTATACCAACAAAGAAGTTACAGAATTTGAGGATATATTGTACACCTTAAAGGAAAAGGATGTATCAGGCTGGCTTAAGAGCTTGCAACTTCGTAATATTGAATTACCTGTTCCGGTAAGGGACGAAGCACTGATGATAATAAGTGAACGAAGGTTTGGATAAGCATGGACAGTCATCCCAGTACAGACCAGCTACAGTCAGGACATGAATTTACCTTACTTAAAAAGCTTGAATTCAAAGAAATTAAACCGTTTATTTTACAAATTATATCCAGGCGCAACAAGCTGATAAATTTCTATATCCTCTACCAGACTGTAGCACTTGCGGTATTGGTTGCTTTAATTGCTTATCATACATACAGGGCTGTAACTGGAGATACTTATACAAAAAGCTATTTCATCTGGCTTATCCTGGGCTTGTTTTTCTCTTTTACTGTTTTGGTTGTACTCCATGAACTAATGCATGCTCTGGCTTATTATGTCCTTGGCAAGCGGCAGCTGAAATACGGAGCTGAGATTAAAAAATTCATTTTTTACGTACATGCACATTTGCAGGTTGTAAACCGAAACGAATTTATCATCGTAGCATTGACCCCCTTTGTACTGGTTCAGCTTATTTGTATCCCGCTTATCGTATATTTCTGGCATTTACCGGTTTCCATTTTTTTTACCGTGATCTTTTTGGCTCATGCCCTGTTCTGTGCAGGAGATTTTGCTATGATGAGTTTTGTTATGCAACACCGAAAACAAGAGATGTACACGTTTGATGACAGTAAAAATAAAACGGCCTATTTCTACATAAAAAAGGCTGATACCCCCAGTGGACACCAGCCTTAACCTATTAATTTCTTTTGATCAGATTACACCCTGAGCCAACATGGCATCAGCCACTTTAACGAAACCGCCAATATTTGCTCCCTTGACATAATTTATTTTTCCTCCGGGAACCTTTCCGTAGCGCAAGCAGGTTTGATGGATATTATGCATGATAATTTGCAGACGTCCATCCACCTCATCTGCCGGCCAGTTCAGCCGCATGCTGTTCTGGCTCATTTCAAGTCCTGAAACAGCCACACCGCCGGCATTAACCGCTTTACCAGGTGCATACATAATTTTTTCGGTTGCCAGTTCAGCAGCTTCTGCAGTCAGTCCCATATTCGATGCTTCAGCAATCAGCTGGCATCCGTTATCAATTAACATCTGAACATCCAGATGATTCATTTCATTCTGAATAGCACAGGGAATCGCGATATCTACTTTTTCGCGCCATGGCCGTTCTCCTTCAAAAAACTGTACACCATACCGTTCAGCATATGGTTCAACCACATCCATATTTGATGCCCTTAATTCAAGCATGTAGTCGATCTTTTCACCTTTTATGCCATCCGGATCATAAATATAACCATCCGGACCTGAAATAGTCACCACCGTGGCTCCCAGTTCAGTTGCCTTTAAGGCTGCCCCCCAGGCCACATTTCCAAATCCTGAAATGGCGACCCGCTTTCCGGCCAGTGTCTGGTTCACATCCTCAAGCATCTCCCTCACAAAATATACAGCGCCAAAACCTGTTGCTTCCGGGCGGATAAGGCTTCCACCAAATTCAACACCTTTACCTGTCAACACACCTGTAAATTCGTTCTTCAGCTTTTTATACATCCCAAAAAGGTAACCTATTTCACGACCACCTACTCCAATATCACCGGCAGGAACATCCGTATGAGGTCCGATATGTCGGTAAAGTTCAGCCATAAATGCCTGGCAGAACCGCATGATTTCAGTGTCGGATTTACCCTTGGGATTAAAATCCGAACCACCTTTACCACCACCCATTGGCAAAGTGGTCAGGCTGTTTTTAAATGTTTGTTCAAATCCCAGAAATTTTAAACCACTTAAAGTCACACTGGTATGGAAACGTAAACCACCTTTATAAGGTCCGAGGGCACTGTTAAATTCAACGCGATACCCTCTGTTAATGCGAATTTCTCCACTATCATCAATCCAGGGAACACGAAACATTATGACACGTTCCGGTTCAACCATACGTTCCAGTATTTTTGCTTTCAGATACCTTGGCTGCGACTCATAGTAATCCCAAACTGATTCAACAACTTCTTCCACAGCCTGCAGAAATTCATCTTCTCCGGGATTCTTTGCTTTTACATCTTCTAAAAAAGCAGTCATTTTTTCTTTCATCTGCCATTTAATTTTTTGTTCTCAAATTATCAGATCACACCCAAAAATAATGATCCGATTGTGGTTCATAGTCTCAATACTAAAGTTTTAAATGCGTGCAATTTCTTAATTAGGTATAAATATAGGTATGATTTTTATCAATTTTAATTTTTACACTGCAGTTAAACAATTTATAGTTTTTTTTTGGGTTAAAGAGATAGTTTTTGTTTTTTCGTTCATCAATAATTCTGAAGAATATGAAATATCCTGTTTTTACTTTCATTCTCATTTCAGCACTGCTTTTTGCCTGTAAAAAAAACGACAGATTTGCCGTTAATACAGATGACATAAATATCAACATGCACTTCATCCGCTTCGATCAGGAGTTGGGAAAGGAGGACACCGTTTACACAAAAGTTAAAATCGATTCCTTACAGGCCAGATATTCCGGTTTTTTTCAATTATACACCTCACGGGTCATAAAAATTGGTGTTCCGGGCGAAAAAAACTTCGAACTTTATTTTAACCGGTATATAACAGATACGGTGTATTGCCAGGTTTATGATTCTGTTGAGCAAAGATTCAGCACAACACAGCTTTACGATAATGTGATAAGGAACGGTTTTAAACGGTATCACTTTTTTTTCCCTGAACAGAACATCCCAGATATTTACTATATGATTTCAGGCTTTAATGAATCCGTTGTTGTAAGTGACAACATACTGGCTATTAGTCTTGAAGATTATCTTGGTATTAACCACTCTTTTTACAAGTGGTTATCTATTTATGAATATATCAGGAATAACATGTATCCCGACAAAATTCCTTCAGATGCACTATGGGCTTGGCTGCAGTCCGAATATCCATACCAATCAACAGAACAAACACTGTTAAGCAGAATGATTTATGACGGTAAAATATTATTTGTACTGAAACAGCTCCTGCCTGACGAACCAACCCAAAGGATACTGGGTTATACCCAACAACAGCTGCAATGGTGTAAACTCAATGAGAAAGCCATGTGGAGTTATATCATTGAAAACAAGCACCTGTTCAGCAAGGATCTTCTGACCATAAAAAAATATACTGATCCGGCACCTTTTACGCAGTATTTTGGCAATGAATCTGCACCACGAGCCGGCGCTTTTATAGGATACCAGATTGTAACTGCGTTTATGGAAAATAACAAAGATATTTCACTTTCCGGGCTTTTAAATCTCACCGACAGTCAGGATATTCTTGGAAAATCAGGCTTCAGGCCATGAAGTGTGTTCCGATTTATAAATGGTTTAAATATGGAATTTTTAAACCTGAATTTTAATCATAAAAATTCCAGGACACCCCAATCTTGAGAAAACGGGGATTATAGGCATAGTGAAGTGCCGAGAAGTGCTTTGGAGGAACCAGGTCTTTCAGTACATTGTAGTACATCACGAAAAACCGCATACGCTTAATCTGGAAATTGGCATATGCATGGGTCATAGGAAAATTTCCGATTAAAAGCTGATCCTGGTTATAAAACCTTCCCGTAGCAGGCATATAGGCCGGTGCATAATAGGCGGTGTGATAGTAATTATCAAAACCTATCTGTGCCCATAAAACATTGGCATAAATATTTTTATAATAAAAATTCGATCTGACCGCAAGATCTGGCAAAGGCAGCACAGATGAATTTCCCGTTACCTGGTATGTTGCAGTATTATCCCAATGAAATTTACCAAAAGTTAAATCCTTATAGAGTGTGGCTTCAATCAAAGGCAAACCGGTAGTATACTGCCGTGGAAAAGATGCCGTATCATAATATATATAATTGACAATTGTATTGAGCTTAACTTTTGCTCCGGCTCTCCATGCGGGAATCTTAAGCTCACCTTCCAGACGCTGTTCAAATACATCCTTAAAATTGTTATTCCACCAGAAATGATTTGAAGCGTAATGATTCAGGAAATAATCCGGAGTTGTTTTTAGAAAATCAGCTTTCAGGGTTAACGAAGCCGAATCAATTACGGCAAACCATTTGGTAAGTTCACCTTTAATTCTGTAATCTCCCTGACGATAGCCAAGAAAATAAATCTCTGCCCCCGCTTCGAAAAAGAAGTTTTTCCCCTTTCTCCTGAATATCTGACCACCAAAAGATGTATTGGAATACGTGGTATCGTTAGCATGTCGCATATACTCAAACCTAGATGAATCCGCAACCAGACCAGGATAAGCTGTTTTAGCAGCTGAATAACCGTATCCGAATATCGAATCAGGCATGAATGACCATGAATTATTTTCCTGACGAATCAATTCATTTTTAAGGTAGGCCCCAAATCCAAAAGGCATATATTTATTCATTCCTTCCTCAAAATATACTTTAATCTTATTCTCAATTACTCTTCTGTAGGTACTGTCTAAAGTTGTAGAAGAGTTGATGTAATTATGCGCATAGAAACCGTTTGTTGGCAGGGGTGAACCCTCACTGTAATTCTTTGAAAATTCAGAATACTTAAAGGTATGACCAATTGTATTCACTGCAACAAATTTTTTAACAACCGTATCCTCAAGTTCCACATCTTTCTGATAACCGATCCTGTATTCATGGTTCAGATACAGAAAACGGTTTTTTAGCTGTGACTGTGCATTGTTTAAATTAACCTGAAATGTAGCATAGTCTCTTGATGCCCTTCTGTCATTAAATATAGCGTATGGATCTGAGATATACCGATCATCACTAAAACCACCATTTTCAAAATTCTGCAGGTTATTAATACCTCCTATAAAATAGAGTACATATCTGGGTTTTAATATGGATGTTGACAATGAGAAATTTAAATGCTTTGTAGACATTCGGTCATAAAATCCGCGTCCATAGATATAATCACCATATGCTGTGATATTTATATCTTTATGAATATTTCGTGAATGGATGATTTTAACCTGTTCTTCCGCCTGAAGCTTCGGTCCTCCTGTCCAGTAGTTCAGACTTGTATAAGGAGTTTTTGTATTATAAAACCTGTAATCACCGGGCATTTTCATATAATCGCGGTACACATCCATAAAGAGAAACGGCAGATCAACCGGCCGGTCAAAATAAATCATCGATTGATACGGGCTTCCCAGATTTCCAAGATGGGCATTAGCTATACTGGTTCTGTAAACAGGATAATAGACAAAAAAGTCATTCATGGCTGTATCAAATTTCACATGAAATGTATCCAGGTTATTCGGATCAATTTTCCATGAAAAAATTTCAGATTTTTCAACCTTCTTTTCCTTAACTTCCAGTTTTTTGGGGCCTACATATGTTGATTCTTTCTTTTCTTTGTTGCTTCCGGGTTTAGCCAGCTCCTGGCTCTTTAAACCTGAAACAAATCCTAATAAAGAAACAATTAATATTAAGGCTCTTAAATTCATGGGCACAAATATAATTAAATAAACAAATGCCATTTCTTACGGCACACTTACTTTAAAAACTTTAACAAAAAACATGGTTTTAAAGCTACCTGGAATCAACAGATCATAAATCCGGTTGCTGAATAAATAATAAACCATGATAATTTTCTCATGTAATTTGAACTAAAAATAAAAGGACTAAATTTGCGTTTTATGCGTAAACAAATCAACATAATGAATCTGATTAAAACGGTTACTTTAGCAATTAGTCTGATGAGCACTTCTGTATTTGCACAGTTTAGCCTGAACAATGGAACCTTGTTGAATTCAGGTAAAAATTTCAGTGCCTCAGGACTGGATACAATTTTTGTGGTTGCCGGTTTTAATAATGTAGTTTTGCAGTATACCAATTCTGATACAACAGATTTTTCCTGGAGCCGGTTTTCAATTCAGGACGGTGCAGTAACGACACCATCTCTTATACCGTCATCCATCGTATCGAACCAAAAAATAACAACACTGTCAATTTCAGAGCCGGGCGGCTACCAGGTAGAAATAGGTCCCACCGGAAGTTCAGTAACCAAAAACATCTGGGTAATTGATTATGAAGAACATACACCACAGGTTGATTCAGTTGTGATATATGACAGTTCACGGCAGGGCGCAGACAGTTGCTCATTAATAAAAGCTGAAGCTTTTGTAAGCTCAGATTCAGTGATCACAGGCGATCCCGTATTGAACAAGGTAGTGCGGCTAACACGCTATCAAAGCGTTAACTGGAGTTCGGATCCTGCACTTACATTCGATAGCAAGGAATTCAGTATAAACCTATTTGCACCCAACATTCCATACCAGGATACCAGGGTTAAGGCATCACTGGCAGAATCCTTTTTTGATAATGTTCTACCATTTAACACAGGGGTTGAAAATGACACCTTGTATATTCCGGTTGCCGTAAAACTGGATGACATAAATGCCATTATTATTGAACGAAACAATAATAATGAACTGGAAAAAAAAGTTACAGGCGATGTTAAAGGTAGTGCCCCTTTGAATGTGGATTTCTCGACCAAAGGTGCCACATCTAAGGTTGAGTTCTATGATTGGGAAATTCTCGCAATGAGCGAAACGGACTCACAAAAAATCACTTTTGCACTGGACTCGTTCCGGTATGAGTTCAGGAATGATGTAAACGATAATGAAGAAGCAGACTACCTGGTAAGAGTGACCGTTAGTAACGATTACTGCAGTGCAAGTACCGATAAGGAAGTACGTATTGTGAGTTCTTACCTCGATGCTGCCAACATTATGATCATTGGTTTTGGTGCCAGTGAAGAAGCAGGCCAGTTTAAAGTAGTCTATAAGTCCCTGAAACCGGAAACCTTTCGTGGGGCAATTTATAACCGCTGGGGACGCCGGGTTTTTTCATGGACAGATCCTGAACTTGGGTGGGATGGACGGTATAACGGAAAGTATGTCTCACCCGGTGTATATTACTATGTGATAACCGCAACCGGAACCGATGGTGAAAAGTGGAAAATCAAGCGTGATCTCAACGTTATCCGCTCAAAAGACGGTAAATAATTACATGTAAAAAACCCTTCGGGACTTGGAATCACCAAAGGGTTTTTGAAACTGAACGAATCTTTCCGGGACGAACTTACTTTCTAAGATGGTCTAGGATTGTTGTATAACCTAATTTAACCTTTATTAACTGTAACAAATATCACATATTTTTAGCGATTAATCGGAAATATTCAAATCTGTTTATTAAAAACAACCTTTCATTTAATGAAGTTAAACAGGCCGGGTTTATTTTGCAGGTTTAGCTATTAAAAAGCTGAATTGGTGTGGAATAGACACTTTTACCAGGGTGCCTTTAGCATGTCCTTTTTCTTCCAGATCGACTACCTTTATCTCAATATGCCTGAGATTATACTTATTAAAAAGATTAATTTGTTCCTCCATTACATTCATCCCAATACCACTGCCTTTGCTGGTGTGTAATTCTGCAGCTCTTTTACGACCTATACCGTTATCTTTTACTGTTATCACCGTGGCATCAGAGGTTCTCTCAGTGTTTATTTCTATCATTCCCTGATAATCTATCTGATAAAAGCCATGCCGGACAGAATTCTCTGCATACCCCTGAATGAGCATTTTAGGAACCTGCATTTTCCGTTCCACACCGGCTCCTGTGTTGACCACAAAATCAAACTTGTCTTTAAACCTGTATTTCTGAAACTCCAGATAATCGGTTGTAAACTGTATTTCAGCATCCAGTTCGCGGGTAATATTGGTACTGTCAATAAGGCTGAACCTCATTAAGCGGGAAAACCGGGTAAAATAATCATAGGCCACATCTTTATCTTCTTTATAAATCACTGATCCGATTACATTGAGGGCATTAAATGTAAAGTGAGGATCAAGCTGGTTCCGGAAGTTTTTTAGCTGCAGGTCCGTTATTTTACTTTCTATAGCTTTGAGCTCAAGTTCCCTTTTACGGGTTAACTGACTCCTTAACCATACGCCAAGGTTCAGTAACAGAAATATGCCTAACCAGTATGGATATTTTAACCACACCCAGTTTGTACTTCTGTATGTCAACCGGTTAATATAGATTTCACCTGGAATAATGAGGGAAAATATTTTACCTTTTCGTACAGAGAACTGGTCGAAGTAAAACTTTTCATCGAGAATTTCAATGGATGCCGGATTTTTAAATCCTCTGCGGTATACAATTAACTCGTTGCTGATATTATTAAAAAGCACGTGTTCCTTTCCCGGCTTATTATCAAGTTGAACAGAAGTAATATAATCATAGCCATCAAGATTTATCTGTGCAAAAATGCTTTTACTGAGACTTCCGTCTTCCTTATCCACCAACCAGTAATCACGTCCCTCTGTTTTAATATACAATTCATTTTCTTTATCCTGAATAAGAAGCAAATCTGTAATGACCTGATCCAAAAAAAGATTGGCATTAAAGATAATATCCCCTTTCAGGTTCATTTTGATGAGCTTCCGGTTATTGGTATCAATACTAAAATCCCACAGAAACAAAAAGACGTTCTTACGTCCGGTTTCGGCATTATCAAGCACAACGATATCTGCGTAACCATATGATTCAGCCAGAACAACGGGGTCAAACAGGAAATTAAAATTCTCGTCAAGAACCATAAACCGACACGCCATATCACCATATTCCCAGGCCAGAGCCTCCTTAATCTGTCTGTTTGATACGGTATTGATAACTATAGAGAATTTATTCTCATCGTTTTCAATCACTTCCACCTGTGGATTCATGGAATCAAAGTGAAAACGACTCATATGCCTGGTGGTCACATTAAAGCACATAATTTCACTGGAACCAAGAGTTTCACTGTCATCCACCCAAAAATACAACAAGACCTCTTGAATTGCATTGGTCTTATATCCCAGCCATTTAATCTTTGACGGCCCCATTTCACCACTTATATTCTTTTTTACCGGATAACCATAGACGTTATGCACACTATCTTCGATAGAAAAGACAAAAAGATACACCGAATCAATACTTCGTGTAAAAAAGGCTGCTGAGACGTAACCGGTTTTAAAAAGATCTTCAAAATAAAACTCGTCGATATTGGCTACGTCGCCGTATTTTTCTTCATACTGTGTCTGATATATAATGTTTCCGTTTGCTCTGGATACAAACATCTGCGTTCCGTTACCGGTAAGAGCGGAAGATCTGAAACGAAAAAATTCAGATACTCCGTCCTTATCCAGATCATAATATACACGGCTTACGCTTTCGTTATTAAGCACTTTAAAAGTTGTTTCAAGCTTATATTGATTAAAGGGAAATGGTAATAGCCAAATGAGCAACAACAAAATTGCTGATGTTATAAAAACAGGATGTTTTACTATGGTTTTTAACCGGATCACATTTTACAACTATAACAGGTTCTGTAAATAATTTCGTGAATATTTGAGATTAATATCTTTGCCCTGATCTCCCTGCAGCACAATTTCAAGATTATGACGTTCAACGCGCTTGAGGTAAGAAACATTAACGACATAGCTCCTGCTGATTTGCAAAAAACCATTTGCAGGGAGGTGTTCACTTTTAATTCTTCCCAGATTAAAGCTGGAAAAAATAACCTTATCATCCTTCAGAACCACATGTGTGTATGTACCTTCTGCCTGCAGATAAATAATCTGCGACGGATCGAGCAGCTCAATACCGGAACTGGTTGGAATTTTAATTTTACCATAAAAAAATTTCCCTTCCTCTTCTCTTCTTTTAATCAGAGGTTTAATCCGGTTCAATGTATCATAAAGTTCCTTCCGGTCCACCGGTTTCAACAGATAATCGAATGCATTTAACCTGAGAGCATCCAGCATATATTCATCAAAAGCTGTTACATAAACCACATGCAGATCAAGATTAACAGATCTTATTTTTTTCAGAACCTCAATTCCGGATATGCCAGGCATTTCTATATCAAGAAACAGGATATCCGGTTTTAAAAGCTGTATTTGATGATCCAGATCCATTGGATTCGTCAGTATCCCACACACTTCAGCAATACCGGTATTTTGTATCAATGTTTTAAGCAATTCGTTGGCTTCATATTCGTCGTCAACCAACAATGCCCGGATTTTTGTTTGATTAGCATCAGTCGTCATAATCCCGGTTATTTTGAATCAAGATAAAGATAACAGTATCTGTTTACATTTCAGAATAGTCCCTCTGCTCAACACAATGTTTTACAACATAATGACAGCACGGCTTAAACCATTACGCAAATATTTTACTTCAATTTTTATAATGTGTAACTTTATCACAGGAGAAGGGAAGGTTAATATGTCTTCCCGGTTAAATAAGTTATATCGGTATGAAAAAGTTTGTATTTTTCCTGATCATAACACTATTTTTCAGCTGCGAAAATGAACCTGAAAAAACCTGTCCAAAAGCAAGGGTTCTGCCAACAACCTGTGCCGGTTCAGTTGTACAGTTTATCAGCAATAATGAATCTTTTGGCGAAAACTGGAAGAACACACTCGAAACTCCTGAACTGACCTATTCAAATTGTGCGCTTGTAGAAAACCTACCTTCAGATTTTCATAAAGGAGATACGTTGAACCTGAATTATGTTCAGGTAAACCGGTTTACTACTGCGGGCTTATGCACTATGGATGGTTTACCAAAAACGAAAATCAGGATAACTGAAATACTGAACAACGATTGCAACAGGCTGCAATAAGGTTTATTCTTCTTACAAATCAGAACACTGCACTCAGGATACCCATTTACTTTTTGCTTAAATGCTGTTAAGAACATTTAGATTATCCTTCAGGAACGATTGAAATTAAAAATTTCAAATAATCTGTTATATCTTTGTGTTGATGAAATAGTGAAGGCCACCCACCTTGAATTAATGCAGAAAAAACAATAAAAATATAAAATTATGTTACCAAACATCAATCCGACAACAACAAGTGCATGGAAAGAGTTAGAAGCTTATTATAATAAGTTTAAAGGCACTCAGATAAAGGATCTTTTTGCAAACGACGACAACCGTTTTGAAAAATACGCACTTCGGTTCGAGGATATTCTAATTGACTTTTCAAAAAACATTATTGATGATAAGGTTCTTGAACTCCTGCTTAAACTTGCAGAAGAATGTGGATTGAATTCAGCCATAGAAAGTGAATTTTCCGGTGAAAAAATTAATCAGACAGAGGACCGGGCTGTGCTTCATGTAGCCTTAAGAAATCGCAGCAACACGCCAGTTTTAGTTGATGGTAAAGATGTAATGCCTGAAATCAACAAAGTACTGGATCAAATGAAAGCTTTTTCTGAAAGCATTATTTCCGGTACATGGAAAGGGTTCAGTGGTAAAGCAATAACAGACATAGTCAATATCGGTATTGGTGGTTCCGATCTTGGCCCGTTAATGGTCACTGAGGCTTTAAAACCTTATAAAAAAGAAAATATAAACCTGCATTTCGTTTCCAATGTTGACGGGACACATATAGCCGAAACATTAAAAAAAGTCAATCCGGAAACCACCCTTTTTATAATTGCATCCAAAACATTTACCACTCAGGAAACTATGACTAACGCGAATTCAGCGAAATCATGGTTCCTTGAAGCTGCTAAAAATGAGATGGCTGTGGCCAAGCATTTCGTGGCCCTTTCAACCAATTCAGAGGCAGTTTCTGCGTTTGGAATAGACACTAAAAATATGTTTCAGTTCTGGAACTGGGTAGGCGGTCGATATTCTTTATGGTCAGCGATAGGTCTTTCCATTGCCTGTGCCATCGGCTTCGATAATTACGTTAAATTGCTGGAAGGTGCTCATGCTATGGATCAGCACTTCAGAACAGCACCCTTTAAAAATAATATCCCGGTTATTCTGGCCCTCATTGGCATTTGGTACAACAACTTTTATGGTGCTGAAACAGAAGCTATTCTGCCTTATGATCAGTACATGCATCGTTTCTCAGCGTATTTCCAGCAGGGGAACATGGAAAGCAACGGGAAATATGTGGATAGAAATGGTGAAAAGGTGTCTTACCAAACCGGACCCATCATTTGGGGGGAACCCGGCACCAATGGTCAGCATGCCTTTTATCAACTGATTCATCAGGGAACAAAATTAATCCCCTGCGATTTCATGGCACCTGCAATCAGTCATAATCCATTAAGCGACCATCATCCAAAATTGCTGGCAAATTTCTTTGCTCAGACCGAAGCTTTAATGGTGGGTAAAACACCTTTGCAGGTTGAAGCAGAATTAAAAGCCGCAGGTAAAACTCCCGATGAAATTGAAAACCTTCTGCCATTTAAAGTATTTGAAGGCAATAAACCAACCAATTCAATTCTGTTTAAGGCACTGACACCGCACACCTTAGGATCACTGATTGCCATGTATGAACACAAAATATTTGTACAGGGTATCATCTGGAATATTTTCAGTTTTGACCAGTGGGGTGTCGAATTGGGGAAACAGTTAGCCAATCAGATTCTTCCCGAGCTGGAAGGAGATGGCGAAGTAACAGCGCATGACGGGTCAACCAATGCCCTGATAAATGCTTACAAAACGATGAGAAAACAAATATGATCATAAAAAAGAGAGGCGGCCCGGAAAGATCGCCTCTCTTTTTCATCCCAAGAAATACCTTTACCTGATATAAATTATCTGGATTATTTATCATTGTTATCCGGCTAAAAATCAATATTACTTATAGATTCTTCGCTTCCTCTTACTACGCTCAGAATGACAGCCTTTTAGGTTCACATGAGGAAGAATCTGTGAAGCTTTCACCGGGCAAGAGTAATTATTTATTTGTAATTCGCATCACAAATTGACCAAGATAATAGGCAATAAGAATCGGAATGAGCGCAAATCCATTGTACTTTTCAATTATGCCATAATGATTAAAAACTAACAAAATGATCGTTGATATAACGATAAAAGTAATATCTGCTATTGACTTTTTCATACTGACGATTTTAGAATAGATTCCGGGCTATTATTTCAAAATAAACGAAGGCATATCCCTACCGTAGATTCTCATGCAATAATTTAATCTCTATTGCAGGCGAAATACGTTCATAAACAATATTATAAACGGCATCTGTAATCGGCATTGACACTTTATATTTTTCGTTGATTTCCTTGATACATTTCACACCATAATAACCTTCTGCCACCATATGCATCTCCAGAATCGCATTTTTCACTGAGTAACCTTTACCAATCATATTTCCGAAGGTTCGGTTACGGCTGAACTGTGAATAACAGGTTACCAGCAGGTCACCCAGATAAGCCGAATCCTTGATATCGCGTGATATCGGATGGACCGTATCAACAAACCGTTTAATCTCCTGAATAGCATTTGAGATCAGCACCGCAAGAAAATTATCCCCGTAATTCAGTCCATGGCAAATGCCTGCTGCAATGGCAAACACGTTCTTCAGAACCGAGGCATATTCTGTTCCATAGATATCATCAGATATATTGGCTTTTATATAATGACTGCCTAACAGCTGGGCCATCATGCGAGCTGTTTCACGGTTCTGGCAGGCTAGCGTGAGGTAAGACAAGCGTTCCATCGCCACTTCCTCGGCATGACAGGGTCCGGTAATGACACCAATATTTTCAATGGGCACTTCGAATACCTGGTTAATATATTCCCCGATTATCATGTTCTCGTCGGGAACAATTCCCTTTATAGCAGAAAACACAATCTTATCCTTCATTGAAACTTTGATCTTTTTCAATGCCGGTTTCAAATAAGGTGAGGGAATGGCTAAAATGAGAATATCAGATTTTTCAATGACTTTGTTAATGTCACAATTCAGAAAAATACGATCCGTATCAAAACGAACCATCGTAAGATAGGACGGGTTATGTTTGAGCACCTTAAACCGTTGCAGGTTTTCCTTATCGCGCATATACCAATTGATCCGCTCAACATTTTCAAGCAACATCTTGGCAATAGCTGTAGCCCAGCTACCTCCTCCTACAATTCCTATTTTAGCATCTGATTTTTCCATGTTATTCAAATGAGGCAAACCATGCATTCACCTCATCTATTGATGGATTTTTTAAGCCAAGTTTATTTTTTTTGTTATAGCCGCAAAGGTCATTGAAAAACTTAGAGGCTTTAACTTCTTTAAGCTGTATTACCTTTTTGTAACCTAAACTCCGAACCACATCAACCCATTCAGGCGCAATACCGAGTTCAATAAATTTCTCATCGCTATCGGGCAATGAACGTTTTTCAGGTTTCATTTGAGGGAAAAAGAGTACTTCCTGAATGGCCTGCTGATTGGTCATCAGCATGACAAGACGATCTATGCCTATACCCATTCCTGAAGTAGGTGGCATTCCGTATTCCAGTGCACGCAGAAAATCCTGATCGATAAACATAGCCTCATCATCTCCTTTTTCAAGCAACTTCAGTTGTTCTTCAAACCTTTCACGCTGGTCAATGGGGTCATTGAGCTCAGAATAGGCATTGGCCAGTTCCTTACCATTTACCATGAGTTCAAAGCGTTCAGTCAGCTCCGGATTTGAGCGATGTTTTTTACACAAAGGAGACATTTCCACGGGATAGTCGATAATAAAAGTTGGCTGAATGTAGCTTTCTTCGCATTTCTCACCGAATATTTCATCAATGATCTTTCCTTTACCCATTGTTTCATCTACCTCCACACCGATCTGCTTACACACATCACGCAGTTCAGTTTCGTTCATGCCCGATATATCTATACCGGTATGTTCCTTAATGGCATCCAACATGGTAATCCGCTTATACGGGCGCTTAAAATCAATCTCTTTATCTCCCACTTTAAGTTTGGTGGTACCATGAAGATCGAGCGCAACTTTTTCAACCAGTTCTTCGGTCAGATCCATCATCCAGTTGTAATCCTTATAGGCTACGTAAATCTCCATAGCCGTAAACTCCGGATTATGGGTTCTGTCCATTCCTTCATTCCTGAAGTTTCTTGAAAACTCATATACACCATCAAAGCCACCAACAATTAACCGTTTCAGGTAAAGCTCGTTGGCAATACGCATATATAATGGAATATTCAGCGCATTGTGATGAGTTACAAACGGACGGGCAGCTGCACCACCCGGAATTGGCTGTAACACCGGCGTTTCAACTTCAAGATATCCTTTGCTGTTAAACAGATCACGAACAGAATTAATAAGTTTTGTACGTTTTACAAATGTATCTTTCACCTTCGGATTAACCACCAGGTCAACATAACGCTGTCGGTATCGCATTTCCGGATCAGAAAATGCATCATAAACCTTTCCTTCCTTTGTTTTTACAATTGGTAAAGGCTTCAATGATTTAGACAGCACTGACAGTGATTCCACATGAATGGAAATCTCACCAACCTGGGTCCTGAATACATGACCCGTGATACCTACAAAATCGCCGATATCAAGCAACTTTTTGAATACGGTATTGTATAATGTTTTATCTTCATCAGGACAAATATCGTCCCTGGAAATATACATTTGAATACGGCCCTCTGCATCCTGCAGTTCAGCAAAAGATGCTTTACCCATAATACGGCGGCTCATCAAACGTCCTGCCAGGGTAACCTTTCCAAAATCTTCTTCGTCCCTGAAACTTTCCTTAATCTGTGCGGAGTAATGGCTTACATCGAATTTTTCTGCGGGATAAGGATTAATGCCCAGACTTCTTAATTCGTCGAGGCTGTTTCTTCTGATTAATTCCTGTTCGCTTAGTTCTGTTTGAAGATTATTTGACATATTCAATTCCCTTGTTAAAAAAGTTTTGCAAAGATAATAAACCTGTAGTGATAAAATGAAAAAAGGCAAAAAAAAGGACCGCCCTCCGGCGGTCCTACCTCATCCTACTACCTCAAGGTCAATAACCCTCAAAATATATTTTTTATCATCGAACGATTTCTTATTCCTTAATACATCTTACAGATATATTAGCATCTTTTTTAATGTTCACTTTAATCACAAGATTATTTTCAGTATTAAACTGGTATGCTACAGCATAATCCGGGTTGTCTGCAGATTCCTCTCCTGTCCAGACATAAGCCCTGGTTCCGAGACCGGTACTTGATCCGTCGGCAGCAACCATTCCAGCAGGCACAATCTCAGTTTCAGCAGCACCACTTACCCCATTGGCCTGAACATCCCAGTGAAATGTACCAGCTTCCTTAAGTGCTGCACCGGCCATAACAGATCCACCATATTTTTGCAGCAACACACTCCATTCAGCACTGCTTGGTAAACGGTAACCATCGGGACAGATATTCTTGTCTGCAGCGACAATGGCTTCATAACTGTACAGATACCCGTATTCCTGAGCAACCACCGGATCGTTATTGTATGCTTTAACATCCTGAATAGGTGTACCATCAGTATATATTTCAGCTTTCAGGTTGTCTGCCATCCAGTTAATATTATCCTTGGTGGTAACAGTATCGTAAACAACAATATTATTTATATCCCTGTCATCAACCAGGCCATCTCCCATTAACACCTTGTTTACTGATTTCAGCTTGGTTTGTAAATCTGCGACACTTTTTTTGAGGTCGTTTATTGCTTTGGCATCCACACCGTCGACTGACTGAGCGGTTGATGCACTCTTTGCGAACATAGCATAAGGCACACTTAAAAGCTGACTTGTTGACATATCCACATATTCATGACCACCATCCGGATCCATGGCTACACCTACAAAATACTCACCAACCGACCAGTCGATATCCTCAAAATAGCCAAAAGTTGGTGATCCTGTACCTATGGTCAGGTTTATGATACCATAGTTATTGGTCATGGGTGAAAACTCTTCTACGTAAGCCAGTTCACCCTCTACGGAGTTCTTCAGAATGCTGATCTCAATACCTACTTTCTGATTAGCAATAATGTTACCACCAGCATCTCTTGCAACAGCCTGGTAACTGAAACCAGGAACTGATTGTGCGATTGTGGCAAATGACGTTGCCACAACTAAAACTAATATAAGTATTCTTGTTTTCATGCTATGAGATTTAGTTTTTTACGATTTTAGTTGCCCCGGAATTGTTGCCATATCTGTCGAATGTGTTAACCGTGTAAATTCCTGAAGCAAGTGATGAAACAATAAGTTTTGTATTTTCTTTTTCCAATTCACCGGACAAAATGTTTTTTCCGGACATATCGGAAATATAAACCTTACCACCTTTCATTCTATCATTTTTCACAGAAACTGTTACATATTCAGTAACGGGATTTGGAAAAACACCGACTTCAACAGCCGGTAAATTAGCTTTAAGGCTTAATGCTGTTTTTTGACTTTCATAAAACTCTGGTGTTAATACCGGTGAGGCATCATTCTGGCTGACAGAAATTCCGCCACCAACAACCCAGGTTAAAGAAGCTTTATCAGATTTTCCTTCAGCACCCGAAGAAATAAACATATCTTGTGCAGCCATTGTTCCTGTTAAAAGGACCATCCCCAATATTAATTTTACTATTCTTTTCATGGCTTTTAATTTATATTCACATAACAAAGATAGATTATTTAATTTTACCAGACAACATTTTAACAACATTTTATTAATATTATTTTAACATTAGTGCATACACACAGACCGTGCCAGTATCAACACACTGCAATACTGATAGTTACAAACTCTAGTCCGCGCAAGACTTAATTATATGCTTAACAGCATAAAATGCGTTACTGCCTGACTTACTGCGCATTACAATATATCCATTCATATTTTAATTATTTAACATTATATTAACATTAAGTGCTATTTTGTGTTAATATATAGTAAATTCAGCATTCTTCTTACCTTAAAATCCATAGCATAAAACTGAAGATCAAAGATTTATGACAAATTCATATCTTTGCACAAAGATTCTACCATGAAAATCATATGCTTAACCGGTCTGTTCGTACTTTTATCTCTAAATACAGGTGCAGAAGTCTACCTTCATAGTTTACCACCATCGGTAAATCCATCAAAAGCATTTATTGTTAAAGCGGATAATAAAGTACTTAGTCTTCTATCTGTCCCCTCACGATATGGCAATAACATATCCTATGGTATATTTAGCTTTACAGATTCAGCAATGGTAGAGATTAAGACAAATTTCCCCTCCTCAGGTTATACCAAATGGCGGTTTCTGCCTGAATCCGACAGTATAAAATATAAAATACAAAACAATGGTACTGTTTCCTTTAAGCTCTATAAACCAACTCAGCTTACGGTGATCCTGAATGGTGATTACAGGGGCAGAACCCTGCATCTGGTTGCCGCAAATCCTTCTAAAGATGCACCAAAACCGGATAGTCCGGGACTGTTGTATTTTGAACCCGGGATCCATGACATTCCTGCTTCAGCAAATAAAACCATCAGTCTTGAAAGTAACCGGAAGCTTTATTTAGCACCAGGTGCAATTATTAAAGGATATATCAAAGCTGAAAATGCTGAAAACATAAAGATCTTTGGTCAGGGCATCATAATTCCCCCGGGCGACTCCATAATACACAATGCGATAGATTTTGAAGCCTGTAGCAACATCAGCATAAACGACATAAGCATCATTCTGCCAGAGGAAGGCAATGGGATTTTCGTATATAAAAGCGATGAAGCCAACATCCGGAATATAACTATTATCAATCCGGCCATATGGGAGAGCAAT
This sequence comes from Quyinboa sediminis, assembly GCF_042219855.1. Taxonomy (NCBI): domain Bacteria; kingdom Pseudomonadati; phylum Bacteroidota; class Bacteroidia; order Bacteroidales; family Quyinboaceae; genus Quyinboa; species Quyinboa sediminis. Next base: position 191,276 of record NZ_JBHJHP010000004.1, on the reverse strand, counting down.
GGTGTAACAATTGCGAACAGTTCCAATATAAACATATCAGGATGCCTGATCCGAAGCGGCGGAAATGTGGTTTCAGTAAAAGGGATAGGCAATAACAGGGAATTTTCAAATGACAGCATTAACCCTGGATCAGCTTTACCGGCATCGGATATATCCGTTAAAAACTGTCGTTTCTGGTCTGATAATAACAACGCCGTAAGTATTGGTCCTGAAACACTAGCGGAATATATTTCAGATATTCATGTTTCGGATTGCGATATTATGTTTGTACGTGATGAGGAGACAAATAAGGCAGCCCTGTCAGTTTTATCACTACAAAGTACAGATATATATAATGTAACCTTTCAGAATCTCAGGATATACACCTCTGGCCAGCTAATTGTAATCCGGAATACAGATCAGCTGGGAAATAAAAAAGGTTCACAGAGCTGGCCGGGTGAGATACACAACATTAGTTTCGACCAAATTCAAACCTTTGAACGTGGAAATGATCGCATTCAGATTGACGGTTGGGATAGTACAAAACTGGTGCGGAATATACATTTCGACACTCTGATATCAGGAGGAGATACGCTTAACGCCGATTCACCACTGTTCAATTTAAACCAGTTTACAACAACCATTACCGTAAACGGAGATACCATAAAAAAACCGGTTCAGGATGAACCGGTTACTTCTACCTATTAATTAAGGTTTGCAGGTATATTAGAACGTAATGTTATTATTTTTATAAAACTCCAGAACCTTTGAAGAAAAGATAAACTGGTATTTTGACCGTAACATTTCTGATTCAGCCTGCATCAACTGACTTTTTGAAGTATTATAGTCGTACGGGGAAATGGCTCCAACCTTATACTTTTCTTCGGCAAAACGGAAAGATTCTTTTGTGGCATCCAGTGTTTTCTGGGCTGACTCATAGTTGGACTGCGCTGCTACTGCCGAAACATATGCTTCTTTTATGGTTTCACGCAACTGATTTTCTACCAGGGCCAGTTGCAGGTCCATGGCATCGTAATTCAGCTTCGCCCTTTTAACATTGTTCCGGTTACTCAGTCGGCTAAAAATCGGAATATTTACATTTACTCCCAGGTACGGTCTTGAATATGCATCAAGCTGATCGGAAAATGACAGGTTGGACGTATTGTAATAGTTGGCCGAATACCCTGCAAAAGCTGATATTGATGGATAATAACCGGATTTTGCCTGTGCAACCATGTACTCTGAACTTTCAAGATTCTTTTCTGCACTTTTTATATCGGGCCAGGTCAGTTTGGTTTCATTAAACAATATGGCCGCATTATACAGTGTAACTTTTGCCATTACTTCCGGCAGTTTAAGAGTCACCACATCGAATTCTTCAGGATTCTCCAGATCCAGGATATGAGCCATCACAAGTCTTGAATAAGCCAGGTTATTTTTAGCCTCATTCAAAGTCGCAGTCTCCCGTGCTTCCTGAGCCAGGTTTTCCAGATAGATATCTTTTGAGACTTCCCCCACTTCATATTTAATCTCCACTGCTTCCTTTTCCTTTTGGGTACTTGCCAATTGTTCTTCCGCAATTGTCACCAATTCCTTTTTCATTAAAATATCCAGATAACTCTGCAAAAGCAGCAGAAGGACATTGTTTTTTCTGGATTCCAGGTTGTATTCTGCAGCTTCCCTGTCAACCCTCGCCTGTGACACACTGTTTCGTATAGCAAATCCGTTAAAAAGGGGCATCCCTGCAGACGCGCCAAATCCAGTATTAAATGAATTACCCTGTGAAAAGGTGTTATCACTTGATCCGGAGAAATTAAAACTTTCCGTTAGATTTACACTCCCGGATAAATTTGGCAATGCCTGATTTCTGGCACTTTTCAACAAAACCTCCTTATCCTTTACATCCAGTTCCTGGAGACGCAGGGAGAGGTTGTTTTCCAGTGTGTAATCGATGCATTCCTGAAGTGTCCACAGTTTTTGTGCCCTGGCACTCAGCAAAGTCACTCCAAGAAAAAGCAGTATGACTGAATATCTGATCTTCATAATATTATTAGATTTCTTCGGTTGTTGGTTTATCCTTTTTTGCTAGTTCCTTTTCACCTTTAATCTCATCATCTAGTGTCAAACCACTCAAAACCTGAATCTTTATTCCATCTGACAAACCGGTTTTTATCTCTTTCTTTTCAAACATTTGTCTTCCATCTTCGTTCCCTTTGAAAATTTCAACATAAGCCGTGTCATTTTCAAACCTCACGAGACTTTCATCTATGGTCATCACACTATCCTTTTTATCCAGAACGATATCTGCATTGGCGCTATAACCAGCCCTTACAAAGTCTTTATCATTCAGTTTTACATCTGCTTTGATCTCAAACTGAATGGCCCCGTTTTCTTCTACGCCTTTTGGTGCCACATAGGTCAGTTTTGCATCAAACTTTTTCTCTTCAATGGCACCAATAGTCAACATCAGGTCCATCCCGCTTCTGATCTTGCCGACCTCAGTTTCATCAATCTTTCCTTCAAAGATCATATCGCTCATATCTGCAATGGTAGCAATAGTAGTACCATCATTAAATGTGTTGGCCTGAATGACCGAATTACCTTCCTTCACCGGCACATCGAGAACCATGCCTGTAATAGTGGCACGAATAAGCGTGTTCGATGCATTGGCATAATCTTTAATTACACCTTCCTTTATCAGCTGGAGATTATTTTCAGCTGCAGCCAGTTCCTCTTTGGCTGCATTAAACGACGTGACCACTTTCTGAAACTCACTTTTGGAAATAACCTCGCGGTCATACAATTCCTTTTGCCTGTCATAATCCAGTTTGGCATCATTCAGTTTGATATCTGCCTGTTTAACACGTGATTCTGCGGAATTCAGGTTCACCATATCAGGAATAATCTTTACCCTGGCAATGACCTGTTCTTTTTCAACATGATCACCCGGTTCCACATAAATCTCATCAATAATCCCTGATATTTGTGGTTTTATCTGGATTTCCTGTCGGGGAACCACACTGCCGGTTGCAACTGTTTTATTAATGATGTTACCAATCTCAGGTTTCTTAATCTGGTATTGAACAGGAGGTTTCTGCGATTTTTGATATAAAAAGTAGAACGTCCAGATAAAAAGGAGCCCAATAATCACTCCAAATGCAATTTTAACGATCTTCATAATGGCTATATTTTTATGTTTATTATTCTTTTTAGTTCATATTATTCATCGCGCAATGCGTCTATTGCTTTCATCTTTACGGCTCTGTATGCAGGGAGCAAACCTGCCAGTGCCCCACCTATGATCAGTATTATCAGCGAAGCAATTCCAACACCAAAACTAATCTGCGGGTTCTGCAATACGATTGTATTATCCGGATTTTCAGCTGCTTTTTCCAAACCATATGAAACACCTTCCAAAAGCATCATAGCCAAAAACAAACCTACATATCCGGCAATGGTTGTCAGTACAATGGATTCTGACAGAATTTGCGTAATTATTTTAGCCGGTGTGGCTCCAATGGCGCGCTGAATACCTATTTCATGCGTTCTTTCACGAACAATGACCAACATAATATTGCTTACGCCTATTACGCCTGCAAACAGCGTCATAATCCCTACAAACCATGTTAAAATATTGATACCCGAGAAAAGCATGCTAATCTGCTTGAACTGCATTTCAACATTCACATGTCCCACTCCATCCTTATCATTAGGGGCAATATCATGCCGGTCCTTTAAAATCTTAACAACCTTATCTTCCACTGTCGAAACAGGCACACCCGGCTTAGCGGTAATTGAAAAAAAGTGAACTTCATTCCCGTAATTGTATGTCTGTTGTAACGTTGTAAAAGGGATAAAGACCGACTCTTTTTTATCACCACCAAAATTCATTTGTGTATCCGGAGTGAATACACCTACAACCTGAAACCAGACACCATTGACCTTAATATATTTTCCTACCGGATCTTCATCCTTATCAAATAATACTTCCTCAACACGTTCACCAATTATGCAGACTTTCCGTTTTTCCATGATATCGATATCATTAATAAAACGGCCCTTTAGTACAGTGAACGGATCAATATTCCTGTAAGAAGGATAATCGCCTTTGATATAAAATGATCCGCTTTTGTTGTTATAATGTGTATTGTCTCCATTGCTTTGTCGCCATCCCTGTAACCGGGGAGCGATATATTGTAACTCTTTTACATTCTCCTTTATATAGGCCATGTCATCATTGGTAAGATCCCATAAACGGCCGCGTTTGTAACCTTTATACGGCTCACCGGTCGGCTGGGTCCAGAAAAAAGCACTGTTTGTTGCAAAATTACCAAAGCCTTCAGTGATTCCATTCGCCAATCCCTGTCCTGCTCCAGCCATGACAACGAGCATAAAAATTCCCCAGAATATCCCGAACGACGTTAAGAACGTACGTAGTTTATTCTTTTTCAGAGAACTCCATATCTCCTGCCAGAAATCCGAATCAAAAACACTTATATACATAACTTATTCGTCTCTTAATGCCTCAATAGGTTTAATTTTAGTTGCCTTTCTTGCCGGAAAATAACCTGCTATTACACCTGAGATAATCAGAACCAGCGTTGAAATACCGGCAATAGTAAGATTAACCGTTGGATTACTGAATGGCATACCTCCCTGTCCCTGTTGACTCTGCGCCGCCTCTGCACCCTTCTCCATAGCCATATTGAGCAGTTCCAGCAAACCAATGCCACAGACCATTCCAAGATAACCTGCAATCCCGGTAATTATAACCGCTTCAAGTATAATAAGTGAAATTATACTCCCCGGTGTTGCTCCCAGTGCCTTCCTTATTCCTATTTCCTTGGTCCTTTCTTTTACGGTAATCAGCATGATATTACTGACACCTACAACACCAGCAATAATTGTGAAAATACCGATGATCCACACAAAGGCTTTAATACCCACAAATACGGATTGAACCCTTGTGTAGTTTTCAAGCCTGTTATTGATGTAAAGCGCTTTTTTATCTTCAGGATCAAACTGATATTTCTTTGAAAAGTATTTTAAAAAACGGGATTCCAGTTCATGATTCTGCTTTATCGACATATCATCTACGGTAAGCGCAATATTATGAACCCGGTTTGCTCCGTTGAACAGTTTTTGTGCAGTTGTCATGGGCACATACACTCTTTTATTATCCCAATCTGATTTATCATGATAAACACCGACGACCCGAAACATAACACTGTTTATTTTAATAAACTTACCCAGTGGCTCATCGCCATTAAACAGTTTATTAGCCACTTCCTCACCTATTACTGCATACTTCCGGGTCATTTTTAAATCCACATCATTAATGAACCGGCCTTTCATCATTACGGCATTCTCAATTTTCTGATAATCGGGCATACAAGACAATACCTGGTAACTCCCGTATTCATTCCCATAAGAAACATTTGTTTCACCCCAGGGCAGAAAAAACCGGCCTGAAATATCATCTACCTCAGGAAAATTCTTTTTTATATTGTCAATATCTTCATTCTCAAACTGAATACGCCTGCCGGGTTTCAATCCCTTATATGCCTTACTTGTGGTTCCTGAATTAAAGAAAATAGAGTTTGTGGCATCATCCGAGAAATTCTCCTTCATGCCATTTGACAACCCGTTACCGGCGCCAAGAAGCAGAATGAGCATGAAAATCCCCCAAAAAACACTAAAACTGGTGAGAAAAGTCCGTAGTTTATTTTGTTTTATTGTTGAGGCAATTTCCTGCCAGATATTGGAATCAAACATAATTATACGGTTTGAGCTTCAATGTATTCTTCTTTCTCAATACGGCCATCTTTCAGCCGGATAATCCGGCGTGTCATCTTCGAGATGTCGTTTTCGTGAGTTACAATCAATATGGTCTTTCCTTCATTATTAATCTGCTTCAGCAGCTCCATAACTTCATACGATGTTTGGGTATCCAGCGCTCCGGTTGGCTCATCGGCCAGGATAAGCTGCGGATCTGAAATCAGAGCACGTGCAATGGCGATTCTTTGTTTCTGCCCTCCTGAAAGTTCACTGGGTAAATGCGTCGCCCAGTCCCTTAATCCAACCTTATCGAGATATTCCATTGCAATCACATTCCGCTTTCGTCTGCTGATACCTTTATAATAGAGGGGCAATGCCACATTTTCCAACGCGGTTTTAAACGAAATCAGATTAAAAGACTGGAATACGAATCCCACCATTTTATTGCGGTAACGGGCAGCTGTGGTTTCTGTCATGTTAATGATATGCTTACCTCCCAGAATATATTTCCCCTTATCGTAATTATCCAGCATCCCAAGAATGTTCAGAAGGGTGGATTTTCCTGATCCGGATGATCCCATTATGGAAACGAGTTCTCCCTTTTCTATATGCATATCAATGCCCTTAAGCACATGCAGACGATTATGTCCGGTTATATAGGATTTATGAATATTGGTGAGTGAAACCATGAATAAAATTTTATTGAATTACGACAAGTATCTGTATTTGTTACAAATTACATCAAAAATAATCCATCGTCAATCGAGCTCACAGCCAAATAAGGTAAACGACAGGTTTTCGTCGGTAAACGACGGTTATTAAAATTCAAGTGTATGCAAGATCTAACCGTAAAAAAAACGTAAATTCGAAGAAATTATTCTTTTATGTACTTCGAAATGAAAAACATACTTATCACCTCAATATTTATTTTTTCAGCCTGCACAATATTAAGTGCTCAGAAAAGGGTTGAAACAGCAACATCACAAAAACAGTTTACCATTGAAAACTGTGTCTCCCGATTTTCATGGGAAGATACGGTCAAAACAAAAGTTGGTTATCAGTTTTGGTTCGCGGATAAGGAATTTCTCGATGGCCGAACGCTTAAGATGAGCGTAGTCGCACCTCATTCTGCAACACATCCACCACATAAACACCTTGAAGATGAGTTCTTTTTTGTTCTGGAAGGAACGGCAGAATTTTATCTGGATGGAAAAACAAAAGTGGCAGGACCATATGCCAGTTTTTACTGTCCCCCTAACACTGAGCATGGCATTAAAAATGTGGGTGATACCGAACTAAAATATTTAGTCATCAAAACGTATCTGAAATAAACTTTTTACAGATATTTGCACCTGCCATCAGCATAAATAATATGGCCATAATTGTTGTTCTGTTATGATACACCCGCATACCGAATTAAAGTTCATCAGCGAAGAGATTGGCTATGGAGTAGTTGCCACCAAAACCATACCAGCCGGAACCATAATATGGGTTCACGATAAACTGGACCGGGAATTTACGCTTCAGGAAATTCAGAATATGGAACCGGTTTACCAGTCCGTTATATTAAATTACACATTCAGGAATAACAAGGGCAACTATATTTTTTGCTGGGATAACGGCCGGTTCATAAATCACAGTTTTAAATCCAACTGCCTGTCAACAGCCTACGATTTTGAAATTGCCATACGCGACATTCAACCGGGAGAAGAATTAACAGATGATTATGGTTATCTGAACATAGTAGAACCTTTCAGGGCAGCCAACGAAGGTACAAAACGCAAAATGGTCTATCCCGATGATCTGCTTCGCTATCATAAAACATGGGACAAGAAGATTGCAAGAGTCTTTATAAAAATTGCAAAACTCGACCAACCTTTAAAACCGTTGATCGCAAACGGAACATGGGAAAAAGTCGAAAAAATCATATCAGGTGAATTGCAGGCAGATTCTATTCTTAACAATTATTTTGATCCGGCACAAAAACTTCAGGAATAATCTCAAATTCGTTTCCAAACCGTTTTTCAGTATCTGGATTTATCCAATTCCTTACAGAATCTGTACAATCCGTTATAGTATGAACTGACTAAAACCTCTATCTTTAACCACTGTAATATTAATTAACGTTATAAAAATGGCATCAGTAACAACCTCTTCCGGAATAATCAGAAAAAATATTATATGGCTCTCAGCTTTCATAATGGCGGTTTTAATTATTCCTCACAATGCAGTTGGACAGGATAACTTCATCACTAACATCCAAAATCGTACAACACAGTCTTTAAACGGAAAGTGGAAGTATGTAATGGACCAGTATGAAACCGGACAAATCGGGTTCAGCCCTATTTACAGAAATGCTAAACCAAAAGACAAATCTGATCGTGTGGAATATAGTTTTGACTATGCACAAAACCTTTGGGTACCCGGTTCATGGAATTCGCAAAAAGAAGATCTCTACTACTATGAAGGCAGCATATGGTACCGCAAAACGTTTGATTTTCAACCTAAACTGAAAAACTCCAGGGTATTTATATATGTTGGAGCAGCCAATTACAAAACAACCTACACATTCAACGGTAGGCGTCTGGGTTACCATGAAGGTGGTTTTACACCCTTCAGTTTCGAGGTAACAAACCTGATAAAAGACAAGGATAACTTTCTTATTCTTGGCATTAGCAACAGCAGGGAAAGTGATTACATTCCAGGAAAAGTAACAGACTGGTATAACCACGGCGGCATAACCCGCGATGTATACCTGGTTGAAGTACCACAAACTTATATCGATGATTATTTCCTGTATCTTGATAAAGCTTCATTAAACAGTAAAAAGAAAACCATCCGGGGAAGCATAAAAATATCAGGCGAAAATCTGCCGGATCAGGCAACTATTTCTATCCCTGAATTAAAGATCAGCAAAGAGGTTAAGCTCGATGAAAACGGAGCAGCAAAATTCACACTGGAATCGGGAAAATTAAGTTTGTGGTCACCCGAAAACCCGAAACTATATAAGGTAACCTTAAAAGCCGGTGATGATGAGATTTCAGATAAAATAGGATTCAGGACGATTGAAACAAAAGGGAAAGAGATTCTTTTAAACGGTGAACCGATCTTTTTAAGAGGGATCTCCATTCACGATGAAAATCCGGTTCGCAGAGACCGGGCACATAGCTTTGATGATGCAAAACTTGTACTGGGTTGGACTAAGGAACTGGGCTGTAACTTTGCACGTCTGGCACATTATCCGCATCAGGAAAACATTGTACGTCTGGCCGATGAAATGGGAATTCTGCTATGGGAAGAGTTGCCGCTTTACTGGGGGATTGAATGGTCTAATGACAAGGTGTTGGAGAAAGCGAAAACCCAGTATTCAGAGATGATCCGAAGAGATAAAAACCGGGCATCGAGCATTATCTGGTCTATTGCCAATGAAACCGGACCGACCAAAGCGCGTAATGCATTTCTGACTGCTGTTGCGCATCATGTACGGGAACAGGATCCAACCCGTTTATTGAGTGCTGCCTGTAAAAAAGATCAGGCCGTGGATGGACATCCGGACAGCACTTATGTGGTGAGTGATCCGATAGGCAAGGAACTGGACATCATCAGTTTCAATGAATATCTTGGATGGTATGGTGGCAGTCCGCTGGAATGCCGTAAGAAAACATTTGTGATCGACTATGACAAACCCGTTATCGTCAGTGAATTTGGCGGTGGAGCAATCCAGGGATTTCATGCTGACTCACTGACGCGCTGGAGTGAAGAATACCAGGAATTTATGTATAAAGAAAATATTGCCATGTTTGATCGGGTCCCTGGACTTTCGGGTATGACACCCTGGATTCTGGTGGATTTCATGTCGCCACTCAGACAACTTCCCGATGTACAGGATGGATGGAACCGTAAGGGTTTGGTTTCAGAAACCGGAGCTAAAAAGAAGGCCTTTTATATTCTTCAGGATTACTACAAACGCAAAAAGAAGGAGTATCAGAAATAGCAGAACGAAGGTTTATATTTGTAATATACAAAAGTTTATATTGGTAATATATAATTTGAGTCATACTGTCCAAAAAGTGATATCAGAATTATATTTACTTTCGGATTGTAAGTAGTTTTTACGAAATTACCCCTAAATCCCCTGAAGGGGACTTAAAGCCTTCCGTCAGCTGACGGAGAGGTTTGGAGGGGTAAAAGAAAGATTGCTTACAATTTATAAGTTCAAAATATTTTTATTTGTCTTTTTGGACAGCCTGACTGTTTTCCAAGCTGTTTAAAATCATATATCCTTCCTAATTTTTATCATTTTTCGAGCCTGTTCAAAGCCGTATATTTAGTATCTGATGTCTTATATCAGAAATTAAAATAACAGGAATGTCTAAACAAGAATTTCGGTACGGAGAGGATCATATGAGTGTTGGGCTTGCACTTGAACTGGCCCGGGGCACTACAAACGGAATCCTGTCCGAAAATACAATAAACAAAGTCAATGAAAACCGTCAGGTTGTACTTAATATCGTTCACCATAAAAAGGTGGTTTATGGTATTAATACCGGCTTTGGGCCACTCTGCACCACGTTGATCAACGAAGAGGACACCAGGCAACTTCAATACAATCTGCTGAAAAGTCACAGTGTAGGCGTTGGTGAACCGGTAGATCCGGAGATCGCTAAACTCATGATGATCTTCAAGGTTCATGCACTGGCGAAGGGTTTTTCCGGTATTGCGCTTGAAACTATTGAACGCATAATGTGGCATATTGATCACGATGTCATTCCGGTTGTTCCTTCCCAGGGATCTGTTGGTGCCTCGGGCGATCTTGCTCCACTGGCCCATTTGTTCCTTCCTTTAATCGGCCTCGGAAGTGTGATATACGATGGTCTGGAATATCCAACTGAAGAAATATTCAGACTTTTCAAACTTGAGCCCATTGAACTGGGTCCCAAAGAAGGTCTGGCCCTGATCAACGGTACACAGTTTATGCTGGCACATGCCACGCTGATCACAGAGCGGCTCAAAAACTGTCTGGATCATGCCGATATCATTGCTGCAATGAACCTGGAAGCCATGATGGGTTCCTTTAAAAGTTTTGATGAAGCCCTGCATGAACTTCGACCCTATGAAGGCAATAAATATGTGGCGAAACGCATCCGTACGTTGCTGAAACATTCGGAAATTGAAAAATCTCACGAAAACTGCACCCGCGTTCAGGATCCGTATTCCCTAAGATGTATCCCACAGGTTCACGGGGCTTCCAGAAACGCCTGGTTGCACTTGAAGGAAGCGGTTGAGATTGAGATGAATTCGGTGACTGACAATCCCATAATTTTCAGCGAAGAAAAAACCATAACAGGAGGCCATTTTCACGGTCAGCCCATCGCACTGCCCATGGATTATGCAGCGCTTGCTGCTGCCGAAATCGGGAATATATCTGACCGTCGCATCTATCTATCACTCATTGAAAGCGTACCCGGTTTGCCAAAACTGCTGATGAAGACCACCGGCCTGAACTCCGGTTTTATGATCCTTCAATATACCAGTGCAGCCCTGGTCAGTGAAAATAAAAGTCTCTGCTTTCCTGCCAGTGCAGACAGCATTCCAACTTCTCTGGGGCAGGAAGATCATGTGAGTATGGGATCCATCAGTGGACGGAAAACTTTGAAAATAGTTGAAAATCTGGAGAAAATTCTGGCTATTGAATTGCTGACAGCTTCCCAGGGTTTTGAATTCAGAAGACCCATGAAATCAGGGTTTCTCATGGATCACTGCTACGATTTTATACGGTCAAAAATTGAGTTTGCAGAAAGCGACAGGCTCTTTTATCCTGATATTAATAAAGCAATTGAAATTATTCAGTCCAAAGAATTGTTACGCCTGACAGATTATCTGGCTCAGGAACACCATATTGATTTTAAAAACGACACACATGAATTATTCGGAATTTATTAAGACATATGCTTCACATCCAAATTACAAAGCTCCCGTGGGAAATACGCTCCATGCCAAATCATGGCAAACGGAAGCACCTTTGCGGATGCTGCTCAATAATCTGAATGCAGAGGTAGCAGAAGACCCGGAAAACCTTATCGTATATGGGGGAACCGGACAGGCTGCTCGTAACGTGGAAGCTGTTCAGAAAATCATCAAGGCCCTGCTCGAGCTGGATGAGCATCACAGCCTTTTGGTTCAATCGGGAAAACCGGTTGGGATGGTCCGCTCCCATCCTCATGCACCGCGCGTTCTCATTGCCAACAGTAACATTGTGCCTTTCTGGGCCAATTGGGAACATTTTGAAGAACTGAAATCCCGCGGACTGATGATGTACGGCCAGATGACTGCCGGAAGCTGGATCTATATCGGAACCCAGGGGATTTTGCAGGGCACATACGAAACCTTTGCAGAATGCGGTAAGAAATACTTCAACGGTGACCTCAGACACAAACTGATTGTTTCCGGTGGTTTAGGTGGCATGGGTGGTGCTCAGCCCCTGGCGGCAACACTTGCCGGTGCTACTTTTCTGGGTGTGGATATTGATCCGGAACGCATAAAGAAACGTCTTGAAACCAAATATGTGGACCGTATGACCTCTGATTACAAAGAAGCCACACAATGGATTTTAGATGCAAAAACAAAAGGAGAAGCTCTTTCTGTCGGTCTGGTCGGCGACATTGGCGATGTGCTGGAAAAACTGATTCAGGATGATATAATCCCTGAGATTCTGACAGACCAGACATCTGCTCACGATCCGGTTCATGGCTATGTACCTAATGGCCTTACGCTGGTGGAAGCCGGTAAACTAAGGGCATCTGATCCGGAAGCTTACAAGGATAAAGCCTTAAAGAGCATGGCCCGACATGTGGGTTTTATGTTGAAAATGAAAGCCAGGGGCAGTGTGGTTTTTGATTACGGCAATAATCTGCGGGAATTTGCCCGCCGGGGTGGTGAAACCAATGCATTTGACTATAATGGCTTTGTACCGGAGTTTATCCGTCCGCTTTTCTGTGATGGACAGGGGCCGTTTCGCTGGGTAGCCTTATCGGGTGATCCGGAAGATATCTATACAACTGACCGTGCCCTGATGGAAGCTTTTCCGGAAAACACACACCTGATCAAATGGCTGGAAGAGGCACAGAAAAAGGTGGCATTTCAGGGCTTACCGAGCCGGATCTGCTGGTTGGGTTTCGGTGAGCGCGAAAAGGCCGGTCTGATCTTTAACGACCTTGTAAAAACAGGCAAAGTGAAAGCGCCGATTGTCATTGGCCGCGATCATCTGGATTGTGGATCGGTAGCATCACCGAACCGGGAGACAGAAGGCATGCTGGATGGTAGTGATGCGGTGTCGGACTGGCCGCTGCTTAACCTGATGGCAAATACGGCCGGTGGAGCCACCTGGGTATCGTTCCATCACGGAGGCGGCGTGGGTATGGGATTTTCACAACATGCCGGCATGGTGATACTGGCAGACGGAACTGAACAGGCTGCCAAAAACATATCACAGGTGCTGTATAACGATCCTGCCATGGGCATCTTCAGGCATGCAGACGCAGGATATGACAAGGCTGTAGGAAACAGGGATAAGTTTGGTTTGTCATTGTAAAACTACTCCTCGTTTGCAACAAGGAGTTCATGGTTGGTCGTTTTAAACGACAAAACAAGTTTTTTCAATTACCCCTATGACTCCCCTGAAGGGGAGAAAATTCAGATGTACATCTGATATTCCCCTTTAGGGGTTAGGGGTAGAATTGATAACACATGGTTTTAATTGTATATTAACAATTTACCTTACATTTATAACGAAAGATCGTAATAACAAGATTATGAAACTAACAGGTCCGTTCCGGCAAATTGTAACCATGGATAAACTTCCGGTTAAAGGTCCGTTAAACGATGATCAGCTGGAAATAATTTCGGATGGAGGAATTCTGTCTGACCACGGAAAAATCATAGCTATCGGTGACTTTACGGAGCTGGCTTCGCAAATAGACCGATCCACAACCGAAATTGAATGGGTCCATGGCAATCATGTGGCATTCCCGGGTTTGATTGACTGTCACACACATATTTGCTATGTCGGATCGCGGGCCAACGACTATGCCCTACGACTGGCCGGTAAAACCTATCTGGAAATTGCGGAAGCCGGTGGCGGTATCTGGAATACCGTGCAGAAAACACGGGAAGCATCGCAGGAGGAACTGAGTCGGATAACTACGAAACATGCTGATGTCATGTTTAAGGATGGCATTACCACCATTGAAGTTAAAAGCGGATATGGATTATCCGTTGCCGGTGAACTCAAAATGCTCAAAGCAATACAAAGTTCAGACACTAAAGCTGACCTAATTGCAACCTGTCTCGCGGCGCACATTAAGCCAAAGGATTTTTCCGGTTCAAATAAAGCTTACCTGGAAGTATTGGCTAAAGAGCTCCTTCCTGAGATTAAGAGACTGGAACTTTCGCGGCGTGCAGATATTTTTATAGAAAAAACAGCCTTCTCAGCGGATGAAGCCAAACCCTATCTAAATGCAGCTAAAAACCTGGGATTTGACATCGTGGTTCATGGTGACCAGTTCAGCCTGGGAGGTAGTCTTCTGGCTGTTGATATGAAAGCTAAAAGCGTGGATCATCTGGAAGCCAGCGATGAAAAAGTCATCTCTCAGTTAGGGAAAAGCGATGTAACCGCTACCGTATTACCCGGTGCATCCATCGGGTTAGGTTTACCGTTTGCCCCGGCCAGAAAGCTTTTAAACGCAGGTGCTTCGCTGGCGATCGCATCAGACTGGAATCCCGGTTCAGCACCAATGGGCGACTTGCTTATTCAGGCAGCCATTCTTGGTGCTTACGAAAAACTTACCGTGACAGAAACCTTGGCAGGAATTACCTGCCGTGCAGCGCATGCTTTAGGTCTGAATGACCGTGGCATAATGAAAGAGGGGAATATGGCCGACTTTATCGCGTTCAGCATAAATGATTACAGGGAAATTATCTACCGGCAGGGTAAACTGAAACCGGATTTCGTCTGGAAAAACGGCAATAAACTGACATTTGAAAATTAAATAGTATGACACAACTGATAGAATGCGTTCCCAATTTCAGTGAAGGGAACAACATGGAAACCATCAAACAAATCACGGACAAAATAGAAACGGTTGAAGGCGTAAAGCTTATTGACGTGGATCCGGGAAAGGCTACAAATCGCACAGTTGTAACGTTTGTGGGAACACCGGATGCAGTTTGCGAAGCTGCTTTCAGAGCCGTTAAAAAAGCTGCAGAACTGATTGATATGAGCAAACACAAGGGGGCTCATCCGCGGTTTGGAGCTACCGATGTATTACCATTGGTTCCTGTTTCCGGCATCTCCATGGAAGAAACAGTTGTGTATGCACATAAACTGGCTGAACGCATCGGCAGGGAATTAAAAATCCCCATCTACTGTTATGAATTTGCAGCACGTGAAGATAAACGAAAAAACCTGGCCAGCTGCCGATCAGGTGAATACGAAGGTCTGGCAAATAAGCTGGCTGATCCGGAATGGAAACCTGATTTTGGCCCGGCAGAATATAACGCATCTGTCGCCAAATCCGGAGCAACAGCTGTCAGTGCACGTAACTTTTTAGTGGCCTATAATGTGAACCTGAACACCACCTCAACCCGTCGGGCCAATGCTATTGCGTTTGATATTCGTGAAAAAGGCCGCATTAAACGAGAAGGTGGAACACTTACCGGTAAAAAAGTCCTGGACAAAAACGGCAAACCGGTTTATGAGCCCGGCCTGCTGAAGTGTGTAAAAGGTATCGGATGGTTCATTGAGGAATATGGCATTGCGCAACTTTCGTTTAACCTGACCGATACTACAGTAACCTCTGTTCATGAAGTATTCGATGCTGCATGCCAGAGAGCCCAGGCAAGGGGACTACGTGTTACAGGTTCAGAACTGGTTGGAGTGATTCCGCTAAAAGCGATGTTGGATGCCGGGAAGTATTTCCTGAAAAAACAACAGCGCTCCACCGGTATTTCGGATGATGAAATCATAAAAATCGCTGTTAAATCACTTGGCCTGGATGAACTGAAACCTTTTGATCCCGGGAAAAAGATCATTGAATACATGATTGCTGAACTCAGGCCAAAGCTGATTGACATGAACCTGAAAGCCTTCGCAGAAGAAACGGCATCTGAATCACCTGCACCAGGTGGTGGTTCCATTTCGGCATACATGGGTACAATGGGTGCAGCACTGGGAACCATGGTGGCTAATCTTTCTGCGCACAAACGCGGCTGGGATGAGCGCTGGGAAGAGTTTTCCAACTGGGCAGACAAAGGCAAATATTACCACGATGAGCTGCTGAAGCTGGTGGACGAGGACACGAATGCCTTTAATGCCATAATGGATGCATTTGGATTACCTAAAACGACAGAAGCTGAAAAAAAATCCCGCCAAAAAGCTGTTGATGACGCCACCAGATACGCCATAGAAGTTCCTTTTAAAGTTATGAATCTATGTTACAAATCCATGGAAGTAATGAAAGCCATGGCGGAAATTGGCAATCCCAACAGTGTATCCGATGCCGGCGTAGGTGCACTGGCTGCGCGGGCCGGCGTCCGTGGAGCCTATCTGAATGTTAAGATCAATGCAAAGGATTTTTTCGATAAAACATTTGTAGACGACATTCTGAAGAAAGCTGATGAACTGGACAGGGCCACCGAAAGTTTGGAAGATGAAATTATGGAGATAGTAGATAGGAAAATAAATTAATTCTCTTAGGGATTCAATTCATCATGTAGTTTAGATTACGGATGCATTTTACATATCAACAGATAAAAATATATTTGTTCATAAATTATATTTGTTCACGTGCAGTGAATTTAATATTTTTGTGAACAATGAAAGATGAATTAATAAATATTGCCATTGAGAATGTAAATCAACAGACTTACATAAAAGCTGAATGGATTGCAGAGAACGGCCTTGATGGTCTTTTAAAACTCATTATTAATAAAAAAGAATATTTCTATAATATAGAAGTAAAAAAAGAACTTCGTCAATATCAACTCGCACAAATCAATGAGTTAAAAAAACAGTTCCACAACCTAATAATTATTGCAGAACAGATATATCCAAACGTAAAAGAACAATTACGAAAATTGAAGATCCCATACTTAGAGGCTAATGGAAATTTTTTTCTTCAAAACAAGGATTATTTTTGTCTAGTTGACACAAATAAAAAAGTTACTTTACGCAAAGAAAAGGCAAACAGAGCATTTACAAAAACCGGCTTAAAAATTGTATTTCATCTTTTAATTAATCCCGAATTAATAAATAAAACACAACGCGAAATTGCTGAAATAGCAGGAGTCGGTTTAGGAAATATCCCTCAGGTAATAAATGGGTTAAAAGAAACAGGCTATTTGCTAACTCTAAAAAAAGGGATCTATGTATGGGAAAAGAAAGATGACTTAATCAACAGATGGATAAACGGATATGCAACAGAATTACGTCCCAGGTTGACTAAAGGAACATTTGCAATAAAAGAAGACTGGCAGAAAATTGATTTGAATACGGCTAAAACAATTTGGGGAGGTGAGCCTGCGGCTGATTTACTTACCAATTATTTAAGACCTGAAAAGCTTCTTTTATATACAAAAGAGAGCAATCCTGAATTAATAAAGAAGTACAAATTCATACCTAAAAATAAGGGAGAAGGAGATCTCGAAGCGCTTGATATATTTTGGCATAAAAAAGATAATGAAACCGTAGCTCCCCCGTTACTGATATATGCAGAATTAATAATTACAGGTGGGAAACGTAATATTGAAACAGCTCAATTAATATATAATGAGTACATTAAGCCAAAGTTATAAGGAACTTGCGATTCCATACTTTAAAGAAGTATTCGATATTATTGATGAAATTATGATAAAACATGCTGTTCCTTACTACTTAATCGGAGTAAATGCCCTTGCATTAGAACTACTTAAAGATGGAATAAAGCCAGGAAGAGGAACAAAAGATATTGATTTTGCCATTATGATTTCATCATTTGACGAATACGAAGATATTAGTGCTTCACTCCGGAAAAAGGATTTTAATAAAGTAAAAGCACCATGGACGTTTTATTCTGATAAATATAATGTGGCCATTGATATTTTACCTTTTGGTGAAGTAGAAGAACGAGATACTTTAAAATTTAATGACCGGTATTCAGACCTGCATGTTCTTGGCTTTAAAGAAATTCTGGAAGATCCGGAACAGGTTCAAATCGAAGAAAAAATAGCCAACATACCACCTCTTCCCGGAATGATTATTCTGAAACTTGTGGCATGGAGTGACAGACCCGAAGAAAGAGGAAATGACCTTGCCGACATTTTAAAAATTATTGAATACTATTTTGACGATAACTTTGATGAAATAGTAGAGCATCATAATGATACTTTCCCAGAAGATGGATTTGATCAACTTATAATTGCAGCGGAAGTGCTTGGGAGAAAATCAAAAAAATACCTTGATAAATCTAAAACATTGATGGAACGGATTAAAACCATTTTGGAGAATAATCTGAATATTGAGATTGAGTCAGATATTGCAAAAGAGTGGGCAAGAATTAAAAATTGGGAAATTGAATACGCATTTTCAATATTAAAATCATTTCAAAAAGGAATTAATGAATAGTGATAAAATTTAAACATATGAAAAACTTAGGTAAGATCTTATTTATTGTGTTGTTATTCTCATCAGTTGCAACTCACGCCCAAACATATGATATCACGGTCGCCAAAGATGGCAGCGGCGATTTTACATCTATACGGGAAGCGATTCAGTCCGTCAGATCATATACCCCGGAACCCAAAACAATTTTCATTAAAAATGGCATTTACAAGGAAAAAATTCTGATTTCAAGTGATAAATGCGATATAACACTGATCGGTGAAAGCAGGGACAACACCATCATTACCTGGGCAGATCATGCCAATATGAACAACATGGGAACCTTTAAAACCTCCACCTTACGGATTGACGGAGACCGGATCACCCTGAAAAACCTGACGATAGAGAATAATGCACCAATGCTTGGACAGGCTGTGGCACTTCATGTGGAAGGTAAAAACCTGATGGTTATTAACTGTAACCTATTGGGTAATCAGGACACTTTGTTTACGGGCAATGAATATGGTACTGAATTTTTCAAAGACTGCTACATTGAAGGGACAACAGACTTTATTTTTGGTCCTGCTACAGTATGGTTTGAAAATTGCCATATTCACAGCAAAAAGAATTCCTATATCACCGCTGCCTCAACACCGGAATTCAGACCTTATGGTTATATCTTTAATAAATGTATGCTGACCGCAGCAGAAGGGATTGACAAGGTCTATCTCGGTCGTCCCTGGCGCAAATATGCTGCCGTGTTGTTCATGAACAGCTATATGGGCAACCATATCCGTCCTGAAGGCTGGCATAACTGGGGTGATCCTGAACGGGAAAAAACAACCCGGTATCTGGAATATAACAACAATGGTCCCGGTGCCGATCGGTCACAACGTGTAGCATGGTCAGGTGAACTCAAAAAATCAAAGGCTAAAAAGATCACGCTGGAAAAGGTATTCCCTGACTGGGAAGCAGTACACGATATGGACTAAAGTCCGGTAAGAAATATTTAATGTGAGTTAGACATAAAAATTAGCTCTTAATAGCGTTAAATCCTCCGTCTCCTTTGCTTCGCTGAAGCTATGCAAAAGCAATGCCGACCCTTTGGTAGGGATCCACTTCCTTTCGGGCAAGGAGGACACTCACCTAATGAATTGCGGATTTCAAAGTCCCCCTTTGAAAAAGGGGGTGTCATGAATGGAACATCATGACGGGGGATTTTTCACCAGTTATAAACAGTAATAATCAAATTATATCCTTACATAGAACTGTCATCATTTAAATAACTCCGCCCATCAGGGCGGAGTTATTCATAGTATATTATCTATGAGTTTTAACCCTTTATTTCAAACTTATCCGGATCACAGAGAACGAATATGGATCCATTTTATAGCTAAACCGCTTATCCACTTCAATGGAACTATCGGCAGGTTTGGCATCACGATCTTTCGGATCACCCTCAAGAACCGACAGTTTAGCATTTGCTGCTTCCAGATCAAAATCCGATAAGTCCAGGCTGGAATTCACCTCAACCGGCAGCATGTTGACCAGTTTAACGATCAGCTCATTATTTTTCTCATCTTTCACAACAGACACGCCTACCCTGTTTTGTACCTTCACATTCTGATCAGACAGTTTAACATCCGATGCAAAATAGGTTGTCCCTGAATGCTGTCCGTACATTTTCTGTACATAGTAATCGGTTGTAGGCTTAACTTCAGAACTGTTAAAGTATATCAGATCCGGATTCCATTGCGTCCGGTGTTCCCTTGCCAGAAGCGGTGCATAAGACGTCATGTGTACAACATCCCCGTTCCGTTCTATGGCTGTCAGATATAAGGCTTCAGACAGAGCTGTTTCAATATTCAAAGGTCTGCGAGGCAGATGTGATGCATATTCGCCCAGATACACCTTCGGACCGGAGCGGTCGTATTTATCGTAATAATCCTGGTTGTAAATGAACCATCCCGGTGGCACATAATAGTGCTCATCCAACAGATCCACACCAAGTTTCTTCCCAATTTTCCAGCCTTCTTCATAATCCGTACCGTAATAGAATGGTCCGGCAGTCCCGATCACTTTCATTTCAGGATACTTCTCTTTCACTGCTTTATAGATCATGGTAAAGCGTTCCTCAAAAATGTCTGTAATCAGATCCTCATTCCCTATACCGATATATCTTAAATTGAAAGGTTCCGGATGTCCGGCTTCAGCCCTTTTTCTGCCCCACTCACTATTCTTATCTCCGTTGGCCCACTCTATCAGATCAAGCACATCCTGTACATAATCATCCATATCGCACATTGGTATTCCGCCTTGTTGTCCGTCGCCACCGATACTGGAGTTCTGACATGGCACACCTGCTGCAAGTACAGGAACCGGTTCAGCACCCAGGTCCTCACAAAACTGAAAATATTCAAAATAACCCAAACCACCCGACTGGTTATAGCCCCAGGTATTTCTTTGCTGTATACGCGATTCCAGGGGTCCAATTGTATTTTTCCAATTATAAATATTGTCTATGCCATTTCCGTGAGCCACACAACCACCCGGGAAACGGACAAACCGGGGATGCATATCAGCAATCGTCTGAGCCAGATCCTGACGCAAACCGTTTTGTCTTCCTTTAAAGGTATTCTCAGGGAACAGTGAAATCATGTCCAAACCGACCTTACCAACTTTGGCTGGTTTAACTACAATTTTAGCTTTAACGCAGTTTTCCTTTGCCTTAATTACCGTGCTCAGTTTTTTCCATTTGGCAGATAATGCTTTTGTTTTGGCTTCTCCAATCACTTCATCATTCTGGTTAAGCAGTTGAATCAGCAAACTGTTTTTTGAGCCATCCAGACTTTTAGCAAAAACGGAGAAGTCATATTTTTCACCGGCTGTTATACCCATCCCGTCATATCCGGGATTTACAAGTCCGGCTCCTGTTTTCTTCACATCAAGCACAGCATAATATTTGTTATGCGCATGAATCGGATTTACGGTATCAATGGAAAACTCCACATCAGCCTCATTTTCAAGCGACCAGTATGATTTATGATTCCATTCCCGTCTGATGCCTGAATTGTATTCAAAATCCCTGTTTTGTACAAACTCTGCATATAAACCGCCGTCAGCAGCATAGTTGATATCTTCAAAAAAGATACCGATCAGCATGTCTGAAATCTGCTTGTTGTCGTCGGCTTTTACTTTAATCTCAGCATCCACTGCTTTTAAATACCTGAATCTTTCCGGATCATCCTCAGCACGTTCATTATTCAGTTCATCCCGGTATTTTTGAGCTTCCATATCAGTTGTTAAGCCATCTATGGTTGACCATGCCACTTTATATACTGTTCCGGTCTCAGGCTTTTCATTAACCTTAAACTCCCTCCTGTTATTGATCCGATCTTTTTCTGATGCTTTTTGAGTATCACTGTAATTGACAAAATCCGGTGTGGTAACCATGTATATTCCTTGTTCATCGCCTCTGTCACTCATCCAGGTCACAACAAACCTTTCGTTGGCCTTATCGTAGGATACTTCCGGAAGCAGGCAGTTCCCTGATTCCATCACATATGGATACGACTGTCTCCACCAGAAAGACAGATCATCGGATGCAGCATGTGCAAACTGGGTAACCCTGTGGTTAAGCGTCCATACGGCATGCCACTTCCCATCCGGATCAAGGAAGACATAGGGATCAAACATACGCTTTTGCGAACCCCAGCTACCAAAGTCACTTTTTACAAAACTGAAATCGGGACCTATAGCATGCCAGTTTTCCTGGTCAATACTCCACGCAAAATGCAAACCACTCCGTCCGTCTGCATCGGCGTTTGTGTAAGAAAACACATAGGCAGAATCCGGTTCATTTGCATATACGAAAGAACTGATTGCCAATACTATAACAAGAAGATAAGATTTTATTTTCATGAATACCATAATTAGTTGATCAATATCCGTGGTTAAGATAGCTGTTTTATGATAAATGAGGAAACGTAACAATGTTTTTTGTATCCATTCGGGAAAGCATTACCGCACAATAAATTTACCCTGCATTACATTGCCGGAATCTGTAGTTACCCTTACGAAATAAACACCACCGTCAAATTCATTTTTTAATTCCAGGGGAAAATTATCGGCATGCATAGACAGGAGGATCTGTCCTTCCATGTTTAGCATCTTTACTGCAATTCCATTTTTTTCTTTAGCTACAGACGAAGAATGTATAACCATATTCTGCCCTTTAAGAACCGGATTGGGATAGACAGAAATAAGATTATTTTTTGGCGTATAAAGTGAAGTAGCCTGTTCCAGTGATTTGATTTCTGATGAGGTTAAGGCAATATCAAACAGGTAAAAATCATCTACGGTTCCACAGTAATCTGCATTATCATTGGCTACACCTGAATCCCACCATTGTGTTCTACCGATGTAATTCCTGTTATCCGAACCTGACAATACCAGCTGATACGGTTCGTATTGAATACTTGTCGAACTGCCTTTCTCTTCCCCATCAACGTAAATTTTAGTTGTACCCGATTTGGCATCATAAGTAAACGCCAGTCCTGATTCCATACCTGAAGAAAGTGCTTCTGAAGAATTTATCATGACCGTAGTTCCGCCATTGTATTTCAGACCTGCCACAAAGGTATTCAGACGAGCAAACACACTGTTTGATGCCGCGGTTCCGAAATCATAAATCCTGGGTTGATTTTCAAGCCTGACAGGATTAACTTTCATCACGAAAGTGTAACTTCTTAAATTATCCAGTAAACCAGCAGGTGCAACAGCATAACCATTTGTAGAAAACCCTGTATTGGTATTGGCTGATAAATCCAAAACTCCATTTACAGCGGCACTGCCGTATATGGCCGCATCATTCCCGTTTCCGGTTTTATCCGTCACATATCTTATTCCGGCAGAAGTATAGACATCAGAAGCCTCAAAACCATAGTACAGCATTTTATTATGGGTAATGCTCCTGGGATGAACCGTGACATTAAATGTCCGTGGCTCAAGTCCACTTTCATCGGGTGTCGCGGTAAGTACAACAGTTGTTTCCTGTTCAGGAAGATTTACAAGTCCGTTATTCGTGATCAAACCAGTATTGGAAGAGGACCAGGTAACAGAATTTCCCAGGTCAGGAAGAACGATGTCCGTGTACACATCTTCCGGAATTGTAAGCATTCCAAATTCCACCAGGCTGCCCTTATTCTCTGTATTTACCTTGTTGGCTGCTGAAATGTTCTTGATTTCATCCTGAGACAATACACGGCTGTATGTTCGTAAATCATCAACAGCTCCGGTAAAACCACCAATGGTTATGTCAGAAAGCATTAAACCATCTACTTCAATGTACTGATCAAGTAGACCATTGATGTAGGTTTTCAGTACTCCGTCTCCGTACGTAAAAGCCAGACTGAAGAAATCAAATTTCGTCGGTGTGGGCCAGTTTCCGCCTGTACCTCTGCTCTGGGTCTGCCAGACATCCGAGCTTCCAAGCACATTGCTGCTGGTATAGGTATCAGCTGCTATTTTTATGTAAGGGTATGTATTCCCGTTAACGGCTAAACCACAAGTCAGATTTCCCGTTGTCAGCAGTTCACCGTAATAGCTACTGTGGTCCACATATGGAGACAATACAATAGTGAACGAGTCCTGTTGATTCATAGCAAACGTTGCATCCTGACCTTCATTAACGAACAACAAACCATTTCGAACAGAAGCATCACCCGTGAACCCATCAGATGTATCAAACGTCTCATGTTTGATAAGATCTTTCTCCAGTTCAACCGCTTGGTGTGGAATATCGAAACTGGCGCGAATGCCGGTAGCAAATCCTTCAGGTCTGGCCGAACTTACAATCCAGTCATAATAATCACCGTTCATCCACACCAGTTTATCTCCCGAACCGGGAATAACATATGGCCGGACATTATTTTTCGCTGAAGCACCTGTCACCTGCGCTACTGCAGACAAGGTTCCATCCTGCCCTACCGTATATTTTTTAAGCTCATACACCTTACCGTTATTTCCGTCAACCGGTACAGAACAATAAACAACATCAGGATCTGCATCGTCCAGTGCCATGCCGCCACTGTAACACTCTTCCAGCCCGGCTGACTGATGAAAATGACCACCTCCGTTCTCCAGGAATGTGCGTTGCCATGCACTGCCGGTCCATCTGGCATAATAATAATCGTGAGAAGACTTATCGTTACTGATACGAACCATGGCAATGACAGGATAATCATTGTCGTCCATGGATACTTCCCAAACCCAGTTACGGTAAGGCGAATTATCCACAACAGCATTGGGATGCGCATTGTAATATGTGGTAGTAGCAGCAATATTGTGCACTCCGTTTTCAATGGATGACAACTGCGACCCGCTTATATCGTGCAAGGTCATATCATTTATATCAATATAATTGAAATACACATAATTGACTGCCTCATTATCCGGATGGCCGGTGGTATAGGTCATATAGATCTTATCCTTACCGTTTGACGCATATTTAGCGTATGGCCGGGCTGCTGTAGACTGTACAATCTGTTTTGGTCCCCAATCGAATGAAGCATCATCATTTTCATCAGGAATAGTGATACGCCCAATTGTCGGATGCCAGTTAATGCCTCTCCAGCAGATGTAAATATGATCCGGATCATCTGACATAATAAACGGTGAAGGGTATGTTGTATTGGCCGAGGTTTCCAACCGGACTTCTCTTCCCAGCGTTGTTATATCTCCGGGTTTTTGTGAAATACGGTAGTAGAAACAGGCTTCATCCGTATGGCGGGTATAGAAAATCATGATGCGTTCATCCGGGAGTACCAGAAACGTTGGATTATCATGATCATCCGGCTGAAAATAAGAACGTACCAAAACTTCATTGCTCTCATTTTTTAGATGATCAACCTGGGTGGCCTTAATGGCTCCGTGCACATCAATATAACCGATATAGGTATTGTTAATGGTTCCGCTTTCATTCTCATAATGCAGTGCCCGCGGATCTGCAAACCAGCACCAGGCACCTTCTTCAGCAACCACGTTAACATCAACCGGATCATCACTGGCTGAATAGGTTCCGGTAACAGGTACAGTAATCTGTTCATCACCCTGAGAGATAAGGATATCCCCGGAAAAATCAGAACTGTTACCTGAACTCACTGTAAGTGTACCACCTTCAGCAGGAAGTTCTGCCGGATTTACGGTCACGTCAGCCGGAGCATCAATACTAATTATGTCGGCTGATCCGTTTGGGTATACACTGATTTCAGCTTCGCTGACAAAGTTGTTAAAACTTAAAGATGACACACTGCAGTTCAACGCGGGTGGAATTTCCTTTACAGAAAGCTCTCCCAAAGCACAAAGCGTACCGGATCCTCCTGTTATTGTAATATAGTATGTTCCTGTTTCCGAGACGCTAAAATCCATTTCACCGTTTAATAATACATTCCGGGTCGGACTACAGGTAAAATCTTTCGTCGTTTCATTAACCGTCGCCTGCTTATCCTTACTGATTCCAACAGTCAGCGTTGGAGAAGCTCCGTTATTCCACCATTCGTAAATCCAGGAAAAATTGTAGCGTTTGCCCTGTTCCAGGTTTACAGGATAGCTAAACACTGAGCCTGAAGTTGTGGCTCCTGCACCATCCCAGCGAATCATCATCAGACGCCCGATGTAATTTGAACCATCTAAAGTATGAACGGAGCTTACATCCATATAACGAACACCTCCATTCGAATTGGCATAGTTAAACTCACCCGGAATCACAGCCCAGCCATACTGGTCGGGATATGATGTAGACTGATCTGTATCACCGTTTCCGTCCCAGTCCGCAACAAGGTTTGTCTGTGCAAAACTCAATACTGAATATGCAGCAAACAGCGCACTGCTTATAAATAACTTAAGTCTCATTTTTATTTGTTTTATCCTGTTCTTATTCCTCTCAATTAAAGGGATGTATTTTAACAACATACAAATATAACCACTACCGGATGAGAAATAAAACTGAAGTCTTGAATTTACAATTTCATGCTAGTTTTTGCAGAATCTGTAATAATGAACCGTTAAAAAGTCCATCGCTTATTTATACAATATTCATGAAATGATTCGCAGTATATTTTCTATTTTAGCCGCACGGAATAAACAGGCATCATTTGGCAAATCTAAAGCACATCATATGGGAAGGCTTTAAAACCGGATTAAAAATATCGGGCAGTATCCTTTTGTTTATGATCCCAATATCTTTTGCCATAACCGTCCTGCAGTTTTACGGCATCATCGATAAACTGGCTGTTCCTTTTACTCCACTCTTCAAACATCTGGGTTTATCTGGTGAAACAGTGATCGTATATTTTACCGGCGTTCTGGTAAACTGTTATTCAGCTATTGCCATTATGATAACCATGCCACTCACCTTAAAGGAGATTACCATTCTTGCCGCCATTCTGCTGATTGCGCATAATATGCCCATTGAGTCCATGATCCAGAAAAAAGCAGGTGCAAATGCTCTGCTTATTACAATTATCCGGCTGGTAATGAGTATTTTTCTTGGTTATATCCTGAATCTTATTATCCCGGAGAGCGGTGAAATTCTGCACCGCAATTTTTCCCCGGAAGCCACTTTAAGCCTCACAGGAACTTTGCTGTTATGGTTGAGTACCAATTCAATACTTATTCTGAAAATTCTGGTCATCATTAATGTATTGACTGTACTAAACCGCATTCTGGATCATTACGGCATCATCAGAACAATATCAGGACTATTTAAACCACTAATGGCTTTGTTTGGCATCTCATCTGAGACAACTGTTGTCTGGCTTGCAGCAAACCTGTTTGGTTTGGTTTACGGATCCGGAATAATCCTCTCACAGGATAAGGAAAAGCTGTCGGTCTATGATTTGAATAAACTGCATATTTCCATTGGCATCAGCCACTCCTTAATCCAGGAAACCCTGATATTTGTTGTCATCGGAGCCCCCTTATTCTGGGTCACAATACCAAGAATTATCAGTGCCATTGTTGCGGTCTGGATCTTTATACTGGTTAAGCAGTTGCGCATTAAAACGATTCATCCCGAATTCAATAATTAAATACAGAAAGTGATCTACAATTATTTCCGGCTATATCGGAACTGGCTGTTTAATTAAATTTGAAATACAACCTGTTTTGCATGTCGGGCGTCGCACTGAATCCTTTAAACCGGTGCAACTGAGATTGCGGACCGAAATTTTCAGCGGTCTGAAATTTAGTCCCTACAGCAGGTATAGCATCCAAAAATGAGATATCGCCTGAAGGATACGGCGGAAATGTAAAATTCCGTTTCGGATCATAATGCTGTTGAATAGTCGGTGTAAACAGATGCAGAAAAACATCTTCTGAGGCACAGTATACTTCAAACGGTGTCGGGCATTCCAGTTTCATGCCGTAAAACAGGGAGTAGTAACCTTTAAACTCAGGATATTCCCATACCTCTCCCGTTATGGCATCGTTGTAAGTTTTATCCCATACATTAAGCGAACCACCCTTTAACCGGTTGTTATAAACCCTGTACGGTCCATTGGCAAACAACTTTGCTCCGGTTATTTCCTGGTCGGGGAAACTGAAGGTTATCCCGCTCATCTTAATCTTATCTGCAGGCCGGTAACTGTAATCCAGCTGCAGGATTCCGTTTTTCTGCATAGTCCACGAAAAACGATAGGCATCCCATCTGTTTGGATAACTGTAAACAACATCTATTGAGGAAACTCCATCTTCAGTTCTCAGCTTTACGCTCTTGCATCTTAACTTTTGATCCGTGATGAAAACAGGACCATTAGAAAGTGGAATCATCCCATCAGCATTGTCAACCTGTTGAAGCAAACCGGAAGTCTTACTTATTTTAACAGATACGCCGGATGCTGACAAAGTATATAATGAATCATCTTCGCTAATGAGCACATCCTTTTGTTCTGAAGGTTGCTTCTTCATCATTCTGTGTGCAAAAAATGCAGGGGAGCTTAATTCAAAACTCCAGGTGAACAGTTCACTGCCATCGGGGGCATTTGCCGTGACATAAAGCACATCATAATCTTTCCAGTCATCAGGTAACGAAATATTCAGTTTCCCCTTGTTCCAGGGTTCGATATCCGGAGCCTCAATTTCACCTTCCACTTCATTGACAGAGCTATTCAAAGAACTGAACTTTTTCAGGGCATACGAAAAACCACACTGCTTTGTATTGGTAAAATCATACCTGTTTTCAATATTCAGTGTCCCATCCCAGGCGGGTGTTATGTATTTCTTTTCAATGTAAACCGGCGACCAGATTTCCTTAATGGTGTAAAAGCTGCCTTCCTTTTCCCTGTAAGGCCCCAGAATACCATCGGCACCTGAAGCGTTATCGGTATCAAGTATGCCGTCTTTATCGGTTCGCACAACACCTTCGTCAGAAAAATCCCATAAAAACAATCCTGCCGATAAGGGATTGGAAAGCATCAGATTCCAGTAATCATCGAGGCCGGCACCATGACCGCCATCGTATAATCCATGTAACAATTCTGTGGGCATAAAAATATCCCGTCCGTTAAACATGTTTTTAATCCCTGAATTAAAGGATATGTAATGCACTGTATTAATGTCCTCATGCAATCCAAACGGATGTATCACGGGACGTTTCTGTAAATCCAGATCCTTGAAAAGCGGATCAAGATCAAAATTAAATCCACCCTCATTCCCATTTGCCCAGAATATGACGGAAGGATCATTCAGATCTCTTTTCAGCATTTCATTTACCAGTATGGTACCCACTTCAGTATCATAAGGCGGACGTTGCCAGGAACAAAGCTCATCAATAACATAAATCCCAGCGGAATCACACATTTCCAGAAAACCCTTATCCGGGGGATAGTGCGACATACGAACCGCATTCATATTCATCTCCTTTAACAGCTTAATATCCTCCAGACTGTGCGCTCTGCTGACTGTACGTCCGGTTGAAGGCCAGAAGCAATGGCGATTTACGCCTTTAAACATGATGCGCTTATTGTTAATATAAACCCCGTCCCTTTCACGGACTTCTATCGTTCTGAATCCAAACCGTTCTGTTACAGTGTGAAGCTGTTTTCCCTTCCTGCTCACTTTGATAACAGCATCATACAGGTTTGGCGTTTCTGCTGACCACGATTTAATATCCTTTATTACTGAAGAAGCTGTCAGTTTTTTATGCTTACCTTTTGATTCCGAATGGAATGATCCGACTTTATTTCCGGATACCGCTTCTATAATATCAACAGTAAAATCTGCGCCGGATACTTCTTTATCCAGGAAGACATTCATGTTGATCGTACCGTCATGTCTGGCATCAATTCCGGTGTACTCAATAAAAGTTTCCGGAACAGCTTCCAGGTATACCGGTCTGAAAATACCACCAAACACCCAGAAATCGGCATCACGTTCCGCACTGTTTACGCTTGAATTCGCGGATTGCTTGCTCACCTCAACCTCCAGTTTGTTCTCTGAATCCGGCTTCAGTAAATCGGTTATTTCTCTTTTGAACCGATAAAATGCTCCCTGATGAATATCGCCCGCCTGCTTGCCGTTGATTGAAACCTTTGTATCGGTCATTGAACCGTCAAAAACAATAAAAACGCGTTTATTCCTCCAGGCATCCGGAATAGAGAATGTGGTTTTGTACAATCCTTTTTCTGAAGATTTATGTCGTTCGTAGCCATAGTTATATTCTCCGAATCCTTCCAGCTCCCAACAGGACGGAACCCTGATCTTTGTCCATTCTCCACTGTTTCTTCCTGAAGTACAAAAGAAATCCCAGGTCACATTATCCTCTGTACTGTTGCCGGACAACATCATTTTCCCGGTTTCCTGCGCATTTATTGTACTGACAAAAACACCCAGAAATAAAATAAGAATAATAAAATGCCGGTATTTCTCAACCCGAACCTGAAACAGCTCCGGTAATGGAATTACCTGTTTCAATAAGAGACTTTTACGTATTGGTATCATAACAGATTTGAATTTAATCAACTCATAGCACAACTCAAATGGCACTACCTAAGAGGTTTAACCTATGTAAATTTTTCTGCAATATACAGAAATTTATTGATGCATAATTATGTTGTACGATGCTAATTCCATCAGCCAATGGTCAGAATTGATCAAAATCTTCATGCTCTGCATTTGTCTTCTAACACCAGTGTGGCATGCAGTATAATTCTGAACAACTTTTAATGTTAAACCTGCCGTTTTACTCTAAAACAGACCTTATAATCTGCGAACCGGAAGAATTCTCAATTTTAATCAGATAAACGCCTTTCTCCAGGGCGCTGACATTAACAGCCTGACTTCTCTGCCAAAGTCTTCCAGACAGTACTTCCTTACCACTGACAGTATAAAATGTGTACGTCCCGTTATAGTCATTACTGTTCATCTGTATTGTCATGATACCGTTAGCCGGATTTGGGAATATTTTTACCATTCCGGAACCGGTAAGCTGTCCAATTCCGGTTACCTCTGAAACGATCAGACTGAAATTATCAAAACTAAACCAGGTATCAGCGGTTCCTTCTGTAACGATATCAAATCCGATTAAAAGATTTTTGCCTTCCGCAGACTCCGGCAGTGTGTACGAAAAGATAAAATTGCCCCAGCCATTTTCGTCGTGTGCAACCGCATCAAAGGGTTGCGTTAAGGTTTCAAGCAGTGTAAAAGCGGAAGGATCAGGACCATCATATACAGCAAATTTAGCAACAACACTTACCCCTGATTGTCCTTTAGGAAAGCTTTCCCAGGCCCAGAACGATAAATCCAGATTCCGTTTATCTTTCTGAACAGTACCGGCAACAGCCCAAATTGAGCCGTAGTCATTATTAAAAGCATATCCTGTATATTTTCCGTCATAGGCAGGCTTGGAAGTATTCTGACGTCCACAATCTGTAGCATCACCATCAGCCCACCAACCCGGCACATTTCCATTAAAAAGTCCACCATCACTGTTTCCGTCGGCCCTGTATTTCAGATCCTCTTCTGGCAGTTCAAAACTTCCATTCTGAATTTCAAGTTTCGTATATATTATGCCCTCCAGCTGAGTTAAATAAATAAAGTTTATTTTGGCATTGGAAGCTCCGAATGCAGGTCTTACGGTCAGTTTGCCATCGGTAACCGTAACCGTATCCGTAGCTACCTTCATTGCTGTTGCTGTATTAAAACCTTCAAGAACAAGCTGTCCCTCCACAAGAATTTTGTGATAACTGTCGGTATAATCCGGATCACCACAGCCAATGCTTACCTGGTATACCCCATTATCCACGGCAATTTCCCAGGTATAAGCCACATCGTTTTTAATGATATGATTAAAGGTATTGAAGACCGGATCAGATATAAAACTTCTTTCCCTTGTGTTTTCTGTATTCGAAGGAATCCATCCGTAAGTAAAACCATTATCCCTGTCACCATAGGCTGAACCGACATCCGGCAGATAGCCTTCTGGTGTAGCACTCCCGGCAGGTTGGAAATTAATCTTTAAATCCCCCGGCAGCAAGGTATCATTTGCCGTCTTATTATAATTCCATACACAGGAATCGACAAATGTATTGCCTCCGGAATAACCATTTACCAGAATCTTATTCTCACCTTTAATCAGATTTATATCTTGCCAGGTAAAAATATGATTTTCACTTTTGAGGGATTCGAACAGTTCATTATTGACTTTTAATTCAACGGAATCACAGTTGGAATAGACCTTAACTTTTGTATTGCCATTGGTTCGTTCGGTAAAGCGCCGGCTTGTGATGTATACAAAAGGATCATCTGACCAGTTTGCCTTATAATAGAAAAACGCATCCTTTTTAACTTTCCGGTCCCTGGTGACGAGGCCTTTATCATTTATACCTGCTGCATCCCCTTCATTCCTGTAATCCGAAGCAAAATCAAATGCTACCCACACTGCACTCGACCATATAAAAGGTCTTTCAAGCATAGCCTGATAATAGGCTTCATGATAATCACACTGATATTCTTCAGGGTGAAACTGGCCACCCGGATTAGGCCGCACAGAACTTTCCTGGTGATGATATATGCTGGCACCGGCACCATACTCACTGAGTCCTATTTTTGTACCAGGATGGGCGGAACGCAGCCAGTCTGCCCAGGGGCCAAAATCTTCAAATGATCCGTCGTACCACCCCATGTATTTATTCCAGCCGCATACATCAAGCACCCAGTGTGTTTCTGCTTCATCATTTTGCGCTGCACCTGTCGTCAGACGGGTAGAATCAAGCTGATGAGCCAGAGTATTTAATTCGCTGATGAGCGCTGCCGGATCAGGTCCTGTATGAAAGTTGATTTCATTAAACATGCCCCAGAAAAATACGGAAGGGTGATTATAATTTTGTTTTATCAGTTCATTTAGCTGCGATCTGGAGTTTTGGGTAAATGCAGTTGTTGAATTAATCCGGTTTACCAGTGGAACCTCTGTACTTAAAATCATGCCGGCACTATCGCAGTAATCATAAGTATATTCCCCATGCTGATAATGCACCAGCCTTAGATAAGTACATCCCAGATCCTGCAGTATTTCAAGATCCTCCCTTCGGTTCTCATTACTGATAGCCCTACCTACATCCGGACGATCCTCGTGCAGACAAACGCCATGCAGGTTATATTTTTTACCATTTAACACAAACCCTGTATCGGCATCCACAGAAAATGTCCGAAAACCCAATGGCTGTATTACGGCATCGTTAATAGAATTATCAGATTTCAGACTAACTTCAACACTGTACAGATACGGATTAAGCATTGCATCCCATAGTACAGGATTCTCTACATCAATATCCATTGTAGCTTTTACGATTGCCTCCGGATCAACAGAAACACTGGTTTTAACACTGTCCGTCATTTCTCCGGCCATATTCCTTATATAGGCAGTCACTTCAACATTTTTGCTCCCGGTATTGTGATTTCCCACCAAAACCTGAATATTGACGTCAGCCTTATTTTCTGTAATGTTATGAGGCGTAATATAAACCCCCGGTGAGGCATAATCCAATGGGGATATAAACACTTTATCTGTAATGATTAACTCAACATCGCGTGTTATACCACCGAAAAAAGAAAAGTCGCCCGAAAGCGGTGGTGCATCAATTGAGGCAGAGTTATCTACCTTTACCGCAATTACATTTTCAGCATCAAAATTCAGGTATTCAGAAATATCAAAAATAAATGCAGCATATCCGCCGGTATGCGCCCCAACTGCGGTTCCGTTAATATACACATCGGTTTTCATATTGGCTGATCCGAATCTCAAAAATACTTTTTTGCCTTCCCAGGCTGATTCAGCAAAGAGTGTTTTTCGATACCATCTTACGCCTCTGAAAAGATCATTACCACCATCCTGTCCATCCAGACCATTCCATGTATAGGGAAGATTCACGATATTCCAGCCGGAATCGTTAAAATCAGTTTTTACAACTTCCGATTCGGTTCCAGACCCGAATCGCCAAGAATCGTTTATGTTCATATTAATGCGTTGAGCATATAAAGTACTTAAACCAACAGTAAACTGAATAGCAAATAGAATGCTGAGTAACCTTTCTTTCATATCTTACTTTTTCAAAATTTCATAAAACCGGATTTGCCTTAAAACATATCAGGCCAATACATTTATTATTTATCATTATTATTTTGAAGGGCGGAGAATAACAATGTACGCAGATTACCACTGCCAGTCGGATTAAATACCAACCTCTTATGGCAACGCCTATAAATCTTAAAAATTAAATAATTTAATTTAGCAAATCAATCAAGATCCGGTACACATCAGAAAATAAATTTTCTGATATTATTCCACCTTCAAATATATCTAATTATTTCATATTACAGAGACCATGCATTTACAAAGTCTGCAAAGCACAGGATTCAAATTTAACAGAACTGTTAAACGATTGAAAATCCTGTTGAATCTAAACGTTTAAAATACAACGGAACTGTGCGTTTAAAATATAAGTATAATTGTTCGTTTTTCAAAACTTTTGATCGGGCATATTGTTATGTCTAGCATGAATACTATACCGGAAACTCAAAACAAACCAAACGTAGAAAACAGATTTAAAACCATTCTCATTCTGGGTATACTAACTGCTTATGTGCCATTTTCCATCGATTCATATTTACCGGCTGTACCTGATATCGCAGATTATTTCGGAACAACTTCCGCGCAAATGACCTTTTCACTTTCCACCTTCTTTATCGGTTTTGCTTTGGGGCAGATCATATATGGCCCTCTTCTGGACAGATTTGGAAGAAAGACACCGTTGTATTTTGGCATAATCATCAGTATACTGGCCAGTTTGGCCTGTATCATATCCTGGGATGCCACCTCGTTTGTAATATTCAGATTTTTACAGGCCTTAGGAGCTTCGGTGGCTTCGGTTTCAGCTCTTGCGATGGTCCGCGACTTTTTCCCACCAGAGGAAAGCTCAAAAATATTCTCACTGCTTGTTCTGGTCATTGGTGCTTCACCATTACTGGCACCTTATCTGGGAAGTCATATCATGCAGTATTTTAACTGGCACTGGATTTTTGTGTTTCTCATTCTGATGGCCACTGCATTATTAATTCTTGTTCGGTTTGCACTGCCAACCGGATATGTACCGGATGAAAATGCGACCTTAAGGTTAAGGACAATTGGCAGAAATTATCTGAATATCATTACCACACCCCAGTTTTTAACCTATGCTGTTGGTGGTGCATTTTCTTTTGCTTCACTCTTTATTTATGTCGCAGGATCCCCAATAATTTTTATGGAACATTACCAGATCACACCAAAAAATTTCGGATATATATTTGCTGGACTATCGGTTGGGTTCATTGGCGGAAGCCAGTTGAACATCCTGATGCTGAAATTCTTTAAAAGCCAGAGTATTTTCCGTTTTGCCCTGATCAGTCAGTTCGTAATTGGTATTGTTTATTTTATAAGTGTATCCAACCACTGGCTGGACCGGAATATGAATATTGCATTTCTTTTTCTTATCCTCCTGTGTATCGGTTTTACTTCCCCAAATGGCATTGCACTGGCTCTGGCACCCATCCGTAAAAATTTAGGGAGTGCTTCGGCATTGGTGGGAATGATAAGAATAGGGGTGGCAGGCTTAACATCCACAAGCATTGGATTACTTAATGCGACCAACAGCATACCTGTGGCAGGAATGATTTCTGTTACTGCTTTTTTATCGCTTATTATTATGACATTTGGTCTGAAACGAATGAAGCTGAAAGGTGTCGAAGTGGTATTAAAATAGACTCAGGCCAGTTCTGCCAAAGCTTCCGTTCATCTGTTTCATACAGTTTTTACGTTTTGTAACATAATACACCAAAAGCTGTAATTCCCATCAACAAAGATGAAATTTACAGCTTTTAACCAGGTCCAATGGCAGACAATGTCATCGGATCAATTCAAAAAATGATATTCCGGTCAGTATACCCTGACCGTAGCGGCTTTAGCCCTTTCGCTGATCATTGAATTCAGGTAAGGACTCTTACTGTATTTCCGGCGGTAAGCATCATCAATCTGTTTATTGATATCTTCTCCTGAAACAGCTTCAAAATGTATGTCTTTTACCAAACCTGCCGCCTCAATTTTTCCGGCTTTTTGTTTCATGGCTGAACCATACCATTTGGAACTGGTTCCATTGTATGCCCTGACATAAAGCTTATCATCTACCGAAACCGACCATATCCAGGTTGGTGTGCCGTAGGTTTTCCCATCGTCCCGGAACGGTGCGATATGAAAATCATCCTTTTCAGCTATCTGAGCTATCTCTTCTTTTGATAATCCTGTTGTCATCTTCAGTATTTTTTACATTTCATAACCCGGCTCTTTATAGAGCATCTCCTTTTTCCCTATAATCTCATTCGGATAAATGTCTTTTCTCCATTCATCAAAAGTGAAATCTTCAATGGACACCGAGTATGACTCATCACCATACCCAATGACCTTCTGAGCAGCCTTAACGACTTCCTTAGCCAGTTTTTGTTTCTGCTCCTCAGTTTTACCTTCCAGTAAGCTTATATGAAAGTGTGGCATAGTACTATTTTGAGTATTGCTGATCTGAAACTTTTTCCATCCATGTAACAGCTTCCCCGTTAACCTCTTCCTGGATTGCAATATGGCTCATCGCTTTGTTTTTTGATGCACCATGCCAGTGTTTTTCATCCGGTTCAAACCATACTACATCTCCGGGCTGTATTTCTTCTATCGGGCCACCTTCGCGTTGTACCCAGCCTAAACCGGAAATTACAATGAGTGTCTGTCCTGCAGGGTGTGTATGCCAGGCTGTTCTTGCACCGGCTTCGAATGTTACAAGTGCACCTGCACCATGTGTTGACTCTTTTTTTGCATATAAGGGATCAATTCTTACATTTCCTGTAAACCAGTCTTCAGGTCCCTTTACTGAAGGTAAGGTGCTGTTTTTTATAATTTCCATAACTTATTTATTTAATTCATTACGAGGATTTAATGCAATAGCTTCATAACCGCTAAAACCTCTATCAGGTAACAAATCCCGAATAAAATCAGAATTTATCTTAACCTTATTTAACCCGTTCTTTTTGATTATTTTATCTGAGCATTCCAAAAACGCAGACAAAGAGAAAGACTTAAATCTGACACGTATTTAACAATATATGTTTACCGCTCCGGAATGTATCCGGAACGGTAAAAACCATATTATTTCATCTTCCCCCCATAAACCGGAAACATACTGGCATCGCCATAGTCCTTAATCTGTTCCATATTTTTCAGAACTTCCATATCCTCTGCCGAAATCGCGAAATCTACATCCGCATTGTTTTTCATGTGATCCGGATTCGCTGTTTTGGGTAATGGCAGCAGATCAAGCTCCAGACAATAGCGAATGGATAACTGTGGTATGGAGACACCATATTTTTCCGCCATGTTTTTCACTTCACTGTTCTTCATTAATTCTCCATGGGCAACCGGTGAGTAAGCTTCCACAAGAATATCGTTCTCCTTACAAAAGTCTATCAATTCGAAGGGTGTATTACTGATGTGTGTCAGAATCTGGTTCACCATTGGTTTTACTGTACACGACTGAAGAATATTTTCAATATCAGGCTTTTGAAAGTTTGACACACCAATGGCGCGAATTTTTCCGGCTTTATAAGCTTCTTCCAATGCTTTCCATGCTTCTCTGTTTCCTTCCTCATAATGATCATCTTCATGAAACTCCATCCATGGTTTGGGACTGTGAATAATCATCATATCAATGTAATCCAGCCCCAGTGTTTTAAGCGACCCGTCAATGGAAGCTACAGCGTCGTCATACGACTTAACTTCAGCAGCCAGCTTGGTGGTTACAAAAATCTCTTCACGTTTCAGTCCACAGGTTCTGATTCCTTCTCCTACGCCTCTCTCATTCTGATACGCCTGAGCGGTATCGATATGCCTGTATCCCATTCCAACAGCATCTTTTACTGCTTTTACCACATCATCATCACTAATAAACCATGTACCCAAACCCAGTTTGGGAATCTCAACTCCGTTAGACAGAGTGTAATTTTCTTTTAGTATCATAATTTTATTTTTATGTATTGTTTATAATTCTGTAATTCCAAGTCCTATTCCTGATATCTTTTCACATACTGACAGCAGCTTTTCCTGTAAAACTTCATCTGCAGCTTCGGGTTTAAATCTTTCCTCTTTTTTATGATACAGTAATCTGCCACTTTTTAAGGCATCCGGATCCTGAGAAACAGCCAGCCAGGCCTGTGTCTCATAACCCTTATCGAGATCGTCAGTCGCCCCGTTTCCACCCATTTTGGTTGGCACCCAACCCGGATCGACCGCATTAACAATCATATCCGGATATTTCCGTGCCAGCGCCAGTGCCAGCATTAAATCATGGAGTTTGGTATCCGAATAGCCTGGGAAATTGGTTCCGTCCACTATCAACTCCAAACGATCCTCAGTAACGGTACCACTACGATGCAAGCCGGAGCTGAGATATATCAGGCGCTCAGGACGATTAATTAGTGCAGTAAGGATATATGGGGCAAGACTATTGACTGCAAATAAAAGCGGAATGCCATCCCTGCTTTTAGCGTTTGATGCAACATGTAATATTCCTGCATTGTGAATAATGGCATCAAAGCTGCCCAACGCGTTCACATTTTGTGCCAGCTCTTTGGTCTCACCTATATCTGACAAGTCACCGGTTAGTACGGCCTCCGCATCGGGGACCAGTTCTCTGGCATCCTCTGCTCTTTTGTCGTTTCGTGCATGAAGCACAACGCGATGGCCTTCTTTAATAAGCTTTTGAGCTGTAAGTAATCCAAGTCCGTCTGATGATCCCGTTATAAATATCCGTGACATAATATCTTTTTTATACGTTTTCCTCCGAAATATATTTAATAACTTTTGCCGGTATTCCTCCAACAATCACATTATCAGGCACATCCTTATTGACAACAGCCCCTGCCGCAACAATTGAATTTTCTCCTACTGTGACACCGGGCAAAATAGTGGCAGCAGCACCGATCCATGCATTGCGTTTAATGATGACAGGCTTCACTTCCAGTGCCTTTCTTTTAGCCGGATCAACGGGATGTCCCTCAGAGATCAGATTCACCTTTGGCCCGATCAACACATCATCTTCTATGATAATTTTACCAAGTGCGAGCATGGTACACGCGTGATTGATGTAAATGTTTTTACCCACACGCACAAACCCGGCATGATTAACGAAAACCGGTTTCTGAATATACGTTGTAGGATCCAAAGGTTCACCCGACATTTCACCCCAGATCCGGCGCATTTTATCCGGTTCAAACGTAGCATTATACTGAATTAATAATTCGGATGTCCGCAAGCCTGATTCGCCAATCTGGTTATACTGAGGATCGCTGAAAGCAACTATCTCACCTGACTGCAGACGCTCAAAAACATTCTGACTCATTTCGCTTTTTAATCAATTTGTGCATATTCTTCATCTGTCACTGCGTCCTTCCATTCCACGATACCCTTCTCTGTATTTGGAACAAGATAGATATGACTCATGCTGGCATCTTTTGATGCTCCATGCCAGTGATCGACATTTGGGGGACATTTCACTACATCCCCTTTATGAATCACTTCAACGGGTTGCCCTTTAATCTGATGATAGCCAATTCCGGCTGTTACAATCAAAATCTGACCGGCTGGATGCATATGCCAGTTACTTCTGGCTCCGGGTTCAAAATAAACCTCGCCACCAGCAGTGGTAAACACAGAATCATTATCCACCAATCCTTTAACGTAAGCATTACCTGTAAAAAACTTTGCAGGTGCCAGCTGCCCCTTTTCAAAAACATGTTCAACTTCTGTTTTGGCATCCTTATTCTGACTGTTGGTACAGGATGCAAGGATCACCACAAAGGTCAGAACAGTTGTTTTTAAAATTATATTTAAATATCTCATCATCGTTTTATTATTTTTCAGATTAACATCAGATCCGGACTATGAACGTTTCTGTATCTTTTTTACGACAGTTCCATTTTGTCCCGTTTCAATTTTCACAAAGTAAATTCCTGAAGGAACATGATTTATATTTACTGTATTATCATGCGATGTCATGATGCTTTTACCATTAACATCGAGCAACGATATTCGGTCAAAACGCCCTGACACGTTCAGGCAATTCTCTTCCTGATCCAGATAAACCTGAAAAAGGTCCTCGTTTTCATCCTTATGTTTAATACTGGTTGCTGTATCAGCAAGTTCCAGTTTAACTGTCACATCTCCTTCACCCAACACAGCTTTTAATTCCTGCTGAGTTATGTTGTTAATTTTTCCAAGCCGGGTAAAGTTCCATGAATTTGGTGCATAATAAATGACCAGTGCACTTCCCTGGTATAGAATAATATCTCCCGGTTCTGTTGTAATCTGTTCATCATTTCTTGGTAAGCTTGTTCCAATTGAACCTACTTTTTCCATGCTGCCATAATCATGCATTTCTATGGTCAACGGCTTATTCTTTAACAACTCAATTAAAGCAGCTGTTGAAGAATTATCCACTAAAGTTGCCGTAAGCTCGGATGTATTATTGACAGTTAGTTTAATCATCGTTTGCTGAGCTGAAATTCCGGTTGCTGTTAAACAAAAAACCACCGTTAAAAAGAAGGTCCTTAATGATCTCATTGTTTTCGTTTATAATGTTTTTATGACTTATCCATAATTTCATGCTACAAAGGTGAGGAGAAAAGACAACTAAAAATTACCAAAATTACAGAGCCTCTTACCCCGATTACGGAATCATCTGCCATCGTTCTTACAACAATAAGAGTTTCGGCACTAATCGCTGAATTATAAAGGCATAACAGGTCTCACATGAAACCTTTACCGCTGCTATTCAACAGATAAAATTGCTTCGTTAACAGGAATATCACCCGTACTCAGGACCATTACCTTACCTATGGTTTCCTGATGCTTTAATGCTTCCAGAATGGTGGTAGCCACATCTTCCCGCGGTACCGTTTTCTGAAGATTCGCCGAACCGAGGGTTACTGTCACTTTTCCAATACCATCTTCATCAGTAAGCCTTACGGGCCGAATAATGGTATAATCCAGCAATGATTGTTGCAATTCCTTATCGGCAAAATGTTTGGCAATATAATAGGGCTTAATGCCGGATTGTTCCCATTTTGAACGATCATCGGCAAGGTAAGCACTGACCATCACGTAGCGTTTAACTCCGGACTGCTCAGCAGCAAGCATACTTTTTACAGCGCCATCCAGATCGACCTCCAGTGTTTTATCATAGCCTGTTTTTCCACCTGAACCAGCAGTAAACACAACGGCATCCGTACCGGTCATTGCTTCAGCTATTTCGTCAATACTGTTCTCAAGGCTTCCAACTTTTACCGAAATTCCCAGTTCATCAAAGAATGGTTTTTGTTCTTCCTTTCTGATAAAGGCAGTGGGAGAAAAATTATCTGATTCTTTCATTTTCTGCGCCACCAGTTTACCTATTTTCCCATGAGCGCCAATAATTAATACATTCATGATTATTTGGTTTTATTATTTAGTCATTTTGTTCTGAAGATTTCACAACAGCATGCAACAATTCATGCAGTTTCGCGGCACTTTTAAAAGTTGGTGCATTACGGGTATTATTCCGGATATCTCCGGCCAGAAGCTTATAGATACAAGCTACATTTCTTGCAATGGAAATGTCCGGCAGACCATCGTACATATCAGATGGAGGAGTCAATGGTTTCAGTTCCTCATCCTCTCCTTTTGCGCCTTTTATTTCAAGTTGTATTATTTGTCCATGACCGTTGGCTCCTGAAACCTGAATATCGCCATCTGTTCCATTAATTTCCCACAGAAGATTGGTGCCTTTTGACATACCTCCACGGTAATGCACAGATACTGCTGCTCCACTTTTAAGTTTCCCTGCGATTAAAATCTGATCTTCAGCTGTTTTTGGTTTCAGTTCGCCGGTATCTGTAAGCTTAACCTGTGGAACGTTATTGAACATCTGCGCTTTTAATGTTTCAAAATCGCCGAGCACGCTTGTTAATCCGGCCAGAGTATGACCTAAAGGTATGTTAAGCATATCAGCACCGTTCGCTTTATCAAACAGATAATAGGAATCCGTGGTTGCCATATCACCCCAGTTGCCTCCTGAACCAATTAAAGTGGTTGATAATACTTTACCAACATACCCGTCTTCAATCAGCTTTTTCAAATAAAGTACTTCGGGTGCATTTACCATTTGCGTTCCAACAACCGCGACTACGCCTTTACTTTCTGCTAATTCTGCCAATTGCCTGGACTCATCCAACCCATTGCCAAGAGGGTGTTCGCAGTACACATGTTTGCCGGCTTCCAATGCAGCCCTCACCAGTTCAAAATGGTGAGGAACCTTCACAGTAACTACTACTAAATCCACTTCGGGCGATGCAATAAGTGCATCAGCATTTTCAAATGCATGAGCTAAGCCCAGTGCATCTGCTGTTGCTTTCGCACTCTCCGGTGTACTGTTGGCAACACCAATGACTTCAAAATCGTCTGTTAAAGATTTCAGAGCCGGAATGTGAGCTGTTGCAGCCCAATGACTATCAGGATTCAATCCTATAAATCCTATATTTATACGTTTATTTCCCATAAACTTATTTTGTTTAAGTGTTCAATATTTAAAAAAGACCTGTATTCTAAGCCTTTATCTTTTCAAAACGGGTAAATGAGGATAACCAAAATTTAAAATTATGATACCGGACGGCATCTTTAATTTGGCCGTAGAATAAATGGGATGTGTAATACTTCTATCAAATATAGAAACTTACGATACAAAGATTGGATAAAATATCTTAAAGTATATTACCTGCATTACAGGTATCCTTACCATAATTACAGAAATGGCTTCAGTATACTTCTCCATCAATGATGAATTCCGCTTAAATAAGAATTTTCAGTTTAAATTACCGAATAATAAAAAGTCAGTTCCGCACCAACTACATCACGTCAATACGTTACACCTGTCATCTGTTCCGATAGTTCCCAAAGCCTTTTCGCTTTGCCTTCATCCCTTGAAAGTTCATTGGATTCTACTTTTACCGGATATCCCTTCATTTCCATAAAGCCATCAGGCCCGAAGTAATCACCCGGTTTTGCGTCCGGATCGGTTGCAGCTCTCAGAGTTGGCAGCGTTCCTTTCTCTACCTTTTGTGCAAAAAACAGGTTCATGAATCGGAAAAAGGGCGTATGCCTGGCCAGTTCTGTAGATGTAGCTCCTGGATGCGCCACAGTAACCAAAGGTCCATCAGGATCACCAGTCAGTTTTCTGCTTAGCTCATAGGTAAAATACAGGTTTGCCAGTTTGCTGTCGCCATAGGCACGGTTGGTGATATATTTTCGTTTATCCCAGTTAAAATCGGAAAAATCCAGTTTCCCCATACGGTGCCCCATACTCGAAGTCGCAACAATGCGGGAACCTTTTGTTTTTTTCAGGAGTGGCATCAAATGACCAGTCAGAGCAAAGTGCCCCAGGTGATTCGTTCCCATCTGAATTTCAAAGCCATCCTCTGTTCTTGAAAAAGGACACATCATAACACCGGCATTGTTAATTAAAATATCCAGCTGCGTGTATTTTGACATGAATTTATCCGCAAATGATTTCACTGATTTCAGACTGGCAAGGTCAAGGTCCATCACATCCACGTCAGCCGCAGGAAACTGATTTCTGATTTCTTCAGCAACACGATTTCCCTTTTCGGTATTTCTGACCGCCATAATAATTTTCGCTCCCTTACCAGCCAGAACCCTGGCCGCTTCCTTGCCTAAACCACTCGTTGAGCCGGTCACGATTACCACTTTTCCTTTTTGATCCGGAATATCCTGTGTTGTCCATTTTGTTTTCATTGCCTTATTATTTTAGCATTGCATTTAACCAGATTAACCTGTTCCTGTTATGTTGATGAGAATTTACATCTTCTCCATATCACTGTGATTCAATTGATAAACACATTAAG
This sequence comes from Quyinboa sediminis, assembly GCF_042219855.1. Classification (NCBI taxonomy): domain Bacteria; kingdom Pseudomonadati; phylum Bacteroidota; class Bacteroidia; order Bacteroidales; family Quyinboaceae; genus Quyinboa; species Quyinboa sediminis. The sequence continues at coordinate 147,364 of NZ_JBHJHP010000004.1, read as the reverse complement.
GACTAAATTGTGCGAACTTCCCCTGATAAATCTGCCATTATCCTATACGCATATACTTCAGGACTACGTATAACGATGTTACTCTTACAAATGTCCAATGCGTTAACCACTATTGCTTATTACCTAAATCCACTATTTCTTACCCAAATTACGGAATATGGTTTTACAGCGGGTCAAGCTGATAATTGTTGCCTATCTTTGTAAGTGTAACCGATAAGATTTTTATTATGAGTCAGGTTAACAGAATAAATTCAGTAAAGGAATACAACAATCAGGTTGGACAGGAAACCCTGCATCCATTGGTAAGTGTTATTGATTTTTCCAAAGTTAAGCCTTTTGAGTTTTTCAAGGTACATATGAATGTATATGCCATTTTTTTAAAGGATATCAAATGTGGTAATATAACGTATGGGATTAACAACTATGATTATGAAGAAGGCACGCTGATTTTTATATCTCCGGGCCAGGTTTATGGCGTTGAAAGCAATGGCGAAAAGCAACAGGCCTTCGGTACTGCCATCATCTTTCATCCGGATCTGATCCACGGCACATCGCTGGGCAAAAATATTCAGGATTATACCTTTTTCTCATACGAAGTGAACGAGGCATTGCACCTTTCTGCGAGGGAAAGAGAGATTATAAACGATTGTATCAATAAAATAAACTACGAACTTGAACATGCTATTGATGCACACAGTAAAACACTTATTGTTTCTTACATTGAACTCTTTTTAAACTATAGCAAGCGGTTTTACGAACGTCAGTTTATTACACGCAGCCACGTTAATAAAGACATTCTGACACGCTTCGAGCATATATTAAACAATTATTTTGCATCTGATGAACCTCTTGAATCGGGATTGCCGTCGGTTCGCTACTGTGCCGATAAGCTGTTTATTTCGCCAAACTACCTTGGCGACTTGCTAAAGAAAGAAACAGGAAAGTCAGCACAGGAACACATCCAGCTTAAAATGATTGGTGTAGCTAAAGAGAAGATTTTCGATTCTGAAAAATCCATCAGTGAGATAGCTTATGAGCTGGGGTTCAGGCATCCTCAGCATTTTACACGGATGTTTAAAAAGCAGGTGGGAATGTCGCCGATTGAATACAGGAACCAAAACTAAAATAACCTGGTACAATAAAAACCCCGACTTCTAACGTAGCCGGGGTTTGATTCCGATTATTTACTACTGCTTATAGCTTACAGTAAATACTTAATGCCTTAAATTACTTCGCTCACTGTAATTATGGTGCAATGCTGAATCAAAATCGAATGCATCCTAAAACGGATCGGTCAGTTTTTCCTGCCTTTTCTCTGCTTCATTATAAAACCAACAACACCCATAAATCCCCCCATGAATCCGCTTATAGCTCCACTCATGCCATTATTGAATGCATTCTGAGTATGTGTTTGCGGAAAAGAGATGATGAAATATACCATAATAAAACTCATAATGAATCCCATTATTCCTCCTATGAGTCCCTGTTTTACGTAAGTCTTAACCATGTTTTATTCTTTTTACAATTATCTAATTTATTGTCTACCCTACCAAAGCAGCGTACTAATGAAAATACCCCACTGGTGATCCTCCATTTTCATCGGTCCATACCAATCATAATTCAGAGCACAACCGAAAGAGAACGTTTTATACGAAAGTCCGAGTCGACCATAAGCATGGCTCCTGTCGTGTTTTCCTGTTTCGGTATTCTGATTATATAATGCCTGAGCCCTCGTGTACAGCGACCATTTGTCCTTTATTACGGGTCTGTATTCTGCCATAGCTAAGGCCTCATAATTATGGCTTTCACTTAAATATAGTCCTGATATAATAGCACACATAAAGGTTCTGCTCATGTATGCGTACTGCCCTCCGGCATATGGACGAAAGCCCCAGACCGAACTATAAGCAGCACCTGAAAGCACACTGACATTTTTAACCAGCTCATACTTCAAAAGCATCAGGTTCAAAGATTCTCTCAGGTATTCATCGTTGTCGTAATTTGCTTTTATATATGAAAGTGAAAAAAAACCTAATTTGCTTTCCGGACTAAATTTTTTATCGATGATTAGTTGTGATGTCCAGCTTTTGGTTCCTAAAACAACTTCAAGCGGAATTGGTGCAGATGTTTGTGCTGCCTCACTTTTGGATTGTGCACTGGTTGGAAAAGAAACGAACAATGCGATTATCAACAACACAACAGAAAAAGTATAAACTCTAAATTTATTCATGAAAATTATGCATTATAATGATTATAATGCAAAAGTAAAGGCCGGGAAAATGAAATCCTTTTACATTTGTTAAAAAATCATTTTCTTGATCGGATCCGGCTTAAAGAAACCTGTGAAATGCCAAGAAATCCTGCCGTATCACCTAGGCTAATCCGCTGTTGCAGATGGCCATATTCCTCAATAAACCGGGCATACCGTTCTGTGGCGTCCAGATAAAGCAGGTTCTTCAGATTTGAAATTGCGGTATAGGCTACCATGGAAACAAACCTGCGTGCAAAGCTTTCAAACGAGTGATATGTCTGGCAAAAGCGCTCAAAATCTTCATATTCGAGATAACTTATCCTTGTATCTTCGATGGCGATAGTTGAATACTCAGCGGGCAGATTATTAAAAAAACTGTCGGTAGCAATAAAAAAATCCTCCTCTTCAAAAAACCGTAGTACATACTGATTGTCCTTATGATAATAGTTATGCTTTACCAGACCTTCCTCAACAAAAAAAAGACATTTACATATTCTCCCATGTGCATGGATCACCTCTCCCTTTTTATAATCCCTGGTTTGAAAACAATCCGACAGTTCTGCAGATGCCTCTTCAGATAAAGGGAATAAACTATTTACACCTTTAATAAACAAACTCATAATTCTGCTTTTATGGCAAGAAGCCAGCATTGCTTATACCCGTATTTCAGATACAAGCAGAAATATAAGTCCATTATTGGAAAATAACAATTAATTAAGCCCTTTCCACCAACGCTCAAACACCTGGGTTGTATCATTTAAAAATACTACTTCTCCTATTTTAGGCGTTAAAACAGGTATATCTGAACCGGATTGGTTTTCCGTTATTTTATTTAAAGGTTCATCCCACGGATGGTTTGCCAGTGCAAATTTCGAATTATGAACCGGCAGAATCCGCTGAGCCTGTAATTGGCCTGCAGCCTTAAACAGCTGTTCCGGAAGCAGGTGAATCAGGTTCCAGTTTTGATCGTATTGCCCCTGCTCCATTACCGCTAAATCAAACGGTCCGTATTTTGAACCAATATCTGAAAAATGCGTATCATACCCCCCGTCGCCACCTATAAAGAGTTTAAAATCAGGAGCCTTAAGTACAAATGATGCCCACAGGGTTTTATTCCGTTTTAACCCTCTTCCTGAGAAATGCCGGGCCGGTGTTGCTGTCAATTGCCATCCCGCATCCAAATTCATTGCTTCATACCAGTCCAGTTCTGTAATAACTTCCGGATCAAACCCCCAATGTTCAAAATGCTGACCAACACCCAGTCCAGTCACAATATGCTTAATATTCTGTTTGAGATCAAGAACCGTCTGATAATCGAGGTGATCCCAGTGATCATGCGTGATGATTAAATAATCGATGGCAGGCAGATCACCGGCGTGAAAAACCGTGGTACCTTTAAATGCCTTATTGATAAATGAAAAAGGTGCAGCATAAGGACTGAAAACAGGATCGACCAGAAATGTTTTTCCGTTTAAACGGATAAAATACGATGAGTGGCCGAACCATACCAATGCATCATCTTTCGGATCTAATGCATTTATATCTGTTTTTATTACAGGCAGGCTATCGTCAGGTGTTACCCTGATCTTTTTTCTGAACATAAAATCCTTCATCACCTGAAACCTGCTTTTATCTGAGGTAAATGTTGGCGTCTCACTCAGATTTTTGAACTCACCATCTTCGTAATGCTCTGATTGTTTAATCCGTTCTAACCGTTCTCCTTTTGGAGACTGCCCGAATCTTGCCTGATTTAATATCACCATACCTGTGAGTGTTATAATTAGTGTAAGTGCAAAAAATAGTATAAAAACCCTTTTCATATTAACGAGGTGCTTTATGTTAAGCGCTAATTTCCATGTAATAACAGAATTGCCGGTTAACAGTTCATGATTAAGCGATTACAAATATGGCAATGATAACTCAAAGAAAAGTATCCCGATTACGGATTAACCTACCTTAATTACTTGTTGAAACAGAATTTTAAATTTGCCATTTTCGACATTAACCTTTTTTAAAAATTACACAATTCACTAGAATACAACCTAATACAATAATTCACAAAAAAACCTTCCCGAATACAATTGATAGAATCATGAATAATGCATAATTTTGACCAATTAAATATTTTAGTCAGATAGTAGATTATTATGAAACAGGAAGCCAAGCAAGCTGAAATTATTAATGCAGCGCAGGAATTGTTTACTGCATATGGGTTTGAAAAAACGACCATGACAGATATCGCACGACGTCTGGGAATTTCCAAAGCAGCGTTGTATTATTATTTTTCTGACAAGGAAAGTATTATTAAATCACTTGCCATCAGAGAACAGGAGCAATTTATTGCAGAAATTCAAACGATTACTACTGAGGCAACCAGCACGCTGGAAAAGTTGCTTGCGTATGCAACAAAACGCATAGAATTATTGCAGCGACATCTTACCTTAAGCAGCATGAACCTGGGAACATATGCATCTATTAAATCCTTGTTTGTATCGATATTAAAGGAATTTCGCAAACAGGAATCAGAGTTGGTAACGGAGATTATCAGTATTGGCATAGACAAACAGGAAATTCAAACGGAGTTGGCAGCAGCTGAATATGCCGAACTTTACCTGGATGTTCTTATGGGGCTGAGAAAAAATGCGTTTTACAGTTCGGAACGGATCGAAATGAATAATCTGCAGTTTGAAGCTATAAAACAGGTTAAACATCAATCGCAATTATTTACTGAAATTTTTATAAAAGGTATCTCTGATTAGCATGTAGAAAAAACCGGACTAAACTAAAGCACATGTGGCCTTCATGATGGTTTTGGATCAGTACAAATAAAACGGCCGCAGACACGCATCTTTTACCCCAGGAAAATATATTGTATGCATACTAATTGCTGACAACATCAGCTTAATGCAATAAATGATTACGAATAAAACAGAAATAATGGAAAAGGAAAGACCTGAAAAAAGCAGGAAGAGCAGAAAAAGCAGAATAATTGTTTTCGCACTTTTAGGTATCGGAGCAATAGTAGCCATTGTGGCTTATTATCGTTCACTAAGGTATGAAACAACAGACGATGCACAGATAGATACCGATATAACTTCAGTTACTTCAAGGGTATCAGGATATATTGCACAGGTAAAATTTAATGACAACGCCTATGTACATAAAGGAGACACCCTGGTTATTCTGGATGACAGAGAGCTAGCATTAAAAGAGGCTCAGGCTGAGGTAGCACTTGAAAATGCTGTTGCAATGTTAAATACAACACGTGAGAATACACGGTCAGTCAGACAAAGTGGCCAGACCAGTACCATCAAGATCGATGAACTCCGGATCCTGATGGACAATACCACTAAAGATTTTGAACGCTACAAAAAATTATACGAAGAGGGTACCGTTACCCCGCAGCAGTTTGACAAAATTCGAACTGAAAAAGAAACACTGGAAAAACGCATTGAAGCGGCTCAACAAACGGCAAAAGAAGTGGATTCAAGGATAAGTGCTGCAGATAAGCAGATTTCTGTTTCTGAAACTGTAGTGGAACAACGGCGCATTGAGCTGAAGTATGCAAAACTCAATCATTCTTACGCATTTATTACGGCCCCGTTTGATGGTATTGTATCAAAAAAGAATGCAGTTGCAGGTCAACTTATTCAGGCTGGACAGGCATTATGTTCCATCATTTCAACAGACAATATATGGGTGACGGCAAATTTCAAGGAAACCAAGATTAAAGATATTAAAGCGGGCATGAAAGTTGATGTCAGTGTGGATGCCTACCCTGATGAGACCATCGAAGGGCATGTTGCATCATTCTCTTCAGCAACCGGGTCAAAATTTTCACTCATTCCTCCTGACAATGCGAGTGGCAACTATGTAAAAGTAGTGCAGCGTATTCCCGTACACATCAACCTGGATCAAAACAGTCCGCTTTATAAACGGATTAAACCAGGCATGAATGTATTTGTTCGGGTCATTTTAAATTGAAGCGAATGTCAAAAATCAGTTTTGATAAAATATTAGTTATCATAACCGTAGTTGCCGGTGCATTATTACAACTCATCGATTCGTCAATTGTGAATGTTTCGTTGACCCAGATGATGGGTAACCTCGGCGCGACATTAGGCGATATCAGCTGGGTAGTGACAGGTTATACTACTTCCACAATTATCATGATAACACTCTCTGGATGGTTAAGTGCCAAACTCGGACGCAAGGTTTACTTTACAGCATCCATCATTTTATTTACGGTCGCCTCTGTGTTTTGTGGTTTATCAACATCTATTTCCCAGTTAATCCTATTCCGCATAATACAGGGCATTGGTGGCGGTGGTTTATTAACAACGGCACAGGCCATACTAATTGACACTTTTCCACGAGAAGAGCTGGGAACAGCTAATGCCATATTCGGTATGGGTGTTATTATTGGCCCATCCATCGGTCCGACACTTGGAGGTTACATCACGGATCATTTATCATGGCACTGGATATTCTTTATAAATATCCCGGTTGGCATCGTGGCATCCATCCTATCCATACTTTATGTAAGGGATTCAGAATACAGATTAAAAACAGGGAAAATGGACTGGGCGGCTCTTGTACTGCTTATTCTAACCATCGGTTCCCTGCAAATCATTCTTGAGAAAGGTCAGGAAAAGGACTGGTTCCAGTCAAATTTTATAACCGCACTAACGGTCATTTCCATTTTTGCGGGCATTCTTTTTGTGTTCAGACAACTGAAGGTAGAAAACCCGATTCTGAATTTACGTTTGTTAAAAAACAGGCAATACGCTATCGGAACCAGCTTCGGATTTGTGCAGGGAATCGGACTGTATGCCTCCGTATTTGTGATACCGATTTTTTGTCAAAGCATGCTCGATTACACAGCTAAAGACACCGGCTGGTTAATGCTTCCGGGCAGTCTGGCAGCTGGCGTCATGATGCCGGTGGTAGCCACAGTCATGAAAAAAACAAAAATTTCACCCGTTGTTCTTGCAGGCATAGGATTCTCATCATTTGTTCTTTTTGTATGGTTGTTGTCAGGTATGAACCAGAATACGGGAGCCGGAGACTTTTTCTGGCCGTTGATTCTGCGTGGTGTTGGCCTGGGTCTTTTATTTATTCCATTACTTACCATTACGATCTACCCGCTGCATAATAAAGATGTACCACAGGCAACTGCATTTACCACCATGGTAAGGCAATTGGGAGGTGCATTTGGCATCGCCATGGCTACCACTTATATTAGTATTCGCAGTGTATTTCATTACAGCAATCTGAGCGAACACGTCAGTATATTCAACTCCATTTCCTATGACCGTCTACAATCCTATGCTCATCTGTTCATGTCAAAAGGCAGCGACCTGGCATCATCTTACATTAAAGCAGCTGCTGCAATAAAAGGCAACCTGATGAAACAGGCTATGATCCTGACATATAATGATGTATTTTTGATTGTAGGCGTATTTTTTGCGGCCTGCATTCCATTTTTATTACTTTTTAAAACAAAACATAAAAAGGGAGAAGATTCAGAAATACGTACAGATCAGTTAATCGAATAAGCAACTAATCCTACTTGCGCGTTCGTAAAAACAAGTTTGTTTTACATCTGAAAAGTTGATTCAGCAAAGTGTTTTTTATCGATGCATGTTCATCTTTGAAAATGATCCGGGGCTTGAACCAATGTGCTTGGTGAAAATACGTGTAAAATAATACTGATCACTGTAACCCAGTCTGTAGGCCACTTCCTTTATTTTCAGCGACTGATTCGTTAGCAGCCTTATGGCTTCCTGCATTTTTAAATTGATAAAATAGTCCATGGGGGAAGTCCCTGTTTTATTCCTGAAGATTTTATTGAGATGCGATTCAGACAGCTTAACATGTTGAGAGATGTCGGCAATTTTAATGGTTGAATTAATATTCTTTTGCATAAAAATAATGGCCTGGTCTACAGGATTAGTCACACTAAACCCTTTCACTGCCCTATATGTTTCGACATAAAAGAATGATGCGAGTAAGCCATTCAGGCTAAGATTAGCATAATTTATATTTTCCTTCGAAAAGCCTGATTCAAGTGCTGTAAGTAATTCATTAAACTGTAAAATGCGATCATCAATACGTGATTTACTGGATTGCTTTATCCAGTTTACCTTACTAAAATGCTCCGTAAAGAAGGAGCTGCGTTCGCCCCCGAAATGCAGCCAGTAAATTGACCATGGATCTTTTTGTGAAGCCCAGTAGGAATGTGCATTATCAGCGTGAATGACAAAAAAAGTATTAGGTTCCAGTTGATGTTCCGTTTCCCCGATTTTAATCGTGCCATATCCATCAATACAATAAATGAGGATGTGTTCCTTTATGCCCAGAATTCTTTTTCTGTAGTGATGCTTAGCATTCGGGTAAAATCCTATATCTGTTATATAAAGTCCGCTTATCAAAGGATTTTTTCTGATCTTCTTTAATTGCTTCTTCGATAAAACGACACTTCTGTCTCCGGTAAAATTCTCCGATTTACCTATTTCAGGAGAACTTGTTTTATAATTTTTTGTACCTCTGTTTTGTTCTGTTCCCTGCATATCTAGTCAGTTTGTTAAAATAATCAGATTGTCAAAACCGTAAATTTTGTTAATATAGGGATCGAATAAATTTTATAAAATTGTCCACAAAAGCTTCTTTAAAAATATTCATTTCTAATTTATTTAATTATCTGTTTTATTGTTAGTTATAAATTAATCACAAAACGTTATTATATTTAAAACAGAATATAACTAAATGACATTAGAAAATATTTAGATTGATTTTAAAATTTACACTTAATAAATTCTTGTAATAAATAATCGGATTGTACAAATTTATGTAAAATTATCCATTTCCTTCACATGCCAATCTCCATAAGTTTGCATTTGTTAACTAAAAAATCTGATGTTTATGAACTCAACAAGCAGGAATAGCATTAAGAATGCACTTCTTATACCTGTTTGGATTTTTCTTATTCTTTTTTTGGGATTTGGTTCTTATTTGGAAGCAAATGCAGCCACTAAAGGTAAAGATGATTTAAATGCTATTCAACAAAAGGTGAAAATTTCAGGAACAGTCGTGGATGAAACGAATGAGCCCATTCCTGGAGTAACTATTATTGTTAAAGGAACCTCTGATGGTACGGTAACAGACATTAACGGTAACTTTAGCATTGAGATACCTGTAGATGGAATTTTATTGGTGTCTTCAATTGGCTTTGGAGCACAGGAAATACCAATTTCTAAAAGTGAGACAAACCTGACAATTGTTTTAAAGGAGGAAACTTCAAATCTTGAAGAGGTAGTTGTGGTCGGATATGGTATTCAGAAAAAGGAAACCGTAACTGGATCAATGTCTTCCATTTCTTCAAATGACATTGTACAGCAACCCGTAAGTAGTGTTTCACAGGCCTTAGCGGGCAGGCTCCCAGGACTTGTCGCAAACCAATCCGGCGGTAGACCCGGAAAGGATGCCGCCACGATAAAAATAAGGGGGATAGGTACCCTTGACGCAGGTTCAGGCTCAAATCCATTAATTTTAATAGATGGTATTGAACGGGATCAAAATGCATTTAATTTCCTTGACCCCAACGAAATTGAATCCCTTTCCATATTAAAGGACGCCTCATCAACAGCGGTTTTCGGTGTAAGGGGAGCAAATGGTGTAATTCTGGTTACGACTAAACGTGGTAAAAGCGGGCCGGCACAGATTAATTACAAAGGTTCCATGGCTGTCCTTGTGCCAAGTTTCAGGGTTAATCCCCTTGACAGCTATACCCAGACAGGACTGGCAAACGAGTATATGGGCTTTGCTGCTAATTCCACGGATCCTACAGCTCCTTATCCTCAGTCGGTCAGAGACAGGTTTAAAGGAGTGATTGACAATAATCCGTTGAACACAAGTGATCCATACTTCTTTCCCAGTAGCAACTATGCAGATTTGATGATTAAGGATTATGCATTGCAGGAACAGCATAACGTTACTATTAGTGGAGGGACAGACAGGTTAATGTATTTTGCTTCACTGGGATATTTTAACCAGGACGGTATGTTTAAAAACCTGAATCCAGATATTAATAAATCAACCAGTTATAAAAGATACAATTACAGAACTAACATAGACGTAAAAATAACCAATACTACTTCAGCAAAGATTAATATTGGGGGAAGTTTTAATGAAAATATTTCGTTGGGACAAGCAGGAAGGGAGCCTGCCGAAGGTTTTTACTGGAACATGCTGGTTCACTCGTCACCATGGGATGGATATGTGAAGGATGGTAAAGTTGTATTGCTTCAGGATAATGCAAACTCTGTTCTGCTGAACAGTGACATACGCGGTTATACTGTTGAACTTGAAAACACGGCAGACTATAGTTTTATTCTCAATCAAAACCTTGATTTTATTACCGAAGGACTTTCCGCAAAAGCTACAGTATCGATGGTAAGTTATTTTGAGAATTTCATTCGTAGAGACAAGGACGAAAAGAAACGCCCTTACTGGAGACCCTACTTAAATGGAGACGAGAGTGTAAGCTTTTACCAGGTTCAGGAAAATGTATTGCCTTATAATACAACTTCACAGGCAAAAACCAGAAAAGAGTACTATGAATTTGCCCTGAATTATAACCACAATTTTAGCGGAGGACATAATGTTACGGCTTTAGCACTCGTAAATGCTGATAAATCACACTTTACGGAAACGTATTGGAATGAAATACCCAGATCCTACCTAGGTTTAGTAGGACGTGTAACGTACAATTATGCCAATAAATACCTTTTAGAGTATAACCTTGGTTATAATGGGTCAGAGAATTTTGCAGAGGGTAAACGTTTTGGATTTTTCCCGGCATACTCTGCGGGATGGACTTTTACGGAAGAAAGCTGGATCAAAAACCTGATAGGAGAACGAATATTATCGTACGGTAAATTAAGGTTTTCCTATGGGCTGGTCGGAAATGACAGAATGAGCCAACGTTTCCTTTATCTTCCGGATGTGTATGTGATGAATAATGATGCCTATACCGGATGGCGTGAAATTGGAATTAACTTTGGTTTACCGGGTCAGATACAAAACTATCCCATGGCCTACCAGGGTGCTGCAGGAAACCCCAATGTAACCTGGGAAACTTCTAAAAAAATCAATTACGGAACTGATCTGTATTTTATTGATAGCAAGTTATCGGTAAAGTTTGATTATTTCACAGAAGACAGAAAGGATATATTAATAAATCAAAGAGTAGTTCCAATTTATCAGCAGACAGGAGAACTTGCATTGAACCTGGGCCGTGTCAAAAATTCAGGTTATGAATTTGAATTAGGCTGGAACCAAAAAATGAAAGATACCAGATTCTGGGTAGATTTAAACTATTCTTTTGCCCGAAACAAAATCATAGAAATGGATGAACCACAACAAGCCTATGATTACAGGATGCAAACCGGAAGACGTGTAGGTGAACTTTGGGGATATCAACAGGAAGATTTTTTCATGACTGAAAATGAAGCCAGTGCGTACCGTGATGAATTATGGGCTACCTATAGCGCTTTAAATCCAGGTGAAAGTAAAGAAGATTATCAGGCTTATCAGATCTTTACAGCAGGGCATGATGTTTCAGCCGGTGATTTAAAATTTATTGATCGAAATGCTGATGGTTTAATTAATAATCTTGATGAAGGATATTTAGATACACCCAGTTTTCCGGAAACTATGTTTGGATTAAATACCGGAATAGAACACAAAGGATTTTCGCTATCTGTATTGTTACAGGGCGCATCAAATTTTTCAATTAATACCCGGACAAATTATAGTCCTACTCCCAACCAGGGAACGGTACTGGATTTTGTATTGGATCGGTATACTCCTGAAAAATATGCAGCGGGTGAAAGTATTTCGTACCCTCGCCTGATTAGTACAAATGACAACTGGAAATACACAGGTTCATACTGGATTAAGGATGCAACATATCTTAGAATAAAGAATATAGAGGCCGGATATACCTTTAAATCTGGTGTGAGGTTTATTGAATACTTAGGCTTAAGAAGCCTTAGAATTTATGCGAACGGAATGGATTTAATGACATTCTCAAAAATTAAAAACATTGATCCGGAAACGACCAATGGAGTACTCAGATACCCCAGATCAAAAGTCATTAATTTAGGGATTAATGTTCAATTTTAATTGTAAATAAATTATCATGAAAAAGAATATAATTCATTCGGTAATATATACGTGTTTAGTAATAATTGCCACATCGTTGTTTTCCTGTCAGGAAAGTTTTCTTGAGAAGCCGGCAGGAGCTGACATTACTATTGACACCGTATTCGCATCGACCAATAATGCACAACAGTTAATTTTTTCGCTTTATCACGATAATTACTTTGGGGCTGACAATATAAACCTGAGCTGGTGGGACGGTTACCTTAGCTGGTCTGACATTGGTGAACAAATGTATGTTCCGAATATCAGCGACAACCAATATATGAAATATGTAAATGGAACACTCAGTTCTGCAACGACACAGATCTATCCGCTTGACTATTTATTCCAGGCGGTGAGAACCTGTAATACATTTATTGAAAAGGCAGCTTCAATACCTACTACATCATCAAGCGAAGAGGAATATATCCAACGCATGCTAGGTGAAGCTCATGCTCATATCGCCTACCAGTATTTTAAAGGTTTTAGAGTATGGGGAAGTTTACCCTGGATTAATAAAAGGATGGAAGGTGGTGAAGAACCTGTTCCAAGAGCTGCATTTGGAGATATGATCGATAGTATGGCTTATCATTTGGATTTAGCTGCCACGCTGTTACCCAGGAATTGGGAGGACCGATGGACCGGAAGGTTTACAAAGGCAGCAGCCAAAGCACTTAAAGCAAAAATACTGGTTTATGCTGCAAGCCCTTTGTATAACGGGCCGACTCCTGATTATGCAGCCGGATATGAACACCCGGAAGTTCTGGGTTATGGAAACGTAGATGATCAACGCTGGACAAGAGCTGCAAATGCCTGTAAAGAGGCGATAGACGAAGCAGAGGCAGCAGGCCATGCTCTTTACATGGCTGCAGGTGTTGAGCACAATGTGTATGAACTGGCTATAAACCATAATGATGAAAACATCATCTACCAGACGTTTGGTTCCTATAATTCAGAAGGAGGATGGGAGTATACGCATAACATGATGAACTGGCCTTATGGAATTGGTTGGTATAACCGTGTAGATGTCACCTATCAGCCTACTTTTCAGCATGTTGACGGATACCAGATGCGAAACGGAAAATTTCCTATTTCAGGTTATGAAAATGGAGACGGAACTAAACCAATTATCTCTGATGCCGGAATTGCAGCCGGATATAACGACCAGGAATACTGGAAAGACAGGGACCCACGATTTTATCAGAACATTGTATATCACGGTTCTGAATTTGGGACCAGCTATAATGACAAGCTGATTAATTTTGATATTGACCCGAATGTACCGGACAGAACACACGGTGACTGGCCCGAATTTAAAACCAGTTTTATGGTGCGAAAATTTGTAAATGAGGAGTTGGGAGCAGGTCCTTCAGTAGTATATACTCCTGTGCATCCGATTATTCGTCTGGCAGATTTATACCTCCTTTATGCTGAATCTTTAAGTGAAGCCAATAATGGTCCAACGGCAGAAGCCATTCAGTATCTGAACGATATAAGATCGCGTTCCGGAATGCCAGGATATGATGCGGCAAATTATCAGGGTTCAACCGAAAGGGAAAAGTTTCACAACGCAATTAAGTATGAACGCCAGGTAGAATTTTTCCTGGAGGGGCAGCGATACTTTGACCTTAGAAGGTGGAAAGAAGGAGACGAGTTGCAACTCGATATGGTTGGAGCGGTAATTGAAGATGGAGTTGTTTCGAGAAAGAAGATCAACTGGGTAGACTTCTTTGAGGATAAATATTATTTCCATCCATTTTATAACGACTGGGTTAATAATACTCCCGGACTATACCAAAATCCAAAATATTAACCAGCCAAATTATCGAATATTATGAGAAAGAATATAAATAAAATAGCATTGCTTGTTATCTCTTTTCTGGCACCAATATACGGATGGGCCCAGAATGATACATCTGAGATAGCAATGGCAGATCAGTTAAAAGAGATTAATATTGCTTACGGAATTCAGGAAAAAGGCACTATTACCTCTTCCATGTCTACTGTTACAGGAAATCAGCTTTCAAAAGGTGCGGTTAGCAACTTTGGCAATACCCTGTACGGGAAATTAGCAGGACTATTTGTTGAGCAGGGAGGCGGCGAACCAGGATATAACTCACCGACGCTCAGAATAAGAGGGGCAAACGGAGCACCGCTGGTTATAATAGACGGATTTGAAAGAGATATGACCTATTTGAATCCGGAAGAAGTTGAAACCATTTCTGTGCTTAAAGATGCTTCTGCAGTTGCATTATATGGAATGAAAGCAGCTAACGGTGCAATTATCATAACGACAAAAAGAGGTGAAGTGCAGAAACGTAATATACGGTTCAGAGTGCAATCCGGCATGCAAAGTCCAACTAATTTAATTAATGTTCTTGGTGCTCGTGATTACATGAACATCTACAATCAGGCAGCTGTGAATGATGGACTGAGCCCCAAATATTCTGACGCAGATATTGCAGCAGCCGGGTCATCACCTCTTTTTCCCGATGTGAACTGGTATGATCAGGTTGTTAAAAAGGCATCGAACGTTTCAAGGGCGAACCTTGAAGTACAGGGAGGCTCAGACTTTATCCAATACTTTATTAATGTTGGGTTCCTTTACAACGACGGGATTTATAAACCTGTAAACCCCGATATGAAAGCCAATGCGAACCTGACCCAGTTTAATCTGCGTTCCAATATAGATATTAATATATCGAAAAGAACGCGGTTTTCCATGGATCTGGCAGGAATGGTAAACAACAACAGTTTCCCGGCATATTCAGCAGGCGAAATATGGACAGCCATGTATACCTTGCCACCGAATGCGTTTAATGTAATAAATCCAAACGACAGTTACGGTGGTACCTCGTTGCTTACTAATAATCCTTATGCAATGATTGAGTATGGAGGTAGAAATAATTCAGTTACCAATTTTCTGAATGCAGGATTCTATTTAACACAGCAACTCGATTTTATTCTGGATGGACTTTCAGCCGGAATAGGTTACGTAATTGATAATGGAGCTGTTAACGGTGATGGCAACTGGAGGTATTTTCCCGTTCAGCAGATTGGGTCTGCTGCTGGAAATACCTACAGCTACTATAGATATGGCGAAGATTCTCCGTACAATACATGGAGCAATGCAAGTAGCGTAAGAAATAATGTGGTCAATGCCGATATCAGATACAACCTAACATCTGTAAAGAAGCATGACTTAAACGTTTTACTCCGTTACGAGGGAGATAGAGAATACCGTGCAAATTCCGATTTATCACCATACCTTACCAATAATTATGGAGCAAGAGTAAATTATGCATATGCAAAAAAGTATGTATTGCAGGCTTCGGCCAGCTACTTTGGCTCAGATCAGTATAAAGAGGGTAGCCAGTACGGTTTATTTCCTTCGGTATCTGCAGGCTGGGTATTTTCGAAAGAAGATTTCCTGTCTGACAACAGTTTTATCAACTTTGGTAAGTTAAGAGCGTCTTATGGTATTACAGGCTTAAACCGTTATGTTAACGGAAGGTATCCTTTTATGCAGTTCTATAATGGAGGTGGTTCATTCCCGATTGGTACAGAATGGAAAATTATTGAAGGTGGTGGTATTCAACCCGGCATGTTGGCTAATTCCGATATTCAGTGGGAGATTTCCAAAAAAATGGACATTGGTATTGATTTGGAGATGTTAAATCATGTGTCCTTGGCTTTTGATTATTTCATGGACAAAAGGTCGGATGTTTTGTATATTGATTATACTCATCCATCTGTTACCGGAGCTGATCTTCCGTATGAGAACATTGGCAAACTTACCAATTCCGGATTTGATCTCTCGTTAGGTTATTCCTCTCAGGACAAAGATTTTAAATGGCATACAAACCTGGTATTTTCATATTTCAATAATACAATAGATGAAATGGGAGAATCGCTTAACGGATCATCTTTAGCACATCTGAACAAAACGGGTAATTCTGTTTCCACTGTTTACGGGTACGAGGTTGATGGCTATTTTGAGAGCACAGGAGATATACAGGCATCTCCGGTTCAAACCTTTGGCACGCCAAGGGTTGGTGATTTAAAATATAAGGATTTGAACAACGATCAGATTATTGATTCAAGAGATATGGCAGCAATTGGAGATATGGTAGGCAATATGGATGCTGGTCTCAATCTTGGATTTGAGTATAAGGGATTTGACCTTGATGCCATGTTTCAGGGAAAGTTTAACAGGGATATTGTACTATCAGGAAATCAACTATACCAACCTTTCTTAACGGGTAATGCTGTGACTGAAATTGTAAACGAAAGTGGTTTTCCAGCTTTGTCGTTAACCAATGCCAATAATTATCAGCCTTCCTCTTATTGGGTACGTCAAGGTAACTTTATTAAACTTCGGAATCTGGAACTTGGATACTCACTTTCTGTGAATACTTCCAGAAAAATTGGATTAGAAAAAGTCAGGTTTTTTATCAGAGGTGTTAATATGCTGACAATGAGCAATTGGAAATATACAGATCCTGAATTTACAGGAATAGGATATCCCCCGATGAAATCTTATTTCCTGGGTTTAAATCTTAACTTTTAATACAGAACTGATATGAAACATTATATAAAAATATCAACGATTTTAAGTATCCTGATTATTATATTCTCATCGTGTCAGGAACTCAGTATGGAACAGGACACCGGTGTTACTGATGGTCTTATGTGGAACAATCCGACATATATCGATCGGTACATGGTTGATCTGATCAGTGAAATGCCCAACGGATTTAGTCCTGAAGGATTTAGCCAGGGTGAATTATTTGGCAGTGCTACTGATGAAGCGGAAAATGCCAATCCTTTGGCAGGCATTCAGAACTTTAATTCAGGCAACTGGAATGCAGTTTCTCATCCCGATAATATCTGGATCAAATATTACCATGCCATTTATAAGGCGAACCTGTTTTTGAAGAAAACCAAAAACACAACGTATGACACCTTTGAACCGGCAAACAGGCAGGTTTACCTGGATAATCTTGAGTCGTACAAGTCTGAAGCTCGTTTTTTAAGGGCGTTGTATTATTATGAGCTGATTAAAAGATATGGGGCAGTCGTTTTGGTAGGTGACAATGTAGTAGAAGACATCAGTGATTTGTCAAATTCTGCATTTGACGCAACAAGGTCTCCTTTTGTGGCCTGTGCCAAATACATTATTAATGAATGTGACTATTTAATCGATAATGAACTTCTGCCATTGCTGGATGAAGGTGCAGATCAGGGCAGACCCAATGGCACTGCAGTTAAAGCGTTAAAGTGCAAAACATATTTATTGATGGCCAGTCCTGCATATAATAGTGCAGTAACTGAAGGTTCTGAACAACAAAAAGTTTACTGGAAGGAGGTTCTGGATATCGCACAGGATATTGCTTTTGACCGCGTATTTACTTTCGGACCCTATGACCAGTTTGATGGTACCAGTCCTGAAATCATCCTGGGATATCGTCAGGCTGATATTAATTATATAGAGAGGGTTAACTTTCCGGTTGGATCAGAAGGAGTTAATGCCACGGGAAGCACCAACCCTACCCAGAACCTGGTAGATGCTTACAGGATGTTAAATGGTAAAAAGATTGATGATCCTGATTCTGGTTACGATCCGGCAAACCCATACGTTAACCGGGATCAAAGATTGTTGCATACCGTAATAGTAAATGGAAGCAACTGGGACGAACGAAACGCTGAATCAAGAATAATCGAGATTTTCAAAGGAGGCCGTGACGGTATGGATCGTGCCTACGGAACAAAAACGGGGTATTATCTGAGAAAATTTCTGGATCCGACGCTTGACCTGAGGCAGGATCAGACATCAAACCGCGAATGGCCTGTTTTCAGATTCGCCGATATAGTGTTAATCTGGGCTGAAGCTGCCAATGAATTGTATGGTCCTTCAACGTTGGGAGAATCATACCTGACTGCTACAACCCTCTTGAATCAGACAGTTGTAAGACATGGTGGATTACCGGAAATTGAGCTCAACAGCATGACGCAGGCAGAAATGAGAGACAGGATACGTGAAGAACGTTTTATTGAGTTTGCGTTTGAGGATCAGCGAGCCTGGGATTTACGCAGATGGGGAATTGCTGTTGATGTATTAAGTCAACCGGTATATAAAATGGAGGTAACTAAAAATGCTGATGGCACCTATAGTTACCAGGAAAAGGAACTTGAAAAAAGGTACTTCGAAGAACGCATGAATTTATACCCCATCCCTCAGAGTGAAATAAACAATGGTTTATCTCAGAATCCGGGTTGGTAATGTAATTTTGAAATTTAAAACTTGAAGAAATGAAACGAATAAAATATTTAATTGCATTATTACTAAGCTGCTGGTTTTTCGGTCAGGTAAATGCACAGGAGCATTTTATGCCCAAAACGGATGGGACGAAATATTACCTGCTTATTTATGATGGAGCGGGAAACGAAAAAGTACTGAGCTATCATCCTGAGGTAGCATCGTGGTCCGATCAGGTCGGTTATTCAGAGTATTTTGACGGTTCGGGCTCCCAGCTTTGGGTGTTTGATGAGCAGGAAGGAAATCCGGGTTATATCAATGTTCGGAACCTCGACGAAAGTTTGTCAGATAAGTATTTTTTGAAATCATGGAGCAATCTGGCCTATATAGAGCCACAGGATGCAGAACATGGGCGTGAAGGAAACGAGACTCATGATAAGGAACTGGCATTTCGATTCACCAATATTTTTGATGATTGGTATGCCTTCGAAACCATTGATAAGCCAGCCGATTTAAGTGGAATGAATTACACGCCTGGTCCGAATGCTCTGAATTTTGACGCAAACGGTGTAGCTGCCTTTCGTCTAAAGACTGCTGACATAACACAGGAAAATGCCACCAACTGCGTTTTCAAACTGGTAGAATTTGATCCTATTGCCCTGTTCGAATCTTCTATCGAAAAAGGCATGGAATTGTATAATGCTCATTCTGATATTTCGGAGGTAGTATTGGCTGATTTTTTCTATGCGCTGGAAAAGGCCCGTGAAGTTAGGGTATTTGGAACAGATGGAGAAATGCTTAACTATCAGGCAAATATTGATGAAGCACTGGCATTCTTCAATAACTATCTTGATTTATCCTCTGATGTTGAATCTGCAAAATCCTTTATTGCATCGTCTGAAGCAGATGAGGATGTAAAAACTTCGTTTGCGGCCATAATATCTAATCTGGAGGAGTTTTTGAACTCTGACCAACCGGATTATGCAATCATCGATAGTTTAAGGAACAACCTCTCTGTAGCAAAGAATTTAGTTGATGCTATTATACAGTCAGAAACATATGCAGCAACATTGATTGATCTTGATGATACAAGATATAACTCGGGTATGCTATTATCGGTTGAATCAGCAAAAACGATACTGGCTGATCCCACAGCCAGTGCAGATAACTATAACAGTGCCATCTCAGTTATGGATAAAGTGCAACAACTGATCAATGAATTGCTTTCTGCAAATGATCTGATTGCCAATACGCCGGAATTTGATGAGGCGAAACAGGAATTAGGGAATGCGATTGAAGATGCTCTGGTGCTGATAAATACTGCGGGACTGACTGAACAGCAGCTGGATGATGCCATTAAAGCCATGCAGAATGCTATTGTTACATTTCAGAAAGCTTTGGAAGCAGGAGACACCAGTGTTGAACTGGTAAATCCTGGTTTTGAAAATGATTTTGAAAAATGGAATTCAACTTCAGATACCGACTGGTTACCATATATAGAAAATAAAGGTGTGGATGGCTCTAAAAACATGACGATCTGGCAAAGCGCCGATTATACGTTTATTAGTTATCAATCACTTTCAAATCTTCCAAACGGAACCTACCAGATAAGTATGATGGCGGTTGTAAGTAATGACAGTACCATAGCGCTGTTTGCAAAAAGTGGTGACAATGAGGTAACAGAACCTCTCGCTTTTGAAGAGTGGACAAATACAAAACGATCACTTACAATTGAGGTAACCAACGGGGCACTTGAATTTGGTGTAAAAGGTGTTGGTGACGGCAACAGCATTCCTGGCAATAACTGGGGGACCTTTGACAATTTCGAAGTAAAATGGTTGTCGAATATTGGGCTTGTAAATCCAGGATTTGAAAATGATTTTGAAGGCTGGTCATCGACATCAGACACTGACTGGTTGCCGTATATTGAAAACAAAGGTGTTGATGGATCCAAGAATATGACGATTTGGCAAAGTGCCGATTATACGTTTATAAACGGTCAAACATTGGAGAACCTCCCAAACGGTAAATATCAGGTTTCTGTCATGGCTGTCGTCAGCAACGACAGTACGATCTTCCTGTATGCTAATGGAGGTGAACAGGTGGAAAAACCCCTGGCTTTTGAAGAATGGACAAATACAAAGAGGAAGATTGTGGTTAATGTCACAAACGGCAGTCTGATTTTTGGGGTAAAAGGAGCAGGAACAGAGAACTCAATACCAGCCAATAACTGGGGTACTTTTGATAATTTTGAGATCGTTCGGTTACCTGACATAGATCTGGTTAACCCAGGTTTTGAAGAAGACTTTTTAGGTTGGGATCATGAATCAGATACCGATTGGTTGCCTTATATCGAAAATAAAGGTGTTGACGGATCAAAAAATATGACGATTTGGCAAAGTGCCGATTATACCTTTAAAAACTGGCAAACAGTCAATGGATTGGTTGACGGTTCTTATCAGGTTTCCGTAATGAGTGTTGTCAGTAATGACAGTACGATTTTCTTATACGCCGATGGAGGTGAGATGACAGAAAAACCTCTGGCATTTGAGGAATGGTCCAACACCAAACGAGATCTGACGGTAGCAGTAAATGGTGGCTCATTAACCTTTGGTATTAAGGGGGCCGATACAGATAACCACATACCTGCCAACAACTGGGGAACATTCGATAATTTCGAACTTAAGTTACAGTCCATAATTCCTGTATATGTAACAGTTACTGCTAAAGCTGTTACTACAGATTTAGAATTTAACGGGATGGATGTCAATATAATCTATTGGCAAAAAAGACGAAATCTTAATGTTCTGGCAAACGAAAATATCGTAAAATACTCGGTATACACCATTACAGGTAAAAAAGTGGACGCTGCTGTGACACATGACAAGTCCTTGACTATACCAATGAAACAACAAGGCATTTATATTGTCAGAGTGCTAACCGAAAATGGTTTTATCAGTACTGAAAAAATTATCATCAAATAAATTATTTTATATTAGTAGCAGGAGATTTTCAACTGAATATCTCCTGCTATTATTAATGGATTGCACCGACACAGTTTATCTAAAAGCTACTGGATTTTAATGACTTTTTTAAAACTATCTTTCACTCTTGTATTATTTTATGCAAATTATTCAATATTTGCTCAAAGTAATATTATTCCTGTTGCAGACTACAGTTTCAATAATAATATGGTTATAGATGAAACAGGAAACTCAGAATTATCGCTTTATAATAACGCAAAATTAATTACGGACAGCGAAAGAGGAGCGGTACTGCATTTTACGGCAAAGGATAAAAGTTATGCTGCTTTTAACAAAAACTTACTCAATACTGATACGTGTACAATTTCATTCTTCTTTTATTGGGAGGATGCAGGTGCCGGATCATGGCATCAGCTTTTTGAAATACACAATAAGGCGACAAACTCTAATTTCTTTTTTACACCACAAATTGGCTGGGGAGATTATGGGTGTGCATTAATTAGCGACAGCCGGGATTACGGGCTTTACGAAACTGTTGAATCCATCACATTACAAAAAAATAAATGGTTACACATCGCCATAACAATAGAAGATAAACGCGTAAAGATCTACCTGAATGGTTCTGAAATATCGACAGGTTATTTAGCGATCTCACCAAGACTTATTAAGGGTAGTTCCTTATATCTTGGAGGAAATCCTGATCGATCTGATAACTATTACATATCAGCTCGTTTAGATGAGATTACAATTTTTAATCAGGTACTTTCAGCTAATCAGATTCAGGCTGTTTATAATGAAACCAATATTCCTGCACCGGTTAATAATAATACAAACTGGGGAACGGTCGGTTCACCAATAGACCTGACCATAGATCTTTCCGCAAAAAAGCAAACCATACAGAATTTTGGTTCTTCAGATGCCTGGAATACAGAACGAATAGGAAAATACTGGCCCATTGAAAAAAAAGAAAAACTTGCTGAATTATTATTCAGTACAGACATCGATTCATATGGAAATCCCAGGGGTATCGGCTTATCGGCATGGCGCTTTAATATTGGTGCGGGGACTGCAGAACAAGGGACTGCCAGTCGGATCAGTATAGAATCGCGGCGGACTGAAGGTTTTTTGAATGCCGATGGGAACGGATATAACTGGAACAAACAAATTGGACAACAATGGTTTTTACAAAAAGCCAATCAGTATACTGTACACCATTTAATCGGCTGGCAAAACAGTCCTCCGGTAGCTTACACGCAAAATCATCTTGGTTTTCGGGATTATGGTACCGCAATGGCAACAATTCTTATGCCGGAGTACTTCGATGATTATGCAGGATTTTTAGCTGATGTTTGCGATCATTTCAGTAAGGAAGGAATAGATTTTGATTATTTAAGTCCGCTGAATGAGCCCCAGTGGGGCTGGGCACCTACAACAAATGGTGGCACAGTAACTCAGGAGGGAACACCATGGACTAACGAAGAAATTTTTGATGTGGTGGCTGAGATTGACAAAGAATTTACTTCCCGCAGTATTTCTTCAAACATAATTATTACAGAGGCTGGTTCTGTGGATAGAATGATTGAGGGTACGGGTCATGCCGATAATCAGCTTAACAAGTTTTGGAATTCAGGTTCACAACTTTCATTGCTTGAAAAGGCTTCGTTTTCAGATATTGCAACCTATCACAGTTATTTTACAGATTATGGTTCAAGCCTGATTGATTTAAGGAATGAAATTTTTCAGAAATCACAGGCTTTGAATTCAAAGCCAATTTTATGGCAGACAGAGTATTCCTTGCTCGACAATGGTTATCGGTACGGTTATCCATCAGGAATAAATTTAACGGAGATGGAGTGTGCGCTTTCCCTGGCGAGGGTTATAATGGCTGATCTGAACATTGCAAATGTATCAGCCTGGCAGTGGTGGACAACGTTTGATGAAGTCAAATTTGACGGAGAATCACGTTTTGGACTGATAGAAGCTTTAACAAAAAAAGATAACAGCGATGGCAATTATCATTTGACAAAACTCTTTTATACATTTGGTAGTTTTTCACATTTCATTCGACCGGGAATGACCAGAGTTGGTTTTACCCGTTCGGATAATATAACAGTTGAGGAATCTTTTAACAATGTTGTTTTTTCAGTTTTTACGAATGCAGAGATCAATAAACTGGTACTGGTTGCTGCAAATTTCACGAAAGATTCACGCATGGTAAGTTTATCACTTAAAAATATTGCGCAGAAAGGACTGAAAAATCAAAACCTTTTTTTAACTGATGAATATGCAAATCTTGAAAAGCAGGCTATTGATCTTTCTGATGACAAACTTATTGTCCCGGCTCATTCAGTGATTACGTATACGGCAGACATTGCAGAAGAAACTCCGATTGACCAAAACCATACAGAACAAAACATGGTTGTCTGGTACAACAGTAATACCAGGGAGGTCATTGCCATCCTACCTTCTGGTCATTCGTATAAAAATCTTAAACTGTACTCGGTTTCAGGCGATCTGTTAAAAACAATCACAGTGAATCAACAACAACGGATTATAATTCCGTCAGATCAGTTAAGTAACGGTGTTTATTTCCTTACGGGAATGACATATGATCATTATGAAACGACGAAAGTTATAATACATTAAATAATCGGATAAGGATGAGACGCATATTAATTTTATTATCAATACTGTTATCAGGTCATTTACTTGCTCAAACCAGTGAGGTGACTATTCTGGTAAACCCTGAAAGAACATACCAAAGTATTCAGAATTTTGGGGCATCCGATTCCTGGCGTGTACAGTTTGTGGGCGAAAACTGGCCAATATCTAAACGTGAAAAAATCGCCGATCTCCTCTTTAGTTTGGACACAGATGAAAACGGAAATCCTAAAGGGATCGGGCTTTCAAACTGGCGTTTTTACATCGGAGCAGGCTCAATGGAACAAGGTGATGATTCTGATATCAGAAATGTTTGGCGACGATCTGAGTGCTTCCTTGACGCTGAAGGCAAGTATGACTGGTCAAAATATAAGGGCCAGCGTTGGTTTTTACTGGCCGCAAAAAAACGGGGTGTTCCTGAATTTACGGCTTATACTATTTCACCACCCGTGTTTTACACAAAAAACGGCCTGGCACATGCCACAAAAGGTGATTTAGGTTTTAACCTTAAGTCGGATAAATATGAAGCTTATTCAAAATTTCTGGTTGACATCATAGAGCATTTTGAAAAAAATGAAAAGGTATATTTTAATTATTTGAGCCCGTTTAACGAACCTCAGTGGGCATGGGATCAAAGCAACCAGGAAGGCACACCTGCCACAAATCAGGAACTGTACAGATTTATAAGCATCCTTTCAAAGGAATTAAAGGCTCGCGGCTTAAATACCAAACTTATTATTGGTGAAGCCGGTGATCTGGAATATCTGTATAAAAAGAAAGGGAATAACTCAAACGGGGATCAGATCAATATCTTCTTTAATCCTGAATCAGAGATGTACCTTGGCGATTTGCATAATATGGAATATGCTGTTACAGCACACTCCTACTTCACGACATGGCCAGTAAAAACACAGCTTGACGTTAGGCAAAAACTTGCTAATCGTTTGGAAGAGATTAATCCTGATCTGGATTTCTGGCAGACCGAATTTTGTATTCTAGAAAAAAATGATGAAATGCATGGAGGATGGGGACGTGATACCGGAATGCCAACCGCACTGTATGTCGCACGTGTCATTCATTCGGATCTTACAATTGCCAATGCGCGATCATGGGATTGGTGGACGGCGCTTTCCCAGTTTAATTACAAGGATGGACTGATACATCTGGATGATGGCAAAGGACCGGGTGTGGTAAATGATACAAGCCAGTTAAATTATAACCTACGGTTCGATGGTGAAATTACCGAGACCAAACTGCTTTGGGCTCTGGGAAACTATTCGCGGTTTGTTCGCCCCGGGATGGTTCGGATTGATGCAAAAATTGAGAATGGGTTATCACCTTTAGAGCAGGCTACAGACTTACAGGTTGCAGCATTTAAAGATACAACTTCCGGCAAACTGGTATTTGTTTTTGAGAACTACACCCATAAAGATAAACCAATCCGTCTGAAAGGATGTGACATAAGTACCGGTCAACCGGCTTTTTTTATCACAGATGAAAAAAGAAATCTTCAAAAATATCAGGTGCGTTTGGACCAACTTGTTATTCCCAAACGCTCGGTTTCAACACTGGTGATAGAAAAGCAGAATACACTTAAATCAATAAATTTATAGCAGAACGATGCATAAATTCAATACAAAATACATATTTACCATATCCATGGTTTCGGCCATGGGAGGTCTGTTGTTTGGATACGACTGGGTTGTTATCGGAGGAGCCAAACCATTTTATGAGCAGTTTTTTTATATCAGTGATGCTCCTTTTCTTCAGGGTTGGGCCATGAGCAGCGCACTTCTCGGCTGCTTACTTGGGGCGGTCACATCAGGTGCTTTTAGCGACAGATTTGGAAGAAAGAAATTGCTAATATTCTCAGCCTTTCTTTTTACCCTTTCAGCTGTTGGAACCGGTGCAACATCCGACTTCAGCTTTTTCATTTTTTATCGTGTACTCGGAGGTATAGGTATTGGACTCGCATCCAACCTGTCACCCATGTATATTGCTGAAATTTCACCGGCATCCATGCGTGGAAAATTCGTTTCATTAAACCAGCTCACCATCGTAATCGGGATTCTGCTGGCTCAGATTGCCAACTGGCAGATAGCTGAACCTGTTGCGGCAGACTCAACTGCCGCAGACATTCTGGCGTCCTGGAACGGGCAAATGGCCTGGCGGTGGATGTTCTGGGCAGAAACAATTCCGGCTGCCGCATTCTTTCTGCTTATGTTTTATGTTCCTGAAAGTCCGAGGTGGCTCGCTAAAAACGGTAATCAAAACAAGGTATTGAATATACTGGGTAAAATTGGAGGTGAAAAATATGCTAAAACTGAATACGATAATATACACCGGAATTTACTGAATGATGCAGGCAAAGCAAATTTTAAATTTCTGAATTCAAAAGGCATGCGTAAAATATTGCTGATAGGTATTGTTATAGCAGCCTTCCAGCAATGGTGTGGCATAAATGTTATCTTTAATTATGCCCAGGAAGTTTTTGCAGCTGCGGGGTATGGGGTTTCCGATACATTGTTTAATATTGTTGTTACCGGAAGTGTGAACCTGATATTTACTTTCGTGGCCATTTATACCGTAGATAAACTGGGGCGTAAATCTTTAATGCTTATTGGAGCAGCTGGCCTTTCAGGCATTTATGCATTCATGGGAGCAGCCTATTATTTCCAGCTTACCGGATGGCCACTTCTTTTGCTGGTTGTTGCTGCCATCGCCTGTTATGCCATGTCATTAGCACCCGTAACCTGGGTTGTCCTTTCAGAAATATTCCCCAACAGAATACGTGGCGCTGCCATGTCTGTTGCAACGGTATCACTTTGGTTGGCAAGTTTCCTGTTAACCTACACGTTTCCACTTCTGAACAAAGCATTCAACGCTTCCGGGACATTCTGGGTCTACGGTCTGATTTGTGTCGCAGGACTGATATTTATATATAAACGTTTGCCTGAGACAAAAGGTAAATCACTGGAAGAAATTGAAGCAGAAATATTAAATTAGCATAAATACAGGATCCATATATAGGAGAAGGATAAAATGAAACATGTTGAAGCATATAAACGAAAGCTGGTGCTACCAACTTATGAACTTGGAAAATCAGAAATAAATCCCGTATTTTTTGAAAAACGTGTTTATCAGGGATCATCGGGTAAAGTTTATCCGGTTCCGTTTATCGATAAAGTTTACGATCATAAAGTTGATAAAGAATACCAGGCGGCAATTCTGGAAAATGACTTTGTTAAATTAGTGATGCTACCTGAGATTGGCGGCAGGATATTTGAAGCGCAGGATAAAGCCAACAATAATTATAATTTCTTCTACCAGCAAAAGGTGATTAAACCTGCCCTTGTTGGTCTGGCAGGTCCTTGGATCAGTGGTGGCGTGGAGTTTAACTGGCCTCAGCACCACCGCCCCGGAACATACCTGCCTGCTGATGTTTATATCGAAGAGGAAGCAGATGGTGCCAAAACTGTCTGGATGTCGGAATACGACCCTATGTATCGTTTAAAAGGCATGCACGGCATACGTATCCGTCCTGATAGCGCTTTAATAGAATTAAGAGGGCGTTTATTTAACCGCACCCCACTGACTCAAACCTTTTTATGGTGGGCAAACGTGGCCGTTGAAGTCCATAAAGATTATCAAAGCTTTTTCCCGCCCGATGTACATTACGTGGCCGATCATGCAGTGCGTGCAATGAGCAGCTTTCCGAATGCAGAGAATGATTATTATGGTATACCCTATCATAAAAGACCGGGAAAAAACGATTTGCGAAACTATGCCAACATTCCTGTTCCAACCAGTTATATGGTTTGCGATACCAAATATGATTTTTTCGGTGGATATGATTTTAAGGCTGACGGTGGTTTTATTCACGTTGCCGACAGACATATTGCTCCCGGTAAAAAACAATGGACCTGGGGAAGTGAAGCCTTTGGAAAAGCATGGGATCGTGAACTGACGGATGAAGGTGGACCCTATTTTGAGCTGATGGCAGGAGTTTATACCGATAATCAGCCTGATTTCACATATTTGCTACCATACGAGACCAAAACCTTTTCGCAGTACTGGTGGAGTTTTAAAAAGTTAGGCCCCGTTCAGAATGCCAATAAGCAAATGGCCGTACGACTTGAAATCCTGCAAGGGAATAAGTTGGATCTGGGTGTCGCTGCCAGCAGTGTTTTCGAAAACATCCGTATTAATCTGAAAATCGGCGAAAGTATAAAAACATACACTAATGTCTGTGTTTCGCCTGATGAACCATGGATAGATAAGACCATGACAATTGAATCAGGACAGGAGAATTCAATTTCATTGATTGTCCTTGATGAATACGGTAAGGAGTTAATTGCGTATCATCGACGTGAAATCTGTAAAGAAAGGAACCGCAGGCTTGCATTTGAACCCAAACTACCTTCTGAAATTGAAAGTGCAAATGAGCTGGAATTAGTAGGTGAACACCTGGAGCTGTATCGTCATCCAACCCGATATCCTGAACCATACTGGAAGGAAGCTATTAAACGTGATCCGAAAAGCTATAAATCATACATCGCTTTGGGACGTGTTGAGCTTAAAAACGGCAGGTTCGCTGAAGCTGAAAGAAACTTCAGAACGGCTATTGACATCATGACCACATATCACCCAAATCCCGTATCCGGTGAGGCGCATTATTTTTGTGGATTAGCCTGTTCATTCCAGGATAAAAAAGAAGAAGCTTACAGCTTGTTTTATAAAGCAACCTGGAATTATGAGTGGCGTTCAGCTGCTTATTATCAGCTGGCAACACTGGATTGTTTAAAGGCTGATTATAAAACAGCCCTGGAGCATCTCGATGCTTCTTTGGATACAAACCGGCAGAATAATAAGGCACATATCCTGAATTCTGTTATCCTGAAACGTTTGGGTCGTAAAGAAAGTGCTCAGAAGATATTGTCAGAATTGTTCTTAAATGATTCACTCGATCAGTGGGCAAAATTTGAATCAGCAACTTTATCTGAAAACTATAGTGAATTTATTGAATCATCACGAAATGATGCGCAAACTATCATCGATATTGCTTTCGATTATGCTGAAGCCGGCTTTTATACAGAGGCTATTGCTGTAATTGAACTGCACCATAGCAGTGGGATACCGGAATGTGTTGTGCCCAATCCGATGGCAAAATCGGTAATGACAGACTTTATTCTGGCCTGGTTGTATGAACGGAATGGTGACCCAGCGAAATCCCTTGATTTACTGAAAAAGACAAAATCAGCTTCCTGCGATTATGTTTTCCCATCGCGAACATACGAGCAACTGGTATTGGAATGGGCGTTGCAAATGGATAAAGAAAATACAGTGGCTGCATTTGGATTGGGAAACTACTATTTCAATTTAAAGCGACACACAGATGCCATTAGGGTTTGGGAAATGGCTTCCAATGCCAATAGCCATTATGGAACTTTGTACCGCAATTTAGGTATTGCTTACTGGAATACCTTTGAAGATGGTAAAAAAGCCAGACAGGCATTCCTTAAAGCCATTGAATGCTCTCCAAACGACATGCGGATTCGCTATGAATATGACCAGCTGAGAAAAAAATTAAATGATGATCCAAAAGACAGATTGGATGATTTATTGCCTGTTATTGATCAGATCACAACCCGCGATGATTTTTCGGTGGAACTGGCAGCGCTATACAATTTCAACGGGGAATATAACAAAGCGTTGAATCTGTTGGAAAAACGAAATTTCCATCCATGGGAAGGTGGTGAAGGCCAGGTATTGAGACAATTCACCTATGCCTGTTTGAAATTGGGGCAGGCAGCACTACAGAAAGGAGATGCTGAGACGGCTTTGGAATACTTTAACAGATCAGTGAATACCCCGGATAACCTGGGTGAAAAATACCATCCGCTCCAGGCGGTTGCCCATATTAACTACTGGAAAGGTATGGCTTTAAAGGCTATGGGAAAAGAAGAAGAAGCCAATGCACATTTTATGGAAAGTACCAACGAAGAAGGCGATTTTATTGACATGGCAGTCAGTGCCTATTCTGAGTTATCGTACTACAGGGCAATTTCGTTAAATGAATTGGGAAAAACGGATGAAGCGAATAGATTATTGTCAGATATCAGAATATTTGGAGAATCTAAACTGAACCAAAAAGCACAGATTGACTATTTTGCCACATCATTGCCTCTGTTGCTTGTTTTTGAAGATGATATTCAAAAACGAAATACAATAGATGCAAAGTATCTAATTGCACTGGCACAGGTTGGCTTAGGATCATACAACGATGCGATGCAAAATCTGAATGATCTTTTGAAGTTAAACTCCATGCATGTGGGATCAAAAGATTTACTGGAGCAAATCTCCGTAAAGATATTGCGCTAATTATTAAAAATGAGTACATGAAGGCGGTATTACATTATTTGGTAGTAGTCATGGTTGTTATGACTACAGGGTGTTCAAAATCATCGGTTAAGGAAATTGATCTCGCAGGAGACTGGACTGTAAAACTGGATTCCATGAATTCAGGCCAGGATGAAGGATGGGCTGGCAAAAACCTTGAAGGCGTGACCATTCAATTGCCGGGCACCCTTGACGATGCCGGATTGGGAACAACAAATACGCAAGTGCCGGTAATGGATAACAGTGTCATGTGGGGATTAACCCGAAAACACCAGTACATTGGCAAAGCCTGGTACCAGAAGGACGTTGATGTTCCGGAAAACTGGGAAGGCAAAAACATTCACCTGGAACTGGAACGGGTCATCTGGCAATCCCAGCTGTTTATTGATGGGAAACTTATTGGGAAAAATGAAAGTTTAACAACGCCACATCGCTTCGATTTAGGTTCATCATTAACGCCTGGAAAACATACGGTTACAATTTTAATAGACAACGCTGATATTTATCCCCTGATTAATGTAACAAGTGATAAATATCCTGACCCGGTCAATCAGGAACTGGCGCATTCTTATACCAACCATACACAAATTAAATGGAATGGTGTTATCGGCAACATAAAACTTTCAGCCTCTGAACCCGATGAAATAAAAGATCTTCAGGTCTATTCCAATGTAGCTGAAGGAACAATTAAAGCGGTATTCAGTGTTCATTCCAATTCTGAAAATGATTTAAAATATCAGATACTGACAACTTCCGGAGTTGTGCTTGCAGAAGGAATTGTGGAAAACGGGAAAGATGAGATAACAATCCCAAAACCGGATGAAGTCAAACTCTGGGATGAATTCAATCCGAATCTGTATGAATTCAGGCTGTTTACAAATGATGTAAGCTCAAGTGTAAAATTTGGTTACAGTCAGATCCAAAAAGACGGGAATGTACTAACCTTAAACGGGAAACGTATTTTTTTACGTGGCAACCTCGAATGTGTCATATTTCCGTTAACCGGACATCCGCCAATGCATAAAGATGGTTGGGCAAAATTATTGGCACAGGCCAAAGCGTATGGTTTAAATCATTTGCGCTTTCATTCATGGTGTCCTCCCGCAGCAGCATTTGAAGCGGCCGATGAAGCCGGATTTTATTTTCAGGTGGAACTTCCTCACTGGAGTTTGCATTTTGGTGAGGATGAAAAAACGACCCGCTTTTTATTGAACGAAGCAGACCGGATTCTAAGCGAATACAGAAATCATCCTTCTTTTATATTGATGTCTCTGGGCAATGAACTGCAGGGCGATGCTGATCTGATGAATTCCACCGTAGCTGAATTACGTGCTAAGGATAACCGTCATCTGTACATGACAACCACCTATTCGTTTCAGTATCCGTTAGGTACAATAGCCCAACCGGAGGATGACTACTTTGTCACTCAAAAAACCGATAAAGGCTGGATCCGTGGACAGGGAATATTTAACGCACAGCCGCCAAACTTTAACGAAGACTATACGGCCGCCAGCGAACATGTACCGGTCCCATTAATCTCTCACGAAATCGGACAGTACTCCGTTTATCCTGACATGTCAGAAATTGAAAAATATACGGGAGTACTTAAACCGCTCAATTTTATGGCAGTAAGAAACGAACTGGAAAAAAACGGATTACTGGATCTGGCTCCTGAGTTTACATATGCATCCGGGAAACTGGCTGCCATGCTTTACAAGGAGGAAATTGAAAGAGCCTTAAAGACACCGGCTTTTGATGGTTTTCAGTTGTTACAGTTACAGGATTTCCCAGGCCAGGGAACGGCACTTGTAGGTTTGCTGAATGCCTTCTGGGAATCAAAAGGCGTGATCAGTGCCGAAGAATTCCGTCAGTTTAATTCCGAGCTTGTTCCGCTTCTTCGTTTTGAAAAAGCCGTTTATGAGGATGGCGATATGTTTACTGCCTCCCTGGAAGTTGCCAACTTCTATAAAGAAATGCAGGATCAAACCTTAGACTGGACCGTAACAAACAAACACGGTGAAAAAGTGCTGGAAGGAACCGAAAACAATATCAACCTGGCTTTAGGTAATAATCCTGATTTAGGATCAATTGCGTTTAAAGTTTCAGCCGTTAAAGCAGAAAAGTTGTTGATCAGTGTGGCATTACGAGGTTCTGATTATCAGAATAGCTGGCCTATTTGGGTCTATCCGAAAAAGGTAATCCTATCTTCTGATAATGTTGTGATTACTTCATCGTTTGCCGAAGCGAAACGGGAACTGGATAAAGGCAGAACTGTACTGCTCAATCCTGATTACAAAAAGTTAAAAGGCATTGATGGACGTTTTGTTCCTGTATTCTGGAGTCCGGTTCATTTCCCGAATCAACCCAGTACAATGGGCATGCTGATGGATGAAAATCATGCGGCGTTTAATGATTTTCCAACCAGTGGTTATACGGAATGGCAGTGGTGGGATCTTTGCATCCATTCCAAATCCATGATTATCGATTCACTGAATGTGACCCCCATTGTCAGGGTTATTGATAATTTTGTTACGAACCATCACCTGGCTAGTGTTTTTGAAGCTAAAGTTGGAAATGGCAAGCTCATTTTTTCTTCAATCGATTTAATTAACAATCTTTCCGAACGTTCTGTAGCACGTCAGTTGAGGTCAAGTTTGTTACAGTATATGGAAAGTGATACCTTTAAACCTTCTGGTTCAGTAAATATGGATGAACTTGATTTTACTGATGAAACTCAGCAGAAACAGTTTGAGGCTTCTGATATTTATACGGAGTAAATCATATCGACAGATATCAGTACGCTAATACCGGTTTCTTATGTACAAATTCGTCAGAATGAATTTGTTTAATGATAAAATCAGCAAGATCTGCCCGACCAATTTTTCGTCCTCCTTTCGGGCAATGCCTGTCCTGTACTCTGTATTTCCCTTGTAAAGGTTTATTAACCAGATACGTGGGCCGCACAATTATCCAGTCAATGTCTTTTGTATCATCCAGAATAGTTTCCCATCTGGTCTGATCATAATATACCTTATTATAATTGGGCCGAATGATCCTGTTTAAGAAGAAGTTATCGGTTGAAGGATCGCTCATATCAATAGTACCGGCAGTAATTGTGATCAGTTTTTTCACCCCGTTCAACCGCATAGCTGAAAGAATATTTCTGCCACCCTGAGAATATATTTCAGTATAATTGTTCTTAGTACCAGTTCCGAGTGCAGAGATGATCAGATCACACTCCCTGAAGTTAATATTGAGCTTATCGGTATCAAAAACACCACCTGTTATCACTTCAACCTGACCATCCTTTATCTTTCCTGTTGCAGACAATTTCAGTTTGTCAGGGTTTCTTACCAGAACTTTGACCTGATGGTTATCCTGAACCAGTCTTTTTAAAACTTCATACCCCGTATCTCCTGTGGCGCCAAATAAAAAAACGTTCATATTGTTTGCTATTTCGATTTCTTCAGTTACCTACAAAATTAGCAAAGTAGTGTATAACCCATTTTTCAAAATCGTGTAGTAATTAGGACAAACCGTGCATAATCTGCTTTTTAAATTCTGTTGGTGTCACTCCGGTAATCTTTTTAAACAGTCTGGAGAAATATGACCGATCATCATAACCAACCTCCAGGCTGATTTCGCCAATATCCTTTGTAGAGTTAAACATAAGAATCTGACTCTGAAGAATTGTTGTTTCCTGGATTACTTTTTTACAGCTCTTGTTAAACCGGGACCTGACACAACGGTTAAGATAATTCTCAGAAACATTAAGTTCCTGTGCATAAAAGGCAAGAGCCTTTTTTGTTTGATAGTGTTTTGTCACCAGGTTTTTGAACCTGTTTGCAACTTCATTTTGCCGGGAAAACACTTTCTTACTACCCGACAGATCTTTTAGTTTGAAAAGCAATGCCTGTAGAAGTCCGGATCCGATATTTCTCTGTGGATTTTCTGAGGACACCTCAGCGAATAACAGCTTGCATAATGAATTAATCCAGTCATTACTTTGGGCATCAGGAACGAGTTTTGTATTGATAGTGATAAAATCGGTCAACTCCATTTTACCTGTTATTGCCGTGACGGTTTTGTTTTCAAGTAAAATAAAAAAACCACATAAATCATCACCTACAGATTTGATAGAAAAGGCCTCACCCTCGGGCACAAATAAAACAGAAAGTGAAGTAACATGGTAAGTCTCAATACCAACCTGCTGGTAGAAACTACCTTTACTTAAATAAACTATAAAGTGGTAATCAGCCTTTAACAGAGGGGTTGGTAAGATGAGATATTTTGAAATAAAGTCCAGGGGGTAAACCTGAACCGGTGTTCTTTGCCATCTGAACTCAGAAGGAAGGCTTTTTATGTGTGTATAAATAAAATTAGTATATGTTGTTTCTTTTACCATTCCTCTCGACGTCTGAATCCTTTTTTATTCTGCTAACGAAGCGAAATAATTAATACCTGATGTTATATTTATTCAATTCTTGCCGAAAGTTTCTGCCATGTACCTTTACTCAGGAAGCTCTCGTCAACCTCAGATTCCAATTCAATAAAACGTTTATACGGTATACTGAACGATAACAGGTTTTTATCAATATATTGCCTTGCTGAAGGGTCTGTTAATCCTACAAAACATGTTGTTCCGTTGTTTTCAGCTTCACTAAGTGGATACATAACTGATTGCTGACAGCCGGAACCAAAGTCAATCTTCACATTATCCTGACTCGGTTTATCATAATTGGCAAACCACATCAAAGCAGAAATCTGATCTGCATTGGCAAAAAAAACAACAATTTCCGGAACCTCAGACTCCTTTAATTCTGAAAGTGGCTTAAATACAAGATAATTGTCCGTTTGAAGTGACGGGAGTTGATTTACAAAGTCTTCAGCCAATTTCGGGCTTTTCTTGTAAAATTCACCTTCTCTGCCACCCGGAACACCGGTGGACAGGAATTGTGAAATAAAATCCATATCATAACAACCAAAGCCAAGCCCTACTTTACCACCGACACACGTTGTTGTTTTACCATCAGACACTGCTGTTCTTCCCTTTGATGCCGCATATAACAATGATACAACGCATCCCCATTTACCTTCTTTAAACTGAACAGCATTCTCCGGTTTTACAGGAGTACGAAAAACTGCGACAGGATGGTTTTTAAGTTTAATTGAAGATGCAATTTTGCTGTTGGTTATTACCTTCATATCTTTTCTTTAAACGAAATATCGGGTTGATAATTTACTTTATATGGGTTATTTACATGCAAAAGAAGCTAACAAATCTTCACCACCGGGATACCGAATAAAAATCCCAGTTTTTGAATTTTGTCAGCAATATGGCCTGTACCGATTGCACAGTGGTGAGCCGGACCTTGTTTGCTCCAACGGTTCATAAACTCACGCGCTCCAGGTGAAAAACGGTAACGGCTGTTTGTGTTACCTATATTCAGTACCGGCCCTTCCACAGACTCCCCTTCCGCCACAAGAAAAGAAAATCCTTTTCCATCCTCCACTACCGAAAGTAGTGTGACAGGCCCGTGTTTTACGGTCATTTGTATGGAAAGACCTTTTCCCGGTTTTCCATGATAGACGGGTAAAGGGACCAGTTTTACACGTTCCTCCGCGATTGCAGAATGTGCAGGCCCGTCATGACCAAGCAGGATAACATCTTCATGAAAATCCATAAGGTAGAACTCCGAGAATGATCCGCCAGCACCAAACTCGGCCATAATCTTCATAGCCTGTGCATTTTTCACCTCACACTCTCCTGCAACTGGAATATTTTTCCCAGTCAGAATAGTATTACCGGCAATAACGGATGTTACGATATTCTCATACTCATTGCCTGGCATCCCTTCATAATAATAAGCAAGCGATCCCAAACGGTGTTTGCCAATCAGTTTATCCATTGCAACGGCAGTCTGTGCAGCCCGTATGATTTCGGCAGCTTCACAGTCCGGATCAACCTCAAAAACAGTTTTGAATTCCGCTATTTTAGCATTAACCTCATCTTGTGATACGCTATCCCGCATGGCTTTCACCTCACACATCTCCAGTAATTCAATGTGCGTTCCAAAAACAGCAGACAACTTTGCAGTATCGGTGTAAACATCAAGCATACCACCATAGTAATGTCCAAGGATTCCAAAACGGTTGAGTTGAACTGAGCGATGCACTTTTGCTGCCATTGTCCATTCCTCTATTTCCTTCCAGGCGATAGGGTCATCCAAATAACCACTTATAATATCATAGGTGATACCGGACCTATTGAAAACGCCAGCTATTTCCGGCACGGAACAAGCCTGGCAGTGTTCCAGCCATTGACCAGTCATTTTACCGCGGTCGTCGAGCCTGTTAAATGCGTTGTAATTGAGCGCGGCAACAGGCTGTAGGTTTAATATGATGACCGGAACCTTGACCTTCTGAGCAACAGGCAAAACCGTTGAAGAAAGGGCATAAGTTGAAACAAAAAGGAAAACCAGATTCACATCGCTGGTCTTTAAATGGCTGGCTGCATCTTGTGCCTTTTCTGCATTGTCAACCATACCTGCATCAACAACCTCCACGTCAAAACCAGTCAGTTTATTATAAATCATGTGCTGATATGATTCCAATTTATTCAATAAGCCATCGAATTGGGACCAATAGGTGTCCAGACCAATACCAAATAAACCTATTTTAGTCATAATGTTGTTATAAGGTTTTTTAAATCACAATACCTGCTTACTTTTTAACCCCGGCATTATTTTGTTAATACCTAAGTGGAAAAGAATCTGCTTACAAATCTTTTATCAATTCTATTCTAATTCAATTAGTTCCATCATATAATCATCCGGGAATGGAGCTGCTGGTTTTCTATCATTGCTGGCTCCCATGGTCTCCCAGCGCAGAATATGTCTGCCGTACTGATTAATATGAACCTGGACCGGTTTTGAAAATGCCCCCTTTGTCGTTACCTCATTCAGTTCAACCGGATAATCGGGTTCAATCTCCCTTACCGCAATGGGTTTCAGTGTGTTTTCGTCGAGAATTATTTCTCCGGTGCCATATTTTGAGTGGTAATAACTTACGCCAAGTTTTCCATTCCCTAAGTTCTGCATACCTAACAGTTTTATTTCAAACACAATAGAACCCCATCCTGAAAAATTAAAACGATAGACCCAGTTTGTGATACATTGTTCTTCCCACCTTCCCTGACCGGTAAAACGATAAACATAGAGCTGCGAATTACCCAATGAATCGTACTTCATATTACACAATACAATCCGGTTCTCAGCATCAAACGTATGGCCCTGTACGCCGTTCAGCATACCTGTACCATAATGCTTTGATGAGGGATCCACTTTAAGTTTGTCCTCAGAAAATACGATCGGACTTGTAACCGGATCACCCGCTACATTCTCCCACTGTTGTAAATCTTTACTTCGGGCATAGGAGAAATTATGATTAGTAGCACAATCCGGAGTTTCCCTCCAAACCCAGTACAAATGATAATAATTATCCGGACCGAATACAGGACCTTTCATATATGCATTTCGCTCTCCAAGTCCATCGATAAGGGGTTTATCCAGAAAACGTTGCCATGTTTTAGTTTGAGGATCCCACTTGTTGTAAATTTCAAATCCGTTTCCACTTCCACCCGAACGATAGTGAAACAGCAGATCTCCTTTACTTGTTTTCATAAATTCCGGATAGGTCACACGTTGTTCTTCCCTGCCTGTCATATAGTTTATCTCCTCAAATTCTGAGGCATCATAAGGTTTTTTTGAACGCCAGTATTTAAGCGGTACATTATGCATATTTCCGCTTACATGAATATATCCGTCATTATCAACAATTATTTCGGCATAATTATGTGAATCCCAGGCGATTTTTGAATTCAGAATGGTCTTATTAAAACCACTGTCTTCCAGTTTTCTGTATCCAACACAAAAGTTTTTATCCTTATCGTAATAAGCAATATAGTGATTCTCTCCTGCTGTGACCTGAGAAAAATCAACCGGAAAGGATGCTTCTACCAGGTCTATATCAAACCGTTTTTTAATACGGAAATCCGGTGTATTTGCTTTTTCTTTTTTTATGGTAAACAGTAGACTGTCTTTTTTTGCTATTTCCCTTTCAATTCTTGTTGAATCCCATGAATTACGCTCTGTATCTCTGACCAGACTCTGGTAATAACCTTCTAAATCTGTTCTGCCGTAAATAGTTATGGCAGTCCTGATTTCATCCATATAACTCCCGGGCAGGAGTTTATGCTCATCCCATTCCTGTCCATGGATTTGTATACAGTGAATGCTAAACAATCCGAATAATACTATCTGCAATACCTGCTTAATCATGTTGTTTCCAATAGATGTTTTATATAACGATCTGTTAATTAGTTTTTTGAATAGTCTCACATTGACTATAAACATAGGGAGTATAAAGGTAATGGATTGAAACAAAAAATTGACTTCACAAGCGTTTTTTATTAATTTTTTAAAACGCTATAATCATTACAGCGTATAATTAAAGTAAGGTATTAATCAAGATATAACAAAGCTGTAAAAACAACTTCAGAGCTCAAACAAAGTAAATCAATAGAGAGCGCTTTATTGATTCAAACGACTTAAACGAATCTGTTTATATTTATTTATCAGTACCGGCAATGATGGATCAGGAGACAATTCAAAATATACTTTACGAAAACTTTTCGACGAAAGAACATAAACAAAATATAGTGTAGTCAGGGTGTAAATGTGGGGCGTACTGTCCCGAAGCATCGGGAGAACCTGTGACCTCTTGCTTATATAATTCTAAGTACTGAAATGATTAATGGAACTGCGGCGTACTGTCCCGAAGCATCGGGAGAACCAGTGACCTCTTGCTTATATAATTCTAAGTACTGAAATGATTAATGGAAGTGGGGCGTACTGTCCCGAAGCATCGGGAGAACCTGTGACCTCTTGCTTAAATAATTCTAATTACTGAAATGATTAATGGAAGTGGGGCGTACTGTCCCGAAGCATCGGGAGAACCAGTGACCTCTTGCTTAAATAATTCTAAGTACTGAAATGATTAATGGAAGTGGGGCGTACTGTCCCGAAGCATCGGGAGAACCTGTGACCTCTTGCTTAAATAATTCTAATTACTGAAATGATTAATGGAAGTGGGGCGTACTGTCCCGAAGCATCGGGAGAACCTGTGACCTCTTGCTTAAATAATTCTAATTACTGAAATGATTAATGGAAGTGGGGCGTACTGTCCCGAAGCATCGGGAGAACCAGTGACCTCTTGCTTAAATAATTCTAAGTACTGAAATGATTAATGGAAGTG
>NZ_JBHJHP010000004.1:0-107253 GCF_042219855.1 Quyinboa sediminis | reverse complement strand
CCTCTTGCTTAAATAATTCTAATTACTGAAATGATTAATGGAAGTGGGGCGTACTGTCCCGAAGCATCGGGAGAACCTGTGACCTCTTGCTTAAATAATTCTAATTACTGAAATGATTAATGGAAGTGGGGCGTACTGTCCCGAAGCATCGGGAGAACCTGTGACCTCTTGCTTAAATAATTCTAATTACTGAAATGATTAATGGAAGTGGGGCGTACTGTCCCGAAGCATCGGGAGAACCAGTGACCTCTTGCTTAAATAATTCTAAGTACTGAAATGATTAATGGAAGTGGGGCGTACTGTCCCGAAGCATCGGGAGAACCTGTGACCTCTTGCTTAAATAATTCTAATTACTGAAATGATTAATGGAAGTGGGGCGTACTGTCCCGAAGCATCGGGAGAACCTGTGACCTCTTGCTTAAATAATTCTAATTACTGAAATGATTAATGGAAGTGGGGCGTACTGTCCCGAAGCATCGGGAGAACCAGTGACCTCTTGCTTAAATAATTCTAAGTACTGAAATGATTAATGGAAGTGCGGCGTACTGTCCAGAAGCATCGGGAGAACCTGTGACCTCTTGCTTAAAAAATTCTAATTACTGAAATGATTAATGAAAGTGGGGCGTACTGGATTCGAACCAGTGACCTCTTGCCTGTCAAGCAAGCGCTCTAAACCAACTGAGCTAACGTCCCAAATTTATGCTACAAAAGTATAAGATAATTTCGATTTACAAAACAACGTATTTTCCTAATTAAACGGATTAAACATTCATCATTTTCAACCATTATTTATCGGATAAAACTTTTATGCTGAAAGCAGACGCTTTTCTTATATGTCTTTGTATTTTTGCATCTTATGAAAAATGACAACAAAATAAAATTTCTACTTAAAAACCTCTTTCGCGGTTTAATCTATTCACTTATTATTGCAGCCGCATACCTGCTATTCAGGAAGTTCTTTGTAAATGATAATCATGAAATGTGGCTGGGCCTTTTTTACAGTAATCCCACGCTTATTTACCTTATTTATATCGCATCAGAAGTTTTTTTTGGCATTATTCCCCCGGAATTCTTTATGCTCTGGGCCTATAACAATTCCAGCCTGATTGAATATGTTTTAAATGTAGCCTTTTTTGCAGGCATATCCTATGGTGCAGGAGTTTTGGGCTTTATGATTGGCCGGCTATTAAAGAAAACGGTTATATTTAAATACATGGGAAGAAGGTTTTTTCAACAATACTGGCCCATGTTTAAAAAGTTCGGATCTGTTTTAATCATTGCAGCTGCACTCACACCACTTCCCTGGGCAGCGATCAGCATCCTGGTAGGTTCAACCGAATACAGGTTCAACCGGTATCTCTATATGGCCGTATTCCGAATACTTCGCTTTGTGGTCTATGGCTACATTATATTTCAAACACACCAGTTTTAATAAGCTTTACGGCTAATTACATTTTTACAGGCCAAAAGTTTATTTCTCCCAATCAGAAACTTATTATCTGGCTCTTAGAATAATGATACCAATCCATTCCTAATTATTCGTATAAAACGGCACCTCCTTCAGGAAGCAAGGTCAGTTTTATTTTACCTTTCTTACCCGGCTTTAGCATTTTAAAGCCTGCAGATCGATCTTCATTATCGTAAATACAGTTGACTTCCTTTCCCGCCAGCATGGGCAGATCAACCTTAAGTTCCTTCACATCTTTTTCTCCGTTTACGGCCACCACATACCATTTATTGTCTTTTTTCCGGGCCAATACAATGTATTTTCCCGGATAGCCGTCCACAAATACAGTTTCATCCCAGCTGGCAGGTACCTGTCTGATAAAATCAAGAACATATTCCGGTTGTTCCTCAAGGTTGTTTGGCGTGATACCAAAATGCTGAACCGGAGAGAAGTACAATACTGACGTGGCTGTTTCAAAAGCATCTGTCGTACGTCTTATGTTGCCACGATTAGCATTATCACGGCTTAAGCGTTTATTATAAAATACCGGAGCAAAATCCATGGCGCCAACTGCGTTCCTCACAAACGGCAGAATGGTTGCATTATAGGCCTGCTTGTCGGTATGATACTGATTAAAAATCAGGTTCTCTGAAGCTAAAACTGCCTCGGAGGTGACATAATTAGGATACATCCGTTGCCAGCCCCTTGGAAAAGTACAGCCATGAAAAGTTATGGCAAGTCCATAATCATTGGCATCAGATAAAATATCTTCATACAGCTTCATGGTCTCCTGCTTATCCCCGCCAAAAAAGTCTACTTTTAAGCCTTTAACACCAATTTGCTTTAACCATGCCATTTCGTTTTTACGTGCCGGTGCTGTATTCATTTTATCCTGCGGTGTCTGTGGCGCATTATTCCACCAGCCATTCGAATTATACCAAAGAATCACACCAACATTTTTTGCTGCCGCATACTGAACCAGTTCTTCCATTCGCTTACGACCAATATTGCGGTCCCACCAGTTATCTATCAGTATATATTCAAAGTTAAGTGCAGCAGCCAGGTCAATGAATTTTATCTGATCCTTATAATTAATACTGTAATCCTGCCATACGATCCAACTCCAGGTTGCCCTGCCGGTCTTATAGTCCCGAGATGGCTCATATAGTGGTTTAACCACATCAAATGCCACTGTAGATTCAACAATCGGCTTCAGGGTTTCTCCAACGGTTATGGTCCGCCAGGGCGTTTGTGCAGGCAATGCCATTGCTGCGTAGGTTCCACCAATACCGTTATTTTCACCAGCCTGTGGAAATGCCAGTGGATAAATCCCCTCTTCACTCCCTTCTCCAAGTCTGGACCCGACATATCGGCTGTCTACTCCGGTTTCCGATATCAGTACCCA
This sequence comes from Quyinboa sediminis, assembly GCF_042219855.1. Classification (NCBI taxonomy): domain Bacteria; kingdom Pseudomonadati; phylum Bacteroidota; class Bacteroidia; order Bacteroidales; family Quyinboaceae; genus Quyinboa; species Quyinboa sediminis. The sequence goes on along the minus strand of NZ_JBHJHP010000004.1, from coordinate 104,401 downwards.
GCCCTGTTCGCCAATTTTAAATAAAGCAGGAAATGTGTATCCAACACCATATTTTGAAGGTGTACCAACCGGCTCATTATACGTATATTCCTCTTCGTAACTTGGTTTGGTTCTTTCCCAACCAGTCATCGGCAAAGCCTGAGGTGTGATAAAGGTGCTGCTGTAATCCGGTAAATTAAAAGCTGTGGCTTCAGAGTTTACCCTTAGGTTTGTTTCCGGTCCGGATACTGCAACATAGTATGAAAATGCCACATCATTGTTACTGACTCTGAAGATGATCTTTAGTGTATCTGCTTCCGAATTCAAAAAACTGCAAACCATCTCATTTGCGCTGTAATGAATACGGCTTATCTTTGCCCTGTTCATGGTATAATCTTCATCAATTCGCCTTGTTGATTCGGAAATAAAAGTCATGTTTTTTGTAAAATCGCCAATAGATGTGTTCAGACCAAGAGAAGCCGGTTCCAAAAACACATCACCGTTTTTCGCAACCTGGTACATTGGAGTACCCTCTTTTAATTCCAACTGTACCTGCAGCTGACCATCAGGTGCGCTAACGGTGAAAACTTCCTGAGCGAACATACTCAGCATATTAATAATCAACAGGGTGATAACTAAAAGATTCCTCATTTTCTTTTGTTTTAATTCCGGGTTAACAGTTTTTTTATTGAGTATAAAAATCGTTTTTATTTTTGATTGAACCAAAGAATTTTTGCAAACAAACATCATTACAGGTGCTTATTATAAAATGAGGAGTTGTTGTATTATCCCACCTGCTTTAATCGGATCCTGAGATCCGTGTTCCTGTTTCTACCTTAACATTTTGTTATTATATAACCTGCAACAAGAAAAAATCCTTAGGACGATATGTCATATAATCAGCTTAATATCATGACATTAAGTCAATAACCATACCCTGAAAATGCCAAATTGACAACACGCAATAAAGTCATTTTTCCAGAGTAACTGACTATCAATTTGTTATAAAACGGCATTAAAGTATGGCAAACCTTTTGGTGAAACTCAGAACAAAAACAATTGAGTTATGAATCTGAATAATTTAACGATTAAAGCACAGGAGTCGGTTCAGCAGGCTGTTCAGATTGCACAATCCTATCATCAGCAGGCCATAGAACCGGGACATATCCTGCAAGGCATACTGCAACATGCAGAAAACATGACTGATTTTCTGTTTAATAAACTGGGAGTCAATAAAAATGCGATAAAACAGGCACTTCAAAGCCACATAGAAACCTATCCTAAAGTGTCGGGTGGGGAACCATTTTTATCACGTGAATCCTCCGAGGTGATACAGAAAGCATCGGATCATGCCGGTAAAATGGGCGATAAATTTGTTTCTGTTGAACACCTTCTGTTAGGTGTTGCACATTCAAAAGATGGGGCAGCAAGGATAATGAAAGATGCAGGTGTTACGGAATCAGAACTTAAAAAGGCTATTCTGGAATTGCGTAAAGGATCAAAAGTTGAAGATCAGAATGCTGAGAACACGTTTGATTCACTGAATCGTTTTGCGATCAACCTGAATGAGAAGGCGAGATCAGGCAAACTTGACCCGGTGATCGGCAGAGATGAAGAAATAAGACGTATTCTGCAAATTCTTTCAAGACGAACTAAAAATAACCCGGTATTAATCGGTGAACCCGGAACCGGAAAAACAGCAATAGCTGAGGGACTTGCTCATCGGATCATAAGAGGTGATGTTCCGGAAAACCTTAAAACACGTGAGATCTATTCACTAGACATGGGCGCACTGATTGCCGGAGCCAAATACAAAGGGGAATTCGAAGAGCGATTAAAGGCGGTGGTCAATGAGGTTATTGCCTCCGAAGGTCAGATCATACTTTTTATTGATGAGATCCACACTTTGGTTGGAGCCGGCAAAGGAGAGGGTGCGATGGATGCTGCCAATATTCTTAAACCGGCATTAGCCCGGGGTGAGTTACGTGCAATTGGAGCTACCACTTTAAGTGAATACCAGAAGTATTTCGAGAAGGATAAAGCTTTGGAACGCAGGTTTCAGACCGTTATGGTAAATGAACCGGATACGATGAGTTCCATCTCTATTCTGAGGGGTTTAAAAGAACGGTATGAGAGTCATCATAAAGTCAGGATTCTGGATGAAGCCATTATTGCAGCAGTGGAACTGAGTCAGCGCTATATTACCGAACGCTTTCTGCCGGATAAAGCCATTGACCTGATGGATGAAGCTGCAGCCAAATTACGTCTGGAGGTAGATTCATTACCGGAGTCTCTGGACGAACTGGGACGGCGGATTAAACAGCTGGAAATTGAACGCGAGGCCATCAAAAGGGAAAACGACAAAGTGAAACTGGCCAATCTGACCCAGGAAATTGAAAACCTGAAAGAACAGGAGACTGAACTGAAAGCCAAATGGCAGAGCGAGAGAAATCTGATAGACAGAATACAAAAAAGCAAGGCCGGTATTGAGGAACTCAAACTTGAAGCTGAGCGTGCTGAACGTGGCGGCGATTATGGAAGGGTTGCTGAGATCCGTTATGGGAAGATCAAGGAGGAAGAGGCTAACATTGAGAAAGCCCGTATGGAACTGATAGAATTACAGGGAGATGACCCGATGATCAAAGAGGAAATTGATGCGGAAGATATAGCCGAAGTGGTATCACGCTGGAGTGGTATCCCGGTCACACGCCTGCTGCAGGGAGAACGAGAAAAACTTTTGCATCTGGAAGACGAATTGCACAAACGCGTTATCGGTCAGGATGAGGCCATCAGTGCCGTATCCGATGCGGTACGTAGAAGTCGGGCCGGCTTGCAGGATCCGAATAAACCAATCGGTTCATTTCTGTTCCTTGGAACTACAGGTGTTGGTAAAACAGAGTTGGCCAAAGCGTTAGCTGAGTATTTGTTCGACAATGAAAATGCCATGACCAGGATCGACATGAGTGAATACCAGGAAAAATTTGCAGTTACAAGGCTGATAGGATCACCACCTGGATATGTAGGATATGACGAGGGGGGACAGTTGACCGAAGCCGTGCGCCGTAAACCATACAGCGTCATACTTTTCGACGAGATCGAAAAGGCACACCCGGATGTTTTTAACGTCCTGCTTCAGGTTCTTGACGACGGAAGACTGACCGATAACAAAGGTCGTGTGGCAAACTTTAAGAACACCATCATCATCATGACCTCAAACATCGGATCCAATATTATCCGTGAACGTCTTGAGGGTTTAAATGATGAAAACAAGGAAAGACTTGTTGCTTCAACGCGAAATGAAATTTTCAGTTTGCTGAAACAAACCATCAGGCCGGAATTTCTGAACAGGATTGACGAGCTGATCATGTTTACACCTCTTAATCTGAGTGAGATCAAGGATATTGTTAAGTTGCAGATTAAAAATATCAACAAACTGTTGTTACGCAATAACACAACACTATCCTTTACGGATGCAGCCATTGAGCATATTGCAAAAGCAGGCTTTGATCCTTTATTCGGGGCACGTCCCATTAAGAGGATGTTGCAGCATGAAATACTGAACAGGTTATCGAAAGAAATTCTGAGTGGTAATCTGGGAGAAAAGGAGACAATATCCGTTGACTATAAAGATGGTGACATCCTTTTTATTTAGAACAAATACAAATTTTCGAAAGCCGCTTCACGCGGCTTTTTTTTATGCTTTAATTTTCTAATTTTGAATAACCTGTTTTATATAAATCAGATAAAAGTGATCTGCATCTAAATTAACTATGATGAAAAAATTATCAATTTTAATATTCCTGCTCTGGGGGGCTTATACGGCATCATCAAAATCTCCTATTAAGTTTGGTGATGTAACCAAAGAAATGCTTGAAATGACGCATTATGAAAAAGACTCAACAGCAGCAGCTGTGATACTTTGTGATTATGGAGAACTCGATGGATTCAACTTTCAACGTACGTTAAGAATTAAAATTTTATCAAAAGATGGTCTCCATTGGGCAAACTGGACATTTGCTACCGATGCCAAAGGTGATGTTAAGGGAAAAACATTTAATCTTGTTAACGGTGAAATAGAGGAAACCAAATTAAGCCGCACAGAAGATGTATTCAAAGAACATATAATCGATGATGAATTTCGTCTTAGGGTTTCTATGCCTAATGTAAAGGTCGGATCAGTTATTGACATTGAATATCACATGAATGGCATCCCCCAGTATTGGTACTTTCAAAATACAATTCCGGTAGTTCACAGTGAACTACAATTTTATGGGTCATCATACATTGATTTTTCCAAATCTTACACCGGTTTCGAAACACTTGATGTACTTGAGTCTAACCGCTGGGCCATGTTTGATGTGCCAGCCTTCAGGTCAGAAAAATTCATGAACGATCCTTCAAATTACTTGTCAAAGTTTCAGTTTGAAATTACATCGGTTATAATTCCCCAATTAAATTACCGGAAGATCTATGCTAATTCATGGAATGATATTGCAGATCACCTCAAACACTCCGAACGGTTTGGAGTGAAATTACAAAGTGAAAACTTCATCAAAGATCTGGCAGATGAAATAAATCAGGAGGAATTGACTCAGGCTGAAAAGATAAAAGCAGCAGTCAAATCCATTAAGCATGTCAAATGGGATAATAATAAAACCCTATACTGCGGTGCAAGTACGCTGAAAGATCAATATGAGAAAAAGCTGGCAAATTCAGCTGAAATTAACATTATGTTGATTGACCTTTTAAATGAGCTTGGAATAAATGCATCGCCGGTAGTACTGAGTACAAGAGACAATGGAATGCTGCCCATATTTAATCCCAGCCTCGATAAACTTAACTATGTTGTAGCGCATGTAAAAGATGAATATGGTGATCTGCTGCTGGATGCAACAGATCCATACCTTCATCCTTATCTGGTTCCCGAGTATTGCATTAACGGCAAAGGCAGGCTGTTGAAAATGCATACAAATTCCTGGATCTATGTAAGTGCATCAGCTATTGATAAGAGTAGTTACATCTACGACCTGAAAATGGATTCAACAGGAAAAATGGATGGAGTACTAAAGCTCCAGGCTGCAGGTTATTCATCACGGAACAAAAAAGCCAGGTATCATTCATATAATTCAGCTGAAGATTATGTAATTGACGTTGATAACAGAAACGCTTCATTTACGGTAAAAAACTATGAGTTACTGGGATTTGAGGATTCAGAATCGGCAACTATTGAAAAATATTCTATTGAAATTGAAGACAAAGGCAACAGGATTGGATCAGTATTGCTAATTAATCCTTTGTTTGAAGAAAAGATCGATGAAAACCCATTTAAACTTGAAAAACGTTTGTACCCGATTGATTTTATATATCCTTTTGAAAAAAATCTGCTTGTAAATATACAGCTACCTGATAACGCGGTTATTGAAGAACTACCGAAAGCAATGAGACTTGAAATGCCTGATAAAAGTATTACAGCATTTTACAGTGTTGATCAAAAAGGAAACTCAGTACAGGTATTATACCAACTAAGTGTAAAAGAGCCATTTATCAACCAGGATAAATATGAAAATATCAAGAATTTCTATAGGATTCTGGTCGAAAAACATGCTGAAAAACTAATCATTAATTTAAAGACAGAAAACCAGGTGGCAGCAGATTACTAATGCATCCCAACTTATAACTTTTTACATATTGAGGTAAATCTGCATCATTTTACCTCCGTGGAGCACAATCAATAAATGGCATAAAAGGTACTTGCGGTGAACAGATAAAACGTTTAAATGATTAACAGAAACTTAACTCCTATTTAGAACACATATAAATTTCTGATATCGAAAGGATAATAGCTTATTAAAATACATAAATAACTATATTTGATAAACCTGTTTTATGACTTGTATAGTATTATCTGTATGAAAAAAGAAACATTATTTAACCTGATTGATAACTTTAATTAAACCAATATGAGAACAACAACACTAAGCTTTTTATTGTTTGTATGCCTTAATCTGATCTATTCTAAGGCACCAATTAAATTTGGTGATGTGGATAAGGAAATGCTTGAAATGACGGTTTATGAACAAGATACGACAGCATCTGCGGTCATATTATGTGATTATGGTGAATTTGATCCGGACCAATATCAGTTTAATCGAACCCTCAGGGTTAAAATTTTAAAAAAAGATGGCCTTGAATGGGCTAACTGGACATTCCCAACCAGTGAAAAAGGTATGATTCGCGGAAAAACATTCAACCTTGTTGATGGAAAAATTGAAACGACGAAGCTTGACAAATCCGACGATGTATTCAAAGAGCATATGTATGATGATTACTATCGACTTAGAGTCTCCATGCCCAATGTTTCAGTAGGATCAGTTGTTGACATAGAGTACAGCGTTTTTGGATTACCGGACAGATGGAGATTTCAGTACAGCATTCCTGTAGCACACAGTGAACTTGTAATTTTTGATAACCCATATGTAAACTACACTAAATCGTATACCGGTTTTGAATCCCTTGATGTGTACGAATCGCACCGCTGGGCCATGTTTGATGTACCTGCTTTCAGAGCAGAAAAATACATGAATGACCCCTTAAACTATGTATCGAAATTTGATTTTGAAATTACCTCAATCATCATTCCTGAAATCGGTTACAGAAAAATCTATGCCACTTCATGGGATGCCATAGCAAACCTGCTTAATAAATCTTCCTATTTCGGTGGAAAAATGAGAGGGAATGGTTTTATTAAAGATATTGCAGAGGAAATCCGCAGCAAAGATTTATCCAGAGAGGACCAGATAAAAATGGCTGTCAGTAAAATCAAGGAAGTTAAATGGGACGAAACCAAAAGGCTGGCCTGTACTTCTTTTTCCCTTAAAGACAGATATGACAAAAAACTGGCAAACTCGGCAGAAATAAACATTATGCTGATCAACCTGCTCAACGAACTGGGTATCGAAGCAGATCCTGTCGTACTCAGTACACGTGACAATGGTATGCTATCACTTTTTAACCCTAGCCTGGATAAATTAAACTATGTAATTGCCAGAGTTACCGATGACAAAGGAAATCTTTTACTTGATGCTACGGATCAGTACCTGCACCCGTATCTTGTGCCGGAATATTGTCTTAATGCCAGAGGCCGGTTAATAACAGACACAGGCAATGAATGGATCAACCTGAATGCAGGATCAGTAGACAAAAAGAATGCTGTTTATAATCTCAAGATGGATTCAACCGGAAATCTGGAAGGAAGTATCACCTTACAATCAACAGGATACAGTGCCAGGGATAAAAAAAACAGATTCCATTCGTTTAATTCTGAGGAAGACTACATCATCGATTTTGAAAAACGAAATTCTTCGTTTTCTGTTAATGATTTTAACCTGAGTGGTTTTAGCAATGCTGATGATCCCACAACAGAGAAATACAATATCAAGATTGATACCCGCAGCAACATGGTGGGATCAATGGTTTTAATCAATCCGCTGTTTGAAAATAAAATAACCGAAAATCCTTTTAAACTGGAAAAAAGATTGTTCCCGATAGACTTTATATATCCGTTCGAAAAAAGTCTCATTGTAAGCATTCAGCTCCCACCAAACGCCACCGTAGAGGAGCTGCCTAAGCCGGTAAAACTGATTATGCCTGATAAAAGTGTGACAGCTTTATATAATGTGGCACATAGCGGTAATATGATTCAGGTATTATATAAATTCAATGTCAATAACACGCTTATTGGACCGGAAAATTATACTTACATCAAGAACTTCTTTACAGCACTGATTGAAAAACATTCTGAAAACATAATCATCAAACTTCAGGATGAGAATGCAACGGCTGAATTAAAATAAACAGTTAAAATCTAAAAACTGAAATATGAAATCATTGTTTTTCGTTCTTCTCGCCTTTCTTATTCCCCTGATAAATATAAGTGCAGATGACTTTATATACAACAGCAGTACCATTCCTGAGAAGTTAAGAGAAAACGCCGATGTGGTAATCCGGCTAAGTGAGACCGAGTGCACCATCTATTCCAAATCAAAGGTAAAAGTAAAATATAACCGTATTGTTACAATTCTGAACCAAAGAGGACTGGATGAGGCCAATATTATGTTACCTTATTCATCTGTGTATAAAGTTAGCTATCCTGAAGGGAAAATATATAAAGCTGACGGGAAAAAATATAAGTCCATAAAAACGAGTGATGTTTATGATGTGAGTGCCATTTCAGGATCTTCACTTTTCTCTGACAACCGCATTAGAATTTACGAGCCGCCCATTAAGACTACGCCCTTTACGATAGAATATTCATACGAAGAAAATTATGACGGAAGCATGTTTATTCCTCAATGGAGTTCCTTTGAAGGTTACAATGTGGCTGTAGAAAAATCGACCTTCAAAATTATCGTTGATAACGACCTGGATTTTAAATATAAAGAACAGGCTATTTCAAATCCTGTTAAGACAGAGAAACTGGATGATGCTACCACATATTTCTGGGAAGTCACCAATCAACCTGCTCCAAAGTCAGAACCTTACGACAAGGATATTCATCAGCAGTTTCCAAGTGTTTACCCTGCAATTAATGACTTCGAATTTTATAAAAAAGAGGGAAGTTTAAAAGACTGGAAATCACTGGGTAAATGGATATCAGAACTGAACGAGGATAAACAGGAGGTTTCGGAAGAGACCCGGCAGAAAATAAAAGAACTGATATCCAATGCCGGTTCGGATCAGGAAAAAATTGAACGGGTTTATAAATATGTCCAGGATAAAACCCACTATCTGAATATTGCCATTGGCATTGGGGGCTGGCAGCCCATTGAAGCTCAGCGTGTTGATGAGGTTGGATATGGTGATTGTAAAGCGCTGACAAATTACACCATGAGTTTACTGAATGTGGCAGGAATCAAAGCCTACTACACCCTTATTTACGCTGGTTCGGTAATACCCGATTTTAAGAAGGATTTTGTTTCCAATCAGTTTAACCACGTCATTTTGTGCGTGCCTGTTGATCAGGATACCACCTGGCTGGAGTGTACAAGTCAGAAAATGCCTGCAGGCTATTTGTCAACATTTACCGATAACAGGTATGCCCTTCTGATTAATAAAGACTCCAGTAAACTGATAAAAACGCCCGCGTTAGACAACTTCCTTAATGGAGAAAGACGCAAAGCGACAGTACGTATTAACAACGACCTGAGTGGTGAATTCAATGTGAAGGCCTATTACAGTGGCGAATATGAAAATGAGGTCTCATGGTGGGACAGCGATGATGAAGAACAAAAAAGACGCAAGACCTACGAAAGCCTGGCCTTCTCCGACATCAAACTGAACAGCTATAAATACCAGATTCGTGGTGATGTTAATGCCATTGAGGAAAACCTGGACTTCCGGGTGTTGTCTGCAGGAACGCTTATGGGCAACCGAATCATTTTTGAGATCAATAAGCTTAACAAGGAAACCTATTCACCTAAAAAGGTTTTCAACCGGAGATCTGATATTGAGATACAGCGTTCTATGCTGGAATCTGACACCATTGAATACATTCTTCCCGAAGGGTATATCCTTGAGGCTCAGATCAAGCCGGTTAAATTAACTTCAGCCTTCGGGAGTTATGAAGCCAGTATCCGTCAGGAAGGCAACATACTCACCTATATTCGTAGTGCCAGATTTAACAAAGGCATCTACGATAAGTCCCTTTATGGTGATTTTGTACAATTTTTTCAGGATATTAAATCTGCGGACCAGCAAAAGATTTTATTGAAACCACAGGAAAGCTGACAGGAAAGATATCATCAGTGGTCTAGAGATCGCTGATGATATTTTTTATTTCTGACACATCAAAGGATTTACCAATCTTTCTGAAATTCTCGGGAAACAGCCACCATTCCTCGGTAAAGGAATCTTCCTGTCCGGGTTCCAGATATGTTATAGGCCCGAAAGGAGATAATTCACAAAACGTATCTTCATACAATAATGACATGTTATTGGATACGATTTCACCATAATCTCTTTCAGCATACACATGAAATTTTTTTACCAACATCAGGTCATTTGGTGCAACATATGCCATCCAGCCTTCATTGCTGTCAAATGCAATCCTTGATCCAACCGGCTTACCTGTTACAACCACGTCATCATCCTGCACCAGCACATGTTCATCCGGCTCAGGCATATAATTAATGGTATGATCCGGATTAAAAACCACATAGCGTTTCGGGAAACGCCAGAACTTACTGAGTGGTGAAATAAATATACCTCCGCCAACAACCTGGGTCCGGCTCCAGTGGTAGCAACTTACCAGTTGTTCAGATAAATTCCGGATGGTCTGAGTAAAAAGAAGATTGGAAGAATCATCGGCAAGTTTAAAGAAACGTTCCAGTTGAATACCTGAATTTCTATCTTTCTTACTTCTTATAACAATACCAAGCTCATCTGCGTGAATAACATCCCATTGTCCAACCCATAAATCAGGGTGCTCAGGAATAACCAGTTCGGGTCCAACATCAAACCTGCCGCCTGTTGGACTATGACTGTTTAGTGGCGGTTTCTCTACACTAAAGGTATAACGTTCTTCGTTTGGATCAATGTATAATATATTTTCGCCTTTAATGGCATATTCCACTATTCGACCACCGCAGGCCGGATCAATAACAACACTCACCTTTTTGTTTTTCAAAAGTAAAAGCGTTGCTGAACTGTTTTTAGTTATCCTTTGTATCTTTAAAGACATACTGAGGGATTTTAGTAAGACATAAAGTTACAAAATCATCGCGTAGTAAAGTACAATAACTGATTTAGATTAACCTGAGCAAACGAAATTTATCGATTTTTAAGTCAACATATTTTTAAAGTCCCAAAAGGATACCTTTGATTAAGGTTTTTGCTCAGAGTTCTGCTTCTCCAGGAGGGTATTACGTTTCGACTCAGCCCATCTTACACCGAACATGACGAGCAACAATATCACGATGAGGATAATCCAGTTAATTATTTTCTTTTTCATGTTAAACTTATCGCTTATGGCAGTACCGCAATTACCCTGACCGGTGAATAATTCAGATCCCTTAGTTTTAATGGCATAATTACAAGATCCACTGACTCACCACCAAGAATATCCAGGTTCGTAAGACCTGTAACTGCAAGAATTTTTGACTCCCCCAGCTTTGAATATACATCACTGAACTCGGGAAGGTAGTGATTATTTGCCAGAAATGGGGTATCAGCTAAAACCATATTAGCCTGTTTTCTGACGAGCCATTCAGCAAGGTCAACACCAAGGGTTGGATATTTATCAAAAAACAGATTACGATCCGTGTGATTTTTGCTCCAATCTGATTTGATCAGCAAACTGTCTCCTGTGTTGAATTTATCTTCTGTATCACCCAAAATATCACAGGTGAGGACATCTCCGGGTGTAATATCATTAACTGTAACAATCCAGGCCTTTGTAAAATACCTTCCGCAATACACCGATGCGATATCGGTTTTATTTACTTTATCTCCAGGCACATACAGATTTGTAAGACCCGCCAGGTGATTATTCATTGCAGCCAGATCCTCATAATCAAGCCAGCTATCAATACCTGACATGATACTTAAAACCGAAGCAGTAACGGGATATGAAATATCTATATATCTTTTCAATACAACAGAAGTAAATTGAGGTTACAAGTATAATGAAAAATTGCGAGACCACGTCCCTTTGAAAATCAGTGTAAACAAAAAGGCATCCGCCGGATGACGGATGCCTTTTCAACGAATGACCTTTAAGTCAATTATTTTTTTAATGCGCCTTCGGCTTTTTTCAGCACAGCTTTAAATGCAACGGGATGATCAATTGCCAGAGAAGCCAAAACTTTTCTGTTGATTTCCACATTGGCCTTTTTCAAACCACCCATTAACTGGGAATATGACATTCCCTCTAAGCGGGCTGCAGCGTTGATACGCTGAATCCAAAGTGCACGGAAACTTCTTTTTTTAACGCGTCTGTCACGGTAAGCATAGTTTAATGCTTTCTCATGAGCATTTTTAGCAACGGTCCATACATTTGCCCTGCTACCGAAATAACCTTTTGTCTGTTTTAGAACCCTTTTTCTTCTGGCTCTTGATGCTACAGAATTTACTGATCTTGGCATAACTTTTAAATTTTGAATGGTTAGCGTTCCCTTTAAGGAATCTTTAAGCTAATTCACTCTGTTAATAACTCGTTTTATTACTTCATTGAAAGTAATTCCTTAACGTTATTCTGATCTGCTTTATCCACAGTACCGAAATACGTTAAATTTCTCTTTCTCTTTGTTGCTTTTTTTGTCAGGATATGACTTTTAAAAGCATGCTTTCTTTTAATTTTACCGGAACCGGTTATTGTAAACCGTTTTTTAGCTCCGGAATTTGTTTTCATTTTAGGCATTTTGTCTAAATTTTAATGTCCTACTTTTTCGCCACCTTTTTAGGTGATATAAACATTGTCATTCGTTTTCCTTCCAGTTTGGGAAGCTGTTCCACTTTTCCAATTTCCTCCAGCTCCTGCGCTAAGCGCAGCAACAGAATCTCACCCTGTTCTTTAAATAGGATTGAACGTCCCTTAAAAAAAACAAAGGCCTTAACTTTAGCTCCCTCGTTTAAAAACTTTTCGGCATGTTTCAGTTTAAAATTAAAGTCATGTTCATCAGTCTGGGGACCAAAACGAATCTCCTTGACGATCACCTTAACTGATTTGGCTTTAATTTCCTTTTGTTTCTTTTTCTGTTGGTATAGAAACTTCTGATAATCTATTATCTTACATACCGGTGGATCGGCATTCGGTGAAATCTCAACCAAATCCAAACTCAATTGGTCTGCCATTTTCAAAGCTTCCTGAATGGAATATACGCCTTGATTTTCAATGTTATCTCCGACAACACGTACACTCCGTGCACGAATCTTTTCATTAATCCTGTGCGGTTGTTCAGGCTCTCTCATTGGCCTTCTGCCTCCGCCTCTTGGTCTAAAATCAGCTATAACTAAATCCTCCTAAGTTTATTAAACTTTATTTTTACTGTAACTCGTTTTTAATTTCGTCTTCAATGACCGCCGCAAATTTAGCAATTTTCATTGAACCCTGATCACCGGCACCTTGTTTTCTGACTGAAACTTCATCATTTTCAGCCTCTTTCTCGCCAATGATCAGCATATAAGGAACACGTTTTAATTCGTTATCCCGGATTTTACGACCTATTTTTTCATTGCGGTCGTCAATTTCGGCGCGAATATCGTAATTATTCAGCACATTTAAAACTTTTCCGGCATAATCATTAAATTTCTCACTTATAGGCAGTATGGCTACCTGTTGTGGCGTTAACCACAAAGGGAATTTTCCGCCTGTATGTTCAATAAGTACCGCAACAAACCGTTCAAGAGATCCAAACGGTGCACGATGAATCATTACCGGCCGGTGCTTCTGATCATCACTGCCAATGTACTCCAGTTCAAATCGTTCAGGTAAATTGTAATCCACCTGAATGGTTCCCAGCTGCCATTTTCTCCCTATGGCATCTTTTACCATAAAATCGAGTTTTGGACCGTAAAATGCGGCTTCACCCAATTCAACTACGGTATTCAACCCTTTTTCTGCACTGGCTTCTATGATGGCACGTTCTGCCTTTTCCCAGTTTTCATCGCTACCAATATATTTCTCCTTATTTTCCGGATCGCGTAAGGAAATCTGAGCCGTATAATCTTTAAAATCCAGCACTTTAAATATATACAGGATAATATCAATTACACTAATAAACTCTTCTTTCAGCTGATCCGGACGACAAAACAGGTGCGCATCGTCCTGGGTAAAGCCCCTTACCCTTGTCAAACCATGTAACTCCCCACTTTGTTCATACCGGTATACCGTTCCAAATTCTGCAAGACGTAATGGAAGATCTTTATAAGAGCGCGGCTTACTTTTGTAAATCTCACAGTGGTGAGGGCAGTTCATCGGTTTCAGCAAAAATTCTTCACCTTCTGCCGGAGTATGTATTGGCTGGAAAGAATCCTGACCATATTTTGCATAATGCCCCGAAGTCACCCACAACTGTTTTAATCCGATATGAGGTGTGATTACCTGTTCATATCCGGCTTTCTTCTGTACTTTTTTCAAAAATCCTTCCAGGCGCCCGCGTAAATCGGCTCCTTTTGGTAACCATAAAGGCAATCCCTGTCCCACATTCTGAGAAAAAGTGAACAGTTCCAGTTCTTTTCCAACTTTTCGATGATCCCTCTTTTTCGCTTCTTCCAGCATGACGAGGTATTCATCCAACATATTCTGTTTTGGAAATGTAATACCGTAAATACGGGTGAGCTGTTTACGGGTTTCATCTCCCCTCCAGTAAGCACCGGCAACACTTAACAGCTTTATGGCTTTAATTTTGTCGGTGTTCGGCAGGTGTGGACCACGGCACAAATCCGTAAAATGACCCTGGTTGTACAAGGTAATGGTTCCGTCTTCCAGCTCACTGATCAGTTCCTGCTTGTATTCATCACCTTTATTGGTGAAATAAGACATGGCATCGGCCTTGGAGATATCCTTGCGGATATACTCATTTTTCTCCCGGGCCAACTCTTTCATCTTCGCTTCAATCTTTGGAAGATCTGCATCGGTAATACTTACATCATCTCCGGGATCAACATCGTAATAAAAGCCATTCTCAATGGCCGGACCAATACCGAATTTGGTTCCCGGATACAATGCCTCAAGGGCTTCAGCCATAAGGTGAGCCGAAGAGTGCCAGAATGCATGCTTGCCTTCTTCATCGTCCCATTTATGCAGTACAATTTTGCTGTCTGCTGTGATTGGCCGCGTCAAATCCCATACCTGATTGTTTACCGTTATGGACAAAACCTGTTTAGCCAATCCTGGACTGATGCTCTGCGCAATATCGTAACCGGTTACCCCCGATTCATACTCTCTGACCGAATTATCCGGAAATGTTATCTTTACCATTTAATTTTAAGCTTTTACGGTCGGCAAAGATAACTATTTTTCAAAAACAAGAACAACTAAACGGTGTTATAAATAGGTATCAAAACGGGTTAATTTTTACCCGAAATTACGAAACAAGGCAAACCCATGATTGATGAAGAATTAAAAGAACTGCTCGATTTTAAAGCAGAACAATATAACAATACGGCATTTGTTGCAGATGATCCGGTTTTAGTGCCCCATCTTTTTACGGAAAAGGGTGATATTGAAGTATCCGCCTTTTTAACGGCCATTATTTCCTGGGGACAACGCACCACCATCATTAACAATGCCAAACGGTTAATGGAACTTATGGACGATAGCCCATTCGATTTTGTAATGAACCATACCAAAAACGATCTGTACCTGTTCGATGATTTCGTACACCGCACCCTGAATTCCACGGATCTTAAATTCATACTCCGTAGTCTTCAAAACATTCTCCGAACGTTTGGAACACTGGAAACACCATTTATCATCCCGTTTCAAACCGAAGAAAACCTGTATCGCGGAATCGGGCACTTCCGGGATCTGTTCTTTGGCATGGCCCATCCGGTCCGAACCTTAAAACACATACCCAATATAGAGAAAGGTTCCACAGGCAAACGACTGAACATGTTTCTGCGCTGGATGGTACGGAATGATAAAAAAGGTGTGGATTTTGGGATCTGGAAGCATATAAAACCATCGCAATTATATTTGCCATTGGATGTGCATACCGCCAATGCTTCAAAAAAACTGGGACTGCTTACCCGAAAAGCCAACGACTGGAAAGCTGTTTTGGAAGTCACACTAAAACTCCGCGAATTGGATCCCGAAGATCCTGTAAAATATGATTTTGCCTTGTTTGGTCTGAGCCGGTTCGATAAGATTTAAGCCCGCAGATGGCGCAGATTTTCGCAGATTACAAATCAATTGTTAAATCCAGCTTTATGCTGTTTTAACTTTATAAATTTTCCATCCGGCAAATTAAAACCATTTTAAACTAAGTAAAATATTGAGGTTTTGCGTTTTTTTCCCTTTTTTGTTACTGAATTACTAAGCCAAAGAAGTTATGAAAAAAATTGTTCTATTTACCTTTATAAGTTTGTTATCAACAAACTTGTTGTATTCACAAGAAAGTCTGTTTTTTAAAAGCGGCTATGCATTCACCGGGGATGGAGGATGGGAGTGCACCTTAGTGTCGCACTCTCATTAACAAAAAAAGCGAAGCAACATCGTTGCCCCGCTTATCTTTATTTCTGACACTTATATCTTGCGTCTTGATTGTTGGTTCTTGTTTCTAAAAAATCACATTTTCTTAATCCTGTCCATCGCTTCAATCACGTTTTCGCGTGATGCAAATGCTGAAAAACGGAAGTATGTTTCACCGGATGGGCCAAAACCTGAACCCGGCGTTCCAACCACATGTGCCTCGTTCAGGAACAGATCAAACAAATCCCACGATTTAGTCTCACCTTTTTTTACCCACACATACGGCGCATTTACGCCACCAAACACCTTAAAGCCCATTTCCACAAGGCTTTCACGCATGATGCGTGCATTCTCCATGTAATAATCAATGATTTCCTGCACCTCTTTTTTACCTTCTTCGGTATAAATTCCGGTTGCTGCTTTCTGAACAGGATACGAAGCACCGTTGAATTTGGTGGAATGCCTTCGCGACCATAAGGGGTGAACCGGTTTGGCTTCACCATCTTTTGTGTATGCCATCAGGTCTTTCGGAATCACTGTAAAACCCAAACGTGTTCCGGTAAATCCTGCTTTTTTGGAAAAACTGCGGAATTCAATAGCCACTTCTCTTGCGCCTTCAATTTCGTAAATGGAATGCGGCACATCATCTTCGGTAATGAAGGCTTCATAAGCTGCATCGAATAAAATAATGGATTTATTGGCTTTGGCATAATCCACCCATTTTTTCAATTCATCTTTGGTGGCGGTTGTTCCGGTCGGGTTATTTGGATAACATAAAAAGATAATATCCACTTTTTCAGTTGGCAGTGCAGGAATAAATCCATTTTCCGCATTGCAGGGCATATAAACCAGGCCTTCGTAATAACCGGTATCCAGCTTTAAACCGGTACGGCCACCCATAACCGATGTATCCACATACACCGGGTAAACCGGATCCTGAACCGCTATTTTATTATCGGCTCCGAAAATCTCTAAAATATTACCGGTATCGCATTTTGATCCGTCGGAAACAAAAATTTCATCCGCCTTAACGTCTACACTTTTATCCAGATAGTCGTTTTTAGCAATGGCATCGCGTAAAAAGGCGTAACCCTGCTCCGGACCGTATCCCTTAAACGTTTCCGGTTTGGCCATATCTGCCACACCTTCCTGAAAGGCTTTGATTACTGAAGGAACCAATGGCATGGTGACATCACCAATCCCCATCTTTATTACGTCAGCATTGGGGTTATTCTTTTGAAACTCTGCTACTCTTCTTCCGATTTCAGGAAACAAATATCCTGCCTGTAATTTTAAATAATTTTCGTTTATCTGAGCCATATTATTAATTTTGCTGCAAATATATAGAAAACAAAATAATCGATATAACAACAATGAATTACATTTATTCGGAAATAACCGGCAGAACCAACTTCTTTGGGAATACAACACCTGCTGCGTTAGTGGAAAAGTATGGCACTCCTCTTTATGTTTACAACGAAAACATTTTACGCAAGCGATGCAGGGAACTGAAAAACCTTGTGAACTACAAAAATTTTATTGTCAACTATTCTGCCAAAGCCAACAGCAATCTCGAATTGCTTAAGATTGTGCACGATGAAGGTTTATATGTGGATGCCATGTCACCCGGTGAGATTTTTGTCAACCTGAAAGCCGGTTTTTCACCCGAACAGATCTTTTATATCAGCAATAATGTGGATGACGCCGAATTTCAGTACGCCATTGATGCCGGTGTTAAAATCTCCGTTGATTCCATTTCTCAACTTGAAAAATACGGAAAACTGAATCCGGGTGGAGAAGTGACATTCCGACTGAATCCGGGTGTTGGAGCCGGGCATCACAAGAAAGTGGTTACCGGTGGTAAAAAAACCAAATTCGGCATTGAAATGCGCTTTCTTGATGACATTAAAGCCATTGTTGAAACATATAATCTTAAAGTGATCGGCATCAACCAGCATATCGGATCTCTGTTTATGGAAGGTGATGCCTATGCCGAAAGTGCCACGGCTATTCTGGAATTTGCCAAAGAATTTAAGGATCTGGAATTCATAGATTTAGGTGGTGGATTCGGCATTCCGTATCACAAACAGGAAGGTCAGGCACGTCTGGACCTGCAATCACTGGGCGCAAGAATTACAGAAATCATCAACCGGTTTGTGCAGGAATACGGGAAGGAAATCCAGTTTAAAATAGAACCGGGACGTTACATCGCTGCCGAATGTGGTGTACTGCTTGGAAAGGTACATACCACCAAGGAAAATTATGATCTTAAATATATTGGGACTGACCTCGGATTTAATGTACTGGTCCGTCCGATGATGTATGACTCACATCACGATGTGGAAATCTATCGCACCAGTGAGAAGGTCTCAACTAAAAAGGAATCCGTAAGGATCGTCGGAAATATATGCGAAACAGGTGATATTATTGCCAAAGACCGGGAGTTGCCGGAAATATTTGAAGACGATATTATTGGGGTGCTCGACGCCGGTGCTTATGGTATGGTTATGGCATCTAACTACAATAACCGACTTCGTCCTGCAGAGGTATTGATTGACAAAGATGGGAATGAACGGCTGACCCGCAAGCGGGATACCCTTGAAGATCTGGTTCGTAATTTTGTCTAATTTACGTTAACAATGGAAACAAACTACTTTATAAAATCCCACGGCCTCGGCAACGACTATATCGTAATGGAGGCTGCTAAAATAAGCTTTGAGCTTACCCAAAATGCCATCAAACGCATTTGCAACATTCACTACGGAATTGGTTCAGACGGTATTTTATTAAAAATTGATTCTGACAAAGCCGACTTTGGTTTGAAAATTTACAATCCGGATGGATCGGAAGCTGAAAAAAGCGGGAACGGTCTGCGTATATTCTGCAAATACCTGTACGATTACGGATTTGCCAATTCAAAAAAATTCAGCGTTGAAACGCTGGGTGGATTAGTAACTGCAGAAATTATTGAAGAGGAAAAAGGTAAAGCCAAACTGATTTCTGTGGACATGGGAAAAGCCATTTTTGAAAGCCGTAAAATTCCGGTTGATTCTGACAAACCGGAGTTCATTGCAGAAACCATTCAGGCCGGTGATAAATCGTTTGAGGTTAACTGTGTATCCGTTGGTAATCCACATTGCGTCGTTATTAAAGATGCGCTGGATGAAAAAGAAATCAAAACTTACGGAACATATCTTGAAAATCATAAATTGTTTCCGAACCGTATCAATGTGCAATTTGCCAAAGCCATATCGCGTAACGAAGCCCGCATATTAATCTGGGAACGTGGTGCCGGATGGACACTGGCTTCCGGAAGTTCTTCATGTGCTGCTGCATGTGCGCTTAAGAAAAGAGGTTTGGTTGACGACGATATCACCATGAATATGATTGGTGGCGTACTGAAACTTCAGATTGACGAGGAATGGAACATCAGAATGACCGGTGAAGTACGTGAAATTGGCCGTGGTGTACTAAACGAAGAGATGATTTCAGATCTTGAATTGCCCCTCTTTGAATAGTCTTTTTCGGCAAAAATGATTAGATTTACGTATAATTTAAATCCCTGCTATTGTGAGGATAGGCTACGATGCTAAACGAATATTTTATAACAGAGGCGGTCTGGGCAACTACGGCCGTAATACTATATTCTATCTTTCAAAGCACATCAAAAACCACGAGTACTATTTATACACACCGTCCCTGAGAAAGGCCATTAATTTTGACCTTAACGGAAATATGGAGAATGTAACCATAAAAACCCCTCCTTTAATTCTGCAGGGACCATTTAAATCGGTTTGGCGCACCCGAAACATGGTGCCGCAGCTTGGACGGGATAAAATTGAAATTTATCACGGATTAAGCAATGAACTTCCTTTAAGCATTCAGCGCAAAAAGAACATCAAGACCATCGTAACAATCCATGACCTTATTTTTCTTCGATATCCTCAGTTTTATAAGGATCTGGACCGGTGGACCTACAAAAAGAAGTTTTTGTTCAGCTCTGAAATTGCAGATACCATTGTTGCTGTGAGCAAACAAACACAGCAGGATCTTATCGAGTTTTACAAGATATCACCTCAAAAAATCCGTGTTGTTTACCAGGGTTGTGATCAGTTATATTTTGAAAACCGCAAGCAGGTAGAACTTGAAGCGGTACGTGAAAAGTTCAACCTTCCGCAAAACTTTATTCTCTCGGTTGGAACCATAGAAGAACGAAAAAATCTGCTTACCGTTGTCCGGACACTTTTTCATAAACGGATTGATATTCCGTTGGTTGCTGTGGGACAACGCACCGAATACACCGAGAAGGTCCGGGAATATGTCAAACGCAGAAAGATGGACAACAGGGTCATCATGATCCATAATGCCAGCAACTACGAACTGTCGTGTATATACAGAATGGCCAGTATGACCATCTATCCCTCTTTTTTCGAAGGCTTTGGCATCCCCGTAATTGAATCGCTGGCTGCCGGAGTACCTGTCATCACCTCCAAAGGCACATGCTTACGCGAAGCCGGAGGTGACGCGGCATGGTATGTCAATCCTGGAAGCATGGAAGAAATCGGCCATGCTATTCTTACCATTTCCAATGATTCCGATAAAAAAACTGAAATGATCGAAAAGGGTTTTCAGCATGTGCGTAAATTCACAGGTGAGAATGTTGCACGCAATCTCAACAGAATCTATAACTACATGAAATAAGCGATGCCGGAGATCTCCACTGTAATCATTACCCATAACGAAGCAAAAAACATTGAACGGTGCCTGGCATCTGTTAAACCGGTAAGTAATGAAATTATTGTGGTGGACAGTTTCTCCACAGATACTACGCCTGACATATGCAGAAGCCATCCTGAGGTAAGCTTTTATCAAAGGGAGTTCACATCGCACGGCGATCAGAAAAACTTTGGAATCTCAATGACAAATAACGATTATATTCTGTCGCTGGATGCCGATGAGAGCCTGTCACCTGAGTTATTAAATCATATGGTAATGAACAGGGATCAGTTTACAGCTTTTGCGTACTCCTTTCGCCGCTTAAATCACATAGGCTCCGAACCGATAAAACATGGGCTGTGGTATCCGGATGAAAAGGTTCGCCTGTTCAGAAAGGATAAAGCCAGATGGGAAACCGGTGTATTGCATGAAAAACTGGTGACAGATGCAAATGTACGTGTGGTTAGGATTCCGCTTCACATTAATCATTTTGGGTTTAACGGGATAAAAGATTTCAGAGAAAAATCTTTTGGTTATGCCCGCTGGTGGGCAGATAATAAATTTAAAGCCGGTGAAAAAACAGGCGTGCTGTCACCACTATTTCATGCTCTGTGGACCTTTATCCGTTCTTTTTTTATTAAATTGGCTTTTCTGGATGGTACAACCGGGGTACAGATTTCGGTTCAAAACACAAGGGAGACATATTTAAAGTACAAAACGCTACGTTTATTACACAAACATGGTTGATTTTAAAGACGATATAGAGAAGGCGCTTGAATGCCTGAGTAAAGGTGGAATACTGGTTTATCCAACCGATACCATTTGGGGTATTGGATGTGATGCCACCAATTCAGATGCGGTAAAACGGATCTATGAGCTAAAAAACAGGGAAGATTCAAAGAGCATGCTGGTCTTGCTGGACAATGAGTTCAAACTGCAGACATATGTAAGTGAAGTACCGGAAATTGCATACGATCTGATTGAGATGAGCGATAAACCATTAACTATTATTTACGACGGAGCCAAAAACCTGGCACAGAATCTTGTGGCAGAAGACGGCAGCATCGGTATTCGCATCACCAGCGAGGCTTTTTCGAAGCAGCTGATTCAGAAGTTTAAAAAACCGATTGTAAGTACCTCATCCAATATTAGTGGAAACCCTTCACCAAAAATTTTTGCAGAAATTGATCCTGTTATTCTGAATAGCGCCGATTATGTGGTAAAATTCCGACAGGATGAAACTACCGGAGCTCAACCCTCGGGAATTATTAAACTGAAATCAAACGGAGAAATAAAAGTCATCAGGGAATGATACGGGGGAAAAAGCAGACCATAAAATACATAGTTTCCGATTTTGTCTTTTCTGCCATCGGCTGGGTCATCTTTTTCTTTTTTCGCAGGGCCAGACTTGATGCTATAGACCCTGGCAGTAACCTGGTTTTCCAACCGGACTTCAAACTTTTTCTGGGTGTCACGCTCATTCCTTTTTTCTGGCTTCTGATCTTTCAGCTTTCGGGGTATTATAAAAACGCACTACGCCGCTCCAGATTCAATGAATTTTCACAGACTTTCCTTGCTGTCTTGTTCGGTTCAGTCGTCCTGTTTTTCACCATTTTGCTCGATGACGTGGTAAAAGGTTATTCTACGTATTACCTGTCACTTTTATCCCTGTTCTCCATACAGTTTTTAATCATTTACACTACCCGTAGCCTCATCACCAACCGAATCAAAAAAAACATATCCAGGGGACTGAATGGCTTCCGTACCCTTATTATAGGTGATGGGAAAGACATTGAGGAAACGACAAAGATGCTTCCACCCTATCTCGGAAATATTATCCTTGGCGTTGTAACAACGGACAGGAGGCACAAAAGTGAGGTCATCAACGGACTAAAGTGTTATGGCTCAACAGATAATCTGGATCAGATTATTACGGAAAATAACATTGATGAGGTCATCCTGTCACTCAGGGAATCCACTCTGAGCAAACTAAAATCCGTACTTGAAGCGCTTTACCGTCATGATGTTTTCATTAAAACAACGCCGGGTGTCGCAGATAAGCTTATTGGCATAGCTAAACTGAACCCGATTTACGGCACACCTTTTATGGAGGTCGCCCATGAACTGATGCCACCGTTTGAAGAAAACATGAAACGTGTATTTGATGTTGGTATTGCCGTTCTGTTTATGGTGTTGTTCTCTCCACTATACATTTTACTGGCAATCCGGGTCAAACTGGATTCCAAAGGCCCTGTATTTTACCGGCAGGAGCGTGTTGGGAAAAACGGGCATCCGTTTCATATCCACAAATTCAGAACCATGTATGATGGTGCAGAAAATGGCAACGGACCACAACTGGCTTCACCGGATGATAAACGCATTACGCGTTTTGGTAGAACCATGCGGAAATACCGGTTGGATGAACTGCCACAATTCTGGAATGTACTGATCGGCGACATGTCGGTGGTTGGTCCCAGGCCTGAACGTCAGTTTTTTATTGACCAGATCGTAAAAAGGAACCCGAATTATTACCTGTTGCAAAAAGTAAGGCCGGGGATTACATCATTAGGGATGGTAAAATACGGTTATGCCGACAGTATTGATAAAATGATTGACCGTTTGAAATTCGACCTGATTTACCTGGAAAACATGTCGATTCTTCTCGATTTTAAAATTTTCTTTTATACGCTGAAAACCATTGTTACCGGAAAAGGTGTTTAATATGTAAAGCTTCAGTTGGATACGGTGTCTTTCATATGTTAGATTAAAGCAAACCAAGGTGTTCATATTGCCGAACAAAGCTGATACTGTACTCATTGTATTAAACCAGTCTTCATATTGGCCAGCATTATTAACCACAAAGTACACAAAGCGTTTTCACAAAGAAACACAAAGGGATTCCCAACATCATACATTCTGAAAACCAGCAAAAACTATTTCGGGTAAATTTTATTTAACCTGCATAAAAAACATATATGCAGTACCAAAATCCATCAATCCGTGCAAAATTGCAAAATAGATAAACAGGGACGGCCGGTAATAAATTGAAACGCCTATTAACAAAGCAAAGGGTAAAAATACAAGTGCACGATACAGCATAAAATCCATATTAGGAATAAATGGCAGTGTACAGTGTTGAAATGAAAGAAATAACACAGGGAGCAGGACTGCCAACCATTTTTTATTCAGCCGTTGAACAAGCCTGGGCATGATATACACAAAATATGTTGCCAATTCTGCAAATGTAATAGTCAAAGGGAAAGCAAACATCAGCGAGTAAACCAACCACTTGTTTATCGGACCAAACATCATGTGTGTTGGAACATCGGCATTACCCCAGATTAGTGTACTTAACAAATATCCCGGCATCATGGCAACAGGGATTGAGACCAGGGCAAGAATCAAAAAAACAGGGACATCCTTTTTGATTGTCTTCTTTGGTAAAGTGAATATTTTAAAGTAATTCTCTCCATCCCTTTTAAACAGTTTTATCAGCAAAAGAATGCTGACTATATTTGTCAGGGTAGCCGTCAGCAACCAGTATTTTTCTGAGGACCCCCATGAATTTATGAACAGAGCAATAATGCTTTGGAACAGGAAAAACATGACAAGTCTGCTGACCAGTAACATGTACAAAACTGAGCCGGATACCTGCCCTGGATGCTTAACTACATTTGAAGCCATTTAATGGTTTAATTACGTACGTGAACTAATGTTGTTTGTAAACTTTAAACGCATGTGAATCCACTTTTACCGTGTAACAACCTGCCGGTAATCCGGATAGATAATAAGACTCACCGGTACATATGGTTTGATTTGTCACATCGATTCCTGTGAGATTATAAATTCTGAAACTGCTGTTTTCTGCTATTACGCCTTCAAACATTATCACATCATCTACCGGATTAGGATAAAGTGTAAGATCCTGTACAATATGATTAATAGCTGTTTCAGATTGTTCAAAAGGATAAAGATTAAAGTTTTCGGCATCAAAATAAGCAAGCCTGTTCGGGATAGTGCCTGTAATCTTGTTATAATCCGTATCAGACAGATCTGCTTTTCGGTACTTAACTGCAAGCCAGGGTAAAAAACTCTCTGCCACATCTTCGGTTTTGGAGTTATCTCTGGCATACGTTGATATAAAGGTCCCATCTTTTTGTTGGGCATTTAACCATCCGGCGGCAGCCGCATGTGTAGCGTCAAGAGAGGTATGACATGCCTCATGAACCAGGGTCTCCTCTATAATACCATCTCTTTCATAATTTGAGCTTTGTCCGGTATGAATAAGAATGGAATGATTACCGCCACCAAAAAGCTCTACACCTTTATGAATCCAGATTTCATTAATATCTTCACGCAAACAGTGCGGTAACTGACCAATAAGAAATGCATATTTTTCCGCTTCAACAGCTGCCGCTTCTACGTCTTCAAATTCAGGATTTACCTGGGCTACACAGGTCAGTCCGTCATTCCAAACCACATCAAAGAGATATGCATTTACACTAACCCAGTCGGAAACCCGCCGGTCATACATGGTAACCACTTTCTGCCCTTTATACGTTGTACTTTCCAGCGCTGAAGGGTCAGATGCTGTAATAATATCCGGGTCAATAAAAATGGTGCCTGAATAAGGGGGTTGCGCTAAAACAGCAGCAGTAAAAATGAAGAAGATTATAAAAAGTGTTGGTTTCATCTGTACATTGTTATCAATTTCAAATAGTATCCCGTCAGGAAAACCTGGTTATACCACAATAAAAATAATACATTACTTCTTATTTGCCTTATATGGTGTTACTAACTAACAACAAAATCCGGTTTATAAAAGTACTTAATTCCCCGAAATGTCACAATAAACCTTCAGCAGACCAGAAACAAAAAGGCTGAATTTAAAACCTGTGCCGGTATGATTAGGAGTATTTCTCAGGTATCGTTATTTTTGTGTTTTGCTGTAACAAATGACCGGCTTAGGCAAGTCACAAAAAATATTTCATGAAACAAGTATTATACATCATTACGCTTTTTATTTTTTTCAGTCTGAACACAATCGCACAGCAACTGGCTTTCCCGGGAGCAGAAGGATTTAGTGCTTATGCTACAGGTGGACGTGGCGGAACAGTGGTTCATGTTACAAACCTGAATGCTTCCGGCCCGGGATCCTTAGCAGATGCGGTAAGCCGGCCAAATCGTATCGTTGTGTTTGATGTTGGCGGGATAATAAAATTATCGCCTGCTGATATCATTTTTATCAGCGACAGCATTACCATAGCAGGACAAACGGCACCCGGCGAAGGCATTACAATATATGGAAACCGGGTTGTGTGCAATTCAACTAATGTTATTATCCGCTATCTGAGAATGCGCGGCAGTATAGCCATGAGCAAAGGTAAATGCACCTTTACCTGTGATGGTGGCCGTAATATCATTCTGGATCATTGCTCTATTTCCTGGGGACGATGGGACAATGTGCATATCGTGGGCAGCAATACCATCACCTGGCAAAACTGTATCATCAGTGAAGGAATTGATCCGCAACGATTCGGTGCCATCACAGACGGAACATTAAACTGGACGGTTACACATTGTTTATGGGTGAGTAACAAGAGCCGAAATCCCAAGATGAAGTGTGCCCTGCAATATGTCAATAATGTGGTGTATAATTACGGGAATGGCATCGTCGGTGGCCACTCCGCTGCAGATCACTACCAGGATGTGATCAACAATTATTTCATTGCGGGTCCCAGCGATAACGGAGACAGCTATTATTCACAATGGACCGAAACAGATCATTTGTTTCAAAAAGGCAATTATAAGGATTTGAACCGTGACGGTGTTCTTAACGGAACATTGATTACAGATTACAATGCCGCAACGCCAATGGATGAACCGAATTTGAATTCCACTGCGCCCTTAAACATTGAATCATCCCAGGAGGCTTATCAAACAGTCATCAGAACAGTTGGTGCTTCGTTGGTTCGTGATGTTCATGACAGCCGCATAATCAGTGAAGTTGTTTCTTTGGGAACCAAAGGTTCGTTTATCCTGAATGAATCAGAAGTGGGAGGAATAGGCACAATTGCAGGTGGAACACCTCCCATAGACTCAGATAATGACGGCATGCCAGACAGCTGGGAGACAGCACATCAGCTTAATCCATTATCCTCTGAAGATGCCGGAGGTGATGCAGACGGAAATGGTTTTACCAATATAGAGGATTATATCAACAGCCTTGCGCAGTAAAACGGATGGTTAAATTACCGCCAACGAGTAAAAAGAAAATAAACGCATGATGAATCTGTTTATCTTGCCAGTGCCGTGTCTATTCAATGGAATGTAACCACAGTGAGCGCAAAGTAATTTCAAAAAAGAATATATATAACACTCCGGCACATTTCAATTGCACGGTGAGATTAAGCATCAGGAACAGTTTATATGATTAATCCTTAGATTCATATTTACTGCCTGTTTTCCTCCATTATCATTTTAGCATAGAACCGGCTTCTTTTGCGCGTCTTTTTATTATACATCTGACAGATGAATAATAGCTCATCATGCAATATAAAATACACGTTGCTTAAACTCCAGAAATAATCTTTGTTATCAGATTCCGGATAATAGATCATAAGCTCCTTTAGACTTCCTTCGGATATATCATAAATCCTGAATATTCCGGAAGCATAAGCAAAATCGTCCCAGGCATATGTTATTAGTCTTTGTTTCCGGGGATCAAATGCAATATTTGCAAATAATGACTGGTTGTTCATCTCACCTGTACTGTCATTTAGCAATACATAATTTGAAGCCTCATAATAAGATCCGGTCAATAAATGAGAATGAATTTCAGGAATATAATCCGCATACCTGTAACTTCTAAATTCAAGATCGTTAATGTCTTTGGGATAGTAGTTTCGTATAGTATCAGCTTTCCCGGTTCGTAACATGATGACCAGTGTTGAATCATCTAATCGTTTTGCACTCTCATTAAAACTTTCAGTTAATTTATGGGAGTCACTAGAAGGGAAATAATGCAATCCTTTTACCTTTTCAACATAAACATCCCTGCTAACCGGTTGAATAAAAAGCTTATAATTACTCTTTACTAATGTATCACTGAATGCTGTATCAGCCTGTGGATATTTTAAAGCTGCATTTCCAGTATTCAATTGTGCATAAGTATTACTGACTGAGACTATACTTAGAATTACAATCAAACAAAATAACTTTTTCATATCAAATTCAAATTGAAGAATTTCGGTTTTATCAGAATTTTCATTCCTCCTCATTCATCACTTCCACCCTTATTTTATCTTCGTTACCAGCCAGATCGCAAATGGTAATCACGTGTACACCTTTATCCATTTGAATGGCCATCTGGTGGTTGTATCTGGTTGAGCCAAGGTATGCTTCGTCCAGAAACCAGCGCATTTCAGCATTTTTCTCTTCGTGTGCTGCCTCAAATACCACCGGGTTGCGTTTCCCGTCAAAATCGACCGGCAAATATAATTTTTGTGATTTACTGGGATAGGTAAAACTTAACATCCTTGTTTCGCCACAACCAGGCATTACGGGTGGCAGATCCCTGTAGTTGCTGTCCTTCCTTCTGAAATAAATGCTGAATTTAGGAGGCACCACAAACCATTTTTTATGAATCATACGATTGGGGTCATAGCAGGATGAGTTTACGCGGTATTGTTCATCAGCCGTTAAATGAATGGTCCTATGGTATTCACACACGGACGTATAATTGGCTTTTGCCGGAACGATAATGGTATCAGCCCGTTCGCAGTTCTGGGTCATCAGTTCCCCACTTTGGCTGCACACCGGATAATAGGTCAGATCGTCCCAGGGCGTATTAAAAAAGCCGCCAGCTTCATTAAGTTGCTCAAAAAGTCGAAACATTACTGGTGCTGCTTTACTGGTTCCTGTCAGACCCGGCATGCCCTGTCCGTCGGCATTGCCGACCCAGACAGCTATCAGGTGATGTGCTGTTACACCAACCGCCCAGGCGTCCCTGAACCCAAAGCTGGTTCCCGTTTTCCATGCAATGCGCTGCTTAGAGGTAAAATAATGCCATCCGGCTTCTTCATCTGGCCGTGTAAGGTTTGTTATTTTATCCAGGGTAATCCAGGCGCCTCCGGGTGTTATTTCTGACACAGAACCAGCTTTGTGCTTGTCCTGCCCCATTAACAGCCGCGGTTCAAAAATATCAAACGTACGCCCTTCATTGTTCAGCATATTTCCCATGGATCCGTACGCCCGGGCCAGTTCCCACAGCGTCACCTCTCCTCCACCCAGAATCATGGAAAGTCCGTAATGATCCGGAGACCGGTTAAATGTACTGAACTGCAACGACTGCAACAGATCATAAAATCCGGGAATACCATATTCCTTCAACAGCATCACAAAGGGAATATTCAGCGAACGGACAAGTGCTTCACCTGCGGGTACCAAACCATCGTATTTTTTATTGAAGTTTTCAGGTGTAAAACCGTTGAGGTATGTTGGGACATCGGGCAGCAACATATCAGGCAGAATGGTTCCGTCACAGATGGATGCCGCATACAAAAAGGGCTTAAGAATACTTCCCGAACTTCTGGGCGCCATAATCACATCTACATCACCTCCGTTTGTCCGGTCGGGATCGGCACAGTTGCCCACATAGGCCTTCACACTGTAATCATCCAGATCCATCACCAGGGCTGCCACGTTATTGATGCCCTGCTGTTTATTGGCAGCTGCAAAATCATTTACAATCTGCACCGCTCTTTTCTGCAGTGACCCGGAGAGCGTTGTTTTGTACCGGCCCCTGCCATGTTCGGCAATCAAACGGTTCATCAAATGCGGCGTCCAGGCTGCCACAGCTCCGGGAGGATCCGGTAACGTCTCCAGCAGCGCCAGTTCCAGTGTTGTTTTATCGAAGTAGCCTTCATGAAAAAGTCTGGTGAGTAAGCGGTCGCGTTTGTCTTTCAGTAACACCGAATTTTTACCGGGATAGATAAGTGACGGGGCATTGGGAAGCACAGCCAGTGTGGCTGCTTCGGCCCATGACAACTCATAGGGTGATCGTTGAAAGTAGCGCCATGAAGCCGCTTCAAGGCCAACCGTATTTCCGCCGAACGGGGCATTGGTGGCATAAAGTTTTAAGATGTCATCCTTGGAATCAAACATCTCCAGCTTGACTGCCATCAGCATTTCAAGACCCTTTTGCCAAAGATTACGTGATTTTCCATTCCTTGACATCCGGGCAATCTGCATGGTAATAGTGCTGCCACCACTTACTACATGACCGGCTTTGATATTTTGGGTCAGTGCCCTAAAAACAGCCAGGGGATTAACACCAAAATGGGAATAAAAATGCTGATCCTCAAAAGTGACAAGGGCTTTTTTAAAATGGTCAGGAACAGAATCCAGCGGTTCAAAGCGCCACTGCTCATCCGAACTGACCGCAGCATTCAGAAAATCACCTTCTTCCGACAGGATCAGTGTGGCATAATCTGTTGTGAAACGGGGCAAAGGCGTGATGAGCATTACCAGTGTGACAGCCAATACCATCACGTAAAATGTCATCCAGCCTTTTCTCCTGTATTGTTTCCTTTTACTCATTTGTCATTGCCGTCCCCTCAAAACCTGCACCCTAACGGACTACTTTCACTTGTTTGCTGGCCGTCCGGGCATGATATTTATCGCTGTACATGGCTTCCACCACAGTTGCCGGCATGTAATACTGTCCTTCGTAGGCTGCATTCAGAAGCACTTCAAAAGTCATCTGGCTCTGTCTTCGCAGATTGAAGAACATGTAAATCCTGTCGTCCCTGATATCCATATAATCCGGTTGATCCGAACTCAGTTTATAGCCTTCACCGTATAACCTGGTGTTGATGATCTCCCATCCTGACGGGAAGATCTGCCGCAAGGCCACATTTTCAATATCGCTTGACCTGGACCAACCGGTGTAACGAACCGTATATATCATTTTAAAGTCCGTGCCCTGTGTAATGGATTCAGGATTTAACGTATTTCCGGCCATATCAGTGAACCGGATCTTCAGATCAATATTCTCACTAACCGACTCACGCCTGTCAATGATGGGAAGGCCAACTGATCTGGCTGTGACAAACAGCACATTCTTACTGTTATTGTTAATGGTGATCACAGAATCCTTGTCACTGTTCCATTCCACCAGTTTAATCAATTCTTCGGTCTTCACCGTTTCTTTCGATTTTCCTTTAACCTGGTATGACGCATTCATCGGGTCATCTTCAGACATTACCAGTGATTTGGCTTCAGCCACTGACATTAACATCCATGCTGTGGTTTGTGTGCTCAGCCATTTGTTTGGATTGGATAACACTTCTGAAAATTCCTTGATGATCCGGGCCGATTCCTGCTTTTTACCAAGCTGAACCAACGTCTCCAGCAACATGGCATAATCGCGCCATTTAGAACCATAGGTTTCAGACATATCTTCATAATCGGCTATTGCCAGTTTATTCATGTCCACCAGGTCTTCAGCCACATCTTTTTTACCGATCAGCGCATAAGCAGCGGCCAGTCTCCATTTCACCTTGTCGTTCAGGCCGGTTTTCTGACGTAGCCGGTTCATACCGCTTATATCAGGTTTTCCTGCCAGTGCAAGTACATATAACCTGTAAGACTGTGTATAATCGTAATAATAATAATCGTAGGTTCTGGTCCATTCCACCACTTTAGTCCCAAGGTATTCCAGTGCTTTGTCTTTCATTCCGTAAGGAATCTGGTAGCCCTGTTTTTCAGCTTCCAGAATAAAATGAGTGGCATATACCGATCCCCAGCTTGAAGCCGTTTTATGTCCCGGCCAGTAGGAAAATCCTCCGTCAGGCAACTGGAATTGCATTAGCCGGTTCAGTCCTGTGATAATATTATGATGCATCTGATCAGCCATCTGAGCATCGGGTTGAATCAGCTTATTGATGTATAGCTGCGGAAATACCGAAGATGTGGTCTGTTCAATACAACCGTAAGGATACCTGATCAGGTAATCAAGACGCCCTTTCAGGTTCAACGGTGGCATGGACGAGAATTCGAGGCTGATAGAATTTGTTCCTGGCATTCCAGGCAAATCAAGCTGTACCTGCTGTTCTTTCCCCGGATCCAGAACCAGATCCTTAGCCTGCTTCAAGGGCAGGTTCGGGTTCCGAACCTTAATATTTATCTCATAGTCTGCCTTTCCTTTAGTGGTCTCAACAACGATCTTAACCGTTCCGGTGCCCACTTTATCAGCTACGGCCAGATCAAACTTCACATTATACTCACCGGTCTCCTTAACCTCTATTGCTTTCGTGGTCTCACCAATGGTAAACATATCGTTGACACTTACCGACACTTTCGCATTCTTGATCGTTTCATCCATAATGAACGCAGAGACAGGCAGACTCACTTTTTCTCCCGGTGAAAGCACACGAGGAAGGGTTGCCAGCACCATTACAGGTTTTTTCACCGGCATTACTTCATCGGCTGATCCGTACCTGTCACCGCTTCCGGCTACAACCATTGCTTTTACAGAACCGATGTATTTAGGCATCCTGAATTTCAACACGACTTCTTCACCCTGTTTCAGTTGATGTGGGCCGGAATACATAACCACCGGTTTAAAACGGTTATCATCCTTCTTATCCTTGTTGTTTAATTCATCACCACCACCAATGCCAAACACCTTCTCTATTTTACCACCGAACGCTCCGGATACATAATCGAACATATCCCACATTTTAACCAGCAAAGCCTGACGTTGATAAAATGCACCATGAATGTCCGGTGTTTTAAAGTTGGTAATATCCAGCAAACCTTCATCCACAATGGCCAGCGTGTACGTCATTGGTTTTCCGCTTTTCTCCTTAATTTTCACAGAGAACTGCTGTTCGGGCTCAACTGATTCAGGCAGTGTGATTTCAGGTTCAAGTTCCTTTTCAGGATCCGTCACAAATACCGGTATAACGCCATACATGCGGATTGGATTTTCATTGACCGTTTTCTCATATGGTTGAATCAGTGCAATATTGACATATGCATTCGGTGCCATATCGGATGAGGCAACCAAGTTGAATTCACCACCATTTTCACCAACCTCAACCCAGAAATTCTGGAGAATGCGTGTTCCGGATTCTACACTTACCAGTGCTCTTGCCCCTTTTTCTCCCGGGAACTGAACCTTGATGGTTTCTCCCTTGGTGTATTTGGCTTTATCGGTATTAAACACCAGTCGTGTTGCACCTCCTGCACCTTCATTGCTTTTACGCCATGGCCAGTCAAAATAAGCAATCTGTCCGGTACTGTGACCGTTCGGATCAATTACACGGATCAGATAGCGGCCCCATTCACGTTCCCCCAGCTTAAGGTTAAACATGCCCTTTCCGTCTTTTGTATAAAGTGACTTGGTCATCACCGGCCTGTGGTAGGTATTTTGAATATAATAAGCCAGATTCTGATTATTGGAATGCCACCACCAGGACCACTCCAGCCTGTAAACCTCCACATCGAGTTTTGATACATCCACAGGATTACCATGTACATCAACAGAAGCAACCTCCACATGATACTCTGTTCCTGAATTATAATGCCAGCTGTTCTTTGGTTTTTCCGGCATCTTCATCCCGATGTATGTCTTAAAGGGAGAATAATCCTTTGAGGTTTGCACTATACTAAACTCACCACCCGGTTCAAAAGCCTTGGTTGTAAAAACAGCTTTTAAAAGAGATGGCGCATACCTGGTTGAGATTTTTTTCAGCGTAAACTCTGCTTTCCCCTGACTGTCCGTCTGACCTTCAAACACTGTTTCTTCTTTCATATCCAGTTCCACTGCCGGATCACTGAACACAAATCCGGGAAGCTTATCAAACCTCATATTCTGAGGGCGGAACATTACATCTGTTTTTACCTTCAGGTTTTTACCCACAGCACCATGTAGCCAGGCGACATCCAGTTTTCCAACATTTGCCTTGGTTCCGTCAAGAATTTCATCCTCAAAGTTCAGCTTAACTTTCAGGCGGTTAGGTTTAATGGTTTCAATTTTTATGGTCTTTGTGAATTTGGCTCCTCCGATATGAATGGCAGCCAGCCAGTTTCCGGTTGGATCACTATTCTCTGTTTTCAGCTTAAAGGTATAGAATTTACCCACAGGCTGTGTATTGACAACTTTCTTTACCAGCTTGTTATCCGGATTATAAAAATACAGTGTTGCAGGCTGATTTTCAGGAAGCGGATTATCTGTATCCTTAATCACCATGGCCAGGTGAATGGTATCTCCGGGCCTCCACACGCCACGTTCACCATAAATAAAAGCATTTATTCCTTTGGCAGCAATTACTCCACCTACATCAAAACTGGAATAGGACAGCGCTGTTCCGTCATCCACACGCAGGTATGTTTTTTCGTTTCCCCGCTGAGCCAGAGCAAGCCATGGCATACCATCAAGCTCAAATTCAGCCATGCCATCCGAATTTGTTTCCTTTTTACTCATCAGCTGATTCTGGTGATTATAAAAAGAAACCGAAATTCCGGACAAGGGCGATGCATCAATCAGATTGGTAACAAATGCACGGTAGCCTTTCTGACCATTTGTTTTAACCAGAATTCCCAGGTTGGAAGAGACCACATTGCGATATACCCATTTGTTATGATAATATGATACATCACATGGATTATCCTGCTCACTCCAGTCATAATCGTCATCATAGGTATAATACGGCCAGTACTGACCTTTGTCAAATCTTTCATAATCCTGATCCACAGGTTCCGGTGCTTCTATACCGGCTGATCCTTCGGTTGCAGTCTCCGTTGAACTGCTGCATGGATAAGTCGAATATTCCTTTCTGAACCGGAATTCAATTCTGTAAATGGCACCCGGTTCCGTTTGAATTAATTCTTTAAGATTCAGTGAATAATTATTCCATGAACCTTCATCCACAACGATATCTTCGGTGAGATTAATTTTCTTTTTAAGAATCAGCCGTCCGAAATGAGCCAGGTCATCATCGCCATCCAACTGGTTTTGCTGCAAAAAGTACGGTACATTTTCTTCAAAAATCCTGATGACATATAAATCAACAGCTGACAGATTAACTGCCTGAAAAGGAACGATGCACTCCTCATTGCCGGAAGGAATGATAACACCCGACTGAGGAAATCTGACATTAGGTTTTATAGCTTCAAAACTTACAGTTATCAGTTCATCCTTTTTTAGATGATAATTCATCTCATTCAACAGATCACCAGAAACATTTAAAGTTTTGGTTCCGGTTATGCGATGAGCCGGATATAACCGGACCACATTATTCTCTTTTTTTACTTTCACATTGACCACGCCTTCCAGTCTCACTAAGCCGGAGATATCCTGATCCTGATTCAAAGGGTCAGAAAATTCCACAACCAGGCATTGTGCGGGTTCCTGCTCTACTCTTGTTTTTAGCAATTTAAAATTGTTCAACCCGGGAATTTCAATATCAAGCTTATCCTCTTTATCCATGTTCAACGGATCGCCATTGACCAAAACCTGGAAATCGGTATTATCTTCTTTTCGCGGAATACTGTCTACATAAAACAAGTGCTTATCAGGACTGACGTGTAACCACTGTAATTTACTGTTCAGATCCTTATCGCTTAATGATATGATGTTTTCAACTACATCATTCTTTTCTGCGTCAGCCAGCAAAACAGTACCTTCCATGCGGTATGCCAGTCCCTGTGACTGCAGACCTCCGATTCTTACTGAAAAGTCCTGCTTTTTTGTTTTAAAATCAAACCGTACTGTTTTATTGTTGGGATCAACATCAGGAAAGAGTTTATCCACATTGACTGATGCAGTGTACACTTTATTAAGATCCAGCCAGATCTCCGGCTTGAACGCAATAGTCCGGCTATCGAACCAGTAAGCTGTACCTTTTACGGAAGGAACCAGTTTAATGACATCTTCCTTAACCTCTTCTCCCTGGCGGGCAGTTGGTACATCCTGCGTAAAACGGACTGTTATTTCGGCGGTTCTAGATATCGTACCCTTGGTATACGATTCAACATATTGCTGAAAAACAGCACTTTTTTCATTGGTTACAGGTTTCTTTTTGGAACATGAAATGACTGATAAAACTAGGATCAGTGCAAAGATTATCCCGGTATTCTTCATGGCAATTTTTTTAATAGTTTTAACGGACTAATGTAATAAAAAAAAGCAAAGTGTTAAAAATTACAGATCACTTTTAAAAAATTACTTAACTTAGCAATCTGTTTGAGAATTAATCAATTTACCGTAGTACTATGAAAGCAAAATTACTTTTATTCCTGGTTGTTACATATCAGATCTCTTTTGGTCAGGTAAACCTGGACAGTGGATTAGTTGCTTATTATACATTTGATGGAAATGCTAATGACTTTAGTGGAAATGAAAACCACGGAACTGTTTTTGGAAATGTAGCATTAGCAAAAGACAGATTCAACAACTTCAATTCGGCATACTATTTTGATGGTGTTGATGATCAGATTATAATTCCGCATACTGCTCTTAACAGTTTTAATGCACAAACTGATTCATATACAATAATGCTATGGTTAAAGAGTGACTCAAGTGTTATGAATGCATGCCGCGTTATTGAAAAATGGAATTCAGAAACAACTTCCTCATATCCATACAGTTTACAGGCCGGCCCTAAAGGCTGTAATTCTGTTATTTACGATACATACAACACATACGAAAATAATGTTGGTATGATCTGGGACAACACATGGCATCTGTTGGTGGCTTCTGTTGATTCCTCCACAAAAAAATTAACTACTTTCTTAGATGGAGACACCGTAAATTCGATTTCTATAGAGAATATCTCATCTACATCCAATAATATCGACTGGATAATCGGTGGCATTTATGATGATTATAACCGTTCAAGAAAATACATAGGTTACATAGACGAATTGAAGATTTACAACAGAATTTTAACAGATAACGAACTAAATCATCTTTATAACGAACAGGAACCGGTTGCAAATATTATGGATAGTTTAGTGGCCTATTACCCCCTGGACTCCACATTTAATGACATGAGTGGCAATGATTTTGACGCAGAAAATCATGGTGTAACATTTGGATCGGACCTATTTGGCAAGAAGAATGCCGCCGCTTATTTCGAAAATGCAGCTTACCTTGTTGTGCCCCATGATAAAAAACTGAATTTCAGCACAGAAGATTTCAGTATTTCACTTTGGGTAAAAAGCAATTCAGATGCAAGACAAATGATTTGCCAGAAAGGAGGAATTAATGAATACGATGATCCTCAATACTGGATAAGACTTAATGATCAACAAGGCACGGCGTCTTTTACAACCGGAAACGGAACCAGAAATTCTGTTATAACAACCTGCAAAAATAATATTGCAGATAATGAATGGCATCATATCGTAGCGGTAAGAATGGATAGTTTACATCAACTGTTTGTCGATAATCATCTTGTTGCCCAAACAATAGCAACTCCGCAAAACACTGATAATGATCAGGACTTAAAATTCGGACTTCAAAAATTATACTACGGAGATATTAATCCGTTTTCAGGTTATTTGGATGAAATCAAAATATTCAGTAAAGCACTGTCTGAAGATAACATTAGTGATTTATATAATGAGTATATTCCACCGGTTAAACTTGATAGTGGTTTAGTTGCCTACTATCCTTTTGAAGGAAATGCACTGGATTATAGTAAGTATAAAAATGATGGAACGGTTTCCGGTGCAACACTAACAACGGACAGATACGCCAACGAAGATAATGCGTATTATTTTAATGGCTCAGATAATTATATTGAAGTACCTCATGATTCATCACTTGTATTTCATAAGGAATTTACACTTTCAGTATGGATTAACATGGATTCTGCCAAGTACATGGGAAGTAAAATAATAGATAAATCAATTGGAAGCCTGGGAAAGGGTTTTGTTCTGGATACTTATGACATGGAACATACCGGTCGTAAAATAAGACTACAGGCTATAAACGGCTGGATATACATGTCACAAACCACCCTTGAACTGAATAAATGGTATCACATTGGTGTAATAGCCAAAGAAGGCAATGTGAAATGCTACATAAACGGACGTTTGGATTTTGACATTACGGGAGAGAAAGACACATTAACTAATGCTGAAGTGCCATTAAGATTTGGATTTGATACAGGAGTAAGAACAGGGCCTGATTATGATGATGGATTTAACGGTAAGATTGATGATATAAGAATCTACAACAGAGCCATATCCTATCAAGAAATGCAGGAGCTCTATTCAGAAGTGATTTGTAAAGAACGAAATGTTATTGATACAGCCATATATTATGTCTCATCCAAAGAATTTGAAGCGGTTTCACCCCAAACATATTACAAGGGTATTGATACCCTGGCAAGTACATTTGGTTGCGACAGTATTGTAACGCAGTATGAAAAGTATATTTTTGATCCTGAATATTGCACAGCATCAGTTGTTG
This sequence comes from Quyinboa sediminis, assembly GCF_042219855.1. Classification (NCBI taxonomy): domain Bacteria; kingdom Pseudomonadati; phylum Bacteroidota; class Bacteroidia; order Bacteroidales; family Quyinboaceae; genus Quyinboa; species Quyinboa sediminis. The sequence goes on along the minus strand of NZ_JBHJHP010000004.1, from coordinate 66,029 downwards.
ACTCGGTATCTGTTACCGATACACTCATAATAGATGTCATTTTTACCAATAATGAGGAAGAAGATCTGACCAACAGAATTTTAATCTATCCAAATCCGACCAGGGATATGGTGAACATAAATACAGGAAGTTATTACAATCAGATCTCTTCATACCAAATTAAGATAACAGACGTCAGTGGAAGAGTAGTATTTGAATCCTATATCAATGAGCCAATCTACACGATAAACATAGATGAATTTGGTGATCCTGGTATGTATCTGATTCAGATTATGAATTCTGCAAATCATATTACAGATACCAGGAAACTTATTCTTGAATGATAATTACACGAAAACATGATATCCCCGCTTTTTTCAGGCGGGGATTTTTGTTTAAATCATTTCTGATATAAAATACCTGAATAAAACCTATATTTATCGTTGCTTTTAATAAATTCAAATGAAAACCAATACTATAGTCATCAAAAAGGCTTCCGGCGAAGAAGAGATATTTCAGGTAGATAAACTTAAAAAATCGCTGAATAATGCAGGTGCAAATAGTTCAACATCAGAGCATATTGCAGAAGAAATCTCAGACTTTATATATCCGGGCATTACAACAAAACAAATTTATCATCGTGCTTTTTCCTTATTAAAAAAGGAGCGTTCTGCAGCATCCATACGTTACAAGCTAAAAAATGCTATATTTCAACTGGGTCCTTCAGGCTATCCCTTTGAAGATTTAATCGGTCAGATTTTTGAAAGACAAGACTATGAAACAGAGGTTGGAATAGTTGTGGAGGGGCACTGTGTAACGCATGAAATGGATGTTATTGCTACAAAGGATGGCATACAGCATCTGATGGAATGTAAATACCATAAAGATCAGGGAAAACAGGTAAGCATACAGGTTCCGTTATACGTCAGATCGAGAGTGAATGATATTATTAAAAAGCGGGAATCGATGCCGGAGTTTTCCAACCTGCAATATCAGGGTTGGGTTGTTACCAATACACGGTTTTCATCCGACTCCATCAAGTATGGTAAATGCTGTGGATTAAATCTTCTTGCATGGGATTATCCTTATGGCAACAGTCTGAAAGAAATGATTGAAAGGTTAAAAATATATCCAGTTACTATTCTTCACAATTTAACCCTCAAAGAAAAACAGACTCTGCTGGAGAAAGAAATTGTCACCTGCAAGCAATTACATGATCAAAAAGATATATTAACGCAGCTGGAGCTTTCAAAGACAAAAATCAAGCTCATCACGAATGAATTATCAGATTTAGGGCTATAAGCAATTTCATGTTTTATAACATAATATTCTGACAAACAGTACAGTTATTATGCGTATTTAGCTGTCAACTGACGTTATGTAATTGTAATATTTATTACATTTGTTGGCTTGTTATATGTTTTAAGGTAAAAATTAATGGTGCTTGTTCGATATTTATTCACAGGTTTATTATCTGTTGTTTTGTTACAGGTTTGTCTGCCGCAGCAGGTTATTATTAATGAGGTCATGTCTTCCAATCAGCAGTATCTGAGAGATGAGGACGGAGATACTCCCGACTGGCTGGAAATATGGAATAACAGCAACCAGGTTGTCGATCTTGCGAACTACAGCATTTCAGATGACCTTGACACATCGCAGGCCTGGCACTTTCCTTCTTTTCATCTCTCACCGGATCAGTACCTTCTTGTTTTTGCATCCGGTAAAAACAAACTAAATGCTCCTCAGTATTGGGAAACAATTATTAAAGAAGGTGATGACTGGAAATATATCATACCCGATGCAGAACCTTCGGCTGAATGGCGGGGAACAGGGTATAATGATGCGGAATGGCTTAATGGACAAAGTGGCATAGGTTATGGAGATAACGATGATAAAACCACCGTACCCACAGCAACAATTTCTGTCTTCATGCGTAAAACCTTCACCATTCAGGATAAAGATCTGGTTCAGAAAGCTATATTACACATGGATTATGATGATGCCTTTGTGGCATATCTGAATGGCAATGAAATTGCAAGGGCCAATATTACTTCAGCTGGTCCTCCTGCTTATAATGCCTTTGCCGACAACTCCGGTCATGAAGCTTTAATGTACACAGGAGGAGATCCTAATGAATTTCCACTGGAAAACATTCAGGATGTATTGATTGATGGTGAAAACGTATTGGCAATTCAGGTACATAACGCAGGAACCAACAGCTCCGATTTAACCGCCATACCCTTTTTATCTTTAGGTTTCACCACACCCGTTTCTGGTTCAATAGCTGACTTTGTGGATCTTCCACAGTCCAAGTTTCATACCGATTTCAGCATCTCCTCTTCTGGAGAAAGCCTGTATCTGTTTAAAAACAATTTTCTGGTAGACTCAATTCAGGTACCGGCTCTACCTACAAATATATCCTATGGCAGAAATTCGGTCTATCCTGATGTGTTTAACTATTTTCCTGATCCAACGCCGGAAGCAAAAAATACAACTCAGGGCTATACCTCACTGACCGGTAGTGTGACGTTTTCAGTTAAAGGGGGTATTTTTTATAACAGCTTGTCACTCACTTTAAGTTCGGACAATGCAAGCGACCATATTTATTACACCACTGACTATACTGAACCCAGTAAATCGAGCATACCGTACACTGGACCGATCAGTCTGAATTCAACCAAAGCCATACGTGCGGCTGTTATAAACGATGGTGGTATGCCGGGTCCTGTTTGTACAGAAACTTATTTATTCAATATAAAACATGACCTGCCGGTAATTTCACTGGTATCAGAGCCGGATAACTTTTTTGGATACGAGACAGGCATTTATGTTGAGGGACCGGGACATACATCAAGTGGAGAGAATTGTGACAATGGTCAAAACTGGTGGCAGGACTGGGAACGACAGGTTAATGTAAGTATGATTTTACCAAGCGGAAAACAAGCGTTTTCCCAGGATGCAGGCGTTAAAATTTTTGGAGGATGCAGCCGTAATTTCGCACAGAAATCCCTTAGCCTGCGATTCAGAAGCAGATATGGCAAAGACGGATTAAATTATAAAGTTTTTGATGAGCTTAATCTTGATAAGTTCTACAGTCTCAATCTCCGGAGTTCGGGTAACGACTGGAATCAGACCATGATGAAAGATGCATACGCCAGCCGATTCTTCCCGGACGTAATTGATAAACAGGCCTATCAGCCGGCTGTTGTATATATTAACGGCGAATACTGGGGTATTCATAATATACGGGAGCGATTTGACGAATACTATTATGCCACCCATTACGACATTGATCCGTCTACAGTTAATATCATGCAGTTTCACGTCAACTGGCTTATAAATCTGGTCCAGGGTGATGACCAAAACTACCTTGATCTTATGGACTTTATTGAAGACAATGATCTTACGGTACCTGAGAATTACACCCATGTTAAACAACAGATGGATGTTGAAAACTTTGCTTTATACCAGGCATGTAATATTGCGGTTAAAAACACAGACTGGCCCGGTAATAATGTAAAATATTGGCAAAGTTTTGATTATGATACCAAATGGCGTTGGATGACCTTTGATCTTGATTTTGGATTCAGTGATGTCAATCATAATACACTTACTTTTGCAATGGCTGACAATAACACCGGATGGCCTAATCCGGCTTTGTCAACATATCTTCTCAGAAGAATGAATACGAACGAAGATTTTCAACATGTGTTTATCAATGCCTTTGCAGATGTTATCAACACATTGTGGAAATCAGATTACTATTTACCCATCTTCAATAAAATGAAAAGCGATATCTCCAGCGAGATACCTGCTCATATGTTGCGTTGGAATGGTGATCCCAACGGATGGTCTTCGCGGGTTGACGGACTTAAGTATTTTAGTGCTCAACGCCCTAATATAGTTAAGAACTTTGTCCGTGACTACTATGGTATCGATGGGATGTACCGTCTGACCTTATCGGTTAAAGATTCCGAAATGGGCGACATCAAAGTCAATACAGTAGAACTTGGAAAATACGGCTACCCCTGGGAAGGCGATTATTTTAATGACATTCCGGTACGGCTGGTAGCAAAACCCAAAAAGGGATATAGTTTCAAATACTGGTCAGGATCTGTTTCATCAACCAACGATACTGTTTATGTTACCGCCAATAAAGCTACTGCAGTTCAGGCAGTCTTTAAAGCCGATCCTTCCTATAAGGAAATAATTGTTATTAATGAAGTGTTTTATAAAAACGTAAATGCTCCAACACCGGAAGATTGGGTCGAAATTTATAATAAAGGTGACAATGCCGTTGATCTCTCAAACTGGATATTAAAAGACGATGATGATGATCATGTATTTATTTTCCCTGAAGGTACTGCAATTGATGCAAATGGATTTCTTGTCATCTGCCGCAATGCAAGAGCGGTAGCTGATTACTACGGGTACGTAATACCCAAAACAGGCGATTTTGACTTTGGATTTGCTAACGAAGGTGACTGTGTAAGACTTTATAACCAGAAGGAGATTCTGGTAGATTCACTGGCCTACAGCAATCCGGATCCGGATGACAGTGAAGCCTTTTCCTATCAGCGCATTGAAAAAGAAAATGATGTGGCATGGTTTATAACTGATAACTATGGCACACCGGGCATGGAGAATGTGTACTGGGGAACACCTGTTACACATCCTGTTGCAGGAGAAACCGTGTTACTTACAACTTATCCTAATCCGTTCAGAGATCAACTTAACGTGACCTTTGACGTCCATGAAAGAACATATGTTTCCATAAGTCTACTCGGGCAGGATGGTAAATACATCCGTCAGATTGAGGACGGAACATTCAACTCCGGTTCATACACCATAAGCTGGACAGAAGGAGCGGATCTGCCTAAGGGAATGTACATGGTGATAATTAAAACGAACGGACAGGTCAAAACAGAGAAAGTCATTAAACTTTAAACACAGAAGGTGCAATAAAAGCCGCCTGATAAATTCAAGCGGCTTTTATTTTTAAATTTTCATTAAACTATTCAAGTAGTTCATAATCGTGCATGGATTTCATGAATTTTACAAAATCGTTTTTTTCTTCTGAATCCATCCATGCCATTGCACTTCGGGGATGCTCATTCATTGCTCCGGTAATCAGATAAGGCACATGATATCCCCAGTCAATCTTTTCCTGCCAGGGCAATACCTGTTCCTGTATTGCTTTTAACAGAGGTAGTAACCTGTATTTTGGGTTTTTAAGGAATGCGATCAGAATTTCAACCGGACAGTTACCGGCACCGCGTCCCATACCCAGAAGAGTGGCATCAAGATAGGTTGCTCCATCCATCAATGCGGATATGGTATTTGACATGGCCAGTTGCATGTTATTGTGTGCATGAATTCCGATTTCTTTATCCGGCAACATCTCCTTGTATTTCTTCATCAGATGAAGAATCGTTTCACTATACATACTTCCAAAACTATCCACCAGGTAAAATACCGGCACTCTTGATTTGGCAACATCTGATAATGCCTCTTCCAGATCCCGTTCGTTAACCTTTGATACAGCCATAAGATTAATGGTCGTTTCATATCCTTTGTCCATACAATGATGAGCCAGTTCTATAGCTTTGTCCATCTGATGTACATAACAGGCTATGCGCATCATATCGATAACGCTGTCTGCCCGGTTAGGAATGTCTTTGGGATCAATTCGTCCGATATCGGCCATTGCTGATATTTTCAGACTGGTCTCATTATTTCCCATAATACGCCTCAAATCGCTGTCTGCACAGAATTTCCACGGGCCGACCTCATCACGACTGAATGCAAATTCGCTGCTGATATAACCAATCTCCATATAATCAACACCTGCTTCCACACAGGCATCATAAACGCCTTTTACAAACTCATCGGAAAACTGCCATTTGTTCATGAGACCACCATCACGAACGGTACAGTCCACTACTTTAATATCCTCTTTATACATGATTTTCGCTTTGATAATTATCGCTTATTAAAAAGATTTAATTCTTTGCTTATGTTATGTTCAACCAGAAATTTATATATGTTTTCTATCATATCTGGAGAAAGATTGTTTTGTTCTGCCCACCATCTGCGTTGAGCAAAAAGTATTTTCTGACGGTCTTCCGCTACAATTTCTTCCTGATTATTTTTAAACCGGACAATCTCCTCAACACATTTTTGTCTTTTTGAAAGCAACTCAATAATGGCAAAGTCGATCTCATCAATGATTGACCGTACTTCCTGAATGGATGTACAATTTGCAGGATTCTTCATAATTAAAATTAATATCCCTGCAAAAATAACAATCTATAACAAACCAGGGCGGTTTGCTTGCAATTTAAAATCATTTTTTATTAGCATCCCTGCTATTCATTCTGATGCCGAATTTTAAGGCCAGATGATTCATCCTGTAGCTTTGATCTGCACCAAACTGTGGAAAACGAATCATACTGTATTCAACCTTAATGAATGGTTGTATCCGTTCGGGCTTCGTGTAATTAAACCCAAACTCAAACTGGGTCTGATGGCCGAATATACTCCCTTCTGTACCTTCCTGTCTCAATTGGTTAAGCAAAAGACCGTAACCAATAAAAGGAATAAAATCTTTATCTTTTGCCAACTCATGCCTTACGGTCCATCCGTAAGACAGTATCCTCAGATCTTTTTCATCCCCCTGTCCCATCAGCCAGCTGTAACCAAGCGGAACGGTAATAAATGCAGCTTTCTTCCTGTGAAATCCGGAAAGTTGCCATGCATAATCAAGCAGAAAGTGACCTCCGTTTGATCCTGAATTTTCAAATCCATTATCAAATGTATAGATATATCCGGCTTCAACCGTATATTGCTTTGGTACTTTTTCCATTTGAGCATTCACAACAGCAAACACAGAAAAAAACACACATACAAAAAGTAAAATTTTAATTTTCATCCTTGAATATTTAAATGACCGGTTGAAAATAATAAAGTTTTCAATATTCAGGCATGAATAACTGAGGATTTATCATTTTGGTTCTTTCAATGTCCATCAGAAGCCAAAGTTTAAAAATGAAAAATCTCCGTTTACCTAAAAAAGCAGGCGGTTTAGCTACTTTTTATTTTTTTCTGCAAATATTTTAGAGACTTTTACAACCCTAAACATTTTTTAGTGTCTATAATAGTGTAAAAGGATGATACCCTTGGCGAAAAAAAGTATTGACATAAATAAGGATGTAATTGAGCAATGTCTGAATGGTGACCGACAGGCTCAGTTCCGCTTATATTCACTATATGCCGATAACATGCTTAACGTTGCCTACAGGATGACGAACAGCAGGGAAGAAGCCGAGGACATTCTTCAGGAATCGTTCATTGACGCTTTTACCAGGCTGAACACCTTTAGATTTGAGGCCTCGTTTGGCAGCTGGCTCAAACGTATAGTGGTTAATAAAACCATTAACCGTTACAGAATGAAAAAGCTGAAACTGACATTTATTGAAAGCTATGATTTCATGCATCTTCCGGATGAAGATACCGGGCAGGATTATCCGGATAATCTAACCGTAGATAAGGTTAAAAATGCCATGAATACTCTGCCTGAAGGAGCCAGGATTGTTTTCAACCTGTTCCTTTTTGAAGGGTATCAGCATGCTCAAATAGCCGAAACGCTGAATATTTCAGTGTCAACATCCAAAACACAGTTCAGGTACGCAAAGTTGAAAATCAGGGAATACTTAAAAGAGGACATCGTATGAAAGGACCAGACAAATTGGAACAATTTATCAATGATAACCGCGAAAGCTTTGAGGATCTTGAAACATCATCCAAAAGCTGGGAGAATATCGCAGCGCATCTTGATCAAAACGTTGTTCAGGATAAAACGCCAGGCGTTTCATGGATCTTTAAAAGAGCTGCTGCAGCGGTTATCATTGTTTTGGCAATGTATGGTGCATATAATGTTGTGATAAAAGTGGCCCAAAAGGAAGTTGCGGTACAAAACGGCAAGGATATTGATCCTGCCATTCAGGAGTATTCCGAAACTGAAGCATACTATGCTTCCCAGGTTGAATCTAAAGTTGCAGAGCTGGAACGAATTGCCAGGGAACATCCTGAAGTCATTACTGAAGTGAAAGAAGAATTTGAACTGCTTGACAATGATATGAAAACCATGAAAAGCGATCTGAATGAAGGAATCGCACGTAAGGAAATCATTGAGGCCATGGTTCAAAACTACAGACTGAAACTTAAAATTCTGGAAAATATTCTGGATCAGTTAAATGAAAACACAAACGAAAACAACAGTAAAAATGACATACACACTATTAACACCTAGTAAACTGCTTCTTTTGTTTCTGCTGCTCAGCCCTATGGCTGCATTAGCCTCAGGAATAGAGGAAACACTGATTACTGTCAGGTCTTATAAAGTTGAACCTGATACCAAACTGGAGGTTTTTAATAAATACGGAACCATACACATCAATACATGGGAAAAGGATTCTGTAATCATTAAAGCCAGTGAATATTACAAAGCCGATGATAAAAAGCAGCTTGATAAGTTGAAAAGTTCTGTCGACTTTGCGATTACAAGAACGCACTATATTATTAATGTGAAAACGGTTTTTGCTGATCCGGCAAAAGACCTGTTGAATTTTATTCCGCTCGATCTTAAATCAAACAGCGAGACAAGGGTCGATCTGGAAATCTGGATGCCGGAAAACATTAATCTTACACTCGAACACCGGTATGGTGATGTTTTCCTGGGCACATTGAGAGGTGATGCGTATGTTGATGTAGCCCACGGTCAGTTTAAAGCCTATAACATGTATGGCAAACTGAAACTGAATGCATCCTACTGCAATTCGACGATACGCTATGCTGAGGATGCCATAATTACTGCTCGTTTCGGTGAAATGACGCTGGATTCTATCGGCAGACTGAACCTGGAAAGCAGGTCAGCCGAAATGAATATCGGTGATGCCGGTCTCCTTGAAATTAATGGCAAAAACGATGACATATATATCAGGTCATGCCGGGAACTTCATCTGGACGGCTATTTTTCTAAACTTAATGCCGATAAAATTTCAGGAAATGTGTATTCCAAAACAACATACGGCAATCTGAACCTGAACTTCCCGGAACAATATGAAAACAGCATCACGATATACTCCAACTATACCGATATTGGCTTAACATTTGATGCCGGGAACGGTCTGTTGCCTGTATCGGTTCTGCATCAGAAAAGCCGGTTTATGTATTCGTCTTCCAACACGCATCTGAAGGAAGAAAAGATAAGCGGTAAAGATGTAATATATAAATCCACAGGAACGATAGGTCACGGAGAAATGCTGAACGGGAACCTTAATGTGGAAATGTTCTCAGGTGAATTAAAATTAATTGTAAAATAATCTAAACTAATATAGTAATGAAAAACAGAAGTATACTAGCTGCAGTGGTTTTGGCGTTAATGTTTTTACAAACAACGGTTGCACAGGAAGAAACGAACAAAGATTTTGTTATCGTCGATCACAGTAATGACGATTTTAAATCTCTTTTAGGTAATAAAGGATCCAATGGAGGTTACCTGAGTATTGATATTACCGGTGGCCAGATGGATGGCAATCAGGTATTTGAAGCCGGGGGACGTCTCGGGTGGATCATCAACCACGGTTTTGCCTTTGGCCTGGCCGGTTATGGTTTTGCACAAAATATTGTAGATGACTCACAAACTCCCGGAGCAGAACTCAATCTTGCTGGTGGCTATGGCGGTTTACTGATTGAACCTATTGTCTGGAGCAAGGAAATTGTACATTTAAGCATACCCGTAATTATTGGTATTGGTGGTGCCGGAAGAAATTCCAACTCCACCTATGTTTCCGAGATCCAAACATATTTTCCTGATGGCACATACGGGGAGAACGATTTATTCTTTATGTTAAGGCCCGGTGTTGAACTGGAAGTGAACCTGTCGCGTTTCTTCAGAATTGCCCTGGGAGGCTACTACCATCAGGCGCTCGGGTTCCAGTTGGAAGATGTGAGCAGCAGAGCCCTGAACGGATTTACAGGCGGAGTCAGCTTTAAATTTGGCTGGTTCTGAAATTATAAATATAAAAAAATACGAAGATGAAAAAGACAATTTTATCAATCATAGCATTAAGCGTGCTGCTGTTAACCTCGTGTATAGGTTATTACAGAGCTGACGGACCAATTGAGACAAGAAATTATGACCTGAGTGGTTTTGAAGGAGTAGAACTTGACGGATCAGGTGATGTATTTGTTTATTACGGGGAATCGTTCAACATAGAAGTCTCCACGCATAGTGATCTGTTCGACATGCTGAACATTTATGTTTCCAACGGTGTATTACACCTGGGTTTTAAAAGCGAATTCAGAACCATAAGTTATGATAAACTTCAGTATAAAATCACGTTACCGGAACTGCATTTTGTATCCATCGACGGATCGGGCAATATTGATGTAATGGACAACTTCAGCATGAACAATGACTTTGCCATGTCAATTGACGGATCAGGTGATATCATGACCATGAATATAACTGCAGATCGCGTTTTTGCAGATCTTGGTGGCAGTGGAAGCATCACCACAACCGATATTGACTGCCAGATTTTTGATGCAAATCTTGACGGTTCCGGTAAAATCAGAAGCCAGGGTTATGCCAGAAAACAAATTATTAACCTCGATGGCAGTGGCGATGTCTTTACAGATTACCTTGAGACCCTGGAATCCTATTTAGATATCAATGGATCCGGGACCTGTAAGGTATGGGCTACCGATATTCTGAATATCCGTATCGACGGCAGCGGAAAGGTTTATTACTACGGCGACCCGGAAGTAAACTCCCGAATCACGGGCTCAGGCGATATTGTCCACCTTTACGACTAAACATTCCCTTCCAGATATTGAAACTCCGCATGTTTTACCATTCAACATGCGGAGTTTTTTTATAAACCTTATGCCTTCAAATTGGTTTATCAGGTATGAACCAACCTGTAATTTTATACGATGGATTCTGTAATCTGTGCAATTATTCTACACGGACCATACTTCGGTTCGACCATAAAAAGCAATTCGAATATGTCCCTTTACAATCACCGGATGGTCAGAAGATATTGTCCGACATTCAAAACATTCCTGACACTGTCATACTTTATTACCACAATAACCTCTATCTAAAATCAGATGCTGTATTGAAAATTTCCACACTCATCGGCTTTCCACTTTCAATACTCGCCATATGCTATATATTTCCACGAACGGTAAGGGATTATGTGTATGACTTAATTGCCAGATACCGTTATAAAATATTTGGCAAAAAAGATTATTGTACCATGCATCCGGAGGATAAAAAAAGGAGACCCGGTTTGTGGTCTCCTATAAAGAATATGAATAATGATTCATTATAATCTGTTCATGAATTGTTTGTGAGCTTCCAGTAAAAAATCGGACGAAAGAGCCGGATTATAAACCCTTACCACATCTTCTATCCTGTCATCTGTATAAAAAAATGCGAGGGCAAAATCCGATTTAGCGGTGATCCAGTTGTAATTGACCCGTTTTACCAAATCCCGGAATTCGTCCCACTTTAGGTGGTAAGGCAAAACAAAATAGCCCTGATCCAATTCACCTACATCAAGATATATGCCTTCCTGCACCACATTCAGATGAAACAACTTTTTAATGGTAATCAGAGCTGTATCTTTGATATCTCTTAATTGCCGGTCAAACCTGATCCCAACTTTACTGTATACCTCCTGTAAAACCGGTACTTCGCTGAAATTATCAAGATTACGAACACGAATAGCATCAAACGACTCGTGTGGGAATTTTATCTCTGCATAAGCAGCTTCAAACCGTCCCTTGAAAACGGATCTTGCAGCCTGAGTTGCCCGTGCAACCTCCTCGAGAGACGATTTGCCCTGGATGATAAAATAGATATACAACGGAGAAGAAAAATGAGGCCGTTCACTGTAATATTCAAGATAACCGGGAAAGGGTTCAGGTGCTTCCAAAACCAATGTGCCGGGGATTTTCTGAGAGGTTACAGTTGTGAGCTTCTCATATTTATTCAAGTGACCGTATCTTTCAATCTTTTCGGCTGAGTTCATAATACTAAGATTTGGTTAATATTTAAAGGTATAACAAAACATACTCATTTTCTGTTTAACAGTTAACTAAACTTACGATCTGCTTTTAAGTTCTTTCTCTGCTTTTTTCAGTATATCCTTCTGAATAGCCGTTCCGCATATTATTTTGTAAGTCGCCGGAAATAACGATTTCTGAGTAATTTTCTCCGTTGTAATACCATCACCATTTCCATTAAGTTTTACGGAAATAATGCCATTTTGGTTTCCATACAACCAGAATTCTTTGTTATTTTTTTGTAATCCCACTGTTTGCAGCCACTCCAAACTATCAGTCATTGTTCCGTCTTCTAAAACCCATCCGTTTTTAGCCCCGGCGGATGTGTAAAAATCTATGTGAACCTCCTCACGATTACCATTAACGGACATCAGTGCCAGAACATATAAACCGTTCAATCTGAAAATCTGAAAATCCTCAATATCAACTGTTGAATGAATTATTTTTATGGGTTCAACAAGTTTACTGTTTTCTGTACAGGTGTAGTAAATTCCGGAATTATCCAGTGCATTATTGCAATAAAACAGCTCAGTGCCGGCTTTTTTATTTTCCAGTATTTTAAATTTAAAGGGACCCGGAAAATCCAGAACTGCATCCGCATTTTCCACGACCGTTAAAGGTCGCTCCCAATGAACCAAATCATCGGACTTAGAACTTAATATTTTGTTTTTACCGGTAACGTAGTGCATGAACCGGGATCTGGCTACTCTTATGATTTGCTGGTTTTGAACATCATCATAATCAGCAATAACCAGGGGTTTGGCACTGGAAATAATATTCCATTTTATTCCATCAGTGCTTTTTGCCCAATGCATAGTTTCGGGTTTGTTTTTTTCTGAACATAAAACAATAAAGGCATCAGGTGTTAACAGTCTGTATAGCGTTAAACCAACCAGTGCGAGTACAGTGAGCAATATGGCTGTGTAATTTATCTTCATGCAGATATTGATGATTTTTGTTGTAACCCTTTCAGCCGTTTACCGTTTTAACAATATTGATATAAGCAAAAACGTTATTGTAGTAGAGCAAATTAAAGAAAACCTGAGTAATTTATCAAAGATTAACACTTTACTTGGAGTTGAAATAATATGATTCACGGTAATTTAAATACTTTTGTCGTCTTCACATAAACAACTGATGATGAACCTTATAATTGACGAGGGTAATACACGTACCAAGGCAGCAGTTTTCGAATCGGGAAAAATGCTGGATACGACGACCTGTACATCATCAGATTCAGAAGAATTGAAGGATTTGATAAACAGGTTTCTACCCCGGTTATGCATAATAAGCTCTACCAGGAGGGATAAATCAGATTTCTCAGAGCTTTCTGGTAAGTTTTCTCAGTTTATATTTCTGGATCACACCGTGAAAACACCGTTAACAATTCTGTATGATACACCTGAGACTTTGGGGAAAGACAGACTTGCAGGGGCTGCAGGGGCATACAGACTATACAAAGGCAAAAATCTTCTGGTGATAGATGCCGGAACTGCTGTAACTTTTGATTATGTGGATAATGCAGGAAATTACCTGGGCGGAACCATTTCACCCGGCTTAAACATGCGTTTAAAGGCATTAAATACGTTCACTTCGAAACTTCCACTGGTTGAACCGGTTTTTTCTGAAAACATTTTGGGTAAAAACACGCATGAGGCCATACAACAGGGTGTATTTAATGGTTTAACACACGAAATTAACGGGGTATGTTCCGGTTTTTTAGATAATAATCCTCATGGCAAAGTAATTCTGACAGGAGGTGATGCTGTTTTTTTTGAAAAATATGTAAAAAGTACCATCTTTGTACATTCAAATTTGGTACTGATAGGACTAAACACAATTTTAGAACACAATGCGAATTAAACTTTTATTTTTTACATTTTGTGCACTGACGTTTGTAACTGTTTTAAATGCACAAAACAGTACCAGTTCGCCCTATACGAGGTATGGTTTGGGCTTGCTTGAAACCAATACATTTGGCCGCGGACAATCGATGGGTAAATCGGGTATCGCATTGCGTTCCAATAAGACCATAAATCCATCTAACCCGGCAGCATTCAGTGCCATCGATACCTTAAGTCAGATTTTTGAATTTGCATTTTCCGGTCAGATCTCACAATTCAAATCCGGAACGCAGACACAGTTTAACAATGATGTAAACTTCAGTTATCTGGGCATGGCATTTCCGATCTCAAAGTACATTGGAGTATCACTGGGAGCAAGACCAATGTCAAATGTTGGATATAATTACTTCATTCAACAGGATCTTCAGGATATCGGCATCACCCAAAGCACCTACGAAGGTTCCGGAGGTGTGACCAATGCTTTTGCAGGTATTTCTGCCAGGTTTTTTAATCATTTATCATTGGGTGTTAACCTGGAATATCTTTTTGGTGCAGTTTCGCATAACAGAATTGTTGAGTTTCCCAACAACCCTGAGTATTCAACTTTCTACAGTTATGAAAAACTTTATGTTAATGCTGTTCATCCCGTCTTCGGCTTGCAGTTTGTCCTGCCAGTGAATGAGACTCACAGTTTGACACTGGGTGGTACCTACGAATTTAAAACATCCTTAAATGCCAGGCAGGATCTCATATCCCAAAAAGATTTCGCAAGCATAACAAAAATTACAATTGCCTCTAATATAGGTCAGGATATTGGAATGGAAATGCCGGAAGCATATGGCATAGGTGCAGCTTATGAAGTTAAAAATAAACTGACTGTTACAGGCGAATATGCATTGCAAAAATGGAGCGAAAGCGAATTTTATAACGTTACCGATACACTGGGGAACAAAACAAGAATTTCTGCCGGTTTAGAATATATTCCTAACTTTATAGACCGAAACTATTTTAAACGTGTGGAATACAGGCTTGGTGGATTTTACTCAACCAACTATATCACCGGGCTTGGAGAGGATCTCTACAATTTTGGCATGACTTTTGGACTCGGTTTACCACTGAGATATGAAAAGACAAGATTCAACATTGCATTTGAACTTGGCCAGATGAAATCCTCAGGAGGTTCTTTAATTAGTGAATCATATGGAAAGGTAACCATTAATTTTTCATTCAATGATTATTGGTTCTTCCGCAGAAAACTGGAATAATAATTAATCGCAATAAAAATGAAAACGAAGGTATTTACAACATTAGCATTACTTGCTTTTACGATGACCATGTTCGCCCAGACGGGGCTGGAAAGTGGTTCAAAATTCGGACATGGAGAAGACAGTATCAGGTGTCTGAGTAATTTTTCGCTGTTTCATGAATATGCTAAACAAAAAAATTACAAAGATGCGGTTAAACCATGGACAGTATCCTATAATGAATGTCCCGCAGCCAGTATTTACATTTATACTGAAGGTGAAGATATTATGGAGTGGCAAATAAAACATGCGCAAAGCCCAGAAGAGAAAGAGCAGCTTATTCAGCAGTTAATGCAACTTTATGATCAGCGGATAAAATATTTTGGTAATCATTCAAAATATCCCAAAGAATATATTAATGGTAAAAAAGCACTGACTTATTACGAGTATTATGGCAACACAACTGAAGGATTAAAACAATCACTTGATAACTTTGATGATGCCATTAAAGGGCTTTTAAACAAATTCATGCCTTCTACAGCTTCAACACTGCTGTCATGCATGTCAAAATACATTGGTCTGAATTTTGTACTTTATGATCGGAGTGAAATCACTGGCGAAACGCTTATAGCAAACTACCAGGAGATACAATCTAATCTGGATAAAATTCAGAAAGCAACAACAAAATATAATAGTACTGTTGATCAGTTGAGGGACTTTGCAGAAGAGAAATTTGCTGAAAGCGGAGTAGCAGATTGTAATACACTGGAAAATATGTATGCTGCAAAGGTGGAAGAAGACAAAGAAAACAAAGAAGAGCTTGAGAAAATTCTAAAGACTTTTGATAAATCAGATTGTACCGAATCTGAGACCTATTTTAAAGCAGCTGAATATGTTTATGATATTGAACCAAGTGCAGTAGGTGCAGTTGCCCTTGCTAGAATGTACATTAATCCGGCTCATGAAGATATAGATAAAGCCATGGAGTATCTGCAACAAGCAGTTAATCTGGAACAAGACAACGATAAAAAAGCAGATTATCTTTATTTAATGGCCAACATTGAATTTTCAAAGAAAAAAGATTATCCAACTGCCAGATCGTATGCTTTAAAAGCCATTGCAGCCCGGCCCAACTGGGGCGATCCATATATCCTGATTGGACAAATGTATGCTGCTTCTGCACAGGCTCAGCAACTGGGTAGCAAAGATATTGAAAACAGAGCGGGATACTGGGCTGCAGTAGATAAACTAAAAAAAGCCAAACAGGTAGATCCTTCATGTGCTGATGTAGCAAATATGTATATCAACAATTATTCTCAGCATTTCCCCGGTACAGAAGAGATATTCATGCAGGAAGGATTTGAACTGAATCAGCCATACCGGGTTGGTGGATGGATTAACGAAACAACAACGTGTACACCTAAAGACTAATTTTGTCACAACTTAAAATTCATATTAAAATATCACTTATTGCAGCACAAATTATTTGTGCTGCAATAATTTTTTCAGGTTGCAGTAAAACAAAAACACAACTTGTTCCTGATATTGACAGAACCAAATGGCCTTCGGTAAAAGCAGAAAACATTGAGTCAATAGTCTCAGATTCCGGTTTTGTGAAATATATCATTACTGCACCTCTGTATGAAGTTTTCGACAAAATTGAAGAGCCGTACTGGGAATTCAGTGAGGGTTTGAAACTTAAACGGTACAATCATGATCAGCTTGTTGACTCTGAAATAGAGTGTAACTATGCACGCTATTTTGAGAAAGAGAAACTATGGAAACTGGAAAACAAGGTGTTTGCCAGGAACATTGACGATGAAACATTTGAAACGGAGTTAATGTACTGGGATCAGAGCGAGGAAAAGCTTTACACGGACCAGATGTTGCGGATTACAAACCACAAAACCGGACAGGTGGTTATCTGTACAGGCTTTAAATCAAATCAGAACTTTACGCAATACTCCTTTGAAAAAGTAACAGCAACATTTCCGTTAGATATTGAATAATTTGAAATTTTAAATTCTCTTTCTTAATTTCATACAAAATATTGCAATGAGTTCACTCGCCACAATCCTCATAACGGTAACATTTTCAGCCTTTTTCTCAGGTATGGAAATTGCATTCGTGGCTTCAAATAAACTCCGGTTCGAAATTGACCGCCAAAAGGGACAATTTACGTCCAATATCCTTTCCATTTTTTATGAACATCCCCAGCAGTTTATTGCGACCATGCTGGTTGGAAATAATATAGCGCTTGTCATCTACAGTTTACAGATGGCCAAAGTGCTTGAACCCGTATTTTTCAGATATGTTGATTCCGGATTAGTTGTTCTGCTGTTGCAAACTATTTTCTCAACACTGATTATCCTCTTTACTGCTGAGTTTTTGCCCAAGACTGTGTTCAGACTCAATCCCAACTTATCACTTAAACTATTATCCATTCCATTGATCCTGTCGTACATCGTGCTGTATCCTGTTGCTTCTTTTTCCTCATGGGCTTCGGCAAAAATACTACGTATTTTCAGGGTCAGGTTTGACACCATGGAGGAGAAACCGGTTTTTGGAAGAATTGAGCTGAACAATCTGCTTGAAGAGACATACGAAAACACCAATGGAGACTCTGTCCCTATTGATCATGATGTAAAAATATTCCAGAATGCACTTGACTTTTCACGGGTTAAACTGCGGGAGTGTGTTATCCCAAGAACAGAAGTTGTTGCTGTTGATATTGACTCATCTCTGGAAGATTTAAAACAACGTTTTATTGAGACCGGCCTTTCAAAAATTGTTATATATAAAGAAAATATTGATCATGTTGTCGGCTATGTTCACTCCTCAGAGCTGTTTAAGAATCCGAAGACCCTGCGTTCAAGGATCATGAATATCCCTATTGTTCCGGAGACCATGGCTGCAAGCAAACTTCTGAAAGTATTTATGCAGGAAAAACGAAGTATTGCCGTGGTTGTGGATGAATTCGGTGGGACTTCAGGAATAGTGACACTGGAGGATATTATGGAGGAAATATTCGGTGAAATTGAAGATGAACATGACAGTACAGATCTTCAGATCAGCTCTGTTGGTGAAAATGAATATATCCTGAGCGGACGGGTTGAAATTGACAATGTAAATGAAAAACTAAATCTAGAATTACCCAAAACAGATGATTTTGAAACGGTTGCCGGATTAATACTTTATCACTATGAAAACCTGCCTAAGGTAAACGATATCATAGACATAGGAAAGTTTAAATTTAAAATCCTGAAAGCCACAGAAAACAAAATCGAACTGGTTAAATTAACGGTTATTCAATAATTTTCTATTTTTCTTAATCTGGTTTTTGAGAATTTGAAAAAATATCTATATTTGCACCGCTCTTAGCAATAAGAGATCACACAGCAAAACCAAACGGTGCCATAGCTCAGTTGGTAGAGCAACGGACTGAAAATCCGTGTGTCCCCGGTTCGATTCCTGGTGGCACCACAAAGAGGGAAAAACGATTGTTTTTCCCTCTTTGCTTTTTCAATATATTGGTGTCCCCGCTTCCCCCGAAGCTTCGGGGCTGGTGGCACAAGTTATATTCATTCCACCTAATCCGATTTTAATTTTTCAATATGCTTTAGTTAATACAGATTCTTTATGCGAAACATTTAAATCTAAACCGTTCTTCGGCCTA
The DNA here is from genome assembly GCF_042219855.1 of Quyinboa sediminis. Classification (NCBI taxonomy): domain Bacteria; kingdom Pseudomonadati; phylum Bacteroidota; class Bacteroidia; order Bacteroidales; family Quyinboaceae; genus Quyinboa; species Quyinboa sediminis. The sequence goes on along the minus strand of NZ_JBHJHP010000004.1, from coordinate 47,151 downwards.
TCATAAAGAATTGTCCGAACTCCCTCGCTGAAAACGACCTAAGAGAGTGTTTATCTAGGGCGATAAATGTGAAGCATTAATTCTATTCCACTGTTATAAAGTCACCTTTTATCTGGGGAAGGTATAATCAGCTTGATATAATGACATGGCGTTTCACTCAACGGCCTTCTGAAACCCCTTTCTTTATCCCTCAGCAAAAATACCCAAATTCGTTTTGTAGGTAATTTTACTGTTTTTATTGTTTTATATTTGTGTTGAACGTTAGAAGCATTTCCAATCTCTCAAATTTAATTATCTTTATCTTGACTAATTATAAATAACCTAACAGTTTTATTATGGGCAAATACGTTTACTTTTTTATGCTTTTTCTGATTACAGAAGTACTTCCGGTCAATTCTCAGGACTGGAAAGATTATCCCTATGAACCTGCTGGCAGCCTGATTAAGTTTCCAAAGGATGAGGGAAGACACACAACAGAACCTGTTGAATGGTGGTATACCATTGGTCATCTCACCGGGGATGAATCAGGCACTCATTACAGTTACATGCTCACCTATTTTTACATGAACTATCCACCTTATCAGGGATTTAGAATTTTTAATGTAACAAACGATGATACAGGCGAATTTTATTCTGATGTACAACCTGTGACCTATGCCCTGCTGGCTACAGACAGTCTGAACCTTATTGTGAAGACAGGATTTTTGGGATCAGGCACCGAAACATGGAAAAACAAGACCAATGCTGCCGGCATGATTCCTTTTGAATACGTTTTGACTGCCAATGCATCAAAAGGTGCTCTGAATCTGGAATATGTGGCTCAGAAACCACCACTTATCCTGGGTGATGATGGTTACTTCCCCCAGGGACAGGAAACATATACCTATTACTATTCGCAAACGCTTAACAGTGTTACCGGTTCATTTACATTTAACGGTACTACTGAAAACGTAAGCGGAACCTCATGGATAGACAGACAATACGGGACATTTAACCCGAGTACCGGTGAAAAATATGAATGGTTCTGCTTACAACTTTCCAATGGTATGGATATAAACGTCTGGGACCTTTTTGCAACTGACAACACGATTCCTGAAGATCCTAAATACAAGAATATATCGGTTTATGTGGATGAACTTAACAGTTATACCAATATTGATTTCCATATTGAGCGGCTGGGATTCTGGTGGAACTCGACAGAGGATTTATGCTATGCCCGAAAATGGCGACTCACTTCTGAGCAGAATAATATGGATCTTACGATTACAGCAATAAACAACAACACGGAAGTTGACCTCCCTTTTCAGTTTTATGAAGGTTCAGTAAGTATTGAAGGAACGGTAAACGGAAATCCGGTCAGCGGCAAGGGCTATGCAGAACTTTTACATCATTATCTTAATCCGGAGGTAACAGTTGTTCAACCGGAAAATGATGAATGGAATGCTTCCATGCCATTATCCTGGACCCTTAATAATCCTGATGACGGCAATCCGTTAGCTTACGATTTATACTATAGTGTGGACAATCAAGAGAGTTTTACAAAAATAGACTCCGGCCTGAAAGTCAATGAATATTACTGGCTCCCCCCTGCTGTCAGCACCGGTGAGTCCGTTTGGTTCAGGGTAGACGCCTACTCCATTGATACGACTCTAACCGGCACTGATACAAATGATGCCATGGTAACCGTAACAAAAGGAACAAAAACAGATGAGAAATATAAGCTGGATGGCATCCAAATTTTCCCTGTTCCGACCCGGAATATGCTACAGATAAGGCACGATCCTTCTGTCTCTGTAAAGCAGTTCACCATATATGATCTGGCAGGCAATAAAGTCATGGAGAATATTTTACAAAGCAACACATCAGAACAGATCAGTACAAAAAAGTTAAAACCCGGCTACTATGTTATTCGCATAAACAGCAGTTCAGGCACTGTCGATAAGAAATTTCTAAAACTATGAAGAGGAGGTCCCAAAAGTGATATCAGAATTATCTTTACTTACGGATCGTAAGTAATTTTTACAAAATTACCCCTAAGTCCACCTGCGCCTCCGCTATTGCTTCGGCGACACGCGGAAAGGGGACTTGAAACCTCCCTATTTAGGGAATTCCCGATAGCTGTCGAGGATGGAGGGGTAAAATAAAGATTGCTTACAATTTATAAGTTCAAAATATTTTCATTTGTCTTTTTGGACAGCTTTTTTTCGTTCGTTATAAAGAAGTATTTAAATTGCAGATCTGTTTGTGCAATCGATTGTGAAAAATCACGTGAATTATTCAATTTCAAAAATTCATTGTTATATTTGTAGTACACTTATCAAAATCTCTTTTTGCAGCACGTATTCTGATGGATATTTGGGAATAAAACTTTGGACAAATTCATAAAAAGAGATTAAAGCACTTCAGTTTGCCTGAATCTGTCTACTGGTTTACAAATAAGAATAACATTAATTCGATTGATATGAAACGTATTTCTACTTTACTTTTTTTATTTTTAGCCCTGATGCTTACAGAGGCATCGGCACAAACACCAGCTTTCCCGGGAGCAGAGGGAGGTGGAATGTATACAACAGGTGGACGAGGTGGTGAAGTTTATTTTGTTACCTCTCTGGATGATACCAATACAGGAAATTATTCAACCCATGAAGGTACACTCAGATGGTGTCTGGGTCGCCCCGGAAAAAAAACCATTATATTCAGAGTTGCGGGTATCATTGCACTTAATTCCAGACTGGATATTAACGATAACACAACTATAGCCGGACAAACAGCGCCCGGAGATGGTATCTGTCTTAAAAACTACAGCCTTTATCAGGGTGGAAGCAATGTCATTGTAAGATATATCCGTTCCAGGATGGGTGACGAGAAAGCAACACAGGATGATGCCATGTGGGGCAGAAATGAGTCAGACATTATTATTGACCACTGTTCGCTAAGCTGGAGCACAGATGAGTGCGGATCATTCTACGACAATAAGAACTTTACGTTGCAATGGTGCATTTTATCCGAAAGTCTCAGAGAATCAGTTCATGAAAAGGGAACCCATGGCTATGGAGGCATCTGGGGAGGCCAGACTGCAACATTTCATCACAATCTGCTGGCGCATCATGACAGCAGAAATCCAAGGATGAACGGCTCAAGATATTCAGGTGAAACAGATCTTGAACTGGTTGATTTCAGAAATAATGTCATTTACAACTGGGGAGGTAACAGCGGTTATGCCGGTATGGGCGGAAGCTATAATTTTGTCAACAACTATTACAAAGCCGGCCCTGAATCGTCTCATAAAACGCGTATTTTCAATCCTAATCCAAGTACTGATAAATATGAACTGCCAGCTGGCGTCTGGGGAGTTTTCTATGTTGACGGTAATATTGTAACTGCAAGTTCATCTGTTACTAACAGCAACTGGTTGGGAATAGAACCCAGTGGTGGTGATTTGCCCGGTGGTTCTATTGAAGGTATTAAATCGAATACAGAATTTGAAGTTCCTTATGTGCATACCCATAGTGCTGAAGTAGCTTACGAAACCGTACTTGACTATGCCGGTGCAAGCTATAGCAGAGATTCCACCGACATGCGTGTAACCAATGAAGTCAGAAATGGGCTGGCACCGGACAGAGCTTCCAATGGAACAGAACGTGCGGGATTAATTGACACCCAGGAAGATGTTGGTGGTTGGGAGACTTACTCTTACGATGAATCAGAAGTTCCGGTTGACAATGACCGTGATGGCATGGCAGACGACTGGGAAGATGCCAATGGGTTGAACAAGGAAGATCCAAGTGACCGTAATATAGTGGGAGCTGACGGTTATACTATGCTGGAAAAATACATCAACAGCCTCGTTGCAGAAAACGGACCTGTTCCGGTACAAAAGGTGAATTCAGATCCGAAAGGATTCAGCATATACCCGAACCCGGCCAGTTCGCAAATTCATTTGACAATTCCGGATTATAAGTCATTCTTGTCTTACAGCATTTCGGATCTTTCCGGTAAAACAGTACAGAAAGACAGGCTCACCGGCGCATTAGCCAGTAAAATAAATATTACGGCTCTGGATCGTGGCATATACTTTTTCACGATCTCTGACGGGAAACGGGTTATTACCAAACGGTTTGTAAAACAATAAAAACAGAAAGCCAGCGCTTTTTAGTAGTGAACCCCAAAAGTTTTTATCCGGCTTTTGGGGTTCATTTTTTATACCGGAACTATTTCATTACCTGATATTACTACTTTTTCTAACCTGAAAAAAGAACCAAAACATGTTATACAACGTTCTTACGGCACCATTTTATGGCTTGGAAGACATTGATCTAAATACTATATTTGCTTTTAACAAAGATCTCATTTCACTAACCACAGCATCTTTAACGATAACGATATCACTGTAAATGTAATGACCAGAATATGTTTTATTATACTGATTTCCGTTTTCTCTTATTCCGGAGCATTTGGATACAATTACCTCTCGGTAGTTAAATCCTATGATAAAACAGACTATAGTGCCGGTCGTCAGAACTGGGATATCGACATTGATTCATACGGTGTGGTTTACTTCGGAAACACAGAAGGATTACTAAGAAACATTTACGGCATATGGGAGCTGTCGCAAACTGCCAGTAAGGATGTCATCAGAAGTCTTAAAGTTCAGAACGATACCATATGGTGTGGTGGTGATGTTGACTTTGGATATTTTGTAAAAGCCACGCCAACTGATCTTGAATACACTTTTATTGGCAACGTGGAAGGCGGAACAGTGTGGGATGTGGAATGTTTGGATAACAGGATCTTTTTCCAGACTGAAGGACTGATAATGGTATATGATAAAAAAGCCGCCAAACAATCAGTCATACGATCCGGCACAGGCTTTTACAGCATGACGCTGTGGAACAACCAGCTATGGGCTATATCACGGGAAGGTAAAATCGGCACCGTGGAAGAAGACACCTTTAAGGTCCATTATAATTTCAATCAGACACATGGTGTTGAGATAAGAAAAATATTTGTCCGTAATAACCAACTCTATTTTATCCTTTTCAATGGTAAAATGTTTGCATACGATGGCAAACAGGTCAGGCAGGTAAGTCTACCGGAGTCTATTGACGGGATATCTTTTTTTACAGCATCTTCTTATGATAATGAAATTTACAGCATTGGAACCATATCTAATGGTCTGCTTCAGATTGATGAACAGGACAACTCTGTAGTAACAGAAGTTAATTCAACGAATAACCTGATTGACAATACCGTTCTGGCCATAAAAAAAGCACCCAATGGCAATATCTGGCTGGGACTGGACTACGGCATTGCTTATGTTGAACTGAAAAATGCATTAAAACCAATCTTTAACAAAGGTGCCACCTACTATATTCAGGATTACAACAACACAACATATCTGGCTACAAACAAGGGACTGTTTTCATCAGAAGCATACAATCCTTTTACTATTGTTCCAAACAGTGAAGGGCAGGTGTGGCGAATTCGCGAAATTGATCATCAGCTCTACATCTGTCATACGCTGGGTTTAATGAAAATGGACAACAATAAACTGGTTAAAGTGTATGCCGGTGATGGCGTTATGGATATTGCGCGTTTTGGGAGTACCGACTTTTATCTTTTATCCACGTATTCCGGAGTTATTCTTACGCGGAAATCCGGTGATAAAATGCAGCTTGTAACCTTTGTGAACCATACCGCGGGCACTAAACTGTATTTTGATGATTCTGACAATTGTATCTGGTCTGATACTGAAAGTGAACCTGTAACACAGCTTCGGCTGGTTCAGGATGATATGGTAAAGCAAACGGTTTATGATACCATTGAAACGTTTTTTGATTATAACAATAATGTTATTTTTTACAATGGCGATAAGCTGCTGAGCTATTCTAACGGATCCTTTGACGAAATAACCCCGCCACCGTTTAATTCCATCAGCGGCCCCGGGATTTCAGCTTTTTACGAAGAAGCTAACGGCAATTCACTGGCCTATGTACAGAACGGACAACTGGATATGCTGGTTGATCTTCATGACGGAACTTACTATTCCTACAAGAAGCTGCTGAGTTCTGTTGAAAATGCACTGATGAAACATAATATTTTCATTGACATTAAAAACGGAGAATTGCGGATAGGAACAGATCGCGGGGTAACCACATTTAATATTGAAAACACGTCAAAACGAGTAACCGGGTCACCACCGGTAATAACGAAAATAGAAGTAGGACAGGATGAAAATGACTTTAAGGAATACACCTATCCTTATATGACAAGGCAACTTCTCTTTTCTGCCGGAGACAAGAATATAATTTTTCATTTCGGAACACAGAAATCATCCACCGATGTAATAGAGTTCAGATACATCTTATGGCCCTACGATAACGACTGGTCGCAATGGAGTGCCACAGCCGGTAAAAAAGAGTATACCAAGCTCAACGGAGGAACATACAGATTTACGGTTCAAAGCAGACTAAACGGCAAGATTACGAAGGAAAGTGAAGTTTCTTTTGTGATTGACTCATACTGGTACCAGACAAAATGGGTCATTATCCCCTATTCCATTATATTTCTGCTGTGTATTTTATTCACCATTCATATTATGAACCGGCTGAATAAAAAGCGTATTCTGAACCAGCAGCAGCAACATGAGCAGGATGTGGTTAAAAGCAATATTGCCATTAAGAATGAACAACTTTTGCAGTATGCCGAAATTATAAGCCATAAGAATCAGTTTCTAATGGAGTTAAAAGAGGGTCTGGAAAAAATGCGGAACAGCGATTCGAAACGTTGGGAAAACAAGATACTGGAGGAAGTCAGCAACGAAAAAAGAAATTTCTTTTTCCATAAGTTGTTTTCTGAACTGCACCAGGACTTTATTAACCGGCTCACCGAAAAACACACAAATCTTACGCCGCATGACGTGCGCATTCTGTCCTTTATCCGGATCAATCTGGATACACAGGAGATTGCAAACCTTATGAATATTTCGCCCAAAAGCGTTGATGTTACCCGATATCGCTTACGTAAAAAGATGGGGCTGTCTCACGAAACAGATCTGAACCTGTATATCCGGGAATTGTAGAACGTTTGGATCTGTCTCTCATAAAAAATGACTCTTTATATTTCCCGGTGATGGCACTATAAGCGACAGATTTAACTGAACAAAACACAGGCGGCCTTCCACTTTTATTGAAAACATAAAGAGCTGAAAATCTTAAAAATAAAAGCGTTTGTATAGCATATCCTGATTATTTCTTTCATCTGTAGAGAGCAAGTATACTATGAATTCTGGGTAAATCCTTTTTCCTCCGGTATTTTTGAATATTGTTTAATGTGGATAAAACCGCATGGTTCTAACCGATTAGTTAAAAAGATGGCAAAATTTAAATACTTACTATTCCCCTTGGTTATTCTGATTTGCATTTTTCAGGAGTCATCTGCTGCCAAAAGTGTAAACGGTTTTTTGAAACGTGATGGTCAACGGATTGTTAATTCTAAAAGTGACAATTTCATTTTAAGAGGTGTAGGGCCCGGAGGCTGGATGCTGCAGGAAGGTTATATGTTTCAAACGCCGGTAGGGCCCCAACATAAGATCAGAGCCATGCTGGAGAATCTGACTGACAAGGCCACTACAGATGCATTCTACCGTGAATGGCTTAAAAATTTCTTTACGGGTGAAGATGTAAAAAACATTAGTGACTGGGGCTTTAACTCCATTCGCGTTCCCATGCACTATAATTTATTTACCCTGCCGGTTGAACAGGAACCCGTTAAAGGGAGAAACACCTGGTTAAGTACGGGATTTAATATGCTCGACAGCCTTCTGTTCTGGTGTGAAAAAAATGATATTTACCTGATACTGGATCTGCATGCAGCTCCAGGTGGACAGGGGAAAGATGCTAATATCAGTGATTACGACCCTGAGAAACCCTCTCTATGGGAAAGTGAGGCCAATAAAGCTAAAACCGTGGCACTTTGGTACCAACTGGCAAAACGGTACAGCAAAAGAGTTCATATCGGAGGATACGACCTGATTAATGAACCAAACTGGGCCTTTGAAAATGATGGCACACATCCCAATGGTTGCGACTGTACAATAAACAAACCGATACTTGATTTATACAAGCGCATTACCGATACCATCAGGTTGGTTGACCCTAACCATATCATTTTTGTTGAAGGAAATTGCTGGGCAAACAATTATAAAGGACTGCATGAACTTGCTTCATATGACGAAAATATTGTATTCAGTTTTCATAAATACTGGTCAGTAAACGATGATAAAAGCATTGAAGGTGTTCTGGATCTCAGAACCCAGCTCAATGTACCGCTTTGGTTAGGCGAAACCGGTGAAAACTCTAATGTTTGGTTTACCGATATGGTAGAACAGATGGAACGCCTGAATATCGGCTGGGCGACATGGGCATACAAACAGATGGATATTGATGATCCATACACCATTGTCTCTAAAAGCTGGGACGCAATCATCAACTATAATCCTGAAACAGGAGAAAACAGACCCGGCAGAGAACAGGCTGTCACCGCCATGAATGATCTGCTTGAAAATATAAAGACAGAAAACTGCAAATTCAACAGTGATGTTGTTTTCGCCTATCTGGATGCACCGTTTAATCATCAGCGTAAACCGTTTAAAACACATAATATTCCAGGCACCATATTCGCAGTAGATTATGATTTCGGAACCCTTAATGATGCATGGAACGACAGTGATTACCAGGATCTGCACGTAACCACCGGAAAATACACAGGATGGAATTCCGGCTATACCTACCGTAGCGATGGTGTGGATATAGGCATATGTAATGATCCGATTTCTAACGGGTATTATGTCGGCTGGACCGAAGATGGTGAATGGACAAAATATTCAATATCCACAGTAACACCCGGCATATATAATATTATTTTAAGGGTATCCGGTGATTCCGGGAAAATTAAAATTACGCTTGGAGACCAGCAACTCGAAGTAGCTCCACCGAAGAAAAATCTGCAGAAATCCGGTGAAGGATGGTATAATTTATCCATCAGCGATGTTCTCATTAAAGAAGGTATTAAGGACGTTAAACTCACCTTTACTAAAGGAGGATTAAACGTAAACTACATAAAATTTAAACACCTTTCATCTGAGGTCAGTCAGACAGAAAATTAAGCCTGAAAGTGTAACCAAAAAAGGATTTAATTAAGCTAAATAACTCTGAAAAAATAGCTCCGGTTTGTACCGGGGTTATTTTTTACCACAACCGAAGTACACGAATCTCAAATAACATCGGTCCGGTTTTATAAACGCAATGTATTACCAGGTTTTCCTAAACATAGCTAAACACTCAACACCGTACGATCTGTCCGGTGGATTAACGTTAAGAGGCTGACAGTTACAGTTATTTTACTACCGAAAGTTTTGAGACACTTTGTTTATCTCCGCTTTTCACCCTGATGATATAGATGCCCTGATCGAGACTTTCCGTATTAATCCGGCATTCAGCATCTCCTGTTTCTGCAATGATCATGCTGTGCCCGCTAAGATTTAGAATTTCAACTGTTCTTTCTTCACCGGCTGTTGCATTGAAACTGACAATTACGTGATCTTTAGAAGGATTGGGAGACAGTTTTATACCGGCATGCAATTCCGTTTCATCGGTCGCTGTACCGGTATAGTTCAACTGAAACCAGTTCAGATTAAATTCACTTTGTTTCACCAGGAACCGGAGATAGTAGTATCCTTCTTCCAGGTACACTTCAGAAGTTTGAATATCCCAGTTTTGCCAGCCGCCTGTACTTTCGAACTGCATGGTATCGAGCGTCGTATAAATATTTAACGGACCGGCCTGAAATTTTATCTCCGCATTGGATTTTTCTGTGGCAACGCGATAAATCACACGGTAATATCCTGTTCGTGTGACATGTACTTTATAAATAAGGTAATCACCCGCGTTGGCATACGACGTGTTTAATCCGTTTCCGGTATCTGTACAATCTTCCAGTTCAAAGCCATGATTTACAAAAAAGTCTTCCGCCTGAATTTTTCCGGGGATACGTTTACTTTCTGCCATCTTTTTAAGAACCGGTTCATCTGAAAACTGTAACAGGTTAACATCGCCTGACTGCACCGATTCTCCGGTGTACGACAGCCGGATATTCTGATCGGAATAAAGTCCCTGAGCTACAGACAGGACCAGGATCATATCTGATGATCCGCTCAGGTTGACTTCATCCACAGGTACAGCTTCATCATCTACCAGCAGCTCAAAATCGGCCGGGTTAAATGAAACATCCGGAATATCCACATTCTTATTCACACTCAACAGAATGCCAAACCCATCCTCAGTTGTCTCGGCAGAAATCAGCTTAAACACCACTTCGGAAGCAGAACGCGGATTTATGAACTGAAAATAATTCAGGTTCGAACCGCCCCGTTCAAAAACAAGCTTTATTTTAATATCACCTTCCGGAATAATAATATCATTAAAGGTCGTGGTCTGCCAGTTATCCCAACTTCCGGTAGCCGGAAGCACCAGACTTCCTGATACATTTACGCCGTTTACTTCAAAATGCACGGTTGATCCTCCTGAACCGGATGCGTGGCGGATCTGCAGATCATACATGGCAACAGAGTCGCTGTGCATGGAATACTGCATCCACTCACCATCTTCGGTCCAGCCAACATTGTATCCATTATTGGGTTCACTATCCGAACAGGCCTCTATATCCACGCCATCATTCCGCATAGACCAGCCATCGTTCCAGGATGAAAAATCCATACTGTAGTTGGCCACAACGGCATCTGAATACGCAATCGTATTTTTACCGTAATCATATTCCGTAAAGAAAACGGGTTCTGTAAGTTTGTGATCCCTGTAAGGCAGCACCTCGTTGGTATTTGGCTGACGGATCATGGCATCAATCACATCATACTGAATAACACAATTCTCAATTTTGTGATTTTCAGCCCAATCCAGGACCGCATCAAAAGCTTCCTGCTCAGTCAGTGCCGGCCCCTCTCCTTTCCAGTAGCGGATGAGACTTTCATAGGCACTGCTGGTTTTTACATTCAGAATGCTGTTTATATCATCCTTTTTGACCGGCCACCACGACCAACCTATATTTTTACTTTCGCATAACTGAATCAATTCTGTAAACCATGTATTTGAATTCTCACCTGACTCGCCAAGCCAAAGTGGAACATTGTACTGGTTACGCAACTGTATGATCCAGTCCAGATCGTTCGGTCCTGTTGTGCTCCAGTATTTATGGAAACTGTACACCATGTTATCATCCCATGGTGGTTTTAAACCGGAATGGTCATTGGCAAAACTGTTGCCCTCAATAAACAGAATATGGTTTTGATCGACCTTTCTGATGCTGTCTGTAATTTCTCCGAACAGTTGCCGCAGCTGTGAATTATTACCTTCGGGAAAGGTCCAGTTTGTTTCATTAATCAGATCATAACCTCCAATCCATGGCTCATCGGCATAGCGTTCTGCCAGTTTCTGCCACAGCGCCACGGTTTTCTTCTTGTTATCATTGCTTTCCCAAAGTGACGGTTTGGATGGATCATAATCCGAGATAGCCGCATCCTTACCCTGACCGCCCGGAGCTCCATGTAAATCGAGAATCAGGTACATCTCATTATCGCCACACCAGTCAAGTAGGGAATCTATCATCGTGAACCCTTTATCAAGCCAGGTATTTTCACCCTGAACAGGTTCATCTTCAATGGGAAGGGTAAACCATTTATAATGCATGGCAACCCTGACGCTGTTATATCCCCATATTTTCATGGAATCCACATCGCGACGGGTGAAGTGATTCGCCAGCCAGACATTGTAGAAGCTGTCTGTTTTAGCCACACCTATGGTTTCAATCAACTTATCTCTGAACTGTGTATGTGTATTTGCTACGCCGACAGTTTTCATCATATAGCCTTCCATGATCATCCAGTTCCCGGTGCCGATGCCCCGAAGAATGATGTTCTCTCCATTTCCATCCACAATCTGTTTACCGTCGGCATGTAAAAACCCTTCAGCACGAACTTCGGGGCTTAAACATGCGGCTAAAATCAAACTTAAAAAATATATACCCTTTATTATCTTCATTTTGTATCGATTCTTCCTTCTGGTTTAGTACTTAACCTATCACTTTAAACTGTTTACAACATAATCATTTTAATAGACTACGGTCTGAATAGCTCTGGCCGGAATCTTAACGTTCACAGACTGCATATTCACATACAACAAATAATCTATGTCCTTATCTGTATCATTCATCACAACGGTCACCATTTTACCATCCGGGTTCCGGAACGATGTACTTTGGAGGAAGCTGATACTTGTTGCCGTACTCACTCGTTTGGCACCTGGTTCAATAAATTTCGAAAAGTGTCCGATGTAATAATATGCCGGGGTAAAGATCAGCTCCCCGGTCCGCGTATCGGCATGAACCGGAGCAAAACAGAAATTACCGACATGATTGGGTCCGCCATTCTCATCCAGTAAGATATTCCAGTCGGTCCAGCCTACCGTACCACTGTTAAAATCATGGATCATCGACTCCCCATAACGTTCAGCATTGGGCCAGTACTGGTATTTCTCCGGATCAAACTTCTCGTTACAACCCTCTGTAAACATAAGGTTTTTATCAGGATATGCCTCCCATACTTTTTCAAGATTATCATATTTGGGATCTCCGCCCGACCAGTTTTCGTACCAGTGAAAACCAATTCCCCAGACATATTTAGCGGCTTCAGGATCGTTTAATATGGTGTTGGCACGGTTAAAAACAAGATCCCTGTTATGATCCCAAACGATGATCTTCTTGTCCATTAACCCCTTATTCTCAAACGTTGGTCCTAGGTAGTTTTTCAAAAAATCACGCTCATCCTCAGCAGTGTAAATGCAGGATTCCCAGCGTTGAACCGCCATTGGTTCATTCTGAATAGTTACCCCCCAAACGGGAATACCTTCTTTTTCGTAAGCCTCAATAAACTTTACAAAATAGTTAGCCCAGGGCTGGTAATACTCAGGCAACAGTTTACCTCCATGCAGCATTTCACCATTGCTTTTCATAAACGGTGGCGGACTCCATGGACTGGCATAGGTTGTCAGTTTTCCTCCGGCAGTCTCCAGGGCACGATGAATCATCGGAATCCTGTATTTCATGTCGTGAGCAATGGAGAAAGTCTTTAGTTCCGGATCTTCGTCAGATACATAAGTAAAGCTTTCTGATCCGAAATCAGCACTATGGATAGAGACCCGGAGCAGGCGATAATTTATACCCGTTTCAGCGTAATAGGCGTCAAGCAATTCCTGCTGTTTTTCCTCAGGCAGTTTTGCAAATACTTCGGCAGAGGCATCCGTAATGGCTCCTCCAACACCCATAAAAGTCTGAAATGTTTTATGCGGATTCACAAATACAGATTTTTGCGTTTCAAGGGCCTGCTTTCCTTTTTCAAATTTATACTTTCCCGTTTTTTGTAACCTTGAACCGGTATGCATTGCCGTGGTGTACACCGTTGCTGTTTTCCCTTTAGCCGAAAATACATCATCTGTGCGCTTTGCCACATCATCCTTTACATGCCTTGTGCCACAAGATGAGAGGATGATTCCCAAAACGACTGCTCCTATATAGCCTTTCATGTTATGTGTTTTTATTTTGTTTTCTTTTTTCATTTTAAAATGATTTTAACCCGCGTCATGTCATTTCCGGAGGTTATAACCAACATGTAGATTCCTTTAGTATACTGCTCCGGATCAACAATTTCTTCAACGGAATGCCCCTGATACATGCGCTGGTAAATGGCCTTACCGGTCATATCATACAGTGTAATTCTGCTATTTCTATGTTCAGAACTATACCGCACATGTACCGGACCGGAAGAAGGATTAGGATAAACCAGAAGGTTGTTGATTCCGCCTCTTAATACCGGAGGTTTATACCCGGTTTGTACGTCATATTCGCTGAGTTCAGCAGTAACATTACTGATGCGATCATCGATAAATGATTTCATATCATCCATGTCATTATGAAAGGTGCTGCTTTCATAACGACTTACATTATTGCGGATAGCCAGCCATAATGAATCCAGGGTTGCATTGAGAAAATCCGTCCCCAGATAGCTGTTCAGTGCGCTTTTATATGTTGCGATATATTGATTTCTAATAAGGGAATCTTTCATCATGTTCCACACCAGTGGTCGTTCCACCGGTTCCCCCTCCACCTTATTGTAGGGTTCGTAGCCATCGAAATAATGAAATACACTTCCATTAGTTCCGATGCTGTTAAAGTGGCCTGAACGCTGAAAGGTGGCATCCATATCCCAGGGTATAAAGTGCCACATTTTATCATTTGGGGTCTGGTATAAAAAGTAGTTTTTGGGTCTGAAAGGGTAACCGTCCCAATGAGCCATGAAATTAGCCACAACCAGGTAATTCAGGAATGCATCCACATCAAAATTCCGGCGAATCATTTCAGCAAACTGATCTTCAGGTGTGTAGCTGATTAAATACGTAAAATCACGAATCGAACTGTAATCAAATTCCTCTTCGTCATTATTGTTGGTTTGCTTGCGATAATGCAGAAAGTAATCACTGTAAGCATTCCCCAGGAAAGTCAGGTCTGCAAAATACTTTATTTCATCCGGCATATCGTATGCTGCTTTGTACAGGTCTCCGTTGTTATCGCCAAACGTATCGGTTAACCAGCGTTTATTATCCGGATCCTCATACTGAAGGTATACGCCCTGCCGTTTACCGTTAACGGAAAGGATGACATGCTGAGCGGTAACACAGGGAACCCCGGCTGCATCCATGAGCAGATATGCCAGCCGCTGACGCAGGTTTAGCTCGTAATTAAAATTCCATTCCCTCCGGTTGTTGTAGCGGTTCAGTTTTGACGTTTTGATTTTCCAGTTTCTGAAGTCGCCCTGCTGCATCAGTGTATACAAATAATAAGCACCACGGTAATGTATTTCAACATTATCAATCCTCAGATCATCAGCGGTAAAGTTTCCGTGCACGTCTTCGTTGGTATATGGATGTGATTCCAGTTCATCAATACTATCCTGCTCAATTTCAATATTTACCTGTACAAAATCCTGGCTGCTTATACCCTGCCCCATAAAAAAGCAAAGCATGACAGTAACCCCAAAGGGGAACCACGTAAAACGTGTATGTTTTTGTTCAGGCTTCATTTATTGCTTCACAATTTTTTTTAAAATCCGGTGGTTATCAGCATTGACCTCCACAACATAAATGCCCGGCACCAGGGTACCCAAATCAATTTGTGTGGCATTCTCCTGTTTCAGCACAGGAATACCGTCAATATTATAAATCTGTACTCTGTTTGCGGAAGCAGATGTGCCGGAAATAATCAGTACATCATTAGCTGATGCATTTAAAATAACGGCAGTGCCCGGCTTCTCATCCAGTTTCTGTGCGGTCTGATTCCTGATTTCAACCCAATTCAGATTAAAGCCGCTGCCCAGGGCAACCAGCTTTAAGGTATGTATGCCCTGCGACAGATCGATCGTTTTTGTCACGGTTGACCAGTTATCCCAGCCATCATTATCCGGAATCTGATGTGTTAAGACAGCTGATCCATCCACATAGACTTTTAGTGCAGTTCTTCGTGTTGACGAAACCCGGATATCAAAATTATATGTCCCGTCTGCCGGAACATCTATTCTGTACTCCAGATAATCGTTGATCTGCACATCGGTTACATCCATCACCCCGTCCTGGTCTGATGTGCGTTCAATCTTCATTCCCAATGCACGATTATAATCTTCCGCTTCTATCCGTGCAGGAACCTGCACCACTCTTGCGGTATCATGTACCGGCATCGCTTTATAGGTCTGACCCAAATCGGTAAGTTGTCCGTTTGCCCCCAGCAAATCGATGTATGGAAAACTCTGAATCCCACCTGATGTCCGTCCGATAAACCAGGCATACCGGAACACTTCCGGACTGTTTTCCAGAAACTCCACAGCCTCCATCATAAAGCTGATCTGATCTTCCTGGGAATTTATGGCATCGTTATATTCCCAGCCTGAGAACTCTGTCAGCCAAATGGGCTTGTTGTATTTTTCAAATAAAGAGATATACCATTCCAAAGCACTGGCATGGTTCATATAGCAATGCACCGCAATATGATCGACCTGACAATCGGGGCAGGCCGCAAAAAAATCATCCAGGTACTGAACAGGATCTGTATAGGTAGTGCCATTTTCAGATACGCAGCTGTTACAGAAATTAACTGCCGGACCAACAATCTCAAGGTTGTAATCAGCAGCAATAGCTTCCAGCCGTGGCCAGATCGCTGCAACCTGGGATGGTTTCATATTAGCCTGATCCAGAAAGTTGGGCTCATTGAAGGCCAGTAGATATTTGGTTTCCGGATGCTTATCAAGGAATGTCCGTAGTTTGCTTTCATTAAATGATCCGTTCCAGGTCATCGGAACAAAGTCAAAGCCATAATCGCCGTATACATCAGCGACAGTGCTCTCCGGTGTTTCTGACCAGTTATACCACCAGGAGACAGCAGGCGCAAGGGTCTCCATATCCTCCGGGGAATGATGGCCATAAGCAATACCCCGTTTTTGTGCATCCGCATCAGGTATTGATATCAGAAGCAGGATAAAGCAAAAAACGCCTGTAACCCGTACGCCATACTTTCTTAATTCATGCATGATACAAACGATATGCACTAAAGGTATTACGGGGTATGGAACTGTCTTTTTCATGTTTTATTTCTGCATCGGATCTTGCGGATTTATAAATTCTGTGATCTGACTTTGATGAATCTTTTTGATGTCCTTTCATATGCATTCCGGAGGGTCAATATATAGACACCGGCCTCCAGGCTTCCGGTAGAAAGTACCTCGTCCGGTAAAACACGCCCGGACTGTATAATTTTCCCGCTCACACTGGCAATCTGGTACCGGTACTCCGTATCCATGTTGCTAATGTGTAGCCTGTTGGTCACTATCGTGGGAAAAACTGCTAAGTCTGCTACTGACGTGTTTTTATCCAAAGGTGTTGTTGAACGTGTAAAATTCATGTTTGCCATGTTAAAATCTCCATTTATAATTTCCAGTCTTAACATGGTATCTGTTTCAAATAGCTGTATTTCCCTGATGTACATGGAGCGAAACTGCGTCCACGAGCTGGCAGTAGAAGCTACTTTTTCCCCGGTGAGATCGCGCCCGTTCATTAACAGCCGGAAACTGCCTCCACGGGTAAGACCTGCTGTTCTGCACATGATATCGTACAGGCCATCTGCCTCAACCTTCACGCTGTATTCCAGCCATTCTCCCGGAAATGTCCAGCCGATATTACCGGTACCATCTCCATCTTCCGTATCCACATCTTCATCCTGGCGAAGTCCCGGGCCGTTATTCCCTTCATCGGTATCGTGATATGCAATTCCTTCTCCTCCCTGATCAAAATATACCGACCGTATGTCTCCCGGTATTGTTAGCGGCTGATCCAGATACGGCAGCTGTGCAATTGCATCCACCTCCATTTCAGCACTATCTGTTCCACAGGAATTGCCAATCATTACTTTTAGGGTTCCATCAGTTCCACCCCAGTTCACGAAGATCGTGCTGGAGTCCTTTTTTTCTGATGTCACGCCCTCAGGCAAAATCCAGGTATAATCTGTATGCGCTGCATGAGGCACCTGATACACGATGTTTTTCTGATAAGCGCTGACCGTATTTTCCCCACTCATGATGACCTCAGCGAGCTCCACCGGGTAAGCCAGGTTTTTAGTTGAACAGGGTGTGGTCAGCACACACTTTACAGTATCCGCACTACAGCCCCAGTTAACTGTAACCGAAGATGTTCCCTGTCCTGAAATGATTTCAGCACCATCAGGCACCAGCCATTCATATTGATATTCCGGATTATTAATCAGGCTGAACTCAGCTCCTTCCTGACGAGGGATCACTTCTGCCGGTCCTTCTATTGCAGGGTCGGATCCAACCTGATAAACCCTGACATAATCCACCCACATCTGTTGAGGAAAGGTTGTTGATCCATCCGGATTTCCCGGCCAGTTTCCACCGACCGCGAGATTAAGAAGGATAAAAAAGTCATTGTGAAACTCTGACATATGATCAGGCGTAATGCTCACCACTGCATACTGCACATCATCCAAAAACCACTTGATATAGGTTTCGGTCCACTCTATGGAAAATACGTGAAATGCATCGTTAAAAATACCAGTGGGCAACTGTTTTGAACCGCCATACTGCGCATGATTACCACTGGCATCAGACCAGTGAACTGTGCCGTAAATTTTATCATCGCGGCCTTCTCCGCCACCTATCATCTCCATGATATCAATCTCACCGCACGATGGCCAGCCGGTTCCCGTAAAGATATTGTTGCCCATCATCCAGAAAGCAGGCCAGATGCCCTGACCGTAAGGCAGTTTTATCCTGGCTTCCATCCTGCCATATTTAAATGACGCTTTATTGTATGAAATCAGACGTGCTGAAGTATATGCTTTCCCAAGGTAGTTTTCCTTGCGTGCCTCAATAATCAGCATGCTGTCAACAACCCTAGAATTATTCAGGTTATCCGTGTAATACTGCAATTCATTGTTTCCTCCGCCATCGCCGTTTACCTCATGCGTCCATTTGGCAGGATCCGGTGCGCCTGAATAGTTAAATTCATCAGCCCAGACCAGTTCATAACATTGTGCTACAACGCTGGAGAAACCTGCTAAAATTGCAAAACAAAGTATGAAAATTCGTTTATTCATAGTATTATTTTTTTACCTCCAGAATTCCGGAGAGCATTCTGTCATCGTGACCAATTTGTACAATGTAGATTCCGGTACTCAATGGCGGTGTTATTTTCAATGTTTCTGACACAGGGACAGGAAGGAATTCACGATAGACTTTCCTTCCGTCTGCTCCGATAATTTCAATTCTGTTAAACCTGAATCCGGGACTTGTAACAGAAATGCTTCCAGAAGTCGGATTAGGGTAGAGTTGAAAATGGTTGGTCTTATTTTTATTCAGTGCCAGGGCATTGGCATCACGGAACTCAAATTTATCGATATTAAAAGCACCTTCTATTATTTCAATCCGCATGACCTGTTGTCCTTCCGGCAGCCTCAGTTTATCCTGCGTAACTTCCGTATTTTGCTGCCAGTCTCCGGTTGCCGGAACCGTCCAAATCCTGGCCTTACCGCGTTCAAACACCATCCTGAATGTTCCACCATCTTCAGCTGATGCCACATGTGCTGTAATGATATAATCCGTGGTTTTATCAATATTCACTGTAAATTCGAGCCACTCATCCGGTTCAACATAAGCCAGCTGGAAACCTCCATCGGTACGTGCTTCAATATCCACACCCGTATTTGATCTGAAAGCACCTCCCTGGTTCTCAGGATCCGAATCATGATAAGCATCACCTTCATCCCCTTTATCGAACTCCTCTGCCTGAATTGTTCCGGGTATAGATAAAGGAGCAGTGTTGAACGGCGCCCTTATAACAGGAGCCACTGCATTTATGATCTGGGGATAGCCCCATGAAACAGCCGTATCGCTTTGATGGGTCATGACACGGAAATAGTATTCCCGCCCGGTAGCCAGCGTTGAATCTGTAAACCGGTTCACGCCCGGCACAACGCTACCTATGGTTATATAATTCCCTCCTGCCAGTTTCCGCTGAATCGTCAGGCTGTCGTACGTACTGGCCTGATTTACCCATGATAGAATTACGGAAGAATCCGGCTGCATTTCAGCTGTAAAATCCGTCACACTTTGCGGGGAATAGTGTAAGATGATGTCATTCCACTCTTTCCACTTCCGTGTTTGCCTCATGTAAACCTGGAACCAGCCATTATCATCCCACACGGTAAATGCAACCTTGTTTTTTATAGCATTTTCAACGAAACAGGCATAATGGCGAAACCTGGAGTTCAGGTCGCTGTCGCCACCGTCATCGTTGACATAAGTTGAACCGAATTCTCCCAGTAAAACAGGTATTGCGGTCTGATCCGACCAGGTACGTACCTTAGTGAACATGGAAGCAATTGCATTCTTGTCCGCGGCGGTTCCCCAGGTCCCCTTACCCTGTCCACCGAATTCCCAGGGATCGTAGGAATGATACGTGCCAAACAGATACGGATCATCCGGAAATATGACTTCGGGATTGACCATATCATTGGCTGAAGACCAGTTATTACCGGCCAGTACAACAATGCGTGTCGGATTAGTTTTACGGACGATACCAAGAACGCGATGATTATACGCATTCACATTATCAACAGTCCAGCCGTTGGGCTCATTCATCAGTTCAAAGAACAGTTTATCCGGTTTATCCTTAAATCTGACTGCTACCTGGCTCCAAATGCTGTCCCAACGTTCCTTTTGTCCTTCATAGTCCTCTTTTACCGGTTCGGAGTGATGGGCATTGATGATCACAAAAAAGCCCTGATTCAGTGCCCAGTCCACGATGGTCTCCACACGGTTCATCCATGATTCGGAAATTTTATATGGCGCCGATTCTTCGGTATGTGTATACCACCTTACCGGAATTCGTACGGTGCTGTAACCAGCAGTTTTGTAATCTTCAAAAAAGTATTCCTGTGCTGCGGGAGCCCATGAACCTTCCTCTGGTGCTTCCAGTGTATTGCCCATGTTGATTCCCCGTCCCATTTGTTCCAGTGCCTGCTGTGGTGTTATCTGAGCAAACATCCCAGGTGAGAACATGAAAGCCAGTATGATTCCTGTATATTTCTTCATCAGCATCTGCATTCTCCGTTCAGGTAGCATAGATTTTTACATTAGTTCAAACTCACCGGTCAGTCCCTTATCAGAACTGGTTCCCACCATCACATCAAACATACCGGGTTCCACCACAAATCTGCCGTCGTTATCATAAAACCCGAGTTCTTTAGCTGTCAGGATAAACGAAATGGTTTTTGACTCACCGGCTTTCAGCATATATTTTTCAAATCCCTTCAGTTCTTTAACCGGTCTGGCCACACTTGCAAACCGGTCACGGATATACAATTGCGTCACCTCTTCACCATCTCTATCGGATGTATTTTTTACGGTTACAGAAACTTTCACAGCTTTTGGATCAGACGCATCCACCTGAAGCCCGGAATAGTCAAAACCGGAATAGCTTAAACCATATCCGAACGGATATAAAGGTGTATTTGCCACATCCATGTAATGTGACCAGAACACATCTGTGTTTGGCCCCGGACGACCGGTATTCAGATGATTGTAATAAATCGGGCACTGACCCACTCTGCGCGGAAATGACATGGGCAGTTTTCCTGACGGATTATTTGCTCCGTACAAGGTTTGTGCAATGGCATTACCAGACTGGCTTCCCAGGTGCCATGTCTCCAGGATGGCCGGAATGTGTTCATCAGCCCAGGTAAGAGTTAACGGACGGCCATTCATCAGTACCAGCACAATATTTTTATTTACGGCATATACGTTTTCGAGCAGTTCCTGCTGTAATCCGGGCAAGCCAAGTTCTGTCCTGCTTCGTCCTTCACCGGTCTGCAGGCCATGTTCTCCAAGCACCATTACAACTGTTCCGGCAGATTTTGCCAATGCAACAGCTTTACTGAAACCACTCCTGTCTGTAGTATTGAATACCAGTTCCGAATTAAATGCGACCGGTCCTGTAACCAGTTTTGCACCTTCGGCATATGCATACTTTGCACCAAACAGATCCAGTCCTTCCAGTACAGAAACTGCCGTGCTGTCATCAGAACCGATCCTCCAGCTTCCCAGCGGACTGGTTTTATCCTCTGCCAACGCACCGATGACTACTACCTTTTTATTCCTGTCCAGAGGCAGGATATGGCCTTCATTCTTCAGCAGAACGATGGATTTTCTGGCTATATCCAATGCATCCTTTTGATGATCAGGATGATAGAGCAAGTCTTTTTCGCGTTCTTCGCTGCAGTATTTATACGGATCATCAAATAAACCAAGCTCATACTTTACCGTTAAAATGCGGCGTACCGCATCATCAACTACCGCTTCCTTTACCTTTCCGCTTTCAACCAGCTTTACAAGGTATTTTACGTACGAATAGGATTCCATATCCATATCTGATCCGGCATTGGCTGCCATTTCTGCGACCTGTTCCAGATCGCTGGCATATCCGTGAGGAATCATTTGCTGACCACTGCCCCAATCCGAGATTACAAAACCTTTAAATCCCCAGGCGCCCTTCAGAATATCCCGCTGTAAAAATGCATTACCGGTTGCCGGTATTCCGTTCAGGGTATTAAATGAGTTCATCACCGTTTTCACATCTGCATCAACCACTGCTTTAAACGGCGGCAGTATAATATTATAGAGGGTGGATGTTCCCACATCAACGGTATTGTAGTCTCTTCCTGACTCCGAAAAGCCATAGCCTGCAAAATGTTTGGCACAGGCGGCCATCGTATTGTTCGCCGCAAGATCATCACCCTGAAACCCTCTTACCCTGGCTGCACCAATGAGTGAACCCAGGTATGGATCTTCTCCTGCACCTTCCATAACACGTCCCCAGCGGGCATCCCTGCTGATATCAACCATAGGAGCAAAGGTCCAGTTTTGACCAACAGCTGTTGCTTCAATCGCAGCATTGCGGGCAGATTTCTCTATGGCTGCCAGATCCCAGCTTGCGGCTTCAGCCAATGGTATAGGCGTTAATGTTTTATGTCCATGAATGACATCCAGACCAAAAATGAGCGGTATCCCCAGACGCGATTCCTCCACTACTATTCGCTGCAGTTCTCTTGTTGCTTCAGCCCCTCTCACATTAAGTACGGAACCCACCCAACCTTTTTTAAGATGATCCAGCTTGTTTTTTGCATCTCCCTCAGACGGAGCAGGCCCGGTTGCATCATAAAACCCGTTGTACTGGTTCATTTGTCCGACCTTTTCTTCCAGAGTCATCTTTGCCAGAAGCGCTTCTACCTGTTCATTTATCTCCGGCTCAGTGGAATATCCTTGTTTTTTATCTGCACATCCTGCTAAGAATGCAATTACAGAAACCAAAAGGAACGTGAGTATGGATGTTGTTTTCATAAGAGATTTAATTTCCTTGTATGATTAGTTAATGTTCAGCTGTTATACGAAAATAAAGTGAATACAAAGGGGCAGCAAGTTTTTATATCGTACTTAAACACTACACATTAGATGGCAGACGTTATTAATACCATACCGAAAGACACAAAACCCTGTTTTTCAAACCAATACTGTCCCATCTGAATAAATACAGCAGGCCGGATTATGCGCAGATCTACGGCTATAAAGCCCGATCATTTCAGAAAAACACAACGGTATTTTTGAGCTCCGGTTTGCTGTTTTTACTTCAGGATTATTCAAAAAAGGCCTTGCTTATGGCAAGGCCTTTTTCTGAGATTAAAACCAATTAATTTATCGTACTAACTTCTGTGTTGAACCATCATCCAGACGGATGAGATATAAACCTTTACTTAACTCTGAAACGTCAATTTTAGCTACGCCGTTTACAGATCTTTTTTCTGCAACTTTATGTCCTGAGATGCTGTACACTGACACATTGGTATCTTTACCTGCAACCTCTACATTCAGGATATCAGCATGGCCTACAGGATTCGGATACATATTGAATTTTGTTGTATTTACTTTCTTTAATCCTGTTTCCACACCCAGAATTTCAGTGTCAGCTTTGCTGATCAGTGATACGCTGTCAATATAAACAGTACCATCATCTATGGATAACAGGAACTGAACTTTTTCAACTGTTGTTTCAGTAATCTGATCAAAGGTCACTTCATATTCGTACCATGTAGGTTCTGTCTGCAGTTCAAACTGCCACTCTGATCTTCCTTCAACATTACCATCAGAACTACTTGCACCATAACGGTTGTAACCGTTTGCTTCTGTATCTTCAAAGTCGGTTGTTGCCATACGAACCTTAGTAGCCCAGGCTTTAAATTTATAGACATAAGGGATATCAGGTGTTGCATGGAACATGTTAGTCTGGTTGAACTGATAATGCCAGTTTTCTGCTTTTGCAACAGTTACACATTTAACCACTCCGTCTTCCCAAACATATGTTTCTCCTGATTCGGCGTCTACCCAGCCACCCCAGGAACTCAGGTCAGTATCAAAGTTACCGTTCACAATAAGGTTTGCTTCGTCTGCTGTCAGAATCTGATTAGTAATGGTAATGGTAACAGGATCAGAATCGATATATCCACCATCTGTTGATGATGCATAAATTGTAACCTCACCGTCTCTGATGGCTTTAACAACGCCTGTTTTAGAGATTGTTACGGCATTGGCAGGATCGGCATAATATTTTAATTCCTTATTGGTTGCGTTACCGGGTACGATATCAGTCGTCAGCTGAATTGTTCCGTTATTCACATCAATAGTGGTAGCTGAAGGAGTCAGTGTAATTTCATCCACATAAATAAGATCTGAAGGATCGGCAAGTGTTACCAGACCAGCATCATTCATATTACCCCAGTTTTCACCTACGGTACCAATGTTAGCCCATACTTTGCGTTGTCTTGATCCGGCATCTCCGGCTGCATCTCTGTCAGCAATGTACACATCAAAGCCAAACTCAGCTGTCTGAGCCATTACAAAACTACTTTTATCAACAAGTGTTGAGAAAGGAATGAAATATTCAATGGTATAACTCGGATCAGTAGTTTTAAGTGCATACCTGTAATTGCTTTCCTCTGTTAATGTTCCATTGGCATTTTCTTCAGTGATACTTGGTGCAAACTGATAATGTCCGGTTCCTCCTGTACTTGGGCCTTGTCCATCAGCAAGGTCACCTTCGTTGACATCGAAATAAACTTCAGCCTTGTCATAAGTCCACTCATCGCCACCTGTTTGAGCATACCAGGGAACAAGCACATCGTCATCTACATAAACCAGTACAAAAATACCACTGTCTGCATACATCCCTTTAAAATAGGAAGCACCAACTGTTGGGGTCTCACCGGTATAGTCTTTGTCAATATCGTACTTGGTTGCATTATCCCACACCGCATCAATTTCACCGTCCAGTACAGGAGCGGTATCTGTTAACCTTGTAAAAACTGCTTCAGGCTGTTGTGCAAATGAGAATGCACCAACCAGAAAAGCCGCAAGAATTGTAAAAGTTTTCCTCATAATAATTAGAATTAAGTTATTAAATTTAAGTGTTGCTTTTCAAAAAAACTTGATGAAACTAAATTATGCAGTTTTAGGGAACCAACATAATAACCCGTCGCTATTTATGCGCTACACTTAAGTAAATCGTGCAATAATTTCATTTACAGCTACACACAATAATCTGAATTACTGAACATTACAAATTCAAAAAATCAAATTTCAATCGCAGTTTTTAACAGTTGAAATTTCTTTTTTTAATCCTGTTTTCAGAATTAAATAAATTATTCCGACCTTTGGTTACCACAAGGCAAACAGTTTAGAATCAGCTTGTTCGAAAAGGTCCTTTCAAAACATGTCAGACTAAAGGCAAAATGGTAACTTATTGCGTAACATAAGGAAAATATACATTCTGACCATAGTGAAGAACTTTGCTGTCATGTGGATCCAGGTTTAACCACAAAGGGAATTCACAAGGGATACAAAACATCCTTCCCTGTATGAATTATATACATCTCAATAAATCATTCTTTAAAACATGTATCCCTGATGATTAGAATCTGAGTAGATCAGAGGTTGGGAGTTTCATTAAGGAATTACTACGCCGGGAACCATTAGTTAAAAGGATGCAAAGCAATGAGGCGCCGGAATTAATTGCAGGCATTTCACATAAATGATAAAAAATCCCCTGACTATATGGTCAGGGGATGCAGTTGTTAAGGTTGTGTTTGTATGGAATACGGACCTGTCAGTGAAATGGCAGGTACCAGTTTTCTTTATTCATATAAAACTGTTTTACATATTCTGACATGCTACTGTCGTATTTTGCAGCAATAATGTTTCCGATATATTCCCCCGGATTATCGCGTCGTTCTGCCACGCGGATCAAATCTGACATGCGCTTTCCTTCAAAGGCACATTCCATGGCTTTTTCCTGAAGGATCAAATCTTCAATCATCTCTACCCGTTCATTTCCGGTAACTGAATCCGGAATTTCCCTGTTTTGCAGCAACACACGGTTTCGTATACCACGGTTTTTACTGAAAGCGGAAAAACCTGCCGGTCGTTTGGATAGACTAACACCACTGATCCCGTTATTTAAAAACATAAGGGCCACATCCGACTGACCGTTTCTGTTCAGCGCTTCAGCAAGCAGAAGATGTAAATCGCCTGCGCGTTGCAGTACAATATCAGAACTGTAAGGTTGCGCCTCGTCAATGTCGTACTTTTTAATAAAATAATTACCAGCTGAAATCGTATCGTATGTTACGCCCATCCCGCGGTATACATCAGCCGAATCGCGCCGGGTAGTGACCTGTGCTTCCATGGAGTCTACAAGAACCTGTGAAGGTTTCACCATAAACAAGCGGTTAGGAAGCATAAGTTCCACCATGGTATTCACCTGTTTCTGGTTAATGGAATACGGTATAACCAGCATGTTTTCAAGTATGGCATTCTCCGCATTAAGAAAGATAGATTCCCATGCATCTTCATCATATGACGCATCAACCTTATAAGCCTCATCACCTGCAATTGCCGGAGCCGTTTCCAGGCCGAGCTTCAGGTAATAGATGGCATTTTCATAATCCTGTTTCTCCAGGTATAATTCCCCAAGCACAGC
Source organism: Quyinboa sediminis (assembly GCF_042219855.1). NCBI lineage: Bacteria > Pseudomonadati > Bacteroidota > Bacteroidia > Bacteroidales > Quyinboaceae > Quyinboa > Quyinboa sediminis. Next base: position 20,383 of record NZ_JBHJHP010000004.1, on the reverse strand, counting down.
TTTATAATTGGGAAAACCAACAAAATAGGCCTGATCACGAGCTCTAGACACTGTATCCTGATCGTAGATCACAGAATCGTTGTTAAACTGACTGATCAGTTTGTCAATAACGTCAGCTTTCGACATCGGTGTCATGCTGCTTAAGTCTTCGGGCAGACTGGTCAAATTATCATCTATTACAACCGCCTCACCATATAAACGGGTTATAGTAAGGTAGCACCATGCTCTTAAACCATACAGGTTTGCACGCATATCGAACAAATAATTCGGTTTAAAATCCCTGTCTTTTCCTTCCGCCCTCTCAATATTCGCAAGCACCTCGTTAACATTTATAATCACCCTGTACAATCCTGAATAATCCAGGTATGGATTATCTGCACGGAACTCCTGGTTATACAGCGCCGCAATATCACTGCCCGCATTCGGTGTGATGTTCATCTGGTCGCTGCGCAATCCGTCCAGCAGAATCAGGTCAGGTGCCACATCCTGAAGGCCACTCAGTGTACCATACAAAGATGCTATGGCATCCTCAAGGGTCTGATAATGCTCGTCCGGGGTAATTCGTTCCCCAACCGGAACATCAAATATATCATCGCTGCAGGCAATGGTCAGACTGAATACTGCTGCTAAAGCCAGAAGTCTGAATATCTTATTAAGTGATTCTGATACCATCGTTTTTAATTTTTCCAGAATTATAAATCAAGTTTTAAACCCACCATAAACTTCCTTGTCTGAGGCATTTGTCCGTAATCCAGTCCCATACCAAACGCATCGTTTGTATACTGGAACTCCGGATCATAACCGGAATAACTGGTAAAAGTCAACAGGTTTGTTGCAGTAACATAAGCCGTCAGGCCTCTGAATCCAAATGCTTTTGGAAAATCATAACTTATTGTGAGTTGTTTCAGTCTTACAAATGATGCATCCTCAATCCAGCGATCAGAAAATACCGTGTTACCTGTCGGATCACCAATGGAAGAACGGGGAACGGAATTTGATGTTCCGGGTCCGGTCCACCTGTTCAGTACTGAAACAGACTGGTTACTGTATCCATACATCGACTCTGTGAGGTACTTCACATAATTGAAGGCATCATTTCCAACGGCATAATTAAGCTGAGCCGAAAGCTGCAGGCGGTTTAATTTAAAGGCTGTAAATACGCCGCCATAAAAATCGGGATTCGGATCTCCGATAACTGTTTTATCCGCTTCGTTAATGATGTTATTATTATCCGCATCATGGTATTTTATATCGCCGGCCTGCATAATCTCACCATTCGGTCCGGTAACGGCAGCTGCTTCAGCATCGGTATTAAATATACCATTGGTCTCGTAGCCGTAAAAAGCAGTCCTGCTGTTCCCGACGGAAGTGACCATCTGACCACCATAGAAGTCGGTGACTATTTTATCTGCCTCCGGATCAATAAACGACAAAGCCGTTATTTCTGACACCGTTTTAGAAGCATTCACGGCCAGGGTCCAGATTACCGGCCCCAGATTCAGACGGGTATCAAGGCTAACATCCAGCCCTGATATCTTTAGCTGACCATCATTATTATAATATTCAGGATATCCGTAATAAAACGGCAGTTCCTGTTGCATCAGCAGATTGTTGATATTGGATTGGTAGGCATCGATATGCAGATTAAGCTGTTGTCCGAAAAAGGTAAGATCGGTTCCCACGTTAACCGTATTTTTCCGTTCAATTTCCATGTCCGGATTTGGGATCGCCTCGCGTAACAATACACCTGTGCTGTTGAGGCGGCGCGTCACATAGTAGTTCTGAGAGTTATAGTATACCGAGCTGAACATGTTCCCTGTTGCAGAATAGGATCCCCGCAGTTTAAAATTATCGACAGGACGCCATGCCGCGGCCACCGACGGATACAGATTAAACCGCTGATCACCGCTTAATGCTGAGCTGCCATCGTACGAGAGTCCGGCCTCAATAAAATACTTCTGTTTGAAATTATACCCCAGATTTGCGAAATAAGAGAGCCAGACCAATCCTGTTTCGTCACCGCCAACTTCTCTTAAGTAGGTATATTTTCCGCCTTTCCCCAGGCTGCTGATTTCGTCTGAAGCTGTGTTGAGGTCAATTGCATAGTTATACTTGTAATTGTTTTTCATATAACGCAATCCGGCATTGGCAGTATACGCATGTCCGTTACTGTTTACATTATGATAGGTCGCCATGGTATGGCTTTGCACTGACTGAAATTCGTTGATAAAATACTGCGGACTGTTCTTTGCTGAATCTACCTGGGCCAAACCAATATCAGGCAGGAAGATATCTTCATGGGAGTTGTTATAGTCGATACCAACCAAGGTAGAAACACTCAGTTTATCGCTGAACTCATATGTGGCTTTCAAAGAACTTACAAAAATATAGTTCACATTTTTACCGAGTGCATTCCGGGTTATTGCCACCGGGTTGCTCACAGGAAATATATCTCCAACATCATCAAGATATGGTAAAACCGCACCTGTCAACGCATCCCGTGCATTAGTCTGCATAATGGATGGTTTAAGCAGCGCAGACAGCATAGGGTTTTTAAAATGGCTGTACCCCTGATTTGGTGTTGTGCTGTTAGCGAGTGATATTTTCACATTAGGCTTCACAGAAAAATGGTTAGTGATATTGATTTTACCATTGATGCGCAGGTTGAACCTGTTGTATCCCGTATTATCATAAATACCATCCTGTGCAATATAGCCTGTAGAAATATTGTATGTAGCAATTTCGTCACCACCCTTCAGAAAAAAATGGTACTTCTGCAAAACAGCGGGTTTGAAGATTTCCTTCTGCCAATCGGTACGGTTGTTGTATTTGTAATACCCCGAAGCGGACTGATTGCCATTCAACCAGGGATACATGTTGTTGATCTGATCTGTACTGTAACCCTGACCGCTGAGTACCTGATCGAAATAGGTTCTGAACTGATCTGCATTCAACACCTCCAGTGGCTGCGGACTGGAAGCCATACCACCATATGCCGAAAATTTAATGCGGGTACTGGCCTCCGCTTCCTGTTCAGAACTGATATTGATTAAGCCGTTTGAGCCTGCTGAGCCAAGAAAAGACAACCCATCTTTCATCACGGTGATATCGGTGATGTCTTCATCATCAATAATATCCATTGGATTCAGGGTAAAGCCTTCCAGAATTCCGTTTTTCGCATAGTTGTAATTATGCAGCATTCCATCGATAAACACCACAGGTTCGTTTGATGCCAGAAGTGATGAACCACCCCGGATGTTCATATAGGTCCGCTGGCCCGGCATGCCGGATTGTTGTTGTACATACAAACCCGATATCTTTCCCTGAAGTCCCTGGTCAAACGAGGTGATGGTTGTCATCTCCAGGTCCTGAACAGTGAGCGCCTCCAAAGGAGTAACAACATCCTTAAGCTGTTTATTCTCAAGTGGTGTAATCACAAGTTTATCTTCCGATTTATACATCTCCGGAACAAGATAAACCCGGATTGTCGTCTTTCCATGTACATAGAGACTGCGTTTGGTGTATCCCGGCAAATTAAAAATCAGCATGGTGTTGTCATCACCCACTCTGATGCTGAATTCTCCTTTTTCATCGGTACTGGTGGATATTCCTGAAACGGCATCTGAAACCGATACCATATTCAGTGCATTACCTGTTCCTGATTCAAACACTGTTCCTGAAATATTTACGCTGTCAGTCTGCGCTGTTACATAGCCTGAACCACCCACGATAAACAGAGAGACCAAGAGTGCTAAACAGAATATATATTTGCGATTTTTTGTCATTTCAAACTATATTAGATTATGGATCAGATTATTCATTTAGTCAACCGGTGTAAACGTTACTGTGTCCCAGAATAAGCCACCAAACTGAATGGCTACCAGTTTTATTTTATGTCTTTCGGTTTTATCCCAGATAAATGTACCCAGATCAGGCACTTCGCCGGAATTCACGATTCCAATTCTTTCATCGTCAACGAATACCTCATAGCCCACCTGGTTTTGCCAGATATTGCCGGATACATGGTATTTCCCTTTCATGATCTTAGGCGTAGTGATCTCAATCCACCAGTAGCCCAGCATGTTCAGACAATCGTCGTTCAACAGTGTTCCGGTGTCGTGATCCTTCCAGTAATACTGCAGATAATCGCCTGACCATTTGATGTACTTAAAGGTATTTTCCCCGTCAAACCATTTCATGTAATACTTACCGAAATAATCGCCCTGTTTCAGGTCGAAATAATCTGTGACCTCAAAAATTATGGTGGTCGGACTGGGTGTTTCAACCGGTAGCAAGCCGTTAATGCTATGTAAGGCGCCGTTTTTAGCCGGATAATTGGATTCCGGCACATAAAACCCGGTATAGGTTTCTGTTTCAGGATCTAAATTTAACTTATAATCATCTGTAATGGTAGCCTTTACATTATTATCATGCGACAGAATCGGATATAACTGTGATTCAAAGTCAGACAGATAATAGGTGTTGGCCAGACAATGATATTCCATATATCGGTAGAATCCGTTATTCAGAAAAGTGAGACTATCAGGATTATCCGTAAACTGATTGATCAACTGATCAATATTTGTAATACCATAGCGCCCGTATGTTGTATCCGCAATAGCCAGCACTGTAAAGCGTGTTCTCGCCGTTTTATTGCCGTAAGGGAAGGTGATAAGATCCAGGGTATCGCTTAGACCTGTCCTTTCAAGCCCCTGTGTAAATATTGAATATGACGGATTATCCTTCAATGTCTGATAAATACTTTTTGTGATGATTGGAATGACCTCGTCCACAACATGAATAAATCCGTTGGCTGTCTCTACATCCCTGTCAATAATTTTGGCTTTCTTGTTGAGAATAATATCTGCATTCTGGAATTCACTTACTATGTAGTCACCAAGTGCGTTGGTATCGCGTAAAGCACCCAGGCCCACATCACCGGTTGTAATCTGATTGGCTATCAAATGGTTGTAGACAAAGTCAAATACCATGTTCGTATCCGGAAAATCGCGGAAGGAAGAATAGCCATTTTCCTGGTAAAATTTCTGAATCGCCTCGTCAGTTGGCAGAAACAAGGTAAAAGGTCCGCGTGTACTAAGTATGCGGTACAATTTTGTATACTCCAGCATTTTGTTGAATTCCGAAAATTCAGCATTATCGGATACATACTCTGATATCACCTGGAATTCAGAATCCACCTTCCAGTAGATGGGATCCTTTTTACAGGCAAATAATACGACCAGCAACATTGCCAGAGGCAAAACGGACTTTATGTTATGTAATACTATCTTTTTCATCATGCTTTCTAATTATCTGTCGTAATACGGGTTTTGGATCAAATTCGGATTGGTTCTGATATCCCCTTCCGGAATAGGCAGGTAATAACTGAGGGTATCATAAACCTTAGCCTGCAGTATCGGTTTCTGCTTGATATCGGCACCGGCCAGGATCATGCTTATGATCAGTTGTTTCTGCTCAAAACTGTTGCGTTTGGCAACCCTTAGAACATCGAACCATCGTTTCCCTTCAGCAAGAAATTCTTTGGCCCGTTCTTCCAGTATGGCCGTCCGGAGATCTTCTTTGGTATCAACAGGAGAATGCGAGAGGTTTGCCCTTTCCTTGGTCTTCCTCAGCCATTCATTTGCTCCCGCCACATCATCCAGCTCATTCAGTGCCTCTGCCTTTATCAGGGTAATATCTGCATACCGATAGTACATAAAATTGGCATCACGCTGGTTTTGTGAGCGTGGAATTCCGGTTTCAATACTAATGCTTTTATATTTCCTCAGCGGATCCGGATTTCTTGGGCTTGAGGGATTACAGGTGCGAATATCCTGCTCTGAGAGCAGCAGGGTTAGCTGTTGCATATCAGGCCGTATTTTTGCCCCTCCGGTCAGTGGAATAAGATCGTTATAAATGGGATTCTCCTGGTAATCCAGGTTATCGTCGTACTGAATCTCAAAGATACTCTCCACCTTTGAGTTACCCGGATAGTACAAACTAAACCAGTTATCAGCCGGTTCCAGATCGTAAAGACCAGAAGCGATAACTGAATCGCAGTAGTCTGAAGCAAGCCGGTACTGCTCATCCCACAGGTACACATCAGCCAGCAGCGCCATAATCGCGTATTTATTGGCTCTCCCGGTTCTGAATCCCGGTTCGGCATTGCTTCCGAAGAATTCCGTTGTATATGCCATATCCTTGGCTTTCAGCAGATCCTTAATAACCTGGTTTAAAACTTCGCGTTCCGAACTTTTAGGAATAAACATATCTGCGGTGTCCGATAAGGTGGGTTCAATAACCAGTGGAACATCTTTCCACAAACGCACGAGATAAAAATAACTCAGCGAACGAATAAAGAGCGCTTCGGCATCCACGCCATCCATCATGCGTTTTGTAAATGTCTCATCAATTTCAAAAACTTCCTTATCATAATACATAAGCGTATTGGCAAGGTTAATGGCCTTATAATAGTGTCTCCAGCTTACCGCACCGTTTGTAGGACTGATATTACTTTCTGCAATACGGGCATAATCCTGGAAGGGAGAAATATCGTTGATCACCATAAGATCTGCCCTAAGTTCGCCCCAAATCAGGTTCTCCATGGACGCATCCCTGAACGCGTTGTACATGGCGCCCAGCGCACTGTACACATCTTCAGTTTTACCCCAGAAGTTTTCCTTCAGTAGTTCATCTTCAGGCATCAGCGTCATCCAGTCGTTACACGATGTGATCATGAGCAACAACATCACTGCAATGGCCACCGGTTTTCTATATATTCTGTCAAACTTCATAGCTGCAATTCTTAAAATGAAACATTTAAACCAAACATTACCCTTTTGGATGGCGGTGTTCTGCTGTAATCCTTTGGCAGTGTATCCGGTCTGTTCGGAAGTCCGACTTCCGGATCCTGTCCCGAATAGTTCGTCAGTGTAAACAGGTTGTATCCTGTGGCATACACTCTCAGACTTCTCAGGTGAAGCTTTTTCAGGAGAGCACTGCTAAAATCATAGCTCAACGATATGGTTTTCAGACGCATATACGATCCGTCTTCCACAAACCGGCTTGATCCAAGCCAGTTGTACCCTTTGTTATATAAGGGCCTCGGAACATCGGTAATATCACCCGGATTTCTCCAGTACCAGTTTGTGGCTTTGCTCTGGTTATCGTAGTTATACATTTTTTCGGTATCCATCCGGGTCTGGTTTATTACTTTCTGACCCAGCTTGAAATAGAGGAAGGTATTGAATGTAATATTCTTATACTGCGCCCTGATACCGGTACCACCCATTACTTTCGGGTTCAGGTCGCCCAAATAAACCAGGTCCAGTTCATCAATCTTACCATCATGGTTGATGTCGTCGTATTTGGCATCACCACCTTCAAAGGTATAGCCTTCAGAACCACCCATGATCATTTTTAAGGGCTCGGTTTTATTCAATCCATAAATAGGATCGCCATTTTCATCGCGTACCACAGCATCTTCATTGCTCTGATAAACACCAAGGTAACGGTAGCCAAAGAATCCCCCCAGTGGTTCACCCGGCACCACACTGATTTTATAATTCCCGTTGGCCAGCATATCGCCGTATTCCATGGCAAAGTTCTCCGGCAGGCTGATCACAATATTTTTGTTGGTAGAAAAGTTGGCATTAACGCTCAGTTTAAATGCTGTCTTTTCGAGAATCTTGTAATCGACCATCACCTCATATCCCCTGTTTTCCATCTGCCCTTCGTTGATACTCATATTCGTAAAACCGGTATGGGTTGGAATGCCGGTGTTTTCCAGGAACAGATCCTTGGTGACTTTGGTATAATAGTCCAGTTCAACATTTAAGCGGTTTCTGAGCCCATAAAATGATATCCCCGGGTTGAATGTCTCCAGGGTTTCCCATTTCAAGCTGGTCAGTTCCACACCATTGGGTTCAACACCCTGGTAATTGAGATAAGACAACTGAGCACTTGAATTATAGGTGTTCCAGTAAAGGTAGTTTGCATTGGGAGAGTTGCCGCTCTGTCCCCAGCTGACACGCAAACGAAAGTCATTGATCCAGGTGGCATCCTTCATAAAACTTTCCTCATTGATTCGCCAGGCGCCTGAAACGGTTGGGAATAAACCCCAACGGCTATCGGGACTATATTTTGAGTTGCCTTCGTATTTGGCACCCATCGTTGCCAGGTACTTGTCTTTATACTTATAGGCACCCTGCAGGTAGAAACCAAGCGAACGGTATTCCGATAAGTCCTGTCCAATATATTCAATGGTTTTATCACCGGCTGGCAACTGCAGGTAAGGTGATGCCGAACGGCTGGTCTGCTGCTTTTGCCATAACTGACTGGTTTTCTCCGTATCAACCTGACCCAATACCGTAAGATTGTGATCTTCTCCCAGTACCGGTGTATAAATCAGCTGATTGTAAGTATATATGGTGCTTTTCTTTGAAAACTCATCGGATGCAAGGTTGGTTATTTCACTGTCGTAAATGTAACCAACGGCATCGTATGGCAGGAACCGGTGCCTTTTATTATCGAAGATATCGAGGGTGATGGTAGAATTTAAGATCAGGTTGTTTTGAATCCGGTAACGCAATGTAAACAGTGCTCTTGCATTATTCTTTAGCTGTTCGTTTACACCCAGGTTTGCCAGAGCCACCGGATTATACATATCTCTTGCATTTCCCTGTAAGGTTTCTGCCGGTGTAAAGTAATCGCCAACATGTTCATTGTTTTCGTCCCTGTCGTACACGCTCATGTTGGGCATTTTTCGGTATGCAATAGACCGAACCAGCTTACTGCCAAATTCAGGGTCCTCGGCATCGTAAGTGTTATACTGGTCGTAACGGGTGTACAGGATATCTGTTTTAAACGTCAGTTTTGACGACAGATCATAGTCGAGTGAACTGCGCAGAGTCAGTTTTTTAAGCCCGTTGTTAATGGTAGTACCGGTTTCGTTGGAGTGCCCCACAGACATATTGTACCGTGACTTATCACCACCTCCGCGTACTGAGAACACGTGTTGTTGTGAACTGGCACGCTGCGTAATCTCTCCTACCCAATCGGTTTCCTGGCTAAAGTTATAATACTCTGTCCATCTCGGGTCAAAAGCAATTTCGTTGGCCAGATTATTCACATTATTGGGATTGAACTGATTTGAAAACTCATTACGATCCACATTGTAATGCATCTGCAGAATCAGACGGGAGTAGTCACCTCCGTTAAGCATGGGTAGCGGATCCGGTTCCCAGCCCACAGCATATTTATAGGTATAGTCGAAAATAGGTTTTGACTTGATACCGCGTTTGGTTTTAATCATCAAAACACCATTGGCAGCACTTGAGCCCCAGATGGCTGTTGATGCCGCATCCTTCAGTACCTCTATGCTTTCAATATCCTCGGGTGCCACATCTATCATGTTACCGAACTTTTCTATATCGGCAGTGGCAAAATCGAAGTTTTCATCAATTTGTGAATTATACGGAATGCCGTTGACCACAATCAGTGGTGTATTCCTGGCATTCAGAGTAGCTGTACCACGAATCCTGATATTCAGGCCTGCTCCCGGATCACCCGAAACGGAAGTAATATCCACGTTTGCGATACGTCCCTGTAACATATCCTCCACAGAGCTTCCCATCTGTGTTTCGAGTTCCTTAAATTCGAGGCGCGACACACTGGTGGTCCTGTCCCTGATGGTTGTTATGCCATCGTTGGACATTCGTGAACCGGATACCGATACTTCGTTCAGTGCCGTTGATGAGGTTCCAAGTTCCACATTAATGGTTGTTTTCCCGTTGACCGGAATGGTTTGCTTTTCGTATCCGATATAGGAAAACTGCAGCGGATTATCCGGATCACCCGTCTGAATGACATAGTTACCGTTCATATCTGTAATGGCACCTGTAAGAAAACGTTCGTTTTCATCAATTTCCACTACGTTGACGCCAACAAGAGGTTCCTTTGTTTCGGCATCAACCACCTGCCCTTTAATGATGGTGGTTTGCGCCTGTGCATTTAAAAGACCTCCGGCTAAAGCTATGATAAGTAATCCTGAAATAAGTAAGATTTTTTTCATTTTAAGACTCGTTACAACGTTACTACTGATACTTTAACACGGAGTTAATTTTATGAATCACACTCTTCTGGGCCAGGTTATCTGCTTTGGCATGATCCACTGTGACCACCTGTCCGCTCATATCTGTAACACTGAGGTTATTCATTACATTATTAATAGTCACCGTATAAAACTTAGGTCCGTTGGGGGTTTCCGGTGCTTCTGCCTGTGTTGAAAATGTTCCGCTACCATTGGGATCACCGTTATCGAATGACACCACATCCTTTACAAAATGATACTCCAGGAATGCAACCAGGGAATCGCGGTCCTCAGGAATCAGCCCGGCATCTCTTGCAGCTGCAATGGCATCGTTGGTTGGTGCAAAAACCGTCCAGGCATCTGAGTTGGAGACAAAGGAAAGTCTTGGAATCAGCTCCTTGGTATCGCTGTCTTTGATGCGGCGGTTCAAAAGCCGTGAACCATCAAGCAGGGCAGCAAATTCAGTTAGTTCCGGATCGAACCAGATTAATTTACCCATGCTGTAATACCGCGATTTAATGGCATTTGTTATGCCATACTGAATCCCTGTTTCGTTGGGTTCCTTACTGTATACAATGGTTATGCTATCGTTTAAATACTGGTTTTCAGGTCCCTGCAAAATATTATTCCGATAGTGCACATAGTTACCTGAGCTCATTTCAAGAAATCCCTCGCCACTTAAATCTGTTACCTTATTGAAGGTGACATGGTTTTGAACGAACTCTGTCAGCTGATCGGTTTTCATTTTCCGCCAGACTTCGTCAGGACCGTAGTATTCAATCTGATTGGCATCTTTATTATACCGTACATTCGATTTTTCCAGTTCATCGTTTGTTGGTGCAAACAGCGTTACATCCTGGTATCCGCTGGCCAGAGTCCGGATCATACCGGTTTCATTCAGGGCAAACAGAAAAGTGGAATAGTCCTTAATAAAAAAGAGATCACCAGTAACCCCAGTAAATGCGTTGGGTTCCAGCACTTTTTTCATGTCGTAGAATACACCGTTGCTGCACATATAACCCGAATTGATATCATCGCGGGTTAATGTAAGCGGATCACCAAAATCATTGAAAAATCCCCGCTCCATTTTTGACACCAGTCCCAGTGAACGAATCAGATGGCTTCGCAATACATACGACAAGGTGATAAGCGGCACACTGTCTATACTGCCATAAGAAGCCAGTAGTTTGTTATTGATATATGGTTCCAGGATATTGTCCTCTGGAATAAACGCACTGTACACATCTTTCATCCTGACTTCCGGACCATCACCGGGACCTGCATCGTTCGCTATGTTGGGCAGATCAACATACGATTTCTGATAAAAGGTATTCTGATCCTCATCCACTATGGGTAAGCCATAATCCGCAAAACGCTGCATCAGATCGTAGAACACACCGTATTTATCGAGATGCTGACGCAGATACTCCTCAATACTGGGCATGGGTGCCACTACCTGATCAAGATAGTAAATAAACCCACTGGATGTTCTTGCTCCCAGTTCATCCGGTTTTGCCGGATTCGGGATCACCCTGGCATTATGCCAGTTCATGGCCTGATTGGCCAATGGTGAAGCAGCATCGTATGTACTGTTGGGATAAATAAAGGTATAGTCTGAACCATCTGTGGCCGCGAAATAATCTTCGAAGAAATCTTTACTCCACAGCGGTACATATTTATCACCGGTGTAGATCAGTAAGGAATCACCTTCGAAATCTGTATTGTATTTTACATACTCCGTATAGGGTGTTGAACGGCTTGGTGTTCTTTTACGGAAAAACAGCCCGGCATATTCCCCGTTTGGCCCCTGTTCCTCGCTCCATACATATTCGTAGATTAACTGGTAGCGTGAGCGTGGATTGACAAGGATATGCAATGTGAATAACTGAAAAGCCTCGTCGTCGGTCAGGTCGGCCACCGATTCCTTGCCAATGGAATGAAAATATTCTGTAAAAGCTTCATCGTTTGGCACAAACAAGGTATACAGAATTTTAGAAACAGATTCAGTATATCCGGCCCGGTCCATCAATTCGAGAAATATGGTATAGTCGCCTGCGGCTTCCAGGGTTTCTATGTTCGATCCGCCCAGCCATGGCGGGTCTTCATATCTTTCTTTATAGTCCTTACAAGCAAAGAGAGCCAGCAAAGCCAACAGCAACAAGGCTCTTATCTGGAAAAACTTAAGATTAGCAAACATATTCAGATTTTTGTAGTATTAGTTAGTTAGCAAAATAAATCCTAAAAGAATTCTGTTCGAATCTTCTAAATTAAAATATTATAAGGTTATCATATCATCGTATTCACATTTAAATTCATATTTTACAGCATTAAATATTCGAAAGTAAGGCCTTTCGGGCAATGATGAATGTTGTAAAGTCATACTTATTCTCTACAACAAAATTTTATTCAACTATATCCGCATTACATAACCAGCTTAGTCATTCTAACACTTGCACTTACATTTACAAACCCATCCGAATTTTTAAAAAATATTCCCGTAGTTTTCAAGCTTGTTTTTTCAGATTTTCATACAAAAACGCCCTTAAAATAAGTGTTTAATTTACGCTTATCCGCTCTTCATAAAGTTATGGTTCTGACTTATTTTCAGAAAAAATAATCCACCTTTCGTAAGACATAACAGACCTACGGAATTCACCAAAATTTTGTTTAACTGGGACTTTCAATTTTATAACCCACCCTGGTTATTTAATTACGAATTATGAATGTTTGACCCTCCCTGGCTTCTGGCAAACCTGCAAGCTCCTTATTTACTGCCCTCCCTAATCCCTCTCTATGGTCGTGACCAGGGGGGGTATTCGGACGGGTGGTTTTTGTTGGGATTCGGGAAATACTTTGCCTGAAGGGCAAACCGTAATTGAGCCCATGGCGCAGCCATGGGATTATTAGTCATGTAAATCCAAAGCCGCGCACAGAAGTAGAAAAATTGAAGATCGTTCTTGTCGGCTTTTTGTTGCATGTTGATATTAGTATTACCAGATCCTCCCTGGCTTCTTTCAAATCTGCAAGATACGGAGTAACTGCCCTCCCTAAACACTCTCTTCGGTCGTGACCAGGGAGGGTGTTCGTACAATTACATTTGCTTGTGAGGCGTTTGGATTAAATTGTATGAATCTGGTAATTAGAAAAGAATTGAAAAGCTATAATCGGGTCCGCTTGTATAAACGGTCCCTCTTTGTCACGCAGGGTAGCGAAGTGATAGAGAGGGCTGTCTTGTGGAGAACATAGTGGAACTGAGGACTGGGGTGAGTCAGATAATGCATGACCCACCCTGGCTCCTGACAAACTTGCAAGCTCCTTATTTATTGCCCTCCCTAAACACTCTCTTCGGTCGTGCCCAGGGAGGGTGTTCGGACGGGTGGTTTTTGTTGGGATTCGGGAAATACTTTGCCTGAAGGGCAAACCGTAATTGAGCCCATGGCGCAGCCATGGGATTATTCGTCACGTAAATCCGAAGCCGAGCAAAGCAGTTGAAAAATTGAAGAACGTTCTTGTCGGCTTTTTGTAGCATGTTGATATTAGTATTACCAGACCCTCCCTGGTTCCTTTCAAATCTGTAAGATTCGGAGTAATTGCCCACCCTAAACACTCTCTTCAATCGTGCCCAGGGAGGGTATTCGGATAAGTAAATTTGCTTGTTAAGCGTTCGGATTAAATTGTATGAATCTGGTAATTAGAAAAGAATTGAAAAGCTATAATCGGGTCCGCTTGTATAAACGGTCCCTCGTTGTCACGCAGTGTAGCAAAGTGATAGAGAGGGCTGTCTTGTGGAGAACATGGTGGAACTTATGACTGGGGTGAGTCATCTTTAATTTGCCTGAAAGGCAAAAGGCAATTCAGCCCATGGCTTAGCCATGGGATTATTAGTCATGTAAATCCGAAGCCGAGCAAAGCAGTTGAAAAATTGAAGATCGTTCTTGTCGGCTTTTTGTAGCATGTTGATATTAGTATTACCAGACCCTCCCTGGCTCCTTTCAAATCTGTAAGATTCGGATAATTGCTTTTTGTTGGGATTTATCGGATTAACTATGGAACATGGCCCTTAATATTTGTGGATAAAATTCATATTTATGCCGGTAAAATATCCGGATGCCAATACGTTGTTGATATTCTTGTTTATAATCATTAAAAATGTTAAGAAGAATCAAATTTTCTTAAAGGAGCGATCAATTTTTTACTATATTTAATCCCGGAATTAGCCTGTTACAGTTCCAAAGGGTGAAGTATTTGTTTGATATTGGTTGCATGGCAGTGCGGTATGTGTGAGGCTATTCTGCTGCAATGTGACTGAGTTGGCGAAGCATGGAAAAAACCCTGATATTATGACTAAACCAATTATTAAACTGGAACGTGCCAGACACCGTGATATCGATGTTGTTTTTATCCGGTTTGAATACAACCCGGGTGTAGCAGCTCTGCTTAAGCCTTTAGGTGCCACATATACAAAGACGCATCAGTGCTGGTATATACCGCGGGCAGTATTCAATTTTGAAGATTTTACGGCAAAACTTCGGAATCTGGTTGAGATCACCTATGATGAAAAGAATAAAACCAAAACTCCGGCACAAACGGACAAAACGTATAAATACGAAGTCACGCTTGAACATAACCGTTCTGACCGTGTGATTTACATCAGGTTTTATTACAATGAATCGCTCGTTGATGATATTAAACACATTATTGGCGCCTGGTATCATCCCGGCGCCAAAACATGGTCTGTTCCGGATACTGAAGAAAGCATGGAAGCCTTACACCTGATAATGCCGGAAAGCAAATTTCGGGTAATCGAAAAAACTGAAACAAAATCTTTTGCAAAGATCCAGAAGTTCAAAAGCAAACCGGAACAAAACCTTGTCCCAGAACGCTACATTGATCAGCTGGTACTTCAAAATAAAAGCAAGCGAACCATCGAAATTTACGAAAGTTTTATCAACCAGTTTCTGAACCGGTTCAGTGATACAGAGCCTGATAACATACCCATGGATTCTATTCGGGATTACATACTGGATCACCGTCAACACCAGGGATATTCGGTTTCATACCAAAACCAGATGGTAAGTGCCCTAAAGTCGTTTTACCGGATCATGTATCAAAGAAACCTGATGGATCAGGATATTCCCAGACCGAAAAAAGGGCGTCAGCTACCCAAAGTGATTTCAAAAGAAGAAGTTGAACGTCTGATTGGTGCCACTAACAATTTAAAACACCGTCTGATTTTATTGCTGCTTTATGGATGCGGTTTGCGGTTGAACGAACTTTTGATGCTAAAGGTAACAGATATTAATCTGAACAATAACATACTATGGGTTCGTAAGGGGAAGGGCAGCAAAGACCGTCGTTTGCCGTTACCGGGCAGAATAAAACAAACACTGGAACAATACATAAAAAGCTATCTGCCGCGGGAGTTGTTACTGGACGGATATAATGGTGAAAAATACGCGCCCTCGAGTGTTCAGAACATTGTGAAACGGTGCGCCCAAAGAGCAGGTATTGAAAAACGGATAACGCCACATGTGTTGCGGCACTGTTATGCCACCCATATGCTTGAAAAAGGTGTAGATCTACGCTATATTCAGGAGCTGCTAGGTCATAAGAGCAGTAAGACCACAGAGATTTACACCTATGTTTCGAACCGGAAGCTCGGGGAACTTGGCAACCCGCTTGATGATATAAAATTTTAATTAACTTTAAAAAAATAAAATCGACAAAAGTTCGGCTTTATCGACCAATACGGTACGATATACCGAATTTATATCGGTATATATACTAGTTAGCGGTTATTTAACAAGACATTTATATTTGAATGACTGCCAATTATCTTAAAACTATTAAATCTGAAACACTTAATATTAAATCGTTATAATTAATTATAAATTAATTACTTAATAAAAATGAAAAAAATTATTTTGATATTCTTTCTGACTACAATACATGCTTTTTCATATTCACAATCAGAAAAGATTAACGCCCAAATAATCTTAACATCAGAAGACACATTAAATATAAAGTTTAAGGTCGCGGTCAATCTATTTTATAGAGACCTTATTGAAGAACCTAGTTTCAAAAAAAAACTTACTGTCTTTCCTGATAATAAGCCAAAATATAAAATATACGCAAAAGATGTAAAATCATTAAAATTTACAGATTTAACAGGTCAAGAAAGAATTTTTAAATCAACAAACGAAATCGAAAGGATTAATAAACAAAATCAACTAATAGAAGTAAAAGTCGAAGGTAAAATATCTTGGTATAGACATTATTTCAGAAATCTTCAAGATCAGTCGGTTACATTCGTCGACTACTTTATAAAAGACAATAAACCTATTGAATCAAAGGGATCTTTAGGAGGTATAAGGGTTATAAAGAATATTTTATATAGGTTAATAATACCCAGCACTATAGATTATAGCGACAAAATAGAAGATCTACAATCCGATGAAGATGTTATATCATTTATCGAAATGTATAATAAAATGGAATAATAAAACAACCGCTAACACGCGGTCATACTGCATGGCAGTACTTTTAACCAAAATATTTCAACGTTCGCTGCTATCACTTTTGTCCTGACAGTTTCTATCCCATGGGACAGAAACTGCCACGACAGCATACCGCGGGAACGTTGGCAACAATTATAATATGAAGAAAGCAATACATCTAATAATCGTTTTATTTGCATCACTAATTTTTGTTAGTTGTGACTCAGAATCAGAGTTTCAAACAAATTATGATGAACAAAATATATTCTTAAATAATGCCATTGTTGAAAATTATGGATGCATTGATTATGAATTACAATATAAAGATTTTCAAGATTACTCAAAATCGATAATAGAACTTAAACCCTACTTTGATAATCTTAAAAAGATATTTATCCAAAAAGATACTTATGATAAAGAAACTTTAATTAATAGTGTCGATAGTATAAAAAGCTTTATTTATTCTGATTATTATGTTAGACATGATACTACGTACCCCAATTTCCTATTATCAAGAATTTTAAATTTTATAAATCATTGGACTAAACCTGAAAAAATAAATGCATCATTAAATACAATATATCTGAATCAAGTATTAATGCTAGAAAAACAAATTACTGATTCCTACATTAAAAATAATTACAATTGGACTCCAGCACTTGACAAATACAAAATTGAAATCATTCCTGATAAAGAACAGATAAAACTTGGCGATGAATTTTCTGCAAGAGTTTTTTTTACCGGATTTCCTACTAAATACAAACCTAGAATTATAGTTTCAGAATTAATAAATGGAAAAAAATTTAACTCTGATACAATTGACTATAATTTTGAAAATACAAAATTTACGATTATGCCAGACTCAAAAGGAATTAAAGAACTAAATATTGAGTATATACAAATGTTCAATGATTTGAATAACCTATATTTTTCAGAGAATTTAAAATATGAAGTTAAATAATAACTGTTGCCAACACGCGGTCATAGTGCATGGCAGTACTTTTAAAACAAATAATTCAACGTTCGCTGCAAACGCTTTTCATCCTGACAGTTCCTATCCTATCGGACAGAAACTGCCACGACACCATACCGCGGGAACGTTGTATTTAATACCGGGATTAGTTGTTTGATTATTTTAAACTGGCTTCCACCCTCTTTCGGCTGAAGCGAAGGAACGTTATTTTTAAAACTGGATCATCGTTTGATTTAAACCAGGTGTCGGGTGGAATCTCAGTCTACACAACTTTGAAGATTCGTAGTTTGACGCAATATCGTTTGGTGTTGACGCAATATCGTAGAGTTTTTGATTTACACTATCCGGCTATGGGCGGCTGAAGCTCATTTGATTTGCCGAAGTATTTAATTTGCGAAACCGTTCAATTAAAGAGCTCCGGTGAGAGAAAAAAAGAAGGTACTAAATACAACACGCGGTCATACTGCATGGCAGTACTTTTAACTAAAATATTTCAACGTTCGCGGTTAGGCTCTTTTGTCCTGACAGTTCCTTTCCCGTCGGAAAGAAACTGCCACGACAGCATACCGCGGGAACGTTGTATGGCATAAAATCAAAACATGAGACAGACAATTAAATCGATATGGGTTTTAATTTTTTTACTCTTATTTTCAAATAAGCTTAGTGCATCAGACTTTATGAAAAATGATTCATTGAAAGTTGCCGAGATTGTAAATGAATTTTATGAATGGTATATAACAGCGATAAAAGAAAAAAATTATTCGGAGTTCGGACCAAAATTTATTGAAAATAAAAATGGAATGACTACGCTTGAATTTTCTACATACTTAAAAAATTTAAAAACAAAAGCGTTTTCAGACTCATTGATTTTAAAAGAAAAACAAAGCTATCAAGTATGCATACGAAATTTAGAAAAAGTAAAATATTCTGATTTTCAGAAAACATCTTTTACTGATTTAGATGAATTTGAACAAGCACATTGTGATTTTGGGAATTATTATCGATGGATTGGAGGACAAGAACCAATTGATGGAATAAGAATAAAAAAAACTACTTTTCAATCAACTGACTTAGTAATTGTTAAGATAGACTACTTTGAATATTCAAAAGAAAAGAATGAAAAATATTTCTGGGGAGAAAATAGATTGACTTTGAAGAAATTAAGAAATCATTGGTTTATTTACCGAATTGACTCCTGGAAAAACATTGACTAATTTATAATGAAAAAATTACGCCATACAACACGCGGTCATAGTGCATGCGGTTTTTGTTTAAACCTGCAAAACCAAATTCCGTATGCCGTCGTTTTCGGCTTGACAGTCTCCACTTCGTGGGACAGTCAACCGCACGACACCATACCGCGGGAACGTTGGCAATAAGCTTAAAAAGCCAAAACAACGGTTAGAGGAATAAAAAAGATGTTTCAATTTTGACAGCAATGTACTTATAAATTAATCCTAAAAAATAAATAACTATGATTTTAAACTATGTATTATTGAGTTTGACTGCCATTTTCTTTATTGCTTTTTGGACAGGAATTATAATAAAAAGAAGAAGAATATGGATTGCTTCTTTAATTGCTTTTCTTGTATTAATATTTGTAGATATTGCGCTAATGACTATGAAAATAAAAACTGCGACTGTAAATAAAACTGAATTGATATCTAAATAAGATTTATCTCAAAATAAATTGAAATCAAGGACTCTCCTTGAAAAAAGAAAGCCAATTGCCAACACGCGGTCATAGTGCATGGCAGTAATTTTAAACAAAATGTATCAACGTTCGTGGTCAGCGCCTTTCGTCCTGACAGTTCCTTTCCCGTCGGAAAGAAACTGCCACGACACCATACCGCGGGAACGTTAGGTGCAACCGTCATTAAATTGACTGTCAATTTTAATTTAGTTGCTGCTCTTAGCTGGTTAGACGTTAATTTGCCAACGCTTTATTTAAATGGTGCTTAGAGTTGGCTGACACCGGATTAACGTCTCCCCTATGCTGGTCTTCACGTTTGAGTAGTTAGCGTGTGATCTTTAAACTCAAAGTTGTCGCAGCAACTGTCCTTAGTACCAGGAAAGTTTCTTGTTTTGGGTTTTCAGATTAAAGACAGGGAAATTGAACGGGAAAGATGACCAGATCTTACAATCTCAATGCGGGCAGACAAAGAAACAGCAGCACCTAACACACGGTCATACTGCATGGCAGTACTTTTAAATAAAATATTACAACATTCGCGGGCTGTCGCTTTTGTCCTGACAGTTCCTTTCCCTTAGGAAAGAAACTGCCACGACAGCATACCGCGAAACGTTAGGTGCAACCGTCATTAAATTGACTGTCAATTTTAATTTAGTTGCTGCTCTTAGCTGGTTAGACGTTAATTTGCCAACGCTTTATTTAAATGGTGCTTAGAGTTGGCTGACACCGGATTAACGTCTCCCCTATGCTGGTCTTCACGTTTGAGTAGTTAGGGTGTGATCTTTAAACTCAAAGTAGTCGCAGCAACTGTCCTTAGTACCAGGAAAGTTTCTTGTTTTGGGTTTTCAGATTAACGACAGGGAAATTGAACGGGAAAGATGACCAGATCTTACAATCTTAATGCGGGCGGACAAAGAAACAGCAGCACCTAACACACGGTCATACTGCATGGCAGTACTTTTAAACAAAACATTTCAACGTTCGCAGGCTGTCGCTTTTGTCCTGACAGTTCCTTTCCCTTAGGAAAGAAACTGCCACGACAGCATACCGCGAAACGTTAGGTGCAACCGTCATTATATTGACTGTTTATTTTAATTTAGTTGCTGCTCTTAGCTGGTTAGACGTTAATT
>NZ_JBHJHP010000039.1:0-751 GCF_042219855.1 Quyinboa sediminis | reverse complement strand
CCGGGTTATAAGCGCCATGGGAATCAAGGCCGGAGAACGGATCTCCTGATGAAAGAAATCATGCGAGGCCGCACGTTGAGACAATTAACAATGAAAAATTAAAATGAACAATTAAACTCTACGATACACCGAAAGTACTTTTCGACCTTTTGACCATTGGACTGTTTTGACGCTTCGTGTTACAGGTTACGGTTTACAGGTTACGGGTTGCAATTGATGAACAATGAATAATGAACAATGAATAATGATTAATGAATCGTTTGGAATTTCTTGCGTCTTGGTTCTTATGTCTAATGTCCGGTTATAGCTTCAGAGATTCCTCGCTGCACTCGGAATGACAGGCATTTGCAGGCTGTTATGCTGGAGGATGGGTTGGTTTGCGAATCTGCCGAAAACCGACCCATCCTCCAGCCCCGTATGCACCTAAAGACTGTCATTCTGAGCGTAATGAAATGAAGCGAAGAATCTGTAAGTAAAATTGATTTTTTGACCAGACATCAATGTTTAGGAATTAGGAATGAATAATGAATAATTAAACTCTACGATACACTGAAAGTACTTTTCGACCTTTTGACCATTGGACTCTTTTGACGCTTCGTGTTACAGGTTACAGGTTACGGGTTACAATTGATGAAAGATGAACAATGAATAATGAACAATGAATGATTAACCACGAGGGGTGGTATGTTTGTAGCCCGGGGTAAATGAACGCAGAGAATGCAACCCCGGGTAATAAGCGCCATGGGAATCA
>NZ_JBHJHP010000038.1:0-762 GCF_042219855.1 Quyinboa sediminis | reverse complement strand
CGGGAACGTTGTAAGCCATAATAGAAATCTTAATTATGAGAGGTTTTCTATACATACTATTATTTGTTCTGTTTTATAACTGTACAAATTCAAATAAAGAGACTGAAATAGACCTGAGAAACGTCCCTCTAAAAATAGAGATTCCATTTATTTATGATATCTTCTTAAAAGAAAACCTATACCCCTTTGAGAATCATGTTGGACATGAAAAAATATATTTTGGCGCAAGTAAAAAAAACTGGCATCCTCTTGCACATTTTAATCTTTTTCTTGATGAGAAGTACGCTAATATTGATGACTTTAAATATTGGTATAAAAACAACATAGAAACAAGGAATCTTGACCAACAAGAAATTTATGCATTGATCGATAGAGATGTTCCAGCATCTGACCTATTAAAGTTCTTTGCTTTAGTTGATTCGACAAATAATGATAAAATATACATCGCCGTAAAAGTTATCAATGATTCTTATGAATTAGTACTGAGTTGGGTAAACGCTAAAAAAATGATTCAGACAAGTGACTCGATAATTTCAATACGCTCAAAAAATAAAGACCATTATCATGTGATTTCGTTTGAGAACTGGATAAATTATTACTAATTAACTTTTAAAAAATTACGGCTTACAACACGCGGTCATAGTGCATGGCAGTACTTTTTAAACCAAAAAATTCAACGTTCGCTGCAAGCACCTTTCGTCCTGACAGTTCCTATCCTATCGGACAGAAACTGCCACGACACCATACCGCGGGAACGTTGTG
>NZ_JBHJHP010000037.1:0-832 GCF_042219855.1 Quyinboa sediminis | reverse complement strand
CGTCGTTTTCGGCTTGACAGTCTCCACTTCGTGGGACAGTCAACCGCACGACACCATACCGCGGGAACGTTAGGCCAAATTGGAGACGAATAGATTACAATAAAATGAAATTCTCAAAATTAAATCAGACTAGACTCTTTTATTGGTTGGCATGGATAATATTACTTTTAGCTTTGATTGGATTATATTATCACTCATACCAATCTAAAAATATCCATTATGAAATTATAGAATCAATATTAATTATAGGTTTTACAATAATAATCTTCTCCCTTGGAGATTCTATATTCAGATTACATTTACTGACAGGGACACTTAAGGTTTATGGAGATAAAACAAGACAGAAACCAATTTTTTGGTTTTTCATCGGATTAGGAATTGTTAGTATTTTATTAGGATTTGCAGAAATTAAAGATTTAAACTTATTGGTATTCAGACTAACACTTGGAGTAATTTGGATTATTTCTGCTATAATGAATACAATGGAATATTATATCCTAAAAACTGAGAAACATATAACTAAATTAGGCTATGACTCGCTAAAAATAAGAGATGTAAAAACGATTAATTTCTTAATTGATAAAATCGAATTGGAAACATCTAAAAGTTATATGAATATTTATTATGCCAGACTTAAAGATGGTGAAAAGACAATGATAATTAATGAGTTAGAGAAAATTAAAATAAAAAACAACTTGGCCTAACACACGGTAATAGTGCATGGCAGTACTTTTAAACCAAATAATTCAACGTTCGCAGTCAGCTCCTTTCGTCCTGACAGTTCCTATCCTATCGGACAGAAACTGCCACGACACCATACCGCGGGAACGTT
>NZ_JBHJHP010000036.1:0-951 GCF_042219855.1 Quyinboa sediminis | reverse complement strand
TTCCCGCGGTATGGTGTCGTGCGGTTGACTGTCCCACGAAGTGGAGACTGTCAAGCCGAAAACGACGGCATACGGAATGTGAATTTGCAAATTAAAACAAAACCGCATGCACTATGACCGCGTGTTATAGCCAGTTATTCCTTAGTTATTATAGTAAATTATTCTTTTACTTGTTGATATTAATTCTCTTTTCTCATTTTTAATTTGATAAGTTTTTCTTTTTATCCAATTATTGTTCTTGTCTATTTTAAGAACAAGCAAGAGCTCAGAACCAGAATTCCCTTCTCTCTTTTTTCTTACAATTTCCCTTTTTTTACTAGATTTCTTACTTAATTCCTCTTGTAAGTTCTTACTATTTTTACTTATTACTCCGTTCTTATGATTATGTGTTATTGTTACTATCCCTTTTTTAGAATAGTCAGCAATTTCCTTTTCAATTTCATTTCCTTCATTTAGTTCTATTACTTTCACCGGTCTTAATAAGGAATCATATCTTATAATATTTACTACTGTATCAAGTTTTTTAATATCTATTATCATAGAGAGTTTTCCTGACGTATTATAAATATAATCTCTAATTGAATTTGAATATTCGTTTTTATGATTTACGACTCGAGTTAAACGACCATCAAGGTAATATTCATTACTTGTTTTCTCAATTCCAGACTTTTTTATTTCGCTCAATAATTCCTTTTCTGTTTCTTCTGGTAAATTCCTAGTCTTTAAATCCCTTATATCCCGTTTAAAGTTGTATTTAAATACTATTGTAAGGCTATCTATACTATATTGCTTCTCATCAACTTTGTTTAAAGAAATTGCTGTAATTATGTAATCCTGTGAGTAAATTTTCACACTACATAGGAGTAATAATATTATAATCGAAATGTAATTTTTATTCATTTTTTATAACCTAAACTTATTTACAGGCTTTGTCATAATTGGCTATAACGG
>NZ_JBHJHP010000035.1:0-980 GCF_042219855.1 Quyinboa sediminis | reverse complement strand
GAGTCCAAAACGATGGCAGAGACAGCTGCACAGCCGGATGCAGATCCGATTGTAACGATGTTGATGGAAGATGAAAACTTTGTAGTGGATACATGGCTTGTATCTAATGATTCAGTATTTGATCTTTCAGGATACGATGTGGTAATTGGCCAGGAACCATTTGGTTCTTCATCAGCTATCTGGAAACGTGGTGGATCATTGGGAATGGGCAGCCTGACAGTACCGCATATCATCAATAAGGTATATGCCATGAAAGCAGGCAGAGGATTTGCAACCGGAGCAGCCGGTAGCGGAGCCGAGCAGGCCAGTGATTTCTTCCTGCATGTTGATGCAGCAAATCAGACCAATGATCTGTTCAAAGGTTTGGCATTCGAAGGCGATTCTATCCGTATTTTCTGGGCAGGATTTGCAGATGACGGAAGCGACGATGGCGAACACTTCAAAGGCTTACAGTATGCAACGGATGTTACATTCAATCCGGCCAACAGTGCCCTTGCCATGTCAACAAAAGCACCGGCTAATGCAACAGTCGGAATCAACTACCTGGCAACAGGCGATTCTATTGGTTCTGAAGAGATGCAGGCACCGATGATTACCATGGCCATGAACTATGGCGCAATCTGTGGTAACAATGGTAGAAACATGACCGGCGCTGCATTAACCATCTGGAGAAATGCAGTATATATGCTGGCTGGCTTACCAGTACCGGAAGAAGCCATTGTGACTTCAGTAAAAGAGGTAAGTAAGAAAGCTGCAGATGTATCGGTTTATCCGAGCATCACATCAGGCATGTTTACTGTAGAGTTTGCCAATGAACCGGGTATGATCACTGTTTACAACCTTTCAGGAAGAGTTGTAAAACAGGTAGTACCATCTTCAGGCAAAGAGAGCATAAGCATTGACGGCACAGGATTATATATCATTAAAGCTGAAAGTGCAGGTGCAAGCAAACTGTTCAAAGTTGTAAAAACAAACTAGAA
>NZ_JBHJHP010000034.1:0-989 GCF_042219855.1 Quyinboa sediminis | reverse complement strand
AAAAAGTTTGAATAAAAAAAGGTTTTTGATTATATTTAAGTATCTGACATTTAAATATATAGCAATCAAAAACCTTTCATATTATGATCGATAAAATTACTGAAATTTTCTGTTTAATTGATGATTTTTGCAAAGAAATTGACCTGGTAAAGGAGGGTCATATCTTAAAAGAGAAAGTGGCTCAAAAGCAAAGAAACAGACAGTTCAAGATGTCCGATAGTGAGGTTATTACCATTCTTGTTTTCTTTCATCTTAATCACTTTCGAAACCTTAAGCACTTCTACATCAATTATGTACAGGTACACATGAAGAGTGAATTTCCACAGACTGTATCATACAATCGCTTTGTTGAATTGCAACAAAAAGCCTTTCTTCCAATGTGTGTCTTTCTCCAGACATCCTGTTTGGGGAGATGCACTGGCATTTCTTTTATTGATTCTACTCCGATAATTGCATGTCATATTAAACGGGAAAAGCAGCACAAAGTATTTCAGGGATATGCCACAAAAGGACAATGTTCCATGGGATGGTTTTATGGGTTTAAACTGCATCTGGTTATAAACGACAGGGGGGAAATCATAGATTTTCTTATTACCCAAGGTAATATTGATGACAGAGAACCATTGAAGAACAAAAACTTTCATGAAAAGCTTTTTGGTAAACTCTTTGGGGATAGGGGCTATATCAGTCAAAATCTTTTTGAAGAAATGTTTATTGATGGAATACACCTGATTACCAAAATACGAAAGAATATGAAAAATAGCCTGATGCATACACAAGACAAGATCCTGCTTAGAAAAAGAGCAGTAATAGAATCTGTAAATGACGAGCTTAAAAATATTTGTCAGATAGAACATACCAGGCACAGGAGTGTCAATAACTTCCTTTCAAATCTAATCTCAGGACTTATTGCCTATCAGTTCTTACCTAAAAAGCCATCAATTAATACGGAAGTTATTGATGAACATAGAATTACAAAAACTGCTTAG
>NZ_JBHJHP010000033.1:0-1092 GCF_042219855.1 Quyinboa sediminis | reverse complement strand
TATGGGCTCTTGTATAAATGCCCCCATGTCCTGACAGCTAACCCCACCTGGCAAGATGATTAATTGATTTTACAATCAATTGTGGGTTTTAACACCCACACCAAGTTGATCCTTTTGAGGCATCAAAAGGAACCAAAAATGCCTGCTACAAATCATTCCCTGTAATAACCTGTCTTATTTTTTAATTGAGTTCAACTTTTGCAATTAATGGTTTTGTATTTCTGATCAGGAACTGCCCTCTGATCCGCCGGATTTGTAGCCTGCCAACGCACGATTTGCTTATATTTAATTGTCTGTAAGTATCTTAGATGATATTAACATTTACTTCAATTCCGGAGATTTTATCTTATTGCCTCTCTGGTTTCTTCGTAGCTCTACGAAATAAAGAGGGGAAGTCCGTACAAGTTCATTGATTCATTTAAAAGAAAACTTAGAAACCCTGAAAGGGTGATATTACTATAGCCCAGGGTGAGTGAGCGAAGCGAGTGCCACCCTGGGTTATAGTAGAAATGTAAATGAAGGCCGGGGTTAAAATATTTTGATGAAATGAAATCGCATCAAGGCCGCAACTATGGGCTCTTGTATAAATGCCCACATGTCCTGACAGCTAACCCCACCTGGCAAGATGATTAATTGATTTTACAATCAATTGTGGGTTTTAACACCCACACCAAGTTGATCCTTTTGAGGCATCAAAAGGAACCAAAAATGCCTGCTACAAATCATTCCCTGTAATAACCTGTCTTATTTTTTAATTGAGTTCAACTTTTGCAATTAATGGTTTTGTATTTCTGATCAGGAACTGCCCTCTGATCCGCCGGATTTGTAGCCTGCCAACGCACGATTTGCTTATATTTAATTGTCTGTAAGTATCTTAGATGATATTAACATTTACTTCAATTCCGGAGATTTTATCTTATTGCCTCTCTGGTTTCTTCGTAGCTCTACGAAATAATGAGGGGAAGTCCGTACAAGTTCATTGATTCATTTAAAAGAGAACTTAGAAACCCTGAAAGGGTGATATTACTATAGCCCAGGGTAAGTGAGCGAAGCGAGTGCCACCCTGGGTTATAGTAGAAATGTAAATGAAGG
>NZ_JBHJHP010000032.1:0-1325 GCF_042219855.1 Quyinboa sediminis | reverse complement strand
TGTAAGCTTCCCCAAAAACTGGACAGTTTAAAAGTAGACAAAATAGTATTAATTTTAAACTGTAATTATGAAGAAGAAAAGATTTTCACTCCAACAGATCTCCTCAATTTTGAAGGAGTACGAGAATGGTAAAAGCGTAGATGAGATTGTTCGTGACCATGGTGTTAGCAAGGCCTCATTTTATAAATGGCGTCAGCGTTATGGAGGCATGGAAGCTTCAGAGCTAAAACGACTCAAAGAACTTGAAGAAGAGAACCGCAGGTTAAAAATGATGTATGCCGAACAAGCCCTGGATTTAAAATTAGCAAAGGATATCATCGAAAAAAAGCTTTAAAGCCTTGCCAAAAAAGAGAGATTGCACAAGAGGTCTGTAGTGATCCATCCATTGGCATCCGCAGGGCGTGCCGTGTTCTAAGTATAAGTCGCTCGGTTTATTACTATCAACCTGTGAAGGATGATACCGATGTCATTGACGCACTTCATCAGAAGGTGCAGGAGCATCCTACAGAAGGATTCTGGAAAGCCTATGATCGTATGCGTTTAGAAGGTTATTCATGGAACCACAAGCGAGTGTACAGGGTTTATTGTAAAATGAACCTAAACATACGTCGCAAGGTCAAGAAAAGGCTTCCTGCCAGAGTCAAGGTTCCTTTGTCAGTTCCACACAGTATCAATCATAGCTGGTCCATTGATTTTATGCACGATGCCCTTGAAAATGGTCGTAAAATAAAAAGTTTTAACATTATGGATGATTTTAACAGGGAGGCCCTTCATATTGAACTGGACCATTCTATTAAAAGCAATAAGGTTGTTTATGTTTTAAATCACTTAATCAAGCGCAGAGGCAAACCAGCTCAAATAAGGATGGATAATGGCCCCGAGTTTATTGCTAAATTATTGGAAGAATGGAGCAAAATAAAAGGGATAGACCTTGTGCATATCCAACCAGGTAAACCAACACAAAACGCATTTATCGAGCGATTCAATGGTACTTACAGAAGGGCGATATTTAATGCATACTTGTTTCAAACTCTGGATGAAGTAAGAGATGAAACAGACAAATGGATATTTGATTATAATCATAAAAGACCGCATGATGCATTGGGTGGAATGACACCTATTGGCTATGCGAAGTCTTTAAACAAACCAAAAGCTGAAAGCAAAGATAATGTGATGCCTGAACCTGTCAAGAGTTTATAAACGACTTCGTTCCTCCGTCGCTCTTGACAGAACCAAGTCATCACACCCAAAGAAAGCATTCAGAATTTGGTTTTAAAAAAGAAAATAAACTATTTTTAAGTGGTCCTAAAAATGGGAAGCTTACA
>NZ_JBHJHP010000031.1:0-1334 GCF_042219855.1 Quyinboa sediminis | reverse complement strand
TGGCCTAACGTTCCCGCGGTATGGTGTCGTGCGGTTGACTGTCCCACGAAGTGGAGACTGTCAAGCCGAAAACGACGACATACGGAATGTGAATTTGCAAATTAAAACACAACCGCATGCACTATGACCGCGTGTTAGGCGCAGATTTTAATATTTTTCTTTTCTTTCGAAATGGTCATTTATTGTTAAATAATGAACAGCAATAAATAATCTAATTCTAATGTCAGAAATATCTAATTCCTCATATCTCATTAGTACATTTGCTATCATTGTAGGAGACATATTTTTTGAGGATATAAACGCTTCATAATAGTTTCTTATGAGATTGTCATCTTCTGATAAAAGATTCATAAATCTAATGTAATCTCCTTTACTATTATAAAAAAGATATTTTAATGTGTCTGGACTTTGAAATTCCCAATATTTGCCAATAGTCCATATTTGATTAAAGGTTGAGTCTGAAATTTGACTATACATTTCTTTTTGTTTTTTAAATGAAATATTTAAGAATAAGCCTTCATTTTCAGCGTTATTGGCCAACTGGGTCAAGTATTTTTTAAGATATTCTTCTCTATTTGGGTACTTATTGTTTGAAAGAGAGACAACTTGATCTTCAAAAAAATTCATCATCATTGTTAAATCTTTAATCTCTTGGTCATTAAAAGCTTCACGAATTGTAACATTTGATTTAAGGTCATCCTTTTTTGTATTGGAACAAGAAATAATAAGGAAACAATATGCTATCAATAGTATTTTTTTCATCTTGAATTTGCGCCTAACGTTCCCGCGGTATGGTGTCGTGGCAGTTTCTTTCACTCGTGAAAGGAACTGTCAGGACGAAAGGCGCTTGCAGCGAACGTCGAATTATTTAGTTTAAAAGTACTGCCATGCACTATGACCGCGTGTTGTAGGGTCGTGCTTTATTTAATCCTTTTAATTTCATTATCTGTTATCTCAAATTTTAAATCTTTTCCATTAATTACATTGGATTCATCAGGCCAATAAATAATCGGAACGTCACTAAATATCATTGTTAATTTGCCATTTTCACAAAGGAAATCACAGTAATCAGAAACTGATTCTCCATTGTCTTTATCTACTGTGTAATCCAAATAACCAAGATATTTAATTTTTTGATTTTTAATCAGTATTATGTCTTGACCCCAACTGTATTCTGCTGCAACCTCAATCATAATTAATATTGTTGATTTATCAGGATTGATGAAAAATTTAGGTTTTAAAATCATTGCATCAGATTGTAAGCTTCCCATTTTTAGGACCACTTAAAAATAGTTTATTTTCTTTTTTAAAACCAAATTCTGAATGCTTTCTTT
>NZ_JBHJHP010000030.1:0-2120 GCF_042219855.1 Quyinboa sediminis | reverse complement strand
AACGTTAGGTGCAACCGTCATTAAATTGACTGTCAATTTTAATTTAGTTGCTGCTCTTAGCTGGTTAGACGTTAATTTGCCAACGCTTTATTTAAATGGTGCTTAGAGTTGGCGGACACCGCATTAACGTCTCCCCTATGCTGGTCTTCACGTTTGAGTAGTTAGGGTGTGATCTTTAAACTCAAAGTTGTCGCAGCAACTGTCCTCAGTACCAGGAAAGTTTCGTGTTTTGGGTTTTCAGATTAACGACAGGGAAATTGAGCGGGAAAGATGACCAGATCTTACAATCTCAATGCGGGCAGACAAAGAAACAGCAGCACCTAACACGCGGTCATAGTGCATGGCAGTATTTTTAAACAAAATGTACAAACGTTCTCAGCCAGCTCTTTTCGTCTTGACAGTTCCTATCCTATCGGACAGAAACTGCCACGACACCATACCGCGGGAACGTTGTAGGGCATTTATTCAAACCAAATTGAACATAAGAATTAAAAAAATATGAATGCAAATTTTAAGATTACAAAAGGAACAATAGTAATTATATCCTTATTTCTATACATTACAATTTTACAATCTTGTGATATTAAAAATCGGAAATCTGACAATTATTCTAAAGCAATTGAACTTACCAACGAAGGTGCTCAATTAATGCAACGAATGGAGTATGATAGCGCTTTGGTTTTCTTTAAGAAAGCTATTCGAAAGGATAAAAACTACTACATATCATATTCATATATGACAGGAGTATATATAAGTAAGAAACAATATGATAAAGCATTGAAAGTAAGTAATAAGTTAATTAAGATAAAACCTGATCTTGCTGAAGGGTGGACATTAGCTGGGATGTTATATGATTGGCAGGGAGACTCCATAGCCGCAGCAAAAAATTATAAAAAGAGTATTGAACTATTTAATGATAGAATAAATAATCCTGATGAACAAAAGGATTTATTTGCGAATAAACTTAATCGTGCTATATCATTTATACTTGTAGGACAAGATAAAAAGGGGAAAGATGATTTGGAAAAATTAAAAGCTGAGAATCCAGATTACTTAATGATTGATGAGTTTATAAAAATGAGTAAACGTGATATTATCAAACAAACTATTGACAATCAATAAAAACGCCCTACAACACGCGGTCATAGTGCATGGCAGTACTTTTAAACCCAAAATATCAACGTTCGCGCAAAGCCCTTTTCGTCCTGACAGTTCCTTTCACGGGTGAAAGAAACTGCCACGACACCATACCGCGGGAACGTTGGGCCCAAGGGCGAAAAAAGGGAGTTTAATTTCGCACTGAACTGAGCGGACAATTTCAGCACGAAATTTTTTTCGGCGTTTATGAGACATCTTTTTGAAGAAAAATTTTCAGACTTTGACCTTGTTAATCGGAATGACCTCTTTCCTTCATACTGACTTTTGATTATAAAACTTGATTTTGAGTGATAATACAAACTGACTGTTCGTTTTCGAAAGAATTGCAAACCTTGAGTCTCAATTTATCGTGAAAGACTTTTATGCAATGAAAGTTGTGAACTAAACCAAACGTTGAGTTTAACTTTTTTAGATTAGAGATTAGAACGATTGACAGTTCATTAAAACCTGACTGTAGATTTTTCGGTTGAAAAATTTGACTGAGATATTATATTAAAGAAACCCCAGGGCCCAACACGCGGTGCATAGTGCATGCGGTTCTTTTAATTTGCAAATCCGTATGCATCCTGGCGTCGTTTTCGGCTTGACAGTCTCCACTCCGTGGGACAGTCAACCGCACGACACCATACCGCGGGAACGTTAGGTGCAACCGTCATTAAATTGACTGTCAATTTTAATTTAGTTGCTGCTCTTAGCTGGTTAGACGTTAATTTGCCAACGCTTTATTTAAATGGTGCTTAGAGTTGGCGGACACCGGATTAACGTCTCCCCTATGCTGGTCTTCACGTTTGAGTAGTTAGGGTGTGATCTTTAAACTCAAAGTTGTCGCAGCAACTGTCCTCAGTACCAGGAAAGTTTCGTGTTTTGGGTTTTCAGATTAACGACAGGGAAATTGAGCGGGAAAGATGACCAGATCTTACAATCTCAATGCGGGCAGACAAAGAAACAGCAGCACCTAACAC
>NZ_JBHJHP010000003.1:571023-639934 GCF_042219855.1 Quyinboa sediminis | reverse complement strand
GCAGTCAGCTCCTTTCGTCCTGACAGTTCCTATCCTATCGGACAGAAACTGCCACGACACCATACCGCGGGAACGTTGTAACCAATTGCATGAAAGACTTAAACCATATTGCTAATATCCGTTTAGATTGCTAAGTTTGTATAAATTGTAAAACAATGAATAGACTACTCAAAGAAAATATGGATAATATCAAAGCATTATGTATTACACATAATGTAAGTAGTCTTTTTGCATTTGGTTCTGTATGTACTGACAAATTTAATGATGATAGCGACATTGATCTTTTGATTTCTTTCAAACCAATGGATTACGGTGACTATGCTGATACATATTTCGAATTGGCTGATAAGTTTGAAACTATCTTAAAAAGACCTGTTGATTTGATTACAGACAAATCACTTTCAAATCCTTACTTCATAGAATCGATTAATAAGACAAAGACCTTGATTTATGGAGCTTGAAATTAAAAAGTACTTATTTGATATTAAAGAATCTATTGATTCGATTGAGAGTTACCTTGGAGAAAAAAGAGATTTTACCATCTATATGTCTGACAAAATGATGAGACGAGCAATCGAAAGAGAGTTCGAAATTATTGGTGAAGCGATGACAAAACTCGATCGACTGGATAACACACTGGAAATTTCAAGTAAAAGACAAATTATTAGCATGAGAAATCGAGTCATTCACGGATATGATAAAATTGATCATGAAATTATTTGGGGAACAATTGTCAGACACTTACCTATTCTAAAGAAAGAAATTCAAGTTTTAATCAAATAAAAACAACTGGTTACAACACGCGGTCATAGTGCATGCGGTTTTATTTTAACCTGCAAATCCACTTTCCGTATGCCGTCATTTTCGGCTTGACAGTCTCCACTTCGTGGGACAGTCAACCGCACGACACCATACCGCGGGAACGTTGGCAGGCATTCAATCAAAATTATAAAACATTGCTGTCCCATTAAAGTTTAAAATAGTTCTTTGAAAGAATTGAAATTTAGTTAATTACAGAGGATTTTCGAGCGAACGGACTTGAATTTTAGCTTTGCTTCAGATTAATCTGACAGCATATGTTTCAAGACAAATACGTTTTCGCTCAACTGGTCTCATTTTTAAATCGAAGTAAGTTTAATCGTATTGTTACCAAATATGATGGTGATAGATATGTAAAACATTTCACTTGTTGGAATCAACTTCTTTCGATGATGTTTGGCCAGCTTTCAAATCGTGAAAGTCTGAGAGATTTGATAGTCGCTCTTGATGCTCATCATACCAAATCTTATCATTTGGGTATGGGCAAGAATATTTCAAAATCATCTTTGGCAAGAGCTAATCAAGATAGAGATTATCACATCTTTGAACAGTACGCTTACTATTTGATAAACGAAGCCAGGCAGAAACGAGTTTCTGACATCTTCAAGCTTGATGGTAATGTCTACGCTTTTGATTCAACAACGATTGATTTGTGCCTTTCCGTATTTTGGTGGGCGAAGTTTCGCAAGAAAAAAGGTGGAATCAAGGTACATACATTATATGATGTAGAGACACAGATCCCAGCTTTCTTTCTCATTACAGAAGCTTCTGTTCATGATTCTACGGCAATGAAAGAAATTCCTTATGAATCAGGATCTTATTACATATTTGACCGTGCATATAATCACTTCAGGATGTTGTATAAGATTCATCAAATAGGAGCTTTCTTCGTTGTTAGAGCAAAGAAAAACCTTCAATACAAGATAATCAAATGGAAACGAAGATTGCCAAAAAATGTGCATTCTGATGTAACGATTGAACTGACTGGCTTTTATCCCAGGCAATACTACCCAAAATATCTTAGATTGGTCAGATATTGGGATGAAGAACAAAAGCGTGAGCTTGTGTTTTTAACCAATGCAATGCACATTTCTGCACTCCAGGTTGCTGAACTTTATAAGAACCGCTGGCAAGTCGAGCTGTTCTTTAAGTGGCTGAAGCAACATCTGAAAATCAAGAAATTCTGGGGCACTACTGAAAACGCAGTACGCATACAAATCTACGTTGCCATATGCACCTACTGCTTGGTAGCAATTGTCCAGAAAGACATGCAACTTGAAAGAAGCACATATGAGATCTTACAGATCCTGAGTATATCATTAACTGATAAAACTCATCTTCGAGACCTCTTTATGAGAACTAAATTTCAAAATGACAAAGAACGTTTTAGGCTTAATGAGCCAAATTTGTTTAATTATTAATAACGTCCCAATTTTAATGGGACACTAGTGATTATAAAATGAGATTACGCTTCATATTAATATACACTTTTTTAGTATTCAGCTTCTCTGGCACTTACGGTGCTGATAGAATAATATATAATGGAACTACATATAACCTGTATAATTATCCTTTGCAGTTTATTTCAAAGTTCAAACAATGGAATACGAAACCTATTTTTGGTGAGGATGCTAAAATACAACGCATGTTTGATCAAGTACCATATTATTGCACTTGGATAGTACAAGATGATCACATCTATCTTCAATCTATAAAAAGCGATAGTTTAAATGCAAATCTGCTGGAATTATTTCCAGATAAATATGATAATGGATTAGTACTTGCTGATTGGATTGATACAATACTTTATGCTCCATATGGAGAAATGATTCTTTCTTGGGACATAACTTTTTCTGGAAAAATATATGAATATGAATTAGCTTTTAAAGTGCTCAAAGGGGAAATTATTTCGGTTGAGAAATGTGATAATACTATGACAAAGACTAAACTTTTAAAAGATGAAAGGCTTTTAAGAGAACTCATTAAAAAAAATACTCATTGGGAAAATTTACCTGAATCAGATACAATAGATAGGCGTGTCTATGTTCAAGTAGCATCTACTGACAATCAAGGTAAAATTGATAGCGTTAAAATTTTAAAAGGCGTGAATGATATTTACGACAGAGAGGCAGTTCGCATTGTGAAAACGATCCCTGAATGGCCAGTAATTTATAATCACGGGGAATTATCAGATTGGTGGATTTTCCCGATTGTCTTTGACATGAGTGATAAAAATAAAAAATGAACGACCTGCCAACACACGGTATAGTTCATGGCAGTACTTTTAAACAAAATGTATCAACGTTCGCACCCAACTCCTTTCGTCCTGACAGTTCCTTTCACGGGTGAAAGAAACTGCCACGACACCATACCGCGGAAACGTTGCCTGCAATAGTGAAAAAAGAAAATTCAATTTAAAATAGTCCATATTTGATTTTGAGAAAGTAAACTAATAAGTTAACTTTGTTAAATGATTAGAAAGATAATTGCATACAAGGACTACTTTGTCAATTTCTACAAAAGTCAAGATTCAAAGGTTCAAGAGAAAATTGAATATGTACTTGACCTGGTTAGATTTGAAAGACAAGTTCCCAAGAAGTTTTACAAGTTGCTTGAAAATACTGATGGAATTTGGGAAGTTAGAGTAATTACGACTTTTAAGAGTATTAGGATTTTATGCTTTCAAGATAAAGGAGACTTAGTAGTACTGACAAATTGCTTTCTAAAGAAGAGTCAGAAAACTCCCAAAAAGGAGATTAAAATGGCTGAGAAATTAAAAAAAGAGTACTTAACAGAAAAATATGGAGGATCTTCAAAATGAAAAATTTAACTGATTTCGAAGACTTATTAAAAGAAAAATACGGAGAAAAAGGGACTCCTAAAAGAGATAAATATGATTCTGATTCACTCGCTTTCAGATTAGGAATTATGCTTAAAGAAGCCAGGAAAGAAGCACAAGTGACTCAGGAAGAACTAGCTGAAAGAACTGGAACAAAAAAGAGCTACATTTCAAGAATTGAGAGAGGACAAAGTGATATACAAATCTCGACTTATTACAAATTAATTGAAATTGGATTAGGAAAACATTTGAATATTTCAATTAGATAAAAAACTACTGCAGGCAACACGCGGTCATAGTGCATGCGGTTTTGTTTTAACATGCAAACCCACATTCCGTATGCCGTCGTTTTCGGCTTGACAGTCTCCACTTCGTGGGACAGTCAACCGCACGACACCATACCGCGGGAACGTTGGGCAAAATAACTTAGACACACTATCAAATCGAAACTTATGATATGAAGACAACAACTATATTATTCATTCTTATAGGATTAATAGCCACGGCAGCATTTATCGGATTGATAATTATTTTAAAATCCCCCGACACGAAAAAAGGAGAAAAGATTCTTAAAAAGTCAGGGTCATTATTATTGACGGTCCTTCTTATATCATTTATATTTTCAGATCTACATCGTGATTATTCAATATACGAAGAACAAAATACTTGGAAAAAATATCAGTTACCACAACTTGATTCCTTAATGTACCTTAATATTATAGAAACAAAATGGTCAAACTACAGATCATTGAGCCAAGATAGCATATATCATTCTGGTAAAATTATACGATTTGATCTGTTTGACATCTACAGTATCGAGGATGATTTCATAAATAAAAAGCAAGACAAGATTTTAACATTAAAATTCATAAAGCCCAATATTATCCGTGATTCATTAAGAGTTATGACTTTGAAAACAAGATCTGATTATATGAATAAATTGCCAATTGAAACATTAACCTTTTCTCAATTTGATAGTGTACTTACTGATTGGGGATTAAGAAAAGGATTGTATGATAAATTGGTGGATTATTGAAATTAATTACTTTGCACAACACGCGGTTCATAGTGCATGCGGTTTTGTTTTAACCAGCAAATCTTTATTCCGTATGCCGTCGTTTTCGGCTTGACAGTCTCCACTTCGTGGGACAGTCAACCGCACGACACCATACCGCGGGAACGTTGGGCTGCATAATATAAACTGTCCATAATACATAAAATTGGATTAAAAAAATTTGAATATGTTATCTTTTAAGATAACTTTACACCATGAATAGAAAGATAATATTCTACGAAGAATACTTCATTGACTTTTATAAAACACTTGATCAGAGAGTTAAAGAAAAATTTCAATATGTATTTGAACTAATAAAGCAAGTTGAAATGGTGCCAAAGAAGTTCTTAGCTCCAATGGCTGGTTATGAAGGACTTTTTGAAATACGTATTGAGTTTCAATCAAACATTTACAGAGTGTTTTGCTGTTTTGACAAAGGCAAATTGGTAATTCTATTTAATGGATTCCAGAAAAAAACACAAAAAACTCCAAAGAAAGAGATTGAAAAGGCAATGAGATTGAAAGATGAATATTTTAACAGTAAAAACAAACAATCATGACTGACTATAAAGGAATTAAAACCTTCAATGAATTAATTGAGAGAGAACATGGCAAAATTGGAACAGAGACCAGAAATGTATATGAGGAAAAAGCTCAAATGTTCATTGTAAGTGAAATGCTTAAAGAAGCCAGGAAAGAAGCAAAATTAACACAACAACAACTAGCTGAAAAAGCTGGCACAAAGAAAAGTTACATTTCAAAGATTGAAAATGCAAAAGGGAATATACAGCTCTCTACTTTGATTAGAATTTTTGAAAAAGGATTAAACAGAAAGATCGGACTTACTTTTCTTTGATTTAAACCTGACTGAAATATTACGCAGCCCAACACGCGGTCATAGTGCATGCGGTTTTATTTTAACTTGCAAAACCACATTCCGTATGCCGTCGTTTTCGGCTTGACAATCTCCACTTCGTGGGACAGTCAACCGCACGACACCATACCGCGGGACCGTTGTGTGGCATAAAAATGAACGATGAAACAGAGAGTTAAAACAACATGGATTCTGATTCTTTTTCTTGGATTCTCAAATATTCTAATAGCATCTGATAATTCTACAGC
This sequence comes from Quyinboa sediminis, assembly GCF_042219855.1. NCBI lineage: Bacteria > Pseudomonadati > Bacteroidota > Bacteroidia > Bacteroidales > Quyinboaceae > Quyinboa > Quyinboa sediminis. The sequence continues at coordinate 634,100 of NZ_JBHJHP010000003.1, read as the reverse complement.
TGATTCAATTAAAGTCGCTCAGATTGTAAACGGATTTTATGATTGGTACTTGACTTCGATTAAGGAAAAGAAAGATTCTGATTTTAAGCCAAAATTCATAGAATCTAAAAACGGAATGACCACACTTGATTACTCAAAATATCTTGACAATTTAAAAGCCCACGGATTTTCAGATTCATTGTTAATGAAAGAAAAGCAAAGCTATTCCGAATGCATTGAGAATTTAGAGAAAGTGAAATTTTTTGACTTTGAAAAAACGACTTTTATCGACTTAGACGAATATGAACAAGCAAATTGTGATTTTGGAAACTTTTATCGATGGACAGGCGGACAAGAGCCAGTTGACGGGATTAGAATAATTGACATCAAGTTTATTTCTACTAATAGAGCTTATGTTACGATTGATTATTTTGAGTTTAATTCAGAAAAGAATAAAACATATTATTGGGGTAAAAACGGCTTAACTTTAATAAAATTTGACAGTGATTGGTTCATTGATAAGATTGATTCTTGGATAAATAATTGAGGGTTATGGCACATATGAAAAAGGGACAAGAAATGAATAAAAGATGAATTTTTAAAACATATTAAAATGAAATTAGTAAGATTCATATTTGGATTTACAATTGTATTAATTCTAATTAGTTGCGGAAAAGAACCGATTGCAGACTTTACCTGGGAACCAAAAGAACCAAAAGCTGGGGAGGAAGTAAGATTTACGAATTTATCGACTGACGCAACTTCGTATTCGTGGAATTTTGGGGATATGTCTATCGGTGATGACACCAATCCGACCCATATTTATGAACGAAAAGGGAACTATATCATTGATTTACGAGCTCAAAATGGATTGAGATCGGATGAAAAAACTGTTACAATAACTGTAACCGATTAAATGGATATGATTATAATTCATTAAGATATTACTCTTAATAAATTACGCCACACAACACTATTCTAAGGGAAGACCCCAAAAATAGCCAATAATTTATGCAGCAAATCTACCAAGATCCACGTACGGTGTTTGACTTTTAAACAAGACGTATATAAGTCTGTAATTTCCCTTAAAAACTGGTCGTTTAAAAGCAACAAAAAATTACTTTAAAGATAAAGAAACACTTCACTTTTCTCAAATCGTAATTGGTAGTATATTTGACCACAAACAAACGGTCAGATTTATTCATGAAAATTGATAAATTTATTCTTGCAATTGTTGCGGTCATTGCTCTGGCATGGTTTTTTCCTCAAGCTGCTGATCCGCAAAGTGCCATTCGTCTTAATCTGATTGCCAGTGTTGGTATTTCTCTGATCTTCTTTTTTTACGGACTTAAACTAAGCCCGCAACAGATAAAAACCGGACTACAAAACTGGAGACTGCACATTCTGGTTCAACTCACCACCTTCCTTATTTTCCCTTTGGTTGTTCTGCTGTTTTATCCGCTTATAACTTCAGAAAACGGACATACTATCTGGCTTGCATTTCTGTTTTTAGGCGCACTGCCTTCAACCGTGTCATCTTCGGTGGTTATGGTTTCTATTGCCAGGGGAAATATTCCTGCAGCTATTTTTAATGCCAGCATTTCCGGCCTTATTGGAATTGTGATAACACCTTTGTGGATCGGGCTGTTCATGCAACAATCAACAGTTGATTTCAATCTTGGAGAAATTTATATCAGACTTATTACACAAATCCTGCTTCCGGTTGCGTTAGGGATCACATTGCAAAGCTTCTGGGGCAAATTTGCACGCAAACATTCAAGATACCTTACATTATTTGATAAATCCGTTATACTACTTATCATTTATAAAAGCTTCTCGGAATCCTTCGAAAATAATGTTTTCAGTTCCATTAATGTTTATGATCTTTTACTCATTATGGGAGCTGTCATAGTACTATTCTTCGGCATCTTTTTTCTCACGGGTTATATATCGAAATTGTTACATTTCGATCTGGAAGACAGGATAACAGCCCAGTTTAGTGGTACAAAAAAATCATTGGTTCACGGTACTGTATTTGCAAAAATTCTGTTTCAGAATTCGGCTTCAACCGGAATCTTTCTTCTTCCCATTATGCTGTTTCATCCAGTTCAATTGCTGATCATCAGTTTTATCGCATCAAGGCATGGAAAAAGAGATTTATAAAGTTCTGTATTTTGTTATTCTGATAATTACAAAATTTTAAGTAATTTTCATGAGTGATTATATCAAAACAGGTTTAACGATAATCTGGCTGGCAGTATTATTTTACTGGATCATTTCCGGGTTGAGATATAAAAGAGCAAACAGCAGAGAATCATTTATTATCAGATTCTTTTTGTATTGGTTACCATTATTGCTGGCATTTGTACTGTTAGGGCCTGGTGATTGGTATGGACATTCACTTTTAAGAGAGAAGTTTGTAAATCATACTAATTTTGTAGGCATAACAGGTCTTTCATTATGTTCAGCAGGAGCCATAATAGCATGCTGGTCAAGATATCTGATTGGTAAAAACTGGAGCTTATCGGTTCAGAAAAAGGAAAATCATGAGTTGATTCAAAAGGGCATCTACAAATTTATCAGACACCCAATTTATACAGGATTACTTTTGCTTTTTACGGGTAATATGCTAATTGTAGGAGATTACCGTGGTATTATTGCAGTACTTATTGTGTTGATTTCATTTTTAATCAAAATAAAAAAAGAAGAAAAAATATTGACTGAAATATTTGGAAATCAATATTCTGATTATAAATCTAACACAAAAGCACTATTACCATTTTTATATTAAAACTGAATATAACTATTGCCTCTAAACAAAAAATCCCCGTTAAAAAACGAGGATTTTTGCTTTATAAGGACTGAACTTATCTTATTTTCTGTGCCACCTCCACGTTCAACTTACGGCCTTTAAGACTATGCCGGCCAAACGATTTGATAATGGTAGATTCATAAGAGGAATCCACTTCAAAAAAGGCATATTTCTTTTTAATATCGATCTCCCCTATTTCAATATTTCTTACCTGGGTAAAATCATTAATCATTCCGATCAGTTTTGCAGGATTCAGTTTATCTATTGATCCGACATTTAAAAACAGACGCGACATATTGGAGTTGCCCCGTTTACCACCTTTAGCACTTTTCCCTCTTCTTCTCTCACTCTTTCCACCCTCGCTTCTCTCCTCTTTTACGCCGGCATTCAAATCCGGTGCATTTTTGTAGTACTCCAGAAAGCGGTTAAATTCAACCGAAAGAAAGCGTTTAATCAAATCTTCACGACTGAGCCACTCCAGTTTTTTATATACAACCGGAAGATATTTGTCAATCTGTTGATCATCAACCGTTATATTTTCTACGGTATCAACCAGATTAAACAGTTGCTTTTCGCAAATGGCCCGACCACCCGGTACCATTTTATGCTCCATCTGCTTATTCAGGATGCGCTCTATCTGCTTAATTTTTCCCTTTTCACGGGTATGAATAATAGAGACCGAAACTCCGTTTTTACCAGCTCTTCCGGTTCTTCCGCTCCGATGCACATAAACCTCAGGATCATCCGGCAGATTATAATTGATCACATGAGTAAGGTCGTTTACATCCAATCCACGCGCTGCCACATCTGTTGCAACCAGCATGTGCAGATGTCCCTGTCTGAATTTATTCATAACGAGGTCACGCTGCGGTTGAGATAAATCCCCATGCAATGCATCGGCATTATATCCATCGTTGATCAGATGATCCGCCACATCTTTTGTTTCCTGACGGGTACGGCAAAAAACAATCCCGTAAATTTTAGGATTCATATCTGCAATCCTTTTCAACGCAGAATAGCGGTCACGGGCATGAACCATATAATATTCATGAATCACATTTTCGGCTCCGGCATTCTTTTTGCCTACAGAAAACTCCAGTGCATCGGTCATGTATTTTTTAGCAATCCTGCTGATCTCTGCGGGCATTGTAGCAGAAAACAATAAAGTCTGCTTTTCCGGTGGAGTAGTTTTTAATATTTCATCTAAATCCTCCTTGAAACCCATATTCAGCATTTCATCTGCCTCATCAAATACCACCCACTGAATAATATCTACCTTTAACACGCCGCGGTTAATCAGATCAAGGGTGCGTCCGGGAGTTCCAACTACTATCTGGGCTCCACTTTTAATCGATTTTATTTGCGGACCAATAGGTGCACCACCGTAAACCGATACAATATCAAGTCCCGGAACATACTTTGAAAAGTTGGCCATGTCACTGGCAATCTGAATACATAATTCGCGTGTTGGACACAGAATAAGTGCCTGTACTGTCTTCAATTCGGTGTGAACCAAATGAATAATAGGTAAACCAAAAGCGGCGGTTTTACCGGTACCGGTCTGAGCCAATGCTACAATATCCTGATCTGAACTCAACAGATGAGGGATCGTCTTTGCCTGAATAGGCGTTGGGGTAACAAAACCAAGTTCTTCTATCGCACGCAGAACATTTGGCTCAAGCCCCGATTCTAAAAATGTCATAAATTTTTTAAATTAAACAGTCTACTCTTAGACTGCGAAATGGATTAAACCTCAGGCGTTTCAACATTGAACTCTATACGATGGTCACCCCTGAAATTTGAGCCGCAAAGGTAAGCTTATTATTTGAACATGCAACAGTTTATTTTTTAAGACTTAAGATTAAAGAAACAAGACACAAGATTATATGATTCACTGGAAATTTATTCTCTGGTAAAGACACGTTTAACGCGTTGTGAAATACTTGTAATCACTTCATAAGGTATGGTTTGCATCCATTCGGCAACGGTATTGATATGGGGTTCATCTCCAAACAGGATGACTTCATCTCCCGGTTTTATGTTTAGACCTGTTACATCCAACATGCTAAGATCCATGCATATATTACCAACATATGGAACTTTGTTCCCATTGATTACGGCATAACCGGTTCTGTTCCCCAGCAATCGAGCCAGACCATCTGCATATCCAACCGGTATCACTGCTATTTCAGAATCACGTGTCAGCACACCCTTTCGCCCATATCCGACAGTCTCGTCTTTTTTGACCTTTTTTACTGCAGATACCATGGTTTTAAACGTGCCTACAGGTTTAAGATCTTCGTTACCTGCGGCACTTACACCATACATTCCAATACCTAATCGAACCATATCGTATTGGTAGTCCGTAAACCGTTCAGATCCTGCTGAATTCAGAATATGTTTCAGAAATTCATAGCCAATTCCTGACTTTATCTTTTCAGCATTTTTTTCAAACAGGTGGATCTGTTCCATGGTAAAATCATCTTTGTCTGCTTCATCCGCAGCTGCAAGATGACTAAAAACGGATTCTATCTTTAAGAAATTCTGATCATTTATAACCCCAATCAGTATATCCACATCTTCCGGCAAAAACCCCATGCGATGCATGCCTGTATCCAGCTTAATATGCACAGGATATGATGATTCTCCCAGTGCTTTTGCCTCAGCAATCACAGCATCGAGAATATCAAATGAAAAGATCTCGGGTTCCAGATGATACCTGAACAATGTATCAAGACTTTGCATTTCGGGTGCCATAACCACAATAGGAAGAGTCACACCTGCATTTCGTAATTCCACACCTTCATCGGCAACTGCTACAGCCAGATAATTTACCCCATGGAACTGCAAGTGTCTGGCCACTTCGAATGATCCTGAGCCATATGCAAAAGCCTTCACCATAGCCATAATACGCGTTTCCGGCTTTAACATTCCCCTGAAGACAGAGATATTCTGTGCCAGACGGTTCAGGTTAATCTCAAGTGTGGTCTTATGCACTTTATATGCCAGATGCTCGGTTACCGACTCAAATTCAAAACGCCTTGCGCCTTTAATCAGAATGGCTTCACCACTAAAATGAAACTGGTCAATATCTTTCAGAAAATCACCGGTCGATTTATAAAAATGTCCCGGGATAGTGAATAATCCGGCATGATCCGAAATAGCCTCTCCTACGCCAATTAACTGATCAATCCCTTTCTCTTCAAGCAACTTGTTCACCTCATCATATAAATCCTCAGGTTTTTTACCGGACTGAACAATGTCCGACAGAATGACTCTCTTAATCCGTTTACCACTTCCGGCCTGTTGCAACAAAAAATCGAGAGCAATAGCCAACGAACCGATATCTGAGTTATAGGAATCATTAATCAAAATAGAATTGTTAATCCCCTGTTTCAGCTCCATCCGCATTGCAACCGGCTCCAGCTTTGAAAATACGATTTCAAATTCCTTTGGATCAAACCCGGAAGCATGTAGTGTAAAAAAACAGGTTATTGCATTTTCGATAGAGGCTCTGTCGGTGTAAGGAATACTAACTTCATGGTTGATTCTACCCTTAAAAGTTAAGACAGATTTCTTACCTGTGGACATCACAGAAACAGAAGCACCGTAACTGCTATGGTATGACCATGCATAATATCCGGTAAAATTATTCAGCAATAACTTTTGAAGAGGAACACAATCCGCGGGAACAACCTTAACCTCAGCATGTCTGAACAACGCCAGCTTTTCGCGGGTTTTCTCCTCATAAGATGTAAAGTTTTCCTGATGTGGCTCGCCGATATTGGTAAGAACAGCTACATCCGGTGCTATCATTTCCTCGAGCCGCTCCATTTCGCCAGGTTGAGAAATTCCGGCCTCAATAATGTAAACCTCACTGCCATGATCTGCATTAATAAGCGATAATGCCACACCCAGTTGTGAATTATAACTTCGGGGTGATCTGTAAACCTTAAATCTGGTGCTCAACAGTTGAAAAAGCCACTCTTTAACGACCGTTTTACCGTTACTACCCGTAATAGCAATAAATTTCCCCTGCAGCTGTCTGCGCTGATAAAAAGCCAGCTCCTGCAAGGCTTTTAAGGTATCTTCTACCAGTATTCCGTGTACCTTTTTATCCCTGGGCTTTTCAGAAACCACAAATAAGTTGACGCCATTTTTCAACAGATCCGGTATATATTTATGACCGTTGTTCCTGGTTGTTTTCAGGGCAAAAAAGAGGGTGCCTGACGATTTACCAATGATTCTGCTGTCAGTCAGAACAGAGCTTACCAACACATCACCGTCGCCAATTAATTCGCCACCGGTAATTTGTGCAATATCTTTTAAAGAGAGGTTGATCATACCTGTGATAAACGATCGTTCAAGATACGTTTTTCTGCGTAAAAATCAAGGTGCGGAAATCTGTTTTCCAAATCATGAGCTTTTTGTAACACATTCTCCAAAAATGCTATATAGGCCTCACTGTTGGGATTAAAGGGTTTGTGTTCGACTGCTTTAATTATATCCTCAACTTTTTTTACCAACTGTACTGCTTCACGACTGAGCCACTTTTCAGCGAAGCGCTGCCAGATATATTCCACTGCCTGTTCATTCATGTGAAACATATCTGACGCATAAAACCTGTAATCGCGAAGCTCATCCATCACAATTTCGTAGGACGGGAAATAGCTGGCTGAATCAAACCACTCACACAACTGTTCTACAGCCAGAAGCAAAACTGCCTTGCTGAGCTGATTGCCATGAGCACCATCTTTCCAGTGCCGCACCGGACTAACGGTAAATACGACTTTAAGTGCCGGATTAAACACATTGAGTTTAACCAGTAAATCCTTGTACTGCGATACTATTTCATCCTGATTTAACCGATATCGGTTAAATTGTACTGAAGGAATCTTATGGCAATTAGAGACTATAAGGCCTGTCTGCTGATGCTCGAAAACCCATGAAGTGCCAAAGGTAATAAACAACCATTCAGCACTTTTAAGAAATTCAGAAGCCCGCAAGCGCTCCTCTTCAATCTTTTGCAGTAAAGCAGATTTGGTTTCAGCAGAAAATGTACTGTGATGATAGAAACTGTGCCAGAGTCCGTCATGCTCTACCAGCGCTGTTTCCGGTATCGGATCATCGGATATTAAAAAACCTGTAGCACTGGCAACAGAATAGGGATTATAAATCACGCCAAACGGATTAACAACTGATGGGAATTTACCTTTAATGAATCGGTGACCGATACTTGTAGCAAAGCACGATCCAAGGAACATTACAGGATGATAATGCTCAAGCCGTAAAACAGGCTCATGAATCGTAACTTTAGTCGACAGTTCCATTATTCCACATTTCCAATCACCTTCATCAATTCGTCAAGATTTGGTGTAAGTATAATTTCAGTCCTCCTGTTTTTCTGGCGGGCTTCAGGTGTATTAGCAGGATCAAGTGGTACATATTTACTCCGACCTGCTGCCGTAATGTTTTTGGGATCAATTCCAGGATTTTTAAGTAGAATGCGTACAATTGCCGTGGCACGCTTCACACTCAGATCCCAGTTGTCCAGTATCTGGCCTGTCCCATTATATGGCATATCGTCAGTATGACCTTCTATCATAACCCGGATATCCGGATTATTAGCCAAAACCTCGGCCAGCTTATTGAGTGCAGCTACACCATTGGGATCCACATCCCATTTTCCGGATTGGAACAACAGTTTTTCATCCAGAGACACATAAAGCAATCCGTCTTTCATATGCACCTGAAGACCTTTGCCATGATAGCCTTTTAATGCTTCCATAACCCTACTCTGCAGACTGTTCATTATAGAATCTTTCTGGTGGAGAATTCGTTCCATCTCAAGAATGCGGGCATTTCTGGCTTCTATTTCCTGTTGTGCCTGTTCCAGGTTAACCACTGCATTTTCAAGGTTTTTACGTTTTTCTGACAGCGCCTGCTGTGTGGAATTCAGTGCATCTTCACGTGCCTGAAGATCATTCTGTAAAGTCTGTAGTTGTTGGAGTAACTGGGTCATCTCAGCCGTATTTCCCGACGAAGATGATTCATATGCACTAATCAGATCATCATATTGCTTGCGGCTCTGATCCAGACTGTACTGTAAATCATGAACCTTCTTTGCCAGCCTTAATGTATCTGCTACCAATAAATCAACTTCGTTGGCCAGACTGGCGTTTTGAGCATTCAGCTCTTTATTGGCTACGGTCATCTCCCGGTTCTCCCGGTTTAAACGGCTATTTTGCGAAGCAAAATTCTTATTTTGCTCTTCAATATCTTTAAACGATTTTAATGGAACACAACTGCTGATTATTAGCGTTGCTGTAAGAAATAAAATGACGTTACGAAGTTTCATCAGTTTTGAGTTTTGTTATACAAATTAACTAAAATAACGTGTAAGCTGCTTAATTAGTGTATTCAAACTATACGCATTTTATTAACATTTCCCATGAAATTGATATAAATGTATGTATAAGCGTACGTAAAAGGGTATCATAATAATGGTCTGTTTTGAAGAGGCTGTCAGAAAAGTCTTCAAACTTTCATCAATTAAAACACAATTGCTTTATAATGTCCGGGTGTTACATCAGAATTCAGGATCATTATACCCATATGAAATAAGTTAAATGAGACCCGAACAGATGGATGATTTCGTATCCGCTCCCATGTCTGAAACATATCTGCGGACCAGTAAATATCATCGGCAATCACCATACAATTCTTAGTACAGAAAGGAAGTACCTGGTTAAAATACTGCTCCAGGGCTTTGCCGGTATGGTTGCCGTCAATAAAAACGAAATCCACATTCTTCAGCAGCTTCAGTGAAGGCAGCAATCTGTTCTCAAAAGTATCTTCAATCAGTGTAATATTATTTAGGCTGAGTTTTTTCCAAAGATCTGTGGCTTCTTTTGCGCAGGAATGACAGGCTTCAATAGTAACGACCTGTGCTTTGGGATTTGCTGAAGCAAGATACGCTGTTGTAAGGCCCAGCGAGGTACCAAGTTCCAGAATTGAAGAAGATTTCATATAGTTCACCAAACGGAACAACATCTCCTGCTGGCCACTTGATTTAACGGATTTAAAAACTATCTCGCATATCGGACACCAATAACTTCTGTACCCTCCTGCACCAAAATCTTCTACTTCAATCTTCCGTTTTACCCTAAGCATTCTGTTCTTTTCCTTTCGTAAATCCAGAAATGCATAAAACGAATGTTCCCCATGAATGGCATCTTTCAACAGGTTATAGGCAAAGGGAGATTGAACACCGAAACCTCTGTCGTTTCTTAAGGCAGTGAAAAGATGTACGATAAAAGATCGTATCCTGAAAGAAGTGTTTCCCATTAAGTGTGATCTTTAATAACTGTGACAACCACTGCCCGTTTATCACGTGGTCCGTCAAACTCGCACAAAAAAATGTTTTGCCAGGTAGAAAGACCCATCTTCCCGTTTATAAGTGGAATAGTCTCTGAGGGACCAACCAATCCTGCCTTTAAATGAGAGTCTCCGTTGTTATCCTGCGCATCGTGTTGCCAAACACCAGGTGGTATGAGTTTACGCAATAAAGTTACAACATCATTTTGAACAGAATCGTCCCAGTTTTCCTGAATCATAATCCCGGCAGTTGCCCCCTGAACATAAACGCAAACCAATCCTTGCTTTACACCTGTCCGGCTGACAATCTGTTCAACTTCCCGGGTGATATCAAACAGACCTTCATGAACATTGGTAGATATGGTAAATAATTGCTGCATACCGTTTTGGTGTTCACAAAGATAATCATGTAACTGAAATAAACAATCGCATCAACAGGTTACCATAGCGAGCATTTCAATGTCTTCGAGGCATCAATTAGGATCTGAATTCACACCTAAAAGCAAACATATCAGGTAACCTATTTCACAACAGAAACCTCTACGGCAGTCAGTCCTTTAGGACCTTTCTCTATTTCAAAGGATACGACGTTGCCTTCCTTGATCTCCTCTTTCAGGTTATTTATATGCACGAAGATTTTTTCCTGTGTTTCCTTATCCTTTATAAAACCATAACCTTTTGAATCATTGAAAAAGATAACGATACCTTTTCTTACTGGGTCTGGACGATTGGATTCATCCATTTTGGGTGTGCTGATTTCGATATCATCAAGCTCAACCTCAGTTTTTTTATCAGGATCCGGAGGTGTGGATGTAATCTGTCCATTCTCATCCACATAGGCAATCATATCATCAAGGCTGTTTTTCTTATCACCTTCTTTTCTGGCCAGCCTTTTCTTTTCCTTTTCTTTTCTCTTTTTCTCTTTTTTGTTTCTGACTTCTTTTTTGTTAAAGGTTTCTTGTGATCTTCCCATAAAATACTTTTAAAATTACGATTGAAATATATTTTGTCTTTTTTTAAATTCAGATATCAAATCTTCAAATACCTGCTTCACTGTTGATATACGGTCAACTTTACCTGCATTGGCACCTGTGAAAGCAAAACCATCGTTCATATTGCCATGATAAGCAGCTAAAAGAGCATCAGCGATACAATATGATGTTGTTTTAGGATTGCAGGTTTTAATGCAGTTATACTTGCAAATCTCCGGTCTCCGCAGTCCTGCACTCGCATCATCTAAGAATCGGTTACCAATGGTTCTGCCCGGTAATCCAACAGGACTTTTAATGATGCGTATGTCATCATCCACTGCTGCAATAAACGCTTTTTTAAAATCAATGGATGCATCACACTCCTCAGTTGCCACAAAACGCGTACCAAGCTGTACAGCTGCTGCACCTTTTTCCATAATATGGTACATATCGTCTCCTGAATAAATCCCACCTGCAGCAATTACAGGTATGTCCTTATCATATTTCGATTTTATATCTCTGGCGACTTCAAGAACCTCAGCTACTAAAAACTCCAGAGACTGATCTTCATCATCAATTGCATCCGGTTTAAAGCCCAGATGTCCTCCGGCTTTAGGACCTTCCACAACCAGGGCATCAGGCAGATAATTAAAATTCTGCTTCCATTTCGCGCACAATACAGAGGCTGCTCTTCCTGATGATACAATCGGCACCAGCTTGGTTTTAATCCCTTCTCCCAGATATTTAGGAAGATCAAGTGGCAATCCTGCCCCGGAAAAGATAATATCTATTCCCTCATCAATTGAAGTGCGTACCATATCGGCAAAATTTGTAATTACCGACATGATATTTACGCCAAGAATACCCTTCGTCTTTTCACGTGCCTTACGGATCTCTCTCCTGATGGCATCGATATGTTTATTCTTAAGGTTTACACTGCTGCTATCCTCAATAAACCCAATTCCAACAGTTGAAATAACACCAATTCCACCCATGTTTGCCACGGCAGAAGCCAGTCCGGATAGAGATATACCTATCCCCATTCCCCCCTGAATAATGGGGACAGGAATTCTCAGGTCCCCTATATTAAATCCTTTCAACCTCGCAATTAATTAACCAGTTTAACATTAAACGCAACAAGGCCTTTTTCTCCCCGCTTCGTATCAAAAACCACTTCCTCATCATTCTGTAAACCGCTGAACGGACTATCAAGTCCGGTACGATGTACAAAAATGTCGCCATCCCCCTCCGATTCGATAAAACCAAATCCCTTGATTTCATCATACCATTTTACTTTACCTTTCTGCATACTAATGTATTATCAATAACGCGACTTTTGCGGTCTGGCTTCATTTACAACCAGATCCCTGTTTTTAAATGATGTGCCGTTCAATCCTTCTACAGCTTTCCTGGCTTCACCCTCATCATCCATGGTTACAAAACCAAAACCTTTGCTGCGGCCACTATATTTATCCATGATAACTTTGGCTTCGCTTACCGAACCAAATGTATTGAACAACTGTTCTAAATCGTACTCATTAACCTTATAATCAAGGTTTCCAACATAAATATTCATATATTTAATTTTAATATGTGATTTGACGTTAGATATTTACGTTGCAGCAATAAACCTGTTGAAACCGGAATACAGTTTTCTAAGGTTAAAAATACTTACAAGCGTTAAAAATCCATTGTCAATAAAATAAGGATTCAAAAAGGTGAACTGAAATTGACTAAGAGCTAAATGGAAATTAGAAAATGAAAGTACAAATTTTCAAACCTGAAATCGCGACAAATGTACGTTTAATATTTAATGTGCGTATTATTTCTGACTGTTTTTTAACGTTATATCAGATTTACAGAGAATACAAATCAGATGAAATGCTTATAAATATTACCTTACACCATGAATTATATTGATATTAACCGGAAACTCTGGAATGAACGGAGCAAAGTTCATTTCGGATCAAAATTCTATGACAATGCATCTTTCCTGAGTGGAAGAAATACCTTAAACCAAATTGAACTGGATTTACTCAGGGATATATCCGGTAAAAGGATCCTTCACCTTCAATGTCATTTTGGACAGGACACCTTGTCATTGGCGCGTATGGGAGCGGTTGTCACCGGTGTGGATTTCTCAGACGTGGCCATTGAGAAAGCAAGGGAACTGGGCAAGAGCACCAATTTAAGAGCCGAATTTATTTGTTGTGATATTTATGACCTCCCAAATCACCTTGACGAAACTTTCGATATTGTATTTAGCAGTTACGGCACCATTGGATGGTTGCCTGATATTGAGCGTTGGGCCGGAATTATAAATCATTATCTCAAACCTGGAGGGACTTTCATTTTCGCAGAATTCCATCCGGTGGTATGGATGTTCAGCAATGATTTTACGACGGTAACATACGGATATTTTAACACCGGCTCCTTCGTTGAAACAGAAAATGGTTCATATACTGATGGCAGCGAGGCTATTAAATTGGAATCCGTTTCGTGGAACCACACCTTATCCGATGTATTTACAGCTTTAAAACAAAATGGCATATTAGTAGAAATTTTCAGAGAATTTGATTACTCTCCTTACGACTGTTTTCAAAATACAGTTGAAACCGAACCCGGAAAGTTTATGATTAAAGGCATGGAAGAAATGCTTCCGATGGTTTATGCTTTAAAGGGTGTGAAGAATTCTGATATATAAACAAAAAAAGCTGCCTGAAAAAGGCAGCTTTAATTCTTTTAGAGCAATGGAATTAACGGCGAATTCCAAGTTCTTTGATAATTGAGCGGTAACGTTCGATATCTTTTGATTTTAAATAATCAAGCAACCGACGACGTTTACCTACCAGTTTCTTCAAAGAACGTTCAGTAGCAAAGTCTTTTTTATTGATCTTTAAGTGTTCTGTTAAGTGGGAGATACGGTATGAAAATAATGCTATCTGCGCCTCTGGGCTGCCAGTATCAGAATTAGACTTTCCGTGAGTCCCGAAGATCTCTTGCTTTTTCTCTGGTGTCAAATAACTCATAATTATTTATTTATTTAATCGGAGCGCAAAATAACGCATTTTTTCTGTGATTCCCAAACATTTACACTTCAATATGTTCAAAAAATTGATTTTATTCATCTCATACATATAAATGATCACACAGTACATAACAGCAAACTGAGAATATTATCTTCTCACATCTTTCAATTCCATTCCTTTGAGTCCCCAATAGGCCAGGTGCAATAGGATAATCCCCACACCCACAAAGCTGGGATAGCTCCATGGCCAGGCAGTAAAACCTGAAGGCAAGAAGCCTATATCCAATGGATTATGCTTACCAAGATGCATATAATTCGCACCGGTAGCCCAGTCAAGTAAAAAGATGAAAAACGCATAACCCGCAAGACTTGCGATAGACAACAGAAATTCCCTGTAGGTATGTTTGAATTCAAGACCTATTTGCATAAAAATCGGGATGGTAAAAAGAAAATAGTGCCTGATGAGATAATGCATAAAAGGGAAACTTAAGGGAGCATCATGAATAAAACTTGGATTTACAAAAGATATAAAGCCTGCACATAATGACCAGTAAGAAAAAAAGCGAAATAAATCGTATTTCTGTGTCAGGATCAGAACAGGCATAAGTATAGATAACGAAGCACAAAGGTGCAGAGGAAATCGTTCGTAATACGGTTCTACTTTAAATGCCCAGGTTAGCGTCCAGTAGAGTACCTCAATAACCATGTAAACCGAGATAAAACCAACCATGAATCTACGGTTTCCTGCCAGTCTCCTTATACCTTTTCTGTTCATGATCATCAATAAAACAAGGAGAACAACGCCTGCCAGGGTCAGCAAATGAATCGTTCCATACATCGGAATCAGGATTTCACTGTTTTCTTCAGGATTAAAAAACCTTAGCATACACTTATATTAGGTCAAAATAATCTCACAATATAACGAATATATTTACACCTGCTGCGTAGTTGTCTGACTTACTGTATCTTTTACTAAAAAAAAATTTAGTAACGCAGGGATTTAAAAACAGGCTAAACATATTCCTGCTTCCGTGTTTTCCATATTTAAATTAAGTTAAACTACACACTTACTGATATATAACAAATTTTTAACGGTAATTCATACTCTAAATTTAGTCATATGGGTTTTTCATATTAAATTTGCACCTGATTTGCTATTAGCGAGAAAGGAACAACACTATGAATATTGTTATTGCAGGAGCCGGACAAGTAGGTACTCACCTTGCAAAAATGCTTTCCACAGAACGACATGATATCGTACTGCTGGATCAGAAAGAAGAAAATTTAAAGCCACTGGATGCCAACTTCGACCTCATGACACATGCAGGTAGTCCGGTATCCATTTATGACTTAAAGGACAGTAATATTAAAAATGCTGATTTGTTTATTGCGGTTACGCCTTACGAATCGGAAAACATAACATCGTGCATTCTGGCAAAAGACCTGGGGGCAAAAATGACCGTAGCCAGAATCGATAACAACGATTATGTTCAACCCGAAAATATTGAACGTTTCAAACGATTCGGTGTCGATTCTCTGATTTATCCCGAGATGCTTGCTGCACGCGAAATTGTGCAGTCGCTTCGTATGCCCGGTATACGTCAGCTCTTTGACTTTTCAGATGGGGAACTCATTCTGATAGGTTTAAAAATCAGAGGCAATGCACCCATCGTCAATAAACCGTTGGCCTATCTTGATGCCCGTGATGAGAACTACCGTATACTTGCTATTACAAGAGGATACGATACCATAATTCCTACCGGCGATGACGAGATAGAAGACGGTGATATTGTCTATTTTATAACCACAAAATCACAACTTCCTGTCGTGAAGGAAAGAGCCGGCAAAAAGAATTTCGATGTCAAGAATGTGATGATTATGGGTGGATCGCGCATTGGAATTAAAACAGCGCAATATGTACCGGACTATTACAACGTTAAAATTGTGGAAATAGATAAAGCCCGTAGTTTTAAAATTGTGGATAAGCTGGACCGGGCACTGGTCATTAACGGCGACGGACGCGATATGGATTTGTTAAGGGAAGAAGGGATTGAAAAGATGGATGCCTTTGTTGCCCTGACAGGAAATGCTGAGACGAACATTCTGTCGTGTATGCTGGCCAAACAGATGGGAGTCAAAAAGACCGTTGCCGAAGTTGAAAACATTGATTACTTCGGGTTGGCTGAGAATTTTGGTGTCGGAACCATAATTAATAAAAAACGCATTGCAGCCAGCCATATCTACCAGTTAACTTTAAATGCTGAAGTTTCTCATGTAAAATGCCTTACGGCATCTGATGCTGAGGTTATGGAACTTATTGCCAAGGAAGGATCTAAAATAACCCGCGGAAAACTTAACGAAATGAAACTTCCCCGGGATGTTAATATCGGAGCAGTAATCAGAAACGGTGAAATTTTTATTGCACACGGAGATCTTCAGATTCTCGCGGGCGACCAGGTGATTGTATTCTGTCTGCCATCAGGCATCAGAAAAATTGAAAAACTGTTCTAAATATTTACTGCCCTGATGATAAACTATAAACTGATTTTCCGGGTTCTGGGTTTACTTTTAGCAGTAGAAGCATTTTTCATGCTTGTCACTGCCGGAGTATCTCTAATCTATGGAGAACCGGATTTCATGTCACACATCAAAGCGGCAGGAATTACAGGTGGAACCGGAATTCTGTTCGGAATCCTTGGGCGTAAATCTGGAAAGAAAATCGGCAAACGTGAAGGTTACATCATTGTTAGTCTCGTATGGATTGTATTTTCGTTTTTTGGATTGTTGCCGTTTTATATAGGGGATTACATTCCGTCATTCACCGATAGTTTTTTTGAAACCATGTCGGGCTTTACTACCACGGGATCATCCATACTAAACGATATTGAAGCATTGCCACATGGTATCCTCTTCTGGAGAAGCATTATTCAGTGGCTCGGTGGTATGGGTATTATTGTGTTATCACTTGCCGTATTACCATTTCTGGGTGTTGGTGGAATGCAGCTGTTTGCAGCAGAAGTTCCGGGGCCGACACCTGACAAACTACATCCTAAGATTACATCAACAGCCAAACGCCTCTGGGGTATTTACCTGGCTTTAACCATAGCTGAGACTGCACTCCTTACTTTTGGCGGTATGGATATTTTTGATTCGGTATGTCATGCTTTTACGACAATGGCAACCGGTGGTTATTCAACAAAACAAGCCAGCGTGGCCTACTGGGAATCACCATATATCCAATACATTATAACATTATTTATGTTTCTGGCCGGAACAAACTTTACTCTGACTTATTTTGCCATTAAGCTAAAGCCCAAAAAAGTAATCCAAAACGAAGAATTCAGGTTTTACCTTGGGTTTGTAATCCTTTTTACACTTATTATCGGTGCCGGTTTAATGTATAAACATGGTCTGGGACTTGAACATGCCTTCAGGGATGCCTTGTTCCAGGTGGTATCCATTATAACTACCACGGGATATGCTACAGCAGATTACCTGACATGGTTTCCACTTTTATCCATCCTGATTTTTATTCTTATGTTTTTTGGCGGTAGCGCCGGGTCAACGGGTGGTGGTATAAAAATCGTACGCATTGTTATGCTGATTAAGAACAGTTCCTATGAGTTGAAACGGCTGATCCATCCTAATGCCATTATTCCGGCCCGCTATAATTCAAGAGTTGTTGCACCGGAGATTGTTACAAATGTGCTGGCATTTTTTGTCTTTTATGTGATAAGCATCATTGTCAGTATCGTCGTACTTTCTGCTTTGGGCATTGATTTTGAAACCAGTGTTGGTGCGGTGGTAACATGTATCGGGAATATAGGTCCCGGAATCGGAGAAGTTGGTCCGGCTGCAAACTTTGCCTATATTCCGGATTTTGGAAAATGGTTTCTATCCTTTCTTATGCTTCTTGGCCGACTGGAATTATTTACCATCATTGTGATGTTCAGTGCTGCATTCTGGCGAAAATAACGCATTGATATATAAGACATAAGACTCAAGACATAAGATGTAAGACGCTATTCCGAGTACCCCTTAGCTTATCACCTTTCACACTCGTCTCTTTTCAATGCTTAGCCTTACTCTCTTCAACCTCACCATAAGTCCGGGAGAGCATCCTTTTTCCATATTGGCATCAATGACGGACAACAGCTCATTTTCAAATTCCGGCATCATCAGATAAATATTATGAAGGTATTCCAGAGAATGAACCCGGATTGCAGCGGGAGTATCATTCGTCATTAACCAACGCATACATTTATCAATGAGATAACCACCCTCCTCTTCCAGCACCGGCCGTCGTAACACAAATTTCATTAAATGCCTGACTGTGCCATCCATATCATCTCCTGTCGCGTTAAGTTCCTTATATACGTCAACAAGAATAGGATCAAGCAATTCAGGTTGTTTTTCTGTTGCATGATCCAGAATCCAGGCTGACCGCCATGATAATTTTGGTTCACGCCGTCTGACAAAAGACCACAGCTCATTAAATAATTCCGGATCTGAAGCAGCTTTCCTGCTTAGCTCCGGAAGAGCCGACAACACCAGATCTGTATGAATAAAGTCTTCCAGACTATGCGATTCAGAAGTCATGTGTAAAAGCTTTAATCCTTTTTTCCAGATCATCAAACTGATCTTCGGTAACAAATGCAGTACACGCTCTTATGCCTTGCTGAAGACTTCCTGTTGTATCCAGCGATATGGAACTGATACCGTAATATATTAAACGGTGCGCCAGTTCTCCTCCGGTCATACTTTTGTAACCCAGCGTAAAATAAAAACCATCTGCCAGTTCCTGATCCATATCTTTTTCATAAACAAGATGAAATCCATTGTCCAGAAACATTTTTTTCATAATTCCGGCCCGCTTCCCATAAACCTTTACGTCATCCAGAAATTTGAACCGTCCCTCATTGGCAGCTTTAAGCATAGCAGTAAGTCCGTACTGAGCTGAGTGAGATGTTCCGGCCGTCAATGCGTACAATATGCGTGTAACATATGTGGCCCCGAAAGATGAAACGCCATACCGTTCGTAAAGTGCTTTAAACTTACTTTCATACAACAGATCGGAAATTGCAGTTAGTGCCACACGTTGTCCGGCATAGCTGAACACCTTTGAACTGGACATGTGGATGATATAATTGGCGGTATACTTCGCGGCAGTTGGCTGATAAGGTGGTTCGTAGGGATTTCCAAGATCCTTTCTGAAATCCATTCCAAAATAGGCCAGATCTTCTATAATTATAGCACCATATTCATCAGCTTTCTTTGCAATGATCCGAAGTTCCTCCTCCGTAAAACATATCCATGAAGGGTTATTAGGATTTGAGTAGATAATACAGGCAACTTTGCCATCATGCAACATATCATCCAGTTTATCTGAGAGATATGTGCCACGGTACCGGTATACATCAAACGTTCTGTATTTTATTCCCATCACCTGCAGTTGCTGTTTTTGTACGGGGAAACCCGGATCTATAAAAAGTACATGATCCTTTCCTGTCATCGCCTGCGTTGCTGTCATAAATGAAATATAGGTTCCCTGCATAGTCCCGACAACAGGCACAATGTGTTTAGGGGATATAACCACATCCAGAAAGGCTTCAAAAAACCGCGATGCTTCATCTTTCAGTTCAGGATGTCCCTCAAGCATAGGATATTTAGAAGCTACACCTTTTCTGAGTGCCTCTATTTCAGCATTAATGCCAATTTCAGGAGGCGGAAGACTGGGAACACCCATCTCCATGCGAATGTATTTCTCATGTGTATATTGTTCGGTTTTATTCACCAACGATACGATTTCCCTGATTGTTGCCTTTCCCAAATCCTCTATTGCCAGTTCTTCTGCTATTTCATCTATGATTTCTTCCTGAATAATGTTGTGTGTCATGTTGCTTTTTTTGGACCTTAAAAATACAAAACCCGCATCGATATCGTCATGATAATTGTTATAAAAATACTCCTTTTACTATGCAGAAACAGAATATATAATTCCCTAAATTTACACTAGTCAAAATCCCATCCCATGAAAAAACTTTTATGCATAGCCCTTATCTTGCTATCTTACTGCACCATTTCGTGTGAAGACCCAAATAAAGAAGATACAGTCAAAATTGAATATATTTCGGTTCAACCTGGAGGTTGTAATTTAAGGAATTTAAGTACCGAAATAAAAAGTATTCTTTTAGAAGAGCAGGATACATTATTGATTCAGATGAACGACGATACTCTGAATGCCTTCATAGGCATCAGATATATTTGCTGTGCCCCTTTTGAGACGCATACAGATTTCAACAACGACACTCTTTTTATTAAAATCAAAGACACCTGCAAGGTTGATCAGGAAAGCTGTTATTGCAGGTGTATGTGTTACTATACCTGGAATTTTAAATTCAGGATAATTGAACAACAGACGTATTATTACCTGATTACCCTATATGATCCCGTTTCTGAAGAAACAATGATCTTCAGAAAGGGATCGATCAGTTTAACTGATTCAGTTATTCAGTCAGTGTTTTCAGGAAACTTCGGACGGCCTTAAAATTGTCTACTTTATATTTGGCCTGTGTATTTACAATGCCCACCTTTATGGTCACTGCACTTTCCGGCAGGCGCTCAAAAAGATATTCATCCGTCCAGTCGTCGCCGGCACCTAAAATAAAATCGAACTGTTCGTTTGAATTAAGTAATAATTTTTCTGCTGCTCTTCCTTTATTCACTCCGGAGTTTTTGATTTCTATTACCTTACTGCCTTCCATAATCTCAAGGCTCAGATTGGCAATCATACTGGTTAATTCATCTTTGATTTCAAGAGCACGCATTGCTCCGAGTTCATGATCTGCTTTCCGGTAATGCCAGACCAGCGAATAATTCTTCTCTTCAATAAATGAACCAGGTGTCCGGTCCACATAAAGCTCCATTACAGGCCTTATAAACGATTTCCAGTCATTATCCATCTGTTCAATAATTTCCCAGTCACCTCCGGGTTTTCTGATCCAGACACCATGTTCTGTAATAAGTGTATAGTCACGTTGATCAAACCATTCAGTGAAGACTTCTTTATCACGACCGCTGATAAGGACCACCTGGTTTTTAGGATCTGCTGCCAGTTTATCCAGAATATCATACACCTCTTTCTCAGGGCTGGCCTGTTTGGGGTTCTTTTTAAAACCGACAAGCGTTCCATCGTAATCCAGGAAAACAACACGTTTCTGCGCTTTATCATAATCCTTTTTAATCGACTGAATAAGGTTGTCATTGAGTTTTTTAGCCAGATATTTTTCCCTGTTGCTTGCCGTTTCTATTAAAGCCTTCAGAAAATCATTTGCCCAACGTTCAACATTATACCGTCGGAGTCTTTCTTTCAACATAATATTGCGTTCAATCTGCTCTTCTTCAGGCATATTAAGGGCTTCAAAAATGGAATCTGCAATCTGTTCAAAATTATTGGGATTGATGATCAGTGCTTCACCCAGTTCCTTTGTAGCGCCGGCCATCTCACTCAGGATCAAAACACCTTTATTATCAGTTCTTGTAGCAATATATTCCTTGGCGACAAGATTCATTCCGTCTCTTACGGGTGTAATTAAAGCTATTGCACTTGAGCTGTAAAGTTCAATCAGATTATCAAACGGGAAAGAACGATAGAAATACCATATCGGTGTCCAGTTAACCTTGGAATATTTTCCGTTAATGCGTCCAACCAGTTCGTCAATCTCGCTTTTCATCTCCTGGTAATGCTCCACTTTTACCCTCGAAGGTACAGCCAGCAGAATCAAGGTAACCTTACCGATATACTTCGGATACTTTTCAAGGAAACGCTCAAAGGCATGTAACCTGTTAGGAATACCTTTTGAATAGTCGAGCCGGTCAATTGAAAGGATGAGTTTACGACCCGGTTCAAGGAGCTGATACTTCTCCAGTTCCTGGCGGATTTCTGATTTGTCATGAACCGCCTTCATAATGCTGTTCTCTGATGCTTTACTGAATTTCTCAAAATCAATTCCCATGGGAAATACATCTACAGTTGCGATGCGGTCACCCAGATTTATCTGGTTCATCTGTACATCATATCCAAGCAATCGTCTGACGCTACTGGTAAAATGTCGCTGATAATCATAGGTATGAAATCCAATGAGGTCTGCACCCAAAACACCTTCAAGAAGTTCTTCACGCCACGGTAGTATTCTGAAAATCTCATAAGAGGGAAATGGAATATGAAGAAAGAAGCCAATAGAAATATCCGGTCGTTTCTCCTTTATAATCTTTGGTAAAAGCATCAGATGATAATCATGAACCCAGACCTTATCAACACCTTCAAGGTTCTTCAATATCACATCGGCAAATTTATGATTCACTGATTTATACGCCTCCCAGAATTCCTGATTGTATTCCGTATATTGCGCAAAATAGTGAAATAGGGGCCAAATTGTACTGTTACTGAAACCATCATAATATTCATCCATATCCTGCTGATCCAGATAAACAGGAATACAGTTATCGTACTTCAGCAGCTTTTCGATTTCAGTTTTTTGTTCCGGGGTTACATCTTCATTATTAAAACCGGGCCATCCTATCCACTCTCCTTCACTGGATTTGTAAACTGATTTCATTCCGGTGGCCAGACCACCAACACTTGGTTTTGTTGAAATTTTGTCCTCCTCAATGGTAATCTGATTAGGTAATCTGTTTGAAACAATTAAAATTTTACTCATATATATAAAGTTGTATTTTTTTCTTTTAAATACGGGGATTCCTTGAAATACTAAAGGTTTTTGATTTATTTTACTGCGTACACTTACAAATATATTAAAAATGAACAACTTAAACTACGGAATTGTTGGGAACTGCCGTAGCGCGGCGCTCATTTCTGAGCATGCATCACTGGATTGGTTCTGTCTTCCGGCTTTTAACTCTTCATCGGTTTTCGCAGCCTTACTGGATGATAATAAGGGTGGTAGCTTTAAAATCTTAACCGATAAATCTTACCGGATCAGCCAGAAATACATAAAAAATACAAATATTTTATCTACACGATTTGATAACGGGGAAAACATATTTGAGGTTGTTGATTTTATGCCCCGCTATAAAAATGAATCAGCCGAAGGTTATTATTGTCCGCCTGATATTATCCGGTTCATTAAGCATATAAAGGGCGCACCGGAGTTTTCTGTTAAATACGACCCACAACTGGAATATGCTGAGTATGAAACCGAAACCTATATTCACGATGGTTATGTAAAAAGTCATACCTTGAAAGGAACATATGATTCCCTGTACCTTTATTCAGATATAGATTTTGAAACCATTCTGAAAGGCGAAAAAATAACAGTGACTTCAGATGCTTATTTCTTAGTTTCCTACAATCAGAAAATCCTGCCGCAGTCTGTTCAGCGCAGCTATCTAAAGCTGCAGCGGACAAAAGTTTACTGGTTAAACTGGTCGGAAAGAACAATGCTGTACACAAATTATAATGACGAGATCATCCGCAGTGCACTTGCTTTAAAACTGTTGAGCTACGATAAAACCGGTGCTGTTATCGCTGCACTGACTACATCTCTGCCGGAAACTATTGGAGAAATACGCAATTGGGATTATCGCTTTTGCTGGATCAGAGATGCCTCAATGGTAATTAAAGTTATGGCAGGACTCGGTCATATGAACGTTGCCCGACAGTATTTGAATTTTATTATTGATATCATTTCAGATAAGGATGATAAGATACAAATCATGTATGGCATAAACGGTGAAAAGAAACTGACAGAAAAATCACTGGATTACCTCAGTGGCTACAAAGGATCAAAGCCGGTGCGTATAGGCAACGATGCATACAAACAGAAACAGCACGATATTTATGGCGTTTTGATGGATGTTATGTATCAGCAGTTCAAACTCTATGAAACATCATTGCAAAACAGTGAGGAGCTTTGGACCATTACAAGAAGCATACTGAGAAGCGTAGAACGCAACTGGAAAAAAGCGGATCGCGGAATCTGGGAAATTCGGAATGAACAGCGGCATTTTACCTTTTCCAAGGTGCTGTGCTGGGTGGCTGTCGACAGGGGTCTGAAAATTGCTAAACTCATTAAACAGAATGAATACATTGAGCCCTGGGAAAAACTACGCAATAATATTGAAAAGGATATTCATAAAAAAGCCTGGAACGAAGAGATAGGTGCTTATACACAAAGCTATGGTTCCCGGGAACTGGATGCATCCACCCTTTTGATGGAGGCTTATGGCTTTATCGATGCAAAGCATCCAAGATATATCTCTACGGTAAGAGCCACACAAAAACAACTGGTTCATAACGGATTGATGTACCGGTATCGTAATACAGATGACTTTGGGGTCCCCTCCTCCGCATTTACCATCTGTACATTCTGGCTGATTAACAGCTTATACAAAATAGGGGAAAAGGTAGAAGCAAAAAAGCTTTTTGAGCAAATTCTGAGTTACAGCAATCACCTGGGGCTGTATAGTGAAGATATAGACTTTAAAACTAAACGGTTGCTGGGAAACTTCCCTCAGGCCTATTCGCATCTGGCTTTAATAGAAACAGCCATTATGCTTTCCGGCGAAGAGATACATCTGGATACAGTGCATGAATTGTAATTTTAAGACCTAATAAAAATCATAAATTTGTATTACTGAGGGTTGTACTTTTGCCGCCACTTTAAAATAATACTTTATACCTGATCGATATGATATTTGAGAATGGAAATGTGAGAGATGGATTTATGCATCAATTTAATACTGAAGAAAATATTTGCAATATTAAAGCGGTCGGAAATATATCAATCAGTGAATCTCTTGAAGCACTAAATAAGGTCATGAACCATCCCGACTTTCATGAGAACCTAAAATTTAACGTTGATCTGACTGAAATAAAATTTAACCCATCCTACAACGAAATTGAAAGTATAAAAGCCAAACTGATTAAACAAAAAGAAAAGCTTAAAAATAAAATAGCCCTGGTATCTGTAGGATCGGTTTCAATAATTGTATATCTGATCGCTCAGTATGCAAAACACAACGGATTGATAATAAAAACGTTTACAACGTTCGATAAGGCAAATGCATGGATTAATGAAACAGACGAATCTGTAGCTCACTAATACTTTTGATCAATCCACAAAAAAACCCGGCCTTTTTGAGCCGGGTCTCATTTTCAGGTTTACTATTTCCTGATGTCTAACCATAGAAACCTGTTTATTACAATTTGATTCTCACGAATCGCTCTTTAGGGGTCATTGAGATTCCACATCTGGCCGGGGCTTCGCCTTCGTAAGTATTCCCACAGGTTGTACAAACCATATAAAGATCAGGTAATGAACCGGCACTACCAGCGTTTAAAGCATCCAGGGCTTTTTCATACATTGCCTTGTGCTTTTTCTCTGTCTGATAGGCATAGTTAAATGAGATCATTGCCAGACTTGCACTTTCTGCCGATGCATCCTTGATAAAATCGGGATACATTGTTGCAATTTCATATGATTCTCCGGAAATAGCATCACCAAGATTTTCCTTTGTGCTTTTAACTTCAAATTCCGGGTTTACTGCGGGAACGTCGGCACCCATTTTTTCCAGAACGGCCTTATGATTCCCTGCATGAATGCTTTCTGCTTTGGATGCAGCCCTGAATAACAGCGCAATTCTGTCGTAACCTTCCTTCTCGGCCTTATCCGCAAATGATGCATATTTGGTACTCGCGGTTGTTTCACCCTTGAATGCATTTTGTAAATCCTGAACTGATTTCTGGTAATTCATTGCCAGAGGGGTCTCTGCATCTGTCGTTATCGTGAAAACCAGAACAAATACTAAAAATAAAGAGGTCATTACTGTTCTCATAACTTTTTGTTTTTAATTTTAACTGTCACAAATCTACGGCCGACACGATGAGAAGAACCTGAAAGAAACCTTAAGAATCACTTAAATTATTGGTGAAGATTAACCGGAACGAAGTGCCTGATCCGGGTTTGCTGTTTACTTTAACGGTAATGCCAAGTATATCTGAAAAACGCTTTACTATCGAAAGCCCCAGTCCGTTCCCTCCCACATTACTGTTGCGGGATTGATCTGTCCTGTAGAACCGCTCAAAGATTTTCGTAAGCTCCTCCTGTGGCATACCTGCCCCTTCATCCTCTATCACAATGGAGTCATGCTCACCTGACGTTTCAGAAAAAATACGAATCATCCCTCCAGGATCTGAATACTTTATGGCATTGGTGATAATATTGTCAAATATTTGGCTCAACATAAATTTATCACCACGAATTTTCAACGACTCCGATAGTTTAATATCAAAACTAATATCCTTTTTAGTTAATTGGGGTTCAAGTCTGGATAACACTTCAGGAATAAGGTTTACCGCTTGTACTTCAGAATATACAAGGGTTTCTTTTCCACTTTCATAGCGTGCCAGCAACAACAGCTGCTCTACAAGTTCCGACATGCGGTCTATCTCAGAAAGACCATATTTGAGTTTATTTTCGTAATACTCCACTTCACGCGGTTTTCTCAGCATAAGTTCCAGTGTACTTTTTAAAATGGAAAGTGGAGTCCGCAGTTCATGTGAAGCATCGGAGGTAAATTGTTTTTCGCGCTGCACAGCATTCTGCAGCCTGTCCAGTAATCCGTTAATGGTCTCTGTCAATGTATACAGTTCATCCTTTCGCCCCGGCAGTTCAATTCGCTCTTTTAAATTTTCATGTGTTATTTCCTGTGCCGTATTTGTTAACCTGAAGATAGGTTCAATACTTTTCCGGGCAATATAATCCGATATAAAGTAAAGAATAAGCAAAACCAAAGGGAAAGCAATAATTAATATGATTCGGAGATTCTTCAGTACCATCAGTGTATCCTCCAGAGGCATGGCAACAGAAATAAAACCCAGTATTTTACTCTGCAGGTTCTTAACCGGTACCTGCAACTGATAAATCTGCGATCCGGAAATTACATCCTTAAAATTAAACTTTGCTGATTTGTCTTTATAAACGCGTAACGATCCGTTCACAAGATTTGGAGACTTTTTTATGACTGAACCGGAACTGTCAGCATATTGAATAAAAATCGGATTAACCTCAATCTGTCCATGTTCATTCTCAAGCCACTCATTCGGATTTGCAAAGTAAATTTTATCGCTGAGC
The DNA here is from genome assembly GCF_042219855.1 of Quyinboa sediminis. NCBI lineage: Bacteria > Pseudomonadati > Bacteroidota > Bacteroidia > Bacteroidales > Quyinboaceae > Quyinboa > Quyinboa sediminis. The sequence goes on along the minus strand of NZ_JBHJHP010000003.1, from coordinate 606,779 downwards.
ACCACAACACTGTTAAACAACTCCAGCGACTCTGCATCCAAATCTCCCTCAAGATGATTATATACGGTAGAATGAACCACAAAATAAACGGTAAGGAAAATTCCGCTGGACAGGATGGCCGAAGCCAGCATAAAATTGAGTGCTACACGGTTACTGTATTTGCTTTTTTTCATTGTCTTTAATCAGATATCCAACACCTCTGATGGTACGGATGTAACTGGAATTCCTTCCTGAATCAATCTTTTTACGCAAGGCATTAATATACACATCAATAACAGAAGTGTCGTAATCAAAATGAATATCCCAAACATGTTCAATGATCCTGGTTCTGGAACAGACCTTTTCCTTGTTTCGCATTAAATACTCCAATAGCGCGAATTCTTTTTGGGTCATAGCTAACTCTTCTCCTTTCAGGAACACCTGGTGGGATTCCATGTTCATGGTCAATTCCCCGACTTTCAGTAATGAAGTATCCGATTTTTCGGCCCTAAGCTGAACCCTTATCCTGGCCAGCAGCTCATCAAATGAAAATGGTTTTTTAATATAATCGTTCGCCCCCATATCAAGAGCAAAAACAGTATCATCCACTGTGTCTCTTGCTGTAAGAAAGATAACGGGAACTACAGAACCGGCCTTTCTGACCTGACGACAAATTTCAAGACCTGTGATACCGGGCACCATCCAGTCAAGCAAAAGGACATCATATTCACCATCATTGGTCAGAGCAAGTTCAAGCCCTTTGTGTCCTTCATATGCCACATCTACAGCATAAGATTCCTCTTCCAGACCTTCTTTTAAAAGATTGGCTATTCCGGGTTCATCTTCAACAATGAGTATACGCATTAAAAAATAGTTTTATATCCTTCATATCTTGCTTAAAATCCCAGGTTGAGTTCTACACCTGCTGCATGTTTAAATACAAGTTCTCCGCCATAATATCCTGTTCTGGCAATAGCAACAACTGAAGCCAGAAACAAAATCATAGATAAGGCCTTTAAAAATCCCGAATATTTCTTCAAATATACGATTAGTATTCTGAAAAGTGCAGTAATGCTAACCAACCAAATCGTTAATTCTGCTGCTGCTTCGTGAACATCCAGTGCCTGTTTCAGCATGCCTTCTTCAGCTATACCACTGCCGGCCAGTTCTCCTGAAAGCAAAGCAGCAATCGTACCCACAGCGCCAAGCAGAAGTAATGTAAAACCTGCCCATTTAAAAAACTCCTTTCTGAAAAACAGACTGACAATGTCAAATATGAATCCAACAATCAAAAGAGCTATTGGAAAGTGTACAATCATCGGGTGCAGGTGAGTTGAATCTATCATAACGTTTCTTTTTAATTAGTCATGTCAAAATTAGACACCGACCGCTTAAACGGAGGTAAGTACTTCCTTAAAATTCGCTTAAAATCATCCGGGTATAATGCTCAAAATAAGTATATTTACGACTCAGCATAATAATTCAACAGCTCTGCAACTTAATTTTATTTATATGGAGAATTCACCCTTATTTTGGTGGTGAACATAAAAATAAACCAAAATGACACGCTTAAGTAAAACGAAATTCTGGATAACATATCATGTTGGGCTGATGTTCTTCAGTTTATTTGCAGCCATGATTATGAAATTGGTTCAATACCATAATGCATTTCATCCAACTGTTCTGGCCTCATTCTTTACAGTTTTCATTATGAGTATTTCGCTGGGATACCTGACCATTTATCTGGTAAACCATTCAAAAAAATATTCGCATAAAGAATTGCGTAAAAAGATCATTCCGGGACTCCTTATTTTTTACCTTGCTGCTTTCATCATTGCCAACATTGCGATCACTCTAGGTGTTTCAGGATGGTACTTTTTTTCCGGTGAGAGCTTTCAGGGATTCTGGAACCGTCTGGTAAATCAGGAACTTGTTTTTGGCAATGCCCGCTTGTTGATATGGCTGTTGTTTTTCACTCTTGGCTTTTTCATCATTTTATGGCAGAAGTCCGCTAAAAAAGAACAGCAATTACGCGAGGAGAATCTTCGGTTTAAGTATCGGACGCTGAAATCACAGGTCAATCCACATTTCTTATTCAATAGTCTGAATACCCTTTCAGAACTGGTTTACAGTGATGCAAAAAAAGCAGACAACTACATCCAGAACTTATCACAGATCTATCGCTACATCATTGAAAACGAAGAAACAGATCTGCTTCCTTTGAAAAACGAACTGGTGTTTGTGGATAAATATTTTGCCTTGCAAAAAGCACGGGACAATGGAAAAATTGAATTGCATTCAACGATCTTCGACGCAGACCAATACCAGGTTATTCCGGTCTCGGTTCAGATGCTGATCGAAAATGCATTAAAACACAATGCGGTTTCGATGAATCAGCCGCTGATCATTGAACTCAACATAGAAAATGATGTGATTTGCGTTAAAAACAATATTCAACGTAAATCGACCATGCAGGAATCTACCGGCACAGGATTGAAAAACCTGAAAGAACGTGTACATTTGATTCTGAATAAAACCATGACTTATAAAGAAGAGCATAATCAATTCGTGGTCTATCTGCCACTTAAAAAGACTGATAATGAACGTTCTGATCATTGAAGATGAGAAACCGGCTGCTGATAAACTGAAACGCATGCTGACCGAAACTGATCCGGAGATCCATATTCTGGATCAGTTAAGTTCTGTTCAATCTGCCTCCGGTTGGCTATTAAGCCATCCCGATCCCGAACTGATATTCATGGATATTCAACTGGAAGACGGCATCTGCTTTGAGATTTTTGATAATGTGGAGATTCATACACCGGTTATTTTCACGACAGCATACGATGAATACTCACTCAAAGCCTTTAAGGTAAACAGCGTGGATTATCTTCTGAAACCAATTGATCAGGACGAGTTGAACCGGGCCGTGAGTAAATTCAAAAATATTCATCAAAACAAAACTGGAATAACCGATATTCAGTCGTTGATCACTCAGTTGAAACCCAAAACAAAGGAACGCTTCTTAATTAAAACAGGTAACCGGTTCCATTCGGTATCGGTTACGGATATTGCCTGCTTTTACATTATCGAACGCTGTACATTTATCTTCACTCATGATGGCAGGAACTATCCCGTGGAATTTTCCCTGGATAACATTGAATCTCAGATTGACCCTAACCGCTTTTTTCGTGTGAACCGAAACTTCATCCTGAATTTTTCTGCCATCAGGGAAATAATTGCCTTCTCTTCAAGCCGTTTAAAACTTACGCTAAACACGGCACCAGTAGCTGAAAATATCCTGGTCAGCAGGGAACGTGTTGCAGCATTTAAATCATGGATGGACCGTTAAAGCAATATCATTACATTTGAGTATTGAAGGACTTTGTAAATTATTTTATATTTGTGGTTCATTCAGAATGAGGTTTTGAAAAGGTTAAAAAAATATATCGGGTTGTTTTTTATTCTGCTGACGGGAGTTTTAATTTCCGCACACGAACTGATTCCGCATCATCACCACTTTGATTCCGTTTATTCGCATACATCCGAATCGCCGTTTAAAACCAATCATGATACTCAGCATGGTAATCACGAAGACTCTTCATCGCATTGTCATGCGTTCAACGATTCGTTTGTTGACCGTATTTTAACGGCACGTTTTCATTCGGTTCAACCTGAATATTTTTTTATTGCAATTGTTAATACAGTATCGGAGCTTCAACCGGAGGTTCACCTATCCAATATATTTGCATTTAACCCGGTCTGCTTCAAACAACATAATTTTCCCGATTCGGATCCATTACGAGGTCCGCCACAATTCATCTGATTTTTAATTATTTACCAAATGTGATAGCAAAATTTCGTGTTTTCTGCTATTTACCCCACGCATAAAGGGTGATGCAGAAAACCAAAGGTTGTACTCACTAACAGGTTATTTAAATCGCCTTTATTAAAGGTGCTACAGAACGGTTCCGTCGGATTCAAACGGATCAATTCTGCCATATTATTAATCTTACAAATCAGATGTATGATCAATCGTATAATATCATTTTCCATTAAAAACAAAGCCCTGATCGGCCTAATGACCGTTGGCCTGATCCTGGGCGGCATTTATTCGGTGACCCGTATTCCGCTGGATGCCGTACCTGATATTACCAACAACCAGGTTCAGGTCATCACTACAGCGCCAAATCTGGGCACCGAAGACATAGAACAATTTATTACTTACCAGGTGGAACTGGCTGTTGCCAATCTGCCCGGAGTAACCGAGATCCGTTCAGTTTCCCGGTTTGGATTATCGGTCGTTACCATTGTATTTAAAGATAACATGGGAACTTACCTGCCGCGCCAACTGGTAAGTGAAGCGCTGAATGATGTGAAAGAAAAAATACCGAAAGGCTTTAGTCAGCCATTTATAGCCCCCATCAGCACAGGGCTCGGCGAAATTTACCAGTATACGCTTCAGGTTGAACCGGGTTTTGACACAGCCTATAACGACATGGATCTGCGCACCATGCAGGAATGGATTGTAAAACGACAGATGGCCATGGTGCCCGGCGTAGTTGAGGTAAACTCATTTGGTGGCCGCGGCAGACAATACGAGGTGGCTGTGAATCCGGATCAGTTACGCAGCATGGGTCTGACCATCACTGATATTTTTAACGCACTGGAAGCCAACAACCAAAACACCGGTGGCGCCTATATCGAAAAAAATCACAAAGCCAACTTTATTCGTGGCGAAGGCCTGATGCGTTCGCCGGATGACATAAAAAATACGCTGGTTAAATCCATTGACGGACATCCTGTTTTTATAAGAGATGTAGCTGAAGTAAAATACGGCAGTTTTGTCCGGTTCGGGGCATTCACTCAAAACGGAAAAGGAGAATCCGTTGGTGGTATAGTGATGATGCTGAAAGGTGAAAATTCCAACAATGTCATTCGTAATGTGAAAGAAAGGATTGAATTGATTCAAAAGTCACTACCTGAAGGTGTCACCATACAACCGTTTCTGGACAGAAGCCGCTTAATCAAACACACCACTTCAACCGTTGCCGAAAACCTCACCATTGGTGCACTGATTGTGATCTTTGTTCTGGTCATCTTCCTTGGCAACCTCAGAGGTGGACTTATTGTAGCCTCTACTATTCCGTTGTCCCTGCTCTTTGCATTTATCATGATGTATCTGTTTGGGGTATGGGCAAACCTGATGAGTCTTGGAGCCATTGACTTCGGGATTCTGGTGGATGGTGCTGTCATTATTGTGGAAAGCATGATCTACTACCTCCATAAAAAGAAGTTCATCGGAACAACACTTACGGCTTCCAAACGCAATAAAATTGCTGAAAGCTCGGCGAAAAAAATGATGAATTCAGCATTTTTCGGCCAGCTGATCATCCTGATCGTTTTTATTCCGGTTATGGCACTTCAGGGCGTGGAAGGAAAAATGTTCAAGCCTATGGCCATGACCTTTGGCTTTGCGGTTTTGGGAGTAGTCATTCTTTGCCTGACTTATATTCCCATGATGGCTTCCCTGTTTTTACATCCGCCTAAAAACAATAAAAAAACGTGGGGAGAAAAGGTTATTAAGCGACTGGAAGAAGCTTACAAGCCCATTATTTCGTGGTCCATTCGTAAAACAAAACTCATCACAGTTTCAGCAGTTCTCCTACTAATTGCCGGTGGATTTGTTTTCAGCCGCATGGGCGCGGAGTTTATTCCCCAACTGGATGAAGGCGATTTTGCCTTTCATGCATTTTTAAAACCGGGTACATCACTTACAGAGGTAAAAGATGCATCCACGCGTATTGAAAAACTGGTGCTTAAGGAATTTCCGGATGAGGTAGCTTCCATTCAAAGCCGGATTGGCGTGGCTGATGTTCCCACAGATCCTATGCCCATGGATATTGCCGACATTTTTGTGATCCTGAAACCAGAAGAAAACTGGAGCAAAGCATCCTCAAAACAGGAACTCATGGACAAAATTAAAGAAGCCGTTGCAGTATTTCCGGGCATTAACTATGAGTTCACCCAGCCCATTGAGATGCGCTTTAACGAACTGCTTACAGGCGTTCGTGAAGACGTAGCCATCAAGTTGTATGGTGATGATCTGGATGTGCTGGCCGATAAGGCCCAGGAGATAGCGGGTCTGGTATCGGGCATTGAAGGCATTGCCGGCATAAAAGCAGAGGCTACCCGCGGTTTACCGCAGATTACGGTTCATTATGACCGGAATAAACTTGGTCAGTACGGACTTAACATCGAAGAACTGAATACGGCGGTACAAACGGCTTTCAGTGGCGGCGTGGCCGGCGTTATATACGAGGGTGAACGCATGTTCGACCTGGTGGTAAGGCTGGATGAAGCACACCGGAAAAGCATTGATCACATACGGAATTTATATGTCAACCTGCCGGATGGTAACCAGATCCCGCTTAAAGAAGTGGCTGAGATTAGCTACCAGCCGGGTCCGATGCAGATCAGCCGGGACAATACAAACCGTCGAACGTATGTCGGCATTAACGTGGAAGGCCGCGATGTAAAGTCGCTGGTGAACGAAATCCGCAGCACGCTGGATGAACAACTGGATCTGCCTCCCGGATATTATATTCGTTACGGCGGCGCCTTCGAAAACCTGGAACGGGCAACTAAACGCTTAACGCTGGTGGTACCGCTGGTACTGGCACTGATCTTTTTGCTGGTCTTTTTTGCTGTAAAATCGTTTAAACAAACGCTTATGATTTATGCTGCCATTCCATTTGCTGCCATTGGTGGAATCTTCACCCTCTGGTTTCGTGGCATGCCACTGAGTATTTCTGCCGGTGTCGGTTTTATCGTTCTTTTCGGTATTGCCGTATTAAACGGGCTGGTTTTAATCAGCAGTTTTAATGAACTCAAGGCAAAAGGTAAATTTGGATTGAGCGACATCATTAAAAAAGGTACGGTAAGACGCATCAGGCCTATTCTGCTAACTGCATCTACAGACATCCTTGGGTTTCTCCCTATGGCTGTTTCAACATCTGCCGGAGCCGAAGTACAACGTCCGCTGGCCACAGTGGTCATTGGCGGAATGCTTACCTCTACCCTTTTGACCCTGATTGTGTTACCGGTTCTTTATAAAATGGTGGAATCCGGTAAGCACAGACTGGAGGGGCCACTTAACGGGTTGAACACAAAAGCAATACCTGTCGTTTTAGTTACCGGACTGATCCTGTTAGCCAACCCGGTATCAGCTCAGACTCAATCGCTTTCTCTTCAGGATGCTATTGAAAGAGCCTATGCGGTATATCCTTCGGTGAAAACAGCTGACATGGAAATTCAAAAGCAGAAAGCGCTGAAATCCACCGCCTACGATTTAGGATCAACCTCGGTTTACACCGGACGGGAAGAGACCAAGAGCGGGATACCGGGAATTCAAAACCGGATTGGTGTAGGACAAAACGACATCGATCTTTTTGCTGTACCGGCAAAAACAAAACTGGCTAATGAACGCATTCAACTGGCCGAAACACAAAAAGAAATTACGGTGCAGGCACTAAAACAGCAGGTAAGTTTAGCCTGGTATGCCGCACTGAATGCAAAAAAAGAATGGTTGCTTTACCGGGAACTGGACACTGTTTTTGCAGGTTTTCTTAAAGCAGCAGAACTGCGCTATAAAACCGAACAAACCTCTAAGATTGAATACCTTGCGGCTTCTTCAAAGTACAGTGAACTACAGCTGAATATAAAAACTGCAGAAAGTGATTATAACGCTGCCTTGCAATCGCTGAATCAATACCTTTTGCTGGAAGAACCATTTGTGGTAATCGCTGAAACACCATTTAAGAAACCAGAGGTATTTTCTGAAGATTCTATTCAAAGTAGTCCGATACTGAATGCCCTGAGTGCAAAAACGGAGGTCAGTAAAGCTGAATGGAAAGCGGAAAAGTCAGCTTTGCTCCCGAAACTTGATCTGGGTTATAAGCTTCAAAGTATTGATGGGGAAAATGGATTTTACGGCTGGGAGGCCGGCATTTCTGTTCCGTTAGTGGTCTTTTCACAACACGGGAAAAACAAAGCAGCTGAACTGGACTACAAGATGGCTGGTCAGAATTATAAAATGAATCGCTTAAAACTTCAGGCTGCCTATAATGAAAAACTCAGCAGGTATAACAGCCTTTCCGGGGTTCTTAGCTACTACCAAAACGAAGCTCTGCCATTGGCAGCCGAACAGATTTCAGCCGCAAAACTGGGTTACAGACTTGGAAGCATTGATTATATCCAGTTTATTCAAAACGTGGAAGCGGCTTATAAAACCAGACGGACTTACATTCAAAAGCAAGCTGAAGCATTGCGATTACAAACAGAATTAAACTATTTAACCGGAAAATAAAACAAGATGAAACAGATATATATTTTTCTCACAGGACTTGCATTCTTAAGCGCTGCATGCGGTCCGGTTCAAAAAGAAAACCACGAAGAAGAACATCATCATCAAGCGGAAGGTGTGGTTTTGTTAACAAAGCAACAGCAAAACGCCCTCGGCCTGAAGCTGGGGCATATTCAAATGCGCAATCTGACCACCGTGGTAAAAACCAATGGTCAGCTAATGGTACCACCATCCGGTAGTGCTGAAGTCACGGCACTGTTTGGCGGCAACGTGAAAGAAATCGCTGTTTTTCATGGCGATAAGGTAAAAAAAGGACAATTACTGGCCCGGTTGATCCATCCTGATTACATCACCATACAGGAAAATTTTGCTGAAGCTGCCAGTAACCTTGAGTTTCAGAAAAAGGAACTTGAACGCCAGCAGGAACTGTATGATAATAATGTTGGTTCAGGAAAGGCATTGCAACAGGCCACCTCCAATTTCAACATTACCAAGGCAAAATACGAAGGACTCAAATCGCGGCTCGATCTGTTGAATATTGATCCTGACGATGTGCTGAACGGAAAAATATCGGGGTCGATCCGAATCCTGTCCCCCATAAATGGTTTTGTAAACCAGATCAATATCAAATCCGGATCATATGTTGATGCCAGGGATATTATGTTTGAAATCACCGACAATGCCGACATTCATGCAGATTTCCTGGTGTATGAAAAAGATGTGCCACGTGTTAAACCGGGACAGAAGATTCATTTTGATGTGGCCAATCAAACCGGGAAAGAGTACCTGGCTACTATTTTTGCGGTTGGAAAAGTGTTTGAACCGGAAACCAGGGCCGTACACATTCATGCCACGCTGGATGAACCTGATGAAAGCCTGATTCCGGGGCTGTATATTTCCGGACATATTCATACCGATGCACAAAGCACGCCAGCTCTTCCCAACGATGCCATTGTAAGTGAAGGGACCAAATCCTTTATTTTTATAAAAGCAAATGAGGATGGCGATTCACACGAAGAGGAAAGCACGGAATTTAAGATGATTGAAGTGGTTGCGGGACGTCAGGACGGGGACTTCACCGCTATAAAACTGATTGATTCTGTTCCTGAAAATGCAGAGGTAGTTCTGAATGCCGCTTACTATTTGCTTGCTGATATGAATAAGGAAGAAACGGAACATGAACATTGATTAAAACTAAGGTTGTCCAGGATGTAACTGCATTCTGGGCAACCCTAGTTGTATTAATTCGAATTATGATTAGGCGTATGGCTCATTCCTACGTCGCTTTAAAACCAATCTCCTGATAAGATCAAAAGTATCGCCTTAAAATTCTACTTGCTTATAGACCCGGTAATAAATAAATTTTGCTTTGATGATCGTAAATTCTACATGTGAGAGGCATAAACTATTTATGACGTAGCTGGAAGCTACGCCAAACGTTGGGAAACAGAGGACTGTGTACAGCAAAGCTGGGATAAATACAGAAATAACAGAAGATAGTTTTTAACCATCCTTAAGAAAACCTGAAGCAAATCTTTAGAATCTCTTTAGATTTTCTTTGTTATTTTGAAGTATGAAAATCTTAGTGATTGAAGATGAGATTGATCTGTTACTTGCCATCAATAATTTCCTGGTAAAAGAAGAATACATATGTGAACTGGCAGAGAGTTATTCAAAGGCAGAAGAAAAGCTTTTTATTTATGAATACGATCTGATCCTTTTAGACATCTCCCTGCCCGATGGCAACGGGTTGGACCTTCTTCGAATCATCAAACAAAAGCAAATAAAATCGGGTATCATTATTGTTTCGGCCAAAGATTCTCTGGATGATAAAGTCACGGGGCTGGATTTGGGTGCAGATGACTATCTGACCAAACCCTTTCAGTTTTCAGAACTTAACTCGCGTATTAAAGCCGTTTTAAGACGAAAACATTTTGATGGATCAGATACCATTTCCTTTAATGAAATAACCATTAGTACCACTGGCAAAACAATAAGCGTGGGTCATAATACTGTGGTTTTTACAAAAAAAGAGTTTGAGTTGCTGCTGTATTTTATGGTGAATAAGAACCGGGTGCTAACCAAGGAATCCATTGCTGAACACCTATGGGGTGATAAAATAGACCTGGCTGACAGCTTCGACTTTATCTATACCCATCTCAATAATATCCGCAGAAAGATTAAAAACGCCGGAGGTACTGACTATATCCAAACGGTATACGGCATGGGGTATAAATTTTCAGAAAAATAAGCTCTATGGGCAAATATCCTTACAGAAAAAACAGGAAATTCTTAAGCCGAATAAACAGAAATTACTTTTCGCTTTTCGCCATTGTAGTATTCCTCATTTCATTCGGTGGATATTTTATTCTTCGTTTCACTGTTATTCACGAGGCTAAAGAACAACTGCTGTCCAGGGCCACTACCATAACGAATCAGATCAGAGAAACCGGCCAGATCCGGAATTCAAATCCCGGCACTGAAATCCACATACTTACAGATAAAACTGACGCTCTGGCAGAATTTAAGATTATCACAATTTATAATAAGCAGGAAAATGAGTTGGAACCGTATCTGGAATATACGGGTTTTGCAGAAATTGATGGGATACAATATAAAATCATTCTCCGACAACCTACATTTGAATTTGAAGATCTCATAATCATTCTTACCATAACTTTGTTTGTGCTGCTGATAACAGCATTTCTGGTTTTCTATTTTATCAGCAAAAAGGTTAATAAAACAATTTGGGCCCGTTTTGAAGAAAACCTAGGTGCAATAGAAAGTTTCAGATTTTCAGATAGTGACCGTCTGGTGCTCAATAATACTAATATTGAAGAATTTGACAGACTTAACCGGGTTGTTGAGAATTTAACAGGCAAGTTAAAGTCAGATTATGATGCCCTGAAAGAGTTTACAGAAAATGCGTCTCACGAATTGCAGACTCCTTTGGCAACTATCAGTCTGAATCTTGAAGAGATCCTGCAACAGGATATGGATTCGGAATCGTTTCAAAAAATTGCTACTGCAATGCAAGCCATTAAACGGCTTTCAAAACTGAATCAGAGTCTTCTGTTGTTGACAAAAATAGAGAATCGTCAGTTTGAACCGAAGTCGGAAGTTACATTCAACAAACTGATCGCTTACAAAAAAGAGGAATTCTCTGTATTGTTCGACACAAAATCCATTACTGTTAACTATACTGAAAATGGCACATTCAAACATTTTATGAGTGAACAGCTTGCAGATATTCTTTTGAATAATCTGATATCAAATGCCGTAAACCATAATCGTTACAAGGGACGTATTGAAATCCTCACAGGCGATCAATACATAAAAATCTGCAACACCGGTGATTCCAACAGTCTTACAAACGAAACCATTTTTAATCGCTTCTCTAAAGGGAATTCCAAATCGTATGGCTTAGGCCTCTCCATTGTAAAGAAAATATGCGATACGCATAATCTCACCATTTCATATTCGAATGATGATATACACTGCTTCTTAATCCAAAAAACTGAGTTCAAATCATGAGATATTTTTGTCTTATAATAAGCGTTTTACTTACGTTTTCAAAACTTGATTCCCAAACCAGGACTTTGTCATATTACATGGATAAGGCAAAGGCGAACAGCCCTCTCATTCATGAGACACGAAATTTGAATAAGATACTTGACCTGAATATGGATCAGATTGAAGCCGTTTTAAAAAAACCGGAAGTCGATGCCAGTGTAAATGTTTTGTTTGCACCAATCATCAATCATGATGGATTGAAAAACCGGTTTCAGTGGGTATCATCCGGAGCAGAACAATATACGGGTTACGATCTGGCCGGAACTGACGGTGGTCAGTACCAGGCTGTGGTAACCGTAAAACAACCATTGTTTAATAAATCAAAGCTTGAGGCATATCAAAACAATAATGCTGTCTCACATCAGATTAATGAAAACAAAATTAAGATGACAGTGCATGAAGTTGAACAGCTTGTTGGTTACCAGTATTTATTATGCGTTAAAAGTCAAAATGAAAAAGGTTTACAACAAACAATGATTCATGATCTCAGGGAACAGAAAAGGACGCTACAGAACCTGGTAAATAATGGAATATATAAGCAGACAGACCTGATGTTGCTTGATATTGAGCTTAAAAATTATATGATCCAATATAAAAACCAGTTGTCAGAATTTCAACAAAACCTGTACGATCTGAATCTGCTATGTGGCATCAGTGACACAACGCTCGTCAACCTTGCGGATACGGTTTACACACTCAAACCAGCTATTGAGAAACAATCTGATTTTCTTACAACCTTCAAACTGGACAGTATGAAAATACGTACTGAACAGGATTTATATGACCTGCAATACAAACCTAAGATCGATCTTTATGGCAGTGCCGGTATGAATGCCGTTTATGTGCCGGGTATAAACCGGTTGGGGTTTAGTACCGGATTATCTTTTTCCATGCCCCTTTTCGATGGGAATCAACGTGCAGCAGAACAGAAAAAAAACAGGATTCATCTGGAGACACTGGAATTCAAAAAGGATCGTTTCTTATCGAAATATCAAATGCAAAACAACGGCTTATTGAAACAAATCAGCTTAAAAACAGGGCAGATACAACTTCTGGAAAATCAGATTAAACAATACAAAACTTTAATTGAAGCTTACAATAAAGAGTTGACACTGGGAGAAGCTTCAGTTATGGATATCAATAATATTTACCGTGATATGGCATCGAAAAAGAAAGATTTGCTCCGGTTGAAAACGGAAAAACAGTATCTGATCAATGCTTATAATTACTGGAACTATTAAATATGCAACAATGAAAACCTTATATATACAACTTTTAGTGTCCTTGTTATTAGTGTTGATCCCGGCATGCAATAGCGGACAAAAACAGCAGGAAAGCTCATCGAAGGAAGCTGTTAATGTTAAAGTTACCGGGATTAAAACATTGGATATTAAGCGCTTTGAAACGTATTATGGAAATACAATATTCCTGAATAAAAACAGGTTAACAGCGCCGGTTACAGGATACATTACAGAGAATAAGGCATTCTTTGGTAAAAAGGTGCATCAAAATGATCTGTTGTTTAAACTTGAAACACGGGAACAAAAAGCATTGGGAAATTCAGCATCTGCAAAACACATTGAAGTCCGGTCAAATGCCGATGGGTATATCTCAGAATTAAACTTTAATAACACAGGAGACTTTGTTTCTGAAGGTGACATTCTTTGTGTTGTAACTGAAAACGCACAACCTTTAATCAAAGTCAGTGTTCCGTTTGAAGAAACGGGAAATATAAAAGCGGGGGATTCATGTGATATTATCCTGATGGATTATACGGTCATCCCGGCAAAAGTATTGCGGGCTATCCCGATGATTCAGGATCAGGATCAGACACAGGATATTCTTATAAAACCGGAAAGCGATGAAACATTACCTGAAAATTTAAACGTCACAGTCCGTTTTATAGCCACAATACACAAATCAGCCACTGTTTTACCAAGGCAGGCAGTAATGACTGATGAAAGTCAAAGCGAATTCTGGGTTATGAAAGTTTCAGGTGAAAGAGCCCTAAAAATACCGGTTAAAAAAGGCATAGAGAACGATTCACTTATTGAAATCACGGAACCAAATTTCAACAGAAATGATCTTATTATAAAGGAAGGTAGCTACGAATTACCTGACAGCAGTATTGTAAATATTATAAAGTAAACTGATGGAAAAAATATTTGTAAAATATAAAAATCCGGTTACTGTCATTTTAATTCTACTGCTGGCGGGCGGTGTATATTCATTTACGCATCTTAAAACGTCACTTTTCCCGGATGTCACTTTTCCAAAAATAAAAATCATCGCCGAAAACGGAGAACAACCGGTCGATAAGATGATGGTGACCGTCACCAAACCCCTTGAAGATGCGGTAAAGAAGGTAGAAAATCTCAGCATGATACGCAGCACAACCAGTATGGGAAGCAGTGAAATCTCAGCCTTCATGAACTGGGGATCAGATATAAATCTGGATAAGCAGCAGGTAGAATCCAGGATCAATCAAATCAGGGATTTGTTGCCACCTGATCTGCATCTGACCATCGAAAAGATGAATCCTTCCATTTTACCGGTTATGGGTTATTCTTTGCAGTCTGATACCAAAAGTCAGATTGAGCTTAAAATGCTTGCAAATTACGTGATCAAACCTTACCTGTCAAGAATAAATGGCGTTTCCTCTGTCGAAGTTATCGGCGGAAAAGATAAAGAATACAGGATTGTGCTGAATAAGGACAAGCTTCAGCAACTGAAAATTGATCCAGAGGATATTGAAACAGCCATCAATAATACCGGGTTCATTACATCAAACGGATACACCAACGATTATAAGCGGCTTTATTTAACGGTAACTGATGCAACGATAAAAAACAAGGAACAACTTGAAAAGCTGGTAATATTTGACAATGCCCAACGTAAAATAAGGATCTCGGATATTGCAACAGTTAAAATTGCTGAAAAAACAGAGTATGTCAAAATCAAGGCAGACGGACAAAATGTGCCGCTTTTAGCAGTATTGAAACAACCACACAGTAACCTTATCAATGTTGCGGACCAGGTTCAGGCACACGTAAAAGAAATAAACCACCTGCTTCCGCCGGGTGTGAGGCTCAAACCCTATTACAATCAGTCAGATTTTGTAAGGACCAGCATCAGGAGCATTATTGATGTTTTATGGATAGGATTGCTGCTGGCTATCGTGGTAGTCATTATTTTTCTCCGCTCTGCCAAAGCCAGTACGGTCATCCTGATTACCATTCCACTTACGCTAAGCCTGACTTTCATTGTATTAAATGCCATTGGATTCGATCTGAACCTGATGACCATAGGTGCAATAGCCGCGTCCATTGGGTTGATTATTGATGATGCCATAATTGTGGTTGAACAGATTCACCGAACGCGGGAAGAGCATCCCGGTGAAAAATCCAGACACCTAATCGGAAAAGCCATTTCGTTTTTGTTTCCGTCAATGGTTGGTTCTTCCCTCAGCACCATAGTCATTTTAATCCCCTTTGAACTGATGTCCGGTGTAGCAGGAACCTATTTTAAAATTCTTACTCAAACCATGATTATAACCCTGGTATGTTCATTTCTGATCACATGGATCGGATTACCGGTAATTTATCTGTTAATCATAAGGCATCCGCTGAAACAAAATACAATAAAACCACAAAAAGAAAAGTCACATCAGTGGATCCGGTACTTTATAAAACGTCCGTACATAAGTCTTGGATTTGTTGCATTGCTGATCTTTGCCGTAATTGAAATCATTCCAAAACTTTCTACCGGTTTCCTGCCCAAAATGGACGAAGGTTCCATTGTACTCGATTATAATTCCCCGCCTGGCACCTCGCTGGAGGAGACCGACCGGATATTAAATGAGGTGGATAAAATTCTTGGAACGGTTCCCGAAGTTGACACTTATTCCAGAAGAACAGGAACACAAATGGGCTTTTTTATTACGGAACCGAACAGGGGAGATTACCTGATTGAACTGAAAAAAAACCGAAAAAAAACCACGGATGAAGTTTCCGATGAGATCAGGACAAAGATTGAGGCAACATTGCCCATGCTTACCGTAGATTTCGGTCAGGTCATTACAGATATGTTGGGAGATCTGATGAGCAGTGTTCAACCGGTGGAAATAAAAATATTCGGCAGCGATCATAAAAAACTTCAGGAGCTCTCAAGGCAGGTTGCCGATTCTGTGGGGAAAGTCCGGGGAACGGCAGATGTATTTGACGGCATTGTAATAGCAGGGCCTGTCATTAGAGTCCATCCTAAAGAGAACATTCTTAAACAGTTCAGCCTAACAACAACAGATTTCCAGAAACAGATTAAAATGCACCTGGCTGGAATTGTGGTTGGCAACATTCCGGAAAAGGAACAACTTACTGATATCAGAATGATATTCCCCGGGAATAATCAGACCTCTGTAGAGGATATGAAACATTTCAATATCAGCATACCTGACGGACATCAACTTCCGGTAACACGGTTTGCCGATTTCTCTGTTGAAAGCGGCGTATCGGAAATTGAGCGGGAGAACCTGCAAACGATGGGCGTAGTAACTGCCCGTCTGAACAATCGTGATCTGGGGAGTGTAATGAAGGATATTCAATCCAGACTGAAAGGTATTTCCCTACCGCAATCTTATCAGATTGTGTATGGCGGTTCTTTTGCTGAACAGCAAAAATCCTTCTCTGAATTATTAATGATATTACTTTCCGGTGGTTTACTTGTTTTCACTGTTATGTTGTTTATGTTTAAGAATATACGCATTGCATTTGCCGTTTTATTCATCAGCATACTGGGAATTTCAGGAAGTCTTGCAGCCCTTCTTATCAGCGGAACACCCCTGAATGTTGGCAGTTATACCGGTCTTATAATGATCATTGGAATAATTGGAGAAAACTCAATATTTACGATTCAGCAGTTTTTTAGTGAACTTAAAAACGCATCTTTCAATAAGGCCATGTATTATGCCATATCCACCCGGCTTCGCCCGAAACTTATGACAGCATCCGGTGCCATTGTTGCATTGCTGCCATTAGCCCTTGGAATAGGAACCGGCGCACAAATGCACCAGCCACTTGCCATTGCCGTAATCGGTGGATTAATTCTGGCATTGCCGCTACTGTTAATTGTGCTTCCTTCCATTTTAGTACTGATAATCAAACATTAAATTCATAAGAGTTACACATGAAAATTATTTACACCCTCTTCTTTCTGTTTTGTGTTGTTGTTGCAATGGCCCAGACGGATTCCACGCAAATTAAAAAACACAATTTCCTGAACTATTCGTCCCTGCAGTTTATGTATCAGAATGGCCATGTATTTGCCACCAACGATTTTTTTCGAGGTACTAATACCGAAGCAGAAAAAATAACAGCTTATCAGGCATTTGCCATTAAACTTGCCACACAAACCACCGGGGATAAACTGTGGCAGCAAATATTCAATTATCCGTATTGGGGAGCCGGAATATACACGGCAGATTTTTATAATCCGGAGGAGATTGGTAATCCCATTGCCATATATGGTTTTTTTAACGCACCTTTTCACCGCTGGGAAAACCTCACCTTTAACTACGAAATCGGATTCGGGGCGACCTTTAACTGGAAATCTTTTAATCCGGTAACCAATCAGTACAATGTGGCCATCGGAGCAGGTGAATCCTTCTTACTGGATGCAGGAATGAACCTGGAATACTATCTGACAGATAAGATCGCTTTAAATGCAGGTTTCAGCCTTACCCATTTTTCTAACGGTGGTATGAAAAAACCTAATTTCGGACTCAATACAATTGCTCCGCGAGTAAGCCTGAAATATGATCTGCATGAAAAACCGGAATTTATTCATCGGGAAGTACCGGATTTTTCGCCCGAAAGTGAATGGCTGATTTCATTTTATGGTGGTGCTAAAAATGTGGTTTTTGATAATGTGGACATCGACATACTGGAGAAATATGAAGGAGTTTTCTTTCCTGAATTTGGCTTTTCACTCGACTATAACAGACGCATCAGTTATAAATCAAAAATTGGTGCCGGAATGTCTTTTTCATACGATGGATCCATCGCATCCCAGGTGGCCGTGAATAATAATGAACTGGAAGCAGTAGACGGACCTTTTACTGATAAACTGATGATCAGTATTTATCCCAGTTATGAACTGGTAGCCAATCGCATTTCTCTGGTTCTCCAACCTTCGTTTTATCTTTATCGTAAGCATATTGATACTTTAACGCCGGTCTTTCATCAAAAAGTCGGATTGAAATATTATCTGACGGACAAGGTTTTTGCCGGTATTAAATTAAGAGCCTACAAATTCCACGTATCCGACTTTGTGGAATGGAACATAGGATACCGGTTTTACAGGAAATAGACAGACTATAGAATTACTTTAGATTCACGTTTTACATTTGAGTATTATGAATTCTAAAATTAATCAGATCATGAAATCAATCACTTTATCAATCGTTCTTTTGATAACAACAATGTTAAATGCTTGCGGACAGTCCGAAGCAAATGCTCCGGAAATGGTTAAATCAGCTTTTGCGAATAAATTCCCGAATGCCAGACATGTGAAGTGGGGAAAAGAATCTAAGAATGAATGGGAAGCTGAATTTAAAGTAAATGGCATGGAATACTCAGCAAATTATGACACTTCGGGTAAATGGCTGGAAACTGAATCTGAAATCAACAAAAAAGATTTACCCGAAAGTATAAAATCCACGCTTAAAAAAGATTTCAGTGAGTATAAAACGGATGAAGCAGAGATTTCTGAAACCGCTGAAGGAGTGTTTTATGAGGTCAAACTGGAACACAAAGAGAAGGAGCTTGAAGTTGTTTTTGATAAAAACGCCAAAGTGATCAAACAGAAGAAAATTGATGAAGATGAGGAAGACAATGACTAGGCCTTTTGCGAATATAAGGTTTACCTGCATTCTTTTGACTACACTATTCGCGTTTACTGTTAATGATGTTTCTATTGCACAGACTAAAGACAGTACAGCAGTTAGACCAATTCTAAAAACCACAATATTACCTGCTTCTTTAATTGGAGCAGGTATAATTATTAATGGAAGTCCGTTTGAAAGAAATTTGCAAACTAATCTGCGCGATGCTGTAGGAAATACGTATGAATTCAGGATAGATGATTACATGCAATATGTCCCTGTTGCTGAGCTGTATTTAGCTGATGCTATTGGCATTAAAGCAAAGAACCATTGGTTTGATCAAACAAAATATCTTTTAATTTCCAATATAATTACGGCTTCTATCACGCACGGGCTAAAAAGACTTACCCTAAAAACCCGTCCAACAGGAGCCAGGTTTTCATTCCCTTCCGGTCATACTACATTTGCATTTACCAATGCCACTGTATTGTACCATGAATTTAGAAATACCTCCCCACTTTTAGCTTATAGTGGTTTTGCCTTCTCTACAGCCACTGCTTCTTTCCGAATGATTAATAATAAACACTGGCTTTCAGATGTTATGGTAGGTGCAGGTATAGGTTTACTGGTAACCCATTTGGTGTATTATTTTGAACCGCTGAAGAACTTTAATCCGTTTAAAACAGATATGAAACTTACCTTGATACCTCAGTTTAATGATCACAACTTAGCTTTATTTGTGGCATACAGGTTTTAAATAAGACACGTTAAATCTTTTTGTAGTTCTCCCCTTTTTTATTCCTCTTGTTGCAACATTTAGCTGATGTCTGAAAAAGTGTTAATTTTGAACACAAATTTAGATTAACCAATACAGCAGCAAACAATGAACATTGAACGTTTACTCGACTTTAATCCGGTACTTCTTGCTCTGGGCGCAACACTATTTACCTGGGCTGTTACAGCATTAGGTGCCATGATGGTATTTTTCTTTAAATCCATTAATAAAAGGGTATTAAATTCAATGCTTGGATTTGCTGCCGGTGTAATGATTGCTGCCAGTTTCTGGTCGCTACTGAAGCCGGCTATAGAGATGTCAGAGGCCAGTGGCGGATCTCCATGGTTGCCGGCCGTTATAGGTTTTCTGTCGGGTGGTGCCTTTTTACTTATTGTTGATAAAATACTGCCTCACCTGCACCTTGGCTTATCACGTGATAAGGCGGAAGGGATACATACAACATGGAAACGAAGCATATTACTGGTACTGGCGATTACCCTTCATAACATACCTGAAGGGCTTGCTGTAGGTGTTGCTTTCGGGGCACTGGCACATAACCCCGATCCGGCTGTACTAATCGGTGCAATTGCTTTAGCGATGGGTATTGGTTTGCAGAACTTCCCAGAAGGTGCTGCGGTATCCATACCTCTGCGGAGAGAGGGCTTTTCAAGGTTAAAAGCATTTAATTATGGTCAGTTGTCAGGCATGGTTGAACCTATAGCCGGAGTTCTTGGAGCCTATTTAGTGTTATCGGTTACGCCTATATTGCCCTATGCACTTGCATTTGCCGCCGGTGCAATGATCTTTGTTGTTGTGGAAGAACTTATTCCTGAATCGCAAACCGGAGATGAGACAGACTACTCGACCATTGGTGCCATGCTTGGATTTGCAACTATGATGCTGCTTGATGTAGCCCTTGGCTGATCAGTTTACATTATTCAGCATGTTCATTGCCTCATCAACCGATTCCACAGGCTGCTTACAGGTTTTGTCCTTACACACATAAATAATGGTTTTTCCTTTTACCTGCCGGTTTTTTAACAACGGAAGGGTGCTGTTCCCATTTCCACCACAAAACAAGACATGTGGTAAATAATATTGATCCATCTCTTTTCTTATACCGACGGCATCGGTTCCGGCAATAGCAACTTCAAACGGGTTTTCCACAAACCAGGCTTTGAGAATACACCAGTTTGCAAAATACGCACCCGAACGTTGCATCTCCTCTTTTACGCTGGTCAGCATACGCTGGGCCATTCCAATATATGCGGGCTTTTCAAAATAATGCCCCAGCATAAAAAGATTTTTGGCCATTGCAGAGTTGGAAGAAGGAATAACATTATCCGTAACCTCGTGATTACGGGCTATTAACTTATGATCAAGATCTGAGGTATAATAAAACATTCCACCCTTATCGTCGTAAAAATGAACAATAACATATTGTGTAAAAGCCAGTGCTTCATCAATATAAAACTCATTAAAGGTAGCCATGTACATTGAAATCAGGGCATCAATTAAAAAGGCATAGTCATCCAGAAATCCATTTATTGTGGATTTACCTTCCTTGTAATTCCGGTCAAGTCTGTAATCCTGCTTTTTCATTTTTGAAAGTAAAAAAGCCAGGTTACGGGTGGCCACTTCAAGATAATGCGGATCATCAAATACACGGTATGCATCAATAAAACCTTTGCACATCAATGCATTCCAGGAAGTAAGAATTTTATCATCCAATCCAGGTTTTTCCCTGTTTTCACGTTCATCAAGCAGTAGTTCGTTGACTTTCTTTATTTTCCGATGCAACGCTTTAACAGAAATACCGAATTCATCGGCCACAATTTTATCCGGTAGCAAACGGTGCAACACATTCAGTCCGTTTTCCCAGTTGCCGTGTTCCGTAATGTCATAGTATCTGTAAACCAAAGGCGCTATATCACCCAACAGATGGTCAAGTTCCTGTTTGGTCCATACATAATATTTACCTTCCACGCCTTCGCTGTCAGCATCAAGAGCCGAATAGAACCCACTTTCGTGCGACATGAGTTCCTGCTCAACAAATCCAAGGGTTTGTTCCACAACTTTTTTATATTCTTTGTCCTGAACATTCTGGTATGCATTGGCATATAAGCTCACAAGCTGGCCGTTATCGTACAACATCTTTTCAAAATGTGGCACTTTCCAGTCCTCGTCGGTAGAGTAGCGTGCAAATCCGCCACCTATCTGATCATATATTCCACCCATGGCCATCTTATTCAATGTCAGGTTAACAGCTTCGTGTGCCTCATTATTACCGGTTAAAAAGGCATAATGCATTAAAAACTGATAGCTGACAGGCATCGGAAATTTAGGTGCGCCCCGCATGCCACCTTTTGCAGGATCAAGATGCTCTTTCCAGTTTCTGAAAATAGTATGCAGCTTCTCCAACGAAAATGACTCCGGATGCTGAACCGGATTAACAATATCACTTTGTATAATTCCGTTGGTCAGGTTTTCAGCATATTCTTCCATCTTTTGTGGATTTTTCTCAGCAAAATCGACCAACTGTTGAAGCATATCCAGCCATTGTACCCGTGGAAAATAGGTACCTCCATATACCGGCCTGCCATCCGGTAATGCAATCACGTTTAAAGGCCATCCTCCTCTTCCGCTAATCAACTGTACAGCACTCATATAAATGTGGTCAATATCCGGACGTTCCTCCCTATCAACTTTTACCGCCACAAAATGCCGGTTCATAAAACTGGCCACTTCCTTATTTTCAAAGCTTTCATGTTCCATTACATGACACCAGTGACATGCAGAATACCCAATGCTTATGATCAGCATTTTGTTTTCCTTTCGTGCTTTTTCCAGTGCTTCATCACCCCAGGGATACCAATCAACAGGATTGTGAGCATGTTGTAATAAATAAGGGCTGCTTTCATTAATCAGCCGGTTGGAATGAAGATGTACGTGCATAGTTTTACCGCTTAATGTTTGTTTTGAAACAATTCGGCGAATGCTAAGTTGATGCTTTTAAGTTTTTTTGAACATTAAAATACGGATACTTTAAAGCTGTTAACAGATTCGTCATTCCACAACTTCGACACCTTTCCAAAAGGCAACATAGTTTTTTATCTTCGAAGCAGCGTCTTTAGGATTTTTATACGTCCATGCGGCATCGCTGTTTGTCTTACCGTTTATTGTTATATCAAAATATGAGGCGGTTCCTTTCCAGGGACATATAGTATGCGTATCAGTCTCATTCAGATACTCTTCATTTACCGCAACCATAGGAAAATAATGGTTCCCTTCCACTACAACTGTTTTATTGCTTTCGGCAATTACCTGATTATTCCATATCGCTTTCATCTTTGTACATTTTTAATTTCCCATAAAGAATCTGTAAAATAACCTCTGCTGTCCAGAAAGTGATGCAACACCCTGAAGCCGTTTTCATTCGCAAGCTCATTGATATCAGACAGGCTGAATTTCTGCGATAATTCCATATATAATGGTTCCCATTTCTTAAAGCTTATTTTCATATCCGGATCCTTAAGCGTCACCGTATGATCCTTTTTGCTGACCAGAAAACTCCGTAAGGCTCCTGATACAGGATCATAACTGGTATGGTGTTCAAAATTATCCGTTATGAAGTCCGCTCCCAGTTCTCTGTTTATCCTGGTAAGGTGATTCAGGTTGAACCTGCGGGTATGTCCGTGTCTGTCATGGTAAGCCTCCATGATCACAGCAGGAGACTTTTTCAAATCAAATCCGATCAGAAGTTTATCACCCGGATTAGACAAGCGTGCAATTTCGGATAAAAACTTTCGCGTTTCATGCACCGAAAAATTTCCAATATTGGCCCCCAGAAACAGTATTGTTTTTGGTACTGCAGAGTTTTTCTGCATCTGCGCAAGTACATCAAAGTAATTTCCTGTTCTAGGTTCAACATTCAAATCAGGAACAGAGGATCTTAAATTGTCCTTCAGCATCCTGTTGGCTTTTGCACTTATATCGACAGGAATATAACTGAAATTTACGCCCATCTGCTGAAAATACGAGAGTAAAATCCTGGTCTTCATACCATCGCCTGATCCCAGTTCAATAAGATCAAAATAACGGTTCCCAAAACTTATACTATCCAGTATGGACTGTTTCTGTGTTCGGAAAATTTCCTCTTCGCAATTTGTAAGATAATATTCAGGCATAGCCATAATATCCTGAAAAATACGGCTTCCCCTGTCATCATATAAATTTCTGGGCAGCAAATATTTTGGAGTAGAAGTCAAACCGCGGTAGGTATCTTCCACTATCCCTTTCATCAATGTAATTGTAGCCATAATATCTATTTAACCAGACGGATTCCATTAAACTGGTATCCCATCTGAGGATGAAAAAAATTTCTGTAACTAACTCGGCTGTGCCCTTTGGGGGTGACAACGGAACCTCCTCTTAATACTTTCTGGTTCACCATGAACTTCCCGTTGTATTCTCCCAGTGCACCTTTTTCTCTTTTATATCCTGGATATGGCAGATATGCACTTTCAGTCCATTCCCAGCGTTTTCCATAATCCAACTGAGATGCTGCAACTTCCCATTCAAATTCGCTTGGCAATCGCATCCCTTTCCACTGAGCAAACGCGTATGCTTCGTAGTAGGAAATATGGGTTAATATGTGGCTGGGGTTTATCATTCTCAAACCGGCCAGAGTGTACTGATACCATTTCCCTTCGGTTTTGTGCCAGTACATCGGATTTGTAATGTTATTTTCCCTGATCCGGGAAAATCCTTCATCATGCCACAATTCAGCATTTTCGTAACCGCCGGCTTCAATAAATTCTTGAAACTCACCATTAGTTACCAGTTTATGCCTGATCTCAAATTCCGTCAGAAAAACCTTGTGTTGAGGCAGTTCATTGTCATATGCAAACCCACTGCCATCGTAACCAATATTATATATCCCCTCTTTTACGATGGCAAATCCGGTATCGTTTTTATCTTCATCTTCGCAATATGCCATACCAGTATAAGAAGGATAGAGCGGATTAATGCTGAATGCATATTTCAGGTCTGTAAAAAAAAGCTCCTGATGCTGTTGTTCATGGTTCAGTCCCAATATTACGAGATGTTCAAATTTTTCGGTTGAACCGGATAATAAGTCCACCATTTTCACATCAACGTATTCACGGTACTTCAGCACTTCATCAACTGTAGGCCTGCTTAAATCCCCCCGGCTATCGCGCCGTATTCTGTCCCCCAAACTGTTATAGTAACTGTTAAAAATAAAACTGAATTTATCATTAAACGGCGTATAATCCGGCATATATTTTTTTAGTACCATGTCTTCAAAAAACCATGTGGTATGACCAAGATTCCATTTAGGCGGACTGGCAAAATAAGACGGTTGGAGCAGATAATCTTCTATTTCAAGTGGTTTAACCATATCCAGAGAGGCCATTCTGACATCCCTGTAAAACTGCAGTAAATTCATAGTGGTATTTATTTATTCATTTGCATGAATCCGAACTTTTCTCCCTGTTTCCATTGCTCAGGCAGATTGCCATATGCAGGTATACCATTGGTCAGTCTTAATAAAGCTGCCATGTGCATGAGGTTCCAGGTCATGAATGTAATATTCCTGTTGGTGAAATCATTTTCAGGTCCTCCTGAACCCTCATCACGGTACGACGGCCCCGGACCGGCTTCTCCAACCCAGGCTGCATCTGCCTGTGGCGGAACCACATACCCTATATGCTGAAGAGAATACAACATATTCATGGCACAGTGCTTGGCTCCATCTTCATTTCCTGAAATCAAACACCCTCCTGTTTTTCCATAATAAATATATTGTCCTGATTCATTCAATTCTGCGGAATGGCCATAAAGCCGTTCAATGATTTTAGTACATACCGATGACTTGTCACCCAGCCAAATGGGCGTGGCCAGTATGAGTATGTCAGCTTCTTTAACTTTTTCAAACAGCTGTGGCCATTCATCCTTTTCCCAGCCATGTTCCGTCATATCCGGATAAACGCCAGGAGCAATATCAAAATCCACGGGCCGTATTATTTCAGTTTCAACACCATTTGCTTCAAATATCAGCTTCGATAACAATATCAGACCTTCAGTATGCGAAAGTTCCGGCGTTTGTTTGAGCGTACAATTGAGAAACAAGGCTTTGAGACCATTAAAATCAAAATTCATGGGTTCTCCCCGTTTATCTTTTCTGAAATCCAGCATGTTACTTGTTTTTATTTTATTGTTGAACTATGAAATGTATACGTTCAACCAGTGGGGTAAAGATTAAACAGTGTAACCGGTATTAAACCGGTATAGAGAGGAATGGTTTCAATTTGGGTTTGACATTTAAACCTGTCTATTCCTACACATACTTAACATACTCAGGTGCATATTGTTTAAAACACTCATTGTTAATAAATTGTAATTTGTTAAGGTTTATTATATACCAAAAGCTGAACCAATTGAGTACTATGTGGTTTAATAAACCATACATATCATTTATGCAACAATTTTTTTCTATTTTTCTGGCAAGTCTTCTTTTCCTGTCCTGTAAAAATAATCTGAAAAAGGAAACCGGCAGAATGAATCAGCAGGATTCAGCAAAGCAATGCATATCCCCTTCTGCAGAATCCAGGTATGCACTAATGACAGAAAATGCAGACACAACATTCAAGCAAAGCAGAGATCAGATACAGTATGAGGTAAATGCGCATATAAAGATTCCTGACGATATGGTTTATTTGCCTGCCGGAGAATTCAGCATGGGTGGAAGAGATAAAAGGTTTGCGCGATCCGATGAATTTCCCGTTCATAAGGTAAAAATCAAGGCTTTTTTAATGGATCAACATGAAGTGACTAACCGGCAATTTTCGGCTTTCGTCGAGGCAACCGGTTACATCACCACTGCAGAAAAAGCCATAAACTGGGAGGAAATGAAAAAAGAACTGCCACCGGGAACACCTAAACCACCTGAAGCCATGCTGAAAGCAGGTTCCCTGCAGTTTAACCCTCCGGATCATGAAGTCCCCCTGAATAATCCGATGATCTGGTGGAAGTGGTCATCGGGAACCAATTGGAGACATCCTGCCGGCGTAAACAGTTCAATTGCAGATCTAATGGATCATCCGGTAGTTCATGTAAGCTGGACAGATGCTAAAGCCTATGCTGATTGGGCCGGAAAAAGACTTCCTACAGAAGCAGAATGGGAATATGCAGCACGTAGCGGAAACGATGAAAATGTATATCCCTGGGGCAAAGAGCCTGTCAATTCCGGACCTGCAAAAGCCAATAGCTGGGATGGGAAATTCCCTTATATCAACACCGAATCAGACGGATATTATTTTACGGCTCCCGTCAAACAGTTTAAGCAGAATGGATTTGGACTGTATGACATGGCCGGGAATGTTTGGGAATGGTGCAGCGACTGGTACCATAACGAATATTACAGTACTTTAGTAAACACCATAGCTTATAATCCAAAGGGACCTGAAACGAGTTATGATCCTGATGAACCTTATGCGCATAAGAAAGTGATCCGCGGAGGGTCGTTTTTATGTAATGATGCATATTGTTCCGGCTACAGGGCAGCTGCGCGAATGAAATCCACTCCTGACACCAGTGCTCCTCACATAGGTTTTCGTTGTGTTAAGGATGTTATCAGGCCAGAATAAGATCAGAATGTCTGATCCGGTTAACAGAAATACCGGCGGTATTAAAGAAATCAACCGTCTTTTTGTAATCTCTTGTAAACCCGAGCATGAAACCACCTCCGGAACCTAAAAGTTTTAAATGAAAAATATCTGAATCAAACTTGACAGGAATAATGTCAGGAATAATGTCTGAATAAAACACCTTTTGAAGTTGCGAAAGTACCTTTAGATGGTCGTACCATGAATCGTCATCATGGCTGAGTATTGATTGGATTACCCGGTTTGTATGAGGGAGTATGGTATCCATATATTCTTTTTGAAATCCTGCATCAGCCATCCGGTTCTTAAATGCATGGATCAGTTCCCTGGTATTTCGTTCCTGTCTTGCATGAACCAAAAATAACTTTATATCGTCAGCAAACTGATTTTGCAATACGGGAGTCAATAATCCGGCTGAAGTTTTTGCTACAGGAATATTCAAAAATGAAACCAACGGATCCATACCGGAACTGTTGCCATGAAAATTGTTTTCAAGTGATGCAAACAGCTGTTTCAGGTTATCGGTATGTTCGGAGAGTACGTTTACACCATAACGATTCACAAAAGCAGCTACCAGAGCTCCCGAACTGCCAAACCCCGACTGACCGGGAATATCGCTT
The DNA here is from genome assembly GCF_042219855.1 of Quyinboa sediminis. Lineage (NCBI taxonomy): Bacteria > Pseudomonadati > Bacteroidota > Bacteroidia > Bacteroidales > Quyinboaceae > Quyinboa > Quyinboa sediminis. Next base: position 578,902 of record NZ_JBHJHP010000003.1, on the reverse strand, counting down.
TTGAACCATAAGCCTCTTGATAAATCTATAGCCATCTGTTCTGTATCAAAAGACATCCTGTATCTTCCGGTATTTAATACCTTTAAGAGATGATGGTAAAACTCAAGCAACTGTCTGTTCGACCATCTGGCCAACTGTTCCTCTCCTTCTACCGGTTCCTCCAGCGTCAGCATGCCTCCGTATCTTTTATAAGGCAACTCCAGACAATCTCCGCCATAAAGAACAGTATATTCACCGAAAAGCAACAGTTTGGCGTAATTCATGATTTGGTTAATTAGTAATAAGTTGTAAGTAATAAGTTAGTTATCCCAACTTTAAAATATTCTTTTCGTATTCAAGAACTATCAATCCAGCATCTTAAACCTTACATCTTGTATCTTGTATCTTGTGTCTTGCGTCTTGTATCTTACAAAAGTCTTTCCGGTCCGGTTCCCATTTCATCGTCTATCCATTTCTTATTTTCACACAAATCCTTCAGCTGATGCTTGATGAAATAGATCACCTCTTCCTTATCCTCCTCAGGATAGAGAATATGAACGTTTGGTCCGGCATCAAGTGTAAATGCAAGTGGAACACCACTTTTATCCCGGTACTCCCTTATTTTATCAATGATGTTGATTGTATTGGGTTTAATTTCAATGTAGCCCGGAATGGATGACATCATCAGGGCATGAAGGGTCAGAGCTTCATGTTCCAGAAGTTCGGCGAATCCCATTTGATCACCGTTTCGAAGAATTTCTATCATGCGGGACAGATTAACCCTGGCCTGACCATAGCGTTCCTGGGCAAAAGGATGATCTTCCATTAGCTTATGTCCGCGGGTGCTGGCCATGGTTTTCTTTTTACTTGAAACAATCATAACTGCATCACGGTAACGCTGAAAGACCGGTGCTACTTCAGTTACAGGCATGGCAAACCTTGATGAGGAATGAGGAATAAAAGCTGATTCTCCCCATATAACATAACCGCCGAAAAGAGAACGTGCAGCACTGCCGGATGCAAGACGGCTGAATGATGAAGCTTCCCTTAGAAAATCATCCATATCCTTTTCCACACCAATAATCTGATTTTCAGCTACCAGCATACACAGTACAAATGCACTCATTGATGAAGCCGACGAAGCTACACCGGCAGAATGAGGAAAACTATTCGACGAATTAACCCGCATCTCAAGATTTTTAAGAAACGGCTTTTCCGCACTTATGTCATCCAGGTAATGCATAATTCGGGCTGCAAATACTTCGTCATGCTTCCCCTGGAACCTGAAATCAAGCACAGGCCCATTTGAAACATTTCCGAAACGGTATTCCATTTCGGTATCCGTGTAACAGTTTTTCAGGGTCATACTGATGGAAGGGTTTCGGGGAAGCTGTCTTCCGTATTTACCCCAGTATTTGATTAAAGCTATATTCGACGGACTGCGCCAAGCTACTTTTTTCCATGCCATTGCTGAACTCATGCTATCAATTCATTTAACTTCAAAACCTGTTTATACCCTTTTTCAGTGAAATAATCTTTCACCCACTTTTCATTCTCCTCTGTCAAGGCCAGTATATAATCACCTCCCCAGGCTCCTGAAGATTTTACAAATCCCTTAAAATCCTTGAAATAAAGATCTTTAACCGTTTTTCTTCTCAATACACCTGCAAGAAGTTTATCATGTTGATCCATAAGTTTTCCAAATACAGATACCGAACCGGCATTTACCATCTCTTCGATAATGGTGTTCATGGAAGCAACAGCCTTCTTCTTTGTCATCAATAATTTCAAATATAATGAAATTGATTTCTCACTGCTCTCTTTTTTATTTAAATGAACTAAAAATAATTTATCAAGAATTTCAGGTTTCAGTGAAACGGACTCAATATCAGGTGACGGACACTGCTTTACAAAGGTTATAGCTGATTCAGCTCTTGCTGTTGCCAGATCATAACCTGAACCTTTACTCATCAGACGGTTTAACCGGTAAACGTCCACATCAGCCCAGAAAGCAATATTTGAAATAAGAGAAGAACTCTGCCCGAGTCCCGGCTTCAACCCCGGATCAAATTCAGACTCCGCCACATATAATCCTCTTTCTGCCAGAAAAGTTCTGTTAATTCTTCGTGCCGAACGCAAAATCCTTAGCAAATAGCCCCTGTCGCCTTCCGGCTTATATTTTTGCTGATCAATATCTTCTATCGGAAAACTGAACTCAATTGGCTGAGATTCACCTTCAAATGTTTTCCATAACACTTCATGTGGACCGTCTGCGTTAAAACTTATGGTTAGTTTTTGTCCGGCTTTTAACGGAACCGAAAGGGATTTGGAACCGGCAAGGACCAGGTATTCACCTGCCAGCATTAATTTACCTTTTGAATACGCAGTGTAAATATCTTCTTTCATAGTTAATTCTTTTTTGTTAAAAATGAACGCACTGCACTTACAGAAACAGTCTTATCTTTAAAAAAACGCTGAGCCTGCTCAACTTGTTCGTTTGTTGCTCCCAACTGGTTCAGAATATTAACCAGATGCATCTTCATATGTCCGCGCTGTATCCCACTGGTCGTCAATGCTTTTACAGCTGAAAAATTTGAAGCCAGCCCCACAGAAGCAATGGCCATCATTAACTTTTCAGCACCGGGGTTTCCGAGAATATGAAGTGCAGCAGCTGCCATGGGGTGTAAACGGGTTAGACCACCAACAGTTCCAACAGCCATAGGCACTTCAAGGGACAAGCGAAACGTTTCACCCGTTAGCGATACCTTTGACAAGGATGCATAATGACCATCCTTAACAGCATAAGCATGTCCCGCTGCTTCAACGGCCCGAAAATCATTCCCGGTTGCAAGGAGAACGGCAGAAATACCATTAAAAATGCCTTTATTATGTGTAACCGCCCTCGAAGTGTCCTGTAATGCAATATCCACTGCTTTTTTAAACCGTTCAGCAAATCGTTCTCCATTATTATCAGCATCAAACTTATTCAATGACATAACCGGTGCTTCAACGTAACATTCCACAATACAATGTGGTGTATGGTTTGAGAGGATTGCCATGATTACATCTGCACCAGGATAATCCGGAAAGTGCTCCTCAGTGAACACCGGTATTTCCGCAGCTATCGCCTCCAGGCATGAGTTTATAAAGTTTGCCCCCATGGAATCAGCAGTTTCAAATTCCACATGAAGCTCAATGCAGGAAAAAGAAACATTGGGATGCGGAATCAGACTATATGCAGTGATTCCCCCTCCCCGTTTTTGCATATTCCCTGTTAATGAAGTTGTTACGTCATTTAACACTGTTGTAAGTTCAGCCAGACGGCTTTGCATCAAATCAACCGGGCCACCCCATTCAAAAAATACCTGGCCGACTTTAACTGTTGACTTCACATTACAATGGAAGCCACCGTTCATAGCCCAGAATCCGGCTGCAGACGCTGCAGCAGCAACCACAGAACTTTCTTCTGTAACCATTGGGATGATATAAGAAGTGCCGTTAATTAAAAAATTAGGCGCAACACTGAAAGGCAGATGGTAGGATGTAAGCACATTTTCACTGAATCCTTCCAGTCTTTTTCGGAATTCAGGATCAACGTGTTCAGATTGAATTATTTCATCTAATTCGCTCTCTGAAATTAGTCCTTCCCCGATAAGAATTTGCCGTTTTTCGTCTTTCGATAACCTTGAAAATCCTTTTAACATTGAGGTTGTTTTTCAGGATTAATACTCTTTATTCAACTTCAGATAGGCATAGGCAATCTGTAAGCCCTTTATCTGACTGCTTACAAAATCCCTTAACAATTCGTACTCTTCTCTGGCGTGTTCCAGAAATGCCGAGGCATGCCCGTAAATGGTTGTAAATTGTGATTTCTGCAAAAAATAGTAACCATCAAGATAGTTTTTCAATCCACCCGAAACAATCAGATGATCACACTTTAAATCCTCTTCTGACTGCCTTATCGTATTAGCATAGTCCATCATTCTGTAGGCATCGTTACCGATATAAGCCAGTGGTTCATACAGTTTTTTACGTTCCGGGGTACTTCTCTCCAGTTCAATCCGGGCAAAATTGGTTCCTCCAAAAGCACCGAATTCAACAGCTACGAGAGGCAGTTTCAACAAGGCCTTCAGACTTTCATATCCCATACCCTGACCAACTTCTTTTACAATAACCGGAATACCGGTTTCTTCCAGAAACGTCTGAATCGTTTCAATCGGGGGAACAGAAATGTTGTCTCCTTCAGGTTGCAACCATTCCTGGATAGGATTGATGTGAATGATAAGTCCGTCAGCCCGGAGCTTTTCTATCATTGAAGCAATATCGTCTACCGACTTATTCCTGATGGATTTCTCAATCTGACTAATACCCAGATTGGCAAAAAACGGCACCTCATTCCCAAGGTATTTCCTCAGGTCAAAATGACTCAGGTACTTATCTTCCTCCAGTAATACCCGACAGGAACCGAGTCCCATTCCCATGCCGAATTCACCACAGGCCCTGGCCAGATTTCGGTTTATATGGCCGGCATAATCTGTACCTCCGGTCATACTTGATACCCAAACCGGTATCTTTTGTTTCTTTCCGCCCAGTTCTACCGTAGGGATGTTCTGATCAGGATGCCCGCTAAACATGGGTTCATATACAAAGCGATTATCCAATACCGACACATCAGTCCGGGATTGAAAGGCCAGATTTAAATGCTCTGTTTTCCGCTTTTTCATTTTTTATTGGGGTCTTTTCAAATCAATTAAACAATATACGCATTAAATGCCTATATGTCGTGATATAACAAGCTTTAAAATTTCAGATGTCCCTTCTCCGATCTGCAGAATGCGCTGATCACGATAAAAACGCTCAATGTCATTATCATCGGTTAATCCGTATGCACCGAAAATCTGAACAGCTTCATCTGCCACCTCTTTTGCCACCTCTGAACAATATAGTTTTGATATGGCAGCTTCACGGCCAAATGGTTTCCCCTGATCTTTTAACCAACATGCATTATAAAGCGTGTTTCGGGCAAGCTCGATTTTTTTGTCCATATCAGCCAGTTTGAAAGCAACCGTCTGGAACTTTGAAATTGATCGGCCAAATTGTTGACGGTTCTGCGCATAATCCTTAGCCATTTCGTATGCTCCCTGCGCCAAACCAAGGCCCATTGCAGCAATGGACAAGCGGCCACCATCAAGTGTTTCGAGCATTATCCGGGCGCCCTGCCCTTTTTCCCCCAGCAAATTATCACTGGGCACTACACTATTTTGAAAAAACAAACGTCCTGTATCTGCTGCGCGCCACATCAGTTTTCCGGTAATAAAACCACGGGAAAAACCTTTGGTATCCTGATCAACCAATATAGCTGACAACTCGGGTTTACCATTCTTCTCGCCTGTTACAGCCTGAATGGTCACACCTGCCGACATATCCGAAGCAGAGTTAGTAATGAAAATTTTAGACCCGTTAATTAACCACTTATCACCTTGAAGCTCTGCCTTTGTTTTAACACCCTGTGCGTCTGAACCAGCTGTAGGTTCTGTTATTCCGAAAGCCCATAAATGGTCACCTGCCACCAATTTAGGCAGATATTTTTCCTTTTGGGCATCAGTTCCGTACTTGTAAATAGGATAAAGTCCAAGTGAATTATGCGCAGCTATCGTTGCTGACTGAGAACCATCAACCCTGGCAAGCTCCTCAACCGCAATAATGTAAGATAAGGTGTCCAGTTCCTGACCGCCATAAACCCTGGGAATCTGTATCCCGAGAAGCCCGATCTTCCCCATCTTTTTTGTGAGTTCAACAGAAAAACGGTTCTCCTTATCCAGTTGTCTTGCAATGCCCTTAATTTCTTTTTCAGCAAACGAGCGTATTTTTTCTCTATAGTTTCTGTGTTCGTCCGTTATTAACGGATGCTTGTTAATACTATCCATTCAGTTTTTATTTATTCTAAACTATAACAATGTCATACCGTTTTTGTTGTTCTAAATAAGGCGTGACCCTAAAGCAACACAATGAAATAGCAATATGTTTAGTCCTATTGATTTTTTTTAAAATCCTATATAAATTGTGTACTTCAGCATCCACAGTGTTAAAATATGTTATCAGGGCCAGGTTGTGTATTTTAAGCCGGTTGTACCGCAATTATCAAACAGAATTCATAATTTTATTGTAATTTGTTGCATATTATTAATCTCTTAATCCACTGTTATGACCCGAAATTTATTTATCCGGATTTTTATTACATTAAGTCTGATCAGCATTGCATCCTGCAAACATAAACCCAAAGAACAATGTAAACCAATCGAAGAGATTACAATTCCTGAACTGCAAACGTGTTATAACGAAGGTACACGCACGGTATCAGAAGTTGTAGCATATTACATAGAGCAAATAAAAACCATGGATTGGGATGGTCCTGAATTGCATTCAGTCATCATGATTAATCCTGATGCCGTAGACATAGCTGCAAAACTGGATGAAGAACTCAAAAACGGACATTCCAGAGGACCTTTACATGGGATTCCGGTTTTACTAAAGGACAATATTGACACACATGACATGATGGAAACCACAGGTGGTTCCAGGGCTCTATTGGGATCATACCCCCTGAAAGACAGCTGGGTAGCAGCCAAACTGCGTGAAGCAGGTGCTGTTATCCTCGGTAAAACGAATCTAAGCGAATGGGCCAACTTCAGATCATTCAGTTCTTCCAGTGGCTGGAGTGGTGTTGGCGGTCAGACTAAAAATCCATACGTGCTGACACAAAATCCATGTGGATCAAGTTCCGGGTCTGGCGTAGCAGTATCAGCCAATTTCTGCATGTTAGCCATTGGTACAGAAACAAACGGATCCATTGTTTGTCCCTCAGGAGCCAATGGAATTGTAGGCATCAAGCCAACGGTAGGTTTGATAAGCAGGTCGGGGATTATTCCGATCTCATTTACGCAGGATACCCCCGGCCCCATGGCTAGAACCGTGACCGATGCAGCCATTTGCCTCGGTGCCTTAACAGGCACAGACACCACCGACAGCAAAACACTGAACAGCAAAGATTTAAGTTTATCAGATTATACTCCGTTTCTTAATCCGAAGGGCTTAAAAGGTAAAAGGATTGCAGTGTATACCGGTCCTACCGGTATTTTACCCGAAGTTGATTCACTTTTCAAACTTGCCATTAATGATATGAAAGCCGCTGGAGCTGAACTGGTGACTGATTTTAAAACAGTATATGACACGCTGGCACTGGACTATTCCTTTGATGTATTGTTATATGAGTTTAAAGATGGAATCAATTCCTACCTTGCTTCACTCGGGGATGAAGCTCCGGTAAAAACACTGGCAGATATCATCGCTTTTAATAAAGGTGACTCCCTGGAACTGAAATATTTTGATCAGAAAATACTTGAAATGGCTGAAGATAAAGGAGATCTGAATTCACCTGAATACCTGGAGGCTTTAAATAAAATGAAAGAAATGTCGACAACAGAGGGTATTGATAAATTAATGGATGAATATGATCTCGATGCAATCATTGCACCTACCGGTTCACCGGCATGGCGCACTGACCTTGAAAACGGAGATAGCTTTGTGCTTTCAAGCTCTTCACCTGCTGCAATGGCCGGATATCCCAACATCACACTTCCCATGGGATTCGTAAATAACCTCCCCGTTGGAATTTCAATTTTCGGAAGGGCCTGGAGTGAACCGGTTTTAATTGAAATTGCTTTTGGATACGAGCAAAAAACCAAACACCGCAAAGTCCCAAAATTTCTGAACTAGTCGGACTGAGACTTCTAGCTTCGCTCGAAGGGACAGGCATTCAGAAATATTCCGCGGATGCTAACCGAATCCATAATTATGTTAGTAATTGCTGCATCCGCGAAAGAGAAAATGTTCGTGTCAT
>NZ_JBHJHP010000003.1:0-570428 GCF_042219855.1 Quyinboa sediminis | reverse complement strand
ACTGAAGGTTTCTTACAACTCTTACTGTGAATGTCAATCAAGCCTATTCCGCGGATGCTAACCGAATCCATAATTATATTAGTACTTGCTGCATCCGCGAAAGAGAAAATGTTCGTGTCATTTCAAAAGAAGTGAGAAATCTTTATGTTAAGGACACTTCCGTAATTGCATGCATCTTTTATATGAATACCAGACTGAAGGTTTCTTACAACTCTTACTGTGAATGTCAATCAAGCCTATTCCGCAGACACTAACCGAATCCATAATTATGTTAGTACGTGCTGCATCCGCGAAGGGGAAAACGTTCGTGTCATTTCGAAAGAAGGTACGGGTGAAAGAGTGGGAAATCTATCTTTTAATACGCTATAAACTACCTGGTATTGGTTGTTCTAATACCCAAACTGTACCCACAGGTCGCTGTCATAGGAATAGTAACTGAAGAAAAACCCTCGTTTTTTTCATTTCTGATAACTATATTTGAACCATATTAATGAGTGTGCAACTTAAGGTTGTACCTCTGATCCACCAGCAATAAAAATAACCATATGCAAACATCTGCACGGAGTAAATTTCCTCCTATAATCATAATTGGTGCCCTGTTTTTTATTTTTGGTTTTGTAACCTGGCTAAACGGGATTCTTATACCTTACTTACAAATATCATGCGAACTGAGTAATTTCCAGGCCATGTTTGTTACATTCATGTTCTATATCTCGTATTTTTTCATGGCTTTGCCATCTGCCTGGATCCTGAAAAAAACAGGTTATAAGAACGGAATGATGATTGGTTTATTTATTATGGCACTGGGAACCATCCTGTTTATTCCTGCTGCTATTTCCCGAACCTATGCTGTTTTTCTTACGGGTTTATTCATCATGGGAACCGGACTGGCACTGTTGCAGACGGCAGCAAATCCATATGTTACTATTGTAGGTCCCATTGAAAGTGCCGCCAAACGGATCAGCATCATGGGAATTTGCAATAAACTTGCCGGAGCTATTGCCCCACTTATCCTGGCATATTATATTTTAAATGATGCCGACGCCTTAACAAAGAGCCTGGAACTCATGGGTGACAAAGAAAAAATAATAGCTCTGAATGAATTAGCCCGAAGAGTTATTGGTCCATATATGGTGATGACTGTGGCATTGATCGCCATGGGTATCGGGGTAAAGCTTTCACCACTTCCCCAAATAGAACCTGAGGAGAATGAAAGTCCTGCAGCAAATCACCATGACCGGAGCACTGTATTTGCGTATCCCAATCTCATTCTTGGAGTTGTAGCCTTATTCTTTTATGTTGGAGTTGAAGTCATTGCCGGAGACACAATTATTCGCCACGGTTCAGCCATGGGCATCAGTATGAATGTTGCTCAGACACTTACTTCCGTAACGATGATTTTCATGACTGTAGGATATATTATCGGCATTATAACTGTTCCTAAATATATAAGCCAGGAAGGTATATTAAAAATTTCTGCCTTTTCAGGTATTGTTTTTGCGCTGGCAGCAATACTGCTGAAAGGTGAAATATCTGTGATCTTTATCGCATTGCTTGGTCTGTCGAATGCCATGGTTTGGCCAGCGATCTGGCCACTTGCACTTAAAGGTCTTGGCAGGCATACAAATACGGGCTCTGCCATGCTGATCATGGCTATTCTGGGCGGGGCATTAATGCCATTATTGTGGGGCAAACTTTTTGATGTCTACAGCTCCCAGACTGCTTACTGGATTTTAGTTCCTTCTTACCTCTTTATCCTTTTCTATGCAGTTAGAGGGCATAAGATAAAAAGCGAACATTAGTTGCTACAACCGGTACAAATCGCTGGCAGCAATCAGTTCGAGTTTGTGTTCCTGTAAAACAGCAATACACTTCTTAACATTATCAGGTTTAAGAATAACATTTGCACTTTCATTAACAGAAAAAGCATACAGGTATTCTATTTCCAGACCTTCTCTGGAAAGGATTTGTAATGCCTTAGCCAACGCACCCGGTTCATTGGGACAACTCAGGCCGATAACCTCTGAAATTTTAACTGTAAATCCGGCCGCTTTCAGTACATTATAAGCTTCCTTAGGATCCGAAACGATCATTCTTAATATACCAAAATCGGATGTGTCTGCAAGTGTATAAGCTGACATGTTTATTCCGGCATCACCCAGAAACTGGGCCACTTCTGTTAACCTACCGGTTTTATTTTCCAAAAAAACTGAAAGTTGTTTCGCTATCATGATGGTATGTGTATATATCTTGTGTCTTGTGTCTTGTGTCTTATTTATATTTTCCTGTTATCAATTACACGTTTGGATTTTCCCGCTGTCCGCTCAATGGTTTTGGGTTCCACCAGCTTCACACTGACTGAAATTCCAAGGGTGGATTGAATATTATGCGTGATTTTCTTTCGCAGATTCTGCAAAACGCGAATTTCATCGGAAAAGAACTGCTCCTGTACCTCAACCAAAACGGTTAAAGTATCAAGCGTACCCTCTCTTTCCACAATCAGCTGATAATGTGGTTCTGTCTCGCTCATTTCCAGAAGCACACTTTCTATCTGAGAAGGGAATACATTCACCCCGCGTATGATAAGCATATCATCCGACCGACCGGTACACTTTTTCATTCGCACCAAAGTTCTGCCACACTTACACTTTTCAGAGTCCAGCGAAGTGAGATCTCTTGTACGGTAACGGATCAATGGCAGTCCTTCTTTGGTAATCGTTGTAAATACCAGTTCACCTTCACTTCCTTCAGGAAGAGGTTCCAACGTAACCGGATCGATAATCTCCGGAATAAAATGATCCTCATTAATATGTAAGCCACACTGATGTTCACATTCAAATGATACTCCCGGGCCAATGATCTCACTCAGCCCATAAATATCGATTGCTTTTATTTCCAGTTTCTGTTCTATCTCACGACGCATGGTTTCGGTCCAGGGTTCGGCACCGAAAACACCTACCCGCAAATTCAGTTTTTTGCGATCCAGTTTCTTTTCTTTGATTGCTTCTGCCAGAAAAAGGGCATAAGAAGGAGTACAGGCTATAACATTTGTTCCGAAATCTTCCATCAGCTGAAGCTGTTTATCTGTATTACCACCAGATATAGGAATAACAGAGGCCCCAATTTTTTCAGCCCCGTAGTGTGCACCCAGACCACCGGTAAATAATCCGTAGCCATATGCGATCTGAATAAAATCGTTTTTAACGACGCCTGCTCCTGAAAAAGTTCTAGCCATGACCTCGCTCCAGGTTCCGATATCTTTTCGCGTATATCCTACAACTGTTGGTTTTCCCGTGGTCCCGGAAGAAGCATGCAATCTTACAATTTCACTCATTGGAACGCTAAACATACCAAACGGATAATTATCTCGCAGGTCTGTTTTCAGCGTAAAGGGAAGTCTTTTTAGGTCATTAACAGATTGTATATCGTCGGGTGTAAGATTGAACTCCTGCAGTTTTTTCCTGTAAAATGGAGAATTGTGGTATACTCGTTCAATCATATCATGCAGGCGCTTCCCCTGAACAATTTCCATTGATTCACGGTCCATGCATTCAAACGTTTCATTCCAGATCATGTGAGGTAAATTTGTGTATCAGTAAAATGTTTTGGAACGTATAAAACTATAAAATAAACTGTTTCATAAAACAACCCGATTTAATTTAAAGCCGTTCTAAATTTATTTATCCCAACAGTATTTCAGTTTTATAAGCAACACAATAACTTTTCTAAAGATTTATAAACAAAGCCGGCACTAACTTTTTGAAAGCTTCTATTTTATTATCTTTGCCGAACTAAAAATCAGGTTAAACCAATGCTTCCGGGAGGGATTGCATTCATAAAATTAAGATATGTCAGACGTTCGCGTAAGATTTGCACCAAGTCCAACAGGCCCATTGCACATGGGAGGAGTAAGAACAGCACTTTTCAATTACCTTTTTGCCAGAAAACACAGGGGAACTTTTATTCTCCGGATTGAGGATACAGACCAGACTCGGTTTGTACCCGGAGCAGAGGATTACATTATTGAAGCATTAAAATGGTGTGGTATTTCTCCGGATGAAGGGTCTGGCTTCGGTGATGGTCCGTTTGCACCTTATCGCCAGAGTGAGCGGAAAGAGATTTACAAAACGTACAGTGAAAAACTGGTTGACAGCGGATGGGCTTATTATGCCTTTGATACACCTGAAGAATTAAACGATATCCGGTCGAAATACGAAGCCGAAAAAAACACATTTATATACAACCATACTACCCGTCAGAATCTGAAAAACTCACTCACGTTGAGTGCAGATGAAGTTATAGCAAAAATGGAAAACGGCGAACCATATGTTGTCAGGTTCAGGATGCCCGAAAATGAAACTGTAACAATAAATGATATTGTCCGTGGTGAAGTAAGTTTTAATTCCGGTGACCTGGACGATAAAATTCTCTTTAAATCAGATGGACTCCCCACCTATCATCTCGCCAATGTTGTGGATGATTACCTGATGCAAATATCGCATGTTATTCGCGGTGAAGAGTGGCTTCCCTCCCTCCCGCTCCATGCCTTGCTTTACAGGGCCCTGGGCTGGGAAGACAAAAGACCTGATTTTGCGCATCTTCCACTGATTCTTAAACCTGTTGGACAGGGAAAACTGAGCAAACGCGACGGTGATAAAATGGGATTTCCCGTATTCCCGCTACGGTGGAATGATCCTAAAACTGGCGAAATAGCATCGGGATACCGCGAAGACGGGTATTTGCCTGAAGCATTTATAAACATGCTGGCTTTATTGGGATGGAATCCCGGAACAGACCAGGAGATCTTTTCTCTTGAAGAACTGAGCAATCTTTTCACACTGGAACGGGTTGGTAAATCAGGATCTAAATTTGATCCGGAAAAAACTAAATGGTTCAATCACCAGTATCTTGTCAACCTTGATAATCACAAACTGGCGGGGCTGTATCTGCCTTTTCTAAAGGAAAAAGGAATTTCTGTTGGAGAAGAAAAGCTGGCGTATATCTGCGGACTGGTTAAAGAACGGGCAACCTTTGTGCAGGATCTCTGGGATCAGTCTTCATTTTTCTTTGCTGCACCTGAATCCTACGATGAGAAGACCGTTAGAAAGCGGTGGAAAGAACAAACTCCCGGCTTGATGAAACAATTAATCCAGGTGCTTGAAAACGTTGACGTATTTGATGCCGAACAGAGCGAAGAAGCAGTTAAAAACTGGATAACGGAAAATGAACTGGGCATGGGAGCTATCATGAATGCATTTCGCCTGGCCATTGTTGGTGAGGGAAAAGGCCCGCATATGTTTGATATCATTGCAGTAATTGGCAAAGAGGAGACGATAAGGCGCCTTAACAAAGCTATAGAAGTTCTACCATAAAAAGTTTCTGCGGGTGCTTTCAGATTTGATGGTCAGTTCACCGGGGATCAGTTTTCCGATATCAGCAACATGAAGATGGACAGAACCGGCTTCCCGTTTTGACCTGATAATTACCTGACATTTCCCGTTATATGTGGATTTAACCGGCCCCTGAAAACTTTCAGTGTTTTGCGGATCACCATTACCGATCCCAACAATTTCTCCGGGCCCATCCACCACGAAACTTAACGGAATCCTGTAATTAGGATTTAGCACACCTTTGTCGTCATGAATTTCAACATCCACATAGACAAGATCCTGTCCGTCGGCTACCAGAATGTCTTTTGAGGGTTTCAATACGATAACTGCCGGAAAACCGGATGTTTTTAAGGTAGATGTCGAAACCGTTTTCTGTTGATTAATTCCTGCCGCAACAAGTGTTCCGGGCTCATACCTTACCAGAAATGTAGCTGTGTTTTTCATTGCCGGTGTCATTTTTTTACCCGCTATCTCCTTTCCGTTACTGAATAATTTTACTTCATCACAATTCGAATATACCACAGCCTCAAAAAACAATGATTCATATCCCTTCCAGGTCCATACCGGACTGATATCATCCCAGCCCCATTCTATCTTTGACCGCTCTCCGAACACAGGTTTTGGGTTTCGGATAAAAAGATGCACCTCTGGTTTGGAACTCCAGAGTGTATTGCGGTAATACAATTGCGGACGTTTATTGCCGGTTATATCAAAATCACCACAGTATGAGATTGTCCACGGATACAATACATCCGGTTCACCCTGCTTACTGTACCAGCCTAAGCCGGCATCTCCAAGATAATCAAAAGCCGACCAAACAAAGTCGCCAATAACATATGGATATTTCACAACGCTTTCCCAGTAGTTCCATGCCTGATATGGATATGAAGCTGAATTCCAGATTACCCGTTCAGGAACACGTTGATGATCGGGAACATATGTTTCGGACTGGTAATTATAGCCGGCAAGATCAAGCAGATTAAAAAAGTTATCTGCGCGTTTCCATTCAGTTGAGTTCCTGCTTATACCAGCAGTTACAGGCCTTGTATTATCGTATTGTTTTATCTCATCTGATAATGCTTTAACCATATCTTCCACGCCCGGATCAAAACGTTCCGGAACGTCATCTCCCAAACTCCACATCATCACAGAAGGATGATTTCTGTCCCGCAAAACCACTGATGCAAGGTCTTTTTTCCAATTGTCATCAAAATACATATGATAATCCTGTGGCAAACGGGAGACGCGCCAAACGTCAAAAAGATCCTCCACAACCATTACTCCCAATTGATCGCATGCAGCAAGTAAAGCAGATGAAGGAGGATTATGAACTGTTCTTACAGCGTTGAACCCGGCATCCTTCAAAAGTTTAATTTTCCTAAACTCAGCTGCATCAAATGCCCTTGCTCCCAGTGCACCATTATCGTGCGGAAGGTTTCCTCCTTTCAGCACGACGGACTCACCATTAAGCATAAAGCCCTTATCCGCAGAATACGATATGTTCCTCAATCCAAACGATATGATGTGACCATCCATCGGTTTTAATCCTGAAAAAAGGGTTGAATGCAAGGTGTATAAATACGGATGCTCCGGATTCCATAATCTGGCATGGTCAATGTTGAGTTTCATATTAAACTCATGCGGTCCTCCGGCAAAAACATTTATCATCTTTTCCTGCAGTACAACTTCATTACCGTCAGCATCTTCAATCTGAACCAACCATCTTAACAAAGTTGTATCTTTGGTTATATTCTCAATGCCCGCAGTGAAATTTAAAATGGAAGATACGGTATCAACTTTAGAAAATTCCAATTTGCAGTACCGGTCATCATGAAAAATCTTCTCACTTTTCACAAGCCAGACATGACGGTAGATACCGGATCCGGAATACCATCTGCTGTTCCTCCCGGTATTTGTAACTTTTACTGCAAGCACATTATCTTCACCCGGTCTGATATATTCTGTGACATTATATTCAAATGGTGTATATCCATTATTGTGAATGCCCATCTTATGGCCGTTTATCCATACTTCAGCATCTTTATACACACCATCAAATTTAATCCGGAAGGCTCTGCTAATATCATTTTCACCCACATGAAACACTTTACGATACCAACCTATACCACCTACCGTATAACCGGTCTCCGGTCCACCTTCACTGTACGAATCAAAAGGTCCGCTTATTATTCGCACCGGCTTATCCCTGTAAATTCCCCCTTCGCCAGTCTCCCTGTAAACCCTAAGTGCAAGAACATTTCTGCCGTTATAGTTTATTGCTGATGGTGGGATCAGGTAAACCCGATCCTCATTTTTTGCCGATACAAATGAAGGTGGCATCTGCCCGCTTGATCCCACCAGCTTTCCGTTAACATATAGTTCGTCAGCCTCACCGATCTTACCAAGCTGAACAGAAATATTTTTACCTCTGTCCTCTTCTCCCAATACAACAGAACGTCTGTACCAGCCCCAGTTAGGTGCAACCTCAGGAAACGGATAGGACGACCAGTCCGCCGGTACTTCCACAAGATCCCAGTTCCCTTCAAAAGCGCTGTATTCTTTATACTCCGGATTATCTCCCCTGATGAATTTCCATCTTCCTGTGGAGAGATTTATCACTTTGTCGTTTTCATCGGACACGACCGGTAAATCTTCAATACTCCAATCGTGCGGTAAGTTTACAGCCCGCCATTTTTTATCATTAAAATCAGATTGTGCAGCTCCGGCAATGGAGCCTTTCCTGAATCGCCAGTCAAAATCGAACAAAACCGTCTCGCGCCCTGAAAACACCTGGGCATGCAACATGCTGATAATGCATGCAGAAAACACGATTATTGTTACAATTCGTCTGATCATGGTCACTCAAACAGAGATACCAATTTAGAAAAATTGTACCAATAAATGCAATTAAGAACTACTTTACTTAGGAAAAGTTGGGAAAATACCCATGCTCATAACATGTTAATATCAGGCAATCTTTGTTTTATAACCTGCTGATATTTTGCCTTTTGAAATTGCCAGAAGCTTATTTTTAATGAGTCTGCGTCTTAATGGAGAAATGAGATCAACAAACAGACGGCCATCGATATGATCATATTCATGCTGAATGACGCGTGCTATCCAGCCCTCATAAACTTCATCGTGTTCCTCAAAATTTTCATCCACATACTTAATTCTCACCCTGTCCTTTCTTAATACACGCTCCCTTATATTAGGAATACTCAGGCAACCTTCCTCTTCAAATACGTCCTCGCCAGCCCGTTCCAGTATCTGGGCATTAATAAAAGCTTTTTTGAAGGTAGCAAATTCCGGGTTTTCATTTCCCATAATGGAAAGATCGATGACAAATAAACGGATCGATAACCCAACCTGGGGTGCTGCCAGACCAATACCATCAGCATTGTGCATGGTTTGAAACATATTTTCAATCAAATTATTCAGTTGCGGGTAATCCGGAGTAATATCCTCAGCTACCTTCCGCAAAACCGGATGTCCGTATACAACTACAGGAAGTATCATGTTATCTGTTTTTTGAATCCAACCAGGATTGTAAAATTATCTGGGCACTGATTTCATCAATCAATGCTTTATTCTGTCTCTGTTTTTTTTTCAGTCCGCCCATCAGCATTGCTTTTTGAGCAAGGACAGACGTAAATCTCTCATCAACCAATTCAACGGGAACAGCTTTAAATCGCTTTTTCAGTCCATTTACAAACGGTTCCACGTATTGCATTGATTCAGCCGGCTTATTATTCAGATTCATTGGCCAGCCAACCACAAACGTCTCAATCTCCTCTTTTTCTGCATATGATTTCAGAAATATAAATATCTGATCGCTGCTGACGGTTGTTAATCCCTGGGCAAACATCTTCAGAGGATCTGTAACAGCCAGACCCACTCTCTTCTTTCCGTAATCTATCGCGACTATTCTGCCCATAAAAATTTCTGCAAATATAACCGATAAATATTGTTATTCAACTAACATTTTATCTGCAACCCCTTTAGCTGCATCTTCGCCTTTTAAAGCTTCAACAATTTTCAGGGCAAATTTGATAGCAACTCCCGGTCCCCTGCCGGTTACAATCTTACCGGATATCAATGCCGGTTCATATACTTTAACCGCTCCCTTAAGGTGGTCTTCAAATCCGGGATAACATGTTGCTTTTTCTCCTTCCAGTATACCAAGATCACCAAGCACATAAGGCGCTGCACATACTGCGCCTATCCATTTGCCTTCTTTTTTATACTGCAGCAGTTTCTCCTCTAATCCCTTATGAGCTCTTAAATTATGTGCTCCGGGTAATCCACCGGGTAAAACCAGCATATCTGCTTCGGTATAATCCGCGTCTTCAAATAACTCCTCTGTCATTACGGGGATGTTATGATTTCCGGCCACCAGTTTATGACCTGTCAGCGAAATTGTTTTAACGGGGATCTGTCCCCTTCGGAGTACATCAACGATTGATACTGCTTCTATTTCTTCAAAACCTTCTGCGAAATGTACATATACCATATTATTGCATTTTATTCAAACGTTAGAACGTCACCCGTTCTAACCTGGTTCATCCCAAAAGTGTTAAAAAACATTGCAAGAGCCGGCAATTCAGTGCAATGTGATGGATACACGTCACGAATATTCATCTGTTTTATTTCCCTGATGGTCTGACGGGTAACTTCGTTGTTTTTCTTCAGATGAAAGCCTCCCAGAACAGCTTTAACATTCTCTATCCCGGTTACCTTTTTGGCATGGATAATAGTATTAACTATTCCGGCATGCGCACATCCTGAAATTACAATTAAGCCACCTTCCGATTTTACAGCAACTCCTGTATCGTCCATCATAAAATCCTCATTTCCTGCATCATCCTGAAATGCTGTTGTTTTCGATTCAAAGTTGTTCAATCTTGGTATCTCTCCCAAATACCAAATGTTCCGCCCTAACTGAAAGGGTTTGTCTGTTACATGCAGATCAAATCGTTCTTCCAGATCAGCTCTGTTGAAGTCGAGACCGACATAAACGCCATCCCTGTTGTTATGGTAGCGTTTTTTAAATACCGCCGGATGTGTATACAAGGGTAAACTGGGCAGATACCGCAGGCCGTTCCCATGGTCCCAGTGTCCGTGACTGAGCACTACAGCATCCAAGTCAAACAGATCTATTCCAAGCTTTTCAGCATTTCGTTTAAAAACGTCACCCGGCCCGGCATCCAGCAGAACTTTCCTGTCATTGGTCTGGATATGAAATGACAAACCGTGTTCAGATAACATACCTCTCCCCGGCGTGTTATCGTTTAAAACCGTTATTTTAACCATTTTATCGCTTAAATAGAGGTAAAGTAAAGAAGAACGTTGTTCCCTTATTTTCAACTGTTTCGAACCAGATTTCCCCGCCTGAATTGACTACAATGTTTTTGGTGATTGCCAATCCCAGTCCCATACCACTCGACTTCGTGGTAAAGTTAGGTTCAAACAGTTTACTCCTCGAGTCTTCCGGAATTCCCTTACCGTTGTCTGTTATCTGAACACGGGCAAACCCGTTCTCTTCGATCACATTAACGGTAATTATTCCTTTACGGTCCTGAGGCACAGATTGAATGGCATTTTTAATCAGATTGTTAAACACCTGTTTTAACTGTTCGCGGTCGGCATAAACCAGGATACTCTGCCGGCTGTTTTTAAGAGAAACCTTAACATTTGGAGTATCGACGAACAGATCCACAGCAACCCCGGCACGTTCGATAATATCGACAACCTCAGGCCTGGATTCCGGCATCTTGGAAAACGATGAGAACTCTGATGCAATCCTGCTCAGATTATCTATTTGCTCCACAAGTGTTTTGGTTGTTTTCTGAAAAAACTCACTAAAGCGTTCATCATTTTCCGTTCTGGCTCTCTGAAGATGCTGAATGCTCAGCTTCATTGGGGTCAGCGGATTTTTTATTTCATGCGCTATCTGCCGTGCCATTTGCCTCCAGGCCATAGAACGCTCAGATGTTGCCAACTGTTCAGCACTTTTTTCCAGTTCATCGACTAAACGGTTATAATCTGCCACGAGCTGTGCGACTTCATCACGTCCATGATAGTCAATTTTTTCATTAGCGCCACGCAATCTGAAACCTGCCAGCTTTTCACGGATCAGCAGCAATGGTCTTGTGATTTCCCGGGTAAGTAATACGGTCAGAAATACAGCTATAATAACGAATATGAGGTAAATATTTAGTAAGACCACAATAAAATCACTCACATCATTAGAGAGCTCATCAGAACTAACAAAATACGGCAGATTGACATAGCCAAGAAAATTATTTTCCCAGTTACTGATGGGTTGATATGCCGATAAATAATTCAGTCCAACCAGAGACTCATTGGTAAGGACAAAAGGCCGCTTAAGATATTTAAGCTGATAGTAAGATTCAG
Source organism: Quyinboa sediminis (assembly GCF_042219855.1). NCBI lineage: Bacteria > Pseudomonadati > Bacteroidota > Bacteroidia > Bacteroidales > Quyinboaceae > Quyinboa > Quyinboa sediminis. The sequence continues at coordinate 558,621 of NZ_JBHJHP010000003.1, read as the reverse complement.
GTTCTATTCTACGGCTTATAATTTCACGTTGAAAAACCTCAGGGCGTGAAGTAGCGGCCAGTCTTCCATCGGTATCGTAAACATTAATATCGATATATAATGTATTCGACAACTCCTGTAATAGAGAAGTAAACTCCCTAAGATCAATATTATTCAGGGATGTAACCTGCCCCAGGTAACCATCAAGGGCCACCAGAACACTCCTGTTCTTTTCCTGCAATACCTCAAGTTGCTTGTTTTTATACTGACGAACATTAAAGTAAATAGATGTGGCTCCAACCAGCATGAAACTTAGGAGCAGTATAAGCAATACATTCTGCCGTATCCGGTAAGCAAGCGTACGGTTGTGTTTTGTCCGGTGATTGAATAATCCCGTCAAAAAGATGGAAACATAAGTCAGAATAAAAAGATAAAGAAACAGATATACCAGGAATAATAAGGTATCGAATGTGGATCTTACAGGCTTTGAGAGCACAAAAAGTTCATTATTACCGGTTTTATAAAACCGGTGAATATAACCGTTAAAAACCTGGATTACCGAATCATTCACCACCCAGTCACTGGATGTATTGTACTGGTAATCGCCCGCATAATTTACCAGTTTTCCATCCACATAACGTGCAAAACAGTAATCGTCATAAAGACTGCTCAAATCAATGTTATTATCAGACAAAAGTTCAGGATAGCCAATTCCCTTTGAAGTACTCCTTGTTTCCAGATCTATAAAAAGTGATACTTCATTGTTCTTTCCTTCATTATATTTGAGCCATACAAAATAATTAACCCGTCCATTGTAATTATCAAGGTAATATACATCAGACTGATTAATTTTTTCACCTATTTCATTTACCATGCCGTTGAAATAGCTGTAACAATCACTGTTTTCGCCATCATCACCAACATACAGATCAGTTCCGGGCCAGCAGAGGACCACCTGAATATCATATTTACGCCAAAATTCATTCAGATAAAACTTTCTAAGGTACTCCTGTAACTGGTCCACCTTTATATCTTCACCTGAGACCAGCTGTTTGACGTAATAGTCATTAAAAATACCTTCTGATTTATTTACAAGATTTATCTCAGTTATCGGATCCCTTTCCTTTAAAACACTCGATGCCAGGTTCCCCAGCAAAGTCTCTTCTTTTGAACGGTCAGTTTCATCCTGTGTTTGCCAAAACATCAACCAGCCAAGCACACTGAAGAGCAGAATAATAACAAAGCGGTTCATAAAATTATACCCACCGGTTGTTCTGCAACGGATAATATAAGAGGCTCCGGCAATTGCAATGGCCATCAGAGACGGCAATGTAAGGTTTATATCTCTTAAAAAAGTAAACAGTACGGTCGTACCGGCAATGACTGCAAGGGATGAAAAAATATAAATACTGGAATTTGTGGTCCTGCTGATAAATTTTGAAAAGGCATCAACAATGAGAAACCAACCGCCGAATAACAGAATGAAGATGAGATATGCCAGTAAAGAATATGTATCTACTTCTTTTAGCAGCTGCAATTGAAAATTAATAACTGAATGTTCTATTACGTTTACATATAACCGGATTATCTCTACAAACACTACTCCCATTACAACAGAGAATAAAATGTTCTTTATGTGACCCGGTTTCCCGAACGAAAACTTTTCCTTAAAAAGTAGAGAGGATAAAATCCACAGCAATCCAAATACAAGTATCAGCCCGAGATTTTTAAACAGTCCGGGCATTGCAAACACCGAAGGTGCAAAAAGCTGAGCATAATTAAGTAAAACCGGATACTCCATACCTCCAACGAAAGCGACAATAAGGAATATGATGCCGAAAGAAAGTAAGATCAGAAGATTCTTCTTTATGTGACTTCCAACGTTGGCAATATACAATAGAAACGCTCCCCATGTAAGCAGAAGAAACAAGAGAAAAGATGAAAGACCTGTAATCTTAAAAAAGCTTCCCCTGGTTTTAACCGGACCAATATCAAGATAACAGAGAATCTGATTGTCCACACCTCTGATACTCGATGTTTTACCCAGATTTGTTAAATAAATTACCGAATGTTCGGGAATTTCCAGCTCCGGCTGAAAATAACTTTTAATAAACCTGTTTTCAATACGGTAGATAAACTCAATAGGATAAAAGCCAAAGAGGGACTTATCACCCACGGATATACTATCCCAGATGCAGTAGCTGTTAGGGAATTCAACAACTGTGTTTGAAAGTTTATCTATTTCTGTGGTATCAATTATTATCTTATTTGAGTTCCAGAATTTCATTGATCCGTTCTGAAATCCAAACATGTAAAACCCTTTATTGGACTGGTGCAATAAAGTGCCGAAATGGTCTGTATAAAAAGAATCTGAAGCCAGTTCGAGACGATAGGAATTGAGGAGTTCTTTCAGTTCTGTTTGTTTCTGCTGAATATGAACTTCTATTTTATTCTTAACTTCAGTTTTATCGGGTGGTGACAAATAAATATTTTCGGATAAAAGTCCTGCAATAATGAATACAGCACTCAATACCAGAAGTGTGACCAAATATCTATTTTGTCGTTCTTTACTCATGATGATAGGGTTCACCCTTAATTATAGAAAATGCCCTGTAAAGTTGTTCAGCAAACAAAACACGTACCAATTGATGCGAGTAGGTCATTTTAGAAAGCGATAATGTATAATCACATCTCTTTTTTACCTCCTCACTGAATCCATAGGGTCCTCCAATTAAAAAAACAAGTTGCTTAATACCACTATTCATTCTTTTCTGAATAAAATCTGCAAATTCTACAGAACGTAACTCTTTACCGTATTCATCCAGAAGTACAAGGTAATCACCGGCCTGCAAATTATCCAGTATAATTTTTCCTTCCAGCTCCTTCTGAACGTCTTCCGATCTTTTTTTGGATTTTTTCAGATCAGGAATGATGACGAAATCAAAATTGATGTAACGTTTTATACGTTTGATATAAAGTTCAGTTCCCACTTTGACATGATCAGAATCGGTTTTTCCTACAGCTATCAGTTTAATGTTCATCAGTTCCTTTTTACGCAGGCCTTTACAAAGTTAACATTTACGCGACAACCTACTAAAAATGGGAAATAATTTTTATTATTGCGTATTGGTATTAAATTTGCATGTGACAAAAGAAAAATGATGAAACATATTCTTATCATTCTTACACTTATGTTATACGGTACCATGTTGAATGCTCAAACCGTTGACAACCTGACGTCTGCCGTTAAAATGGGAAATGCCGGACAGCTTTCTCAACTTTTCAACTCTTCGGTTGAGATTATCATCAATAACGATGACAAAATGTATACCAAAGCTCAGGCTCAGATGGTTATGAGTGATTTTTTCAAAAAAAATCCTCCAACAGACTTTAATATTGCTCACGATAGTACACGTGAAGATGCCAGATTTTTAATTGGTAATCTGACTACAAAAAGCAATAAGACCTACCGTATCATCTTTTTGCTCCGCGACAAAGGAAGCACTACGTTAATCCATCAGATCAGAATTCAGTAAAATATTTCCAAATACATGATATCAAACGCATACATAGATGCACTCATTGAGTTGGCATTTAAAGAAGACATTGGCGATGGCGACCACTCTACGCTTTCTTGCATTCCGGCAGATGCCAAAGGAAAATCCCGTCTCATTATCAAAGAGGATGGTATACTGGCTGGAGTGGATGTGGCAGTACTTATTTTTCACCGCTTTGATCCGGAGTTAAAAATCGACGTATTCATAAAGGACGGAACACCTGTTAAAGTTGGTGATATTGCATTTGAAGTGGAGGGAAAGACTCAAAGTCTTTTGCAAACTGAACGCCTTGTTCTGAACATTATGCAACGCATGAGTGGCATTGCTACCCGAACAGCAGTTTATGTTGAAAAACTTAAAGGCCTGCACACAAAAGTACTGGACACTCGCAAGACAACGCCGGGCATGCGGATTCTGGAAAAAATGGCAGTAAAAACCGGCGGTGGTGAAAATCACAGAATGGGCTTATTTGATATGGTCATGCTGAAGGATAACCATATTGATTTTGCAGGTGGCATAGAGAACGCCATAACAACAACAAAAAAATATCTGGAGGACCACCATAAAGATTTGAAAATAGAAGTTGAAGTCCGCAATTTTGAAGAACTGAACCAGGTACTTAAAGTGGGTGGTATTCACCGGATCATGCTGGACAACTTTAATACTGAAGACACAAAAAAAGCGGTTGAAATCATTAATAAGCGCTATGAAACTGAATCATCTGGAGGCATAACACTTGATACCTTCAGAGCATATGCCGAATGTGGCGTGGATTATATCTCAGTCGGGGCACTGACACATTCTGTTAAAAGCCTGGACATGAGTCTTAAGGCCGTCTAAATAAGATTTGGAAACATAACAATAAAAAACACCGTGCAGATCTGCTACGGTGTTTTTTTATTCTTTCCAAATTTTTCAATAATCACTCATCTACCGGTTCCAGTATTCCTGCAAAACCGCCTCCCATCGCCATCTTAATATGAAGGTTGGTACCCTTTACCACATTTGACCGGGAAATTTTATAGTCTTCTGCCATACGATTCGCATTAATTCCGTCACTTAATAATGTAAGCTTGTATAACTTACCATCAACCAGAAAATCAAGAGGTATATCAAATTCCCGTTCTGTCCAGTCTGTCATACCACCTATATACCAGGTTTGACCTTTTTTTCTGGCTAATACCACATAATCAGCTACTTTTGCTTCCAACACTCTGGTATCATCCCATGTAGTGGGAAAGCGGGCCACCAGGGAAGTATATTGCGGATCTCTTAAATAGTTTGACGGATTATCTGCAAACATTTGCAACGGTGCTTCGTAAATCACATACATGGATGCCTGATGACAGCGTGTTCCCTGGCTCATGGGTCGGTCGAAAGAAATGCTGAAATTTATCTCCTGCGCATTATGCATCGCACCCGGTGTATAGTCCATCGGACCAGCCAGCATACGCGTAAACGGCAACGTAACATCATGTTCCGGTGTAATGAGATCACTCCATTTGCAGTTTTCCAATCCCTTTACACCTTCATAATTAACCACGTTGGGATAAACCGCCTCAATACCAGAGGGCTTAAACGCACCGTGAAAATCCACAAGCAGTTTATGTTTTGCAGCTTCCCTTGCCACCTTTTCATAATACTCAACCATGAGCTGATCTGCCCGCTGCATGAAATCCACTTTTATTCCTGCAACACCCATTTTCTCATAGAGCTCAAGTGCAGCATTAAGATGCTGATCCAATGGTTTCCACAGTACCCAAAGGATAAGTTTTACATTCTTTTCCTTACCATACGATATCAGTTCCTCAAGATTTATTTCATCATTAGGTTCCAGAATATTGGTCGTACTCTTTGACCAGCCTTCGTCCAGAATAATATACTCAAGACCGTATTCTGATGCAAAATCGATATAGTATTTATACGTTTCTGTATTGATACCTGACCTGAAATCAACGCCATATATATTATTGGCATTCCACCAATCCCAGGCGACCTTTCCCGGCCTGATCCATTCAGTATTAATCTTTGCTTTGCTGTTCAGGCAAACCGGCAGATTATTTTCAAGTAATGCCTTGTCATCAGCAGCAATCATAAAAACGCGCCAGGGTAGTTCCTGTCCGGGATTAATCTTTGCAATATACTCTGCTTCCTTTGTAATCACTTCGGAACGATCAGATGCACGGTCTCCGGCTTTTATTTCCAGAGGATAATTCGGATAAAGTGATGTCAGCCCACTCTCTTTATGTCCTTTGAGAAACATTTGCGGATAGTTCAGAACATCCGCTTCTGTGACACCAATTCGAACACCATTGCTTGTTGCCAGCATAGGCAATGAACAAAACATATCATCTTTAACCTCATTAATATTAAGATGCAGATAAGAACGTTCATAATGCGACATCAGCTGGTCTTCCTGAGGAAAGAGAAGGGATGATCCGGGTTCAAAACCAAACTGAACAACTTCAGTGTCAACCGTCTTTTCTTTGCGGAAATCCGTTAATATGCGATAGGCCACACCATTGTTATAAACTCTGAATACCAATGATATTCCGTTTTTTAAAACCAGCTTTTCCTGATTATACTGAACCGTATGATCTGCAAATTTTAATGGAACAGCTGGTGTAACAGTTTGAACCACCAGTCCGGAGTACGCTTTACGGACTTTTTGATTTTTCATCATTTCCTTACCGTCCACAATAAGGTTGATAACGCCGTTCCTGATAATTGATTTACCATTAAAAGAAACACTCCATGTGACCTGATCACCTATATCATAAGTCACATTTATCTGCTTATCCGGAGATGCTACATTGTTTGCAGCCTGACTGTAAAGCATCACAATAAGAAACGATGCAGCAAAGAAAAACTTTTTCATATATGTTATTTATTGGGTTATGCTATTTAAAAAAGCCTGCCATAGATTATCATTTTCCGGAGGATCCGCCACAACGGTTATTTCCTTATTCTGAACCGGATGAACAAATGTTACACTTCTCGCATGTAAAGAAATTCCACCATCAGGATTTGACCGGGCAAAGCCATATTTGAGATCACCTTTTATAGGTGATCCGATTTTAGCCAACTGACACCTAATCTGATGATGCCGCCCGGTTTCCAGTCGCACCTCCAATAAACTGTAATTGGTAAGTTTGGATATTGTCCTGTAACTTAGTATAGCCTTTTTGGCATCCTTACGTTCACTATCATATGCATACGACTTGTTTTGTTTTTGATTTCGAACTAACCAGTGAACCAGCTTATCCTCTGTCTTCTCAGGTTGCTGCTTAACAACAGCCCAGTATAGTTTATCGACTTCACGATCCTGAAACAGTTTATTCATCCTGGCAAGTGCCTTCGATGTTCTTGCATAAAGTACCACGCCACTGACAGGGCGGTCAAGCCTGTGGACCACACCAAGAAAAACATCACCGGGTTTATTGTACTTTATCTTGATGTAACTTTTTATCCGGTCGGCTAAGGTCACATCACCGGTCTTATCCCCCTGAACAAGATCTGAAGTGCTTTTATTTACAGCAATCAGGTGATTGTCCTCGTATAAAATATTTAAATCATCCATTCGGTGAAGCAGAATTAATAGGACTCTTTTTTATTGGGGAAGTCAACAGATTTCACATCCTGCACATAGTTTTCAACAGCCCCTTTAATCTCTGCAAATAAATTATGATAACGGCGTAAAAACCGCGGTGAAAACTCCTGGTTTATTCCCAGCATATCATGGAGTACGAGTACCTGGCCATCTACACCGGAACCAGCACCAATACCAATAATTGGAATGCTGAGTTCCTTAGCAACCTTTTCTGCAAGTGAAGCAGGTACTTTCTCCAGTACAATTGCAAAACAGCCAGCGTCCTCGAGTAATTTGGCATCTTCAACCAGTTTTTTAGCTTCGGCTTCTTCTTTGGCTCTTACCGAATATGTACCGAATTTATGTATGGACTGCGGTGTCAGGCCCAGATGTCCCATCACCGGAATTCCAGCAGACAAGATTCTGTTTACCGACTCCAGCACTTCACTCCCTCCTTCCAGTTTCACTGCATCCGCATGTGTTTCCTTCATAATTCGAATGGCACTGCTCAGCGCTTCTTTCGAATTTCCCTGGTAAGATCCGAAAGGTAAATCTACAACAACAAGCGCTGTATTCACTGCCTTTACCACAGAGCTTCCATGATATATCATCTGATCCAGTGTAATAGGTAATGTCGTTTCATTACCTGCCATTACGTTTGATGCCGAATCGCCAACCAGAATTACGTCAATTCCTGACTGGTCTACAATCCGCGCCATTGAATAGTCATATGCCGTTAACATCGATATTTTTTCACCACGCAGTTTCATTTCAGAAAGGCGGTGTGTCGTCACTCTTTTTCTGTCTCCTGTAATTGCTGACATAATACATTATTTTGAGGGAAAGTCCCGTTTTCGATGAACAAAGGTAAAAAAAGTTGCATGAAAGTAGTTACTAAAAACCATTGAATAGACCTTATAAAATTATCATATGGAAACCAACATTTGGTAAATACATATAAAATGTTATACTGTGATCAAATAAAATATAACGTTTTGGAAATACACTGGATTGATGCATTGATATTTATCCTTTATCTGGCAGCAATGCTGGGAGTTGGCTTTTACTTCTTAAAAAGAAACAGTTCTGATGAAGATTATTATGTTGGAGGACGCGAGATGTCTGCAAGACATGTTGGCTTATCCGTTGTTGCAACAGATGTTGGCGGGGGCTTTTCTATTGGTCTTGGCGGACTTGGATTTGCTATAGGCCTGTCGGGCAGCTGGATGTTATTTACAGGTCTTTTGGGTGCCTGGCTCAGCGCTGCATTACTGATACCCAGAATATACCCGGTGGCCCGTAAATACAGGTTACTGAGTTTTCCTGAAGCTTTAAAACATTACTATAATAAACCCGTAGCTATAGTTGCAGGTATAATATCACTGATTGGTTATATCGGTTTCACCAGTTCACAGATTCTTGCAGGTGCCAAACTTGCTACAGCTACTTTTCCTGCTATCACCATTACAGAGGCAGTTTTGATTATGGGTGTCATTGCTGCATTATACACGGTAATGGGCGGTATAAAAGCCGTAATCTACACTGACACCATTCAATGGATCATTCTGATTTCAGGTTTGGTCCTGATCGGTATACCATATGGTTATTACGAGCTGGGTGGTTGGGGATCTATCCAAACCCATATCCCGGATCATTTGTTTTCACTCACCAATATATCCTGGATGCAGTTTTTTAACTGGCTCATCACCATTGTGCCAATCTGGTTTGTAGGCATGACACTTTACCAACGCATATATGCCTGTAAAGACGAAAAAACGGCAAAACGGGCCTGGCGTATTGCGGGACTTTTTGAATGGCCAGTTATGGCATTCATGGGAGTGATCCTGGGATTATTTGCCCGTGTAGCATTTGAACAGGGATTATTTTCAACCTTTGGTTATGCACCGGGCAATGAACCGGATCCCGAACTTGGCCTGCCTTTATTTCTGGCCCATATTTTACCGGTTGGCCTAATGGGTTTAATGATGTCGGCCTATTTTTCTGCTATCATGTCAACAGCAGACAGTTGCCTTATGGCGGCATCCGGAAATCTGCAGACTGATATTATAGGCGCTTTGAGCAGAATCAAAACAACGAATAATATCAGGCGTTCGCAATTTATCACCCTTATGATAGGAACCATAGCCATATTCCTTGCCACAACCATGCAGAACGTTCTGGAACTCATGCTCTACTCCTATGCCTTTATGGTTTCAGGATTATTCATTCCGGTATTAGCAATACTGATCCTGAAAAAACCGTCTGCTTCTGCTGCATTCTGGAGTATGATATCCGGCGGTTTAACCACGTTGATGCTTATTTTCCTGAAACTGAAATTACCTTTTGGTCTGGATGCTAACTTTTTCGGTATTGCGCTATCCGCCATCGTATTCATAACGGTTCAACCATTCAGCTCCAATTATGGTCATGCAATAAACAGAAAAACCGGTGGATCGGCAGAAAAAACAGGTTAAGGTAGGATTTATGAGGATTTTTTTGAGCATAAAACGTTGTTGTCAAAAATAAGTGGCTCAAATCGTCTCAATATGAAATTAAGGATTCAAAATCATTGTTGTCCGGTATAAGCTTCAGAGATTCCTCGCTTCACTCGGAATGACAGGCAGTTGCTGGCTGTTGGGCTGGAGGATGGGTTGGTTTGCTACGGATTCGCAAACCAACCCATCCTCCAGCCCCATATGAACCTAAGAAACTGTCATTCTGAGCGCAATAAAATGAAGCGAAGAATCTTTAATTAATATTGGTTTTTTTAACCGGACAACAATGATTCTAAATATTTTATGTTCTTCAGAAAAGAATTCCCATATTTATATCCGTATTATAAACATCTTCCTCAATAAAAAACATAAGTATCATGACTTATCAATTCAAAATTCAGCTCAAAAATATTTCCGATCCAACCATTTGGCGCAGACTAACCGTACCTTCACACTACACTTTTTTTGAATTTCATATAATCATTCAGATAGCCTTTGGATGGTTCAATGAGCATCTGTTTAAGTTTTCTCCTAACGGTTACCGCTCTTATCCGCAAATTCAATTGCACTTTGATGATGAAATGAGCGAAATGGAGTTTGCCCACGGTGATGTATATGATGCCGAAAAAATAAAACTATCGGACATATTTGTGAATGAAAAACAAAAATTTACCTACCTGTACGATTTCGGGGATGACTGGAATCATATTATTACGCTTGAAAAAATATTGCCTGAAACAAGCATGTATCCTACATTAATAAAGGGTCAGGGTATGTGTCCCCCTGAGGACTGTGGCGGCCCGTGGGGATATATGGGGCTAAAAGAAATACTAACTGATCCAAAACATCCGGAATATACGGAATATCGTGAACTTTTTCTTGATGAAACCGACGTTTTCAATCCCTATGAATTTCAAATTGAAGAGCACCGGGAATTTTTAAATGAGGTATTTACGAATAAAAGCTAATTCAATTATGGCAACGAGCAACCTTAAGAAGTTTCTGAAATCATTATCCAAAGAAGAACTGATTAAACACATTATGGAGCTGGATAAAAAGTATAAACCCGTTCAGGAATACTATCATCTTTACCTCAACGGTGATACATCGGGAACCACAGAGAAGTACAAATCGATTATTAAAAATGAATTTTTCCCCACACGAGGACTTCCCAAAGAAAGATTATCTGTTGCCAGAAAAGCAATAAGCGATGCTAAAAAAATTGGCCTTCCTGCTGATGCTCTGGCAGATTTAATGCTGTTTTATGTGGAAACCGGAGCTTCCTACACCAATGAATATGGTGATATAGACGAACCCTTTTACAACAGTATGGAAAGCATGTACCTTAAAACCCTGAAGTTTATGGAATCAGAAGGTTTACTTGAAAAATTTAAACTACGGGCTTATGAGATTCTCAGGACAACAGAAAATACAGGATGGGGATTTCATGACACCTTAGGTGATTATTATTATACATTTTATCATTAATGGAAGAGTTCTGGTTTTATTAATATTCGTATTAAAGCTATTATTAATTACATGGTTTTCATGCAAAAACCCTTTGCTTTATATCAGCGGAGGCGGATTAAAAACAATACTGGGACATCTGATTGCACAACTTAAAAAGCAGAATACATATTTTACTCATTGTGGTACAGATACCGGTTTTTCTGTAGTAACCGGAATTTTCACTTCAACACTTCCAGCTATTTAAACAAAATAATCCGAAGAAACATTAGTATAATAAGTCAAGCAGTTCATTAGACTAATGCATTCATTAAATATTTAATATCATTCATCAACTAAATAAACACCGATGATTCTACTGTTATTCTATCTGTTTCTGGCACTGTTTATTTCTGCAACCTGTTCTGTTATGGAAGCAGTACTGTTGTCAACCCCCTTGTCGCATATTAATGTTAAGGCAAAAGAAGGAAAAGCATTTGCTCAGTTATTTCTCAAACAGAAGGATAACATCGACCGACCTCTTTCTGCCATTCTCTCACTTAACACCGTTGCTCATACAGTAGGGGCTGCCGGCGTTGGAGCGCAGGCAACTGCCATCTTTGGGGAAACCTACTTCGGGCTTATCTCTGCAATTCTAACAATTCTGATACTTATTTTCAGTGAAATTATTCCGAAGACCATCGGAGCAACCTATTGGAGAAGTCTGGCCAGGCCATCTGCGCATGTCATCCAGGGAATGATATTTATTACCTATCCGCTGGTTCTCTTTTCTGCTTTACTCACAAAATTGATTTCAAAAACAAAAAAATCCCAAACCATAAGCCGGGATGAAATATCAGCACTTGCTGTTATTGGTAACCAGGAAGGCATTTTCACAGATACTGAAAGTAAGATCATGCAGAACCTTATTCATCTTAAAAACATGAAGGTGAGTGAAGTAAGAACCCCCCGGGTTGTATTGACCACTGCCGATGAAAACATGCCCCTTTCTGCATTTTTTGATAAACGTGAAGAATTCAGGTTTTCCCGTATTCCTGTCTTTTCGGGCAGGATGGAAAACATTACCGGTTATGTATTTCGCCAACAAGCATTTGAAAAAACAGCCGAAGGTGAGACTGATCTGACGCTTAAAGATATCAGACGTGAGATAACCATCGTACCTGAATCCATGGGTCTTATCAATGCCTGGGATATCCTGCTGAGCCGTAAAGAACATCTTGCCCTGGTTGTAGATGAGTTTGGGGGTACAGAGGGTATCATTACAATGGAGGATATCATCGAATCCCTTTTAGGTTTTGAGATCATAGATGAAAAAGATGAGATAAACGATATGCAGAAATTCGCAAAAGAACGATGGAAAAGAATTAAGAGTCTGAGAAACAGGCAAAATTCATGAAAGAATACATTGAATATGATCTTCAAATAGTTCTTATAAATCAGAGATGCTTTATCCATAGCTTAGAACCAATTTTACTTCATCGGAGGTTTACTTTTTATACAAATTCATTTCTTTTGACAACTTAATTTAAAAAGTACTAACTTTATAACTGTTAACCACCTTCACTTTACTTGCATTAAATAATTAATTTATTGATGCCTTATGAACAGTTGGCTTACCATAGATCCTGATAATCAGGGAAATCAACATTTACTGTTTTACTTATTCGCACTGGCAACAGTTGTGGTAATAATTACTGCATATGGTGTTCGTAAAAAAATTCCGCTGACTCCCCTAATATTACTATTATTTTCCACTTTTTTATTTTCAATCCTTGGTGGCAAACTTTTTTCCTTTGGTTTTGACGAATGGTTGAACATTTTAAAAACCCAGCAGATTCCCGAAACCAGAAACAAGACCATTTTAGGATATCTTATTTTTGGAGTTATCGGGTTTTATCTGACCCGGTATCTGTTAAAATTCAAATATCCGGTTGGTACAGCCTTCGCTTTTGCGTGGCCTGTTGGCTTAATCGTTACTAGACTGGGCTGTCTGACAGGCGGTTGTTGTTATGGCCATGTTACAGATTCTGTCTTAGGTATCTCATACGCTAAAGGTTCCTTGGCATATAACTCCCAGCTGTTTACCGGTCTGATCCAACCTGGACAAACCGTCTCTCTTCCGGTCCACCCGGTTCCGTTGTATGAGATCATATTTTGTGTTGTATTACTTTTTATGTTGTATACCATTTACAAAAAAAGAATATTAAAACATGAGAGCAGTTTATTCTTTTTATCCATTACGCTGTATGGCTTCTTCAGGTTTTTCGAAGAATTCATACGCCCGGGCCAATCCGGAGTCCTGGGATTACAGAAGGCACAGGTCATTTCTCTGTTATTATTTATCCTATCTACAGGATTTGTTTTTATTGCTGAGAAATACAGAAAAGACAAGACGGAATCAGAAAGATCATTCACTGATATTAACAGGTATATTTTTGTACTCACGGGACTGCTGCTCCTGCTGATTTCGATTTCGAACTGGCTCACATTTACTGAACTTATCTTCCTGCAGTTATTGAGCTATTCAGCACTTTTTATCACTTCCATAAATGTAATTCAAACCCTTAAGATCAAGGTTGCATATGCACTGCCTTCGCTTATGATGTTTATGGCATTTTTACTGATGTCTCAAACATTAAGTACTCCCCTGGATTCTGTTTTTACATCCAAAAAATATTTTACCATTGGCGCTGGAGGAAGTTACGGAAAAGAGGAAGAAATATGTGGTGGCGTGAACGAGTATAGTGCCTTTGGAATGAATCTTGAATACACGAATGAATATAAAAAAGATAAAAAGTTTTCTTTTGGTAGTCAACTTTATACAATAAATTATGACTACGCTAACTATTTGGGTTTTACCCCCTATCTGAAATGGGACAGCAGGTACATCGGAGGAAAATTAGGCATCAACCTGAGCAATCTTGAAAGTGAATATAAAGGTTCGGAGATTGTGCCTTCACTAGCTTTGAGAATAGGACCTGAAAATATCTTTTTTGTGGATGCACATTATGCAGATTATCTGCCCGGCGAGCTACCCGCATTTCAGGCCGGGCTTGGTGTCGGTTTCAGAAATCATCCGGGAAATCGCATACGTATTGGAATAAGTGAGTCCGGTTTGTATTTGAATCCCAGGCTTATGTTGAATGAAAATTTCAGTTTGGATCCGTTTCTGGCATACAGCACAGCAACCAATTATCAGTTGGCTCTGAGAATTCACTATACATTTTATGAAAAGTAAACATAAAAAAAACCTGCTTTTCTATTAAGCAGGTTTTTTTAGTTATTATTCTGTCTCCTTTTCAATTAATGCCTTAATCTGGGTGTTTTGCAAGTGTGGTAAATGAGGATTAATGACTTCTCCATCTTTACCTACAAACACATAATGCGGAATACCGGATATTTCAAATTTACCACACAAATAATTCCACTCATCTTTCGACACCCGGTAATGTTCACCCTTTATGTCAGGAATCATGTTATTCCACTTATTTTCAGGTGAAGAGGGACCGGTGATGTATACAAATGCTACTTTCGAGGTATCCATTTCTTCCTTTAAAGGCTTAATCCTTTCAATTCCAGATCGGCAGGGTCCGCACCAAGTAGCCCAGAAATCAACATAAACTGCCTTTCCTCTGTACTTTTTCATAATGGCTTCAAACAATTTATCGCCCTCTGTTTCAGGCACATCGTTAACAACAAAACCGGATTTGTTTTTTTGATCTTGTATTTTTTTGATCGTTGCAACGTTAGCGTATGCGATGTATTCTGAAATAAAATCATTTTGAATATCGCGTTGTACCCTCTTCAGGTTCCTTTCCGACAAGGGTGTCATTTGTGAAACCACATCACCCAGTATATCCTGAGCATACATTATGTCGTTAACCAATCCATATTCAATTCCCAGACTGTCTTTCAGTGCTTCATTGCGATGTTGATTTCTGTCCCTTATATAATAATAATCGCTATAGGCTTTCAATTTATTTTCGAACTTTTGTACTGAATCTCTATTCTCTTGAAAGAAGGTATTTATTTTATGCACAGCTTTACAAGCAATATAGCTTTTGTAAACGTCTAATAACTTCTGATCCTCTTCATTTAAGCTAATCCCCTGATCACTAACAGCTTTATTTATGCTGGATATATCAAGCTGTTCATTTTTGAAATCGAATCCTGAATCCTTGAAATTATCAAGAAGCCCCTGCCACTCTTTGGGAAGAATATTCATAAAAGATTTAACTTCAGGTAAATCATATACTTTCTTTCTTTTTTTAAGAAACTCAATAATTTCTTTTTCGTTCGCGGTCAAGGTCTGACCATCCTCAATAAAATCATCCACACAATCCATATAGTTCATATAGATTATCTTTTTCGGTATTAAATCACAATACATCACTCTGTTAATGAAAAAATAATACTCGAATGTCATTGGTCCGAATTTATCATTCAGGATTTCATATGTAAGAAAATCAAAATATCCGGCTGGCAAAGGAAAGTTGTCAAGGTTCAACTGACGTTGTGAACGCGGTATATTATTTTTTTCCCGATATGCCGACTCATAATTATTATCATAAAAAATCATTATACCCAGATAGCTTTGATCAATGTCTCTTTTCTCAATCATGTTGGCTTTAAGACATGTATTGTTCTCTCGTACGACATCCTCAAAATTGTTCAGATCTTTATTCCATGCGTTTTGTGCATATATTTTGTATTCTTCGGGCGTAATTTTTAATATGGTATCCCGCATCTCGTAATAATTCCATCCATGAACATCATGGAACAGATCAATATCACTATTAACCCTAGCCAGTTCTCCCATGTATTTTGCCTTATCAGAAGCTGTGCCAAATGCGTGAAAAAGTGATTTTCCCGGTTCTATAAAAATTTTTCTGTTCTCTTTAGCAAAACTATTACTAAGCATTAATTCTGTAGGACAATAAACAGGTATTTTCTTGCTGAATGTACCATCTTCCTGAATGGTCACAGTATATGAAATCTGATCACCTAAAATAACATTATTGTGATAAATCATGAAAGTTCTTATACCAATTCGTGGTGTATAATTCAATATTACACCACTGTAAGTTACCGTGTCAATTTTAAACAGAGGTTCGTCAAATGGCTTGTTATCCGTAGGCTGGCGTTTTTCTGCAAGTACATTTTCTCGCACCAGTACATTCGATTCTCCTATATATAGTCCCTCTTTAGTTAACCTGTAAAAGATTTTCAGCTCTGAATCATCTTTCCCTTTTAAAACGAGCTCTCCTTTTTTCTTTTTCAGGTTAAGGGGACCATAATCCCAAACTTTACTTTTATATATTACTATATTATTATAAAAGCCAATATTCCACAAATGGCTCTCAGAGTCGAACCATTCTCCATAAAGCGCCTCAGGTAGCGGAAAGACATTTTTTCTATCTTCCAAGCGAATATCATAAATAAACCAGCCTCCACTTTCATTGGCTTCACCATAATCAAATGCCTTTACTGACTTATCAAGAGCTGGAAAAACAAGTGAATAGGTTACCTTTTCCGTTTTATCCTGTGTATTTTGTTTAGACACTTCTATTCCGATACTATTGATCAGGAATAGTTTTTCATCACTTCCAACAGGTTGGATGTAGGTTTTACGCGGAATTGCATACCACCCTCTTCCCTTATAGGTTTGAAAAGAAAAGTCTATAACAGTACTATCTTTTGTAAGTGTAATTTTTCTAACAGACAAATCCTTTACTGTGGACAAACCAACCACAGGATCATTAACAACAACCTGTGCAAACACAGGAAAAGAAATTAAAACAATAAATAATAACGGAAGAATTCGTTTCATGATTTTGGGGTTTTAGAATAAACATTCAGGTTATTTATGTAAAATGCTCATAAGCAGATCAGTACATTCATCAAATATATAAATTATTAACAGCTTAAAAAATAGTTAAGGTATTTTACGCTTGATATTTTGCAATAAAAATAAAACCTTTATATTTGTTCGTAATTTTACGAAATACGAAATGAAAGTAACAATTTTTACAGAAGAGCAGACACAGACAGCAAGATATGCCAAGGCATTAAGTCATCCGGTAAGGATATATATACTTGAATTGCTCTCGAAACAGGCCTGTTGTTACAGTGGTGATTTAAGTGATGAACTTCCAATTGCCAAATCGACTTTGTCACAGCATTTGAAGGAACTGAAAGAAGCCGGGCTTATACAGGGCGAAATAGAAGCACCTAAAATAAAATACTGTCTGAATAAAACAGCATGGCATGATGCCAGACAATTGATAGAAACTTTATTCAATAAAGAGATACAGACAAACGATTCGTGTTCAACCGAAAAACAAAACAAAATGGATATTAAAGTATTAGGTACAGGCTGCAAAAAATGTAATATGCTCGCCAACGTTACCAGGGAAGCCGTGAGACAGTCAGGCATTGATGCTACCGTTACTAAGGTAGAAGATATTGTTGAGATTATGCAATATGGCGTTATGACAACACCTGTTCTGGTAGTAAATGGTGAAGTTGTAACCAAAGGAAATGTACCATCCGTAAACGAAATTATTCGGATACTACAAAGCAAACATAGAAACTGATGTACAAACGTCTTCTATTCTTCTTTACCTTATTGCTGCTTTGGGTGGTTTTCTTTACAAAACTGCCTTTTATTGACTACACTCCGTTGATGTTAAAATACCCGGAATGTTGCTCGGGGCAAACAAACCTGTTCGTTTACATCTGCGACTATTCCCTGTATGAGATCATTGGCATGAACCCAAACAGGTTTTATACGTCTGCTATCCGCTTTTTCATTTACGAAGCCCCCAAAATCCTGCTACTGCTTGCTATGGTGGTATTTGTAGTAGGATTTATACAATCCTGGTTTTCACCCGAAAAAACACGAAAAGCACTGGAAGGAAAGCCGCTGTTTGCCGGAAACATTTTTGCCTCCGTTCTTGGCATCTTTACCCCATTCTGTTCCTGTTCTGCCATTCCTCTGTTTATTGGGTTTATTGAAGCCGGCATTCCCATTGGCGTAACCTTTTCCTTTTTAATTGCGGCACCCATGATCAATGAAGTAGCACTTGTATTGCTGGGTGGTTTATTTGGATGGAAAATTGCAGCTATATATGTCGGAACCGGACTTATCATAGCGATAGTTTCGGGATTTATAATTGAGAAGCTTGGCATGAAACGCTATGTTGCCGACTGGGTTTTTCAGATTAAGGGTCAGCAGCAAACCATAGATAACAGAAAACTTCAGTTAAGCGACAAGCTCGATGCCGGATATAACCTGGTAAAAGAAATCATAAAAAAAATATGGGTTTACATTTTGATAGGAATTGCGGTTGGAGCCGGAGTTCATGGTTACGTTCCCGATGATCTTATGGCAAATATCCTGGGAGCACAAAACTGGTATTCCGTACCATTAGCTATTCTGGTTGGTGTCCCGCTATATTCTAATGCTGCAGGTATTATTCCTATTGTCAGTGTACTGATAGAAAAAGGCGTTTCCATGGGAACTGCACTGGCATTTATGATGTCCGTTATTGCACTGTCATTTCCTGAAATGGTAATCCTTAAAAAAGTTTTGAAATGGCAGTTCATCGCCATTTTCATAGGTATAGTTGCTACAGGAATTATGCTGGTAGGCTTCATTTTCAATTTAATATTATAACAATTAATCATATGAAAGTTTTAATCTTATGCACAGGAAACAGCTGCCGTAGTCAGATGGCACATGGTTTTCTTCAGTCGTTTGATCCCGGTTTAACAGTATGCTCTGCCGGCACCAACGCTTCGGGTAAATTAAGCAGCAAAGCTGTAGAAGTCATGAAAGAGGCAGGTATTGACATCAGTCACCATACTTCTGATTCAGTTGATAAATATCTGAACGACCAATGGGATTATGTGATTACTGTATGCGGCGGAGCCAATGAAACCTGTCCGGCTTTTTTAGGCAAGGTTAAACACCGTTTACATATCGGGTTTGATGACCCATCACATGCCACCGGTACAGATGAATTTATTTGGAGTGAATTCATCAGGGTCAGAGATGAAATTAAAGAAGCATTTTATAATCTCTATATCCATGAGATAAAACCACAACTTTAAAATGGAATCATCAGAAAGAAGAATAGGTTTCTTTGAAAAATACCTGACACTTTGGGTCGCTCTGTGTATTGCAACAGGAATTGCCATAGGGCATTTCACCGGTGATACCATAAAATTTCTGAGTGAACTGGAAATCTTCAACGTCAATTTGCCGGTTGCCATCCTGGTATGGCTTATGATCTACCCGATGATGTTGCAGGTGGACTTTTCGAGCTTAAAGGATGTGCGAAAAAGACCAAAAGGCTTGATTCTTACCCTGGTTATAAACTGGCTGATCAAACCTTTTTCAATGGCCTTCTTCGCATGGATCTTTTTCTCAAAGATTTATTCTGCTATTATCTCACCAGAAATGGCAGGCGAATATATTGCCGGTGCCATACTGCTTGGTGCAGCTCCCTGTACTGCCATGGTGTTTGTATGGAGTTATCTTACTAACGGTGATCCCAACTATACGCTGGTACAGGTTTCGGTAAATGATCTGATCATCCTGGTCGCCTTTGTACCTATCGTTGGATTACTTTTAGGGATCACCAATATTACAATACCCTACAACACACTTGTTGCAAGTATTTTTATTTTCGTGGTCATACCACTACTTGCAGGTTATCTCACACATAAGATTCTGATACGAAAGAAAAGCGAGGCCTGGTTTACATCCAGTTTCCTTCCGAAATTCAAACCCGTTTCCATTATTGCATTGTTAGTTACCCTGATCCTGTTATTTGCATTTCAGGGATCTACTATTACACAAAAACCATTGATAATTCTGCTTGTAGCTGTACCACTGGTTATTCAAACCTACTTCATATTTTTTATAGCATGGTTTGCAGGACGCTTTTTAAAGTTGCCTCATGCCATTTGTTCACCGGCTGCCATGATTGGCGCCAGCAACTTTTTTGAACTGGCCGTAGCCGTTGCTATTGCCTTGTTTGGCCTGCAATCGCCTGCTGCCCTGGTAACCGTTGTGGGTGTTTTGGTAGAGGTTCCGGTAATGCTTTCTTTGGTTGCATTAGCCAACAAATGGAGGTATTAAAAAAAGGGACAGATTGAGTAAAAACCTATCCCCTTTTAAAATATATTTTATCTTTTTTTATTCTACTGTAACAGATTTAGCCAGATTTCTTGGCTGATCCACATTCCGTCCAAGTTTTACTGCAATGTGGTAGGAAAACAACTGCAGGGGAATTACAGACAATAATGGTGTCAGTGCCGCATGTGTTTCAGGAACCTCAATGACGTGAGTTGCCATATGTCTGATATGTTCATCATCTTCTGTCACAACCGCTATTACAACTCCTTTTCGTGCAATAACCTCCTGAATATTACTGACCACTTTTTCATAATTAGGATCTTTGGCTGCCACAAATACCACCGGAAGCTTCTCATCGATCAATGCAATCGGACCGTGTTTCATTTCTGCCGCAGGATATCCTTCGGCATGGATATATGATATCTCCTTCAGTTTCAAGGCGCCTTCCAATGCCACCGGGAATTGAATACCACGTCCTAAGTAAAGCGAATTAGTCGCCTCGGCATACTTTTCGGCAAGTTCTTTTATATGATCGTTCTGCTTTAGCAACAAACGTATTTTATCCGGCATATTTCGCAAACCCAGTGCCATTGCCTGAAATGTATCTTCATCAATGGTACCTTTACGTTGTGCCAGCATCAATGTCATCATTGTAAGCACGGTAATCTGACTCGTAAATGCTTTTGTTGAGGCTACACCTATTTCCGGTCCGGCATAGGTGTAAACCCCGGCATCTGTCTCACGTGAAATACTCGAGCCAACCACGTTACAAATACCAAGGACAGTAGCGCCAGCTTTCTTCGCCATACGGATTGCAGCTAAGGTATCAGCGGTCTCTCCACTTTGCGTGATAGCCAGTACAACATCATCTTCTGTTATAATTGGTTCCCGATACCGGAATTCAGATGCATATTCTACTTCCACCGGGAGTTTGGCATATTTTTCAAATAAATACTCACCAACCAGACCGGCATGCCACGATGTTCCGCAGGCAATTATAATTAAACGGTTTGCCTTTTCAAGTTTCGGCATCACCTCCCTGATTCCTCCCAGACGTACAGAACTTCCATCAGCAGCCACACGTCCACGGATGGTATCCAAAACGGCTGTAGGTTGTTCAAAAATCTCTTTCAGCATGAAATGGTCAAAACCGCCCTTGTCGATATCATTAACATCCATATCCAGCTTATGGATAAGTGGCGTCATGTTACCATTACTATGAATATTTTTTAATTGTAATGAATCATTGGTCAGGATTACAATATCATCATCATCAAGATACATCACCCGTTTGGTATATTCAATGATAGGTGTTGCATCTGATGCCAGAAAGTACTCATTATCACCAACACCGACTACCAATGGACTCCCCCTTCTTGTGGCAATTAGTTTATCGCCTTCTTCCCTACAGATTATGACCAGTCCAAAAGCACCAATCACCTTAGCCAAAGCCGAACGAATGGCTTTTTCAGCAGATATTTCCTCGCTCATGTAAACATATTCAATCCAGTTTACCAGAACTTCGGTATCTGTTTCACTTTTAAATTCATAGCCCTTGGTAAGAAGAAATGCTTTAAGGGTGCCGTAATTTTCTATTATGCCGTTATGAATGAGGACAAATTTTTCATTCATTGACATATGCGGATGTGCGTTTACATCATTAGGCTCACCATGGGTTGCCCACCTTGTATGACCGATACCTATCGATCCTTCCGTATCTTTTCCCTGCAGGTTTTCTTCCAGCTTAGATACCTTTCCTTTCTTTTTAAAAACGGAGATATTATCATTATTATAAAGTGCTATACCTGCTGAATCATAGCCTCTGTATTCAAGTCTTTTCAACCCATTTATTAAAATAGGACACGCATCTTTCGATCCTATGTAACCAACTATTCCACACATACTCTTTAACTTTAATATCTAGTATACACAATTTCCAGTTTCAGGTTATCACTGCTTTTGGTCAAACCATTCAGGAATACAAATCCAGGATTATTCACATTATCCGAAACAGAAAGTATGAGATCATCCGGATGGTCTACTTTGCTGTCAAAAAGATCCTGAATATATTCTGCAATATTAAATTCATACGTATAGTCACTTATTAAAGTTCCATAGGTATAACTGGCGGTTTTATTTTGAGCCACATAAACTGCTTCATCCGGAATATATGTAACATTTCCTATTGTATCGCGTCCCAGTGTATCTCTTCTCAACAGCAACCTAACAGGTGGAAAATACTGATTAATATCCTGAATATTTTTATCAATCTGAAGTGTCAGTTTTGCACTGTTTATCGCAATTCTTGCACTATCTTCTCCTGCAAGAGGTTTAAATGCATCAAGGGTGTAAACAGCAGGAAATTTCAAACGCACTTTTGAAACATTTAATCCCTGTAGATATAGCGCCGATGGTTGTACCGTGTTGGCATTAAATGAAAAATCATAATCACCATAGTTTTTCCGGATCACATTAAAACGCGGGCATTCATTATTAACTACAATACTCTGAACTGCATAGAATGATGTATCACGCTCCGGATAAGTAATCACCGTATCCTCTCCAACAATTGCAGTATCAGCAGGATTGTAATGATAGACCAGGTTCAGGGCACTAAAATCGGTATAGCTTACGGTTGGTGATGATGTAGACATAAAAGGATATATATGCATCATAGCCTTGGAACCGAAGGTGGTTTTAATATAAACGCCCTTAAATAATTCCCTGAATTTATTTACATTATTATATATATCATCATAATTTTCAATAATACGTTCTCCGATCGATTTTGACAATGGAATTGAAATATGATGCATATAATTTTGCGACCATCTTATACTGTCTGGTACGGTGAAATCAATAGTCTGTATTTGTTTTTCTCCAATCTTGTTTTCTTCAGAATAATAGTCTTCAGGATTTTCATCTGCAAAATAATCCTCACTGTTGGAGAGTAGTTTATCCAATTCATAAACCTCAAAAAAGTGTAGAGCGGTGGAATCACCATCGTAGCTATTTTGCAGCAATACCAGTAAAACACTGTCAACTACAAGAATACTATCCGGACTGGATTGTGTGATATCAAGTTCCTTATACCAGAATTCCATAGCAATATCCCCCTTTATTCCAGCGGCATCTGCAATATCGGGTTTCAGACCACCAAGTAAAAAATAGTCATTTCCTTCAACACCTCCATCTGTCCTTAACGTATGGGCAGCAGGTTTAAAACTAAAAGCTTTGAATGGAACAGAATCAACGTAAGCAACATTGATTTTATCTTTAAGTGGACTGATGGAACCACCGATGATATTTTCATCCTGAGTACAACCTGTGATAGCAGCAATTACAATTAATACTAACAGTAAGGGTTTAAAATTCATATATATTTTTTCGGGAATAACGTTTATACACGGGTTTTTATACACTAAACGGCGTTAATTTAACTTAAAATTTCATCATAAAACCGATCATAAGACTGAATATATTCCTCAGGTGCCTGATAACCAAGGAATTTCTTTTGCTCGGCATCAATATATTTTTTTATGTTCTTATCTATATTTTCACTTCCCTGGATTACAGCATCAGAGTAATGAACCGCCAGTTTATTCAGATTCACAAAATCGGGTTTTTCCACCAGGCTTAAATCATCGGCTGTTATCCCCGGCATCAGAATTTTTTCTTTAAATAAATCCCTGAATGTATTTTCAAACGGATTGTCATATACAGAATAAACCATTTTAGAATGCTGAAAGAACGGATCATCATGGTATGACTTTTTAATAAACAACGGCACTAATGCAGACATCCAGCCATGACAATGAATTATATCCGGTGACCATCTCAGTTTTTTAACGGTCTCAAGCACTCCCCTGGCAAAAAATATAGCTCTTTCATCGTTATCTTCGAATTCTTTACCATCATCATCAGCCACAATAGCTTTACGCTGAAAAAAGTCTTCGTTATCAATAAAATAGACCTGCAACCTAACAGCCTGTATAGAAGCCACTTTAATAATAAGTGGATGATCTGTATCATCAATTATCAGGTTCATTCCCGACAAACGTATAACTTCATGCAACTGGTTTCGTCTTTCATTAATTAAACCATACCGTGGCATAAAGGTCCGGATTTCTTTTCCTGCTTCCTGTATACCTTGCGGTAAATTGCGACCAATTGTTGATAATTCTGACTCGGGGACATAGGGAGTAATTTCCTGAAATATAAATAGAACCTTTTTTGCTTCCATACTTTGTTGTTGAAAAGATCGCACAAAATTACTAAAAATATTCTATTAATTCAATTTAACATAAACACCGTACAGAATCAAATTGCTGATTCTAAAAGGGATTTGAATAAATTTAACATTTAATCACATGTATCCTCAAAAAGCATCCACCTATTACTTAATTATTAATTCACATATTTTTGACAAATCAGATTAAGAATAACGTTATATTTGAATTCTGCTAAAACAATTAGTATGGATATTTCCGGGAAATGGTTCTTCAAAGAAGAATTCGAAACAGGAGTCTGCAATGGTGTAGCCAAACTATTCCAGGAGGACAACAAATTATGGGGTGAGATTGAAATGACAGAAAACATTAAAGGTCAGTCCCCCTTGCACCTGATTCAAAAGCTTGCAGGCATTGTACTTGACAGGAAAATTGTTCTGAAAGGTACATCATATAAAATCCTGAACGGTGGAGATTTCAGGACAGAATATTCGCTGGATAACTGGGAAGGTAACATTAACAGTGAAGGTAAAATTATTGGCAGCAGCATTGATCAGGAAGGTACCTGTGGTATATTTGTAATGGAAAGAAACAAATAATAAATGCTGTTTCATTATGCCAAATCCGTTGAATCCGATAAAACTGAATAACAACTGGTATGATCCTGCATATTTTAGCGAGACTACACCCACCGGTATGTTTAAAGCCGATAAATTCAGTACTGAGGTTTTTCATTTTCTTAAAGAATGGTATAACGGGGATACCGTTATTCAGGTAAGCACTTCAGGCTCAACAGGTGCACCAACAAGCCTCGAACTGCAAAAATCAATCATCTTTGCTTCAGCATTAAAGACCTGTTCAATTTTCAAGCTGACAGGAAAAAGCACTGCATTACTCTGTCTACCTGTGAATTACATTGCAGGAAAGCTGATGATAATCAGGGCGATCGCCAGCGGGATGAACTTATTGCTCCAGGAACCCGACAGCAATCCGCTGGCTAAACTGAATGAAAAAATTGATTTTGTTGCAATGACACCTATGCAGTTAAAAAAATCCATTGAACATCCTGATTCCCTGAAAAAAACAGAGGTCGTTTTAATTGGAGGTGCTCCGCTTGATAATTCAACACACGATATGCTGAATGAATTCGACACAAGAATTTATCAGTCATATGGCATGACAGAAACGGCGAGTCACATTGCACTCAGACCGTTGAATCACACTGAGATCATTCATCCGTATGCTGCAATCCCGGGTGTATCTTTCAGCATTGACCACAGAAATTGTCTTTTAATTCATGCTGATCATGTATCTACGGAACCCATCGTAACAAATGACATTGTTGACCTGGTTGATGATCATCATTTCTACTGGAAAGGACGATTTGATTTTGTGATTAATACCGGCGGGGTTAAGGTTTTTCCTGAAGACATAGAATCCAAACTTAAAACGTTAATTCCTTTTCCATTCTATATCAGTGGAAAAACAGATAAAACCCTTGGTCAAAAACTCGTTATAGTGATTGAAAAACAAAATTCAGATGCCTATCAGCAATTGAAAAAAACAATAGATTCTTCACTTGATGTATTTGAAAAACCCCGTGAAATCATAAAAGTTGAAAAAATACGTTTTTCTGAAAGTGGAAAAGTAATACGCGACCACTCACTTTAATTTAAAATTAATTCTATATTATCATTCTTTGCTGTTAATATTTTTAGTATTTTTGGCATGAGTCTGTAAAAATTAAAAAACATGGGCCTTTTTGGAAATAAATTCCCCAGCACAGAGAAGATAGAAAAACAGGACGCAGAACACAAGCGCCTTTATCAGGAAGTACTGGCAACAGCTAATTCAGAGGATTTAAAGGAGTATCTGGAATTAAAAGATGAGATAACTTCTCCTGAATTTGTAAATGAAAAAAATCGGATAACACGTCTTAAATGGAAATCCACAAAAGAATATTCCAGGCTTAAAGAATTTAACAAGTTAACTAAAAATAAAGATTTAAAAGCCTACTTTGAATTAAAGGATTCATCAGAACTGAATGCCTATCTCGAATTCAGAAAAACGGATAGTTACAGGGATATAAACGACAAGAAAAAAAGAAAGGAATTAGCTGACCTGGACCGTTTTTTCAGATTTGAAAATTCAAAGAAATATAAAAGTTACAGGAAGATTGAAGGTTCAACAGTCCTGAATCAATACATCAAACTTAAGGAAGAAGTTGAATCAGACAAATTTAAGGCTTATAAATCCTTTTGTGAGGATGCGCACCGATGGAATCACACTGAACAGGCCAAGAAAGAACAACGGTTTCACAATCTGGATCAGGATATAAATATTAAGAATTACGTCAGGTTCCATAATTCCAACATGTTTGATCTGTATAAATTTTACGACATCACTTTTGCAGAAGATTTTGCCCCTGAAAAACTGGATATGCATAAATGGCAAACAGCTTTTCAGCTTGGATCCGACTTTGGCCAGGGTAATTACAGCCTCAGCAATCATCTTCAGGCATATTCCAATGGTAGAAATATAGAAATATCCCGGGATTATATGACTATTGACACAAGAGCTGAAAACACAACCGGAAGAATCTGGGACAAAGATCATGGTTTTATACAAAAGGAAATGAAATATACCTCCGGAGTTATTTCTACCGGAAAAAGCTTTAAACAAAACCAGGGTATTTTTAAGGTTAAACTTAAAACCGACAGCCATGCACCAGTTGCGCACTCGGTACAACTGGTTTCGGCAAAAGGCAATATTCAGATAAAACTGTTACAGATTTCTCAAAAAGGGAAACCGATGGTAGGTGTAAGCACATATGATGGGAAACGCCATACAATAAGAACTTCAAGAATTAAAGGACTGAATCCAAATTCTGATTTTCATATCTTCTCGGTTGAATGGCAAAATGAGATGCTCATCTGGAAAGTAAATGATAAAGAGGTTTTCAGAACAGAAATCAGGCTTCCCGGGGAAGAGATGGCTCTGGAACTCGCTTCCATGATTTACAAAACAAAAAAACACCCTGCACCGGGAAAACTTATTGTGGACTGGATTAAAGTCTACAAAAAGACTGCATAAGAAATTATTGGCAATGACAAACCGCATTACGGAGCTTCTGAAATTTGAATCAGAGGCCGTTAAAAATATTCCGATACAGGCATCTTTTGAGGAAGCAATCAATATTATATTTGAACAGGTTCAGATAAAAGGTGGCAAGCTTGTAACCAGCGGTATGGGGAAAGCAGGACAAATAGCCCACAACATGGCAACTACATTCAGCTCCACCGGTACTCCTGCCACATTTATGCATCCGAGCGAAGCACAACATGGAGATCTCGGCTTGCTTCAGAAAAATGATGTATTACTTTTAATATCCAATTCCGGAAAAACGCGGGAAATTATTGAGCTTATTGATCTGGCGCGGTTTCTCATACCGGATATTCCCGTAATTGTTATTACCGGTCAGCAAGATAGTTTTCTGGCCAACGAAGCCAACTCAACCATCTGGACAGGCAATCCAGGTGAAATATGTCCGCTGGGACTCTCCCCTACTACATCAACCACGGTCATGAATGTTATCGGTAATATTCTGGTCGTATTAATGATGGAAAAAATTAAATTCAGTAGTATGGATTATGCCAAACGCCATCATGGCGGCTACCTCGGTGACAAATCCAGAACACAGGCTAAAGAAAAATAGAATGAGAAAAGTTATCGCCATTGGTGAAACCGTACTCGATATCATTTTTAAAGATGAACAACCGGTCGCAGCCAAACCCGGTGGCTCTTCATTTAATGCACTTATATCGCTTGGCAGAACCGGAATACCATCTACTTTTATCAGTGAAACAGGAAAAGATAAAGTGGGAGATCTTATTATCCGCTTCCTGGAACAGAATAATATTGAAACAAAATACATTACCCGTTTTGAAAATGGTAAATCAGCCCTGGCTCTGGCCTTCCTGAACGAAAATAATGATGCTGAGTATGAGTTTTATAAAACTTATCCAAAAGAGCGCCTGCAATCAGGTTTTCCGGAGGTTCACTCAGATGATTTCATCCTGTTCGGATCATACTTCGCCATTAATCCTGCTTTAAGAAACCAGGTAAAGGGCCTTGTAAACAAAGCCAATCAGAATAACGCTATTGTATATTACGATCCTAACTTCAGGAGCTCACATCTTCATCAGCTGGATGCTATAAAAGCAACTATTTTTGAAAACTTTTCGGATGCCACAATCATCCGTGGATCTGATGAGGACTTCTACAACATATTGAAATCAGAAAACACGGATGAGATATACAGGCAGGTTTGTAAAAATGAACAACCCCTGATTTACACGATGAGTTCAGAAGGTATAAAAATAATACTAAAAGACCATACTTACCGGTTCCCGGTACAGAAGTTAGAGCCACTGAGTACAATTGGTGCCGGCGATAACTTTAACGCAGGTTTTGCTTACGCTTTATTTAAGTATAACATAAACAGAAATGAACTCAAAGAACTAGATGAATCCATGTGGAAAAAAATAACTGAAATTGCCACGTCTTTTTCTAGCGAGGTATGTATGAGTTATGACAATTATGTTTCTGTTGACTTTGCAAATAAAATAAACAAAATAAAATGAAACCAACACTAGTAATACTGGCGGCAGGAATGGGAAGCCGCTATGGAGGTTTGAAACAAATTGATGGGTTTGGCCCGAACGGTGAAGCTATTATTGAGTACTCTGTTTTTGATGCCATCAGAGCCGGATTCGGGAAAGTGGTCTTTGTGGTGCGTGAAAACATTGAAGCAGCGTTCAAAGCCCATTTCGGAAGTAAATTCGAGGGCAAAATAGAAGTTGAATATGTGTACCAAGAACTGGATAACCTACCAGAGGGTTTAAGCGTACCTCCGGAGCGAACCAAACCATGGGGAACAGGACACGCTGTGTTGGTGACTAAAGATGCGGTTAAGACACCTTTTGCTGTGATCAACGCCGACGATTTTTATGGGCGTGATGCCTTTGAAACCGTTGCAAAGGAATTAAATGCCACTTCGAATGAAACAAAAACTTATTATCTTTTAGGATATGAGGTGCAGAAAACCTTATCTGAGTTCGGATCAGTTTCACGTGGCATCTGCGGCGTAGATCAGGATGGTAACCTGACCGACATTGTGGAACGAACAAAAATATTCAGAAACAATGATAAAATTGTTTACGATGATAACGGAACTCTCCACGAACTGAATCCACAACAACCTGTTTCAATGAACTTTATGGCTTTCACACCTTCCGTATTTACCTATTACGAAGCATACTTTAATGCATTTATCACTGAGAATGTCGACAATCCCAAGGCAGAATTCTATATGCCATCGGTATTGAATACACTTATAAATAAAGGAGAAGCGGAAGTGAAGGTATTAAGCACAACGGCTCAGTGGTTTGGTGTAACCTATAAAGAAGATAAGGAGGATGCAGTAGCCAGATTAAACCGTTTAATCGCTGATGGAGAATACCCGTCAAAACTTTGGTAAAAAAAACTCAAAACAAAAAGGAGGGTGTCAATTAATTGACACCCTCCTTCGTTTGTACCATATAGGTTCCGTTCATCCAAAATCAATCCTAAACTGCTGCTAACCCCATTGTCACTAAATCACTCTCCACATCCGATATGGTACCTAATCCAAAATTGTCAATCAGAACTTTTGCAACACCGGGAGAAACAAATGCTGGTAATGTTGGTCCCAGGTGTATATTTTTAACTCCAAGATAAAGTAGTGCCAACAGTACAATTACTGCCTTTTGCTCATACCATGCAATATTATAGGTAATTGGCAATTCATTGATGTCGTTCAATTCAAAAACTTCTTTAAGCTTTAAAGCAATTACTACAAGCGAATATGAATCATTGCACTGCCCCGCATCAAGCACACGAGGAATTCCGCCAATATCTCCCAGGCTCAGTTTATTATATCTGTACTTCGCACATCCGGCAGTAAGAATTATATTATCCTTTGGCAATTCATTGGCAAATTCAGTGTAGTAATCCCTGCTCTTCATTCGTCCGTCACAACCTGCCATAACCACAAACTGCTTAACAGCACCTGATTTAACGGCGTCAACAACTTTATCGGCAAGTGCAAAAACCTGGTTATGCGCAAACCCACCAACTATAGAACCCTGTTCAATTTCCAGAGGAGCATCGCAATGTTTGGCATGTTCAATTATTGCCGAGAAGTCCTTGGGTTGGCCATCCTTACGATCCTCTATATGTTCACATCCGTCAAAACCAGCAGCTCCGGTAGTATAAACCCTGCTTTTATAGCTTTCCTTCGGTGGAACCAAACAGTTTGTTGTCAGCAATACAGGTCCGTTAAAGCTTTCAAACTCTTCTTTCTGTTTCCACCATGCGTTACCGTAGTTTCCTACAAGGTGTCGGTACTTTTTAAATGCCGGATAATAGTTTGCAGGAAGCATCTCGCTGTGAGTATATACATCTACACCGGTTCCTTCTGT
This sequence comes from Quyinboa sediminis, assembly GCF_042219855.1. NCBI lineage: Bacteria > Pseudomonadati > Bacteroidota > Bacteroidia > Bacteroidales > Quyinboaceae > Quyinboa > Quyinboa sediminis. The sequence continues at coordinate 527,639 of NZ_JBHJHP010000003.1, read as the reverse complement.
CTGCTTCAGCAGTTCTTCCATATCTTTCAAATCATGACCACTAATCAGTATACCCGGATTATTTCTTACACCGATATTTACAGTGGATAATTCAGGATGACCGTAACTTTCAGTATTCGCCTGATCCAGAAGAGCCATCACATCCACACCATGCTTGCCACATTCCAAAACAAGACCCGTTAGTTCATCTGCAGAAATACCCTTTAGCAAAGTAGCTGCGAGTGCCTTATGCATAAAATCAAAAACGGTATTATTGGTATATCCCAGATTATATGCATGCTCTGCATATGCTGCCATGCCTTTCAAGCCATAAGTCAACAATTCCTTCAACGAACGGATATCTTCGTTGTCTTCACTTAAAATACTTACCGCAAATCGCTTAAGCTCAAATTCCTTTTCCGTTTCGGCATGCCAGGTTACTGCATCCGGATATTTGAAATCAGGAACAAAAAATGATTTTACAGTTTCCAGTAATTCTGCTTTAAGCTTCATTCCCTGCCTGATCTTATCCTCAATTTTTGCATTATCAAAATTGGCATTCGTTATCGTAATAAACAAAGCCTCAAATACAAATTTGTCAGCGGTTTCACTTTTCTGTCCGGCTTCGTTCAGTGCATTTGCCAGATAGGATATCCCTTTTGCCACATAAATTAAGGTATCCTGACTTGCAGCCACTTCATCCGTTTTTCCACAAACTCCTTTTACCGTACAACCGGTTCCTTTTGCTGCCTCCTGGCATTGATAACAAAACATACTCATCGTTAAATCTTAAATTTATTTGGTTTATTATTTTATTTTATTTTTCTGATTTTTGGTTTCAAACCCATTCTTCTTTCAATACCTTACCCTGAATGGATACTGTAACTGCTTTTAATGGAATCTTTCTTGAAGCCTGATCCACAGCAATCTGAGCCAACCGGAGTAATCCTGAACAGCACGGTACTTCCATAATGACTACGGTTAACGTATTGATAGCGGATTCATTAATTAACCGTTTCATTTTATCAAGATAAGTTTCCAATCCTGAATCCAGCTTCGGACAGGCTATACACAATTTTTTTCCCGTTAAAAACCTCTGGTGAAAATTCCCCATGGCAAATGCGACACAATCAGCAGCAATTAGTACATCCGCACCATTAAAATAGCCTGCGGCAGGATTAATAAGATGCATCTGAACAGGCCATTGAGACAGAGCTGTAAAATCTTCGGAGTTAGCCGCTGTCGCACCCGTAACACCAGCAGGTGCAAAACTCATACTTTTTGATCCGGGACAGCTACTGCCGGCATGCTGCATTTTCATTACCGGCTTATGATTATCATGTCTTACTGCACAAGAGCCACCACTGTTATGCACTTCAGAAATTATAGCAGGAACATCCAGGCTGATTACGGATGCATTGGTTTTTAAATACCCTACGGCCTGCTTTAAAAATCCGGTTTCTCCGTGTTCTTTTAAGTGCTTCATATGAGCCACTACGGTATTATGGCCTTTCTCAACCATCAGAGCCATGACTTTCAACTCATCATATGGCTCTGCCTCACGTTTTTCTATGGTTAAGGCTCCTGTAGGACAATGCCCAAGACAGGCCCCCAGACCATCACACAACAGATCGCTGATCAACCTGGCCTTCCCATCAATTATCTGCAGAGCACCTTCATGACATCCCGGAACACAGTCGCCACATCCGGTACATAGGTTTTCATCTATTTTTACAACGTCTCTAAGCATCTTGTTTAATTTTACACTACAAAAATGCTATGATTTATTCTTTTTAAGCGGTAACATTTGTTACATGCCCCGAAAATTTTAAGAAAAAACTGGTCGATTCACCGAAATTCAGAACATAATTGGGTAGAGGCTGTTAAAAATGTAGATTTGAAAAAAATAATAAATATGACTGATGTTGCCGGAGTTCTTATGAAATGTCCAATTTTCCACGGGTTATCAGGTGAAGCTATAGATAATGAACTGGAACAGATTTCTTATAAAGTTAAAATATTCAATCCTAAAGAAACGATTGCATTCAGCGATGAAGAATGCCGTTTTTTGTATGTCGTAATTAAAGGTAAAGTAAAAGGTGAAATGACGGATTTCTCCGGAAAAGTTATCCGTATAGAGGAACTGGATCAGGGAAAACCACTGGCTCCTTCATTTATATTTGGTAAGAACAATCGTTTTCCAGTGGATGTGGTTGCTTTACAAAAATCAGAAATACTTGTTATTCCGAAGGACTCACTGTTACAGCTTTTCCAGCAAAACCAGACCATCCTTAATAATTATCTGGGTCTCGTATCTAATCGTGCCCAATTCCTTACCTCAAGAATTCGGTTTCTGTCGTTTCAGACCATAAAGGGTAAAATTGCACACTACCTGATACAGCAGTCTAAAAAGGCGGGAAATAAAACGTTTGAATTAAAGGCATCCCATAATGAATTGTCAGAAGTATTTGGTGTGGCACGACCTTCGCTTACGCGGGCAATGCGCGAGCTGGATAAAGACAAACTAATTGTTGCTGATGGCAAAAAAATTACAATCGTTAATGAAACCGGACTAATGGAACTGATACAGTGACCTTTAACTTAGCAGCTTTTTAAAATATACATTCATTGATTCAATATTTCCACTGATATTTGTATTATTTACCAGTGTACCACCAAAGGTATAGCCACTGTTTATAAATGTTTTATTCATGGCTGCAGATTTAATCCGGGCGATTGTATACACCGTTTTAATGTTCTCGTCCAGCATTCCCTTTTCCATCAGATGCAACAAATGATATGCAATGCGTTTACCTCTGCTTTCAGGTAGTACCGCAAAATCTGTCATTTCTGCGGCACCTGACTGTCGGTCCATTTCAGCAGATGACAAACCAATCAGCTTATCATCCAAATAAGCTCCCCAGAACCTCACGTGACTTTTCATTACCTCTCGGATATAATCCGGATCATGGATGGGAAACGGATAGGTCTCAAACACTTTTTTATAAATGCCGACCACATCATCTGTATCTGCATCAACTAATTCCCTCAACCGGATATCAGGGTCAATATTATACGTTACTGAATTTAGCGGAGAATCAAGAACCTTTCTGAAATTTTTCAAATCTTCAAAATCCGGTATCTTTCGCTCTTCAGAATAATATTTAGCCATAAACCAGGCATCATCTCCTGTTAAAAAATAGTGTGGAATAACAGCCTCCTGAACAAATCCCCGGCGTATAAAACTATCCCGTACAGAAAAAGGAATTTTGACAAACACTTTTGAGTAGCTGTTGTCAACAGCCAGTTTTTCAATAAGATCTACAATGCTGTCTTTATCACCGGGGCTCATCTTCATGAGATAAAGCCTGTCATTCATTTTACCATGCTGAACCAGACTCCCCTGTCCTATTTTCTCAATTTTATCAAATGTTATCTTCGCGTCTTTTATACCGTTCATTTTCATTTGGAATTAGTGAAATGGAATCATTTTCATCAGAAAGGAGTTTTTGAATACCCAACATCTGAGATTCAGTTGCTTCGTTTAGGTCAAGTTCCAGAGTGCAATTCTCACAATCCCTGTTACAGTATTTTGCTTCATAGCTATCCGGTTCTTTATACGTTGTAATTACCCCCTCATAGTTTCTCAGGATAACCTTATTGGTAGACCATGAAATGATATAATTGGGAGTAACCGGAATTTTTCCTCCGCCACCGGGTGCATCCACAACAAATGTTGGTACAGCGAATCCACTGGTATGCCCAATCAGATTCTCCATAATTTCAATGCCTTTCCCTACCGGAGTTCTGAAATGTGTTAATCCTTCAGACAGATCACACTGGTAAAGGTAATAGGGTCTAACCCTGTTCATTACCAGCTTGTGCATCAGGCTCTTCATAATTTTTGGACAGTCATTCACATCGGCCAGCAAAACGGATTGATTACCCAGCGGGAACCCGGCGTCCGCAAGTTTCCGTACGGCTTCTTTTGAAGATGGCGAAATTTCTCTGGGATGATTAAAATGTGTATTGATCCACAATGGCTGGTGTTTCTTTAACATATTCACCAGGCCGTCGGTTATCCGGTATGGTAATACAACCGGCATCCGGGTACCAATACGTATAACTTCCACATGTTCAATTGAACGCAACTCTGTCAATATCCAGTCCAGATAATCATCCGGTAACATTAACGGATCACCTCCTGAGAGCAATACGTCCCGCACTTCCGGTGTACTTCGGATGTAATCTATTCCTTCTTTTAGCTGTGCTTTGTTGGGGATGTAATCTGTATCGCCAACTTTCCGCTTTCTGGTGCAAAAGCGACAATACATGGAACAGGTATTGCTGATATGAAATAATACCCGGTCGGGATATCGATGTGTTATTCCGGGAACCGGGCTGTCTTTATCTTCACTTAGCGGATCCTTCAAATCACTTTTTGCAATTATTAATTCCCGTTCATCTGCAAATGATTGCTTGAAAACCGGGTCATTTTCAAAATTTTCGAAATCTATGAGTGAAAAATAATACGGGGTGATGGAAAGGGGAAATTTATCGAGTGTTTTGTAAAGTCTTGTGCGTTGTTCAGTTGAAAATTTAACGCCGGAGAGTCTCTCGAATTTATCAATGGAGTCAATTGAGTTTTTTAATTGCCACTTCCAGTCTCTCCAGTTTCTTGCAGTAGTTTCAGAATCTATCTTCTCAGCAATACCCTGCTGTACTTTAGTGTAGTTAGTCATGTATAAGTGAGTATAAAATTAGGTTATTAATATTCAGGCATCAGTAACATATTCGACAAGAATATTTTTAAGGTTGCTTTCTTCAATTTTTTCTTTGGCCCGGTTAGATAGCCAACGGGGTAATACAAGATGCAGCTTACCGTTCGATTTTCTGGCGTACATGGAATATAGACGCCATTTACTGATATCGAACTCGTCTGTCAGTTCAATTTCATATATATTAAGACCATTCTTACCATTTCTTACAATGATATCAGGCATATAGTTTTCTTCCTTGTTTTTCCAGGCTAAACGTGCAGGATTTGGGAGATCCCGGGTATGCCTGGCATGGATTTCTGCCCCTCTGTTGTGACGAACAACCTCCTTTAGAACCGCTTTAGTGATGGATTCCTTATCTAAGTTTGCCATTTTCATGATTATTCAATTTAAGAAATTACCGAAAGAATCAAATTTACGAATACAGACTGAGTCATTCAAGAAATGTTAACAGATTAAAGGATTTCTAAACAACATTAACATTTAAAACCTTATGTTAAGGTTCAAAATGGAGCAAAAATGTAACAAAATGTCACATATTACAGATATCTAAAAATTTTTCCATTGAATTTCTGATAATAAAAAAGGTCTCCTTTTCAGAAGACCTTTCACATTATTTTCAATTATTTTTTAGTTTAACCATTTTACCAAACCGAAGTCCTGCCTGTGAGGAAGATTTTCATGTCTGGCATACATTCTGATGGCATAGTTATAAGAACCCGGATCAGAAAATTTCAGATTCAGGTGATACGTTATTTCTGAACCGTTTACCTCTGATACTTCCAGCTGGTTCAATTCCTTAACGTACTGTTTATGCATTTCGTCATCTTCCGCCATCTGAACCAGTTCAATACCAAGATCCTCTGCTTTCAGCCCTTTAATATCTGCCACAACCTTAATATCAAACGATTCTCCGATTTTAGGAATCATTACGGCAAAATCAGGGATATCAACTGATTTAATTTCAATGTCATCCCATTGCTCAATTACCTTGTTTTTCCAATCTGCCAGTTCCCTGGCCAGTTTCTTATCGTCAGCTTTCAGTTTTGTTACCCGTTTATGTTGTTTGGTATAAAACTTATGAATGTAATCATCAAGCATCCTTTTGGTGGTATAATGCGGTGCTATCTCACTGACCGATTTCTTAATATATTCAATCCAATCCGGAGACAAGCCTTCTTTGTTTCTGTTGTAATACGCCGGTACTATATCATTCTCAAGAAGGCTGTATATTGTTGCTGCATCCAATTCATCCTGGAAAGCCTGATTATCATAAGTCCGTTTATCGGTTATGGCCCATCCTGCTTCTTCCCGGTATCCTTCAAGCCACCATCCATCTAATACACTCAGGTTAAGCGTACCATTCATTTCAGCTTTCTGTCCGCTGGTTCCTGATGCTTCCAACGGTCTGGTTGGCGTATTGAGCCAGATATCCACTCCTGAAACCAATCTGCGGGCCAGTGACATATCATAGTTTTCAAGAAAGATAATTTTACCTAAAAACTCCGGCCTTCTAGAAATTTCCACGATGTGCTTGATTAAGCCCTGACCACCACCATCAGCAGGATGTGCTTTACCTGCAAACAGGAACTGTACAGGTTTTTCCGGATTATTTAAGATTTTAGATAAACGGTCTAGATCATTAAATAACAGATGCGCACGTTTATATGTGGCGAAACGACGGGCAAAACCAATGGTTAAAACATTCGATTGCATACCGTCGATCAATTGAACAATTCGTGAAGGATCGCCCTGCTTCTTAAGCCAGTCTTCTTCAAAGCGCTGTTTGATATAATCCACAAGCTTTTCCTTCAAAGTCAGCTTTACCTTCCAGATTTCATCATTCTGAAGGGAATAAATCTTTTTCCAATGTGCAGGATTAGAAATATCTGTCAGAAAATCCTCTCCAAAATTCTTTTCATACAATCGTCTCCATTCACGGGCAGTCCATGTGCCATAGTGAACACCATTGGTCACATAATCAATATGCAGTTCCTCCGGCATAAATCCGGGCCACAAATTCTGGAACATATCCTGACTGACTTTACCATGTAACCAGCTTACCCCATTCATCTCCTGTGAGGTTTTTGCCGCAAAAACACTCATTGAAAATTTAGAATTCTTATCGTCAGGATTGGTACGACCGAGAGCCATAAAATCATCCCAACCCAAAGTTAGTTGTTCCGGCATATAACTGAGGTAATGCTTCAGCATATCCTCATCAAAACTATCATGTCCGGCTGGAACAGGTGTATGTGTGGTGAACAGCGAAGACGCCCGAACAAGTTCAAGTGCGACTTCAAAGTCAAGGTTTTCAAAATTTACATAATGAGATAACCTGGAAGCATTAATAAACGCGGCATGGCCTTCATTACAGTGATAAAGTTCTTTCTCAATTCCAAGTGTTTCGAGTGCTTTTATACCACCGAAACCTAAAAGTAATTCCTGCTTCAGACGGTTTTCCCAGTCACCTCCGTAGAGCTGATGCGTGACCGTCCGGTCTGCCGGATTATTCTCCTCCAGATCGGTATCAAGCAATAAAAGCGAGACACGACCAACATTGACTTTCCAGATGGCAACATGTAAATCACGTCCCGGAAAGGGAAGCGTAAATTTCACTAAATTATTATTCTCATCCTTAACCTGTTCAACAGGCAGAAGATTCAGATTCTGTGCTTCAAAAATGGCCTGCTGTTCCCCGTTGATTGATAAGGTTTGTGTAAAATAACCATAGTGGTACATCAGGCCAACTGCAGTCATATTGACATTACAATCACTGGCTTCCTTCAAATAGTCACCAGCCAGAATTCCCAAACCACCGGAATAGATTTTTAAAATATCTGCAAGACCATACTCCATACTGAAATATGCAATGGAAGGCGAATTTTCTGCAGGTTTTTCAGCCATATAAGCATTAAACTTATCATAGGCTTTATGATACTTTTTCATAAAAGATTCATTATTCAATAATTCTTCGAATCTTTTATAATTAGTACGCTCCAGGAGCAAAACTGCATTGTTTTTATAATCTTCCCATAAATCCGGATCAATGGTACTGAATACATCCGTGGCCTCATAATTCCAGACATACCAGAAATTTCTGGCGATCTCACCTAAACCTTTAAGTTCTTCCGGCAGGCTCGAAGCCACATTAATAGTCTTCCACTGAGGTGGATTTACGTTAAATGATTGTATCTTCATGTGCTTTACTTTCTAAAATTTGTGTATTCCATTTCCAATATTCTCATAATGATAACAGTTCAAAACCGACATTGTTATGCAACCTGCGGATGAATCAGATATCATACTGACTTTGAGTTTATTATTTTTTTATAAAGAATGGATAATTCAGAAAATTACGTGTTGTGGTGAGACAAAAATACATTTTTTATTTATATGAAAAAATAAAAATTAAAGGACATAAAAAAGAGGAGTATAATTACCCCTCCGCATCCTTAAAAATATCTTGTTTTTCAGAATTTCAGCTTTAATTCCAGTTCTTTTAAACTGGATTTGAATGATTTATCGGTATCCATCAGATTATTAACTGTTTTACAGGCATGTAATACTGTGGCATGGTCTCTTTTTCCTATTTGCTGACCAATATTCTGAAGTGAATTTTTAGTATAATTTTTCGCAAGATACATAGCAATCTGGCGTGCCTGAACAATTTCTCTTTTCCTGGATTTAGAGTGCAGTACATCAAGCGATAATTCAAAATAATCGCAAACCACTCTCTGTATCTTTTCAATAGAAATAGTTCTGTTTGATGTCTTGATAAGCTTACTTACAATATCCTGAGCCATTTCAATATCCACCTCTTTATGGGTGATGAATGTGGATTGTGCAATCAGTGAAATCAATGCACCTTCCAGCTCCCTGATATTTGCCGTAATATTCTCTGCAAGATAATCGATGACATCATCACCAATTTCAAGGCCTTCCTGGTAAACCTTATGCTTTAAAATTGCCTTTCTTGTAAGATAATCCGGTGATTCCAGTTCAGTGGACAAGCCCCACTTAAACCTGGAGAGGAGTCGTTGCTCCACACCCTGTAACTGGAAGGGCGGTTTATCTGATGTAAGAATCAGCTGTTTACCCGACTGATGAAGATGATTGAAAATGTGGAAAAAGGTATTTTGCGTTCCTTCTTTACCCGAAAGTTCATGAATATCATCAATAATCAGAAAATCAATCAGTTTGTAGAAGTTTACAAAATCATTCTGTGTATTGTTGCGTACTGATTCGGTATACTGTGTCTGAAACTGGTTGGCACTAAGATAAAGTACTGTTTTATTCGGATGTAACTCTTTAACTTTTAATCCGATTGCCTGAGCAAGATGAGTCTTTCCAAGACCGGATTCACCATAAACAAAAAGAGGATTAAAAGGTGTTTTACCTGGTTTTGATGCGATAGCATTTCCTGCAGAACATGCCACTTTATTGCAGTCGCCTTCAATAAAATTATGAAATGAATTATTGGGATTTAACTGCGGATCAAGATCAATGGTTTTAATACCAGGTATAATGAACGGATTTTTTATAACCGGTGATCCGTTGTGACGAGGCATACCTGAATGAATATCTCCCCCGTTATGTCCGGGTAACCTTACGGTGCCGGTGTCATTTCCCTTGGTCTTATCTGCTTCACTCTTATCAACAACCACCTGGTATTCAAGTTTGGCGCCGGGGCCTAACTCCTTATACAATGCTTTTTTTAACAGATCGATGTACTTGTCTTCCAGAAATTCATAAAAGAAAGGACTTGGAACCTGTATCGTCAATACATTATTTGATATTTTCAGAGGCTTAATAGGCTCAAACCACGTTTTATATGTGGCGGGCTGCAAATTATCCCTGAAAAAATCCATGCATTTAGACCAAACATGCTCGCAAGTTTCAACCATTTGAAATTTTAGTATTAAAAGGGTTAGACATTCAGTTTCAATTAAACGTGAAGACAAATTTTGATAAAAAAAAGTTCAAAAAAAAATTTAAATAAACTTGCAATTTTAAGTTTTAATACAACGTTTTGTGTTTCAGTTATTTATAAAACATTTTGACTATCAATAACTTACACGCAAATTCATCTAATTTGCTTTAAAAATAAGGGTTTTAATCAACCCAAAAAAAATCAATTTTTTCTTATTTTTTTTTTTGAAGAAAAACTGGTCATTTTCGAAACTTACAAATTCATTTTTTTTTATAAGGTTTTTTAAAAAATGTTAAGTTAAGTCCGGTTGAGTTAATTAACATTTATTTTATTTTAGTCAAAATATTCTCCACCTCCGATTCAATTCCGTTCAATTTTGATTTACAAACCTCAACTAAAACAGCAGCTCTTTTTACCTTACCCAACAAATCATCAACATTAAGCTCTTCACTTTCAATTTGTTCAAGGATTTGTTCAAGCTCTGCAAGGGCTGATGAATAATTTAGTTCTTCTGATCCCATTTTTCTACATTTGTCTTATCTACAAACTTAACAAATAATAATGAAAACCACTATGGGTATTATTGGCATCATGGGATCTGGCGAAGATGCTACTGAACAGGACATGCAGATGGCCTGTGCCCTGGGATCAGAACTGGCCAGACGGAACTACATTGTATTATGTGGTGGCCGGAACTCCGGTGTGATGAAGTCTGTGATTCAAGGTGTCGCTAATGAAGGCGGTATTTCAGTAGGGATATTACCCGGTATCAACAAAGATGATGCTGCACCGGGACTAACAATTCCTGTTGTAACCGGCATGGGAAATGCCAGAAACATTATAAATATTTTGTCAAGCGACGTTGTTATCGCGATTGGGAATACGGCAGGAACGCTTTCAGAAATAGCGCTGACTGTTAAAAACGGCAAATACCTGATTGTCCTAAACCAATCAAAGGAATCCGAAGCATTTCTCCGCTCATTAAAGTATCCAAAACTTGTATTTGCCTACACAGCAAACGAAGTCATGAACCAATTAAATGAATGGTTGCAATCGTATTAAAACCACAAATAATATCTTTGTAAAAAAAAGATGGCAGAAAGCAGAAAAAAACCGGACTGGTTAAAAATAAAACTTCCCAAAGGAGAATCCTATAAATCTGTTCATGACATTGTTCAGAAACACAGACTACACACCATATGCACCAGCGGAAAATGCCCTAATATGGGTGAATGCTGGGATTTAGGCACGGCGACATTTATGATTCTTGGAGATATCTGTACCCGGTCATGTAAATTCTGCAATACAAAATCAGGAAAGCCCTTACCGGCAGATCCGGAAGAGCCGGAAAATATAGCCAAATCTGTTCAACTGATGAACCTGAAACATGCAGTCATAACCTCGGTGGACAGAGACGACATGTCTGATCTTGGGTCAGCACACTGGGCATTGACCATAAAAAAGCTAAAGGAAGTAAATCCGAATATAACCATCGAAGTATTAATACCTGATTTTCAAGGCAAAACGGATTTAATTGATAAAATTATCGCGGTCAGGCCCGAAATTATCTCACACAACCTTGAAACAGTTGAGGCGCTTACCCCCAGGGTAAGATCTGCTGCAAAATACCGCACCAGTCTCAGCGTTTTAAATTACATTGCATCTTCCGGCATCAGGGCCAAATCAGGAATAATGCTTGGTCTTGGGGAATCTGAGGATGAAATTCTCAAAACTATGGATGATATTCTGGCAACAGGAACTTCCATTTTAACACTTGGACAATATCTGCAGCCGACCAAACAACATTTGCCTGTTGAGCGTTATGTCCACCCTGACGAATTCGCAGCTTTAAAAGATATTGCACTAAAAAAAGGATTTAGTATGGTGGAAAGCGGACCGCTTGTGCGCTCATCATATCATGCAGAAAAACACATCAGAACCACACCATGAAAAGGCTTTCTTTCCTGACCATATTACTGTTACTGTCTTTACAGTTCAGAGGAGCTGTTTTGAGTACCAGCGCTGAATTCAGTCTCCTGACCTGTTCAGAGGGAACTGATGTCTATTCTCTTTTTGGACACACTGCTATTCGGGTCAATAACAGCGAAAAAAAACAAGATTATGTTTTTAATTATGGGTTGTTTGATTTCAGCAGCGAAAACTTTATTTACAAATTTGTAAAAGGAGAGACCTATTATATGCTGGGCGTTCAGACGTTTGAATCTTTCCTGTTTTCTTACCAGGTAGAAAACAGGAGTGTTTGGGAACAAAAGCTGAATCTCACTCCGGATCAAAAGCGAAAACTGATCAACATTCTGGCAACGGACTACAAACCGGAAAACAGGACTTATCTCTATAATTTTCTATACAATAACTGTGCAACCAAAGTTAGAGATGATCTTGAACAAACGCTGGATATCTCTGATTACAGGCCGGATTCACCCCGTATTACCTTCAGAGAGATCCTGCAGCCCTATTTAAAAGCTGCGCCATGGACACGCTTTGGAATCAACCTGGCTCTTGGGCAGCCCCTTGAAGATACCATTACACAACGTGAAAAACTATTTCTTCCAATTGAATTAATGAATGCCTACAAGAAAAAGGGCTATGCTACTGACGCATTATATCATGCTGAACCGGTATCAAAAAGCATACAACTGTTAACACCATCTTTATTTTTTACCGTATTACTGATCATTTTGCTGATCCGATTTTTTTATGCAGGGAACACAAAAAACTGGCCCTTAATCCTCTTACTGTTTATAAGCGGTTCAGGTGGACTCATTCTGACTTTTATAAGCTTCTTCTCCATACACCCGGCAGTGTTTCCTAATTTCAATATTCTTATTTTACAACCACTGAATATTTTAGGCGCGCTATACCTGACATTCTTTCGCAGAAAACGTGTATTTTATATTCTTTATCTTTCTTATTATATAGCGGCGTTGCTGATAATACTGGTTGTAAAACAGGCTACAACCCTACCTATTATTCTGTTAACACTAAATATTATTGTCTTGATTTCAGAATCTGTTAAAGCAAACAGCATAAAAAAAGCCGTCTGAATTCAGACGGCTCAATATAGTTCACTTAACTGATTACAACTCCCGGTAACCAGGAATATCTTCATCGTACTTACTTTTATAAATCGGTTCATTGTACCGTTTCCTGCAACCGAATTTAAGGTTTAAGCCTACCTGTAAACTCAGTGCATTTAAATTTACCGGGATGGGTGCATAATCCCATTTGGCAAAACCAAGATCTACCTGCTCATTTCCTTCCGTTACATCAACTTTCTGATATTTTAAAGGCAGATAGTCAGCAGCAACATAAATCTGTAAAGGGAATATGTTAATTCCAAAAGTAAAACCAGCTGTATTGGCATAGCCCCAGTTCCAACCGTAGTGAGCACCTGCGGTAAGGAAGTGGTATAAATTCGCATTTGCAGAGAACATAACCGACTCCATGGTTTTGTTCTTATAGAATGATGTATTGGATAAAACACCAAAACTAATCTGATCATTCAGCAGATATTCTGCACCGAGATAAAGCTTTGGCGCCAGCCCGGAAGAAAAATTATTATGGCTCACACCATATGATAATTCATTCAGCAGACTATCACCCAGGTTTTGGAAATAATCTTCAACCTGCTGATCATCTTTATACAGAATGGGCTCTTCGCTTACACCTTCGAACTGCACATTACCACCAGCTGTAATATTTGACACCTCATAGTTCCACCAAATTTTACCCAGATCTACCAGGCTTGCAGAAAGGTAAAGTTGTGGCATTACTTTATACTCAATACCAAAATCCACAGCAGCGCCAAAATTGGTGGCCGGTGAGAGATAATTTTTCACATATGAAAAATCGATATTCTGCAAAACTGAGTCATTGGCTGTCAAATCGCCATTAACATCGGTATCAAACTGAACAGGAAAAGAAATATCACCGACCATATCAGCAGAAAAGTTCCAGTTTTCTACAGAGGTATAGAGTTCAGCCCGGCTTATATTCATGGTGGCTGCAGCAAGGCCTTTCAGAAGTTTCAGCTTCAGCCCTACGTTTAAATTCGGATTTATTTCCCTGGCATACCCCATACCGGCCTGCATAAATACAGTTGAGTTCATACTTAATGTACTGAAATCCTTTGTAACACCGTCACCCAAATCGTTCATGGTGAGAAAATCCTTAGCAAGATTCAGATTCACGATGTTGCGTTCCGTAAGATCAAAATGGAAATACCCCCTGCCTGCTCTGAAACCAAAACCAACACCTGCTTCTGTTTCAAAATTCAATGAAATAGGATCGTGCAGTTTATTTAAAAAGTCATTCCACAGAGTTTCGTTATAGAATGGCATCCTTAATGTATCATTCACAACATTATCTTGTGTAAACACGTGCTGAGGGCCTAACTCGGTAAACATACTTGTTCCTACATTCATCATACTGATATAGAAATTGCAGTTGGGCATGCGTGCAGGATTTAATCGGGATGCCTGAGGCAGGTTATCCATATAATATAATGAGTTAACGAGCTGTCCTTTTGCGTTCATGCTTAAAAAGACTGCTACAAACAGAGCTATTACTTTTATCTTTTGCATCATTCTACTGTTTTTCATTAATTTTGACCGGCATCCAATACCTCGTTATTCACATGTCCGCTGGCTTCAAATCCTACATAAAAATCCAAATCAAGATAATCGTAAACTTTTACAAATTGTCTTGATGATGACTGAGCTTCAGCTTTAAAAATAATATATTTTCCCGGCTTCCATTCATTCCGTTTCCCGGGGCTTACCACTAACTCAATCACACTTTCAACCTTTGCTACGAGTTCACCTTCAGCATCTACTTCTGATCCGTGAATCACCACATCATCTGCCTGGGTAAATACACTGTCTATTATGTTGTAATCTTTGTCAGCCAGATAAATCTGTCCCATAAAATCAATAGGAATGGCATTTTTAATTCCGAGTATCACCCTTACCGAATCAATATTATCGATAGCCGTTGTATCAATATCTGCACTATCAAGAACCTCTGCTTCAAAATCGAATGCCACAGTATCCTCGTAAGTCAGATTCTCGGCTTTAACCCAGAGCGGTAGTTTGGCAGTGGATTTCACTACTACATTTGCGCTGTCAAACTTTAATACGTTATCGTTTTCAGGATCTTTACCTGCCGGATTGGAAACTACATTATAGTTCAGCAAAACCTTATCAAAAGCCCGTCCGAGATTTCCGACAAAGTCCTCCACATTTGAATTCAGTGTATCGAATACGTAACTAAATGAGGACGGGTGCACCGAAACCTGATGATCACCGGAGAATGTTGCACCTGCACCATCTACACTAAAGGTGGATTCATCCGTTTCAAGAAAAGTTGTATCCCTTTTATTTCGGTTTATCAGACCAATCTGCATTATATTAACATCAAATGGCATGGCAATAGGATTAACCAGATCGATGCTCACACTCGGGTTTTTAAAAAATACGGTTGAATCCTTTACATATTTAGTGTCGATAATAGGAATATCCACGACTGAATTACCACTGTATATCTCGCGGGTTCCGAAAAATCCCTTGACATAGCGCGGTTCTATATCCCTCATTTTAAATTCAAAATACAGGGATTTCGGCGCGGCAACATTTATAGTTGAAACCGTGGTATTGGTCAGTGTATAGGTATATTCAATTGTAATGTACTCATCTGTTCCGCTACCGGATGGTTTGAGCACATAATTGGCCATATCAAATGTGTGCGTTTTGCCGAAATCTACATTTGTAAAGGTCTGGTTAAAGTATGCTCCTTCCAGGGTAAGTTCCTTAATCGTAACTTCCAGCTTCTGCTCAATTCCCGGATAACTGTCACCCAGCACATCATCAGCATATATCTCAAATAATCCGCCGTTAACAACGGCCTCATAAATTTCAGCACCCTCAACTTCCACTGTAAATCTCGACTCTGAGGCAATCGGAAAACTTAACCCGCCAAACACAGGTATAAAATCGGGAATCGGCGTATCTTCCTTAATCAATTGTTCCTGATGGGTCTGATCCGGCACATCCACTTTTACAAACTCAGCAATGTCAAAGGTTGAGGTATAATCAAAATATATTAAACCATCTTCCTCCGTTTTAAGCTCAAAATCCTTAATATCCAGTCGCTCTACGACATCACGAATCGACACATTTCCTTTAGCCACCGGGATTGCCACACGAGCCGGCAGATCAAATGAGTCATAATCAGCATTACTCAGATCCAGAACTTCTTTTTCAACACATCCCGACACAAAAAGAAGGAGTGCGCTCAGAATTCCTGATATCTTTAACATTCGTATATTTTTCATGATCTTCATATTTTCCTCTGTTAATCTATGATTTTCATTTCAACCCTCCTGTTCTGGGCTCTGCCTTCACGCGTAGCATTTGTTGCAATTGGCTGATCCGGACCATAACCCGCATACTTTAAACGGGATGACTCTATTCCACTCGAAACCAGGTAATCCACAACCGCTTTTGCCCTTTCGAGGGAGAGCTTTTTATTCAACTCATAACCACCGGTATTATCGGTATGACCCGAGATTTCGACATTAACCTTACTGTTTAGCATCACCTTCACCAGTTTGTCAAGTTCTGCATAAGATTCTTTGGTCAGTATAGCTTTTCCCGTTTCAAACAGAATATTATTCAGCACAATCTTTTCACCTTTTTTAATTGGTTTTAGCTGAAAATCTTTTCTAACAAGTTTCTCCTCCTTATTCTGTGGTGCAGGAATCATTTCGAAAGTAAAGAAATAACCATCTTTTCTTAATTCCACCACCATGCTGTGATGTGCCTGTAACATATAGTTGTAACGTCCGGTAACAGAATCCGGATAAATTACAGATTCCTCCTGTGAAACCGGATCAATGAATTTCATTTCAGCAACAACCGGTTCACCGGTATTTGAATCCGTTACAGTACCTGCAAACATTAATGATTCCTGTTTAGGTTGCGGCATCAGTGTAAAATTCTGAACAGCGGTTCTCACACTGTCATCCGCATTAAACACATGGAGCTCATCTTCCGCGATATAATCATTGGCCGAAACCTTGAAATAGTACGATTTTCTGATATCACTTAATTCAGTCTTATACCTTCCGTAAGTTTCATCTGTCGTAACTTTTGCCACCAGAGAATCAGCTTCATTATAAATTTCAATGATTGAAATCAAAGGTTTATTGGTTTGTTTGTCTTTAACCTGTCCCAGAAGTGTAAAATCATAGCTTACAACTTTTTCAGCTTCTGCGGGTACCATCTCAACGGATGCAAAATACAAGGTATCCGATCCGATTTCTTCCTTAAAGATTTCCATATATGGTTTATAACCGTCTGCATTCACCCTGAACCCTACCGTTTCCTTATCAGGGAACCACTTATAGAAGAATCCTTCCTTATCCGTTGAAAGTTCAGCAAGCACAGAATCATTAAATACATTATAGATGACAACATATGCACTGTCAATCGGTTCGTTGCTTTCCGAATCGGTAACTTTCCCCTTTATGCTGAAGTGCGAATCGTCAATAAATGTAGCATATTTATAGGTCAGCTGAAACATATCCAGGCCACCTGCTCCTTCAGGACGTGTACCTACAACAATAATCTTATTGGTATCCATTTCAAGATACCCGACATCGTTATCCGGGGTATTGATCGGATAACCAAGATTTTCCGGAGTGGTCCAAACCCCTTCCCTGGTCAGAGTGGTACTGAATATATCATTTCCGCCCATGGAGTTGTGCCCCTGGGTTGTAAAATACAACGTCCGTCCATCTATACTCACACCACTAACCTCTTCATCATAAGGTGTATTGATGTAAGATCCCATATTCTCAGGTTCGCTCCACTTGCCATCATCATTTAAATGACTGATATACAAATCCATTCCTCCTTCTCCACCCTTTCTGTTACTGGAAAAGACAAGGGTTTTTAAATCTGTAAAAATTGCGGTCCCTTCCTGGTATTTTGTATTAATGTCTCCTTTTAAGGGTTTTGGTTGTTTAAATTTGCCCTGTTTGTTTTTCTCCATGTAGAATAAATCCCCCTTCCCTGCTTTGCCGTTATAAGTCAAAAGAATATCCATTGATGGATTATAACACAACGCTGCATTATTGGTTTTGTTATTTATGCCATGTCCCGGTTCACTCAAATCCAATACCGTATCCTCGCCAAGTTTTAAAGCACTTTTATCCACAAAAAAGAAGTCTTCGTTTATTTTTCTTGTGCTGTTACGGTTACTGCTGAAAAAGAATACGGAATCGGTATAAGCAAAAAACGGTTGAAACTCATCATACTTACTGTTTAAAGCATAAAAAGGTTGAACATCAACCCAGGCACTATCCGCTATTAAAGCTTTACCGCTTTTACATTCAGCTGTCAGTTTGCCTATTTTTTTGGAAAGTTCCTGCTGTTTTTTGGGCTTCAATCCATTATAGTAAGAATAGTAACATTGCTGCGCCTTGTCAAACATCAGGTTAAAATGATAAGCCCGACCCAGCACAAAATAGTATTCCGGAGATATATCCGGTTCACACTTAAGAAAATACTTAAGTGCCGGCCTTTTATTATTGGTATACAGGTAACACACCCCCATTTTGTAGTTAAGCGGTGCATAATTGGCGTTGGCTACCACAGCGCCTTTAAAAAACTCCAATGCTTCCTCATAGTGTTCAACACCTTTCTTGTAAAGCCTGTCACCGGCCTTAACCAATTCTCTCGTTCCGAGTGTATCTGCTTCCTTAGGCATAAAATCATTCAACACAATTTTAACATCCTCTCCGGCATATACAAAACCCGAGAAAAACAAGGTAAATAAAAGCAGGGTTAAGTAGTGTTTAGATCGCATATCTAATCAGTTTAATCTGTTGTATTTTAAATTACGGTAAAATTAAAACAAATTTTTTAATTTTTTAACACACCGCGAGGAATTTTACTCTCCGGATGTTCTTTTATGAAATCTGTCCAGTAATCCTTAACTGTTGTTTTCATCTCACTGTGCAGCAGGAAAATACCAAAAAGGTTCGGTATAGTCATAAATGCAATGGTTATACCGGACAAGATCCATATCAAGGTTGTATCTGCAAATGCTGCTACAAAAAAGCCCATAACATATATGATACGATACCAGACCACATATTTGCTTCCCACAAGATAGGTAACCGCTCTATCGCCGTAATAAGACCATGAAATTGCTGTGCTGAATGCAAATAACAACAGACCTATTGATACTATATATTGTCCGAATGAGCCGAAAATTCCACGGGTAAAAGCTGCAGCCGTGAGGGGCGCGCTATGCATCAGTGACTCCCCGTAAAAATCCAGGTTAGCATCCGCGGGCATGTTGCCATCCGTTATATGTACTTTTCCGGTGTAGGCCTGATCCCCCTGCTTAACTATAATATCATCAGCAATTGATCTGGCATGGAGAAATGTAATATCACTTTTAATTTTACCATCTACAATAGTCAGATCTCCGCTAAATTCCTCCAGATTATGCTGCCCCTGCAGATGATGGTATATGGCTTCTCTGTCTGTGGGACTATCTTCTGAATATACGCCGTTCAGGATCTCCATATCAGAATACTGGAACTTCTGATCCAGTTTCTCACTCCAGACACCTGAAGAAAGAATGACCATTCCGGTTAAAAAACAGATGATAATGGTATCAATAAAGGGCTCTAAAATAGCGACAAAGCCTTCAGAAACAGGCTCATGTGCTCTGGCTGCCGAGTGAGCTATTGGTGCAGATCCCTGACCTGCCTCATTTGAAAACAAACCACGGTTGACTCCCCTGTTAAATGCAAATATGAAACCTGCCCCCAGAAATCCCCCTGTTGCCGCGGTTCCCGTAAATACATCTGTAAAAATTGATGCAAAAGAAGGCAATATGTTACTGTAATTTGTGATCAATACACCCAGAGCTCCAATAAAATAAAAAATGGCCATAGCCGGAACCAGACGTGATGTAACTTTTGCTATTCGTTTAATACCGCCTATAATAACCAGTCCCAAAAGGATAGCAAGTATCAGTCCGGTTAATACCTTATTAATACCAAAAGTGGAAAACAGCGAATTTGAGATCCCGTTTATCTGCGGTAAATTACCGGTTCCGAACGAAGATATTACCGTTGCAACAGCAAAAAACCCTCCCATCCAGTATCCGGTCTTTATCATTTTGCCTGAACCGGTTTTAATATTCAGTCTTTTTTTCATGTAGTACATTGGTCCGCCACTAACCGTACCGTCTTCTCCAAACTCGCGGTACTTGTGCGATAATGTTACCTCCACAAACTTAGTACACATGCCAAGTACCGCCGTTACCAGCATCCAGAAAAGCGCTCCCGGACCTCCAAGATGAATTGCAAGGGCTACACCTGCAATATTACCTGTTCCCACTGTTCCTGAAAGGGCGGTTGTTAAGGCCTGAAAATGAGAGGTATCTCCCTGATCATCCTTCTTGTCGTATTTTCCAAGAACACATCGGATCGCATGATTAAAATACCGGATCTGAGGAAAACCAAGATATACAGTAAAGAAAACTCCTACACCCAACAACAAAAAAACAAACCACTGACTACCTCCGATAAACCCATCCAGAGACTGAAGAATTTCCTGTATTTTTACCATATCTAAGCTTTTCAGCTAAAATACACCAATTGTTAACAAATCAAAAATATCTGCTTCCAAAATGCACTTTAAAACTTACAAAACATCACATTTTTTCACTCAGTCATGCAAAACATAAACTAAATGAATAATTATAATTCTAAATTGATTTATTATCCTGTAAAATTCAATCACATGGTCCCTTATTTCTAACGGTTTTATATAGCGGGAACCTGACAAATGTTTGTTTGTGGTTCGGTTAATTTTATATAGCTTTGTTCCGATACGTTCATTTCAGTATTGAATAATTATTCAGTCTTTTGAACATTTTATTCAGTAAAAAAGATCTGACAATTTGGATCAAACCTCAAAATAACTCATAATTTTAGTGGCATGGCTAAAGTTAAAGGCGCAATAAAAGTAGATATCGAAATCTGTAAAGGATGTGATTTATGTGTGGTCGCTTGTCCGCATGATGTATTGGCACTTGGAGCCAAGGTAAATAAGAAAGGTTATAATTATTCGTATATGACCAACCCTGATAGCTGTACAGGCTGCAACAATTGTGCATTGGTTTGTCCCGACAGTTGTATTACCGTTTACAGGGTTAAAATATAAAAGAACAAATCTTATGGAAGAAGTAAGACTACTCAAGGGAAATGAAGCAATAGCCCTGGCAGCCATACGATGTGGTTGTGATGGTTATTTCGGATATCCCATTACTCCACAATCCGAAGTTATGGAAACGTTAATGGCTGAGAAACCGTGGGAATCCACCGGCATGGTTGTATTACAGGCCGAAAGCGAAGTAGCTTCAATCAATATGCTTTATGGTGGAGCCGGATGTGGTAAAAAAGTTATGACATCCTCTTCAAGTCCGGGTATCAGCCTTATGCAGGAAGGTATTTCCTACATTGCAGGTGCTGAACTCCCCTGCCTGGTGGTTAATGTGATGCGTGGCGGGCCGGGTCTCGGCACCATTCAGCCAAGTCAGGCAGACTATCTGCAGACCGTTAAGGGCGGTGGACACGGCGATTACAAACTGATCACCCTGGCACCAAGTTCTGTTCAGGAAATGGCAGATTTTGTGGATATTGCTTTTAAACTGGCATTCAAATACCGGAATCCGGCAATGATTTTATCTGACGGTATTATTGGACAGATGATGGAAAAAGTGGTACTTCCAACACAGAAAAACCGTATGGAAGAATCCTATATCCGAAATACTTATCCCTGGGCAACCCTTGGAAAAGACAGTTCCCGTGATTACAATATCATTACCTCTCTTGAAATGGACTCGGAGATGATGGAGCAAAATAATCTGAGAATGCAGGCGAAATACCGGGAACTGGAAGAGACTGATGTCATGTATGAAGAGATCATGTGCGACGATGCGGAATATCTGCTTGTCGCATTTGGTTCAGCCGCGAGAATCTGTCAGAAAGCTGCAGAAACAGCCAGGGAAGAAGGTATTAAAGTTGGTTTGTTCAGACCGATTACACTATTCCCTTTTCCGGCGAAACAACTCGACAGCTACTCGTCAAAAGTAAAGGGGATGTTAACCGTTGAAATGAATGCCGGCCAGATGATTGAAGATGTACGTTTAACGACCAAAGGAAAAGTAAAAGTTGAACATTTCGGACGGATGGGAGGAATTGTTCCGTCACCTGATGAGATCGTTGATGCGTTGAAAAATAAAATAATCGGAGGGTAAACTATGGAACTGGAACAAATCATGCAACCCGAAAATATCGTTTACGAAAAAACGAAAATTCTCACCGATAAACCCATGCATTACTGTCCGGGCTGTAGCCATGGCGTAGTGCATAAACTAATTGCAGAAGTTATCGAAGAACTCGGCATACAGGAAAAAACCATTGGTGTAGCACCTGTTGGATGCTCAGTTTTTATGTATAACTACCTGAATATTGACTGGACAGAAGCAGCCCACGGAAGAGCACCCGCTGTGGCAACAGGCATTAAACGTCTTCTGCCCGATCGTTATGTTTTTACGTATCAGGGCGATGGTGATCTTGCTGCCATTGGAACAGCAGAAACGATTCATGCATGTAACCGTGGCGAAAATATTGTAATCGTCTTTATTAACAATGGTATTTATGGTATGACCGGTGGGCAGATGGCGCCAACCACCATTAAAGGGATGAAGACATCAACCTGTCCTTTTGGAAGGGAAAGTTCACAGGATGGAAACCCTATTAAAATGACAGAACTGGTGGCTCACCTTGAAGGGACAAGATATGTAACCCGTCAAAGCGTACACACAGCAGGAAATGTAAGAAAGACAAAAAAAGCGCTGCTCAAAGCATTTAAAAACCAGGAAGAAAATAAAGGAACATCGTTCGTTGAGGTTGTCTCAACCTGTAATTCAGGATGGAAAATGACGCCCGTTAAAGCCAATGAATGGATGGAAGAATATATGTTCCCCTTTTATCCCCTTGGTGACATCAAAGACATTTAAAAGTATCCCCATCATGAAAGAAGAAATTATAATCGCAGGATTTGGTGGTCAGGGTGTTTTATCTATGGGTAAAATTCTGGCTTATTCAGCACTGATGCAGGGCCAGGAAGTCTCGTGGCTGCCATCTTACGGACCTGAAATGCGTGGCGGTACCGCAAACGTTACTGTCATACTGAGTGACGAACGGATTTCATCACCGGTTCTTACAAAATTTGATACAGCTATTGTGCTGAACCAACCATCGCTTGATAAGTTCGAAGATAAGGTTAAGCCCGGAGGAACACTGATTTACGACGGAAATGGAATCACGCGTCATCCGGAACGAAAGGATATTCATATTTACAGGGTTGATGCTACTGAAAAAGCAGCAAAGCTGAAGATGCTGAAAACATTTAATATGATTGTACTTGGCGGCTACCTAAAAGTAAAACCGATTGTGGAATTAGAAAATGTAATTGCAGGATTGAAAAAATCCCTGCCGTCACGCCACCATCATCTCATCCCGAAAAATGAGCAAGCCCTGAAAATAGGGGTCGATTTAATTGAAGCACAAAACGAATAACATATAATCCGGCCTTACAGCCGGATTTTTTATATCTCATATAAAATACAAACGCAGGTTCCTATGAAACAGGTATTTCAGTTTGAACTGGATATGGCAGTCCGGGATTATGAATGTGACTTTCAAGGCATTGTAAACAATGCTGTTTACCAGAATTATATGGAGCACACAAGGCATGAGTTTATTAAAACGAAAGGACTGGATATTATGCAGCTTCATTCTGAAGGGATAGATCTGGTTGTTGCCCGCCTTGAAATTGCCTACCAAATGCCACTAAAAAGCGGTGACATATTCAAATCGTGCCTGAATTTCAGAAAAGATGGTTTAAAATACCTTTTCCAGCAGGAAATCTACCGTCTTTCCGATATGAAACGGGCCATCAAAGCCACAATAACCGGCGTGGCCATGGTTAACGGAAAGCTGGCCAAAGTGGACAAAATTGACGTGATACTTCAGGACAATCAGGCTGGTTGATGCTCTTTTCGCAATAAATCATTTACCTCTTTAACCGGATTAAACGTCGCAACCGGTACTTCCACAAATATTGTACTCCAGTAAGCCATTGCACCATTCCATAATCCAGGTAATTCAAGAGCCTTCAAATCTTTACCATCTTTTGACTTGTATGAGATAAACCCGGTCTCCGGATCTTTAAATTGTCTCAGATCATATTTTGTACCATCCACTTTTTTCACCGAACAAACCAGATCAACCGGATTAAAATGCGTTGCATCGGAAATTAAAGCTTTGACATCATCGTTGTCAGCATCCAACTGGCTCATTTCAGCAATCTGTAATGACTGATTTCCTTCGCTGTCGACTACCCAGTAAGGTCCGCCACCGGGTTCTCCTTCGTTTTTAACCATACCACAAACCCGGATAGGTCTATCAAGTTTCTGCTTTAAAACCTGAACTTTAGTATCAAAGTCTAGGTGTTCAAAATTATCATTAAACCTGAAATAAAGCTCAGATTCGATAAATTGTCTCACTTCAGAAATCAACTCTTCTGTAGGTTTGTTCAGATCTTCCAGATAGGTAAACACCTTGTTCCGTACATCCATCAATATGCCGGCCAGGGCCTTTTTGTATGTTACGGTAGGTTCTTTGAAATGATCAGGAACTACATTGTCAATATTCTTGATATAAATTACATCTGCATCCAGCTCATTCAGGTTTTCCAGTAAGGCGCCATGACCTCCGGGACGGAATAACAGGGAGTTATCTTCGTTTCTGAACGGCGTATTATCCATATTTACTGCAACAGTATCAGTAGACGGTTTCTGCACAGAATATGAAATATCAAATTTCACACCTAATTCTTTTTCATACTGTAACTGAATTTTTTTCTGCAACTTGGTAAATGCAACCATATGCTCTTCAGAAACTGTAAAATGCAGGTTCACCATGCTGTTGGTTTGTCTGGCATACATCGCACCTTCTACCAGATGTTCCTCAAATGCTGTACGGGCACCATTCTTATACTTATGAAACTTTAACAGTCCTTTAGGCAGAACACCATACCCCATTCCACTTTTATCCAGTAAACGGGAAACCATTTTTTTGAAATAATTCCCATCATCAATATCCATATCTTCAAGATAATCGGACAGATCTTCAAAAAAAGCAAAGTCCTCCACTTTCTTAAAGAAGGTCTTTACAGACTCTCTTTCAGGATAGGTTTCCTGTTTATTCAGAAAATAAAACAGATCTTTAAACATCCGGGAAGCTGCTCCGGAAGCCGGAACAAACTTAACCACTGAAATACCTTTCTTAAGTGCTTTTTCCCACTCTTCAATTTTATCAGAAGTCTGATCCAAAACCACGATACCATTTTGGGGCGTAGCCGGTTCTTTGATATTTAAAAAGGGAATGCCTCGTTTAAAGGTTTCTACCTGATCCTCCACAACAGCCTTTTCAATGCCTTTATCTGCTAACTGTTCTAAATCCTTATCTGTAAACATCGGGTTCTTCAATTTTGTCGTAAAGATACTCAAATACGCTACATTTAGAAAAATGTTGTCATGTTTATTTGTGTTAAGAACCGCATGACAAATACATTTTTTGTATCATTGCATCGCATGAATAATCAGCAGCAAAGAAACAGAAGATATAATGATTATCCGTCATTTTCCAGAAACTATTTTGGAGAGCGGGTACAAAAAATATCCATCAATGCAGGCTTTACCTGTCCCAACAGGGATGGTACTGTTGGACGCGGTGGTTGTACCTTCTGTAACAACCAGAGTTTTAATCCGGAATATTGCTCGGAAGAACGATCGATCACTGAACAAATAGAACAGGGCATCCGTTTTTTTGACCATAAATACAAGACTCAAAAATACCTTGCTTACTTTCAGGCCTATACAAACACCTATGAACCTTTAGAGAAACTGGCCGTCAAATATGAAGAGGCTCTCAGGCATCCCAAAGTGATCGGTCTGGTCATCGGTACCCGGCCTGACTGTATGTCGAAAGAGCTGCTGCATTACTTTAACACCCTTCAGAAAGACTATTACATAACCGTTGAATACGGTATTGAATCCACACTGGATAAAACACTTGAATTCATTAACCGCGGTCACTCCTATAATACTTCCGTTACAGCTGTAACGCTTACGGCAAAAGCCGGAATACATACCGGAGCCCATCTTATCCTTGGATTACCGGGGGAAACACATCGTGATATTCTGGATCATGCAACGCGTATATCGAAATTACCGTTGCATACCATTAAACTCCACCAACTGCAACTTATAAAAGGTACCAGAATGGCTGTTCAGTTTAAAGAACACCCGGAGTGGTTCAGGTTTTATTCAGCCGAAGAGTATATTGAACTGGCTATTGATTTTCTGGAACTTCTGAACCCTGAATTTGTAGTTGAACGTTTCATAAGTCAATCACCAACAGAACTACTGGTTAACAGAATGTGGGGGCTTAAGAATTTTGAGTTCATCCATAAACTTGAAAAACGGTTAAAGGAAAGAAATACCTGGCAGGGCAGGTACTTTGAATCAGATTAACCTGATATCAGACAGGCTATCAAATACCTTACAACCGGAAGCATTTAACACATCCCGGCTCTGGTGGCCGCTGGAAACAAATATCGTTTGTATACCTATTGACCCGGCAACCTCATAATCATGAAAAGAATCTCCGACCCAAACCACTTCATCTGGTTTTAATCCACTCCGGTCAAGCACAGTACTTCCCAAATGCGCTTTTCCGTTACCAAAATGATCACTTATTCCCAGAACCGCATCAAAATAAGATCCCAGGCTGTAGCCCTGAACCATCTGATTCAGTTTTTCATGTTCCATGGCTGAGACAATAAACTGCCTTAAACCGTTGCGTTTCATGTTCTGTAGTACGTCGATGGCATCAGCATAAAGCTTAAGGCTGTTCATGTTCATCCAGTAAGTCTTCATAAATTCCATGGCTACCGTTTCCCAGTTTTCTTTATTGAAATCGAATCCTATAGATTCATAGTAATCCCTGACAGGAAAAGTAAATACCTGTTTATACTGCGCCTGCGACAACTGTCTCATGCCTCTTTTTTTCAGCAACTTATTGATACAATCCACGGAATATTCAACATCGTTCAGTAATGTACCGTTCCAGTCCCAGATGATTCCTTTTGTTTTTTCGAAATTATTTTTAAGCGCCATGGAATAAAATTGACGGTGTTAATGTCTAAACATTGTAAAATTAATAAATTAAAAAAAATGAAGAAGCTAACATTATTTTTTAGTGCTGTGATCATGTTATCTCTTTCTGTAACAACAGCGATGGCTCAATATGGTGGCGGCCAGCAACAAGGTGGTCAGCAGGGTCAAAGACAAAGAATGTCATATGCGGAACGTCAGGAACAACGCCTCACACAACTTACGAAGGACCTGTCTTTAACTGAAGATCAGGTTACTAAAGCGAAGGAATTAAACAAAAAGTATGACAAGAAGATGACGGATATGCGCAACCAGGCAACCACGCCGGAAGAGCGGCAGGCTCAACGTGGCAAATTCCGTGAACTGATGACTGAATATGACAAAGAATTCAAGGCTCTTTTAACGGATGATCAAAAGACTAAATACGACAAGATACAGGAAGAAAGAAGACAAAGATTTAACAGACAGGGACCTCCGAACGGAGACAGACCTCAAAGAGGCAACAGAACGAATTAATTAAGGGTTTTTTTCATATTTCAAAAAGGCTGCATCGTGAGGTGCAGCTTTTTTTATTCATCGGAAAAGTGAACCAGTACCTTTCGGTAGGCATTAAAGATTTTTGATTTAGACACAAATCCCATATATACACCATTATCATCCACCACCGGCAGATTCCATGCACCGGTTTTTTCAAAGGTATTCATCACCTCCTCCATTGTCTGATTAATACTGATGACAGCAGGTGGTACAATCATCAGTTTCTTTACCTTGAACACATCATACTTTTCGGGTCGAAACATAATGTTCCGTATATCATCCAGCAATACAATTCCAACGAGTTTCTGATCGCGATCCACTACCGGATAAATATTCCGTTTAGAGGAAGAAATAACTTTAATCAGGTCCCCAAGTGTCCAGTCAGGATACGCTTTTTCAAAATCAGTTTCAACCACACTGTTCAGCTTCATCAAGGTTAGCACCGTTTTATCCTTATGATGCGTTAAAAGCTGTCCGCGTTGAGCAAGACGCTTGTGATAAATGCTGTGTGACTCAAAATACTTAATGGTAATATACGAAAACAACGAGGTTATCATCAACGGGATAAAAAGCTCGTAGCCATCAGTTATTTCTGCAATAAGGAATATTGCCGTCAAAGGAGCATGCATAACACCGGCCATCATACCTGCCATTCCAACCAGGGTAAAATTGCTCTCGGGTAGTAAGATGCCAAAATGGCCAAAGATAAATGCAAACGTAAATCCGGCCACACCGCCTAAAAAAAGTGATGGAGCAAAAATACCACCTACACCACCGGCTCCGGTAGTCACACTGGTTGCCACCACTTTAAACGTTACTATCAGTAACAGATACAGTGCAAACAGATAGAACTTCCCTTCAATCCCCAGAAAGATACTGCCATTCAACACATCACCACTCTCGCCGTGAAGTAAAGAGCGGATGGTGGTATAACCCTCACCATATAACGAAGGGAAAAAGAAAATGACTACACTCAGGATAATGCCTCCTACAAGCAGACGTTTTTGCTGTGATTTAAATTTCCCGAGCCATGATTCTATAAACATTACCCCTCGTGAAAAGTAGAGTGAAATAAAACCGGAAAATATACCAAGAAAAATAAAAAATGGAATTGTCCATAACTCAAAACTGTCCACCAGATCGAAACTGAACAACACCTCATCACCCATAAGGAAGTTGGCAAATGATGCTGCTGTTACAGCTGATATCAGTAGCGGAATAAGAGAAGCCATCGTCAGATCGAGCATCAGTACCTCAAGCGTAAAAACCATGCCGGCCATCGGAGCTTTAAAGATCCCGGCAATGGCGCCGGCTGAACCACATCCGATTAATACGATCAGAGATTTATGATCCAGGTTAAAAAAACGGCCTAAATTAGATCCAAGGGAAGCACCTGTTAATACGATCGGGGCCTCTGCTCCTACAGATCCTCCAAATCCAATTGTTAACGTACTTGCGATGATAGATGACCAGGAATTATGTGGCTTAATACGGCCTTTTTTATTGGAAATAGCGTAAAGGATTTTTGAAACACCATGACCAATATTATCCTTTACGAAAACTTTAATGAAGAACACCGTTAGTATTATACCCAGTATTGGAAACAACAGTAACATATAGTTTCCCTTATCAGAAGAAAAGTT
Organism: Quyinboa sediminis; assembly: GCF_042219855.1. Classification (NCBI taxonomy): domain Bacteria; kingdom Pseudomonadati; phylum Bacteroidota; class Bacteroidia; order Bacteroidales; family Quyinboaceae; genus Quyinboa; species Quyinboa sediminis. The sequence goes on along the minus strand of NZ_JBHJHP010000003.1, from coordinate 498,417 downwards.
TTCAATTAAAAGATGATGGGTATAATGTACAGTAGTCTTTAAAATAAATGCAGCCAATCCACTTAATAATCCGACAATAAAACTGATGATGTAAAGTTTCTTTTCTGTGGATAAACTGCGAAAATTCTGAAGCGATCTGATGATATACGCTTTAGCCATTTTGATTTCTGATTTGGGCTGCGAAGTTACAATATTCAGTAATATTAAGAAAACGATTTAAACAAAAAAGAGGTGCATTTCTGCACCTCTTTTATATCCAGTATTTTCTGATTATTTTTTTGGCAAACTTGCCTTATAGGTTTCATAAGCCTTAATCTGATCATTCATATTTGAAATGGCACTTTTGGCAATTGTGTTGTTCGGATCGATTTCAAGTGTTTTCTCAAATCCTGTTTTAGCTTTATCCCAAAGGACCAGGGCATCCTTCATTTTTGAAAGATAGATACCAGCATCACCACTACCGGCAGCTGTTACTGCTATTTCATTCGCTTTGTTATATGGATCCTGTGCCTGAATATTATAGTATTTCGCCACATAATCGCGGAATTTTGAGTAATATTTACTGTTTGGATAATTGGTTAAAACTTTCTCAAGTGTCTCAATTTCCTTGGCTTCGTTACCTTTTTCACTATAAATCTTTGAAATGTAATACAACGAAAGATCAGGTTTATAATCTTTAGCCACACACTGATTAAAATATTTCTCTGCCTTTGCAAAATCTTTAGCTTTCAAAGCACTGTTGGCAAGATTATACAGTGTCATGTTATCGTCAGCTACACCTTCTTCGTTTGTTGCAAAATAGGCTTCATACTTAGCAACAGCTTCCGCATAATTTTTATTTCTCAACGCTTCATTTCCGGCATTCTTTAGTTCTGCTGCACTATCCTGCGCAAACATTGCAATCGAAAAGACCAAAAATGTTAATATTACCCCAATCTTTTTCATTTTCAACTATATTTAATTGTTATACACTTAGTTATTTCTATCTATGAGCCGCTAAAATAATCTTTTTTGTTAAAACAACAATGTCATCAATTAAATTAGATGCTTTTAAATCTGTACGCCTGAAATAATTCAACAACCATGCCAAAATTACTCCACTTTATATAACGATCTATCCATCAAAAGGTTGTATGCATCCATTATTTTTAATAAAACAGAGTTCTGAACCTTGAATGTGAAATTATCTACTGAGCTGACCGGCATGACCTTTGGAGATGTTCCGGTAAGAAAACAGGCATCATACTGCTGTATATCATCCAGACGAATATTACACTCCTTTACTGTAATGTTCTGTGACCGGCAAAGTTTTATCACTTTATTTCGGGTTACGCCGGGAAGTACATCCTCAACTTTTGCGGTTAATACTGCACTTCCTTTAATAAAGAAAAGATTGGTCCGGCTACCTTCCGTCAGAAGTCCTTTCTCATTGACCAGCAAAACCTCAAATACTGTTTTATCTTTAAGTAGCCTGTCTACTTTAATTCTCAGTTCATGATGCACCGCTTTTACAGCCGGATCGTGTCTGACAGATCTGAGCGTTACAGTTTTCACTCCTGTGTTGTAGGTTTCCACATCAGGATAAAACGAGGGAATAAAACCAACCAGCACATGCAAAGAATCTGTGATAAAAACATCAATTCGGATGTTCATATTCCTGATCATATTCTGATGTATCAGTATGGCGATCATCTCCGGAAAATCATAATCTGAAAGTTGAAACGTGATCTGTTCCGTCTGCAGTGAATTTTCCAACCGGTTAAGATGATCCTGCCAATACAGTATTTTTCCGTCAATAATCCGGATCACTTCGTAAATATTCCTCCCGCTCATGTAAAAATCAAGATCGTTGGAAATATCGGTTAACTTACCATTTAAAAATATTTTATGCCCGGTATATCTCATTCTGGGATAATTATCAAAACTCAAAGATATATAAATTGATTCTGAATTACCGCTTTTCAGAAGATTAGCGGGAGATTGGAAAACGACTTAATTTGATTTTTATTTACATTTGGTGTCCCCATTAAAAACACAAAAACGATTTTGACATGATGAACAACGTTGGAGAAAAGATTAACGAGATCAGAAAAATCAAAGGCCTTGGCATTGAAGATTTGGCAGAAAGAGCCGGTTTGTCCATTGAACAGATTGAGCATATTGAAAATGACGAGATTTTACCCTCATTAAGTCCGCTGATTAAGATTGCCCGTGTTCTGGGTGTTCGTCTCGGTACCTTTCTTGATGATGAAGACCGCATTGGTCCTGTGGTATCCCGCAAAGAAGATCATACCAAATCCATCAGCTTTTCCAATGACAACACCTCCGCCAGAAAAGAGATGGAGTTCTTTTCGCTTGCCGGAAATAAGTCAGGCAGACACATGGAACCTTTTTTAATCAATCTGAGCGCCAGTGAATCAAAAGAATTTATTTCCTCATCACACGAGGGTGAAGAGTTTCTGTATGTTCTAAGTGGAAGTGTATCGGTTAGCTACGGGAAGGAATCATTTGTACTTTATCAGGGAGATTCCATTTATTATGACTCCATCGTTAAACACCATGTTAGCTCGGAGAACAACGAACAGGCCATTCTGCTGGCAGTAGTATATGCACCATTTTAACCAATTGTCATGAACATGCTTGATCACACACTTGGAACAGCACTGGAAAATATTGTAACAAAAACACCCGACAAGGACTTCATCATATATCCGGACCGTAATCTTCGGTTTACATATAAGGCGTTCGACGACAGGGTGAACAAACTGGCAAAGGGACTACTGACCTTAGGAATACAAAAAGGTGACCATGTAGGCATTTGGGCAACGAATGTTCCGGACTGGCTGACCTTTTTATTTGCAACGGCAAAAATAGGCTCTGTATTAGTGACCATTAATACAAGCTATAAAATACATGAGCTGGATTACCTGGTTAAAAATGCTGATTTAAAAGCTTTGTGCCTTATCGATGGATGGCGGGACAGCGACTATGTCGGCATGGTAAATGAACTTATTCCTGAACTGAAACTGATGGAACGCGGTCAGCTGAAGTCAAAAAAGTTTCCCATTCTGGAACATGTTATTTTCATCGGACAGGAAAAACACCGGGGTATGTACAATACACCGGAATTACTCTTACTTGGAGAGCATGTAAATGATGATGAGCTGAATGCTGTCAAAAATAGTCTGGATTGCCAAGAGGTTATCAACATGCAGTACACCTCCGGAACAACAGGATTTCCCAAGGGTGTCATGTTAACGCACCATAATATTCTCAATAATGGTTACTATATCGGTGAATGTCAAAAGTTCACAGAAGATGAAATCCTCTGTCTCCCGGTTCCCCTGTTTCATTGTTTCGGCATTGTACTTGGAGTGCTTGCCTTATTGTCGCATGGTGGTACACTCGCCATCATTGAATCGTTTGATCCCTTAATGGTGCTGGCCTCAGTTCAAAAAGAAAAATGTACAGCCCTTTACGGTGTTCCAACCATGTTTATCGCAGAACTTAACCACCCCATGTTCGATATGTTTGATCTTACTTCTTTGCGTACCGGAATTATGGCAGGATCACCCTGCCCGATGGACGTAATGAAAAAAGTGGTTGAAAAGATGCACATGGATGAAGTAACCATAGCCTACGGTTTAACTGAAGCATCTCCTGTAATGACCCAGACCAGGACGGATGATCCCCTGGATGCCAGAGTTTCGACTGTTGGCAAAGAATTGCCGGGAATTGAGGTTAAAGTTGTAAATCCTGAGACAGGAGATGAATGTGCTGCAGATGAACAGGGTGAGGTTTGCTGTAGAGGATATAATATTATGAAGGGGTATTACAACAACGAAGCAGCGACAAAAGAAGCAATTGACAAAGATGGTTGGTTACATTCCGGAGATTTGGGTCTTAAAACAGGTGAAGGCTATTTCAAAATTACCGGGCGTATTAAAGATATGATCATCAGGGGAGGTGAAAATATTTATCCCCGCGAAATCGAAGAGTTTCTATATAGCATGCCAGGAATCAGGGATATTCAGGTTGCCGGTGTCCCTTCCCCCAAGTATGGTGAACAGGTCGGGGCATTCATTATACTGGATGAAAACAGCCAGCTTAGTGAAAGTGATGTAACAGATTATTGCCGGGGAAAAATCGCACGGTTTAAAATACCTAAATATGTATTTTTTGTATCAGGCTATCCAATGACTGCCAGCGGAAAAATACAGAAATACAAGCTTGGTGAACAGGGACTTGAAATGCTGAAGGAAAAAGGTATAGAGATCATTTAACTAACAACTATAAAGCTGCCAGCGGGAGTGCGTCATTAAATCGCCTCCCGCTAAGCAGCCCTTTAATAGTTTATTCGGAACACAACACCAGCTTTCACCCATCTTCCGGGCTGAACAACATTAGCTACATCCATATATTTCACATCAAAAATATTAGAGGCTTCCGCAAACAGTTTCAACCGATCATTTTCCCAGTATACTTTTCCGCTAACCATCCAGAACGGAGCATAAGGTGTGGTTTGATACAGCAGATCACTCGTTTCCGGATCGCGTCCAAGATACTTCTGATACGTTCCTGCTCTGTCCTGCCACGAAGCATTCCATTCAGCAAAAATCTTACTTACTACTGAATGATTCAGAGTCACGGTAAATTTATGTTTCAAATAATCAAGTGCATACCTGGAATCATAATCCTGTTCCACCTTATCAGAGTTCAGGTATGAATAACTCACGCCTACTCTCCTTATAAAACAAGCTGCATCTCTCATCTTTGTTATATCCAGTCGTGTTGACGTTTCAATACCAAAGGTATTCAGCTGAGTATAGTTGGTGGTGGTATATTTTTCATTATCAGGCAACTGAACCCAGTCAATCAGATTTGTTCCCTGTCGATAAAATGCCGTAATATGAGATGCAATACCTTTTTTATGAAATTTAAACCCGCCTTCATAACTCCAGGCTGTTTCCGGTTTCAGATCAGGATTTCCAACATTGGTAGGCCCGTTATAGAACAAGTCGGTGAAAGTTGGCATGCGCAAGGAACGGTTTACTGATCCCTTGACTCTGAATCCGTCAAGCAGCTCATAGCTGATATCCAATCCGGGGTAAAAAGAGATACCACTGTTCAGGCTGGTCGATCCGAACGCCATAACCGCTGCAGTCATAAACAAGGGTCCCGAACTAAACTGATGTTCAGCATATGCACTGTAATTTGTGCGAGTATACGATTTATAATAAAAGGCATCATAGCCGTTCACTTTAACTGTATCCGGTATATTTCCAAGTGTGTTGCTCAGCGAATTTTCATTCCTTATTTCCGCACCCAGAGACGTTTTTCCCAATGCCCAGTAGTAGGTGGTATTAATCCTGGAACCATACACATTACTTTTGTGAAAATTATACGGATAAGTCGCTGGTTTGTCTCTGAATAATTCAAACCGGTCCCTCGAATTCCGGACATAAACTGTGGGTGATACTTTAAACCGGGTTCCGGTCGTAAATCCCAGACTTGCAATGTTTGTTTTTACCGCTTCATACTGATCGGGGTATACGGGCGTGTAAAAGCTGTTGGCACCAAAACCATTATCAGTATAACCCGCCTGCCATACAAATGAACCAAAGTCCAGATCAAGTCCGCCGTTATAGTAAATATTCTGTCGCTTAAAATCGGTATTTTCAATATAACCACTGCTTCCTGTTAAGCCTGCCGAAATCTGATGATGTGTTAATGAATTGTGGAATGCAATGCTCAGATTACCGTCATAAAAACCGTATTCACCGGCTGAACCGGACAACTGTATCTTATTGTTTTCAGATGAACCGGTAATAATATTGATCGCACCACTAAAAGCATTAGCCCCGAGATGCCGGGCTCCTGCGCCCTGAAGTACTTCAATCCGGTCAACCTGGCTAAGGTCAACAGGGAGGTTCATCATGTTATGTCCGGTCTGAGGATCGGAGATATTAACACCATTCAGCAAAACCATTACCTGGTCGTATGATCCGCCACGAATACTGATATCCGACTGAACACCATTTACTCCACGTTGTCGTACGTCTACATTAAGTGCAAATTCAAGCAGGTCGGCAATGCTGTTGACCGGCGACGCCTGAATCTCGTCTTTAGTAATTACAGTAACCACCCTGGCCACTTCAGACTGAAGTTCGGGTGTGGCATCGGCACTCACCACTACTTCTTCCAAATCCACCTTATCGTTGGTTCGAATGGTATCGGTTTGAGCCGCTGTCTGCTGAGCGCCTAGGGTAGCGAACGCACTTACGCTTAAAACGCCTATTTTGATCTCTTTGTGCAGTGTATTGTAAACTGCAAATGTTTTGCGGCTCCATTTCTTAAACAGTAGCACGCGCCTGGTTGGTAAATGTTTTAAATGCATAATTAACCTGTTTGAATTTGCGCTGCAAAGATACGAAAAGGCCTCATAGTTGAAATTCTAAATAAAGATGACCAGAAAATTTTGCTACGCTTCACCATCAACAGTTCAGTTCCACTAAAAAAACAACAGATCGAAAAATCAGCAAAATCTGACGATTTTATAACATCGTTAACTTCTATTAAATTGTATTTTCGCATGGTCTAAGATTTGAAATACTTACTAACATTAAGGTATGAGATACAAACCCTTATTTTTAAAATTCATCAGCGGCATTTCTATTTTATCAGTCTTCCTGCTGTTTCAACAACACGTGGAAGCACAAAATATTAATGACGGTCTGATATTACATTACACATTTGAGAATATAACAGGAGCAACAGTAACAGATGACTCAGGTAACGGCCATGATGGGACATTGCAGGGCAGTGCAGTTGTATATACCGGAAAGACCGGGAATGGGGTATTCTGTAATAAAAACGGTGATTACATTGAAGCTCCAGATAACATTAATGCCGGGATGACCTCCTTCACCTTTGCCACATGGGTAAAGCTGCTTTTAAGGCAGGATGCCACCCGTTTTTTTGACTGGGGAACAGGCACAGAAGGCAGCAACAATTTCATTGCCTTTATTCCAAGTTACGGCTCAAATGACGGATACATGAACCTGAGGTTCAGACCGGCATCCGGTACCGCCATAAATATTATGTCCAACGAAAAATGCCCGACGTCGGCATGGGCACATGTAGCCGTAACCTACAACTGGAATGGTTCAAAAGGAACTGCGACAATGTATCTTAACGGCAATGTTGTTGCCTCCACATCCAACCTTTCGTATAATATCAGTTCATGGCTGGGATCAACCACAGATAACTATTTTGGATTTTCGCGCTGGGCACAGGATGTTAATGGATTTAAGGGGATATTCGATGACATCAGGGTTTACAACCGTGCACTGGATAATCAGGAAATATTGATGCTAACCGGACTGGATGAACTGTATGCACAATATGACGCGCTGGATCTGGGTGACCTTTCAGCTTTAAAAGACAATATATCCTTACCAACAACGCTTGGAGATCAGGGCGTTACGGTATCCTGGAGTTCATCACAACCATCTGTAGTAGCTTCGAATGGTACCGTTATCCGACCGGACTTCTTTAATTCGGATGTAGTTCTGACAGCAACGGTAAAGCTGGGATCCATCACCAAAACCAAAACCTTCAGCGCAACGGTTCTTGCAAAAGCCGGTACTGAATTTGTGAATGACCTTGTTGTAAGATATGATTTCTCTAACCTTGACGGTACTGTTGTAAAAGATGTTGCTGAAAAGAACTTTAGCGGTTCGTTAAAAAACAGTGCTAAAGTGGTCACCATAGGAACGCAATCCACCGGTATTCTTAATGTGCTGAACCTTGGCTCATCCAACGGTTATTTCGACATGGGGTCTGGTATGGGAAAGGTAGTAAGCCGTTTAACAAATTATACCGTATCGGCTTATTTCCGGATCGATGATTCCTATTCAGGGCTGGATAATAACGGCAACTTTTTATGGAACCTCTCCAATACAGCAGATGCGATGTCAGACATAAACGGATATATCATCTGTAGCCTTAAAGATCAGAGCCTGAGCATTACACCCGGGAATTATACTGAATCTTCAGGCAATCAGGATGTTGGTTATAATAAGAAGGCATTAAAGGGAAACTGGCACAATGTAACGTTTACCCAACAGGGAACAACCGCGACAATTTACATTGACGGTATTGCCGTGGCAAAAGATAAAATCACCAATCTGCCCTCAACAACCTTACTGAAACCGGGTCTTGCCGGTACACTTTATAACTGGATTGGCCGTTCCTGCTACACATCAGATGTTTACCTGAGAAATACCCTGGTTTATGATTTCAGAATTTATAGCAGAGCCCTGGATCAAAATGAAATAGCAGAGACAGAACTCCATGTGAATGACGGTCTGGCTATGCTTGAAAAAGCTTATAATGCCAATCTTGAGGAAAGTAAAACAGCCGAAACGACAGCTACGGTTCATAACGAACAACCCGAAGCCGGGTATCTGGAAATCGTTAAAAATGACAATTCGGTTATTAGTCTGAAGTTAAACACTGTCACCCACTTTGTGGCTGATGAAACTTCTACAATATTTGATTTTACGTCGGGATCAACCGATACATATGCAAATACAGATATCCGGAAAATCACTTTCAGACAATGGGCTACTGCAACGGATAAAACTATACTACACGGCTCAATGTCTGTATATCCGAATCCGGCAACCCAAACTATATATGTATCAGTTGACGGTCCGGGATCAAAGCAAGTGGACATTTATTCCATAAGTGGTAAGCGAATGATGAGACGGATTACATCAGAATCAGAACATAAAATTGATATTAATCAGCTACCTGAAGGCGTATATATAGTTAAATCGGGTAGTTACGTTACAAAATTTACAAAACGATGAAGAAAGGGCATTTAATACTATTTTCCTTATTGCTGTTGGTTGGTTCTGTTATGGCACAGAATAAGACAATGAATATATTTAAAATCAATAAATCAGTTCAGCGTTTTGCACTTTCCAACCTTGACAGCGTTGAGGTGGATCAGTCGAATAATAACATTCTGGTTCATTTGAAAGATGGAGACGTCAGAACAATAAGGATGTCAGAAATTGACAGCATGACTTATTCTGAAGGAAGCTATACAGTTCCCGCTGTAGAACTGATATCAGCTGATTATGAATACAAACTGGATAAAATAATCTGTGAACTGAATATTAACGATGGCGGATGTGAAATACTGGAGCGTGGATTGTGCTGGTCCAGCACGAATCAAAATCCTACAACCGATGACAATACGTTCAGCAGTGGAACAAATGCAGGTAAATTATATGCTTCAACAACGGGATTGGTCTTAGGATCAACCTATTATGTTAGACCTTATGTCATCAACTGCATGGGAACAACGTATGGCGAAGCAAAAAAAATTCAGACCCTGATGGGTGATGTAACTTATACACTTGATATAGACAAGAACCAGTTTCCTGAATATTATGCCCTGATAAAAGAAGCACTGGACAGCGCCTGTTACTATTACAACCGGTATACTGAATTTAAAGCTAACATACACGTGTATTACAGTTCAGGTATTCCAACGGCCCAGGCCAACTATCATGGAAGTATTGGTTATGGTCCCAATACATCATATATGTGGGTAGGAACCACCATGCATGAGATGGCACACTATTTTGGATCAGGCACTTCCAATGCCTACTGGAATAATATGATAAACGGTGTATGGCAGGGGGCAGCAGCAAAGGCGTTATGTCAGCAACTTACAGGACAGGAACTGCATGGCGACAATACGCACTTCTGGCCACTGGGCATTAACTACCGTTCTGAAGTAAGCTCAGCAACGGATCTTATCAATCATGCCAAATTGGTTCAGGCCATGCTGGTTGTGGACGGAGGTCTGCCTACAAGCTGGTAGAAATGAAGATTATTTAATATGAAAGAGGCTGTCCCAAAAGTGATTTCAGAATTATCTTTACTTACGGATTGTAAGTAGTTTTTGCAAAATTACACCTAAATCCCCTGAAGGGGACTTAAAGCCTCCCACTTTAGGGAAGTCCCGATAGCTATCGAGGATGGAGGGGTAAAAAATTCATCAATGCAACGTGGTATATTTGGGTGATGTAATCTTTTTTTGTACCTTGCTGTGAATTAAATTACCTATTATGAAAAAGACCGATGTTATTGATCTGACCCTAAAAATATTTGGTATAAAGATTTTTATTGGGGCGCTTCTCCTGATTAAGGATATTATTAATTTCTCACAGATTTTTTATCAAAGCAACAATTTTATGGCAAGCCTGGGGGGACTTATTGGTTATATTCTGGCTTTTGCTGTTCTGACTGCGATCAGCTATTTCCTGGTAATAAAAACGGCTGTATTTGTCCGGCTCATTGTTAAAAATGATGACGTGATAGACCTGCAACCGGGAGATAACTATGAGGAATTGCTGAGCATTGCACTTATAATTACAGGACTGATCATTATTATTTTTCGTTTTCCTGCATTTTTAGCCGCTGCGGCAGCCTTGGTAAGATACCTGCTCGGCGACATGACCAATCCAACAGACTTCTTAATACAACAAACCGGATTACTGCTGCTCTATGCTTTTGGTTTTGTCCTGATTGGTAATTCTCGACCTTTTGCAAAGTGGATACTGAAAAAGAAAAATGAAGAACATTCCTGAATACCACATTAACGATTGAACCTGAATCATGAAAGATGAAAAGTATTTTACTCTATCTTACATTAATTACCCTGATTCTTAGCAGCTGCATCAGAGTTACATACCGGAAGAAAACAGAATCTGTGAGTACGGACAGATATGTAATAACGAGTTCATTAACAACGCAACAAACGTATTTCTACAACCATGTTTTCATAAACAGAGATACAATTGTAAAGGTCCTCGACGAAACAAAAGGGCGTGTTGAAAAATCCGGTTTTAACAGCAAAATGTTTTTTCAGCAACCTTTGAATACCAGGATTGTAGCTACACAAAACACACAGGATAATCATATTTTAAAACTGATCGCTATTTCAGACAGGGATACGATTGTACGCATAATAGCTGTAGACCAAATACATGATGAATCTGTTCTTCGGGAAGTCATGATGGCCGATCAGTGTGAAACGGTTAAAAAACTTGCCCTCTCAAAAATTAATAACAGGAACAACCTTAACCAGATTGCGGTATTCAATCCGGATCCGGATAACCGACTGGCTGCTTTAAAACACGTTCAAAACGATACGTATTTAAAGCATATCGCATATTTTGAAAAGGACCCTGCAATAAGAAAACTGGCTGTACAAAAACTGGCAAACGAGGATTACCTTAAACATGTAGCTTACTTTGATAAAGATATGGAGATACGTAAGATTGCTGTAAGTAAAATAGAAAATGACACCTACCTGAAACACGTGGCATTTTTTGATAAATCGGAAGAAATACGCTACCTGGCAACAGAAAGAATCAGTGATCCAACAACTCTATTTCATATCTCGGTTTATGATAAATCAAAACGGATCAGACGGCTTGCAACAGAAAAAATAAATTGAAGTTATGATTGCGGCATTTGAATCTGTAACAAATGGCATTCTGGCTCTCATCGCTGAATGGGAAACAAAACTTTCAACGATTCCTGTAGACTTGCTTTATGACAAAATAAACTGCCAAAACAGGACGATTAAACAGATCATTGGCCACATGATTGATTCTGCATCCAACAACACCCATCGAATTGTACACCTCCAATACCGTGAAAACCCCCTGGAATTTCCAAACTATGCCACACATGGTAATAACGATCGCTGGATTGCCATACAGAACTACCAGGAAGAAGAATGGTTCAACCTGGTTCAGTTATGGAAATATATTCACCTCCATCTGATTCACGTTATTAAACAAGTTGATCCAAACAAACTTGAAAATGTATGGATTTCCGGTGAAGAAAATGAAACAGTATCATTAAGAATTATGATATCAGACTTTTTACGCCATATGCAGCTTCATCTGAATGAAATTAATGAGCTTTTAGAATAAAACATACGCTAAACCTAAATTCCCGGTCAATGTCAATAAAAAGACAAATTCAGCTTTTCACCTTTGCACTACTTCTGAGTACGGGGGTATTTGCGCAGGAATGGGCTCCTGTTGGCACCACCCGGTATTATTCTGTATGATACTGATCATTCAGTGCAGTTAAAGCATAAATCTATAATTGTAAACTGACTTCAGCATCTACATTTCTTTTGGTCCTGATTTGTTATCCGGTTCTTACAGTGATAACATCTTTTTACACGCTAATAGTTATCTTAAATTCCTTGAACTATTCATCGAAAGGCTATCCTTTTATTCCATTATTACTGTTTATTCTGTTTTCTGTTCACTTCAGGGTATGCTGGCATTCAACAACTTACACAAATAATGTAATTTTTATTTAGATTTTGTATAAAAAATACTTTTTCGACTAAGGGATTTTTAAAAAAGGGTGTCTTAATTGAAACTGTAAATCACTAATTATGATAACCCGAGTAACCCGTAGATTAATAACCGTGCTATTTGTGTTGGTAGTGTTGTTGAGCGCGTTTCTGCTCTACTCAACGGTTTTAAGCTGGAATTTATTTTCAGTGATAGTGTTTTGGTTCTTTGTAGTTCCTGCTTTATCGCATTTTTCAGCTAAGATAATGACCCGAAAACGGGGCAACCTGGCAACAGCCATTAACGGATGCCTTCTGTTTTACACAACTGTAGGCGTGCTCATTTATTTTAACTATGAGACGTCGTTTTTAAGACTGATACTAATGAGTCTGATACCGGCAATGGTAATTATCTATTTACTAAATGAAAAAGAAGTTAATATAAATTCATAACCTTTCTACATTCAAACAGGCGTTAATTCTCTATGTAATTACCCAAAATCTGATCCCTCTCAGCCCCAATGAGAGGGATCTTTTTTTATATTCTACCCTTAACCCGCTGAAAACCAAAAAATATTTTTACTTTTAATTCCTGAAATAACCTGTGCCTGATAACAGCAGTAGTTTTTAAGTACGAAATCAATAACTTTAATTATGACTGATAAATCATAAAGCAAAACAAGGCATTAATTGAATACAGATGAAACATAAACTGGCCGGATTTATACTTTTCCTGATGATATCTTTTGAATCAAGTGCTCTTGCAAACAAATTAACCCATGTCATTGCATTTGCAGATGTTGAAAAAGCAAAGGAACTTTTAGTTCAGGATGATGCATTCACAAATAGCTGGAGTACTTTTGACATCGACGCCCGGATGCATAAGAAAAACAGTACCAAAGAAGAACTCTTCCGTTTTATTTCAGAGCAGTGCAGGAGCTGGACAAATAAAGAGAAGGAGAAAATCAACTCAGCATGTGCAGACATTGAGGATCACATAAAAATACAGGGCCTTAAACTCGACTTTCCTGAAGAGGTATTATTTATAAAGACGACAGCCAGGGAAGAAGGTGGAGCCGGTGGATATACGCGTTCCAGTTACATCGTATTGAAAGATGATGTGATGACAATGGATGACAACGAATTAACACGGATTATCACTCATGAATTGTTTCACATACTCACCAGAAATAATCAGGAGTTCAGAAAAGCAATGTATAAAATTATCGGATTCAAACTCATGAATTCAGAGGATTACCCGGATGTAATAAAACCTTACAGAATAACAAATCCTGATGCACCACAAACAGATAGTTACATTACGCTTAAGGTTGACGGGCAATCCGTGGATTGTATGATGATTCTTTTCGCCAATCAGGCCTATTCCGGTGGTGATTTTTTTCAATACCTGAGAATTGGTTTTTTAAAACTGCAGGGTGACAGTATAAAATCGGCGGCTTACTTGGAGAATAAACCCGTGATATTTACGCTGAATCAGGTAAATGGTTTTTATGAACAGGTGGGCAAAAACACGCAGTATATCATTCATCCGGAAGAGATAATGGCAGACAACTTCACTTTTGCCATCCTGAATATCAAGGAATTACCAAACCCGGAGATTCCAGAGGCCATAAAAGCTGTATTGCAGGAATAGAACACGGTATAACATAATCGAATGGAAAAAATTAAAAACCAGTCACACAGTAAAGAGACTCTTTTCTACGGATTATCCATTTTCTTTGAAAGAACTGCATATTTTGGGATTCGGGCAATTCTGATCTTGTATATTTTTGATAAATTTCCTGGATTTAGCCAAACCCAAATTCAAAGCATATATGGACTGTTCATCGGATCATTTATCATTTCTCAATTAATCGGCGCATTGCTTGGAGATCTGGTTCTGGGTAATAAAAAAGCAATAATTACAGGAGGTTTCATTCAGACTGCCGGTATTTTGAGTCTTTGTATTCCCGGTATTACAGGACTTTATGCCGGACTGTTTCTGGTGGTTGCAGGTAATGGTTTGTACAAACCAAACTTAATCTCAAATTTTGGAAAAACATACCTGATTAAACCAAAACTACTGGATTCAGGATTTACATTATTTTACTTCATCGTTAATGCCGGTGCAACTATTGGAGCATTTATCGTAGGAATTGCAGGAGAATCAACCGGATGGATAACAGGTTTTGTTTTAGCCGGTATTCTCATGTTAACATCCGTCATCTTTGCATTCTTCACAAAAGTGGAGAAACAAGAATATACAGAAATAAAACTCGGTTCTTTCGTTGAACGCTCCATAAAAATACTGGTTGCCTTACTGTTGGCTGGATTGTTTTGGAGTGTTTACCAGATTACTACTTTTCGCGTAGTTCAAATACAAAACTCATTTCATGAAATTTCAACATTATTTAATTCCATTATGATCCGGGACTTTCTGACCACCGGGATAATTATCATTTTAAGTTTAATAGCGTCTGTAATCTGGACATTTTTATACAGCAGTCAGTTCTTTAAACTTCTAACCGGATTTATCAGCGGAACAATTGCTCTGGGATTATACTTTTTTATCCCTCAGGTTGCAGAAGAGCAACATGTCTCAATATTTCTTCTATCCCTGGTTCTGATGGGTATCTCTGAAGTACATATTGCGCCGGTTATTCATTCTGTTCTTACCAAATACAGTAATCCCAGATACCTGGCTATTTTGATTAGTTTATCTTATGTTCCGACAAAACTCTTATCTCTGTTTTTCGGCCTTTTTAATGAGAAATTCGCCGGGCATCCTGAATATGGCGTCTACACTGCCCTGGTCATAATGGTAGCTGGAAGCATTTTACTCTTATTGTTTTACAGGGTAAAGAAGAGAAACTCAAACCGATATGCGGATCTTAATAACAACTGAAAAACATTATTTTTTTGTAATCATTGTTGTCCGGCTAAAAATCAACATTACTTAAAGATTCTTCGCTTCATTTTACTACGCTCAAAATGACAATCCTCCAGCCCAACAGCCAGCAAATACTTGTAATTCAAAGTGTAGCAATGAATCTCTGAAGCTTTAACCGGACAACAGCGTTTTTGCAATTACTTATTTCAGAGATGGTGCCATACCAATTTCAAGGCATCTGGTTATTAAAACCTGAACCCAACCTATTGCCAGACTGTTATTATTAACAACATGCATAATAATAAAGATGAATCCAAAAGTTGATCAGTTCCTGATGCAGGAGCAGCAGTGGCAGGAGCAAACAGAAATTCTTCGTACTATTTGTTTGGATTGTGGACTGAATGAAGAGCTGAAATGGGGTAAACCGTGTTATACTTATCAGGGTAGTAATGTAGTCATTATTCAGGGTTTCAAAGATTACTGTGCATTATTATTTTTTAAAGGCGTTCTGCTTAAAGATCTACATAAAATCCTGGTCAAAACAGGAGAAAATACAAGGGTAGGTCGTCAGGTCCGGTTCCGCGAAGTGGAAGATATCATAAAGCTCACACCAATTCTGGAACAATATATTTTTGAAGCCGTTGACATAGAGAAATCCGGTGCAAAAGTCCCGGAACCTTTTAATGCAGATCCGGAACTGCCTAACGAGTTAAAACATAAGTTCGAAGAAATGGCAGATCTTAAATCCGCTTTTGAGGCGCTTACCGCAGGCCGGCAAAGGGCCTATTGCTTTTATTTCAACCAGGCGAAACAATCGTCAACACGAGAAGCCCGAATAGTAAAATGCATTCCGAAAATTATGGCTGGAAAAGGTTATAATGAAAAATAAATTTTATGCATGAATCCAAAGATTGATCTGTATCTGAGTCAGGGCTGTATGCGTTGTGAATTCGGAGGAACAACAAGATGCAAGGTTCATCGGTGGACTAACGAGTTAAACCTGTTGCGCTATATAGTGGTTGAATGTGGTTTAAAGGAAGAACTGAAATGGAGCGTCCCCTGCTACACCTATAACAAGAAAAACATACTAATAATAAGTGCATTCAGGGAATACTGTGCCATTAGCTTTTTTAAGGGCGCCTTACTGAATGATCAGGAAAACATTCTTGAAAAACCGGGCGAAAATTCAAACGAAGGACGGCTGATTAAATTTACAACAACAGACAGAATAAATGAACTTGAACCTGTCCTCAGAAGCTACATTCAGGAAGCTATTGAGATTGAAATATCAGGTCTTAAAATTGAGCGCAGGCCTGTAAAAGATTTCATTATTCCGGATGAGCTTCAACAACGGTTCTTGACCTACCCTCTTTTTAAAGATGCATTCGATAATTTAACCCCAGGTCGGAAAAAAGGCTACCTTATTTACTTCAGCCAGGCGAAACAACCTAAAACCAGGGAAATCCGAATTGAAAAATGCATCCCGGGAATTCTGGAAGGTAAGGGATTGAATGAACGCTGAAATCCTGTAAAGTGATATTGTACATCAATTTTACTGGAAAATGCTAAATTAGCACCGGTAATTCCGGATAAAACAATATATAATCCTTAAGTAAACCAGTTACTCATGAAAGTTATTCTGGCCGGTATATTCAGATTTCTTTTTCAAAACCGCTTTTTCAAAAAACGTTTTTTTGGAATTCATAAACGCATTTTCAACCCGTTAAACCTGTTCAGAGGTGTGGAACGTACAATTCGTTTCCATGGAATAAAGCTCAACCTGCGCATAGATGACTGGATTCAGGAAAACATATACTTTCTTGGAGAATATGAAAATGCCGAGTTAAAGTCAATCCATAACTTTCTGACTAAAGAAGCCGTTTTTATTGATATTGGCGCAAATATCGGCCTTTACACCCTCTACGCATCCAAACTGACAGGCAGTCAGGGGAAAGTGATCAGCTTTGAACCTTTTCCCTTTAATCATGATGCATTGGTTAAAAACGTAAGTTTAAACGGGTTCACTAATATAACATGCGAAAAAATGGCGATCGGCAGAAAGGAAGACCATATTAAGTTATATTACAATGAAAATGAGCACAATTTAGGGATGGTTACAGCAATGCCGGTTGATAACGGGATTACCGAAGATGTTCAGGTTACTTCGTTAGATACCTATCTGCAGGCACATCCGGTTCCGAAAATTGACCTGATAAAAATTGATGTGGAAGGATTTGAATACGACTGCCTGGAAGGTATGAAAAAGACCCTGTTAAAGTATAAACCAAACCTGTTAATTGAAATCTTAGCCGATAATTCGTCCGGACAGAATGATAAAAGCCATACTCTTCTGAAAGAATTGGGATACCACAAATATTATATTGATGATGCCGGCAATATTTCCCTGAACGAAACAAATCCGCAAAGAAGAAATTATATATTTAAGCCTTAAAAGTACCGCACCGGTATTTCAGACCAATATGCTAACTTTTATTCTTTTGCTTACAACCACAATTAATTAGAGGGTTTATTGTGCTTTAAATAAATCCGTTGCCCCGTTTGCGGTTGGGTCCCCTTGTCCATGTTATTCTTTTTGTAAAGTCGCTTCAACTTAATGCCGTAGCGCTGCGAAATTTCCCGCATGGTTTCCGTTTCTTTAGCCACATGATATTCGTAGTTTTTTGAACGGTTCCGTTTGGGTTGAATATAAACCACCTGTCCTGACGTTAAGAAAGCATCTTCAGGCAAATCATTATATTTATAAAGTTCCCAGTCACGCAGATTGAATTCCTGAGATATACTCTGAAAACTGTCCCCCGGCCGAACTTTTACATAATTCACCTTATTATTGGAATATACCTGGTGCGAGGTAAAGGGTTTGATCACAAAATTATCCACCGGTTCAGCTTTCCTTGTTTTACGCTCACTGATTGCTTCATCTTCTGTAAACTCTACTTTTACACCACGGTCATACAAAAACAGTTCATTATCCTCAATAATTTTGATTAAGCGGTTTGCATACTGCGGATCAGTGGCATATCCTGCTTTTTTCAAGCCTCTTGCCCATCCTTTATAATCGGTTACTTTCAGATCAAATAAGAACCGGTAGCGTTCCCTTGATGTCAGGAATTTGGAATGATCTTCAAACGAATGCACCGGCTCCTCATACTTTCTGAAACACTCGTTCCGCATATCATCATCCCGGTGAACCGATGGTCCCGTCCAGTCGTGACATTTGATTCCGAAATGATTATTGGCTACACGTGCAAGGTAGCTGTTCCCGTTAGATGACTCAAGAATGCCCTGAGCTAATGTTATACTGGCCGGAATGCCATATTTCTGCATTTCCCGGATGGCTATCGGAGCAAATTTTTCCACATAATCTTCCCGGGTAAGGGTCTGTGCTGTCATGGCTATTATCGCCATAAGAAAAACAGAAATCAGAACGGTTCTTTTCGGTATCATCTTCTTAAACATATGCTGCAAAAATAAAAAATCAATTTCTAATCAATTGAAACACTTTGTAATACTTATTAACGAAATTTCAAGTAAAAAATTCTTTCAAAACTTGTTGATACTTTTTTTGTTTATCATTCATGAATCCCCCGCTGACTTCATTAATTTTATTTGCTAAAATTTTTTATAATGATACCGTTTACGCATCTTCATGTTCACTCACAATATTCCATTCTAGATGGGGCAGCGAGCCTCAGAAATCTCATCGCCAAAGCGAAAAACGATGGTATGACATCGCTTGCACTTACCGATCACGGGGATATGTTCGGTATTAAGGAATTTCATGATCTCTGTAACAGGGAGGGCATAAAACCGCTGCTGGGCGTAGAGACTTACGTTGTAAACAACCGGAAAGATAAGGACAGATCAAATTATCACCTTATCCTGATCGCCAAAAATGAAAAAGGATACAGGAACCTGCTGAAACTGGTATCCATTGCTAATATTGAAGGATTTTACTATCGGCCCAGAATCGATAAGGCAACGCTTGAAAAATACAGTGAAGGCCTGATTGTAACCACAGCATGTATAGGTGGCGAGGTACCGCAGAAAATTATGGCAGGAAAAATGGACGAGGCAGAAGAAACCATTCGCTGGTTTAAGGGAATCTTCAAAGACGACTATTACCTGGAGCTTCAGCGTCATATTACGGATGATCCAGCCTTGCGGGCCGATGTCTACGAAAACCAGGTACTGGTAAATAAGCACCTGATTGAACTGGCAAAAAAATACGATATAAAACTGGTAGCAACCAACGATGTTCACTTCATCAATGCTGAAGATGCTGATGCACATGATCTGCTCATCTGCCTTAATACAGGGAAAGATCTGAACGATGAGAACAGGATGCGATATACCAAACAGGAATACCTGAAAACCACGGCAGAAATGAATAAACTGTTTGCCGATGTTCCTGAGGCATTGCAGAACACGCAGGAAATTGCTGAGAAGGTAGAAGTTTATAAGCTGAATGCTGATCCGATTATGCCCTACTTCCCAATCCCTGAAGAATTCGGTACAGAAGCAGAATACCGTACCCGATTTAGTGAGGAAACGTTAAAAGAGGAATTCGGGCCTGCTTTTGACCGTCTTGGAGGATATGAGAAAGTAATCCGTGTAAAACTGGAAGCAGATTACCTGACGCATCTGACGTATATTGGTGCAGAAAAAAAATATGGCGATGCTTTACCGGAAAAAAAAGAACGCATCGACTTCGAGCTTGAGACCATCAAAACAATGGGTTTCCCGGGATACTTTCTCATTGTGCAGGACTTTATTAATGCCGCCCGCGAAATGGGTGTTCTTGTTGGTCCGGGACGTGGCTCTGCAGCCGGTGCGGCTGTGTCCTACTGTGTAGGGATTACCAATATTGATCCCATAAAATACGATTTACTGTTTGAACGGTTTCTTAATCCTGACCGTATTTCAATGCCGGATGTGGATATCGACTTTGATGATGACGGTCGCCAGCTGGTATTGGACTGGGTGACTAAAAAATATGGCAAAGATAAAGTCGCACACATCTGTACCTTCGGTACGATGGCGGCTAAACTGGCTATCCGTGATGTGGCCCGCGTTCTTCGATTACCGCTTCCTGAAGCGGATCGTCTGGCAAAAATGGTGCCTGATACCCCAAAAATCACGCTAAAAAAAGCCTTTAAGGAGGTACCGGATCTTGAAAATGAAAAAGATTCAGATAATCCGCTGGTCGCGCAAACTCTGAAGTTCGCTGAAACACTGGAAGGCTCTGTTCGTCAGACCGGTGTACATGCCTGTGGAATCCTTATAGGCCGTGATCCGCTGGATGAACACGTACCCCTGATGCCTGCCAAGGAAGCTCAGCTTCTTACCACGCAGTATGACGGGCGTTTTGTGGAATCGATCGGATTATTAAAGATGGACTTTCTTGGTCTGAAAACGCTTTCAATCATTAAGGAAACCCTTGATAATATTAAGCGCTCCAAGGGAATTGAGATAGATATTGACCATATTCCTGAGGATGACGAAAAAACCTTTGAACTCTTCAGCCGTGGCGAAACTACAGCAATATTCCAGTTTGAATCACCCGGGATGAAAAAGCACCTGAGGGCGCTTAAACCCAACAGATTTGAAGACCTTGTGGCCATGAATGCACTGTACAGGCCGGGGCCAATGGAGTATATTCCGGACTATATCGACAGAAAACATGGCCGAAAAAAAGTAGAATATGACCATCCCATGATGGAGGAATATCTTGATGAAACCTATGGTATCACAGTCTTTCAGGAACAGGTGATGCTTCTGTCCCGCCATTTGGGACAGTTTACACGGGGTGAATCAGACTCCTTACGAAAAGCCATGGGTAAAAAGATTAAGGCAATGATGGATAACCTCAAGGTGAAATTCATGGATGGTTGCAAATCCAATCCTGCCTTTATTGAAGGATGCAAACAGGTAGATAAAAAACCGGATACCCTGATAGAAAAAATCTGGAAAGACTGGGAAGCTTTTGCCAGTTATGCCTTTAACAAGTCGCATTCTGTTTGTTATGCACGCATTGCATACCAGACAGGTTATCTGAAAGCCCATTACCCGGCTGAGTTTATGGCAGGTGTGCTTTCACGTAACCTTAACGACATCACCAAAATAACGACCTTTATGGAAGAGTGCCGCAGAATGGGTCTTGTGGTAAAGGGACCGGACGTTAATGAATCGATCCATAAATTTGCGGTTAACGACAAGGGCGAAGTACTTTTTGGTATGGTTGGTATAAAAGGTGTCGGGCAAAATGCCGTATCAGACATCGTTAATGAAAGGGAAGCTAACGGGCAGTATAAAGATATTTTTGATTTTGCAGAACGGGTTAACCTGACCTCTGTCAACAAAAAAAACTGGGAAGCACTTGCAAAATCAGGTGCTTTTGATAATCTGAATCTGCAAACCAGGGCTCAGTTTTTTGCCCAGGCACCAAATGATGAAAACACATTTATTGAGAGCATGATAAAATATGGGAACATTTTCCAGAATGATAAATCCTCTCAGCAAAATTCTCTTTTCGGCGATATGGGCTCTTCATCAATACAGATTAAAAAACCGGATATCCCGGACTGTGATCCCTGGTCGAAGCTTCATGAGTTGAACGAAGAAAAAGATGTCATCGGTATTTACCTTTCTGCTCACCCGCTGGACAGCTACAGGTTTGAAATAGAAAACTTCTTCAATATCCAGATGCCGATGCTCGATAACATGGATGAAATGGTAGGCAAAGAAATAACTACCGGAGGAATGGTAACCAAATTCAGAACCGGAACCACCAGAAACGGCAAACTGTTTGGCATACTGACCGTAGAAGATTACCATGGTCCGTTCGACTTTGCCTTCTTTGGAGAGGATTACATTAAATTTAAAAACTTTTTCCAGGTCGGTTATATCATCATGATCAAAGGCAGGGTCCAGCAGCGCCGATGGGACAATACAAAATACGATTTCAGCATTAAATCGATCAACCTTTTGAGTGAAGTCAGGGAAAAACTGGTTAAAAAAATGACGCTCAACATGGATCTGGCATCTGTGAGCAAAGACAATGTCAACGAGCTTTACAATCTTTTCGATAATAATAAGGGAAGCGTATTATTGTCTTTCAGAATTGTTAACCCTGAAGATAATCACGTTGTTAGCTTTCATTCCCGTGGTGTAAGGATTAATGTTACTGATGATCTGCTGGAGAATCTGAATGAAATGGAAGGGATTTCTTATATTGTTAATTAACATACCATACTCATTCATAACACACTAAATACCAATCAATTTGGTTTATTCAAAAAAAATAATTTAATATTGTACAAAACATCTGACTTGTTTACTGTTTGTGATTAAAAAATATTTTTATGTTTGTAGTCACATAAGAGCTCTGAATTTTTAGTTTAACATTAAATTATTTTTTATTATGAGCCAGGTAAAACCACGTGTTATAAAGGATTACGACAAACTGGATGCTTCTATTCTTGAACAGATCAAACTGGTTTATCCATACGGATTTACAGAAAATCTGATCACATTTACCAACAAGGACGGGAAACTCGTCAGTGCGTTGCCTTTTGAAACGGATGAAAAATATTACATGATCAGAATGACAGCCGAAGAGGCTGAAATTATTATCGACCAGGATGACGATTACGATGATGACGGTGTACTGAAGACTGAAATCAAAGAGGAATACGAGGACAAGTACTCAGATCTGGAATATCTGGCCGATAATGTGGAAGATGATGGAGAGGAACCGATGGATAAAGATGAAGACTAAATAAAACAAAAGGCTGTCCAAAAAGACAGCCTTTATTATTTTTCAGTAATTGCGGATTGTTATTCTACTCTGTGTCCACCGTCACCGATTTCAGCGACATAGAATTCTGCAACCAATCCTGTTTTTTCAGTATATTCCTTGCCTACCTTTTCGATAAACTCATCTACGTATTCATCTTTTACCAGACTTACGGTTGAGCCACCAAAACCACCACCGGTCATACGTGAACCAATTGTGCCTTCAATTTTCCGGGCTGCTTCAACCATGGAATCCAGTTCGTGTCCTGTAACTTCATAGTCATCACGCAAAGAATCATGTGAACCGTTCATCAATTCGCCAAATACCTCAAGATTTCCGGCTTTTAATTCGGAGACAGCCCTTGTCGTTCTGCTGATTTCACTCACAACGTGACGGGCTCTGCGCATTACGGTCTTGTCTTCAATTTTATCAGCGACCGAATTAAACTGCTCCATTGAGAGTTCGCCCAGGTTATTGATTGGAATATAAGGCTTAATGGCGTCTACAGCTGCATGACATTCGCTTACCCGTTTATTGTACATACCAGAGTCCAGTGAATGAGGTGAATTGGTATTTCCAATGACGATTTTAACACCATCAAGAACAACCGGAACAAGATCATATTCAAGCGTATCACAATTCAGAAATACTGCATTATCCTTCTCTCCCATTCCTGAGGCAAACTGGTCCATAATACCACACATTACACCTGCAAATTCATGCTCCGATTTCTGTCCGTATTTAATCAGTGTCAGTTTATCAAGATTATATCCGTAGGTATCGTTAATAGCAACACCCGTAACCACTTCAAGAGAAGCAGATGAAGACAATCCTGCGCCACCGGGTACATTTCCCCAGATCAGGATATCTGCTCCCTCTTCAGGCACATGTCCATCCTTAACAAACTGAGCGATCACACCGAGTGAATAGTTGGCCCATGTTCCCTTTGGAAGTGGTTTGGTCAGATCTTCCAGCTTCACTTCCACCACCTCAGGCAAATTAAGTGATTTGAACCTGAATACGTCACTACCGTTTTTACGGATAAGACAATACGTACCAAAAGACAAGGCACAAGGAAAAACAAAGCCACCGTTATAGTCAGTGTGTTCACCAATTAGATTTACCCTGCCGGGTGAGAAAAATACAGCTGTTTCTCCTTCCCCGTAAGTTTTCACAAACTCTTGTTTAAGTGTTTTTACATCCATTTTATTAAATCGATTAGTTAATATTTGTGTTTACAGCGATTTTCTTATTATCAGTTGTGAAGGATTTTCCTTCACTTCTTTAACCCGGTCAAGAACCATACGGGCCATATCCTGTCCCATCAGTTTAAAATCAGTTGATATGGTTGTAATACCTCCGGCTACAACTTCTTTCAGATCTGTATCATTAAACGAAACAAGGCCGACATTCTTGCCCAGATGCAGCTTAAACTTCTCTGTTTGTTTAATGATCTGAATCAGATGCCTGTCATGCGTAACAAAGTACACTTCTCCCTGTTTCACGGTTCTGCCATCAAGCGACTCAAGCAGCTCATAATCAAAGCTGTTTTCTTTACAGAATTTCAGAAAACCGGTCTTTCGTTCCTCAGGCTCCTTTCCCTTCGGAGAAACGAGGATCAGCTTTTCATATTTCATCAGAAACATTTGTCCTGTGATGAGCGCATCATAAATATCCTCCTCAAAATTCTGGTAGATGGTGCCGTACAAATAAGGCAAATCTGCTTTTCTATCCAGAATATAAGTGCGTTCGAATGGAAGCTTTTTAATCAACGGAGCAATGTTCTCCAATGATCCGGGCATAATTACAAATGAGGTATACTTGTATTTGTTTTCCTCCACCAGCGTTTCCATAACCTGACGGTTGAAATGGTGAAAATAAATATCTACAGCCGCATTATTCCCTATCGCTCCAATAAAACCGTTATACAGATCTTCCTTAAATGCATTAAATTCATCAAACATCAGAAAAATCTTTTCCTTCTGTTTGATGTTCGTTGTCGAAATATAATACCCCTTACCAGGTGTGGAAGATATTATTTTTTTGTCCTTTAGTTCTTTGAAAGCAGCCAGAACAGTATCCCGTGACAGTCCAAATTCATCTTTAATCTGATTTAAGGATGGAATTTTATCGCCCCGTTTTAAATCTCCTGTCTGTATCGCCTGAAAAATTGAATTAATAATCTGTTTGTACTTGGGTACATCCAGATCGTCATTAATTTGTATCAGGTTCATATATCGTATTTTAAGTTATCTGTCAGGCTGTATTCAGGCTCTGACACGTTAATAAAATGCTATCAAATATAAATAAAAAACGCATCAGCAAAACATGTTTTGCAGCATACCAGTCCCTACCAGTTGGCATTTCAGATCAAAATCAATTCTCACTTAAAGCAGCTTAAATTCTGAAAGCCAAACACTTAAAATTTGCAGGAAACGAAGACCAAAAGAATACGATCTTCATCATGTAAAACGGTTGTATATGATGACACTTTTACTCCTAAATGTGTCAAATTTTATCTCCGAACAGGCAGGCCTTCAGTTAATACAATTGGAATAACACTCTGCAATCAGAACCAGTGTTAAAACTTAACTTTAACCATACTTATCTTACATGCCGTGGACAAAACTTTAAAAGTTTTATTAAATTCGTCCTTTTATTATACAGGACAACCTGTTTGGGTGATATTATTTTTACGCTTGCATAGAGGATGAAACGATTTATTTGGGTTATAGCTGTTCTTATCCTGAGTTCAGGAATACGTTTATTTGGATCTACTGATTCATTGACATTGGATTTTAATTATTCACGGGGCTATTACCGCTACGCGTGCAACCTCATCATAACAGCTTCTGATCCTTCCGCTACAGTAAAATATACGTTAGACTGTTCGGATCCGCTTTCAAACAATGGTATCGAATACACCAGCAGCCTGTTAGTAAATACTACCACAATCGTCAGGGCTGTAGCCCTGTCCTCCACAGATACATCTGAGCTGATTACACAGACATATCTTTTTCCGGAGGATATTCGCAGGCAACCTAAACATCCCAATGGATTCCCTGCAACCTGGGGTGGATCAAAAACAATAAATGCTGACTATGAAATGGATCCGGAAGTAGTTAATAACCCGGTATATTCAGATAAAATTGAGGCCGCGCTGAAATCCCTGCCCGCATTATCTCTCACCATGGAAACCGATGAATGGTTTGATCCGGAATCAGGGTTATATGTTGGATACCCGAACACCAATATCACCAGGGAAAAGCCTGTTAGTGCAGAATTCATATATTCTGATCCCAATGAGAGTTTTTTAATAAATTGTGGAGTACAAAACCAGGGTGGCACAAGTATTGTAGACTGGAAATCGCCAAAACAATCCATGAGATTGCTGTTCAAGAGTCAGTATGGTCCTAAAAAGCTAAAGAAAAGACTCTTTCCGGATTCCGAGATTGAATCCATCAATACCCTGGTAGTCGACGGATTATTATATTCGTGGATTCATCCTTGGGACAATTTGCAACGAAAGACATCGCTGTATTTCAGAGATCAGCTTGCGTCTGACTTACAAAACGAAATGGGCGGATTAAGTTTTCATGGCATATATGTAAATGTTTACATTAATGGCCTTTACTGGGGAATTTACGACCTCCACGAAAGACCGGATGAGGATTTTATGGCAGAATATTATGATGCCCAAACAGAAGATTTCGATATTGTTAAACACAACCCGAATACCGTTGTTGCAGGATCAAACACCTCGTATCTCAATCTTCTGAAAGAAGCCAGAAAAGGATTCACAGAGAATACATCACTGGATGAAATAAAGAAGCTCCTTGATCTTCCCCGGTTTATTGACTACATGATACTCAACTTTTATCTGGGAAATTACGATTGGGCGCATCAGAATTATTATGCAGCAGTAAATAAGAACCTGAATTCAGGTTACAGGTTCTACACCTGGGATGCTGAGCATGTGATGCGGTATTCAGATGTAAATTACAATAATACGGACAAAAACGATTCCGGCGGCCCAACAGAAATCCATCAGTTACTAAAAAACAATGCAGAATACAGACTTATGTTTGCCGATGCATTCTATAAACACGCATTCAATAACGGTGCCCTGACTCCGGAGAATTTTGAACATGCTTTTAATAAACGTAAAAATGAGCTTGACCAGGCAATCATCCTGGAATCTGCAAGATGGGGAGATTACCTTGAAAGTTCAACCAATACAGTTTACACCAGGGATGATTTCTGGATTCCTGAAGTTAATAAAGATTTAACTGAATACATTCCCAACCGTATCAATAAAGTACTGGATCAATTCAGACAAAACAATAACCGTCTTTTTCCATCTGTAATGCCACCGGTATTTAATAAAGAGGAAGGTATAATCGAAAGCGGGGCTACGGTTTCTGTTTCGGACAACAATTCAGTTCCGGGTATAATTATATATACACTCGACGGCACCGATCCCAGAGAAGAAGGCGGCAGCATACGAGGGACTGAATACAAAGCCCCAGTCACCATTAATACAACAACAACAATTAAAGCAAGATTCTTATCGACCGAAACCAACGAATGGAGTGCACTTGCTGAGGCTGGTTTTATACCAGAAAGTGACTATAACGCCATAATGATCAGTGAGATTATGTACAATTCAGGATATCAGGATCTTGAATTTATTGAACTCCTGAACAATGGCAAAAAAGAAATCAACATCAAAGGTTATACCTTTACGGATGGCATTGAATATACCTTTGATAATGATCTCATTATAAACCCCGGAGCAACAACGGTACTGGCAAATGATAAAACGATGTTCTCCTCTCTTTTTAGTTTTGATCCCTACGATACGTATTCAAAACGACTCAGCAATGACGGGGAAACAATTTTACTGGCCAACAGTTTTGGAGATAAGGTGGATTCCGTCACTTACAGCAACGCCTACCCATGGCCCTGGGAAGCTGATGGCCACGGAAGATCTTTGGTACTCAGGGACCCGGACAGCGATAATGCAGAAGCCTCGAACTGGGAACTATCCGCAGAAATTTACGGTTCACCCGGAGACTTTACATCGGTTAATACCGGTACTAATACAATTAAAAACAGTGTCTATCCAAATCCGTTTAAGAACCGGATCAGGATCAGCATCAATGACACCGGTCAAAGAGAGATACTATCATTCGGGATATACAACAGCATGGGACAGCTTGTTAAAAGCTTCCACAGATCAGCTCACGAGCATTTATATGAATTTGATCTCAGCAGCTTAAATACAGGAACATACCTGCTCATAGTATCTGATGATGCAAGCCGGGATCAATTGGTAAATATGCTGATTGTGAAAATTGAATGAAAAACCGAAAACACCTGACCCGCCAAGTTATGCATAATTCACTTCTTCCTGCGAAGTAATTAAAGCGAAATTCTATGCCTAATCAATATTTATTTTATCCGGCAGGATAATTTATTGAAAAGCAAATTAAATCGTTTTCTTTGTGCTAAATAACGAATATGAATCCAGGTACATACATATACATTCTGGTAGCTTATTTCGGTGTGTTATTCGTGATTTCGTTTGTAACCGGTAAAAGCAGCACCAACGATACCTTTTTCACCGGGAACCGGCGTGCACCCTGGTATGTCATATCGTTTGGAATGCTGGGTGCTTCATTAAGCGGTGTAACCTTTATATCTGTTCCCGGATGGGTATTGAGTACCAATTTCACCTATATGCAAATGGTTCTGGGCTATGTAGTTGGATATATTATAATTTCGCAGGTTCTTTTGCCCATTTATTACAAACTTAAGCTGCCTTCTATCTACTCTTACCTTGACGAACGCTTCGGACAAAATACATATAAATCGGGTTCCTGGTTTTTCATCTTATCCAGAACCATTGGCTCAAGCTTCAGGCTGTTTTTAATGGCTAATGTATTACAGATTACCATTTTTGAACAACTGGGAATTTCATTTTCCGTAACCGTTGTTGTGACCATATTACTGATCTGGCTCTACACTTTCAGAAGCGGCATAAAAACCATTATATGGACTGATGCGTTACAAACCTTTTTACTGCTTGCAGCTCTTGTAATTACTGTAATCGAGATTTCAGGGCAGCTGAAACTTACTGCAGGTGAAACATTTAGCACAGTCTACAGCAATCCGTTATCGAAGATTTTTGTCTTTGATGACTTTTCCAGTAAACAGAACTTCTTCAAACAATTTTTTTCAGGCATTTTCATCACGATTGTAATGACCGGCCTTGATCAGGATATGATGCAGAAAAACCTCAGCTGCAGAACTTTAAAAGATGCACAAAAAAACATGCGCTGGTATGGTTTTGCCTTTGTTCCTGTAAATTTTCTGTTTCTATCTCTGGGGGTACTTTTGGTTATATATGCAAACCGCATAGGGATGCAAATTCCGGAACGCAGCGATGACCTCTTTCCTACTCTTGCGACCGGAGGCTATCTTAGTCCCTACCTTGCTGTGATATTTATGCTTGGACTGGTAGCAGCCGCTTACTCCAGTGCTGATTCAGCCTTGACCTCACTGACTACTTCGTTTTCTGTTGATATTTTAGGCTACAATAAAGAGGAAAATGAACTTCCAAGGGAAAAACGAATACTTGTTCATTTTATGTTTTCCGTTGTACTTGCTGTCATCATTCTGTTATTCAATAAAATTAATAACCAGGCTGTTGTAAGCGCCATATTTATGGTTGCCGGTTATACCTACGGTCCCCTTTTAGGGGTTTATTTCGCCGGTCTTTTTACAAAGATGAAACCAAACG
Organism: Quyinboa sediminis; assembly: GCF_042219855.1. Classification (NCBI taxonomy): domain Bacteria; kingdom Pseudomonadati; phylum Bacteroidota; class Bacteroidia; order Bacteroidales; family Quyinboaceae; genus Quyinboa; species Quyinboa sediminis. Next base: position 468,503 of record NZ_JBHJHP010000003.1, on the reverse strand, counting down.
ACAAACAGATTCCCTATGTCATGACAGGATCACCTCTTGTTTCAATTGCATGTTATTACGGTTTTAAAGCCATCTGGGATTACACACTTGGCTTTGAAGTTCTGTTACTGAACGGATTCATCACTTTTCTTGGCCTTACCTTGCTTCATTTTATGAATAATAAGACGTCCATAAAGCAGAATTAAGAATCTCTATGAACAAAAAAATTTAACACTTGTTGAATTGATAGGTTAATAAATATTAAAATAACCTGGTACGGGCCCAATTGTGTATTGCAATTTTCATCTCTCCCTGGTTGGTACTTTCCCCGCGTAAAGATGACTTCACAAAAGCAACTCTCTGCTTAGTATTGAATTATTCAAGTTACTAATCAAAAATAGAGCATCATGAAAACATCCGGGATTATTTGGCTTACCCTATGGCTTGCACTCGTACTTTTTCCTATGAACCTGAATGCACAGAATGAACCCAACTCTTCCAACATGTTTGAAAAAGGCCGGCAATACACCCAGACACATAATGACCTGGACGTCTCTTTTCAAAGCAGGTTTTCAGACGGAAATAAATATGCAACTGCTGTAGCAACAGCTCTCAGTCTAACTTTTACATGGTTCTTTATCAACAACAGTGGTTTTGTTGCACAGCTGGATTACTCCCGTACACGGACAAATAATGAATCAAATTACAGTTACAGACAAATAGCCAGAAATAAAATGTTATATGCCGGATACATTTACGGTTATCAGTTTTCTCAAACCCTTGGTTTCTATGGTTCGGCCATGCTTGGAATTGGCGCTTCCCGCGACTATTTCCGGTATCTGGATCAAACCGACGGAAATAATTCCACCTCCTTGTTAACCGGGGCAAAACTGGAACTGGGAGCATTCTGGTGGCCGATCATGGCTCTGCCTGTGCTGCTTCAGCCCAGAATTGGATATGCCCTTCGCAACCAGGCTTTAGACAATTATACATCCGTTACATCAGGACTGTATTTATCAGCCAGCGTCATCGCAGCATTAACATGCAATGATTTTTATTGCAGAAACAACAGCATTTCCAGAATAATGAATCCCTACGTACCCGGATTACTTTTTATCACTACCGGGCTGAATCCCTTCTTAAGATTTGGAAATATTACATCAAAATATACAGATGCTGCAAACAATGTAAACAACTATTTTAATGCGGGATTGCGTTTAGGATTTGGAATATACCTGATCCAAAACCTTGCAGCCCTGATGTATATCAACAGCTACTCGGATAAAACGGTCAATCAGGACACGGAATATGGTAACAGAGATGCCGGTTTTAAACTTGGTGTTGGCCTGAGATATAACCTTCCCATCGCGAATTCTTGTCTGAATAATCTGTATGCACAGGCAAAAATTGGTTTTGGCAACCGTATTAATGAATACCTCAACAGTGAATCCAGTACAAACAAAGACCGTTTATTCGCTTATTCAATGGGATTAGGTTACGCCTATTTTCTAACATCATATATGGCCCTTACCAGTACACTGCTATATGAAGTGAACCGGTATACCAACACCGTTTCCAGTATTAGCACAAGCTATGCCGGATTTGCAATAAGACTGGCACTGGCTTTCTATATCAGTAATTTAAATGTTTTTAATAAGTAACGCTTATGAAATGGAATAATTTATACATCGCATCTATTATAATTGGCAGCATACTAGCTGCAGCACCGGCTATTGCAAAAGATCCTATCAAGAAAAAGGACATTGAAGGCACTGTATCATCCATAGATGCCGATATGTTAGAAAAAAGCACCACATACACTGACGTCGGTTCTTTTTTAATGTTTAACCAGTATGCCACTACGAGTAATGGCAACAGATCAGGTGTGACCAACAATCAGAATTTAAACCTTTACACAACAAATGTGTTTCGGGACAATTTAGCATTTAATGCAGGACTCTACGCCGATAGAAGTGCATGGAAACCTGAAAGTGGCCGCAATAATATTGAAAGATTCAGCAAAGTTACTGCTGGTATCACCTATGGAGATCAGTTAAAACCGGATCTGGCATACTTTGCCGGTTTCAATATTAAGGGCGGATTAAACACGGATAAATTCTACAGTTATAACGGAGAAATATTTGATTATGAAGAAAGAAAGACCAGGTCCGGATCTTTTGGGTTTGAACTGTTTGCAGGATTGCTTACGCAGATGTATGACAACAATAATCTGATTACAAGAACAAATGCTGTATATGACCGTTACACGCATTTTTATGACAACTACAATTATACAGATGCCGAATTATATGTTGAGGCATCAAACGTAGCCCAGATAGGCTGTACTGACCTTTACTGTAACAGGGAAAACAATGGCTTTCCTGTTCTGACGGATTTCCACAAAAAAGGTACATTCATATATGACACCAATACCCCGATCTGGTTAGGAACAGGCACTGAAAGAAGAGCATATGATACGGACGACATTCGCAAGTGGGGTTACCTTACAGTGGGATTCGACTATAAATTAACGTATTACCCTGTAGACAATATAAAGGTTATAGGTGGTTTATATGCTAATCTTTACAGTGAAAACAGTAGGCAGGATGATTCAAAAAGCTCCAGCAATGACCTGGGAATTGTTTTTGGTGGTGGTGTTCATGCTCCTTATGATGGCTTATTAAATAATGTCTCTGCAAACCTGGAGTTTGATTTGGGCAGAAGTAGCAACAAAGAAACAAATACTGCCGGTGAAGTTTCTGTTAGTACAGATCTTGGACTGGGCATTAAAGCGTATGTGCGTTATGAAGGTGCAGTAACCTCTAATGTTTTATGGCACCTGGATCTTGGACTTCAACGATGGGGCTATAGTGACGCCAACTCCGATTACTCCTACAATAACTTCGGGATGTATGCAGAAGCCGGAATTTCTGTGCCGTTTACATCCTTTAAAGGCATACGATATTAACCTGTTAATTACTACATAGTTTTTTAACCATGAGCAGCCTGATTTTGCAGGCTGTTTTTTTCAGGTGTAACATATGTTACCTTTTTTCTTCCTTAAACCACTTACCTTTGTTCTGTCCAAATTTAAAGATTTATATTATGACCAACGGTGTTTTTGAACTCTCAAAACCATATCTTTTAAAAGAATCCGTACAATATGCTGACGGTTCAATCGTAAGTAAAATTGTTACCCGAAATATAGCCGGAAATATTACTTTATTTGCATTTGATGCCAATCAGAATCTAAGTGAGCATACAGCTCCGTTTGATGCCATCGTTCAGATACTGGAAGGAAAGGCACGGATAATAATTGACAGGCAGCCATATACACTGTCAGAAAACGAAATGATCATTATGCCGGCTAATGTTGCACACGCTGTTGAGGCCGATGGAAAGTTTAAAATGTTGCTTACCATGTTAAAAGCTTAACATCACATACAGATGATTCGCAAATCGCTGATTCTTCCGGTATCCGTTTCGCTGTTTATCATTTTACTACTGACTCCTGTTCAACTGATGGTTGAGATGAGAATGCTTATGCTGGATCGTTTTATTCCCGGCGGGGGCTTCATTGAAATAGTCATTATTGCATTTTATGGTGGATTCGTGGCTTATAAAATGCAGGATCCCAGAAATGTAGCCAAATGGCGGCTTCGAACCTGGTCGTTGTTCAGCTGGTTCTTCTTCACTCAGCTCATACTTGGAATGCTTGTATCAGAGAAATTTCTTCTGACAGGAAAACTTCATCTTCCCATACCAATGATGATCCTCGGAGGCCCAATTTACAGAGGTCAACTTTCAGTAATGACGCTGCTGTTCCTATCTACAATACTTTTAACAGGTCCGGCGTGGTGTAGTCACCTTTGTTATTTCGGAGCACTTGATGCCCTGGCATCAAATAAAAAAGGAAGACCGGCAAAGCTCAAAGCGCTTAAACCATTCAAGAACAGCATGGTCGTTCTGATCATCGTTTCGGCACTGCTGCTCAGATTCAGCGGAATAACAAACACCTGGGCTACCATCCTGGCAATTACCTTTGGGCTTACCGGAATAGGTATTATCCTGTTTGTTTCCCGCAAAAAGAAACAAATGGTACATTGCGTTCAGTACTGTCCCATTGGTACAATTGTGAACTACACAAAATTCGTCAATCCGTTCAGGATGAAAATTGATTCAAACTGTACCAATTGTATGGCCTGTACAGCAACATGCCGCTATAATGCATTAAAGCCTGCAGATATCCTGCAAAAGAAACCGGGCATAACATGTACCTTATGTGGTGATTGTGTGCAATCGTGTCATACACAATCCATTCATTACAGATTCTTTAAGATGAAGCCCGCGAATGCACGGCTGCTTTATCTTTTTCTTACCATTTCATTTCACGCTGTATTTATGGCTTTAGGAAGGATTTAAAACTTAAAACCGTAAACCAGGCCCAACTGGAAGGTATTAAAACTAATCCTGGTTTCTGGGATTATAAAACGGGTGGTATAATTCGTGGTTTCATAGGGTCCAAGTGCACTTTTCGACATTAAAATATACTCTGCATTTAAGGCCCAGAAGGACACTTTTCCTTCTGCCAGTACCAGTGACAGCTTTCCGTCCAGGCCAAAGGAATAGTCATGAAACCGCTTCATATCAGCATCTGTATCATCACCTGCATTTAAGGCAAGTAACGGCCCCAGAGCTATTTCAAAATATTTATTTGGCCTGTAAACATAATGCACTCCTGCGGAGACAGAATAAAGCGAAATGAACAGATAACCTTTATCCTCACTATAGCCGTTTATATCACCAAGGTAGGCATAACGAATATCTGCACCAATTCCAGATTTTCCATCATAATAACGGGTATATGACCCTTTAAGAAAAATTTTGGGCCCGCTCATTTTGGGATGATTAATGATTTCGCCGGCATTAAAAAGCCATCCTGTGGTAGGATCATCATATCCATATGCAACCATCATATCATTTATCCCGCCAAGAGCTGATGAACCGGCATATCCAATGGTCAGATCAATTCTGTTTTTTTTTGACAGTTTCACGCTGTTGTCCGTGGATTGGGCTGTGGAAAAGAAGCTGAAAAAGATGAAACCGATAATGCAAAGTCCCTTCATAAGATTTCCGTAAAACAGTTCAAGTTACAAAAAAGCAACTGTAAAAATAAAATCTTTAACATTTCATCCCATACCTTTATATTTATAGCTAAGCGGTGCCAGACATTAGCTTTTTTCTACTTTTGCATTCAATGAAAGCAATGGATCACCGTATATTAAAATTTGCAGTCCCCAATATTATCAGCAACATTACTGTTCCGCTTCTGGGTTTTGTGGATATGGCACTGATGGGACACCTCAGCTCACCCATCTATATCGGAGCCATTTCGCTTGGAACCGTTATATTTAACTTTATCTACTGGAGTCTCGGGTTTCTGCGAATGAGCACAAGCGGAATGACAGCACAATCGTATGGCAAAAAGGACTTTAAACAAGCTGCAAAAATTCTTTCCAGGGCACTCTTTATTGCACTGGTAGCAGGCGTATTGATACTACTCCTCCGTAATGTGATTAGCCACGTAGGTTTTAACCTGCTTGACGGCAGCCAGGAAGTAAAAGAAGAGGCAGCACTATATTTCAGAATCCGTGTTTTTGCCGCCCCTGCATCCATTGCCCTTTTTGCCTTTTCGGGCTGGTTTTTAGGCATGCACAATGCCAGAATACCTATGATTGTCTCTATCCTGGTAAATGTATTTAATATCCTGATCAGTGTCTTGTTTGTGGTTGTTCTGGACTATAAATCAGATGGGGTTGCTATTGGAACTGTATGTGCTCAGTATATCGGTTTGGCGCTGTACGTATATTACCTTTTTAAAAAATTTCCGGAACTGATCCGGTTTATTGGATTTAAAAGCATAACACCTTTCCATGAATTAAAAAATTTTCTTTCCGTTTCAGGTGACATTTTCTTCAGAACATTGATGGTTATTCTCGTTTTTACCTGGTTCACATCCGAATCAGCAGGTCAAGGTAATACCATTCTGGCAGTAAACTCTCTCTTTCGGGAATTCCTGATGTTTTTCTCATTTCTGATGGATGGATTTGCCTTTGCTGCTGAACCCATTATTGGCGGCGAAATCGGTGCAGGCAACAGAAAAGACATCAGGACCATCGTACGGCGTATCTTTAAATGGGGATTCGGTATTACTGTTTTCACAACACTCATTTATGGTGGGCTGGGGTTCCATATTATGGCATTACTTACCGATCAGGCTGTAATCCTTGAAACGGCAAAACCTTATCTGCCATATATTGCCCTGATCCCAATTGCCTGCTTTGCATCATTTTTATGGGATGGTGTTTATATCGGAGCCACGGCCTCAAGACAAATGCTGTTTTCCATCCTGGTATCAACCTTCGTGATCTTTTTCCCGGTATGGTATGTTTTTAAAAACAGCCTGGGAAACCACGCTTTATGGATTGCCATGTTACTTTTTATGTTCAGCCGGGGAATATATTTATGGATGGTGAGTGAATCGTTTATTTATAAAAAGCAATAGGTATTCCGTTTTAAAGCGTTTATCTTTTTCCTAATTTTACAATAAAATTTATATGCATGTCTGACACGTCATTATTTACAGAGGAAGAACAGGAAAAACTGTACGAAAAATTCAGAAAACTACTGAAGGATGCTTCTGTTTTTAAGGAGGACGATGCCGAGGATCATGTGCACAGGGCCTTTCAGATTGCGATGAATGAACGCGGTAACAAACGTGTTCGATCCGGAAGACATGCAATTTACAAAACGCTGGATGTGGCCAAAATTGTGGTCAATGAAATCGGCCTTGGAAAAACATCGCTCATCTGCACATTGCTTTACGATGTTGTACACGCCAACCATATTCCACTCGAAGAAATTGAAACACTTTTCAGCCACCAGGTAGTGGAGATTATCCGTGGACTTGACCAGGCTTCCGGTCTGTATGAAAAAAGTGCAGCCATAGAATCAGAGAACTTCAGACAACTCCTGCTGACCTTTGCCCGTGATATCCGCGTGATTCTTATCATGGTAGCGGACCGTTTGCACACCATGCGCCACCTGCAGTATTTCAGTGATGAAGATCAGTTAAAAATAGCCAGGGAGACCAGCTACCTTTATGCTCCCCTGGCACATCGCCTGGGTCTTTACACGATAAAATCAGAACTCGAAGACCTTTCTCTCAAATACACAAACAGGGAGCTATATAAGGAGATTGCCAATAAGCTGAATGAGACAAAACGTGCCCGTGAAGCGTATATTGCAAATTTTATAGCTCCTATTAAGGAAAAACTGGAAAAGGAAGGATTCAAATTTGAAATTAAAGGCCGGACAAAAACCATCTTCAGTATTCTGAATAAAATGAGTAAGAATACACCATTTGAAGATATTTATGATCTTTTTGCCATTCGGATCATCCTTGATACCAAACTTAAAAAAGAGAAATCTGATTGCTGGCGGGTGTATTCCATTATTACCGATATGTATTCGCCAAACCCAAAACGCTTACGTGACTGGCTCTCCATACCCAAAAGCAACGGATATGAATCGTTACACACAACCGTAATGGGACCTGATGGAAAATGGGTTGAAGTTCAGATCAGAACGGTCAGGATGAATGAAATAGCAGAAAAAGGACTGGCTGCCCATTGGCGTTATAAAGGGATTAAAAGCGAGAAAGGACTTGATGAGTGGCTTATGAACATCAGGGAAATCCTCGAAAATCCCGAAAAGAATGCTGTTGACTTTATTGATGACTTTAAACTGGGCCTGTACGAAAAAGAAGTTTTTGTGTTCACCCCGAAAGGAGACCTGAAAAAACTGCCGTTAAGGGCAACTGTGCTGGATTTTGCATTTGATATTCATACTGCAATCGGAAGTAAGTGCGTGGGTGCCAAAGTAAACGGAAAGAATGTTCCCATCCGTCACCAATTGAATAACGGTGATCAGGTAGAAATCCTGACCAGCAATAATCAGAAACCCAAGCAGAGCTGGCTACAGATTGTAACAACATCAAAAGCTAAAACCAAAATTAAACAGGCGCTGAAAGAGGCACAGTTTAAAGAAGCTGAATTGGGGCGTGAGATGCTACGCCGCCGGTTTAGAAACTGGAAAATCAATATGGATGACGGCCGGTTTCAGCGCATGGTTCATCACCTGAAATTCAGCACAACAACAGACTTTTATTGCGCCATAGCCAAAGAAGAAATTGAACTGGCATTTATAAGAGAAACTTACCTGGAGCTGGAGCGTAAAGAGACCACATCAGTACCTGACAGTCCTGAAATAAAAACAGCTGAAAATTATAATCTTCAGTCAGATGCCAGACAGGAAGGCGAAGACATATTGACCATAGATGAACATCTTAAGAATATCGAATTCACACTGGCAAAATGTTGCAAGCCCATTTACGGCGACGATATTTTTGGGTTTGTAGGCTCGTCAGGAGGTATTAAAATCCACCGAAGGGATTGCCCCAACGCACCACAGTTGATTAACCGCTTCGGGTACCGGATTGTGAAAGCACAATGGTCAGGAAAAGCAGGTACAAAATACGATGTCACCTTGCAGGTCACCGGTGAAGATGATATTGGAATTGTCAGCAATCTTTCATCGGTAATTGCGAATGATCTCAAGGTTAAGTTACGTTCAATTAACATTGACTCGGGTGACGGGGTATTTAATGGCACCCTAACACTCTCTGTATCTGATATTTCAAATCTAAATAACATCCTTAAAAAGATCAGATCTGTGCGTGGAATACTAAATGTGAAGCGGCTTTACGAATAAACTATTTATTTATTTTTCATTTTCTAAATGTAACCCAAACCCTTTATATTTCACTTTTTTACAAATTTATTTGGTAATATTAACAATTTATTAATATTTTTGTACGTGTAAGCACGTTCATACATGTCTTTAATTTAGTTAGCCCACTTTTAAGTCTCAGATATGAATCAAATGTTAATATTAACATTTAGTTAAACTTAAGAGTTATGAAATATTCACTACTTGCCGCACTCGTTGTTTTGCTTTCACTGGTATATTTTTCATGTGAGAACAACAATGAATCTGATATAAACGAAAACATTGATTTTCCGGACCTTTTTCCAAAGGAAACAGGCAAGGATGTAATATATGTAGCTAACGTACCGGAACTGATGGCAACGACCAGGTTAACGAAAGAAGGCAATAAGGTTGTAATCATAAAAGATGGTGAATATGAAATATCAGAACCAATCCGGATTTCCGGAGATGGCATCATCTACAGGAGTGAATCAGAAAACCGTGACAGGGTTATTATAAAAGGGAAAGGCATTACCGGGAATATCACTCAGATCTTCACCGTAAGCGGAAAAACATTCGGATTAAAAGATATCAGTCTGGGCGAGGTCAGTGGAAGCGGAATCGTCATTCATGGAGAAAAAAATACCGATAGTATTTACGTTCAGAATGTGCGGTTCTATAACACGAGAAACCAGATGATCCTGGCCAGTTGTGATGAGGATTACTCGGATGATCACGCTGATTTTGGTACGATTGAGGACTGCTTGTTTGAACATACCAACCATAAAACACCTGCGGGTATCAGTGGTGGTGTTGATATATACAGTGGCAGTAACTGGCGCATCAGTAATTGTACATTTAAAAATATTAATACTGCAGATCACAAAGAATCATCCGGTGCAATCCGCTTCAGAAAAGCTTCAGAAAAATGCACGGCAGAAAACAATGTCATTATAAACTGCGATCGCGGCATTTTGTTCGGAACCAACAACGAAGCACATACAGGTGGGATCATACGCAATAATATGATCTATGTGACCAGAGAATCGGGGATATACATTTGTAATGCCAAAGATGTAAAAGTATACAACAATACCATCTTTAGTTCTTCCGATTACCCCAACTCCATAGAATGTTTTGACGAAGAAGGTAACATTGAAATCATCAACAATCTCACCAACAAAAATATAAGTTCCAAAAATCAATCCACAGCACGGGTGGAAAACAACATTACCCATGCAGAAGAAAACTGGTTTAAAAATGCGTCACAGGGAAATCTTCATCTTGCAAAAAATGTAACGGAAGTGGTTAATACAGCCATCACACTCGACGATGTCTCCATTGACAAGGATGGTGACAGAAGGATGGCTTATATGTCTGATATCGGGGCAGACGAACGTTAGAAAAATCTCTTATCTTTGGTCATATTTTTTTCACAGCAAATTAATGCTTTTATAATATGCATTTATGACCTTTACAAAAAACCCGATGCACATTCCACGCGATATCGAAATTGCTGTTATATCTGATATTCATCTGGGAACGCATGCCTGCAAAGCCAGGGAGCTCATCAGCTATCTGAAAAGCATTAAACCGGCAAAACTGATTTTAAACGGAGACATTATTGATTCCTGGCGGTTCAGCCGGAGTTATTTCCCTAAAACCCATCTAAAAATCATTCGCCTGCTCATTAAGTTTCTGGAAAATGGAACCGAAGTAATTTACATCACGGGAAATCACGATGAGGTAATGCGCAACCTTTCCGGTGTTTCATTTCAAAACCTTAAAATAGTAAACCAGCTTGAACTCAACCTTAACGGAATAAAAACATGGATTTTTCATGGTGATTTTTATGACAGGATCATCCACCGGTACAAATGGCTGGCCAGAACAGGAGCTGCTTTGTACGGACTTATGACTGTAACCAATAAAGCCATCAACAAACTCCTTTCACCCTTTGGCAAGGGTCCCGTAATTATTTACAAAACAATTAAAGAGAAGATTAAAACACATCCGGACAAGCTTTCTGCATTTGAGGAAAAAATTATAACCAACGCCAGGCGCAAAGGTTATGGTACCGTAATTTGCGGTCACACCCATACTCCGGTCAGCAAAACGATACAGGATAAAAACGGAACCCTTAGGTATTTAAACTGTGGTGACTGGGTTGAACACTGCACATCAGCAGAATACACAAATGGCATATGGACATTAAAAACATTTACTTCTGCAGATCTGTCACCAACATACGACGAGCCAGTGGTTTTGAATAAAAAAAGTTTGTATTACCTCATGGTGAAAGAGTTTCCCCGGTTTTCCAACTGATTATTGATTCCAGCCCGGATTGTCCCACGGAGAACTCCGTTTCTCATATTTCAGATCCTGAAGCATGGATGAATTGACATGAATCGTGAAATTATAGGTTTTATACCGTCCAAAAGGAACCGCATTAAAACTCATCGACCAGCAGTGCAGGTTCCTGTTTATTGAAAGATTGGTAGAAGTGATTTCATTGCGATTAAAATCATAACCTGAAGAAAAATTCATGGACCACTTATCCGTCAGGGTCAGACTACCATTAAAACGAAAGTTTGACACACCCGTATATTTAAAATCATCAAGTTCCTTATCGTAAGCACCTCTGAGTGAATAGGAATAGCTAAACGAAACATTCCATGGAATTTTAAACTGCAGGTAGCCATCTTCATCGTATTTCGAATCTGATTTTGATTTGCCATCTGAAGGTTTTTCCTCATCCGCTCCTTCCGGGACCTCTGCTGCTTCATCGCTTCCTCCACTGAAACCTTTAAGAAAAGATTTCAGCTTTTCATTGTTAAATGAATACCCAGTTGATAAGGTCAGATTCTTCAGTTTACCAATACTTCTGTCCCGCTCCCAATAGGTTTGATTGATCCGGATGACACGACCATTGCTGTTGACGGTTGTCACATACGGATCGAATGTAGCACCGGCATTGATTGACAAACCTTTAAAAAGTTTTGTTCGCCCCCTGACTGAAATATCTGACCACCGCATAGAGTCGATAGCCATATTATAACTGGTTGCAAAATTCAGGCTCTCTATCAACTTAATCTTTTTAAACGCATTTCCACCTGTTGTATCAGCGTCATTTCGAACTTTCATCTCCACATTATTTCCCACAGAAAAACTGGCTGCACCATATTTTCCACTTCCCGGCGTCCCGTAAAGGGAACCCTGAAAATGTGAATATTCACGGGTCAGCCACTCATCCGTAGCCGCACTATACTCTGTATAGGTATCATAATAGCCCCATTTTTCCTGTCCGAAATCCGGGCGATAACTAAGGCTTACCGATGGCGTCATCACATGACGGATCTGGTCTACTTTATTCCCAAAAAGTTTGCGGAATGGCGTATAAAACCCATATAATTTTGTCGAAGCACTTACCGATGCACTGTAATCATACACCCTGTAAAATCCACTGGTTGTATCTGTCAGAACACGGGTTGTCATATTATCGAGTGTGTCCACCGTTTTATCTATACTTTCGGTATACCAACGTTCGGTATAACTTACACTTGGTGATATGGAAATATTTTTCAGAACATTAAAAGATGTGGATACCGGGATAGAGTGCCTCACACCATTTCTCCAATGCACAGAAGGATCACCGTTTAAAATAGCATTCTGCTTATCGGTCACACTATTGCTGAGTGTTGCGGAGTAGGACATCCCGATTTTCTCGTACCACCTGTCCTTCCCTATCTTCGTCTTTCTTTTAAAGGGATAAATTCTTGACATATTCAGGTTGAGCTGCGGAAGGGTCAGATTTAAAGATGAATCCGCTGCATTCTGGGAAGCCAGCAATGTGGATGACATTGAAAAAGGTGTTCCCGGGAACGTTCTGGAATAAGATACACTTGAACTTTTTTGATTTCTGGACAGATAATTCGGATTGTAAACAGCGGATTCCACTCCAATACTGTTCTTTTCAAAAGAGGTTGAGGTAAAATCCACGCTGGCAGAAAAATTAGAATAGGCTGCAGCCTTGCTATCCTGGGAATGCGTCCAGCGGATTGAAAAGTCCTTTGTTGCACTGTAATCTCCTGGTAAGGCTTTTTCGCCAACAACGTTATTGATGTAAGATACATTTACGCTACCATTAAACCGGTATTTTAAACGGTAATTGGATCGGCCACGCAATGCCCATGAACCTTTGGAGTAAATATCGCCTGTTGTGGAAAGATCAAAATAATCGTTCAGTGCAAAATAATAACCACCATCCCTCAGATAAAATCCGCGGTTATTCTCCTCACCATACGACGGCATTACAAAACCCGATGAATAACTTTTTGTGAAAGGAAAAAATCCAAAAGGAATAAACAGGGGATAGATTGGAACATCTTCCATGACCATGTAGGCTGGTCCCGTTACAATATTTTTTCCCGGTCTTACTTTAGCCTTGGTCATCTTGAGATAGAAGTGCGGATGTTCATGATTTGAACATGTCGTATATTCACCGTTCTTCATGCAAAATGCATCATCATTAATGCGTTTTGTCGTTTCACTCGTCACAAAGCCCTCGCCCTGTTCGGTCACCACATTTTTTATGAGTGCCTTACCTGTATTATAATTATATGTTAATTCTTCCTGTTTATAGGTTGTTCCATCATCTGTGAACTCAGGTGTTTCAATCAGTGTATTTGTGCTGTCGAGGCGTCCCCTGGCATAAATCAGGCTGCTGTCAAGATTCATCCATATGTAATAGGCCTTTAAATCTGTTTCGCCATACACAACACTGGCATTCCCAAACATTTCCACCTCACTCGTTCCGATCATTATAATAGAATCAGCATTGTAATCCACATTTGCTGCGAACAATGATTTTGCAGGACTGATCATGGCAATTCGTTCTTCCTGGGTAATTACAACTGCGGTATCCTGATCCGTGCTGTCGGCAACAGCCTGTGGCGGAATTCTCACGAGAGAATCTTTCGAAAGCACAAGCGTATCCCCAGCAGCATTCTGAGCCGACAAGTTTAATCCGCTAAAAAGGCATAAAATCACTGGAATGATTAAAAAATTGCGGTTAAAAAGATATGTTCTAAATTTTTTTAACAACTTTAATCAATTATTTTTGTGTCTGTTAAATTCAAACTGGTATTAAAAACGGCAAAGCTATCTAAAAACATTAAAATTATAGCAGCCAAAAACAATTTTTAACGTTAAACAAACATAACAAGGTTAAATATGATGACGTTGCTTTGGAAAAAGATTGCCGGGGGGCTGAAAGTTATTTTTGTTTTAACTCTGATCTTATTTATACCACTGAATTCAAACGCTCAGGCGTATCAGATTAAGACCATTGTTATCGATGCCGGACATGGCGGGAAAGATCCTGGCGCTATTGGCAGGAAGGGGAAAGAAAAGGATATAAACCTTGCTGTTGCATTACTGACCGGGCAATATATTGAAAAGTACATGCCGGATGTAAAAGTAATTTACACACGTAAAACCGATGAGTTTATTGAATTGCATGAACGGGCCAATATTGCCAACAGAAACCATGCAGACCTGTTTTTATCCATACATGTAAATGCGGTTTCGAATTCAAGGGTAACCGGTGCCTCGAGCTGGCTGTTAGGGGTTGGAAAATACCAGTCAAACCTTGAGCTGGCAAAACTGGAGAACTCAGTAATAGAGATGGAGGATAATTATGAGGAAGTTTATCAGGGCTTTGATCCCAATAAGGATGAATCATATATTATTTTCAACTTCAATTCCACAAAGGCATATTTTGATCAGAGCCTTAACCTCGCTCAGGAAATACAGGACCAGTTTAAAAACCGTGTTGGCAGACGCAACTATGGTATTCACCAGGGACCATTCCTTGTGCTGCACCGTACCACCATGCCTTCCGTGCTTATTGAGCTGGGGTTTATCACCAATCCAACCGAGGAGAGATTCCTGATGTCACAGGAAGGACAGGAATACATGGCATCAGCTATTTTCAGGTCTGTGAGATCATATAAACAGCAAATTGAGGCAAAAAACAAAAAAACAGTTATCTTAGCCAATCAGAATGAGCCTGAGAGCACAACTTCCGTAGCGGAGGATCATGGTGTAACCTACAAAGTTCAATTTTTGATTTCTAAAACTGAACTTGCACCTGACGACCCTGCATTTAATGGATTGCTTGCGATCTGGAAATACAAGGATGGAGCTTTTTATAAATATACAACGGGGAGTTCAAGCGATTTGAGTGATATTAAAGACATACAAAACAATATTAAGGACAGATATCCTGATGCTTTTATAGCAGCTTTTAAGGACGGGGAGCGCATTTCGATATCTGAAGCCAAACGGCTTATCAATGCTAAAAATTAACTAAAATAACCTGACTGTGGTAAATCTGAGTTTTTTAAAGTCCAAAGAAGCCCGTACCGGAGCTATTATTGTGCTTGCTATCGTTGTAATTATTATTGGTTTCAACATCGTTAAACGAAGTACAACATCAAAAAAGGAAAAACTGGAAATGCTTGCAGGCAAAACCAATAAACTGGGTGTTGTAGAGGGGATAGAATATGATCACAAAAGTGATAAGTACATTATTACCATAGTATTTAAGAAATCAGCGGACATGAATGTTTTGACCAGCGGTATAGCTTTAACCGATACCGTAACTATAACCGTTGAAAAACACTTATTAAAACCCGTCCTTAAAAACTATGAAATACCGGAAAACATTACTGCGTTAAAAGACGTCATGATTGAAGACACAGAATCTCCTGCTGTAAAAGAAAAAACAGAATCCGACATAAAAACCCGGTCCGAAACAAAAAAAGAACCCGTTGAGAAACCTGTAACAACATCAACCACGGTAGCTACAAAAACTGAGCCGGTTAAAAAAGTGCAGGAACAAATTAAACCATCGGAAAAAGTCCAAAAGATTGATGCATCAGGCATCTCATTTAAAGTACAGTTTGTAATGTCAAAGAAAGAACTGGGTGTTAACGATCCGAAATTAGAAGGGATATCTGATGTATCATTTTATCAGGAAGGCGGATTTTATAAATACACAGCCGGAGATGCACCAGATTTTAAAGCAGCAAAAGTAATTTTAGATGGTATTTTAGCACGTTATCCTGAGGCTTTTATCATCGCCTTTAACAATAATGAGAGAATTCCTGTACTTGAAGCTAAAAAAATTGTGAGGGACTCTCGAAAGTAATTCCTACTTTTGCACCATAATTTGAAAGTATGAAGTTGAAAATTCTCAAATCGAGAGAAGCACAGATTGGTTTATTAATTGCTGTTGTATTGCTCCTGGCTTTCTGGGGTTTTAATTTCCTTAAAGGCCGCAACCTGCTTACTCCGGCCAATTACTATTATTGTGAATTTGAGGATGTGGGAGGACTGATGGAGTCCAATTTTGTAATGGTCAGAGGGTATAAAGTAGGACTCATTGAAAATATTGAGCTCAACGATGACAACAGTATGCTCATTGTTACCATGGTTCTTGATGATGAGAAACTTAAAATCCCCAAAGGATCCAAAGCAGTGCTTTATGATCTGGATTTACTGGGAACCAAAGCTGTAAAACTTGAACTTGTTCCCGCCCGCAGTTCTTACTACACCAATGGAGATACCATTCCAAGTGCCATTGACAAAGGAATGCTGGGTAGCCTTGAAGATCAGCTTGGACCGGTAAAGGATAAAATATCTGAATATATACAAAAGCTGGATCATCTTATTTCAGACAGTACAATAAATCATCTTAATGCATCTGTTAAAAATCTGGATGCAACAACAACGTCCATTAAAAATCAGCTGGGTGAAACTGGTGACCTGACAGCAACCATAAGAAACCTCAGACGACTTACTCATGATCTGAACAACAGTGAAACAGGTTTAAAAGCAACCTTAGCCAACGTGAATGCCATTACAGATTCACTGGCCTCATCAAATCTTAAACTTGCTATTTCGCGCATCGACACTGCTGTAACCAGTCTGAGTTCCATTTTAACCAAAGTGGATAACAACGAAGGCACATTGGGTAATCTGGTCAATGACAAGGCATTGTATGAAAATCTGAATGCGACTGCCGTATCACTGGATAAACTTCTGAACGACCTGGAGCAACAACCATCAAAATATGTTCATCTGTCGCTTATAGACTGGGGAAAAGATGTTTATGTTGATGAGAATGGAGTAACTAAAAAGATTGATGACAACACCTATTTTTCTGTTCTGGTTAAACAGACATCCAATCCGGTAACTCTTGACAAAAGTAATTTCACAGATCCAACGGTTGTAAATGAGCATAAGCAAAAGGGCATTTATTACTATTCCATTGGAAACTATAAAGATTATGGTGCTGCAGTTGATGCAGCTTCGGAAATCAGGTCAATATATCCGTCTGCGCAGGTCATTACTTTTGAGGGGAATAAAATCGTTTCATTAAAAAAAGCAATAAAGTAAGGATTACCGGAAATGTATTGACCTGGCGTCTTCATTAATTAATGTTACTGCATTGGGTAGACTGGTTTATATATTGTTGAAAATCTTTGCCAAACTCACATCTTTTATACCATTTGCCTTATTTTATGCATTTGCAGATGTAATATATGTTTTTCTGTATTATGGATTTAAATACAGAAGAAATATTGTACGGTCAAACCTGGCCGCTTCATTTCCTGAGAAAACAGATGAAGAACGACTACGAATTGAAAAACGATTCTATCATCACCTGGCTGACATCTTTGTAGAAAGTTTTAAAGCCTTTGGGATGAACCCGGCAGCGATAACCCAAAGACACCATCTGATACATTCTGAAAGTTTCTCAACATACGAATCCACAAATCAATCCATATTAGTGGTTACCGGCCATTACGGTAACTGGGAATGGGGTGCACTATCAGCACCTCTTCAAGCCGGCTTTAAATTTGTAGCCATCAACAAACGTATCAAGAATCCACACATCGATGTATTTATTCACAAAAACCGAAGCCGTTACGGCACTGTTCTGGATCAGATTAAAAATACCTCAGACATATTTCAGCATTACTGCGATAAACATGCAGCATTTATCCTTGTAGCAGATCAGAGTCCGGGAATTAAACACATGGATCAGGCCTACTGGATAAATTTTCTGAATCAGGAAACACCTTGTTTACACGGACCTGAGAAATATGCCCGTAAATATAACCTTCCGGTTATTTACCTGGAGATTATGAAAATAAAACGGGGATATTATGAATTACGGACAGAAGAACTGGTGAGTGATCCTTCGACTCTTGAAGATGGAGAAATTACCAGACGTTATATGAACCGTCTGGAAAAAACAATCCGTGAAAAACCGGAGTACTGGCTTTGGTCACATCGTCGGTGGAAACGCAAACGAAGTGATGGTTTATAAACTGTCATCAAAATTTAATTTAAACTTTTCCGTTTTGAAAAATCATTTTAATACATTTAGTATAAATTAGATATCTTAATATGAAAGCACACCTGTCTACTAAATTGTTTACGGTCATTACGCTGTTACTCATCATCTCCCATTCTGTTTTATCGCAAAACAAACCGTTCAGTTTCGTCTTTATGACCGACATTCATCTTCAACCGGAGAAGCATGCGGTGGAAGGTTTCGAAAAAGCTATTACAGAAATTAATGATCTGCAACCGGATTTTGTAATTACAGGTGGCGATCTGATCATGGATGCATTGAAGCAATCATATGGCAGAGCCGATTCACTGTATAAACTTTATATAAGTGTAAGCCGCGAATTGAATATGCCGGTTCATAATACCATGGGCAATCACGAAATATTCGGTATCTGCAATACAAAAACTGACCTAAGCCAAAACCCGGAATACAACGAAAAAATGTTCGAAAAAAGGCTTGGTGATTCCTATTATACATTCCGTTACAACGGTTGGAAATTCTTTATTCTGAATTCTGTGGAAAAGGATGATAACGGCTGTTATATTGGATGGATTGATGACCAGCAAAAAGAATGGATCAAAAAAGAGTTGTCAAAAACCGATAAAGACACACCCATCGCCATTACCACGCATATTCCTTTTATAACTACTTTTAATCAGGTTTATTACGGCAGTACCTTAGGAAACGACTCATCCCTTGTGGTAGCCAACTCAAAAGATATTCTTGACCTGTTTAAAGGCCATAACCTGAAACTGGTAATGCAGGGAGATACGCACATAGCTGAAGATGTATATATTGACGGCATCCATTATATTACCGGCGGTGCCATCTGTGGTGCCTGGTGGAATGGCCCGAACCGCGATACGGAAGAAGGATTTGCACTGTTTAAAGTGGATGGGGACAGATTTACCTGGGAATACGTGGATTACGGATGGGAAGTTGGGAAGTGACGGGTTACAGGTGACGGGTGACGGGTTACAGGTGACATCGTGAGACGTAAATCGTGAGACGTTAGGCGTTGTTCGTGAATTGTAATATTAGTGATTTTCCTTAGGACTTAAGGAGACATTAGGTCGAACTAAGTGCAAACCCTGAGTAAAAACAAATTATCACTACATTCAACAAAAAAACAATCTGCTAGTGTTTTATCATATCATATAAAATAGCTAGACCAACCAGACCAACATTAATTAAAACTTGTAACCCAAAAACTTTATAATTATTTCTTATGACATTACCGTCCATCACTTTTATTGCACCAGGTAACTTGAAATAAATAAAAAATCCCAAATAAACAATCAATATAAATGGACTATCAATAAGTGGAAAGACTAAGACTAATTTGTAGCATACATATTCTATTATTAATCCCATAAATACAAATTGATAAAGATAAATAGCTTTTATCTTTCTTTTCAGTAATAGTAAACCAGCATAAACTAAAATTGCCGAATACACCCAGGATGCTAAATACATATCACTTGCAAATCCTAGAATTCCCATACGACCCGGCGGGGAAAGAATATCTTTAATGAAAATATAGATAAAAAGCGATAATATTATTAATCCAAGTAGAATTGATAAAATACCAATTACTTTATTAATTATGTTTAAATAATCACTTTTATTTAAGTGGTTTATTGACATTCGTTATCTCTCCTGTTACAATCTTAACTTTTTTATATCTAATAATTTGACCATTTTTTACTCCCTCATTAAGCAAAGCGCCCTCGCTATGTCAAATTTAATTACAGCTTAAGTATAACCATTAAAGCCACTTCGATTAACCTATTGCTGGGTTACCCCTTCCGGAAAAATATTCTTTAATAGAAGGAGTATTCAAGAGTTTTTCTCTTTTTTCAGGCTCAAGTTTTACACTTTTACCACTAATCAATGATTCTAAGGGTATTTCCAAATACCGATTTAATAAAGTTATCATTTTCAAGGTTAAAGGCCGCTTCCCTCTTAAAACTTCTGAAACTCTCGTTTTTCCACCAAACAAAGGTGCAATGTCTGCCTGTTTTAAGTTCATTTGTTCCATTCTGAACTTAATTGCTTCTATAGGATTTGGTGCTTCTATTGAATAATGTTCCTGCTCATATTTCTCCACAAGCAAGGATAAGAGCTCCATCTCTTCACCTTCCGGGCTATACGGATCAATGGCATTTTCAGAACTATTGATTAACGCATATATACGTGCACAAGCCTCATTATATTCCTGCTCTGTTTTTAATATTTTAGTTTTCATAACTTATCGTTTTTACATCTATTTTATCATACTCCGCATGAGTTCCAAACCAAACCACAAACACAATCTTTAATTTATATTCAATATCAACAATTAACCGAAAATCATTGCCTTTAATATTAAACACAACCCTTTTTGAACTTATTATACTGGCATTGTGGTATTTCAATTTTAGTTCGTTAGCATTGTTCCATGTCGAGAACCGAACCTCATAAATCCAGGATCTTATAGATTCTTCCGCCTGATTATATCTACTAAGCCTGCAATATTCTGTTAAAGTTTTTTCCTTTATTATTCTCATGCATTACAAAGATAATATAAAGTTACCAAATAAGGTAACTTCGTGTATGCGTTTTTAGATTTATTCAGGTTTCTCGGTGGTTCCGTTACGCATTGCGAACACGCAATGTCAAATTTAATAAAATCAACAGGTGAATAAACAGCAACTTGATAAGCAATACAATCTTTAAAATGATTTAAAAGCAATCCAATCATTTTCGGATTTGGTTTAATTTCTTACTTTTGATACCCAATGAATTTTTTAAAACTTATACGCGTTAAGAATCTGGCATTCATCATTCTTATTCAGGTGATTGTACGATATGCCATCCTCTATCCGCTGCTGGCTATTTTTAAGACTGATCTGGCAACGGGCAATATCTATTTCGGGTTATTGGTTGCAGCTACAGTGTTCATTGCTGCCGGTGGTTACATCATCAACGATTACTTCGATACGCGCATTGACGAAATCAACAAACCTGATGAGGTCATTGTGGGAAAGGTAATTTCCAGGAAACTTGCCATGACCCTGCACCAGGTACTTACAGGTGTTGGTGTTGCCATAGGCCTCCTGCTCAGCTGGCGGGCTCACAGTTATGCCATTGCGGTTATCTTTCTGTTTATTCCGGGTCTGTTGTGGTTTTATTCATCGGTTTACAAACGGCAGTTTCTCATCGGGAATATCATAGTATCGCTTTGCAGCGCACTGGTTCCCATGACCATAGTACTTTTCGAAGTTTACTTCCTGCGGTTTAAATTCGGTACAGAGTACATCGAAAACGGACTGATCCGACTTATTTTTAACTGGGGGGTTATCTTTAGTCTTTTTGCCTTTTTTACCACTTTGATCCGGGAACTTGTGAAAGATATGGAAGACGAGGAAGGCGACCGCGAACTGGAATGTAATACCGTACCCATTGTACTGGGACAATTCTGGACTAAAATCATAGTATTGGCATTAACCTCATTAACCGCCGGATACATGATTTATAAATTCAGTCAGTATCAGGTAACAATCGAGAATAAATTTGTTCTGTTTTACTTCTTCCTGGCATTAATATTTCCCTTCCTGTATTTTGCCATCACATTTTACAAGGCTCACAAACCCGGTGAATTTCGTCTGGCAGGCAATATTATGAAATTTATTATGTTTGCCGGAACCATGTTTACCATCCCTGTCTATCTTTTAATAGCCAAAGAATTTGCTATTCCGTTTTTTAACCTGATGATTCAATGAGTTCACCCTTAATTAATCTTGAAAAATATCAGATTATTCTTGCATCCGGTTCTCCTCGCCGAAAGGAGTTATTGAAAGGACTTGGAATTATATTTAACACGAGAGCCGACCATGATTTGGATGAATCGTTTCCACATGATCTTCATCCGGCCAGCGTTGCCGAATTTCTGGCTCAAAAAAAAGCAGCGCATTACAGAAAAAGCATGGCCGATAATGAACTGATCATAACAGCGGACACGGTTGTTATTTCCGGTTCAGACATACTCAACAAACCGACAGACAGACAGGACGCCATAGATATGCTCACGCTTTTATCGGGTAAAACACACGAGGTCATTACCGGGGTTTGCCTGACCACAAAACATAAACAAGTGGCTTTCTCCAGTGTTTCTGATGTCACATTTTGCAGATTAACACCCCAGGAAACAACCTACTACGTTGATAACTTTCGTCCATTTGATAAGGCCGGTGCATACGGCATTCAGGAATGGATAGGTTTTATAGGCGTCGAAAAAATTAACGGATCATTCTATAATGTGATGGGACTCCCGGTTCAAAAACTCTATCAGGAACTTAAAAAATTCTAATTCCAGATGAAACACATCTTACTTTTATTTCTTGCAACAACTTTATCGTTTTCTGCCATTGCCAAAGAAGGCATGTGGCTTCCATTACTCATTGAACAATATAATATCGGTGAGATGCAGGCCGATGGCTTTAAACTCACGGCAGAGGACGTTTACAGTGTGAATCAGGCATCGATGAAAGACGGTGTGGTCAAATTCGGAGGCGGCTGCAGTGGTGTAGTGGTCTCTGCTGAAGGACTTGTATTTACAAATCACCATTGCGGTTTTAAATATATACAACGGCACAGCACGGTTGAACACGACTATCTGACCGATGGTTTCTGGGCAATGAGTCGTGATGAAGAACTACCGAATCCTGGCCTTTCGGTCACTTTCTTAAAGGAAATGCGCGATGTAACAGCGGATGTGCTCCGGGGTGTGGAAAATAATATGACCCCAGATACACGCGATAAAATTATAAAGACAAACAGTGACACCCTGATTAACAGGGCAGTAAAAGGTTCGCATTACAAAGCCGATGTCAATGCATTTTTTGAAGGTAATCAGTTTTTCCTGTTTATTTATGAAGTGTATACCGATGTCCGTCTTGTTGGCGCACCTCCCTCCTCAGTTGGAGGTTTTGGAGGAAATACAGATAACTGGATGTGGCCACGGCACGGTGGTGATTTCAGTGTGTTCAGAATATATGCAGATGCCAATAATAGCCCGAAAGATTATTCGGATGACAATGTGCCATATAGACCGGCTTACTCCTTCCCTGTTTCATTGAAAGGGGTGCATGAAGATGATTTTACCATGGTTTTCGGTTACCCCGGCACAACGCAGGAATATAAAACATCCTATCACCTGAAGATGCTTCACGACCAGCTCTATCCAAAGTTAATTGAGGTCAGGGACCGCAAACTGGAGGTGATTAACTACCATATGGATTTTGATCCGGCACGACGAATTAAATACGCTGACAAGGAAGCCAGCCTGAGCAATTCCTGGAAACGCTGGCGAGGAGAAATAAACGGATTAGACCGGTTTGATGTTATTCATAAAAAAGAAGAGTTTGAAAAAGGATTTCAAAGCTGGGCAGACAATACAGCAGCATACAAAACTATACTGGATCAGTACAAAACATATTACGCTGCATATGAATCGATAAATACTGATGCCAATGTATTGCGTGAACTGTTTGGGAGAAACAGTATGGAATGCTTCAGTAAAGCAAACGCCATTCAAACCCTGCTGATAAAGGCAGAAAAGGGTAACACAAGAGCTTCTGATAAGGAACTCAGGGAGTTTTACAAAGATTATGACGTTGCAGTGGACCGGGACCTGACAAAACATTTATTGACTTACCTGTATAAATATCCCAATCAGGGCATTGTTCCGGCAACGCTAAAATCCGTTTACAACAGAAAAAAAGGTGACATTGATAAAATAACAGATTATCTCTACAAGCAAAGTATAATTGATGATACGCTCTGGATCGCTGCCTATTCCAATGGCAGTGATAAAGTGATCCGTAAACTTGAAAAAGATCCCTTCAGAATAGCCTACTCAGAGTATTCCGGCATATATTACGATCAGCTGTTGCCTGAAGTAAGGTCTATGAAAGCTTCCTTAGACAGTCTTGACCGAATTTACATGAAAGCACTTATGGCTTATGAACCCGATAAGGTATTTTTTCCTGATGCCAATTCCACCATGCGGGTTTCCTATGGAAAAGTCAAGGGATATGATCCCAAAGATGGGGTCCATTACAAATATTACACAACTTCAGAGGGAATCCTGCAAAAAGATGATCCTGAAATTTATGACTACAACGTGCCGGACAGATTACGCAGGCTTTTAAAAGAAGGTGATTTTGGCGCCTATGGTGAGAACGGACAGCTCCACATTGATTTTGTGGCAACAAATCATACCACGGGTGGTAATTCAGGCAGCCCGGTATTTAATGCTAACGGTGAACTTATTGGTCTAAATTTCGACAGGGCCTGGGATGGTGTTATGAGCGATCTTTACTATAATCCGGAGATCTGCCGTAATATTACGGTCGACATCAGGTATATTCTCTTTATTATTGATAAATTTGCAGCCGCCGGATATCTGCTTGACGAGATGAAAATAATCCGGTAAACACAATAATTCGGAGATTATAAAGTTTTGGGTAGTGTAGAAACGAACATGCGTAGACTTTTCCTGATAATACCACTCATTTTGCTCTGTTTGCTTCCGTTGAATGCCCAGACACGATATGTCATTTTCGGTAAAGTAACGGACTCAATTGGCAATCCGCTTGAACTGGTAAGTATTCAGCAGAAATTTACCTTAAAAGGAACCACCACCGATTCCAACGGCAACTATGAAATTTCTTTTCCAAGAAAAGATTCAGTAACTATAATTTTCTCACGTCTGGGTAGCGAAACCATTGAAAAGGTAATCTATCCAACCAGCGACAGTTACGAACTCAATATTGTTATGTCTGATGCGGTTACGACCATGACTGAGATTTCGGTGTCTGACAGAAAAACGCAATCAGCCACCATGCAACGCATCGATTCCAAATATGTGGAAGACATTCCGAGTGCTTCCGGTAATAAAGTGGAAGAGCTGATCATGACCCTTCCGGGCGTTTTCAATAACAATGAATTAAGTTCACAGTATTCGGTTCGGGGTGGAAACTTTGATGAAAACCTCGTTTATGTGAATGACATAGAAATTTACCGTCCTTTACTTATCCGTTCGGGTCAGCAGGAAGGCTTAAGCTTCATTAACTCCGACATGGTCTCCTCCATATCATTTTCATCGGGTGGTTTTGATGCCAAATACGGAGACAAGATGTCATCAGTTCTGGATATCAAATACAGAAAACCGACCGGAAACAATGCATCACTTTCCGCCAGTCTTCTTGGGGCCAGTTTATTTGCAGAACACACCACAAAGAATGGCCGGTTTACCCAAATGCATGGCATCCGGTATAAAACATCAGCTTACCTGCTGGGTACCCTGGATACAAAAGCAGAGTATAATCCAAGTTTTCTGGATTATCAGACCTATATTACGTATATGCTTACTGACAGAATTGAGCTTTCTGTTCTGGGCAATATCAGCAAAAACAGATACGAATTCAGGCCCCAAAACAGGGAAACCAAATTTGGCACCTACAGCATTGCCCGATCATTGATGGTTTATTTCGACGGCTGGGAAAACGATGTATTCATGGCCGGAACCGGAGCAGCCAGTCTTTCATACCGGGTCAATGACAACAATATGATAAAGCTTACCGGATCGTACTACAGCACGGTTGAAGATGAAGCAAATGATATTCTGTCGGAATACTGGTTGAATGAACTGGACAATCAAATGGGTTCTAAAAACTATGGGGACAGCATTGAAAACATAGGTGTCGGTGGAGCTCTGGAACATACCAGAAATCACCTTACTGCCTCTGTTGCTTCAGTCTCTCTGCGCGGGACACACGCGTTACAAAATCACACCCTGCAATGGGGTGCCACGGTGCAGAAAGAGATGATCACTGATAAAATCAACGAGTGGGAAATGCGCGACTCCGCAGGCTATTCATGGCCTTACAGCGAACAGGGTGTAGTTCTTTACAACCATTACCATACGCTCAATTCCATTTCGAGTAACAGGGTTAATCTGTATTTACAGGACAGCTATAACTTTTCTGATATCGGTTTGATCCTGACCGGGGGAACCCGCTTAAGTTACTGGAGTTTTAACAATGAAACCCTGTTCAGTCCGAGATTCTCTGCATTATATACCCCAAAATGGAAACGAAACTTTGCCTTTAAAGGGGCTACGGGTATTTACTATCAGGCACCGTTCTACAAAGAGATCAGAAGCAGAACAGGAGAAATCAACACCCATATTAAATCGCAGAAATCCGTTCATTACGTCCTTGGCATGGATTACTATTTCCGGAAATGGGAACGGCCATTCAAGCTGTCCGTGGAAGCTTATTATAAAAACATGTCTAACCTGATACCTTATGATATTAAAAATGTTCAGATCAGGTATTACGGAGAAAATCTGGCTGTTGGCTACGCTGCCGGACTGGATTTCAGAATCTTTGGTGAATTTGTTCCTGGCGTGGATTCCTGGATCAGCTTATCTCTGTTAAGAACCAGAGAAGACCTGCTGAACGATATGCAACCGTTATATGAAAATGGCGTCCAAATAGGTATGGGTCCCGTAGATTATGTGCCGCGTCCAACGGATCAGGCCTACAACTTATCTATTTTCTTCCAGGATTATTTTCCGGGAAATCCAAATTACAAGGTTCACCTGAAAGGCGTTTATGCTGCCCCTCTTCCTTTTGGACCACCTAACGGTCAGAAATATCAGATGACAGGACGTTCTTCACCCTATACCAGGGTTGATATGGGTGCATCCCGGTTAATTGTTGGTGAAAATCAAAAGAACTTTCTGCGCCATTTCAAGGAATTATGGCTTGGTCTGGATGTATTCAATATGTTTGATATTAACAATGTAAATTCATATTATTGGGTACCGGATAATTACGGCAATGTTTATGCAGTTCCCAATTATCTGACAGGTCGCAGGTTTAATTTCAGCATCACGGCAAAATTCTGACGCATGCAACTGTTTTACACACCGGATATCATACAAACACAAACGCTTTCTCAGCTGGAATCTCACCATGCGGTTAAGGTGCTGCGTCTGAACGAAGGTGATGTAATCCAGGTGGTTGACGGCAACGGCGGTTTTTATAATGCAGTTATTGTGAGCGCCAATGCCAAAGCCTGCAGGATTGAACTTAAAGCACCAATTCAGGATCAACAGATCCGTCCATACAGATTGCACATGGCTGTTGCTCCGACAAAAAATATTGACCGTTTTGAATGGTTCCTTGAAAAAGCGACTGAAATTGGTGTTGATGAAATCACACCATTGCTATGCGAACATTCGGAACGTAAAATAGTAAAGCCAGACCGCGTTGAACGCATCCTGGTTTCTGCCATGAAACAATCCCTTAAATCGTACCTGCCGAAGCAGAATGATATGATGCCATTCCAGGAATTCATTTCACAGGCCAGGCCATCAGAAAACCTGATGATTGCCCATTGTTACGAAACTGAACGAGATACCATCAAAACCCTCATCCCGGCCAGGGGTAATACCATTACCATTCTGATTGGCCCTGAAGGTGATTTTTCACCGGAAGAAGTAGAACAGTCCTTAAAATGCGGCTTCTCCCCGCTTTCACTTGGAAACAGTCGCCTCAGAACAGAAACGGCTGCCGTTGTGGCCTGTCATTCTGTTTACGAATTCTATTTGTAAATACACAAATTACTTTTACCTTAGTCGAATAAGGTATAGATTAATCAGGAAGCCGTTTTGACCATGTTTGAGGAATTAAGTCAATATCCATCCGATCAGTTTATTTTTCGCCCATGCGATTTGCTGGAAGAAGTCTGCAATGCACCAAAAGAGAGTTGTGGTATTTTTCTGATTTACAAATTAAATGAGAAAAACTCCAGACTGGTTTATATCGGGTCATCCAACAAAACGTCATCCGCTTCATGTAAACCCGGATTATTTGAAAAGATCGTTCATGCACCAGATTACAATGGAGTTCCCGGAAAACTATACTTTTACATGAATTTGATTGAAAGTAACGCTGAAGGATTGAATTTTCACTGGTACAAAACTACAGATGATGAGCCTGAAAAAATTGCAGATTTACTTATCAGAAAATATTCAGATGTCCATGGAAATTTTCCCGACTGGAACCTTTAGATACTTAAACTGGTTTACCAAAACACTTATATTGAATTTCTTCTTGCAGATTACCCTCTGAAACTGTATTTTTATTAATCAAATTTACATCATCTGATTTAAACAATATGTACCGGGTAATTTTATTATACATTTCCATTCTTTTTACAGGATTCTTTACTTTAGGCTGTGCCCAACAGAACAATCAGGTTACATACCTCTTTATTGGGTCCTATACAGATGGTGCTCCAGCCGACGGCATCTACATTTACAAATTCAATCCTTCAACGGGTGAACTTACTGAATCCGGCAGGGTAAGCCATGTTACAAATCCTTCCTTTCTGACCTTGTCACCAAATGGCAAATATTTATACGCAAGTAATGAAAGTCAGTTGGATAAACACGGTGCTGTTTCTGCATACCGCATTGATTCGGTTCACGGAAAACTAACCTTCATTAATAAACAGGATGCCGGAGGAAGAAATCCGGTTCATGTTATTGTAAGCGCCGATAATAAGTATGTTGTTAACTCCAATTACACAGATCCTTCGGTTAGTTTTTACAGCTGTAATACAGACGGGAGCCTTCAGCCTGCAAAAGCTATTTACAGGTATTCCGGCAGCAGCATTGTAAAAGGCAGACAGGATGAATCGCATATCCATTCATCCATTTTCACCCCTGACAACAAATATATTTTTTCACCTGATCTGGGAACTGACCAGATCCGGGTTCTGAAGTTAAAAGACGGAACATTGATTAAAGATCCGGATCATCCTGATATTAAGGTAAGTCCCGGTAATGGCCCAAGACATTTCACTTTTCATCCCAATGGTAAATTTGGCTACTGCGTAGATGAATTAAGCGGATCTGTCACGGTATACGCTTATGAAGATGGTACACTTAAAAAAATTGAGTCCTGTAAATCCTACGAAAGCAATTCAGGCAATTATGCATCTGCTGATATTCACATATCCCAGGACGGCAGGTTTTTATATGCTTCGAACCGGACTGATGAAAACACCATATCGGTTTTCAGCATCAATAAAAAAACGGGAAAACTGAATCGGATTCAGGTCTACCCTGTTTTTGGAAATCATCCCCGTAGTTTTGTGCTCTCCCCCGATGGCAATTATCTGATTACAGCAAATCAGTTCAGCAACAACATTGTGGTTTTAAAAAGAGATCCGGAGTCCGGAATGCTTGACAAAACAGACGTGGAACTAAAAATCTTTCATCCCTCCAGTTTGAAAATGCGAACATATTCTAATTGATCCGGTCGTAGTTAATCCTTAAAATATATCCCATGCAATCCTTAAAATCAAGAATTCTGTTTTTCTCAATTGTAACACTATTGGTATACTCTTCCATGGTTTCGGCAAAAACAAAGGTGACAAACCTGGTTTGTGAATACAAAACAAATCCAGTAGGCATTGACATTTTACAGCCACGCCTGAGCTGGCAGATCGAATCGTCTGAACAGGATGTTTTTCAGACAGCATATGAACTTAAGGTGTATAAAATAAAAGGGGCAGAAAACAGCAAGCATTTGTTATGGTCTACGGGAAAGATAAGCAGTTCTCAGGCTGTTAATGTTGATTATGCAGGTGAACCGCTTAAAACAGGAGATCTTGTTTACTGGCAGATAAGAATATGGGATCAAAACGATAAACCTACAAAATGGAGTGATAAAGCAAGTTGGGAAATGGGAATTCTGGAACCCGAATTCTGGGATGCAGAATGGATAAGCGCATCTACAGAAACTGAAACCAAGGGATCAAAGCCCAGTCCATATTTCAGAAAAGATTTTAAAAATGACAAAAAGATTGCTTCGGCAAGAGTTTATGTAACATCCAAAGGATTATATCAGCTTTTTATCAATGGAATAAAGGTCAGTACTGATCTGTTTACACCTGGCTGGACCAGCTATAAAAACCGGATTCAGTACCAGACATATAATGTAACGGACATGATACAATCTGAAAACACCCTGGCTGCTGTTTTAGGTGATGGCTGGTATCGTGGATACATCGGTTTTAATAACAGGCAGAATTACTATGGTGATAAACTGGCCCTGTTGGCACAACTTGAAATCATATACACCGATGGTACAAGAAATAGAATTGTTAGCGACAACACCTGGAAATGGAATACCGGTCCTCTTCTGTCATCTGACATTTATAACGGGGAAAACTATGATGCCCGCCTGGAACAGCAGGGATGGAATATGCCAGGATTCGATGACAAAGCATGGAAAGATGTTGTAATACAACATCTTTCCAATTCAAATTTGGTTGCGCCTCAGGGTGTTCCGGTCCGGGCTATATCAGAAATAAAACCTTTGAGAAAAATTATAACGCCGAATGGTGAAACCGTTTTTGATATGGG
The DNA here is from genome assembly GCF_042219855.1 of Quyinboa sediminis. Lineage (NCBI taxonomy): Bacteria > Pseudomonadati > Bacteroidota > Bacteroidia > Bacteroidales > Quyinboaceae > Quyinboa > Quyinboa sediminis. Next base: position 437,778 of record NZ_JBHJHP010000003.1, on the reverse strand, counting down.
TCAGAACATGGTTGGTTGGGTCCGGCTGAAAGTAAAGGGTTCCAAAGGAGATAAGGTGACCCTTAAATTCGCCGAAGTGCTGGATAAGGATGGAAACTTTTATACAGCCAACCTGAGAGCTGCCAAAGCTACAGACACCTATACGTTAAATGGGAAAGGTGAAGAAATATTTGAACCTCATTTTACCTTTCATGGATTTCGGTATGTAAAGGTGGTTGGGTTTCCCGGAATACCTGATCTGAATACTATAACCGGTATTGTAATTCACTCGGATATGGAACCCAACGGGTCTTTTTCCTGTTCTGATCCAATGATCAATCAACTGCAGCACAACATCCAATGGGGACAGAAAGGCAATTTCCTGGATGTCCCGACTGACTGTCCGCAACGTGATGAACGGCTGGGATGGACCGGTGATGCACAGGTGTTTAGCATGACTGCAGCATACAATTTCAACGTGGCTGCGTTCTACACCAAATGGCTGAAAGATCTGGCAGCAGATCAGTTGCCGGATGGTAAAGTGCCCAACGTGATACCGGATGTTCTAAACGGTGGTGGTGGTGCCACGGCATGGGCAGACGCTTCAGTTATCATTCCCTGGACTGTTTACAATGTATATGATGATACCCGTATCCTTAAAGAGCAGTACAATAGCATGAAAGGCTGGGTTGAATATATGAATAAGCGCGCAGGAGATGATCATCTGTGGACCGGTGACTATCATTTTGGTGACTGGCTGGCTTTTGCCACTACATGGTCAGATTATCCGGGAGCCACAACTGAAAGAGACCTGATAGCCACCGCATACTTTTGCTATTCCAGTGGGTTACTCAGTAAAATTGCCGGTATACTGGGCTATACAGAAGATGAAATAAAATACCGTGATTTATCGGATCAGATAAAAACTGCTTTTAATGCAGAATTTGTGACGCCCAACGGCAGGCTGGTTTCACATACCCAGACAGCATATGCATTGGCCCTGTCCTTTCATCTCTTGCCGGAAAATTTATATGATCATGCAGCTGAATACCTGGCTAATGATGTCAGAAAATTTGGTCATCTCACTACAGGATTTGTGGGCACACCCCTGCTTTGCAGTTCTTTGTCTTCAACCGGAAGAGATGATCTTGCCTTTATGTTGCTGATGCGGAAAGATTATCCATCCTGGCTTTATCCTATCACTCAGGGTGCGACTACAATATGGGAACGCTGGGACGGACAAAAACCCGACGGTTCATTTTTCAGGATGCAGGCATGAACAGTTTCAACCATTATGCTTATGGCGCCATCGGGGAATGGCTTTATACATATGTCGCCGGCATTCGTCCGGATCCGGAACACCCGGGGTACAGGCATTTTTTCCTCTCACCTCATGTTGGTGGTGGCCTCACCAGTGCGACCGGGTCATATAAATCCATGTATGGTTTGATCCGCTCGGAATGGCGTAATGAAGAGAATCAGTTTGTTTACACCATTGAAATACCTGCTAATACCACGGCAACTGTCACACTTCCCCATGCTGATCTGAATCAGGTGAAGCTAAATAAGCGGGAATTAACCGGCAGTATGCGTCAAAGTGCTGTAACAGCATCCGAAGGTGTGACCCTTAAACTGGGCTCCGGAATTTACAACTTTGCTTATCCTGCATTTTGAATAAAAGAATTATGGCAAATATAAAATGAAATAGATATATTCGTTGAACTGTTTTGTTGTTGAAAGAATTAATATGTTTTGCTTTAACATGAACCTGAAGATTTCCAATAGATCATGGATTTACATCTCATGCATAATCGGTCTTTTATATAGCTGTAAACCATCGTGTAATCCAATACATCTGGATATGGAAGTTATTCCGGATGAAATAGTGAATAAAGTTCCCTATGAGGATGGTAAAGTGTACCAGTTTAAGCATTCCGGTGGTAAAATAATAAACTTTACTGCAAGCAGAACCACGTCTGTTTTATCTTACCATGACTACACAGAATGCCAATACACATTTGATTATCAGGAAAATAAAACACATTTATCACCTGACTATCCGGTATTTGATATTGATATTGTTCTCCGGTGGATACCATTATTCCCTGTAAAAGAAGATCCCTTTTTAGTGCCGGTTTGGGGACAACAACAGTATGATTCCTACTGTCATATAGGAAATTCAGCTTTTGAGTATGTACTGGATACTTCTCAGTTAAAACAGAACTTTGATTTTCCTTCTTACGATACAAATGCAGAAAAACAATATCTTGACTCCGTGATTGTTGATTCGGTCTTCTATGATTACATCATGATTTTCAGGAATGACATATTTGTTTATACAGGAGAATTCCAACTCAAAAATATTGACAGCATTTACTTTAATTATGATGTTGGACTTATTAAAATCTTTATGACAAATGGTGAATACTATAAAATATATCATTGAACTGCTTCTTGTTTTCCTTTCATTTATATCCTGCACTGAAAATGCGGCTCTCAAAAAGGATATCTATAATGTAAATAGTGAAAATTCAGAGTGGATAAACTTTTATGAACTGCAAAGAGATTTTTCCATGATCGACAATAATGCTATTTCATCCAGATTTGGCTTAAGTGATCAATACCATGAATATGATAAAAGCTGGACCACCGTTATCGGCATCAACACTCACATGTCCTATCGGGAAGAATATTACGAAAGTTATACTTCCACATATGGCTTACATTACAGCCTCAGTTTAGGTGCTTCGTTTGATCCAAACGGTGATTGTCTGGATTGCAGACTGGGTGAGGTCAGGTTCAAATATGACCTGGAGAAAAACATCGTTTGTAATGTTGACTACGATAATAAATATAAAGCGTTACAGTCCACCTCCGATGGATACAATATACAGGATGACAGCATATATTCAACGGTTGAATTTATAGATTCCTTTATGGTAAATCAGGTCACCTACCATAATGTTCTGCATTTTACTTTACGTGACTTTACTGAAGTATGGAAAGACCTTACGATCAATGAAATATATCTTGTTAAGAAAACCGGTTTAATTCAATACACCTATACAAACGGTATTTCGGTATGTCGTATTAACTGATAATTAAATGCCAAAAAGCTTTTCAGAATAAACCATACATAACCATCACTGCATTAATCAGCTTTCAGGTACAAAACTAAAAGAGTGTATTCAACGTTTGTATATTAAGTTTGACGTTTAAAATTTAACCGACGTACATATAAATTTTAATTTTACACCGTTAATACAACAGTTAAAACCATTTACATAAATAAAGGAATTAATGCATGAAGAAATTAGTTAAGTATGTGTCAATAATAATCTTAATCATTATAATTCCGCTTGCCATAATACTGTACACTACAGTATTGGGTTCAAATATTAAGGAGACAAAAACCGGATTTACTGAATTATTTGTTGGCGAGAATGTAACGCTTGACAGTTTATTAAATGATTCATTACCGCTCGGAAAAGTTATTAATCATAAAAAGACTATCTTGTTAACGGCCAAACTTAAACGGTTTTCAGGCTACGTAAAACCAGGGAAATATATCATCAAAGAAGGCATGTCGAACAACGAACTGATTAATATTTTCCGGTCCGGGAACCAGAATCCTATAACACTTACGTTCAATAATATCAGAACAAAAAATGATCTTTCAGGAAACCTGGGAAAGCAATTACTGGCGGATTCAGTTGAATTACTGAGTGTTTTGAATAACAGCAGTTTCCTGGCATCTCAGGGATTTAATACCTATACCGCTGTCTGTCCCTTTTTACCAGACAGTTACGAAGTATACTGGACAATCACTCCAAAGGATCTGTACGAACGCATGGTATATGAATATAATAAGTTCTGGAATCAGAACCGTTTGAATAAAGCCAAAGCTATTGGAATGACACCTGAGGAAGTGGTTACCCTGGCATCCATCGTTAATGAAGAGAGTAATTTTAAAGATGAACAACCTATCATTGCAGGGCTTTATATTAACCGTATAAAAAGAGGATACCTTCTTCAGGCGGATCCCACCTTAAAATTTGCGCTCAATGATTTTGAGAAGAAAAGAGTGATTAACGAGGATAAGGAAATTGACTCTCCATATAACACGTACAAATTTAAAGGGTTGCCACCCGGTCCTATCCGCATCCCGACCAAAACAGCTATTGATGCAGTTTTGAATTATAAAAAACATAAATACCTGTATATGTGTGCTAAAGCAGATTTTTCAGGGGAACACCATTTCTCAGAGACCTTCTCTGAACATAAAAAATATGCGCGTGAATACCAGAAAAAGCTAAACAGTATGCGTATCTATAAGTAAGTTTTATTCAAAGCATCTTCAACGCCGGAAGCAAAATAAAAAAGCCGGATCAAGAGACCCGGCTTAAGCTATTTTAAAATCGTTCTGTTATTCCGTTACAGCTTTGATTCCCGGTAACACTTTACCTTCGAGGAACTCCAGCGATGCACCACCACCGGTTGAGATGTGGCTCATTTTATCTGCTAAACCACTCTGGTTTACAGCAGCTACTGAGTCGCCACCACCAATAATTGACACAGCAGAAGAAGCAGCAACAGACTCACAAACGCCAAAGGTTCCTTTAGCGAAATTAGGCATTTCAAAACATCCCATAGGTCCGTTCCAAACCACTGTTTTAGCTTTTGCAATTTCTTCGGCGTACAGTTTTACAGTTTCCGGACCTACATCCAAAGCCATGCGGCCCTCAGGAATTTCAACACCCACCACTTCAATATCGGCTGCATTATCGAATTTATCTGCTGCCAGGTTATCAACTGGCAAAAGAAACTTAACACCTTTAGCATCAGCTTTTTCCAGGATTTCCTTTGCTGTACCGACCAGATCCTCTTCTACGAGAGAGTTACCGATGGCATGTCCCTGTGCTTTATAAAACGTATAAGCCATACCTCCACCAATCAGGATTGTGTCAACCTTCTCGATGAATGACTGTAATACTTCCAGTTTACCTGAAACCTTAGCTCCACCTACAATGGCAACAAATGGTCTTTCAGGTTTTGCCACTGTTTCACCCAGAAATTTAATTTCCTTTTCAAGCAAATAGCCAGCCATTTTATCATCCATGAATTTCGCAATAATAGCTGTAGATGCGTGGGCACGGTGAGCAGTTCCGAATGCATCATTTACGTAAACATCGCATCCTTCTGCCAGTTTCTTGGCAAACTCAGGCATTGCCTCCTTATCTTTGTGTTCAGCTTTATAAAAACGCAGGTTTTCAAGTACCAGAACCTCTCCCGGCTTAAGCGCTGCTTTGGCAGCAAGAACTTTATCTCCGATGCAGTCGTCAATAAATTTCACTTCCTGACCCAGCAGCTTTGACAGCGCAGGAACAACATGACGCAATGAAAACTTATCTTCCGGACCATCAGTTGGACGTCCAAGATGCGACATTAACACCGCACAACCGCCATCTGATAGTATTTTCTTAATCGTAGGAAGTGCACCAACAATACGGGTATCATCAGTAACTTCTAATGTTTCTTTGTCAAGAGGCACGTTAAAGTCCACCCGAACGATGGCCTTTTTTCCTGCAAAATTGTAAGAATCAATGTTTAACATATATTTTATTTTTAAAATTTAATTCTAAAAAGGGCTCACAAATATAGCAAATTATGGAAAAATGTCTTTAATCCCGCCCCTTTACTTTTACATTTTTTAAGGTATGAACCGGACTTTTGAATACCGTATAAAAAACAGATTAAAAACGTGTAAAAAAGAACAATTTATTACCTTTGTGGGCATTATTTTTTTATGGTATCCAATAAGAGAAACGGGTATCAATATTATTTTTGAACAAACAACATGAACCGGTCTTAAAACAGCCCTTATTAGTGTGCAACAGGAATAAATTTTTGAGCATGATTGAAAGGATTAAACAGTTAGGTGATGAGATAAAAAATCTGCAGGCAACAACCCTTGATGAGGTCGAGAATCTGCGCATTAAGTATATCAGTAAAAAAGGTCTTGTTTCACAGCTTTTTAACGATTTCAAGACAGTACCAAACGAACAGAAGAGGGAGATCGGTCTTTTGCTCAATGAGCTGAAAAACAAAGCACAGGAAAAAATCAATCAACTTAAGGAAGCCCTGGAATCCGCGTCAGAAAGCGGGAACGATATGGACCTGACCATGCCGGGTTCGCCTATTGCAGGTGGAGCAAGACATCCCCTGTCTGTTGTTAAAAATGAGATTATCGAAATCTTTAAAAGATTGGGATTTACCATTGCTGAAGGACCTGAAATAGAGGACGACTGGCATGTTTTTTCAGCGCTAAATTTTCCTCCTGAACATCCGGCCAGGGACATGCAGGACACTTTTTTCATTAAAAAAGATCCGGATGTATTGTTACGTACACATACCTCATCCATCCAGGTCAGGGTAACCGAAAACAGCAAGCCACCGATAAGAATTCTGGCACCGGGTCGTGTATTCAGAAATGAAGCAATTTCTGCCCGTGCACACTGTATATTTCATCAGATTGAAGCATTGTATATCGATAAGGAAGTTTCGTTTGCCGATCTGAAACAAACCCTGCTCTATTTCGCCAAAGAGCTGTTTGGACCGGAAACTGAAATTCGTCTGCGTCCCTCTTTTTTCCCTTTTACTGAACCTTCTGCAGAAATGGATGTTTCATGTTCACTATGTCACGGTAAAGGCTGTAATGTCTGTAAATATACAGGTTGGCTGGAAATACTTGGCTGTGGCATGGTTGATCCGAATGTCCTGGAGAGTGCAGGCATTAATTCAAAGGAATATTCCGGCTTTGCATTGGGCATGGGAATTGAACGTATCGCCATGCTAAAATACGGTATCCGGGACTTAAGGCTTTACTTTGAAAATGATATAAGATTTCTTAAGCAATTTGAATCTACATATTAATAGATTTTACTATATTGCGGATATGGCTTAAACTGTAATAATTTTGGACTATGCGTAAAGTGCAAGGTGAAGATATCGATAAAAATATCAATCTTAGAAAATATACAATTTTTGATTCCCTGAAGGACGACGAGATTGCCTCGCTGAACATCGACATTGAAACCCATGTTTTTCCCAGGGGGAAACTTCTTTATGAAGAAGATCATCGCATTAACGGATGTTATTTCGTTGAAAAAGGCATAGTTAAGATATTCAAAACAGGTATAGATGGTAAAGAACAGATCATCCGGTTTGCCAAGGAAGGTGACCTTATTGGTTTTCGCTCGGTGATTAATTCAGAACTGGCCTGTACAACTGCAAAGGTTATCGATAACGCACAGCTGCTTTATATACAGGGGGTCCATCTGCTTGACATGCTTAAACAAAATTCTGAATTCTCCATGGCCCTGATGCGCATGGCATGCAAGGAACTGGGAGAATCCAATAAATACATAACCGATATAGCACAAAAAACTGTACGTGAACGTCTGGCTGAAGTACTTTTGTTGCTGATGGATTCATTTGACCTTGACAAGGATAACTACCTTAATATATCTTTAACCCGTGAGGAACTGGCCAATATGGTTGGTACCGCCACAGAATCAGTTATAAGATTATTGTCTGAATTTAAAGCAGATAACCTTATTGAACTCCAGGGAAGACGGATTAAGTTAATCAACATTCCTAAACTGATTAAAATCGGGAATGTTTACGATTAAAATTACTGAATGACAGACAGGCCAGTAAATAGCCATAAAATCATTAACGATCCCGTTTTTGGATTTATTCAAATCAACCATAACCTCATATTCCGGCTGATTGAACATCCGGTTTTCCAAAGATTAAAACGCATCAGGCAGCTTGGGCTCAGTTCCAATGTATATCCGGGAGCGCAGCACACGCGTTTTCAACATGCCCTGGGTGCCATGCATCTTACACAGGAAGCGGTGTACGTTCTTCGTTCGAAGGATCAGCACATTTCAAAAGCGGAAGAAGAAGCTGTTCTGGTTGCCATTTTACTGCACGACATCGGACATGGTCCTTTTTCCCATGTCTTGGAAGACACCATCGTCCATATCAATCATGAAGCCATTTCGCTCGTACTGATGGAAATGCTCAACACGGAGTTTGACCACAGTCTGGATCTGGCCATTCAGATATTCAAGGGCATTTACCCTAAAAAATTCCTTCATCAGCTTGTATCGGGTCAGCTCGACATGGACCGGATGGACTACCTGCGAAGAGACAGCTTTTATACTGGTGTAACCGAGGGAACCATCGGATCAGCCCGTATAATTAAAATGCTTAATGTTGTAGACGATCAGCTTGTGCTTGAAGCCAAGGGCATTTATTCCATAGAAAAATTTCTTTTGGCCCGCAGGCTGATGTACTGGCAGGTATATTTGCACAAGACAGCCCTTGCGTCAGAAAAGATGCTGATAAATGTGCTGAGAAGAGCCCGCGAACTCCACCAACAGGGAAAAACACTTTATCTCACACCGGCGCTGGAATATTTCTTCAACCACAGTTTAACTGTACAGGAGCTAAAAACAAACAATCAGGCTCTGCAGAATTTTATCCGGCTGGACGACACAGATATCCTGACCTGCCTGAAATACTGGATAGACAATGAAGATATGATACTTTCCATTCTATCGGATGGTCTGATCAACAGAAAATTATATAAAACAGAAATCAGCACCTCTCCTTTTGATGCGTCCTATATGCTTAAAAAGAAACAGGAAATCTCACAAAGGCACGGGCTGAAATCGGAACAGCTGGATTACTTTGTTTTCCAGGGAACCACCTCTTCAGAGCTCTACACACCCGATGTTGAGAAGATAAAAATTCTCTACAAAAACGGTGAGGTTGTCAGCGTTGATGAGGCGTCTGAAATTATCAGAATATCGCAACATATAACAAGTGAAGAAAAGTTTTTCTTCTGTTACATAAGAAATTGACAACAAAATTTGAACAAAACAGGGTTTTTAGAGAGAAATCTTTAATTTTGCCACAAATTTTTTTTTATGGAGTTTTCAGCTAAACAAATAGCCGAATATCTTGAGGGAGAAGTAGATGGAAATCAAAATATTACTGTTTCTGATTTTTCCAAAATTGAGGAAGGAAAACCAGGCACTTTAAGTTTTTTAGCGAATCCAAAATACGAACCTTATTTATACAGCACCAATGCGTCTATTGTATTGGTAAAACGTGATCTCGAACTGAAACAGGAGACCGGAGCCACCTTAATACGTGTTTCGGATCCTTACCAGTCCATAGCACGATTATTAACACTTTATGAAAATTCAAAACCGGTTAAGATTGGTATTCATACCAATACGGCTATAGATAAAACAGCCCAGATACCAGAAACAGTTTTCATTGATGCCTTTGTTTCTATAGGCAAAAATGTTAAAATACACAGCGGTGTCGAAATCAATGCCAACTGCTCCATCGGCGATAATGTTACTATAGGTGAAGATACCGTCCTTTATGCCGGTGTAAAAGTTTACGACGGGTGTAGAATAGGTAGTAACTGTGTTTTGCATGCCGGTAGTGTTATAGGATCCGATGGATTCGGCTTTGCACCACAATCCGGTGATTATGCTAAAATACCGCAGATTGGGAATGTAATTATCGAAGATTATGTTGAAATAGGAGCCAATACAACTATTGACCGGGCAACAATGGGATCAACCATTATCCGTAAGGGTGTGAAACTGGACAACCTGATACAGGTCGCGCATAATGTGGAAATCGGTGAGAATACAGTTATCGCTGCACAGTCGGGTATAGCCGGATCAACCAAAATTGGTAAAAACTGCATGGTTGGCGGACAGGTTGGATTTGCAGGACACATCAACATACCCGATAATACAAAACTGGCTGCACAAGCCGGTGTTGCCAACACCGTTAAAGGTGAAGGACGGATATTACTCGGTTCACCAGCTATTGATATACTGGACTACAGAAAGGCCTATGCTGTATTTAAAAATCTACCGGATATTCAGCGACTGGTGTATCAGATGAACCGCGACTTGCAGGCAATAAAAGATAATACAGAAAAAGATAAATAATAAAAAATATGAGTATTTTTCAGAAAACACTGGCTGCCGAGTTTGCATTAGAGGGTCAGGGGCTTCATACCGGAGCTAAAGTAAAAGCGACTTTCAAACCAGCACCAGTTGACTCAGGATACCAGATTAAGCGTATTGACCTTGAGAATGCACCGGTTTTTGATGCCGTAGCTGAGAATGTGGTCAACACAACCAGAAGCACAGTTATCGGGAAAGGTGAAGCAACCGTTTCAACCATTGAACATGCTTTATCTGCCTTATATGCATCAGGTATTGACAACTGCCTCATTGAGATAAACGGACCTGAGATGCCCATTATGGAAGGTAGTGCCAGGCCTTTTATTGATAAAATAAAAGCCGTTGGTATTGAAGAGCAGGATAAGAAAGCATTTGTCTTTAAACCAACATCAAAAATTGAATATACGGATGAAAATTCAGGAAGCAGCATCGTTATTTTGCCGGATGATAAATTCAGTGTAAGCACCCTGCTTTCATTTGAGGGCTCAAATCTGCTTTCAAACCAATATGCAAACATGGATTCTCTCGACAACTACGAAGCCGAGGTTGCTGCATGTAAAACATTTGTGTTTCTTCATGAACTTGAACCGCTGTTAAAAAACAACCAGGTAAGAGGTGGAAACCTCGACAATGCCCTTGTAATTGTTGATAAGGAAGTGAGTCAGGAAGAACTGGATCGGTTGGCTGATTTGTTCAACCATGAACATGTGAATGTAGAATCCAATGGCTATCTCAGTAACACTGAGCTGACTTATACCAATGAACCCGCACGGCACAAAATTCTTGATGTTATCGGCGATCTGTCTCTCATTGGCTGCAGAATAGAAGGTAAAGTTATAGCTACCAAACCCGGTCACCATGTTAATACAGAGACAGCCAAGTTGATCCGGAAAGCAATAAAGCGAAACCCGGAACAGGTCCCTTCCTATGATCCTACAGTTGAACCTTTTATGGATGTTAATCAGATCAAAACATTGTTGCCGCACCGGCCACCCTTTTTAATGATTGACAAAATTCTCAGAATCGAAGATTCAGAAACCATTATCGGGCTTAAGAACGTTTCAATGAACGAGGATTTTTTCCGTGGCCACTTTCCCGAAGAACCTGTAATGCCTGGCGTATTGCTGGTAGAAGCTATGGCTCAGACCATGGGAATACTTGTATTAAGCGAGGTTGATGAACCGGATAGATATTCAACATATTTCCTAAAAATAGATAACGTAAAATTCAGAAGAAAAGTAGTACCCGGAGATACTGTTATTTTTAAATTAGAACTCACATCTCCGATACGTAGAGGTATTGCCAGTGCCAGAGGACTTGCTTTTGTTGGTGACAAAGTAGTGGCCGAAGCGGAATTTATGGCACAAATTATTAAAAACAAATAAAACCTAACACGAAGAAACAAATGAAGCAACCATTAGCGTATGTACACCCGGAAGCAAAAATTGCTCCGAACGTGGTTATAGAACCTTTCGTTTCTATTGATAAAAACGTAGTTATAAAAGAAGGAACACGTATCGGTTCCGGAGCAACTATTCTTGAAGGCGCAAGAATTGGGAAAAACTGTAATATATTTCCGGGAGCTGTTATCTCTGCTATTCCCCAGGATTTAAAATTCCGGGGTGAAGAAACGACTGCTGAAATTGGAGATAACACCACCATCCGCGAGTGTGTTACTGTAAACCGAGGTACGGTCGCCAGAGGTAAAACAGTAGTAGGAAGTAACTGCCTCATCATGGCATATGTTCATGTTGCACATGATTGTTATGTAGGTGATAATGTTATCCTGGGAAATGCCACTCAGCTGGCCGGAGAAGTTATTGTAGACGACTGGGCCATCATGAGTGGACTTGTAGCTGTTCATCAGTTTTGTCATATTGGTTCACATGTTATGATATCGGGTGGATCACTGGTACGTAAAGATGTACCACCATTTATTAAGGCAGCGCGTGAACCGCTCTCCTATGCCGGAGTAAATTCAATAGGACTTCGTCGTCGCGGATATGATAATGACCAGATCAGGGATATACAGGAAATCTATCGCTATATTTATCAAAAGGGATTAAACAATACCGATGCCTGTGATTTGATTGAAGCAGAACTACCTGCAACAAAAGAAAGGGATGAAATCATTCTTTTCATCCGAAACGCAAAACGCGGTATTATACGAGGATATTTTCAATAAAAAAAGCGCTCTTCAGAGCGCTTTTTTTATGCCATATTCAAACGAAAAAGGGGACTTAACGGTCCCCTTTTATGGTATTCTGTAATTACGTTTAATCGTCAACTTCTTTTTCAACATCATCCAGCTGATCAACCGATAAGTCGGGACCGGAAAACTGTCCCGGAAGTACCTGCTTCTTCAACGGGTTTTTATTCGCCTGATCATAACTCTGCCGGTTCCTGAATGTATCCAGAGCCAGGTAGACTGCTTCACGAAGACTTTCCTCACTTGCTTCACCTTTACCTGCCAGATCAAATGCAGTACCATGTGCCGGACTTGTTCTGATAATGTCCAGTCCGGCTGTATAATTCACTCCATGTTCCATACTAAGTACCTTAAAGGGAATAAGCCCCTGATCGTGATACATGGCTAAAACAGCATCATACTTGTATTCACGCTTCGCTCCAAAAAAACCATCGGCCGGGAACGGACCAAATACCAGCATACCACTATCTCTCATCTTATTCAGCAGTGGCTCAATCATCTCTTTTTCTTCATCGCCAATCACACCATTATCGCCTGCATGCGGATTAAGTCCCATGACAGCTATTCTTGGTTTGCGGATATTAAAATCCGTAATAAGTGATCTGTTCAGTATACGTAGTTTTTTCTCAATCAGTTCAGCTGTAATGCTGTTTTTAACCTCTCCTAACGGAATATGTCCTGTTACAACGGCCACTTTAAGGTTATCACTCACCATGAGCATCAAAGCCTCCCCGTTAAAATTACTCTCCAGATACTCCGTATGTCCGGGAAACTCGAAACCTGCCTGAGTAATGCTTTCTTTATTAATAGGTGCCGTAACCAGTACATCAATCTCACCCCCCTTTAAATCTTTAACAGCTGAATTCAGTGCATCGTAGGATGCTTTGCCGGCTTCAGTTGTCAGCTGACCAAGTTCTACCTTTACATCGTCACTGACACAGTTTACAATGTTAGCACGGTTATCCCTGGCTTCGCGGGCATGGTTGATGTTATTAAAGTTTATATTTTCAGAATCCGTAGCTTTTTTATGGTAAGCCATAACTTTAGGTGAGCCATAGATAACAGGCGTACACAACTCAAAGAGCCTGTTATCACTTAAAAGTTTTATGATGACTTCATAACCGATTCCGTTTATGTCACCATGCGTTATGCCTACAACGATCTTATCATTCTTCATCTTCCTTGTTTTGAGTTCCCTGAGGTTTCTCTTCATCAGAGAGTTTTACTGTATATAGCAGCGATTCCAGTTCGCGCATTGTGTTTCTTTTATTCTTGTGTGGTGCATACAGGAAAACCTCCACCGTAACCACCCTGTTTGAGGCTTCATCTATCCGGGTCTGGCTCACAAAAGGGCCTCCCATCATATCGCCTTCAGTTTCCCAGATACCTCTGAGTTCTGCCACATATTTTCCATGATCCATAAACTGGGTCAGCACAGGTGGATAAAACATACCGGTTGACATGTATGATCCCGGACGTGAACCCGGAATATTGACCCGCATTACTGAGTCACGCATTGCTACAAGATTTTTCTTGGTCAGCTGGCTCTGTGATTTATAATCATAGGTATATATGGCCAGATACTTCATATAATCGTTGCTCTTGGCAAGCATCCACACAAAATTATCATGAAAACTGTAGCGGGTAAAATCACTCGGAATAATCATATCGACACCAATACTGTCCTTTACCATTTTCATCAGATCGGGGTTATTAAACTTGCGGTAATTTGCAAGAAACCGTTCCCGTTCTCCCTGATAAATAAATGATAACATCTTCATTCCTTCTTTCTCTACCACAGGTTTTAAATCTTTTACAGAAGGAAGCTGAATTTTAATAAAGCGCTGAGTTCTGGAATAAAGATCGGTTTGATAAACCACCTTTGGCTGAGAGTAAGTTTTACTCACATCCACATCAATAATACTCCTTGCCGTATGAAGTATACGTATAAAGTTTTCATGATCTGTATGAGAAATATCAAACATCGTCTCTTCCCAGGGAAGTCCTACAATATCCTGTTGAAATAAGTTTTTAAGCGTATCACCACCCGGGGATTTCCACACATCCTGATCAATAATAATAAGTAAATCTCCCGGACGTCCGCTGGGTGTTGGAAGCGTCGTTACAGTTGAATTTCCACAGGAAACTAAGACTAATAATGAAAATACGCCGGCGAATAATTTAAGATATTTCATGGTATACTTGTTTAGTTGAGTGACTGAGTTCTATTTACAAAACTAACAAAAAACAAAAAATATTGCTTTGGGAATCAATTATTTGTTTTTTATCAGTCTAATAAAAAGGATTTAAAATCACCAAATTCTGATGATAAAGCTACAACCTTTTTTTCCCCCTTCATAAATTCCTGCAATTTATCGGGAATCTCAAACTTTTCCGTTATGATGCCTTCAACGGTTTGAAGGAACTTGGCCGGATGAGCCGTCTCAATAAAGAAGCCTGTCTCCCCGTCTTTTAATCCTTCCTGCAATGCTCTGTAACCTGTAGCTCCATGTGGATCAAGCAAATACTTATTTTCCTGCCATACCGTTCTTAAGGTCTCACTTATCTGACTGTCGGTATAGGTATATGCTGTAATATTCTCTTTGATGCTGCCGTAAGATGAGCTGTAAAGATCAAGGACGCGGGCGAAATTACTTGGATCACCTACATCCATGGCATTGGCAATGGTTGCCACAGAGGGTTTGGGTTCATAACTTCCCGATTTCAGGTAATTGTAGAAAATGTCGTTCCTGTTATTTGCTGCAATAAACCTTGAAACAGGCAATCCCATTTTCTGACCAAAAAGACCTGCTGTTATGTTTCCAAAGTTTCCACTTGGAACACTGCATACAATACGATCGGTAACACCCCTGTTTTTCAGTTGGGCAACACCCCAGAAATAGTAAAACGACTGGGGAAGAAAACGCGCTACATTAATTGAGTTAGCAGATGTCAACGTGAGTTTAACTGTAATATCTTCGTCTAAAAATGCTTGCTTCACCAGGCGCTGACAATCATCGAAGGTACCATCAATTTCTATGGCTGTTATATTTTTGCCAAGTGTAGTAAACTGTTTTTCCTGGATTTCACTCACCAGACCTTTGGGATAGAGTACAAAAACATTGATTCCTTCAACATCAAGAAAACCATTAGCCACCGCACTTCCTGTATCACCGGAGGTAGCCACTAAAACATTGACCTCGCCTTCACCTTCTTTCCTGATAAAATGCGAAAGTAAACGGGCCATAAAACGTGCTCCTACGTCTTTAAATGCCAGTGTTGGTCCATGAAAAAGCTCAAGCGACCATATAGTATCAGTCACTTTTACCAGTGGTATATCAAAAGCCATGGTATCATAAACCAGTGCTTTAAGGGTATCCCTGTCAATGTCCTCACCGAAAAATTTATCCGCTACCCGGTATGAAACCTCCTGAAGGGATAAACCTGTCATTTCATCAAAAAAAGCTGGATCAAACGCATTGATCCGTTCCGGCATATACAGACCTTTATCCGGTGCCAGGCCTTTGGTTACGGCTGTTTGCAAGGTTGCTTCGGGAGCAATATGGTTCGTGCTGTAATACTTCATTCTTATTTTAAAAAGCGTTTCATGAATTCATTACCTGAAATTTCACCGATTGAACCTGTTTTACAGGCATCCTCATCGTATCTATCTACCTCATCAGGTTTTGAGCCCGGTTTATAAATAATAAAAGGTATTGCTTCGCGGGTATGCGTTTTGATTTTCCACGGCGTAGGATGATCGGGAAGAATGGCAATAGCTACATCCTCATCCCATTTCTGAGTTTCTTCCCAAATGGTTTTTACAACCCGGGAATCAAGATATTCAATGGTCCTTGTTTTTAGCTTATAGTCGCCCTCATGCCCTGCTTCATCGCTGGCTTCAATATGCAGATATACAAAATCATGGCGCTTTAATGCATCCAATGCAGCCTGTGCTTTACCCTCATAATTGGTATCATACAACCCTGTGGCACCTTCCACCATAATTACTTCCATACCTGCATATACACCTATACCGCGGATAAGATCAACCGCAGAGATAACAGCGGAACTCTTTACACCGTACAACTCCTTCATGGTCTTCATTGCTGGTCTGAAACCGGGCGACCATGGCCAAATGGAATTAGCAGGATCTTTTCCGGCATCTTTTCTGGAAATATTTACCGGATGGTTCTCCAGTAGTTTCTGCGATTTCACAATCAGGGAACGGATTAAATCTGCAGTGTCTTTCCCCTCATCGCTTTTAGCATTTGGCAGTACTTTTTCAAAAGGAGTTCCCGGCACATCGTGAGGAGGTGTACAACTTACCTCCTTGCTACCGTTTTTAATCACCATGAGGTGACGATAACTAACCCCCGGATAAATGGTAACACCTTCAGGACAAAGGTTTTCATTCAGATAACTAACAAGTTCTGCTGCTTCTTTATCACTGATATGTCCGGCAGAATGGTTTTTTAAGATGTCTCCATCCACGCAAATCAGGTTACATCGCAGAGCCAGATCACCTTCTTTAAGTTCGACCCCCATGCTGGCAGCTTCGAGTGATCCCCTTCCTTCAAAAACCTCGGCTACATTATACCCCATCACCGAAAGATTTGCAATTTCACTTCCCGGATGAAAATTATCCGGTACGGTATGCAGCATACCACTTTGGCCTGCTTTTGCAACTAAATCAATCCATGGTGTATCTGCGACCATTAACGGCGTTTTATTGTCAAGTTCCGGTTCGCGATGGTCCGCCATGCCATCTCCTAATATGACTATATATTTCATTTATTTTATCGGTATCATGTATCAAGCATCTGGTATCAAGACAGGTCATAAGTTACGGGTTACCGTGTGACTTGTGACTGACTCATAACTCTTTTGCTTTCTACTTTTCACTTACTACTTTTCACTTACTACTTACTACTATTTAACTTACGACTAAAAAACTTATTCCTTCTATGGATTTGCAATACTGATAATATCTGCAAATACGCCTGCAGCTGTCACACTGGCTCCGGCACCATACCCTTTAATCATCATAGGATATTCATTGTACCTTTCTGTTGTAATGAGTATAATATTATTACTTCCTTCCAGATCATAAAACGGATGCTTGGCTCCCACTTCCTTTAACTCAACACTGCATGAACCGTTTTCCATTGTTGCCACATAGCGCCATTTTTTATTTTCACTATCCAGCACTTTTCTTTTTTCTTCAAAATCTGCATCCAGCCGGCTCACTTTTTCCCAGAATTCTTCCGGTTTTCCTTCAAAACAATCCTGAGGAATAAAAGGTTTCATCCTTACATCATTCTGTTCTACTTTATAACCTGCTTCACGGGACAGAATAACCAGTTTTCTGATTACATCAACACCACTGAGGTCAATTCTCGGATCAGGTTCTGAATACCCTGCCTGTTTGGCCAACATAATGGCCTTGCTAAGCGGTACATCTGCGCTGAGGGTATTGAAGATAAAGTTTAACGTGCCGGAAAGGACTGCTTCCAGTTTCACAATTTTGTCCCCGCTTTTCATCAATGCATTCATAGTATTGATAATGGGAAGGCCTGCCCCTACATTGGTTTCGAATAAAAACTTAACACCACGTTTCTGTGCAATAAACTTCAGTTCCCTGTAATTGTCGTATGATGAAGATGCTGCTACCTTGTTTGCAGTAACCACATGAACGTTGTGTTTCAACAGGTCGTTGTATAGTCGTGAAACCGATTCACTGGCTGTGCAATCCACAAACACGGAATTGAACATATTCAGTTCTATGATGGACTTCTGATACTCTTCCAGGTTGCTTATCCTGGGCGATTCGTGCAAAAGCTGTTTATAGTCTGATATGTCAATACCATCACGATCGAGTACATAACGTTTTGAATTTGATATTCCTACGAGTCTGATCCTGAGCTGATGTTCCTCCATCAGTTTCTTTTGTTGTTTGGCCAGTTGTTGCAGTAAATCACTTCCAACGGTTCCTACTCCAACCATAAACAGGTTCAACTCGATATATTCTGAAAGGAAAAACGATTCGTGAATAACATTAAGTGCTTTACGCAGGCTTTCCAGTTTGATCACAAAAGAGATATTCAGCTCAGATGCCCCCTGTGCACAGGCAATAACATTTATACCGTTTTTTCCAAGGGTCTGAAACAGTTTTCCGGCTATACCGGGGGTATGTTTCATATTCTCACCAACGATAGCTATGGTTGCCAGATCCTTTTCAATGATGATATGATTAATATCTCCGAACTCAAACTCCTTGGCAAACTCCATCCGGATAGCACGTTCCGCTTTCTCCGCATCAGCATTTTTTATGGCAAACGATGTTGAGTTTTCTGATGAGGCCTGTGATACCAGAAATACGCTGATATTTGCTTTAGCCAGGGCTTCAAATAATCGATGGTTTATTCCGATCACGCCAACCATCCCAATGCCCTGAATGGTTATCAGACAGGTGTCATTTATAGATGAAATCCCTTTAATGGCTTTACCGGAATCCCGTTCCTTGCTTATTAGGGTTCCAGGCGCATCAGGATTCATTGTATTTTTAATAAACACCGGAATCTCTTTAAGCAACACAGGATAAATTGTTGGCGGATAGATCACCTTAGCCCCGAAATGGGACAATTCCATAGCCTCTGAATAACTTAGTTTTTCTATGGGATAGGCATTTTTTATTACACGCGGATCCGCAGTCATAAAGCCATCTACGTCGGTCCAGATTTCAAGCATATCAGCCTCAAGTGCAGCAGCAATAATAGCAGCCGTATAATCTGAACCTCCACGTCCCAATGTTGTAATCTCACCCTTAGTGTTGCTGGCAATAAATCCCGGCACAACCGATAGCTGAGGCATTGCAGTAAATGCGGCACTGATCAGTTCATCCGTTACTTCAAAATCCACAACATTCTTTCCAAACGACGGACGTGTTTTAATAAATTTCCGGGCATCTTTATTGGGCACTCCTCCCAACACACTGGCCAGAATTATGGATGACATTCTTTCACCGTAAGATACAATGATATCTGAAGTACGTTCTGACAGTTCCTGGATCAGGTAAACACCAGTATAAATATTTTTAAGTTCATCCAGTAATTTATCGATCTGACTCTTTACATCCTGATGAAGTCCGTTTGACAACAGTTCATCAATTATAATCTGATGCCTGATTCTGAGTTTATCGAAATATTCAAGGTATTTATCATCACCCTTTTGTGCATAAGTTGCCGTTTCAAGAAGAAGGTCCGTCACTCCGCCAATCGCAGAGACCACAACTACTGTTTTTTCAGAACGGGCTTCAACTATCTTTTTGACCCGTAATATATTTTCAGCAGATCCTACAGAAGTACCGCCAAATTTTAATACTCGCATAATTTTTTTGAAGATTGGAAATTAATAAGACCATTAAAGAACACGTTGTATACACACAATTATATTATCTACCCCCCCAGGGGGTTGTTGTCATTGTTGTTGTGTTTAACATAGCGTGCATCATGTCTTATATATACAGAAAGTATTTTCGGCTGCAATTATAACCATTTTTATCCAAACAATGAAACTTTATCCCTCGAATTTAAGGCATAACCAAGGGTTTCAGTCAAAATCAGGATATCGACTCAGCAACTGACTATTGTTAAAATTTGAAATATAAGGTAACTTTACAGCTGATACTCCTCCGATGACTTAAAGTCATCGGAGGAGTCTTTAAAATAAATACCATGAAAAAATATGTAGTTACTTTTTGTATCATGTTGCTGTCAACATCCTTGTTTTCGCAGGATATAACAGGCAAATGGAATGGTTTACTCAAAGTTCAGGGCATTCAGCTCAGACTTGCCTTTAATATCAGTTCATCCGATTCGGGTCTTGTGGCCACAATGGATAGTCCGGACCAGGGTGCGTATGGACTTCCGGTTTCCGGTATTGAATATAGCAATTCTGATTTGACGATTACAATGGACAGGATTGGCCTTAAATACACCGGGACTTTTATGACGGATTCTATTGTCGGCACATTTACCCAGATGGGACAATCTGTTCCGCTTGTATTAAAACAGGAAGAAGTTAAAAAAGAACCTGTTGTCAGACCTCAGGAACCTGTTTCACCCTACCCATACAGCGAAAAAGAGGTGACTTTTGAAAATAAAAAGGATCACATAACCCTGGGCGGAACATTAACACTACCCTCTGCAGAAGGGAAATATCCTGCTGTTATCATGATAACAGGAAGCGGACCACAGGATAGAAATGAAGAGGTATTCGGACACAAGCCATTTCTGGTTATAGCGGATTATCTTACGAGGCACGGCATTGCGGTATTGCGTTACGACGATCGCGGTGTAGGCAAATCAACAGGTGATTTTCAAGCTGCTACAAGCAACGATTTTGTTAAAGATGTGGAAAGTGCCCTTGATTTTCTCAAAACACAGGACAACATAGCACCGGATAAAATCGGACTGGTCGGACACAGTGAAGGTGGACTGATAGCCCCGATTGTAGCTTCAGAAAGAAAAGATGTGGATTTTATTGTCCTGCTGGCCGGTCCCGGTTTACGGGGAGATAAAATACTCCTGGAACAGCAGAATCTAATCTTAAAAGCCTCGGGCATTAGCGACAGTATCATTGCAATACAACAGAAAAACAACAAAAAGATTTACGATCTTATTCTTCATTCCAGGGATACTGTTGGTTTGAAAAAAGAAATAAGTAAACTCCTTACAGAAGCAGTTGACAGCAATCCAGAAGATATGTTACCTAAAGGGATGAACAGAAATAAGTTTATCACAATGCAGGTTGATGCAGTAACCACGCCATGGATGTTGAATTTTATTAAGTATGATCCTGTACCCGCACTGGAAAAGGTTAAATGTCCTGTTCTTGCATTAAATGGTGAAAATGATTTGCAGGTTCCTCCTGATGACAACCTGAAGGCGATTAAAACCGCTTTAGAAAATGGTGGAAACACAGATGTAACAGTTAAAAAACTTCCGGGTTTGAACCATTTGTTTCAACATTCAAAAACAGGAAACCCTGCAGATTATGGAAATATCGAAGAGACATTTGCACCGGAAGCACTCGAAATAATGACAAAATGGATTAAACAACAAACTAATTAACCTTTATATTTTATGAAACTTAACTTATTAGCGGTAATCCTCATATTCACCGGCATCTTTTCCACAGTTAAATCTCAGCAACGCAGTGAGACAGTATTGCAAAACGGATGGAAATTCCATAAAGGTGAAGCCGTTGAGGCTTTCAAAAAAGACTTTGATGACAGTCAGTGGGAAAGTGTTTCTGTGCCACATGACTGGGCTGTTTCTGAACCATTTATTAAAGATGGCGACGGCAGCACCGGAAAACTTCCCTGGAAAGCTGAAGGATGGTACAGAAAAACCCTGAAGATCACAGGAGATATAAAAAACAAAGAGGTTATCCTGCTTTGCGATGGCATCATGGCATTTCCTGAAATTTATGTCAATGGCAAACTTGCCGGAAAATGGGACTATGGATATAATTCCTTTTACCTCAATATTACAGATTTAATAAATGCTGATACCGAAAACGTACTGGCAATCCATGCAGATACCAGAAATCATGACAGCCGCTGGTATCCGGGTGGAGGAATCTTCAGAAAAATAAAACTGATAACGGTAAATCCGATTCATGTGGATATATGGGGAACACAAATAACCACCCCGGTTGTACAACCGAATTATGCAGATGTACGCATTGGTACAATGGTTACAAATTCATTACCTGCAGATGCAGATGTTGTCGTTATTCAAAGCATTTACAACCATAAAAAAGAACTGCTTGCTGAAAGGTCAGTAAAAGGCAGGGTAAAATCAGGAAAGAGTGAACGACTTGAAACTACACTCACCCTGGGTGATCCGGACAGATGGGATATCGATCATCCGTATTTATATACGGTTATAACCAGGATTTACCATGAAGACAATCTGGTTGATACTTATCATTCATCGTTTGGCGTTCGTGAAATGCGTTTTACAGCCGATCACGGATTTTATCTGAATAATCGCCGCGTTCAATTGAAAGGGGTCAACCTGCACAGTGATTTAGGTCCATTGGGTATGGCCTTCAATAAACGGGCTATGGAACGCCAACTGGAAATCATGAAGGATATGGGATGCAATGCCATCAGAACAAGCCATAACGTGCCGGCACCCGAACTGCTTGAACTTTGTGACAGCATGGGCTTGCTGGTCTATAATGAGGCATTCGATAAATACGACCGCAAAGCAGATATTACTGATACCACAGATTTTGATGCTTTTGCGAAACGCAATATTGGAAATTTCGTAAAACGAGACCGCAATCATCCCTGTATTTTTATATGGAGCGTCGGCAACGAAATGCACGATGTCCAAACCAACAGTAATAATGGACTTTGGCGTCTGCATACCATGGTAAATTATGTGCGTAAATATGATCCCACCCGTCCTGTTACCATGGCGTGCGACATGACAGGTCAGGCTGCAAACCGTCATTTCGATTTTTACGATGTTCATTCATGGAATTATCAACGCCGATATATGCTGGCCAGGCAGCTGGAACCGGAAAAGGCCGTCATTGTTTCTGAGTCAGCTTCAACTGTTAGTACCCGGGGCTTTTACGAATTCCCGTTACCGGCTAAGCCTGCCGATTTTACCAACTCCCTCCAGGTATCATCATACGATCTGAATGCACCTTACTGGGCTGAAATTCCTGATGATGACTTTAAATGGCAGCAGGAAGAACCCTATGTGGCCGGTGAGTTTGTCTGGACAGGTTTCGATTATATTGGTGAACCCACCCCTTACGATAACCGCTGGGCTCATGAACATGGCATGACTGATGAGGCAGCATCCAGAAGTTCCTATTTTGGTATTGTGGATCTGTGTGGCATACCCAAGGACCGGTATTATCTGTATAAAAGTTTCTGGAAACCGGATGAGAACATGCTTCATATATTACCCCACTGGAACTGGGAAGGACGTGAAGGAGAAGAAACTCCTGTATTTGTCTATACTAATGGTGATTGTGCTGAACTGTTTTTAAACGGAAAATCTCTGGGCAAACAGTGTAAAAAACCTGATTCGCGAAATTCTGTTGATCGCTTTCGCCTGATGTGGGACGATGTAAAATATGAACCGGGCGAATTGAAAGTTATAGCCTATATGCATGGAGAGAAGATAGGGGAACAGACACTGAATACAACAGGAGATCCGGTGAAACTAAGGATATCACCCGATAGAAAGACGATTAAGGCTGATGACTCAGACCTCTCATTTATTCTGATTGAAGCCGTTGATAAAGACGGGAATGTATGTCCACTGGCGGATAACAAAATCAACATTTTAATCAAAGGTAATGGGAAGATTGCATGTGTTGGGAATGGTAATCCACAGTCGTTTAATCGTTTTCAGTCCAACTCTGTAGATTTGTTTTACGGTAAAGCCATGTTGATTGTTCAATCCGGTTTTGAGCCTGGAAAAATAACTGTAGAAGCAAGCACTGAAGGGTTGAAGAAAGCTGTAACAACCCTAGAAACGAAGTAACACTTTTACAATATTCATATCATAGGCAGTATCTTAAAATTAAAGGGTACTGCCTATGTTTTTTGTAAATCATAAGTAGATGTGTTTCTCTGTAAATTTAATCAAGCTGTAAGCTACTCTTCAGGTCATGAACAAATTGTGCTTTTTCTTTTGGAAATTTAAAGTTAACATCCACTATCTTTCCGTCGGAATTAATCAGAATATACCGGGGTGCGCCTGATAAGGAAAAGTTCTTTTTAAAAAACGCAGTCTGATCAGAATTTAGCAAATAATTACGATCAAGCAGATCAAACTCGTTGGATACAAATTTCCAATCTTTTTCACTTGAATTAAAACATAAATAAACAAATACCACATTAGCTTCCGATTCCACTTCTTTTTTAAAGACATTAATTGCTTTGAAACCTATTCTGCACGCGCCACAACCCGTGAACCAGAAGTCAAGAATTATATTTTTCCCTTTATCCTTATTAACGATTGATTTTAATAGAACTTCCCCACTTTCACCGGAATGCCACTGGTTCACAGGAAATGCAGTAAATGCTTTCTCTTTTCCCTGAAAATCATTAATATGACCGGTAAGAATGTCCAGATATGGAATATAATCAATCTTATCTTTAACCAAAGTATAAACATACTCAACATTATCTGTTTGACGGTTATCTAAAACTTTGGCAACCAAATTTGAACATGCAATATCTCTAAATCTTCCAGGTGACATACTCAATACATTATTTGCCATAATTTTATATGCAGTTTCATCCAGTAGTTTAAGCTTTTCATTATTGTTAAGAGATTCATTTTCACTAATATATTTTTTGTTTTGCAGATGTGCTTCTTTATAGGCATTTCTAAAATCATATAATAGTTCACTTACGGATAGCGCATAAAAGAAATATAATCCTGATAGTGCTGCCAATGTATCATTCATGTTCACTTCCGCTTTAAAGTTGCTCACAAAGTTATCGAAGGCTCTCTTTTCTGAATTCTTATCGCCCAGATTATGATATTTGAGATTACATTTGAGTAATCCCTCAATATAACCCAGATAAGAAGTCTTGTCATACCAGATTTTAAATATTTCGGTACAATATGGCTTTTCTGAATATTGCTGTAGATAATCCAGTTCGTTATTTCTTACTGTTTCTCTGTACCGTTTGTATTCATTAAAAGGTTTTCCAAACTGACGATTATCTTCCCTTGCATCGTTTAATATACACCTTGTATTATAGGTTTCCTGCATGTCATAACATACATCAGAATGGTCTCCCTGATAATTCGTGTTTTCCTCACCGTCGGGATCAAAATAAAGCATGATGCTATCACCCGGTGAAACAAACAGATTATGAAGCTCATTCTTAAACTTATACATAATATCCTGTGCTGACAATAATTCCATTCTCAATGCAAACCTACCCAAACTATCAATTTTAGCATACTCTGAGTTTTCCTTAGTTAATACATAATTATTATAAGTAAACTCAATTACCGGATATTCCGTTTTATACTTCTCATAGTTTTTTATAAAACCTAAAATAGTAACCGAACCAGGTTGTAGAGTAAATGGCAGATTTCGGGCAATTCTTCCCGATCTGTCATTACTTGTTTTACAAATTCTGCTTGCATTATCATCTTTGAATTGAAATGCATTATCCGAAATTTTGCTAACAACCAAATTCTTTTGCGTATTATTATTCACCAGAACAATCTTAATGAACTTTTTTTTGTCAACTACTTTTTTAATTTCCCAGAATTTACAATCACTAATAACAAAATCCTCCTGAATGGAATAAACCCAGAAATCATCAGCATTTATATCAAAATAATTCCCCTGGATACTTTCAGGTATCTTTACTGTTTTTCCTGAAGGACTACAACTAACGGAAGTAATAAAAAGAATGACAAAAAGAATTAAAAATTTTTTCACGGTATTTATATCGTAATTAGTAATCTGTTATAAAGGTAATTAAAAAATGTCTACTCAAATACATCGACAAATATCAACATGCTTCGAATAGTACAAACACTGTCCCATGCAGCTTATAGAATAATATTTAGATAGAAAAATCCTCCTAATTTTTCAGCAGTTTACCCGATGATATGGATTCACCGTTTACTTTTAATGAATATATAAACAGGTTTGGACCTGAACCCGTTACATCTTCATTCAGGTTAATCTGATGAGTACCGGAATTACAGGTAACAATCCGGTGATAAATTTCCATTCCTGTTATGGTTTGAATCCTTAATTCAACTTCCGCTTTTTCAGGCAGCGTAAACTGAAACGTAACATTATCTTTGAATGGATTCGGAAATATTCTCAACCCCGTTGAAGTCAACCCGTAATTTGATGTAGCAATCATATCAATCTGGTTGTCCATCCATACCAATCGTTCTGTCGTCCAGTTTTTAAGGAAATCCACTTCATTCTGATAGGTATGTCCGATATAATAATTGGGCCAGATGTAACTACTCAATATATCAAAGCGATCAAAATTACGTTCCTGAGCATCCTGTAAAAGCATCGCACATGAATCAATATAATTCATGATTTCGGAGTTGCTAAATGCATCAGATCTCAACTCAATCCAGCGTTTTTTCAATAGAGATTCAAACCAGGGATCCTGTCTCAACCGGTCCCACCAGAACGGAATTGCCAGGGCATCCCATTCACTTACACCATCTACAACCCATCCGCTTACACTTCCTCCGGCATAATAATCCGCATTTCCAAAGGCCAGATTAAAGTCCCATAAAGGGCCCATTGTCAGCCGTCCTCCCTTGCTGTCTTTATCCTTATAAAAGTATGTGCTCAGACGGTATCCATCAACATTTCGGCCTAGCTCATTAACCAGATAAAAGTCGATAAAGGAAGTTACATTGACAAATGGTCTGTAACCATTTTCCGGATCTTTAAAATCTGAACCATGGAGGGCATCTTCAAAACCGGTCACGTAAGATCTAATATAATCACGCTGAACCTGTGGCATGTCTTCATAATCAGGATAAACATAGCTGATTGGAATATCAAAATGTCCTCCTCTGTCTTTATAAGGAGATGTCCAGGCACCGAAATCCGGACGGTCAATTTTAAGAATATATCCTCCGGTTAGGTCATCGCCACTAATCTCATCAGGATTGAGGGTGGCAATGTTCACCCGTTCACCATCCTTTTTAATTTTTTCCGTCAGCTGATATACGCCGCGATAATCGTTGTTGATATACACCTCACAAAAACGGGTTCGGGGTGACCAGGGACCGGTTGCATTCCCTAAATGGTAAGCCAGGGCATTTCGCATCAGTGATTTATCTGAATATGGTCCATGCAGTACCCAGTCATTTTCCTCCGGTAAGCCCAGAAGACTAACATTGTTATTGGTTCCTGAATCCGTCCGTGTTTCAAACGTATAGCTCTTTTTATCAAATTGCTGCGACGAGGATCCCCGAATCTCAATTCCGGCCAAACCGTCGTATTCAAAATCCGTATCCGAAATTGAATTCGTACCTGCAGGATTATTGAGCACCTTTAAACCAACCGTTATTTTAGGTTCATCATGAATGGTCTGACCATTAGTATTAATTAAAATAAGAGGCAAATTACTCTTCTGTGTTTCTTCAGGAGGAATAAACCAGGTTGGCACAGACTGGTATAAACCTATGACTCCCTGAAGGCCTGCAGTCAGAAATACCCGTGCACTCATATCACTTGAAGAAAGGCTTACATTTATAACCTGTACCGCTAGAATATTGGTTCCTGTTTTCAGCAAATCCGGATTAATAAAATGACGTTCCGGCAGCTCTCCCTGGTACATTAAAGCCTCATGGTCTATCGTAAGATTTGAATTGTACACCGGCGTCGGGTCTGTTAAATTGGAAGAACGCGCCACTTCAGTCCCGTTCAGAAAACAGACAAATGCATCATCGTAATCAATATCAAGAACCAGCTGCTTGATAACATCTGTGGAATTCACGTTAAAGGTTTTCCTCAGATAAACGGAATTCACATTGCTGAGTATGATTACATCATCATTATCAGCATAGCCAAAACCTCCCGAACCATAGGTCCAGGATTTATCATCGAATGCTGCTTTGTACCAGTCTGAAGATGGTTCTGAAGTTGCCGGAAGATATTTCCATGTATCTCCTTCAAGTACGATCGATTCCCAGTTGGTTTGTGAATAAAGGAATGGCGTTAAAATAAAAAACCAAACAATGAGGTAACGCATTGGCACAAATTTTACGCATATTAATCTAAATCCTCGTGAATTGCAAACGTATTTATCATTAGCCAATAAATTAACTATCTTTTTTCAGCAGATTCAGTATACCCATCCAGATCGATTCCTCTACCGGAACGCCGTTCTTAAGGTTGTTTTTTCGGGTTATTAACGTACGCTCACCCGGATAATAGGTTCTGTCTCCATACTTCATGGGTTCAACATCGTGCGTATAGCGGATGATTTCATCAAGTAGTTTATCCTGTAAACTGTCATCGCCAAAACGTTCAGGGTATACACACATAAAAATCTGCGAGACGCCGGACTCATGTGCTTTCTGCCCTACCCTGAATGTTGAATCACCAGCTGAAAGCAATGTAGCCAGCATATCCAGCACCATTGATAAAGCAGATCCCTTCCAGTAACCTATGGGAAGACCCCGCTCTTTTACCAGTATTTTTTCCGGATCATCTGACAAATGATCAGCAGGATCCCAACCACCGGGATATGGTAGTTTTTCACCTTTTAAACGGTATGAATTTATTTTACCAAAAGAAAACTGTGACAGAGCCATATCAAGTACAACATGTCCCTGTTTTCGTGGAATGGCAATCACAAACGGATTATTGCCAATTCTACTCTCCTTTCCTCCCCATGCCGGCATATTGGGTTTGGTATTGGTAAACATTATGGCCATACAACCGGCATCAGCTGCCTGCCAGCCATATGTTCCTCCACGCATCCAGTGATTGGTGTTGCGAAGAGCAACCAGACCCATACCATGCATTTTAGCCAGTTCAACTGCCCTATTGGTACAAATGGCAGCATTTATAATTCCAGGTCCCAGGTTACCATCCCAGCGTTCCATTGTTCCGAACGATCCTGCAATACGGGCTTCAGCATCCGGTTCAACCAATCCCCACTCAACATAGTCCAGAAACTGTTTAACACGATTGATCCCATGCGAATTCACGCCATCCACAGTATTGGAAGTATAAACTTCAGCCAGTACCGTTGCTTTAATTGTGGAAAACCCTTTTTTAAGAAACAGCCGGAACAGAACATCCTGCATATCATCCGGTGAGACAAGCATATCAGTAGTTTTTAAGTTGAAAATACACTGAATAGTACATTATTTCAATGGTTTCTGCAAATTAAAACGCATATTAAATGAATGAATTATCTGTTTACTGATACTGATTTTCTTCAAGAACGATATAGGCTTTGGTTTTAAACTTTTGATCCATATCCCTCAAAAATCGTCTCATAGCAAGCAAACACTCTTCCTTTACCTTTTTGAATTCAGCGGCTTCATCCGGAGAAGTTATCTGTGTATGCCAGAGAATGTGGTGATTTGCTTTTGTAACCTGCAGCACCAGAGAATTCATCAGCAAAATGTCAATCAATAATATACCCTTAACATAGCATTTCGCATCCGCTTTAACATCTTTCATTCTCTTAATAATTTCAAGCGTTTGATTCTGGTAATTGCCCTCTGTTACAACAGTCAAAACACTTTTTAATTCTGTCTGTAAATGGTTGATTGAATAAATCATACAGTTTGGTTTAAGGTTAATCAAATGTACATTTAATCGGTAAATCTGCCAATTATTTCAGGCACAAAAAAGGACTGTCAGCAAGTTGCTGACAGTCCTTTTAATACCGCATCCTATGCTATTGCAAGGCAATTTTTTGAGTCAGGTTATATCCTTTTGTTGAAACTTTTATGATATATGCGCCTTTATTTAAATTTTCCGATGGTAGACTAAAAATGTTTTTCCCTGCGACACCAGTAAAATCTTTTTCCACAACCATTCTGCCCGCCATATCAAATATTTTTGTCTGAACCCCGCCAGCAGCATCTAAAGTCAACTCACATGACAAACTCCTGTTATACTGAGTAACAATCAGATTACCGGAATTCTTGTTAACACTATGGACAGGTGTAAAACCTGCAGCCTCATAAATTGCTGTTATCTCCTCCTGACTAAGAGCCTTATCATAAATCCGGACTTCATCAATAACACCATTAAATGAACCTTCCTCCGGTGTCTGCGTACCGGAACCGTCATTCCGGGCACCAATCATAATAAAATCCCCGGCATTTGCAGGAACATAAACACCCGGATCTGTGAATGCCCCATCAACGACTAACTGCTTATTAATCCAGATTTGTTTTTTCTGGTTTTCCACGTCCACTATGCAAACACAATGAACAAAGCCATCCGGATAAATTGGTTGCATATATGGCATATCGGACGGATACTTAATCTCTGTTGATTCCAGTCCATTTCTGGGGTCAAAATCTTTATCACTTGCAATACCGCGGGATGTAAAGCATAAAAACCCACCATTTTCGGCCGTTATATCAGGATAAGTTTCGGCATTGGCATATTGACGAATCTGAAAACCGGCTCCATCTTCTCCCCGGTCACCAATGAGAACATTGTCGAATTTTGCATCAACTTCAAACTTGTTCAATTTAAAAAACAGGGAAAAAGAAAAACTTCCCTCAGGTGCAAACTGTATATCCGTTAAAACAGCATCAGTGGTACCTGTTTCAAGACCATGAAACATTACACCCTGCCCTTCTACTCCTTCAGTGAACTCCGGTGCACCAATAGCTGTTCCGTTATGACCGTTGGCAGTGGCATCGGTATAATCACCATTAAAGGAATAATGAGCTACTAAACCGGTAGTTAAATCGACCTGTGCAAAACTCAGTACCGGTATACAAAGAAAAATAAGTAAAATTAGGTTCTTCATAGTAATATGTATTAAAGATTAGTAATTGGTTATTATCAAACATCATTAAACCTTCAGCTAAACATTACATTTCTTTCTGCAATTTACAACTAAATCCGTTTATACTATTGAAATTCAGCCAAATATTTAGAATCCAGCTACGAAAAATGTGATATAAAAGTCAGGTAGGACAAACGAAGTAAGGCATTAAAGTAATGAATGAAAATTTGTTGACCGGTAAAAATCAATATCAATAAAATATTCTTTGCTTCATTTATTTACGCGCAGAATAACAGGCTTTGGGTTCACATGCCTGTCATTCCGGTTGAAGTGGGGAATCTCTGAAGCTTTTACCGGACAAAAGAAAATAGAATTATGAATTTATACCACAGAATTACCTGGTAGCAAACAAAATAAACTGATCATAATGGTGCATTTTACCATCATGCTTCTCTCTTTTCAGCGTATTGTAAACATAATTTTCTACTTTCGTAAATCCCACCTTCCTGAATGTCTCAGATAGTTTTTCCGGATCAAAACCCTGATGTGGTACGGCTTCATAGTTATGAAATGAGCCATCTTCTGACATCAAATCTGAAACTATAATTTTTGCATTGGCATTGCATATTTTATACAGATGCTCTAATGTCCCTTCAATATCAGGAATATGGTGGAATGCCATGTTAGAGACAATAAGATCAATATTATTTTTTAAATAATCCAGTACTTCACCATGTACAATCTCTATATTATCTTTTGCTGAAGTTTTTGATTTAAGTACCTTCAACATGGCTTCTGAAGTATCAACAAAAACCACCAAATTTACATCAGGTAATAATTTCAGACCGACAAGGCCTGTTCCTGCCCCTACCTCGAGTACCTTCATGGTTTTGTCTGGTCTGACCCGTTTTTTTACCTCATTTACAAAAGTGTCAGTCATTTTAATTTTTTCAGGACTATCCCAACCTGCGGCCTTTGCGGCAAAATTATCTGTCATGATGATATTTATTAATGGCTGCTAATCAGTCAGTTTTAAACTCTATTTAAAACAACATAATACCCCTTTTGTTTTTATTCCGGATGGCATAAACACCTAAATAATTGTTAAACATATATGAACAGTCATGGGCACTGTTTTATAAACATAAAAACAAATTGTTTTAATATGCCAAGACTTGCCGGATAGGATTACCTGTATTCCTTAGAAGATTAAAAAGGCATATGTGAATCAGAATTCTAAAGTTAATCTGAAGCTTTTCAGTGAACTATAAAATAGGTTTATTCAGGACAAATCGGAATAAAAGTATTATTTTAGTCCGTAATTGAGTTTTGCATTATTAACATTTTAAACCCACCATATGATTCGCCTAAAATACAGGTTATCGTTGCTGATATTTCTTCTGGGCATTACCGTGAGCGCTCAGAACATTTATAAATCAGGATTTTATATTTTGAATAACGGAAAGCGTGTCAACTGTCTGATAAAGGAATCAGATTTAAAAAATACGCCGGAATCGTTTAACTATAAACTTTCGGCATCATCTTATACCCACAGATTAGTAGTCGATTCTGTAAAAGATGTACAGATTACAGACGGCATCAGGTACAAGTGGGTGGATATTTCTGTTAACAACCTTCAAAGCGACAGACTTTTTTTAAATGTTCTTGTATCAGGCAAAGGGTCACTTTACAAATACGACAATGGAAAATCTGTAGAATATTACTTTCAGATTAAGGACAGCACAGCGTTATATCTTCCACCACCGGAAAATGGAAATAAACAACCGGAATTTATCACTATTTTAAAAAACAATTTGAGCTGTAATGATCTGATAGATGCAGACTACTCTGGTTTAACCTATTCTGACGGGAAACTCATGACCCTTTTTATCCGGTATAATGTCTGTCAGCAATCCGGTTATGTCAACATACGTAATAAGAAGGAATATGACTTTTTTAATCTGTATATAAAACCCGGATTCAGTTATCAATCATTACAGGTTGTATATATGAGGGAGGATATGCCGTTTTCAATTCATTTTGGTCATAAACCAACATGGCGATTTGGCCTGGAAGCCGAATTTAACATGAATATCATTAACAACCGTACTGCACTGATTATAGATCCATCATTCAACTATTTTCAGGCGGAGAAGGTTGAAAATTCCATTTACTCAAATGTGCATTATACGTCGGTAGAAATACCATTGGGAATCCGTCAGTATCTTACGCTTTCACCTAAATCAGAACTCTTTGCTGATGTGGCTTATCTTGTCGATTTTGGTTTCAATTCTGATATTGAGTATCGCGACATATTCGGCAACGTAGAACCTTATGATCTGAATAATGCAATTTACTCGTATTATTTCGGTATTGGCTATTGCTGGAATACAAAATTCAATGTTGAACTACGCTACAATTTTCAGAAGGAGCTGTTTCCAAGGGAAGTCTACTGGCAGACTGATCTTTCAGGTTTTTCAGTTATACTGGGATATAATCTTTTTAAATAAGATCTAATATGAAATTTTGGATACCTGTTGTTGCAATGCTGATGTTCCTGTATTCGGCAAACGGTCAATCAGCTTTTAAAACAGGTTACTACATAAACAGCCATGGGACACGGATAAACTGTCTGATTGATAACCGAAATCTGGATAAAGCCATTCCTGAAAAACTAAAATATAAAATGAATGATCTGTCTAAGGTTCAAAAAATCCGGACAGATAGCATTAAAGAATTTTTTGTTTCTGGCTACTATTTTAAGAAATTACCTGATGCCGGATATAGAACTGATCCTAACAAACCAAATGCATCTGAATATTTCAGAATTCTAAGCAGAAGCGATTATAGTCTCCTGATGAGTTATCATGGCGGCCATAAAATATTTTTGGTTGAATTACCCGATAAAGACCGTATTGTATTGAACCCGGAACAGAAAAATCCGGGCAGCGCTTTTTCAGATTCTGACAACAATAATGAAGAACGACTGAGAGAAATTCTGGCCTGCGATGAAATGGATAGTTCCAGGTTCAGTCAAATCAGATATAATGAAAAGAGCCTTATTAAACTGATGACAGAAGTTTACGGATGCAGAAAAGATAGGTATCAGATTTATAATGCTGAAACAAAAGACGTTTTCAAGCCGGTTAAATACAATTTGCGTCTGGGGACCGGATTCGCACTTTATGAGGAAAGCAAATACAGCAACAAAGCCGATAATGTCATTCAGTTAGGTTTTGAAACTGAATATATGTTAGGCAGGAAGAGTAACCCTTTTGTTATTTCAGCTGAACTTTTCACAGGTTACTTTTATGGTACCACCTATTCAAATTACATACACAGATTCATTGATCTGAAATATTTTTCTGTTTATCTGGTTCCGGCACTTAAACAGTATATTAAAATAAAAGACAATACGTTAATATCATTAAACCTGGGTATAGGTATGGGCATTGAAAACATTATTCCTTCTGATAATTTCACTTTTTTTTCAAATACCGGAACTGGCAGAATGTTTTCAAATTACCAGTATATAGGAACATCGGTTAAGATTAAAGATAAATACAACGTAGAATGCCGCTTTTTTAACCACGATTTTGATTTTGCTAAATACAAGGGTATCCCTTTCAGAGCGAGCAGTATAGCTTTAATACTGGGCTATACCCTGTAATTATCACATGTATGAAACCTTTGCTTTTTATTATTTTTCTGCTACCAGTTTTTGTTTCAGTAAGCGCTGAGCCCAAAACCATACACGTATTTGTAGCACTATGCGATAATAAGTATCAGGGTATTGTTCCTGTTCCTGAAAATCTTGGAAATGGTCAGAACCCGAAAACAAATTTATACTGGGGTGCGGCCTATGGCATAAAAACATTTTTCAGATATAAAGCCGAGGACTGGAAACTAATTCAATCCATAAAACAGGAAAGTCCAATCATTCTCGAAAGCATATTATTTAAGCATAGAACGGAAGACATCTATCTTTTAGCTGATGCATATGATGGTGAATTCATTGACAGTTGCATCCTGAATTTCCTGAATTCGGCAAACCAAAACTTTGAATGCACTGTAAATTCTGATACAATACTGCATTTTGGAGGGTCATCAGATTTAGTTGTTTATGTCGGCCATAATGGTTTGATGGATTTTGATATTGAAGCAAATTTCAATCATATGAATTACGAGTCAAATGATATTATGATACTGGCCTGCTATAGCAAACAATATTTTAAGCCATTCATCAATATGGCTGAGGCAAATCCTGTATTATGGACAAATCATCTAATGGCCCCTGAGGCTTACACGCTGAAAGCTGCCATTGACGGCTGGATAAAAAATGAAAGCGGAGAACAGATAAAGGAAAGAGCGGCTCAGGCATACAATCAGTATCAGAAATGTGGAATTAGAGGTGCGAGGAACCTTTTCAGTTCTGGATTTTAAATAGTAAATATGGAAACAATAGCTGTAGCCGGGTCAACCGGATATCTTGGAAAATACATCGTTAAAACACTGCTTAAAAACGGTTACCAGGTTCTCGCCATTGCAAGAAGTCCCTCTAAACTTAAGGATTTGCCTCACCCCAATCTGAAAATAACGAAAGCCGATGTAACAGCTCCCTCAACCCTGAAAAACTGCTTTAAAGGTGTGAAATACGTCATCTCAACTGTTGGGATCACCAGACAAAAAGATGGCCTTACCTATATGGATGTTGACTATCAGGCAAACATGAATCTCCTTAATGAAGCTAAACAGGCCGGTGTTAAAAAATTCATTTATACCTCGGCAATAAAAGGTGACCAGTACAGATACCTGAAAATATTTGAAGCGAAAGAAAAATTTGTGGATGCCCTTAAAAACTCGGGGCTATCTTATACCGTAATGCGTCCTAACGGTTTCTTTTCCGATATGACAGATTTCTTTAATATGGCAAAGAGTGGCAGGATATATTTGTTTGGATCAGGCGAATATAAACTAAACCCGATACACGGACAGGATCTGGCAGAAGTATTTATCAGGGCTCTTAATTCAAATAAAAACGAAATTGAAGTCGGAGGTCCTGACGTGCTCTCTCAGAATCAGATTGGAGAATTAGCCCTGCGAGCATTAAACAAGCCGGTTAAGATCATACATTTGCCAGACTGGATAAGAAAACTTGCACTCTGGTCGGCTCGAACATTTACATCTTCAAAAACGTATGGCCCCATAGAATTTTTTCTGACCCTTATGGCAGATGATGCAGTTGCTTCGTCCTACGGTTCACATCATCTGGACAGTTATTATCATAAACTGGTTCAGAAAGATAATCTAAAAAAAACGACGTAGAAATTCTGGTATATAAGTCCTGTTATTACCACTAATGTTATTTTTATAAAATCTAAATACAAATCTCTATTTAACTTAAAGCCCTGTAACAAGAGGGCTCCGTTAAAAATGACTTCTATAATATTTCAATCTATAAACTTTTTTTGTAGCTTTATTGTAAGTTTATAAAATTATCTGCCTTGTTGCGTTTTTTATTGATTTCCTTGTTGAAGAGAAATGAAACAGTTTAATACCAAAATATTTCTGTCGTATTTTATTCCACTATTTGTGGTTCTTTATATTTTATCGGGAAGCGTTGTTTATTATTTATATTATCAGCAGAAAAAAATAAACCTGAATGAAATAAAAACCTACTACACCAATATTATTGAACAGCAAAAGGAACTTTTATTTTCAACCATTTATCCATCCATATCAGATATGTTCTATCTGACGCATAAGAAAAACATTCGTGACTATCTGACAAATCCCCAAAACAACAGGATAGCAGTTGAAGATCTTGAGTTGTTTGCCCGCAGTAACCTTGATTACAAACAGGTAAGGTACATTGACAGTAATGGAATGGAAAGAATTAGAATTAACTGGATTAATGACTCAATTGTACTGGTTCCCGGCAGGGATTTACAAAATAAAAAAAACCGGTACTATTTCAGGGAGACGATGAAAATGAGTGAGAATGAAATTTATATATCTCCGATAGACCTGAATATGGAAAACGGGATGGTTGAGGAGCCGCACGAAACCGTAATAAGATTCGGCAGTCCTGTGCTGGACAAAAAAGGGAAAACAGCAGGAATTATCGTCATTAATCAGTATCTCAACAATTTCTTTAATGAACTGAAAAATGTTCTCAAAGATAAAGCCTGTGAACAGTATCTTTTAAATTCTGAAGGTTACTTTCTGCTTGCACCGGACAGGTTTAAAACTTTTGGTTTTATGTTCAATGATTTTAAGGATGAAACATTTGGGAAGTATTATCCCGAAACATGGAGCCACATTTCCGATTCAATTAAGGGAATAAGAGTTAACCGGGGTGATTTTTTCTTCTATAACAATGCCAGTATTTTTGACAGATATAAGATATTAAATAATAAAAACCTGAATAGTCTTGTTAATGATACCGATAACCAGTGGCATTTTTTGATCCATGTTAAGTATACCGATATAAACAGTATAAAATACCTGACAAAATTATTTATCATCAGTCTTATTATTCTTTTCCCAGTACTGATAGTGCTTGCTTTTTTTATTAGCAGGGCAAGATTGAAGGAAATCCTGCTCATCAGAGAATTGAAGGATTTAAATCAGGAACTTGAGCATAAGGTTGAAGTCAGAACCAGACAGTTAACGTCAAAAAACAATGCATTAATTTCTGTAAATGAAGAGCTTGAGGCATTTTCCTACTCTGTATCACATGATCTCAGAGCACCTTTAAGACATATTATTGGCTTTATTGACCTGGCGTTTAAAACAAATAAGGATGAACTAAACGAAAAAGGTCATTATTATCTTAATATTGTAAAAGATGCTGCAACAGAAATGAGAAAACTTATTGATGATCTGCTGCGCTTATCAAGGGTAGGACGCAATCAGTTAAACCTGACTGAGGTTGATCTTAACCAGGTTATAGATGAAATAAAACCAATAGTAACTGAAGATTTTAAAGATCATTCTGTCAGCTGGGTTGTGGATCAGCTTCCCCTGTTAAAGTGTGATTATGCCCTTATGCGACAGGTTATGATTAATCTTATGCATAATGCCGTAAAATACTCCCAAAACAAAAAGAAAAGCCTGATAAAAATCAGAGCAATTCCTGAAAACCAAAGCATTACCATATTTGTTAAGGATAATGGCATTGGATTTGACATGGATTACAGTCAAAAGCTTTTTGGTACATTCCAGCGTTTGCACGATAAAGAAGAGTTTGAAGGATCGGGTATTGGTCTAGCCATAGTGAAACGAATTATTACCCGGCACGGTGGTAAAGTCTGGGCCGAAAGTAACCCGGGAAATGGTGCAACATTTTACTTTAATCTGCCGCAGGATATTAAAATTCAGGTAAAAGAAAGTCCGGCAGATTAAACGATGATAACAATGATTCCGGATAGAAAATGAATAATGAAGAAAGCTGAATACTTACTGTTCACGTAAAATGATTTAAAACGGAGTAGCTAAGATTACTTAACAAAATTTGAAGATTTTAAACACAGGGATGATGTATCTCAGACTGTCATTATCCGGATTTCAATATGCCTTAACCGGATAGTCCGAAATTACCGGTGGTTATATTCACCTTATAAAACAATGCGTCCAATCCGGTTATAAGCTAAGCCCCTTGTGTGAATTCTGAATTTATTATCTATCAACTATAAAGGAACTGATTCCTGAAGGATTAAAACCGGAATGACAACAGATATAAATTCACCGCTAAACAAATAAAGATGTATACGATAAAACCTGACATATTAAAAGTGCTTTTTCTGGAAGACTCAAACTTTGATTTTGAAATCATTAAAAATATGATTGAATCTGAGTTTAAACTTGATTTTACACATGCCATAAACAGCGAAACATTTATTGAAGCCTTACAAAACAAGGGTCCATTCGACATTGTATTATCAGATTTCAGTCTGCCCTCGTTCGATGCTTTTGCTGCATTGGAGATGACACAAAACACCTACCCTTCTACTCCATTCATTGTTGTTTCGGGAACCATAGGTGAAGATAAAGCAGTGGACCTTTTAAAAAAAGGCGCCACGGATTATGTACTGAAAGACAGGCTTACCCGTCTAATTCCTTCGGTTAGAAGAGCATTAAAAGAGGCCAGAGAAGAAAAAAAGCTGGCAGAAGCACAAGCCAATCTAAGGAAGCAAAATCAGGAACTCTTACTGGCTGTGGAAAAAGCCGAAGAGAGTGACCGTTTAAAAACATCATTTCTCGCCAATCTGAGTCATGAAATACGAACTCCGATGAACAGTATAATGGGATTCAGTGCATTACTGGAGGATGAAGATGATCAGGATCTTAAGCTTAAATACATCGAAATTATTCAAAGGGCAAGTTCGCAATTATTGAATATCATCAACAGCATAATTGATATTTCCAAAATTGAAGCAAACAAATTAACCTTAAAACCCAAAACCATTTATGTAAATGAGGTACTGAAATACCAGCAGGCTACTTTCGAAAAACTGGCTTCCACAAAAAAGCTGAAATTGACTGCCAGGTTATTACCAACTGCAACAACCATTTATGCTGATGAAACCAAACTCAATCAGGTATTATCAAACCTGATTGATAATGCTTTAAAGTTCACAAAAAAGGGAGAGGTATCTTTTGGCGTACAGCAACGGGATTCATTGTTTGAATTTTTTATTGAAGATACCGGCATCGGTATTTCTGATGAAGATAAAGTTTTTATTTTTGACAGATTCAGGCAGGTCGATGATACCAAAACCAGGAAATACGGGGGTTTAGGCGTTGGCCTTTCCATCTCTAAATCATATATTGAAGCCATGGGAGGTGAAATAATTCTTAAATCCCAGGTGGGAAAAGGCACAAGAGTAAGCTGTATACTTCCTTCAGTCCAACAGGAATAATTATTATAAACAACTTTATTTTAAGCTTTTATTCTTAAATTGTGAAGCAGTATTCACAATCATAACCCTAATGGATATTCTTTTTATTGTGCTGATATTTCCTGCAGTATTCATGATACACGAATTCGAGGAAATTATTTTTATGCAATCATGGGTTAAAAGGGCTGAACCTAAAATTACATCCAGGTTACCCAACCTGGGTAGTATGATAATTCGCCGTCAGAAAGCATTATCCACGGCGGGTTTTGCTTTTATTGTTGCTGAAGAATTTCTTTTGGTGACTGCTTTAACCATCATGACCTATTTTACTGCCAGTTACACACTTTTCATGTCGTTAGTCCTTGTCTATTCGCTGCATTTGTTTGTGCATATCGGACAGGCTATCGTACTTCGGTCCTACATCCCGGCCCTTGTAACATCACTATTAACGGTGGTGTATGGGACATACGTCATCCATTTTTATATCAGCTCCGTTTACTTTGATCCTTCTGCATTCTTTACAAACACCATTATAGTTACGTTAAGCGCTGCCGGTAATCTTTTTCTGATGCACAAACTGGTATTACGCTTAAAATTATAACCATATTTAAACTGCAGATTACATCATGGACCCAAAAAAAGTGATAGATTGGTTATTAAATATGGATGTATCCATACAATATCAGGTACATCGTGATCTTTTAGGTTCTGACCGTAAAGATTTAAAAAACCGCATTGCAATGGAAGGCTGGGGTAAAACTTTTCTTTCTAAACAAAAATCTGACGGCCACTGGGGTGCAGGTTTTTACCAGCCCAAATGGATTTCAACGCATTACACGCTTTTGGATTTAAAAAATCTTGCAATGGATAACACAAGTGGCAACGTAGACTTCATACTTAAAAAACTTCTACTTGAAAACAAAGCCTCTGATGGAGGTATTAATCCAATAGGAACAATAAGCGTAATTGATGTATGTATCAATGGAATGTTCCTGAATTACGCCTGCTATTTTAAAGCCGATGCCAACGGAATGCATTCTGTTGTCGACTTTTTATTATCGCAGGTGATGCCAGATGGTGGATTCAATTGCAGGTCGAACCGCTCAGGGGCAACGCATAGTTCTCTTCACACTACCCTTTCGGTACTGGAAGGCATTGATGAATACCGAAAAAATGGTTATACCTATAAACTGGATGAACTTACGAAAGCTGAAAACTCATCGAAGGAATTCATTTTGCAGCACCATCTTTTCAAATCGGATAAAACCGGTGAAATCATCAAAAAGGATTTTTTAAGGATACCGTACCCCTGCCGCTGGAAATACGATATCCTAAAAGCACTGGACTATTTTCAGTATTCCCTGACTCCATGGGATGCCAGAATGGAAGAAGCAATCAGTTATCTCATTGGTAAACGCAATAAACAATATACATGGAACCTGAATGCAGCGTATGCAGGTAAAACACATTTTGAAATGGAAAAAAGTGGTCAGCCATCAGGCTGGAATACACTGAGAATGATGAGGATACTAAAATACTACAGACCTGATTTATGGCAGGAGTATACCTGGTAATTCCTTTAACGTATTATGTCAAAATTTAAGCTGTATTAGCAAAAATTGTTTTCTCAAGCCTGTCATTTTTCGTATTTTGTATATGTTCAATCCCAATATAAATATCCATGTTAATACACAATCAGGCCAATGGACTATACACTGATCACTATGAACTTACCATGGCACAGGGGTATTTTCTTAGTGGCAAATACAGGCAACGGGCTTCATTCGATTATTTTTACCGCAAAAATCCATTTAATGGTGGCTTCGTTTCCTTTTCCGGGCTATCCACGTTTCTTGAATTGCTAAAGGACTTCCGCTTCAGTAAGGATGACTGCAACTACCTTCTTTCTGTTGGTTTCAACTCAGAATTTGTAAAGTATCTTGAAACTTTCTCCTTTTCAGGGGACATATGGTCAGTAAATGAAGGTGAAGTCATCTTTCCCAATGAACCAGTGGTTAGAATTGAAGGTAATCTGGCTGAAACACAACTCATAGAAACGTTGCTTCTCAACGTGCTTAATTTTGAATCGCTGATCGCAACAAAAGCCAACAGAATGCGCATGGTGGCCGGTGAACGCTTGCTGCTGGAATTTGGATTACGGCGTGCCCAGGGATTTGGTGGGATTCTTGCGACTAAAGCTGCAATGAATGGCGGATTTGATGCCACTTCAAATGTTATGGGGGCCAGATTACATGAAGTACCCAGTACCGGCACCATGGCACATTCATGGATACAGAGTTTCAACGATGAACTGGAAGCTTTCCGGACTTATGCGCGTATTTTTCCTGATAACTGCATATTGCTGGTTGACACCTATAATACCCTTAAAAGCGGTGTACCGAATGCCATAAAAATTGCTGAAGAGCTTAAAAACATCGGCAAAGGCCTTTCAGGAATACGCCTTGACAGCGGGGACCTTACCTACCTGAGTAAGCAGTCCCGTAAAATGCTTGACTACGCAGGCTTTCCTGAGGTCAAAATTGTGGCATCCAATCAGCTTGATGAATATATTATTCAAAGCCTTCTGACACAGGGTGCACCGGTTGACTCTTTCGGTATTGGTACAGCACTCGTTACCGGAAAAGACGATGCTGCCCTGGATGGTGTATACAAACTTGCAGAACTGGATGGAACACCAACAATGAAATTCTCAGAAAATATTTCAAAAATGACCTTACCGGGGAAAAAGAAAATTTGGCGGTATTACGATAACGATGGCTTATTTAAATGTGATGCCATTGTGCTTAATGATGAGAAAGACATTCAACGCATGCATCATCCGGTTGAACCGGGGAAACATTTAAACCTTGCATCTTTTAAACGGGAGGAACTGATGACGATGGTCGTTAAGCATGGTAATTTTCTGAATAATAATACACAATCAGCAGAAATTGCTATATTTACAAAAAACAGGTTAAATAAGTTGCCTGAAGAATATAAACGTTTTTTAAATCCGCACGTTTATAAAACCGGTATCAGTGATAAACTATTGCAGATCCGGAACAAGCTAACCAATCGTGAATAGATTTCCCCTGACTCTTTAATTCATTATTAAAACAGGAAAGGTATGAAAGCTTTATTAATTGTAGATTTACAAAATGACTTTTTACCCGGTGGTGCTTTGCCTGCACCGGATGGAAACAAAATTATACCGGTTGTAAACACACTGATGGAAGATTTTCACTTTGTGATTGCCTCCAAAGACTGGCATCCTGAGGAAACGGTCCACTTCGAAAAGTGGCCTTCTCATTGCGTCAAAGGATCACTGGGATCTAAATTCCCAATTGCACTGAAATCGAAAAACATTGACCTGGTACTGAGAAAAGGTACCGAAAATACTGATGATGGTTATTCTGCATTCGAAGCTACCAATGTTAGTCTGACAGACGTTCTGCATGAACGGGAAGTTTCTGAATTATATGTATGTGGTTTAACAACAGAATACTGTGTAAAGCAAACCGTACTCGATGCCATTAAAAACAAATTTAAAACGTTTGTGATCAAAACTGCAACCGCTGGTGTAAAGGCAAAGCCAGGTGATGAAGAAAATGCATGGAAGGA
The DNA here is from genome assembly GCF_042219855.1 of Quyinboa sediminis. Taxonomy (NCBI): domain Bacteria; kingdom Pseudomonadati; phylum Bacteroidota; class Bacteroidia; order Bacteroidales; family Quyinboaceae; genus Quyinboa; species Quyinboa sediminis. The sequence goes on along the minus strand of NZ_JBHJHP010000003.1, from coordinate 394,458 downwards.
AATGTATGATGCCGGAGCAGTAATTCTGGACGATATTATACCCAGTAATTGAGAGCCTGATCCTTGTTTATACCATTTTTGAAGGATCTACCCATTCGTCAAATTCTTTTTCTGTAACATATCCTAAAGCCATTGCTGCATCTTTTAAGGTGGTATTTTCGTTGTATGCCTTCATGGCTATTTCGGCTGATTTATAATATCCAATATGTGGATTCAGACTTGTGACCAACATTAAGGAATGATTCAGATGTGCTTCAATTCGTGCTAAATTGGCCTGCACACCTGCTATACAATGTTCTGCAAAACTAAAAGAGGCATCACCGAGGAGCCCGGCGCTTTGCAAAATATTAACGGCAACAACCGGACGAAAAACATTAAGCTCAAACTGTCCGTTACTACCTGCAATACCAATGGTCACATCATTTCCCATAACCTGTGCTGCAACCATTGTCAATGCTTCTGCCTGTGTTGGATTTACTTTCCCGGGCATAATACTCGAACCTGGTTCGTTAGCAGGAATTATAATTTCACCTATTCCTCCACGCGGACCACTGCTTAACATTCGTATATCATTTCCAATCTTCATCAGACTGACAGCAATACGTTTAAAGGCACCACTGAGTTCAACAATGGCATCGTTGCCGGCAAGTGCTTCAAATTTATTGGGTGCTGTGGCAAAAGGATACCCCGTAAACTCGGCAATCCGGAGTGCCACCAGTTCATCAAACTTTTCGGGTGCGTTCAAACCTGTTCCTACAGCTGTACCACCCAGCGCAAGCAATGAAACTTTCTTTAGGGCATGTTCAACAGCATCAATACCATTTTCAAGCTGTTGTACATAAGCGCTGAATTCCTGGCCCAGCGTTACGGGAGTAGCATCCATAAAATGGGTACGGCCTAGTTTTACCACATCAGAGAATTCTTCCGCTTTTTTCTGAAGCTCATCCCTCAGTTTTTTTAATCCGGGCAGCGTTTTGCTTGCGGTCATACCGTATACTGCAATGTGCAAAGCTGTAGGAAAGGTATCATTACTACTCTGACTTTTATTGACATCATCAACCGGACTCAAAAATTTTCGTTCATCTGTCAGTTTTCCACCATTCAGGACATGACCACGGTTAGCGATAACTTCATTTATATTCATATTGGTTTGAGTGCCACTTCCCGTCTGCCAAATGACCAGAGGAAACTGATCATCAAGTTTCTTCTCCAGAATTTCTTCACAGACCATAGAAATCAGTTCTGCCTTATCGGGTGCAAGAACTTCCAGATCTTTGTTAACCGAAGCTGCTGCTTTTTTAACTACAGCAAACGCGTAAATAATCTCGCCGGGCATGCTTGCAGCCGGACCAATCCTGAAATTATTCAGACTTCTTTCCGTTTGGGAACCCCAGTATTTGTCTGCAGGGACCCTGACATCTCCCATTGCATCATGTTCTGTCCTGAATTTCATAGCTTTTATTTTCTTGATTAACAATTAAAACGTAAAAACAGTGCAAGACTTAAGGTACTTTAATATTTGTACCGTTGATAAACATGATAATCTGCGTTACAACGGAATAAAAGGATTCAGCACCCGGATTAATAAATGAAAAAAATTAAAACCCTGTTTCATGAGTGTCTCTTAAAAAAATACGTTCAGGTCCATACGCATTTACAGAAACATTTTATGAATTTTGGTATATTTACAAACCAAAACTGATAAAGCATCAAAAGAAATACAATAACACAAATAATTCACAACATTATGACACGTAACATTCTGGCAATCGTTTTGATTGTCCTGGCAACAAACCTCACAGGGCAAACCAGGCTTGTGGTTAAACCCAATGAAACTATCGCTGAAATCCAGCCAACGATGTACGGTATCTTTTTCGAGGATATCAATTTTGCTGCAGATGGTGGTATTTATGCAGAACTGGTTAAGAACAGGTCTTTTGAGTTTTTTGAACCTATGATGGGATGGCTCGAACCAAATTCAGACAGACATTCCCTGAATTTGAAATCGGGGAAAGCTACACCCATTAAACGCAGTAGTGATGAGAAGAATCAACATTTCATTAAAGTAGAAGTCAACGATCCGAACGGCTATTCCATCATCAATGAGGGATTCCGAGGTATGGGTATTAAAAAGGATGATACCTACAATCTTACATTTATGGCAAGCCAGGAAAGCGGAATAAAACATGTCATTTTCAGTTTGCTCGCCCAGGACGGAAGCACAATAGGAGCGGATACTGTAACCGTGAGCGGAAACAACTGGAAAAATTATGCCACATCTATTAAAGCAACAAAAACATGCCCAAAGGCAAAGCTTAAAATCACTTTTTCTGAAAGCGGAACCATCGATATGGACATGATTTCCATGTTCCCTGAAGATACATGGAAAGGAAGACCCAAAGGTCTCAGAAAGGATCTTGTGCAGCTTCTGGCTGACATGCAGCCAGGTTTCCTCAGATTCCCAGGCGGTTGTATCGTTGAAGGCCGAACACTGGACCGCAGGTATCAGTGGAAAAAAACGGTGGGACCTATTGATGAACGTGAAAACCTGGTTAACCGGTGGAATACGGAATTTACACATCGACCTACACCCGATTACTACCAAAGCTTTGGTCTTGGATTCTTTGAATATTTCCAGCTGGCTGAAGATTTAGGTGCACAGCCACTGCCAATATTGAGCTGTGGAATGGCCTGTCAGTTTAATACAGGTGAACTTGTTCCGCTTGAAGAACTTGATCCGTATGTTGATGATGCCCTGGATTTAATAGAATTTGCCAACGGAGATCCGTCAACAGAATGGGGAAAAGTAAGAGCGGATATGGGACATCCTGAGCCGTTTAATTTAAAGTACTTAGGAATTGGAAACGAACAATGGGGACCGGAATACTTTGCCAGATACAAAATATTTGATAAAGCCATAAAAGAAAAATATCCCGATATCGTGGTGGTTTCCGGAAGCGGACCATTTCCTGATGGCGAATATTTTGATTACGGCTGGGAACAGCTTAAAAAACTTCATGCCGAAATTGTGGATGAACACTATTACCGTCCACCACAGTGGTTTCTTGATAATGCGACCCGTTATGATGAATACGACAGAAGCGGACCCAAAGTATTTGCCGGTGAATATGCTGCTCAGAGTGTAGCGATCGCCAGTCCCGAAAATAAAAACAACTGGGATTGTGCGTTGTCAGAAGCAGCGTTTATTACAGGTATGGAACGTAATGCCGACCTCGTTGTCATGACTTCATATGCGCCTCTCTTCGCACATATTGATGGATGGCAGTGGACACCGGATTTGATTTGGTTTGACAATCTCAGGTCTATGGGATCAGCGAATTATTATGTACAAAAAATGTTCTCCACCAACACCGGTGATGATGTGGTGCCCATTCAACTGAACGGAAATGATCTTACAGGTCAGGATGGTTTATATGCGACTGCATCTGTTAAAAATTCCACCAACGAAATCATCCTTAAACTGGTTAATGCGTCAGATAGCGATAAAAGTCTTTCCTTTGATTTTGAAGGTCTGAAAAAGTTTGGGAAAAAGGTAAGCGTTACCACACTGACAGGAACCTCTCCTGATGACATGAATACGCTGGATAATCCACGGGAAATTTATCCCGAAGAAAGCATTTTAAAAACCAATGGAAAAGAGCTTAAACTTGACATTGGAGCCAAAAGTCTGGTTGTGGTTAAATTAAAAAAGTAAGACATAATTGCCATAAGAGAAAAAGCAGGACTGATAATTTCGGTTCTGCTTTTTTATTCTTATTTCAGTTTAATCTCGGCCAGAACCGGAAAGTGATCAGAAGGATAACGACATTGTTTTGAATCTGTTAAAACACCATAACGTAACACATGTTTAATTCTATCGTTCACAAAAATATAATCAATATGATTCTGAGGTATTTGATGAAAACTGAATCCGTTAAAGGTGGCTTCCGGTCCATAGGGAGCTTCTTTACTTATTAATCTGGCTTCGGAATAATGTTTTGACATAAATTCAATAGGAGATTCTGAGGGTGTAGCATTAAAGTCTCCCATTACAATAACCATATCTCCTTCATCCTTTAGTTCTTTAATTTTTTCATGAATAAGTTTCAGCGATTCAAGTCTTGCTGTTTGTCCGATATGATCCAGGTGGGCATTAAAAACCCAGAACCTAACACCGGATACTTCATCGTTCAGGCAAACATAGGAACATATCCTTTCCAAAGCTGCATCCCAGCCCACACTTGGTTTCTCCGGAGTATCCGAAAGCCAGAATGTACCTCCGCTTATACGGGTAAACCGCTTTGCATTATAAAATACAGCCGAATATTCTCCCTTTTGTCTGCCATTGTCTCTGCCTACACCCTCGTAATGAAAACCCGGCAAATGTTGAACAAGATACTCAACCTGATGATGCAGCCCTTCCTGAATTCCAAAAATATCAGCCTTATGAAACCGGATCAAACCAACAACCATATCTTTACGATGATCCCAGTTGTTAAGTGAGTCACCCGGATTATCATATTTTATATTGTAAGTCATTACATTAAACGACTGAGCTGAAATTTGACACAAACCAATAACAAATATTGCAACTATTAAATACGCTTTTTTCATCTTGCTAATGCTTAAAAATAATACATGGAAAACCTGAAATACTTACATCGCCAGAATGAATTCTGTCAGGTTTGCTTCTTTGCTTAAGTTAAACTTTTTCCTTAACCGGTAACGGTGATTTTCAACTCCCCTGACAGAGACACCCAGGAGTGGTGCTATTTCCTTTGATGAAAGATTCAGTTTCAGATAGGCACAGAGGCGCAGATCGCCGGGTGTCAGATCCGGATAATTGGCTTTCAGGGTTTTAAGAAACGCCTCATGTGCTTTCTCAAAATTGTGCTCAAATAACTTCCAGTCATCATGACCCGAGATATTCTGATCAATCTTGTCCATCAAATCCTTGTAATATTTTTCCGGAAACCTGTTCCCCAATTGCTCCTTCTGTCGTTTAAGCTTTCGTTTTATAGACATCAGAAATTCATTCTTTTTGATGATTCCCATAGTGGAATTGGCGAGTTGTTCACTTTTAAAGGACAATTCAGCCTGCAACTTTTCATTTCTCAACTGTATCAGTTCCTTTTCTTTCTCATCACGTTTTCTTCGTTCATGCAATTGTACTCTTTTTATGGTCATGCTCCTGGTGACAAATAACAATATGCCCATCACTGTGATGTAGAAAAAGATAGCGTATATGGATTGATAAAATGGCTTATCAACCGTAATTTTCTGACTTAAGACAGGCGATGACCTGCCCCATCCGTTAATGGCCTTTATATGAAGAGTATAATCTCCGGGTGGAATACGGTTAAGATTAATGACCGGTTCGTCCATTGGATCAGACCACCGTTCTGTTAGTCCATCCACCTCGTATACATAGGTGAGTTTCTCTGCACTGATAAAAGGAAACGAAAACCGCAGAAAAAGGCTGTTTTTATTAAATGGTAATCTTATTCTATTACCTCTTAACAGGATGTTCTCACCATCCCCGTTTTTATCAAAAACTTGTGCCTCCCTGAGTTTAATCTCATTTTTTTCAATTGCAAAACCTTCATCAGAAAACCGTGTATTTATAATCGTATATCCATCCTCCATACAAACCATCGCCGATTCCTTATCCAGCGGGACTATATTCTCGTAACCTGGGATCAACTGATTATTGAACAGTGCAATCGGAAACTCCCTCAGCAGTGTCACATTATTCATAATAATCTCAAAACAGGCAATACCTGACTTATTAACAAACCAGTATCTGTGTTCCGGTCCGGCGATAATTCTGTTTGCCACAGCAAATTTACCAAGTTGTTCATTCAGTGATTGAAAAGGAACAATTGAATCATTCAGATCATCATAAGTGTATAGCCTGTCATAACCCGTAAAAACAATCCGGTTTTCTATTTTAAAAACATGCGCATTATGGCCTTCTTTGCCCAGTACAGAGTTCCTGTCAAAGTATTCAACAGAAACAACAGAATCCAGTTTTTCTGATAACCTGATTTTATAAATCCCCTGGTATAAGTGGCTTGCCCATAAATTATTCAAATGATCAAATTCTATGAAACGTATGAGGTTATTAAAGCCTTCAACGGTGTGAGAATATTGCCACCTGCCCTTTACCTTTCTTAAAAATACGAGGTTTGAATATGTACACTGCAACAGCAGGTCAGGATTCTGAGGATAACGAATGATGGAATATCCACCTGCATTGGCCGATATCTTCTCTGCATTTAAACCATTAACAATATAGGTACCGGAGTTATGTCCTACAAACAATTTCTGGTCTATAATTTTACAATCCCATACCTGATCCTGCGTCCCCGGAACAAGGGTAAACTTTTCATTTACAGCATCCTGAGGCTTGGCAAACAATCCCTGATTTGTTCCCAGGTACAAATTTCCATTATATAGTGTTGAAGTATATATGGCACCCATTTCATTTAAATGTACATACACATGCGACCGGACATCAGGAAAAGAAATAAAGCCTATGCCATTGTCCAGTGCCAGCCAGATGTTACCATTTTTATCTGTTGAAATACCCAGCACCGTATTGTTCTGTAAACCGGATTCCTTGCTGATCCTGTAGCGCAATTTACCGGTATCATCAAGGACCGCAAGGCCATCGACAATAGTACCGATAAGAATATTTCCATTACTGGTCACAATACCATGATTCAAAGTAGTCTGACTAAGATATGTTCTCAATTGCGGTGCAAAATCAACAAATGAATTTTCAGTTGTACTGTACAGATAAATTCCATGTGATTCTGTTCCAATGAGGTAATGCACTGAATCTTTCCTGTAAATAAACCTTATATTTTTATTTCGCAAAAAAGTAGATTTAGTGACCGGGATGAGTTCTTTATCGCCTACGCGAAAAATACCGACGTTTTTGACAGAACAGTAAATCTCATCCTTTGATGAGGTGGCAAAATTGATATACCCATAATTGTTCAACACCGTAAAATTGCCATCTTGATATATATATATACCTGAAAATGAATGAAAATACACTTTCCCATCAACTACCAGAATATTCCAGAACTCTTCATTTGCCGGAAAGTATTTCTCTACCGATGAGGTAAGCGAAGTGTATATAAGCTGACCAGAGTCATTGCGCTCCCAGTACCCGAGTTCACGGTATCCACCACTGTAAACCCTGTTGTTTTTATCAACAGCAACTGTTCTTATGATTGAACCATTGGGAGAATGATATAAATGCCAGGTAACGCCATCGAATTCAAGCAAACCCAGCGTATTACCAATATACGTATATCCATCAGAATCAAAAGCTATGCTCCAGTTCTGGCTGCCCGCTTTGTATTCGTTCTTATTAAAATTAATAATTTTAAACGGACGCACCTCAGCTACCATCGAAATCTGAAATAAGAGAAAAAACAAAAATATAGCCCATCTTGCCTGATACCACAAGGTGTTATTTTTAATTATACCCCTGTTTTTATCCATACACAGCATAAGATTCTTTTTAAAATTTCATGTATTTGCTGACAGAATGATTAATAATTGTAAAAATAAGATATTTTTTAGTGAATCTGTACGATGAAGAAACAAATAAAACCGGAAAACAAATACCTTATTTTACCTCATTATTGAGTGTATTTTTCTATTTTATAAATATACAATATTATATCTAAAATATTGTATCTATCTTTTTTAATGCATATTACACTAATATTTTTATTTATGATGAGGTAATTATGCAACATCATTTTATGTTATTCAACACAGTGAATTATAAGTGTGTCAGTTTGTTAATTTTTTTAACCCTGCTTCCTTAAATTTATTCTTCGTTAAATCTTTATTTTTATATATTATGAGAAAAATTCTAATTGTCATTTATTTATCGTGCATGTCAGCATTCCTGTTTGCCCAGCAGCAAATACAGGTGACAGGAAAAGTGACTGATGCCAATAATGATGCTATACCCGGTGTCTCGGTCGTTATCACTGGCACAACGCAGGGAACCATCACTGACCTGGACGGGAATTATTCCATCATGGCTTCGGATCAGGCAACACTGACATTCAGATTTATCGGCTTTAAAACAGTTGATATTCCTGTTAACGGCCGTAAAGTAATCAATGTAACATTAGAGGAAGATGTTTACAATGTTGATGAGGTGGTTGTGGTAGGTTATGGAGAGATGAAAGTCAAGGATCTCACCTCATCTATTGTTACCGTTAAATCTGATGAACTTCTAAAAACACCGTCCAGTCAGCCCATGCAGGCTCTTCAGGGTAAGATTGCTGGTGTTCAGATCGTAAACTCGGGCTCACCAGGTGGAAATCCAACTGTCAGAATCAGAGGTATTGGTTCATTTCCGGGAAGTAGTGATGCTTCACCCTTGTATGTAGTTGACGGAATGTACTTCGATAACATCGATTTTTTGAATCCGTCAGACATTGAATCAGTCTCTGTACTGAAAGATGCCTCTGCTTCTGCTATTTATGGTGTAAGAGCAGCAAACGGAGTTGTGTTGGTTACCACTAAGAAAGGTAACCTGAATTCCAAGTCCACCATTACCTATGAAGGCTATTATGGTGTACAGGTGCCTCAAAATGTTCTTAAAATGGCAAATTCGGAACAGTTTGTAAACTATATTGATCAAACAGGTTCTACGGCAGATATGCAATATATTCTGAATGCTATGCAGCGTTATGAAAGGAGCCGAATAAATCCTAATTTTCCCAACGTAAATACAGACTGGTATGCTGAAATCATGAAACCTTATGCACCACAGCAAAATCATTCGCTTACTGTAATGGGAGGCTCCGATAAAACCAGCTATTCCATTGGCATGAGCTATTTTGATCAGGAGGGTTTACTGGAAACAGATAATTCTTACAGCCGTATGAACATCCGATCAAAAATTGATCAGCAGGTTAATAACTGGTTCAAAGCCGGCATTAATTTTAATTTCAGTAATGCTGTAAGATATATCGGTAACGATGCTGCCTGGTTCAGTGCGTATCATGCTGTACCCATTCTTCCTGTATATGATGATGCAAACTATAACGCCCTGATTGCTGAAGGCGTAACAACAGCAAGTCGCTATTCCAGCGCGGAGCTTGTTGGTTACAGAGGATCACAAAATCCTTTTATCAGTCTTGCATTTAACAATAACCGACAGGATATCCGGAAGTTCTTAACCGGAGTTTACGCAGAGATAGACCTGATCCCTGATCAGCTGAAATTCAAATCAACCTATAACATCTCTATGATGTTTTTAAAAGCTAAAAATGTTGGTTTCCCGTATTTTATTACGAATGATACCGAGGTAAAACTATCCAACATTGCCTCTTCAAGAACAACAGATATAAATCAGTTCTGGGATAACACCCTGACATATACCAATAGTTTTGGCAAACATAACCTGACTGCTATGGTAGGGATGTCATTCAGAGATGAATCATATGACTATTTGTATGGATATGCGGAAGATATTCCATTAGCAGAAAATTCATGGTACATCAATCTTTCCAATTCGGAAACATCCAAAGATGCCAGTGAATCAGCTTCAAGGCTTTACGGTGTATCCTACTTCGGTCGTTTGTCGTATAATTTCGACAACCGATATATTGCCTATTTTACCTTAAGAGAGGAAGGAACCCAGAAATATCAGGAACATTGGGGAACTTTCCCGGCATTTGGATTAGGTTGGGTTCTTTCGGAAGAAAGCTTTTTTAAGGATATTAATTTCTTTGATTACCTGAAACTGCGCGGAGGCTGGGGAAAACTGGGTAATGATAAAATACCAAGGCAGACCGGTGCGTATACCACAAATCCTCAATACCTGGCTATTGATGATAAGCAGGTGGATGCCACCACAACAACCAGTACGTTCGGTTACCTTGGCTGGGAAACAGTCACCGGAACCAACATTGGTATCACAGCAAATATGCTCAACAGCAGACTGCACATTGATGCCGATTACTACATCAGGGATACAGAAAATGCTGCCATCCCGGTCAGCCTTAAATTACAGTCCGGTAGTGTATTGAAAAATGCTGGTGTTATCAGAAACTCAGGGTTGGAAATCGTACTCAACTGGGACGGTAAAATCTCGAAAGATTTAAAATATAACATAGGTGTAAATGTTGCAACACTTAAAAATGAAGTCCTCGACCTTTACGGACAGGAATACATTAACGGTGGAATGGCAGAATTTCGTCAACGCACCCAGGTAGGTGAACCACTTCTCTCGTTCTATGGCTATGAAGTAGCCGGAGTATATCAGAATGATGGTCAAATTCAGGCCAGCCAGATCGCAGTGGATAATGAACTGGTTCCCGGTGATCTTATGTTTAAGGATCAAAACAGTGATGGTATTATTGATGATAACGACAAAGTATTTCTGGGGTCCTACTTTCCGAATCTGACCTATGGCGGAAATCTGGGTCTTACCTATAAAAACATTGATTTCTCAGTGAATGTAATGGGCCAGAGCGGAAATAAAATACTGAACCGGAAACGCGGTGAAATTATCTGGACCAATGATACCAATATTGATGAAGAACTGGCCAGTGGCTTATGGAATGGTGAAGGTACTTCTGACCGCTATCCTTCAGCTTCAGGACTGAGAAGAGGATGGAACCAGAATTTCAGTGATTTCTTCCTGGAAGACGGAGCATTCTTCAGGATTCAAAATGTCCAGCTGGCGTATAATCTGAAAGGCTCAACACTTTTTAAAGGGATGCCAAATGCTAAAATATACGTATCAGCAGAGAAACCCTTAACCCTGTTTAAATACAATGGATTTACACCTGAAGTACCGGACGGTATTGATCGACAGTTTTATCCGGTACCTGCTATTTATACAGTGGGATTAAATCTTAAATTCTAAATACTGAAACGATGAATATTAAAAAGATAATATATAACATAAGGCCTGTATTTTTTACCGGGTTGTTATTAGTATTGGTTTACGGATGTACCGATAAACTGGATGCACCCTTTGAGGACATTGCCCTGACCAGCGATGTGGATTACACTCAGGGTGAAGACATGATCCTTCCGCTGTTAGGCGCATATTACGGACTTTATACCCGGGCCTGGGAAGAACCAATAACACTGGGTATCAGGGGTGATGATGTAAATGCAGCAGGTGATCAGGTTCCGATGCAGGAACAGGATGCTTTTAAATACCAGGCTAGTCAGTGGAATCTGAATTCTGTTTGGCAGCTACATTACAACGATATTATTAATGTCTTTACATCTATTGAAGAAATTAATAAATACCGCCCCTATGCTAATGATGATGCTCTGGCAGACCAGTATATTGCAGAGTGCAAAGTAATACGGGCATATCTGTATCTGAACCTTGCCAGAACATTTGGTGGTTGTATCGTTATTGATGATCTTGCCGATATACAGAATACACCGGTGAGTAATAAGTCACAGGTTATGCAATATATTGTGGATCAGATGAATGAAGCCATTCCTGATCTTCCTGCAGTAAGACCAAATGAACGAACAGATATTAAAGGAGGAATGACCCGTTTTACTGCATATGCCATTCAGGCTATTGCCTACCAGGAGATGGAAAACTACCAGGGTGTTGCTGATGCAACAGCTGCCATTATTGGTTCCGGCAGGTTCCAACTCTATCCCGATTACTATTATCTGTTTAAAACTGCCGGAAAACTGAATGATGAAAACATTCTGGAATTCCAGTATTCAGACTTTGGAGCCGGAGAAGGAGACCGTTTTGCGTTTCAGTTTGCTCCATTTGGTATCGGAGGATGGACCCCGGTTGTAGATGGTGCTGACGGTGGATGGGGATTTTATGAACCAACCATGAAATACATAGAATTTATGCTTGGCAGAGGCGATTCTATTCGTCTGGAAACAAGTGTAATCTTCACTCCCGATGGTATTACAGCTTTACAGAATGACTATTCAGGGACTATACCTTCCTGGATAAGCAATACAAATCGTGAGGGCGATGTATTTAATAATAACGTCAGGTTAAAATTTGGCAGTGGCAAACACATACAGCCTTCAACAGAGTTAATTCCCGGCAGATCTGCTATGGGCAGCAATAAGAACTTTATTGTAATCCGCTATGCCGAAATCCTCTTAATGTATGCTGAAGCGCTGACCAGAGGTGCTGCCAGCAATATTGCAATGACGGATGTACAGGCAGTAAATGAAGTACGTGTTCGTGCCGGATTGGATCAGTTGAACTCAGTTACAACACAGACTGTACTGGATGAAAAATTTGCAGAACTGGCAATGGAATGGGGAAAACGATATTATGATATGGTTCGTACAAAAAACACCGGAGAACTGACACAACCCGGTAAAACATTTACCATGGACAAAGCATATTATCCGTTCCCGGCAGATCAGGTTTCTGAACTACCGCAACTGAAAGATGGAATTCAATAAAACTAGATGACAATGAAAACATATTACAGACTCATAATTCTTGTACTGACTGTTATTGCAGTAAGTGCATGTAATCAGGATTATATTGATCCCATATCGAGCGTTAGCCCGGGATCTGATACTGAAGCACCGGTAATAACCATTAAAAAACCTGTTGAAGGTGGTCAGATTAAACTACCGGAAGACACTTCGTCCGTTACCATTGATGTTGAGGTAACTGACGACATAGAACTGGCTTCTGTAACCATAAAATACGATGGGACACAGATTGCTGCATTCTCTGATTTCAAAGATTACAGAAGAGCGCTGGAAACAGTAACTTACAATAAAGTACTGTTTGGAGATCACAGTGTTACGGTTGAAGCTAAGGATAAAGCAGGAAAAACGAGTACTTCAACTGCTAACTTTCAGAAATCTCCTCCATACTCGGCCAGGTACGATGGTGAAATATTCTATCTTCCCTTTAATGGGGATTATATGAATATGATCAGATTTGACACGGCGATAGTAACCGGAACTCCGGGGTTTGCAGATGAAGGAATTGCGAGTTCAAAATCCTACGAAGGAGCTGCCGATTCCTATATTCAGTATCCTCTGGCAGATATTCAGAGTTCGGAATTAAGTATGGTATTCTGGATTAAAATTAATCCGGATCCTAACCGCGCCGGTATCATGACTGTTGGCTCAACCAACGATGATGCAGGGCGTAAAAACGGGTTCCGATTATTCAGGGAAGGCGATGCCAACAGCATGAGGATTAAACTGAATGTTGGTACAGGTGCCGGCGAAAGCTGGAATGATGGCGACGTGGTTAATCCTTCACTTGGGGAATGGGTTTGTGTAGCCGTTACCATTTCTGATACCGAAAACACGATCTATTTCGATGGCTTACCTGTAAGAACGTCAGCAATGTCGGCACCAATCGACTGGACTGGTTGTGATTTCCTGACCATTGGATCCGGTGCACCAACTTTTACCTATTGGGACCACCTTTCCGACTTAAGCGAAATTGACGAAGTCCGCTTTTTTGACAAGGCATTAACCCAGGATGAAATCAAAGCGATCATATCACAGGAAACCGGTAAGGAATTTACGAATACCTTATACATGCCTTTTGATGATAATTATACCGATCAGATCAGTCTCACTGCGGCAACTGCAGTAGGTACACCGGGCTTTGCCGACGATGGTAAATCAGGCAAAGCATATCTGGGAGCTACGGATTCATATCTGACCTTCCCTGCCGATGGACTGATGTCTTCACAGTTCAGTGCAACGTTCTGGATGAAAGTAAATGCCGTACCTGATCGTGCAGGTATCATCACCATTGGCTCAACCAATGATGACGCCGGACGCAAAAACGGCCTCAGATTCTTTAGGGAAGGAAGTGCAGCAAGCATGCGCTTTAAGCTTAATGTTGGAACCGGTGATGGTGAAAGCTGGAACGATGGCGACGTAATTGATGCCACAACAGGAGACTGGGTTCATGTTGCATTTACAATATCAGATGCAAAGACAGTTATTTATCTTAACGGCGTTGCAGTAAATACCGCTGATATGGCAAATGAAATAGACTGGACAGGTTGTAGTCAGTTTACCATTGGATCAGGTGAACCTACATTTACATACTGGGGTCATTTATCCGACAACAGTGAAATTGATGAATTACGTTTCTATAATATTGCGCTTACGGCCACTGAGGTACAGGCAATAATGAATAATGACAATTAACACATAAAATGTCAGAAGAATGCATCATAAAAATGGTTAGCAATAATTCAACAGATTTTCTGAGCGAGGTACAACGCAAAAGTTGTTCCATCTCAAATCTTATTTGGTGAATCAGATAGTTAAACTCAGTTTAATCAGGTTCTTCTGACAGTCATTCAGGCTGCCTGGTTTATCTCCGGGCAGCCTTTATAACCCTGTAAACACTGGCATTTAAAAATATTGGGAATGCAACGATTAATAATATACTTTTTCCTGTTTATTCTCTCATATGGATTTTCAGGATGTACAAATAAGAAAAACAAAACAGCCGGGGAAACACAGAAATCCCGGTACGCTCCCTTAACTGATGCTCAGTTACTGGATACCGTACAGCATCAAACATTTGAATATTTCTGGGAGGGTGCAGAACCAAATTCAGGCATGGCAAGGGAACGGATCCATATGGATGGCATTTATCCTCAGAACGATCAGAATATTGTCACCCTGGGTGGCTCAGGATTTGGTGTTATGGCCATACTGGTAGGTATAAAAAGAGGCTTCATTACGCGTGAACAGGCTCTGAAAAGGTTTCAGAAGATTGTATCATTTCTGGATAAAGCAGACCGGTTTCATGGTGCATGGCCGCACTGGCTGAACGGAGAAACGGGAAAGGTAAAACCTTTCAGTAAAAAAGATGACGGAGGCGACCTGGTTGAAACAGCATTCATGATGGAAGGGCTGCTTACCGTTGCAGAATATTTTAAAGATGGAAACGAAGCTGAAAAACAACTGACAGAAGCTATCAACAGGCTTTGGAGAGAAATTGACTGGACCTGGTATACCAAGGGTGGTGAAGATGTGCTGTACTGGCACTGGTCACCGGATTATGGCTGGGATATGAATTTTCCTGTAGGCGGATATAACGAATGTCTCATTATGTATGTGCTGGCTGCCTCCTCACCGACTTATCCAATAAAACCCAGCGTATATAATAACGGCTGGGCAAGAAACGGTGATATTGCTAATGATACCGTTTATTACGGACTTCATACTGTTCTGGATCATTATGAACATAATGATGATCCTGTAGGACCGTTATTCTGGGCACATTATTCATATCTGGGACTTGATCCACGCGGATTATCAGACAAATACGGGAATTACTGGGAACTGAATAAAAACCATGCGCTCATCCATTACCGGTATGCTTTGGATAATCCAAAACATTTTAAAGGATATGGTGAAGAACAGTGGGGCCTGACATCCAGTTATTCCATAAAAGGCTATGCCGGTCATCATCCCGGGAAATCAGACCTTGGCGTGATATCGCCAACGGCAGCATTATCTTCATTTCCATATACGCCGAAAGAATCCATGCAATTTCTGAAATATCTTTATTTCAAAGCAGATACCTTAGTCGGGAAATACGGTCCGTACGATGCTTACAGCGTGACTGATTCCTGGTATACTCCACGCTATCTGGCTATTGATCAGGGTCCCATTCCGGTAATGATAGAGAATTACCGTTCAGGCATGCTTTGGCACCTGTTCATGCAAAACAAAGATGTTCAGAATGGTCTGAAACGATTAGGATTTAAAACAGAAGAAGAATAAAAGCTATAGCTTATGTACCGGAAAATCATCAGCATCATTAAAATAATGGTTGTATGGCTGACCGCATTCAGTTCATCAGGGCAGGCCCCTTCAACGTATTGCAACCCGGTAAATATAGATTATGGCTACACTCCTATTCCAGGAATGACATCATCCGGGAAACACCGTGCTACGGCTGATCCGGTAATCGTAAATTACAAAGGCGATTTTTATCTGTTCAGCACCAATCAATGGGGTTACTGGTGGAGCAACGATATGTATAACTGGCATTTCAAATCCCGCAAATTTCTACGTTCATGGAATACCGGAACCTATGATGATTTGTGTGCGCCGGGTGTTGGTATAATCGGTGATACGATGATTGTGTTCGGGTCAACCTACACCCGTACGTTTTCCATCTGGATGAGTACAAATCCAAAAGAAAACGATTGGAAAGTTTTGGTGGATTCCTTTGACATTGGCGGATGGGACCCTGCATTTTTCACAGATGACGATGGTAAGTTTTACATGTATAACGGCAGCAGTAATGTATATCCTCTGTATGGCATAGAACTGAACAGAAAAACGATGCAGCCCATCGGAACCCGTAAAGAAATACATTTATTAAAGCCCTGGCGCTACGGTTGGCAAAGATTCGGGGAACATCTGGATAACACTTTCCTGGATCCCTTTATGGAAGGAGCCTGGATGACCAAACACAACGGATTATACTATTTGCAGTATGGTGCTCCCGGTACGGAGTTCAGTGGATATGCTGACGGCGTTGCTGTAGCTGATGGTCCACTGGGGACACCCTTAGGCAATTTTCAGGATCAATCCGATCCCTTAAGTCTGAAAATGGGTGGATATGCCAAGGGAGCAGGCCATGGTTCCACTTTTCAGGATAATAACGGAAACTGGTGGCATGTGAGCACCATCAGAATTTCAGTAAAAAACAACTTTGAACGCCGTATAGGGATCTGGCCGGCAGGTTTCGATCAGGATGATGTGATGTGGTGCAATACCGCTTTTGGCGATTACCCACATAAATTGCCTTATGCCATTGAAGACCAACCATTAAATTACGGTGATGGTTTTACCGGATGGATGTTGCTGAACTACAACAAACCTATACAGGTATCATCCACACTGGGTGGTTTTCATGCCAATAATGCGAATAATGAAGATATTAAAACGTACTGGAGCGCCAAAACAGGGGATAAAGGGGAATGGATCATGACCGATTTGGGAGATATCAGTACCGTAAATGCCATTCAAATCAATTATGCGGATCAGGATGTAGCTGATGACCATCTGGGCAAAATCAACGATGGTGCGCAGTATCACCAGTACATTATATATGCTTCCGGCAATGGTAAAAAGTGGCATGTTCTGGTAGATAAAAGTAAAAACAAGACAGATGTACCACATGATTACATTGAGTTGGATCAACCTTACCAAACCCGCTATTTAAAGCTGGAAAATATTCATATGCCAACCGGTAAATTTGCCATAAGCGGATTGCGTGTTTTTGGTAAAGGCCAGGGTAAAAAACCGGATACTGTTGAATCCTTTATCGTTTTAAGAACCGAAAAAGACAAACGCAGTGCCTGGATTAAATGGAACCCGGTGAATAATGCCTATGCATACAATATTTACTATGGAACCGATCCCAACAGGTTATATACCTGTTTTATGGTGTACGACGATAATGAATACTGGTTCAAATCCATGGACAGCCGAAAGACATATTACTTTACCATTGAATCAGTCAATGAAAATGGCGTATCCGAAAAGTATAAAACGATCGAAGTTAAATAATGAATCCTTTCAAAATGCTAAAAACCATCAAATATATTTTCTTAGTGCTTTACACAGTTGTTGCAGCTCACAACAGCTACGCCCAGGAATTTACATTTTTCAGCGATGGGACTACCACTACATATTATGACCAGGGGATTGTAAACATCAATGAGCTTGGATCAAGCACATTCGAACATACCTATCCTCCCGGTGCACCTCAGTATAACGACAAGGTTCCATGTTCATCCTTAGCGTATAAAGGAACATCATCCATGAAATTCAGTTATACCTCATCGCCTGAAGGAAACTGGAGAGCCAGTATATTTATCAGCGGCTGGGGAACCGGTGATATTTCAGGAATGGATTCTCTTTCGATGTACATCTATACAGAAACGGACCTTGCAGCAACAGCTTTACCATATATCGGGATCCGGACCATTAACATCAGTGGTTCAGGAGAAATATCATCCACAAATTACAAACTGGGTGATTATAATTCTGATCTTTCCGCCGGAAAATGGAACCGCATTTCCTTTCCTTTAAGTACCATCTCAAATGACCCGGATAATAACAGTCTGGATTTCACCAAAGCCAAAGGCATAATATTCAGCCAGTCTGAAATGAATGATGCCTCCAGAATATTTTACGTAGACGAGATCACAGCATTTAAGAGCATCTCAACCCTACCTTCGGTAACAAATCTAACTTCACATGGCTACGACAGTCATGTTGAACTTAACTGGTCACACACCAATCCGGCATTGAAATACCGCATTTTTGCATCGTTCGATAACGGTTCAGACTGGGAAGAAAGAATAGAAACAGAACAGAACTACTTTCTGGATTTTGTTCCTGAATCTGCACGAAATTCAACCATACATTACAAGCTTGTTACAGTTTCCCAGGAATCGACATCACAAGCAGTATTCACAGAAGCAACAATCCGGGATTTTTCGGATGACGAATTGCTGGATTTGGTTGAACGCTATACATTCCGGTACTTCTGGGAAGGTGCACATCAGGCAACAGGAATGGCCCTGGAACGCACCAACGGCAGTGGAACAACAGCCGCATCTGGCGCCACGGGCATGGGACTTTTGGCTATGATTGCAGCTTACGAAAGGGAATACGAACCCAGGGAAGAAATAAAGGACAGAATCCTGTTGATCCTGAATTTTCTTGAAACCTGTGACCGCCATCATGGAGCATGGTCACACTGGTACAATGCAGACACAAAGAAAACACAACCATTCAGTGCCAAAGATGATGGCGGAGATCTGGTGGAAACATCCTATGTGGCGCAAGGCTTAATCGGTCTGCGTAATTACTTTTCCGGAACAGATTCAAAATCAGTTCAGATCCGCAATAAAGCAACAACCCTTTTCGAAGGCATAGAATGGGACTGGTATCGCCGGAACGACCAAAATGTGTTATACTGGCACTGGTCGCCAAACTATAATTTTGACATGAACATGAAGGTTAGTGGATGGAATGAATGTATGGTCACCTATATCATGGCAGCCTCCTCTCCTACGCATTCCATAACAAAAACCGTTTATGATCAGGGTTGGGCCGGAAACGGATCCATGGTCAATCCAAGAACTTTCTATAATTATCCAATCAAATTATCCCCTGACTGGGGAGGACCTCTCTTCTTTATCCACTACTCTTTTCTGGGCATTAATCCGGAAGGACTTAAAGATAAATATGCAGATTACTGGCAGGAAAATATGAATACGGCAAAAATACATCACGCTTATGCAGTGGCAAATCCACTGGGGCATACCAATTACAGTGACAAAAACTGGGGGCTCACTGCCAGTGATGATCCTGATGGCTATACTGCTCACAGACCAATGGAAAATGACAATGGCACAATCAGCCCAACAGCAGCTCTGGCAAGCATGCCCTATACTCCTTTAGAATCGATGAAAGCATTAAAATACTTTTACAGGGAACGTGGTGCCGAACTTTTTGGCATCTACGGAACTTACGATGCATTCAATGATGAAAGGAACTGGGTGAAGGAGGCCTACCTTGGCATTGACCAGGGACCAATTGTGGTAATGATTGAGAATTACCGTAGTAAACTTTTATGGAAATATGTGATGCGCGATCCCGATGTTCAGGCTGGACTCAACAAACTGGGTATTGAATACCAGGATCCTACCGGCGTTAAAGAAAACAGGACATCAGAGCGTATAATGCTCTATCCGAATCCGGGAAACGGGATTATTAACATACAGACAGCAGCAACTATCAATCAGAAGGTAACCCTGAAATTATACCGCAATGATGGCAGATTAATGAACGAACAGGTAATCCGTATAAGCAATGCCACTCAGGTGATGGATTATTCTGAATATAAAAGTGGATTATACATCCTTAAAATTGATGACGGGAATATTGTTACTTCTTTAAAACTGTTGATTTCAGAATAATAACGCTGTAAATCAGCAGAAAGAATCGGACGGTATAAATTGAGAACAGCATGAATAAGATCACTTCCATACTAGCATTAACGGGTGTTGCAGCAACACTTTCATCCTGTCAGGGAAACAGAGCTGCACATACTCAAAACGAACGCCCGAATATTGTGTTCATTATGTCTGATGATCATGCATGGCAGGCTATAAGTGCTTATGGTCATCCTATTGGACAGGTTGCCCCAACACCCAACATCGACAGGATAGCAAAACATGGCATGTTATTTACTAATAATTTCTGTGCCAATTCCATTTGCGGCCCAAGCAGAGCGACTATAATAACAGGAAAATTCAGCCACATTAACGGGTTTACGCATAACGGTAAAAAATTTGATGGCAGCCAGCCCACATTTCCCAAAATATTGCATAAAAATGGTTACCAGACTGCTTTAATCGGAAAGTGGCACCTTGCGGGTGAACCGACAGGTTTTGATTACTGGAAAATCCTGAATGATCAGGGGTCATATTATAACCCTGACTTTATCACAAAAGAAGACACCGTTCGCGAAACGGGCTATGCCACCGATCTGATTACAGATTATACCCTCAACTGGTTAAAAGAAAAACGTGACAAAAGTAAGCCCTTCTGTCTGATGATGCAACATAAAGCACCTCACAGAAACTGGATGCCGGCCTTAAGGCACATCAATAGGTATGATCATGTAAAGTTTCCGGTTCCATCCAACTATTTTGATGATTATAAAGGAAGGCAGGCTGCTGCAGAGCAGGAAATGAATATTTACAGGGATATGTATGAAGGTCACGATCTGAAAATGAGTGTTGCCAAAGGATCAGACAGTTTACGTTATAACCGCTGGCCGGGCGAATTCACACGCATGAATCACCGGCAGGACAGCATCTGGAAAGCAGCATACCGGCCGAAAAATGATGCATTTTATGATGCACATTTGGATAAGAAAGGTATTGATCTTTGGAAATATCAACGGTACATGCAGGATTATATGGCTTGTATTGCCTCAGTTGATGAAAGTGTTGGAAAAATACTGGATTACCTGAAAGCCAATGGACTTGATAAAAATACAATCGTAGTCTATACATCAGATCAGGGATTTTACCTGGGGGAACACGGATGGTTTGACAAACGTTTTATGTACGAAGAATCATTCCGTATGCCTTTAATCGTAAGTTATCCCGGACACATTCCCGAAGGCAGTATCAGCAATGATCTGACACAGAATATTGATTTTGCAGAAACTTTTTTAGACTTTGCCGGTCTGGACGTACCCAATGACATGCAAGGCAGATCGCTGCGTCCTGTTCTTGAGGGGCGTTCTCCCGATAACTGGCGCAAATCTTTATACTATCACTATTATGAATATCCGGCCTTCCATATGGTCAAGCGGCACTATGGGATACGCACGGAGCGTTATAAACTGATACACTTTTACAATGATATTGATAAATGGGAGCTCTATGATCTTGAACTCGATCCACATGAAATGAATAATCTGATCGATGATCCTGAATATGATCATGTGGAAGCTGAACTCAGAATACAGCTGAAAGATTTAATGGATAAATATAAGGAACCGCCCTACGATACGTGGAAAGATGAAGTTATTCATGCCGGAAGATAAAGATAAAAATGGAAGAAATTCAAAAAAACAAAGAGATTAAAGAGAATAAAAAGAAGGTTCAGAAACCGTATAAATTCTCCCTGGTTAGGTACAGAATACACAGGTATAAATCCATATTAACATTGATTATTCTTGGACTTACTCCTTCCGTATCTGTTTCTGCCCTTGAACCGGAAAATACATTCCAGGAACGACAATTTATAAAAAACGGTGATACGTTATTGTACAGAATATTATATCCCCGGCAATTTGATAAACACCAACAATATCCCCTGGTATTCTTTTTACATGGTGCGGGAGAAAGAGGGAATGATAATCAGTCACAACTCGTTCACGGATCAAAACTATTTCTGGATTCTGCCAACCGTGAAAAATATCCGGCTATCGTCGTATTTCCGCAATGTCCTAAAGACTCATACTGGTCAAACGTCATCAAAAAAAGGGAAGAAAATGGTAAAAGGACATTTAATTTTACGGACCCGGATACTACAAATCCAACCCTTTCCATGCAACTGGCTATTGATCTGCTATCTGCGTTAAAAGCTGAAAAATTTGTTGATCCGTCACGCATTTATGTTGGAGGACTATCCATGGGTGGCATGGGGACTTTTGAAATAGTGGCCAGAAATCCAAATACTTTTGCTGCAGCTTTTCCAATATGCGGTGGTGGTTATCCCGGTGCTGCATCAAATTATGCTAAAAACACTGCATTCTGGATTTTTCACGGAAAGAAGGACGATATCGTTCCATACGAAAAATCACAGAAGATGTTTGACGCCATCAGAAAGAACGGCGGTGATGCTAAATTTACGTTATACCCCAATGCCAACCACAACAGTTGGGATTCGGCATTTGCTGAACCGGAATTATTGAATTGGATCTTTTCTCATCGGAGATAACTTATTGTACAGAATATAAACTATAAATCATGAATACTATCGCTAAGATCATAAAGGAGGAGAATCACAGACAGAAAGGCAAAGTTATTTTGGGTTTTATGCTTACGATACTGCTTTTTTCGTGTACCGCAACTGAAGGACAGGATCAATCCGCTATGGATGTTACCATTGAAGCTCTCATGGTAAAAATGACCATTGAAGAAAAAATAGGACAACTTAATCTGCCGGGTGCAGGCGATATCACAACAGGCCAGGCAGCAAGTTCTGATATAGCACAAAAAATTAAAGACGGAGAGGTTGGTGGATTATTCAACATAAAAACAGCTGAGAAAATTCGCGAAGTTCAACGGATCGCGGTAGAAGAAAGCCGCTTGAAAATCCCACTGATATTCGGAATGGATGTAATCCACGGATATAAAACGGTTTTCCCGATTCCACTGGGTCTATCGTGTACCTGGGATATGAGTCTGATAGAGGAAGTTGCCCGCGTATCAGCACAGGAAGCTACAGCCGACGGAATATGCTGGACATTCTCTCCTATGGTTGACATTTCGCGCGATCCAAGATGGGGAAGAATGGCAGAAGGCAGTGGTGAAGACCCTTATCTTGGCTCCGAAGTTGCCAAAGCCATGGTGAAGGGTTATCAGGGAAAAAATCTTATGGCCGATAATACCATGATGGCATGTGTTAAACACTTTGCTTTGTATGGCGCTGCTGAGGCAGGAAGAGATTACAATACGACAGACATGAGCCGGATAAGAATGTATAACGAATACTTTCCTCCTTACAAAGCAGCTATTGACGCCGGTGTTGGAAGTGTGATGTCTTCTTTTAATGAAGTGGATGGTATCCCGGCTTCTGCCAATAAGTGGCTTATGACCGATGTGTTACGGGACCAATGGGGTTTTGATGGTTTTATTGTTACCGATTACACAGCCATAAATGAAATGATTGCACATGGCATGGGTGACTTGCAAACGGTTTCTGCACTGGCCTTAAATGCCGGTATAGACATGGATATGGTTGGAGAAGGCTTCCTTAAAACGCTTAAAAAATCGCTGAATGAAGGGAAAGTAACTGAACAGCAGATTAATACTGCCTGCCGAAGAATTCTGGAAGCGAAATACAAACTTGGATTATTTGAGGATCCTTACCGCTACTGTGATGCAGAGAGGGCCGAAAAAGAGATTTTCACCACGGAAAATCGCTCCAGAGCCCGTAGTATTGCAGCGCAATCCTTTGTTCTTCTAAAAAATGACACTCAACTGTTACCGCTGAAAAAGCAAGGAACCATCGCCCTTATCGGACCAATGGCAGACAATACAGAAAATATGCCCGGAACATGGAGTGTTGCCGGAGACTTTGAAAAGTCAATATCTGTTATGAAGGGTGTTGAAGAAGCTGTAGGGAACAAGGCGACCGTTTTGTACGCCAAAGGGGCAAATTTTGTGGCTGACCCGGAACTCGAAAAGCGCATCAGCGTATTTGGGAAACCAACCTACAGAGATAACCGGCCGGCTTCAGTCATTATCAGGGAAGCCGTCAATACAGCAAAAAAAGCAGATGTCGTGGTGGCTGTGGTCGGAGAATCAGCCGAGATGAGTGGCGAATCAGCCAGCCGTTCAGATATTTCTATTCCTGAGACGCAGATAGAATTGCTTAAAGCACTGAAAAATACAGGTAAACCGGTTGTCGTGGTGGTATTCTCTGGCAGACCATTGGTATTAAAATGGGAAGATGAAAACTTTCATTCCATTCTGCAGGTCTGGTTTGGTGGAACAGAAGGCGGAAATGCCATTGCCGATGTTCTTTTTGGAGATGTTAATCCATCCGGCAAACTAACAGCCACATTCCCTCAAAACCTGGGACAGGTACCTCTTTTTTACAATCATAAAAATACCGGCCGACCATTGCAAAATGGATGGTTCGAAAAATTCAGGTCAAATTATCTGGATGTATCCAACGATCCGCTGTACCCCTTTGGTTACGGCTTGAGCTATACCACATTTAAATACGGAGAAATAAGCCTGAGTTCAGATCATTTAAAAGGCAATGAATCACTTACTGTCACCGTACCGGTAACCAATACAGGTAACAGAGATGGAAAAGAAGTGGTTCAACTCTATATCCGCGATATGGTAGGTTCAGTTACCCGACCTGTAAAAGAACTGAAAGGCTTTCAAAAAGTGATGATTAAAGCAGGAGAAACAAAGAACATCCGGTTCACTGTGACACCGGATGATTTGAAATTTTACAATTATGATCTTGTTTACGACTGGGAACCCGGTGAATTTGAGATTATGGCAGGTAGTAACTCCAGAGATGTAAAATCAAAAATGATTAAATGGATGAAATAGAAACACATTAACAGTATACATGCAATTTGATTTTCCATACTTTTTAAAGCCGTTTCCCATTTTAGGGGACGGCTTTTATCTTTTCATTTGTTTCAAACGGGTAGATTCTTCCTCTATATTCGTATTGGCTAACTTATAAAGCTCCGTCGTACGGATGCTCACAAAACCCAGTTCATTCATTACAATTCCCCGGATCAAATAGCAGCCGGGACCTCTGAATGGAAAATCGTTTGCCACCTGAGGAAACTGAACGGTATCTATCCAGTGACCTTCCACATCAACAAAAACCCCGAAACTCATTATTTTGCCATCATGTGTCCTGGTTTTTTTAACATGAACAAGGTAGCCAATGATCTGAACCTGGTAATCCACCAAAAACCGAAGTTGCAGGGCTTTTACCGATCTAAGCGGCATACTTTCCACCAGCTGAAATGGCGTAAATGTGACCAGAAATCCCAACAGTTCTAATTCATTATATGCCTGTTCCAGCTGGTGATGATAAAGAGCAGGCAATTTAAATTCCTTTACCTTCTCCTCGAACAGAGTATTTGAGGGCACCGTTTTTTTACTTTTCACCAGAATAAAATGGGCGTCCCATAACAGTTCCTTAACTGATTTTCCGGTAAACCTGAATGCACCAATACGGATGAGTAAGGTAATCTGCTCCAGTGAGATGGGAACCTTTTTTATGAAATCCTGCAGATTTTTATAATAACCATACTGATACCGCTTTAATAAAATCTGTTGTTGTGTTGAATAATCCAGGTTCCTCATGATCGCAAATCCAAGGAATATGGTATCATCACAAAGGACGGTGATATCATCACTCCGGTTTACACATGGTGCTTCAATTTTTGCACCATGCATGCGGGCTTCGTGGATGTATAATTCAATTCTGTAAAACCCACCTCCATTGTTAATTGTTGCAACAAGATACTCTAAGGGATAATAGGCTTTTAAAAACAAAGCCTGGAAACTTTCCACAGCATATGATGCAGAGTGTCCTTTGGCAAATGCATAATTAGCAAAGCTTTCAATCTGTTTCCAGACTCTTTCAATAATATATTCAGGATAGCTTCTTTCACGGCAGTTCAGAAAAAACTTATCCCTTACCTTATCAAATTCATTTCTCTGTTTAAATTTCCATGACATGCCTCTGCGCAGAATATCAGCTTCCGCCAGTGTCAGCCCGGCAAACACATGAGCCACCTTCAGTACATCCTCCTGGTAAACCATCACACCATAGGTCTCTTTCAGAAGGTCATACAGTTCCGGCATTTCTTTTCGTGCCAGCTCACGCATTTCAGGATGCCTGTACCGTAACACATATTCCTGCATCATGCCACTTTTTGCCACTCCCGGCCGGATGATTGAACTGGCTGCAACAAGACGCAGATAGTCATCAGCCTCAAGTTTTTGCAGCAACATACGCATGGCTGGCGACTCAATGTAAAAACATCCAATGGTTTGGCCGGTCTTTAGCAGACTCCGGATCACCGGATCTTCTTTAAACCGTTTTATGTCATGAATATCAAACTCTACACCCTTGTTATTATACACGATCTCAAGAGTATCCTTTATCTTACTCAGACCACGCTGCCCAAGGACATCAAATTTTGAAAAGCCGATATCTTCGGCTTCAATCATACTGAAAAAGACGGTGGGAAAACCTTTAGGCGGCATGATGGTAGCAGTATAATTGCTCAATGGTTCATCCGAAATTATAATACCGCTGGAATGCACAGTAAGATGACTGGGAAATCCCTCTATAAGTTTACTGTATTTAAGTACCAGTTGCCCTATTTCATCAAACGACTCCTTCCCTTTAGCCTCCTGCAGTTTT
The DNA here is from genome assembly GCF_042219855.1 of Quyinboa sediminis. Taxonomy (NCBI): domain Bacteria; kingdom Pseudomonadati; phylum Bacteroidota; class Bacteroidia; order Bacteroidales; family Quyinboaceae; genus Quyinboa; species Quyinboa sediminis. The sequence goes on along the minus strand of NZ_JBHJHP010000003.1, from coordinate 367,707 downwards.
TCGATGTCAGCAGCAGGCAATCCAAACGATTTACCAAGTTCACGAACCACTGATTTGTACTGAAAAGTACTGTATGCTCCAACAAGAGCCGTTCTGTCCCATCCATGTCGGTCAAATAAATACTGAGTCACCTCATTGCGATCCCACGAAGAGAAATCAATATCAAAATCGGGCGGAGATGTTCTTGAAGGATTAATGAAACGTTCAAAATACAGGTCCAGTTCAATAGGATCCACATCGGTAATACGCAGCAGATATGCCACCATACTGTTTGCTCCGCTTCCCCGGCCAATGTAATAAAATCCCCTTCTCCTGGCAAAGTTTACCATATCCCAGTTTATCAGAAAATATGAACAGAAATTCAGCTCTTTAATTACCTTGAGTTCATGTTCAGTCCTTTCAATAACCTGTTGTGAAGGATGTTCCCCAAAGCGGTACTGCAATCCTTTTTTGCACTCCTCAACTATGAGTTGATAATCCTCTTCAGGTGAACCGGTATAACATTTTTTATTTTTTGATGTTTTATATTCGAAGCTTATGGAGCAGTTACCGATCAGCTTTTCAGCATTATCTACCATAAAGGAATAGTCTTCATAAACGGTTTTTATTTTTTCCGGCGACATCATAATTTCATCCTGTGATGCTTCTTCAGACTTTGGCAGTTTACTCAGCAGGGTATTATTATCTATGGTTCGAAGCAAACGGTGTACATTAAAGTCCCTTTTATGCCTGAAGGTAACAGGAGTCTGGGCTACAAGTTTGTCCGGATAGTGACGCCATTCAGAAAAGATCATCTTAGGAAGATCATAAGGACGTACACCTATAAACTCATTGGATTTCAATTCACGGCAAGCTGTTTTCTCAAATGGATAGATAACATATGAATTCATAAAATCCGGAGCCTGATCAGAAAATTTCACACCGGTATGCAAATGTTGGGTCAGATGTTCATTCAATTCCCTGAAACCTTCATTATTTTTAGCTATCCCAATATATTTTTGTTCCGCGCTGTTTCTGAAATCTATGCCAATAACTGTATGAACAGAAGCCTGTTTACCCAGACGGATAAAATCGAATACAGCAGAGGTACTGTTAACGTCGGTTAGTGCCAGAGCTTTATGTCCTTTGGATTGCGCCTCTTCAAGTAACTGTTCTATCGAAAGTGTTCCAAACTTATAGCTGAAATATGTATGATTGTTCAATAACATGCGTTTGATTTACAAGTGACTTAAGTTAAAAGTGAGCCAGAGTTGTCTCTATGATGAAATGGCGCATTTTTTTTTCCTGCGCTTACCATCTAATTCCCTACCTCTCTCTGCTGTAGCTTTGCGAAGGCGAAGAAGAGAACCGCCCCACGGGATAGATTTCTCCTTTCCGCGAGTCACCGAAGTTATAGCGGAGGAACAAGGGTACCGGGGTGAGTAAAGGCATATGATATCTGATATTTTATACTTGAAACAACACTAATGTTAGTTGTACTCAAGTTTTAGACTTTAATTCACTTCAGTTCACTTATAACTTAAACTCACCTTAGTCACTTTCAACTTTAGTCACACTCTTACATCCTTCTGTGAGCCGGAATAACCGGTGGTTCACCATTAAAGGGATTACTCATCATACCTACACCACTGGTATCCATTGTTACACTTCGCAGCACACTGTTCTGACCAAAGCGGTTTCTGATTTTGTCCATGGCCTGATAAAGTTTCACATACCGTTCATTATCTTCAAACAGGCTCATCTGGTAACCTCCACCCAGCAGGTGACTGTAACGCACTCCAACCAACCTGACCAGGACACGTCTGTCATAGAGCTGATCGAATAATTCCATCACAGTTTGTATCAAAGTATGGTCCAGTGAGGTGTAGCTTATTCGTTTTTGGCGTGTCCGGGTATCAAAGTCAGAATAACGTACCGTAACCGTAACACAGGATGTTACCTTATTCCCGTTTCTAAGGTAAAAGGCCAGCTTTTCAGCCATGGCTGTCAGAATACTTTTCAGTTGCCGTACATCTATCGTATCTTTTCCAAGGGTGAGCGATGATGAAATGGATTTTCGTTCATGATACGGCTCTACAGGTGTATTATCTATTCCCTGGGCTTTCTTCCAAAGTACCACACCATTTTTACCCAGTACCCGTTCCAGAAGTTCCAGTGGCATCTCCTGGAGTGTTTTGATGTATTTTATACCCAGTCCAACCAGCGTTTTGTTGGTTTTATCTCCCACCATAGGAATTTTCTTAACAGGCAGTGGAGCCAGAAATGTCTTCTCTTGTCCGTTTTCTATTCGCATATGATTATTGGGTTTTGCTTCTCCGGTACCAACTTTTGAGACCGTTTTATTGGTTGATAATGCAAATGAGATCGGCAACCGGGTTTCTTTAATGATTCGTTCTCTTAAATCGATGGCCCATTTGTAAGTGCCATGAAAACGTTCCATACCAGTCATATCAATGTAAAACTCATCTATTGATGATTTTTCATATAAGGGAGAACGTTCCTTGATAATTTCAGTGATGGTATCTGAAAATTTACCATAAATGGAACTGTTGCCCCGTATCACAATGGCTTCAGGGCATAACATCTGAGCCATCCGCATGGGCATGGCTGAATGAATACCATAGGTGCGCGCTTCGTAACTGCAGGCTGCCACAACTCCTCTTCCACTGGTACCACCAACCAGTACAGGTTTGTTATTCAGCTCCGGATTCAGAAGCCGTTCACAGGACACAAAAAATGTGTCCAGATCGATATGAACGATTGATTTTTCCATTTTTTAAGTTACGAGTGGAATAGAATTATAAGTGACTAAAGTTGAAAGTGAGCTAGAGTTGAGAGGTAGCCGATGTGAAAACCTTAGCTCACTTTAATCACCGAAACCACCACCCCCTGTATCCTGAAGTTTCGGGTCAGAATAATGGGCTGATGAACCGGATTATCGGAACAGGGACGTAATACAATATGATCCTGATTCAAATAAAGTTGTTTTATGGTAGCATCATCGTCAATTAAAGCAACAACCAAATCACCTGAATCAGCCCCGTGTTCCTGACGCACTAAAACCAGATCTCCATCATCAATACCCTTCTGATTCATGGAATCACCCGATGCCCTGAGAAAAAAATAGCGTTTATCCTTTTCAATCAGATCGACTGAAACTGAAATCCGCGCTTCAATATTCTCATCTGCCAGCATCGGTAAACCGCATGATACAGATCCCAGCAAGGGCACTTTAACAGTTAACGCCCTGTCACCACTATCTTCGAATGTAAATTCCTCCAATACCAGGCTTCCGTCTGTTTTACGTATTAAGGCACCTTTATCAGTCAGTTGTTGCAGAAGCACAGTCACTGAACGTGGTGATTTGTAATTCAGATCGCGCATTAAGTTCCTGGTACTCGGCATTTTGCCATAGAGCAACAAATGACTTCTCAAGGCTTCCAGCAAGGCTGTTTCTTTATTTGATAATTCCAAAAACATACACAAATATACACCTTGTATACATTTAAAACAATACTTTTTATGTTAAGTTTTGAACAGAAAGAGAAATTTATTTTCAACTTTATGGTTAAAATCAAACCATAATAAAGGATACCTTGCTACCTGAATATAACATACCACGTCCATTTCGCTATAATCCATTAAAACATCACAGGATTAATATTCTGGAATTTATTAAAACAGCATCAAATGAAACCATGAAAATATGGGCAGAACTGGTACAGTCTAATTATATTGATATTTATACAGGAATATTAAACCCTGAACTCATTTGTGAAGAAATTATGAGTCTGATTTCCGAAAAGGGTATTCTGACAAAAAAGCAGTTTCTACATTGGGTCCAAACACCGCACCCCTATAAAATAATGACGTTAAGCGATCGGTCTGAATGGATACTGCGGAAAGGTGATGATCAGGAACGCTATATTCATATTCATCCGTCACGCACAGGAATGTATACCCTCCGGTTTAAAGGAACAACATTACTAACAGCATATAAACTTCATCAGAAATATAAGTCTGCTGCCTTTATACCAACGCTTTACCAGGTAAACGAAGCCCGGAAAGAAATGAATTTCTCACCAGTTAAACGCATTTCACCAGATAAAGGGATCCTGAAATGCTGGCAAATCCTCTTCATAAAATCTACCTGATCCGTATAACCTTACCGGTCTTAAGCTGTGTACCTGTGGCATCTGTGACTTTCAGTTCATAAAAGTACAGACCATCAGGCAGTTCATTTCCGCTTTGCGTTTTGCCATTCCAATCAACTACATGTGTTCCTGCCGCATACGATCCTGTGGTAAGCATATTCACAACCTGTCCGGTAACACTTCGGATGCTTAACTGAACAGTAGCATGTGTATGCAGTTCGAAACTGATCGATGTTCTGTCATTAAATGGATTCGGATAACAGTTCGTAAGCAGTTCATCCGCCTGTCTGATTGTTTGCTTAGCCAATGACATGGCATCATCTTTACCGGGTGAACCATTAACCAAAGATGATATGGTCCAGTAAACAGAGCTATCCTGGTTGGATAATGGATTGCGCTGAACCGGAACCAAAGAATTTCCGTATCCGTCCGGCTCAACCGGCCAGGGATAATCATCGAAATACCGCACATTACATATGGTATCATTATCTGCAGTAGCTACAATAATGCGCTCACCATTGTTATCCAGCTGCCCGTTATACTCACCAAAAGGCATAAAACCGTAACGTGTAAAAAAGTCTTTATCATCTGAAGCCAGAACAATAAATTCTCCCGGTTTCAGATAAGTTCCTTCAGAAAAAACAAAACTAATCCCTTTGATTATCTGTACACCACTTAAATCAATCGTGAAACTTCCTGTATTTTTCAGTTCCAGAAACTCGAATTTATCACCATCCACTGTATCCATAGGTTCCGGATGATAATGTATTTCTGTAATTCTAAGTGCATTCATATCGGTTGAAACACCGAAAAATGCTTCAGACAGGGCACTCCATTCATTATTATAAAACGTTCTGGCTTTAACATGTGTAGATCCGGATAAAGTAAGCGGACTACTATATACCGTTGCTTTATCTGTATTGTTATCAGATTCTCTGATCCCGGCAGTCAGGATCGCATTGATCAGAAAATCGGAGCTGGAAGTGTTTTGATTTAATCCTTGTATGGCAAGTACGTTATCACCCTGTTTTAAAAGATTAATATTCTGGGTAATATTAAACGTTTCAAAGGCATCTGCTTCATGCGATCCGGAAGCTGCACTGGTAAAAGTCAAGGTTGATGGTGCATTGGCTCCAGCCACTTTCTGACCATTCAGGTAAGCAACAAAACCGTCATCATATCTTACAGCCAGTGTCAGGGCTACCATCTGACCGGAATTAAGATCACTAATGGTAAACGGAAACCGGACCAGACAGGTAGTATTTGGATTCTGAGCCACCTCGTCAGACATTTTATCAGCCACATCAATGGCAATAATGGATTCATAACCTGATCCTCTTTCATAACCGATTCCTCCGCTGTTTCCGGTCGTACTTGTCCAGGCTGAAGCATTGTATGATGCAGTATTCCAGGTATTATCGCTAAAACCAGCTTCCGGGACAAAGGCCTGCTTCACACCGGTTTCAGCAATAAGTGCCAGGTTGGTAAGATTGGAAACGTCTCCTTTTGCCGGATCTGAACCATCCATGGTATAGTAGATTTCGCCATTTGAAGCCTGCATAGTCAGAACGTCTCCCCGGTTTATAATTTGTCCTGTGGTTTTGCTGTTATTAAGGTAAAGATCCGGTGCATTTACATCCGGATAGAAACCCGCATTTTTGAGTTGCTGCAGCAGCCTCCCCGTACGTTGAGGGAAATACGTATTCTGCATATAGTCCTCGGCAGAGAGCCAGCTGCTTTTGGTATTTAATAAATACGGTGATGAACTCCATGAATGCACATCACGCCTGTAATCTCCCCATCGGGCAGATTCAGCTACAATGGCATCGTCAATCTGAACATACCGTTTCATCCAGAGTTCAAGCGTCCGGTCGGGTGTAAGCAATCCGTCATTGAAAAGATATTTGTATGCCCTGTCAGCAAAACGGCGCTTAAACAGTTCATTATTCATCAAGTTCTGGAAGATGTTGCTCGGACAACCACTGTTAAATTCTCCGGTGACATTATCATTCACTCCTTCAAGAATATGCTCAGCATCCCAAACCAGAAATTTATAACCCGGACCACGATCTACTCTGTTATAAATGGCTGCCCAGTTATGATGGTCCCAGTCTGAATTCGCACCGTATAAATTGATGAGCATGTAATCAATAAAATTATCCATGTCCAGTAATGGCTTGTAGGCATAGTTGACCGTTCCGTCAGGGTTATTGCCCTGAAGTTTCTGATAGGTATCATTACTCACTGTACCGGTATTAACAGCACTGATTAGTTCATCCCACGCGTCACCGTTACCATCCATGACCTCAGAATAATCCTTTATCACATCAAATTCATCTTCCTTGCCTTTCATATATGAAGCAGCAAAATCCTTATCCATTCGTTCAGCAATGGTATATATTCCCCAATACAACCCATTTATAAACAGATGGGTGTATAATGCATGACTTGAAGGATGCCCCATGGCGCGCTGCATATCTTTTCCCCAGGTATCCCTGTGATAGGTAGCCCTTTCGCGTTGTGTGTAATCTCCATGTACCCATGTATTATTAAATCCCCCGCGCAGGATCAACGTGTTGAAACTGTCATCTGCATCATCACCAAAAACCGGAAAGTTCAGGCGGGAAGGACCGTATTCGCTTTTAAACTTCAGACGGAAAGAATGCTTTGGGTTTTTCGTTGCCAGGCGGCTGTGTCCCCCGTTTATGGTTATTCCGCAATCCACCTGCAGTGAAAGTGAATCTTTATTGTCGAATAATTCAAAAGAAACAGGACGTTCCCAGTCTCGTCCAAGCGGGTTATCTGTAAAAATAAAGCCGGTGTAGATGTAAATACCACCTGTAAGCTCATCATAATCATGAGAAAAAAAATTGTCTTTTTTAGTGACAATGGAAATTGCAGGAAGATCTTTTAACGCCGTTTTCATGGATTCAGCAAATCCTGCGTCTGCAACAAGCTCAGGATCTACTTCATAATCTGCAGGTGCATTTCCCGATAAGGTCTGGAAAGGCCCCCATTCATCCGGATATCCTGCAGGATCATTGGGCTGATGAATAATATCATTTACAAAAAGATAAGTCTGTGTTGTAATTTTACTTGCTGACTGACCACTGACAAATGCTGCAGCTCTCAACACCGTTGTGGTTGTTATCTGCAATGGGCCTGAATAAAGCGTACCATTGGTTTCATCGGGTTCACTGCCATCTGTAGTATAGTATATTTTCGCAGAGCTTACATTGCTGCTGATAGTCAAATCAAAAGCTGAATCATAAAAACCATGCTTTTTACTGAATTCAGGTTCTGGAATAATACTGCTCCCTGAACCCGGGTTCTCATAACCGGCCGATGTAACCGTAAATGGAACATATCCTCCATCAAGATATCCAAATGAAATATCCGTTTCCTGTTCCGGGAAAAACGGATCAAATACAGTGACAGGGACACCGGACGGATTAACCAAAGCAAGGTATTCACCACTGCCACTCAGCTTGAAATTTGTATGCAGTTCTCCGGAAGGATCTCTCCGGTCTTTACCCGATGCGAAAACAACCAGATAGTCATCCGGTTCCAGCGTATAATCAGGAAAAATCCACTTTCTGAGATCTGCAGATTCATCTGTCAGGGCCCATTCCTGTAAATTAACAGCTTCTGCAGATGGATTATATATCTCAATCCAATCTGAAAAATCTCCGTCTTCATCAGTTATTGAAGTTTGGTTCAAAGCCAGAAATTCATTTATTCTCAGTGTTTGAGCAAACATGCCGGAACCAAAGCCCCAAAAAGTCAGGGCAATAAAAATACATTTAAACACACGGTTAGCAGTAAAGATTAAATTCATAGTACCAATTAAATTTCCAAAACAAAAAGCTAAGATAATCTGTTTCCTGAATTAATCACAGTTAAAATCTTATTTTTTGACATAAATGCCTTATTTTTAACCACTCTGACTTATAATTAGCAGTATGAATCATACATTAATTGTATTTATAGTGATAAGTATTCCAATGGTAATTGTCTCATGGCATCCCTTACAGAACATAAATAGTCATGGATTTTACAGGTTTTTTGGATGGGAAGGGATCGCCTGGTTGTTTGCCGTTAACTATCACTTCTGGTTCAAAAATCCATTCGGTCTGCAACAATTAATTTCATGGTTTCTATTAGGCCTTGCAGCATATCTTGTTATTGCCGGTTACCTTGTCATGCGAAACGCAGGTAAGCCCTCTGAAGAAAGGAAAGATAAAGAGCTTTTTCATTTTGAAAAAACAACGCATCTTATTGATCATGGTGTATTTAAATACATCCGGCATCCACTCTATGCCTCACTGGTTTACCTTACCTGGGGTCTATTGCTGAAGAACATAACGATGCCCTTATTATTAATAGCTGTTGCAGCAACCGTATTTATGTATATCACTACATTATTCGAGGAAAAAGAATCCATTAAGTATTTTGGTGAAAAGTATAAAACCTATATGAAGAAAACCAGGCGGTTTATTCCCTTTATTCTTTAAATTTAGTGTAAAGTTCTGGCTGACAAAAACAATTGACCATTAACCATTTAGCAATTGTTTATTTCCAGTTCCACAAAGTTAAATATTCAGTTCAAAAGGTTTAATTAAATATCTTTGCAACAAACTCAAAACGGATGCACCACATTACGACAGATCATAAAAGAAAAATCATTATATATAAACATTACGGGACAATTAATTTGGGAGATCTGCAATCTGCCTGGCTTGAAATCCTCAATATCAATATGTTTTCCCAGGGAGATTATAATTTACTGGCCGATTACAGAAATGCAAAGTTTAATTTTGAATTTAAAGAAACGAACGTCGTTCTGGATTTTTTGCTGACAATAAAGGATATTCTCAAAGGTAAAAAAGAGGCTGTCATTGTGGATAATCCACAAAGTACTGTCATGTCGATGCTGGTAAAAAAGGAAATCCAGAAAATACCGGAATTCCGGGTAGAGATATTCTCTACATCCAACGCAGCTTATAACTGGTTGCGATAACTGATGATTAAACTTTATCTTTATTTACGAATTCAGTGCTATACTTCATACGGAATTTGGTAATTTTGGGACCGTAAACAAAAACACCCGAAAAATGAGATTATCAATTTATATTTCCCTAAGTATCATACTGACGCAGATAACTTTAAATGGATGCACAGGCAAAGAACAAACCGGTGCCATAACAAATGAAAACCTGAATGCCACCTTGTGGATGCAGACTTCGGCTGAGTACGAAATGCTTTGTACACAAACCTACAAATTTGCATCTTTAAACCTTGACCTTGCCTTAAATGACCCATCCTGTACAGCAGCTGCGGAACAAACAAATGAGTATTCCAAATTACCACCTGCTGTTATTCTTGACATTGACGAAACCGTTCTCGACAACTCTCCTTTTCAGGCAAGACTGATAAAACAAGATCAACCCTATTCCGAAGAATTATGGAAAGAATGGGTAAATGAGAAAAAAGCAGTTCCGATACCCGGTGCAAAAGAATTTCTGGAAAAAGCACGTGCAAAAGGTGTAAAAATATTCTTTGTGACTAACCGTGTACTTCAGGATCCTACGGTAGAAAACCTGCAGCAGGTATTCTTCCGGGATATAACGGCAGACGATGTACTGTGTAAAAATGAAAAACCAGACTGGAGTTCGGACAAAACATCCAGGCGTGCCGTTATTGCAGAATCATACAGAATTCTGTTACTTATCGGTGACGACTATAATGACTTTACGTTCCTGGGGAAACCGGATCCGGACGAAAGAAAACAACTTGCACTTAAACAGAAGGACCATTGGGGGAAAGACTGGTTTATTCTTCCCAATCCTACCTATGGAAGCTTCGATAAAGCTCTGTGGAATTACGATTACAGCAAAACCAATCAGGAAAAAACCGAATCCAAATATCAGCACCTTATTACCAGGGAATAGGTTTAAAGGGAAGAAAAATTCGTTAAACATACTTATAAAACATATAAATATACTACCTTGATGTAGTATATTATTTATAATATTGCATATATTTATATATGTTAATATGAAAATTTCCTGAGTATGTCTAAAGTTGTGGTTCTAGGAGCCGGAATAGCCGGTCACACAGCGGCCTCTTTTCTGAAGAAAATGCTGGGTAAAAAACACGAAGTTACAGTTATATCTCCTGGCAGATATTACCAGTGGGTACCATCAAATATCTGGGTCGGTGTGGGCAGGATGCAGGTTGACCAGGTTCGGTTTAAACTTGAAAACGTATACAAACGCTGGGGTATTATTTATAAACAGGCCAAAGCAACATCCATACATCCGGAAGGTGACATGAATGATGAAAAGCCATTTGTGACCGTTGAATATGTATCTGATGAAAAAAGAGGATCAAAAGAAAAAGTTTATTACGATTACCTTGTCAATGCCACAGGGCCACAACTTAACTTTGGAGCCACCCCAGGCCTTGGACCTGACAAACATACCTATTCTGTATGTTCATACGATCATGCTGCACATGCATGGGAGGCCCTGCAAAAATCAATCGAACTGATGAAAGAGGGCAAAAAACAACGTCTTCTTATCGGAACCGGACATCCTATGGCCACCTGCCAGGGAGCAGCATTTGAGTATACACTTAATATTGCTTTTGAACTCAAAAGAAGAAACCTGACGCATATGGCCGATATCACCTGGATAACCAATGAATATGAACTTGGTGATTTTGGTATGGGTGGTGCCTTTATCCGTCGTGGGGGCTATATCACGCCAACCAAAGTTTTTACAGAATCTGTTCTGACAGAAAATAATGTGAAATGGATAAAACGGGCCGGTGTAACAGCTGTCGATGAAGGGCTTGTACATTATGAGACCCTTGACGGTGAAAAACACGAGATTGCATTTGATTTTGCCATGCTCATACCGGCATTTAAGGGTCAGAACATAAAAGCATTCGATAAAACAGGAAAAGATATCACCGATAAACTGTTTGCACCCAACGGCTTTATGAAAGTTGATGCCGATTATACGCCAAAACCGTTCGAAGAATGGAGCATCAGGGATTGGCCGGAAACCTATCAGAATCCGGACTATACAAATATTTATGCACCAGGAATTGCATTTGCACCTCCACACAGCATATCAAAACCGATGAAAAGCACGTCGGGCATGGCCATTACACCAGCCCCGCCAAGAACGGGAATGCCATCGGGCGTTATGGGAAAAATTGTAGCCCAGAACATTGCTCACTTTATCAAAACAGGTAGTACAGAACATAAACATACTGCCAACATGGGACGTATGGGTGCGGCCTGTATTGTATCAGCCGGTTATAGCCTCACCAAAGGACTTGGTGCCACCATGACGGTTTCACCGGTTGTTCCTGACTGGGAAAAATATCCTGACTGGGGCCGTGATATAAAGGCCACAGTAGGAGAAGTAGGACTATCCGGACACTGGATCAAGCTATTTTTACACTACATGTTTATACACAAGGCTAAAGGTTATCCCTTCTGGTGGTTACTGCCGGAATAAAAAAATGCATATGGAAACGAAAAGAGAAATAAGAGGATACAAAGATGAATTCTATCCTCCGGTACCTACAAAAGCAACAAAATTCTGGAGAACAAATTTCTTGTACCAGGTATATAAATTTTTCAGACTGAACTACAAAATTATGCGCATTGTAGTTCGCGGTCACTCCTGAAAACTTACCAGACACTACCAGTGCAAATATTTTTTGTTTTCCGTCAACTAAACTTTTAACAGAAAGAGTGGTTTTTACTGTATATGATAATTGGTAACCTATGCATCCGATACTCATTTACGGCATCATCATTATTGCGGGATACATTGCAGGAGTTGGCGCTCAGAAAGCAGGCCTTCCAAGGGTAACAGGATATTTACTTGTTGGATTGCTCCTCAATCCCCAGATCACTTCCATCATACCGGAGAACTTTGTTGATCAAACTGATTTTGTAACGAATATCAGCCTCGCTTTTATCACGCTGTCAGTTGGCGGAACGCTAAAACTGAGCAAACTCAGAAAAATGGGCAAAACCATTCTTTTCATCACTGTTATGGAAGCAGAAGTTGCGTTTATCATGGTTTCACTGGGCTTTTATTTCCTGTTCCCTTACATGGGCATAGACTCAAGCCTTGCTATTTTTTCCTTACCCATTGGTTTGATCCTTGGGGCTTTGGCATGCCCTACCGATCCATCTGCGACATTAGCTGTTACACATGAGTACAACGCACGTGGTGAAGTATCTTCAACCATACTTGGCGTTGCTGCTTTTGATGATATTGCAGGAATACTGAATTACAGTATTTTTATTGTTCTGGCTGCGACTATGATGACCGGAGAAACTTTCTCATTTGAAAAAGCATTTATGGAACCGGCATATATCATTGGAGGATCCATTATACTAGGCATTGTTACAGGTACCATTTTCAATCTTACAACGCGTTTCTCAAAAAAACTGACAGATGGTGTTTTAATCCTGATGACTTTCGGATTTCTGATGCTTGCATTTGGTCTTGCTGAACTTATCAAAGTGGATGAGTTACTGGCTACTATGGTAATGGGCATTGCCATTGCCAACTTCAACAAAAAAGAAGAACGTATCTTTAAAATACTCGAAGGCTATACTGAAGAACTGATATTCGTACTCTTCTTTGTTATTTCATCTATGCACCTTAACTTTTCCGTGGTTTCAAGCTCGTACTGGCTTATAATTCTTTTTATTATTCTGAGAGCTATAGGAAAATTTCTTGGCACCTTCAGCGGAGCTATCATGGTAAAGGCTGATCCCAAAGTCAGACATTTTACAGCCGGAGGCCTGCTGCCACAGGGTGGGATTGTTATCGGACTTGCCCTGATGATAAAACAAAATGATATCTTCTCTCAGATTGCCGATATGATCATTAGCATTGTCATAGGAGCTACCATAGTGCATGAGATAATAGGTCCGGTACTTTCCAAGTATTTTCTGACTAAAGCAGGAGAAATCGAACGAAACACGAACAATTAAACACAGAATGAATGGTCAGGGTAAAGAAAAAAGCAGGATTTTTTAAACGTATATTAAACTGGACAGAAAAAGCCGGAAATGCTCTGCCTCATCCTGCTACATTATTTGCACTGTTTGCCCTGGCAGCCTTGCTCTTTTCAACTCTGGGTTATTTGCTTAACTGGCAGGCTGTACATCCGGGAACTGGTGAAACCATCCATACGGTTAATCTGCTTTCTCACGACGGGATACACAGAATATTACTGGAAATGGTAGATAATTTCACCGGTTTTGCCCCACTGGGAATTGTTTTGGTAGCCATGCTGGGAATTGGCATTGCAGAACAGAGTGGTCTTATCAATGCCCTTATCCGTATGCTGGTTCTGAATTCTCCCAAACACCTGCTTACGTTTGTCCTGGTCTTCAGCGGAATCATGTCAAACCTGGCTTCAGATGTGGGTTACGTACTTTTAATACCTCTTGCCGGTGTTATTTTCTATGCTGTGGGACGTCACCCGATTGCAGGTATGGCAGCAGCTTTTGCCGGTGTTTCCGGCGGTTTCAGTGCAAACCTTGTGATCGGAACTGTTGACCCCCTGCTCGCTGGCCTGTCTCAGGAAGCGGCCAGAATACTTGATCCGGCTTATACCGTCAATGCCACTGCAAATTATTATTTCATGTTTGTCTCCACATTTGTCATTGCGTTTACAGGAACATTTGTTACAGACAAAATTGTAGAACCAAGACTTGGAAAATTTACCGGTGAGGTTGATGAATCAGAACAATCATTCAACAGGTTAACTCCAATAGAAAAGAAAGGCATCCGGGCAGCTCTTATAACGCTTGCTGCAATTGTGGTGATCACGCTTATCGGTATAATTCCCGTCCAGGGATTTTTCAGAGGTAAAGACGGAGGAATCCTTAGTTCTCCTCTTATTAAAGGAGTGGTTGCCATGCTTTTTATTACGGCAGGATCGATGGGGTTGGCGTATGGATTTGTAACTAAAAAGTTCAGAAACGATGCAGATGTAATGGATGGTATGGCCAAATCCATGAAAACCCTGGCTACTTATCTTGTGCTGGTATTTTTTGCCGCCCAGTTTGTTGCCTTTTTCAAATGGAGTAACCTTGGACTTATTCTGGCCATTAAAGGAGCTGATGTTCTGATGTCGGCAAACATTGGACTTATTCCCTTAATGATTCTTTTCATTCTGCTTTCGGCTGCCATTAATATGTTGATGGGAAGTGCCTCAGCCAAGTGGGCCATCCTGGCACCCATTTTTATCCCGATGTTCATGCTTATGGGATATTCACCGGAGCTGTCGCAGGTGGTTTATCGCATTGGTGACAGCGTCACAAATGTAATATCACCCATGATGAGTTTCTTTGCTCTGATAATAGCCTTTGTGCAGAAGTATGATCCAAAAGCCGGAATAGGAACAATAATTGCAACCATGGTTCCCTACTCCGTGATTTTTATGCTGGCCTGGATCATTTTACTCGTTGTATGGCTTCTGGCCGGATTACCTCTAGGTCCGGGAGCAGGGATACATTACTCCCTTCCTGAATGATAGCTGTTCAGCTCTGACAAAACAAAAAGTGCCACATCAAAGTTGCAGCACTTTCAGTTATATCATTCAAGCGTTATTATTGTACAATTGTCATTTCGTTAATCAACCGTTCAGCACCGGCGTATTTATCAATTATGAATAATACATACCGAATATCCACATTAATCGTACGTTGCAGTTCAGGTTCGAAGGCGATATCACCACTCATTGCTTCCCAGTTACCATCGAATGCCAGACCAAACAATTCACCGTCAGCGTTGATAACCGGACTTCCTGAATTTCCCCCTGTAATATCATTATTGGTCAGGAAATTAACGTGCATGGTTCCATCCTTATCGGCGTATCTGCCATAGTCACGGGTTAAATACAATTCTTTCAGTTTTTGCGGGACCACAAATTCCCAGTTGTCCGGATCTTCTTTCTCCATTACACCTTCCAGGGTGGTATAATATAAATAGTGAACCGCATCACGTGCCATATAGTCTTCAACCTGACCATAAGTTAAACGCATGGTGAAATTAGCATCGGGATAAAATACCTTATTCGGTTCCATCGCATGCAATCCGGCCTCAAAAAGACGTTTCCCTTTTTCGATATTAAAATCCTGCTGCCTCATCAGATCTACCAGTAAACGGTATTCATTCATTACTGATACACCACCACTGAACGCCATGTCTTTCTTAAGCAATTTAAGACTTGGCTTATTCAGAAAGGCCATGTACCGATCCTTGTCTGCAAATATTGATTTACGGAACAGCTTAGCCGCATATTTTGCATAGTTACCTTTGTACTTTGATTTTATTTCGCGGTATACCGAAGGATAATAGCTATTGGAAATTTCCTGAGCATAAACCTTAAGCATGGCTTCCAGTACCTTTTGATCCGTTGAGGGATTATAATCCTTAAAAAATGCCTCACCGTCTTCACGCATGCGCTCCACTGTGATCTTCAGAAGTTCATCGTTACCACTCAGCATGACATCTGCAAGCCGTTTTGCCCTGTAGGCAAACAAATAGATTTCCGTACCGGATATCAATGATTCACGAAGATAATTCCTGGCTTTGTTCTGGGGTGCTCTCCGGGTATAGGCTTCCTCCAGCAATGGCAGAGCTTCACCATATTTTTCCTTTCGCTCTTCGTTACGGTTAACCCAGAATGTAAATTTATTTTCGAGTTCTCTTTTTTTCTGCAGCACATGGAGATTATTCAATCCCATATTCATTCCTATGCTGTTTTTATAATAGTTGGAACTGTGAGCATACTTGGTAGCATATTGAATCCGAACCTTTTCACTGGCCTGCATATCCTTAAGCCATATTTTCTGTTTGATCTCCCTAACCTGTATTCTGGCCATATTTATGATATCCATACGCTCTTCTATCCCCCATGAAGTAAGATAACGATCCGTACTTCCCGGAAAACCAAGGATCATAGCAAAATCACCGGGTTGATTTCCTTTTAATGAGACCGGGAGATGGTATTTGGGCTTCATCGGAATATTATGCTCGGAATATTCTGCGGGATTACCCAGTGAATCGGAATATACGCGAAACATGCTGAAATCTCCGGTGTGCCGTGGCCACATCCAGTTGTCGGTGTCGGCGCCGAATTTACCAATGGAAGAAGGCGGTGCACCCACAAATCGCACGTCGGGATATTCCTGGTAAACATAAAGATAAAAGCTGTTACCGGAATAAAAAGGCTTGACTACGGGAACATATCCCAGTGTATCCGGTACTTCACCGGCAATAGCGATCAAAACGGAATCAATTTTATGCTCTCTTTTTTCTTCCTGCATATCAGGATTAACGGCATCAAGAACACGGTCTGTGACATCCTCAATTCTGTTCAGAAACTTTACCGAAAGTCCGGGGGTTGGAATTTCATCAGACAACTGTTCTGCCCAAAACCCATTCTCCAGATAGTTGTGTTCCACAGAACTATGGCTCTGAATAGAAGAATAGCCACAATGGTGATTGGTCAGAATCAATCCCTGATCTGAGATGATTTCACCGGTACAACCCCGACCAAAAATAACTACGGCATCCTTTATACTGGAATGATTAATACTATAGATCTTATCCGCGTCAAGCTTAAGACCCATCTCCTGCATGGTTTTAATATTAAGATCTTTAATGTAGGGCAACATCCACATGCCCTCATCTGCCTTAACCAGATTACCGCAGGTAACTAATAGTGCTAACAGTGTGAATAAAAACTTTTTCATTTGTGTGTTTGTGTATTTCTTCAAAGTCGGCAAAAATAATAATAATCAGCGTACTGAAAATGAAAAAAAGCTAAACATTTAAGAATATATGTTTGTAGATGTAAGAAAAAAACGTTATTTCCTGACGGCTGATAAAAAAATAAATATAATTTTATGATTTTCAAACTTTATCATACAGTTTTGGGTTATTAAAATGATTGTATGTATATGTTTAACCTTAATCTTTACAATTTTTACTATGGCAGGAAATTTAACATTAACAATGATTAAGCCAAGGGCAGTCGAAAAAAACCATATTGGCCCGATATTAGGTATTATTAATGAACATGGGTTTAAAATTAAGGCAATGAAATTTACGCGCCTTTCCAAAGCACGCGCGGAACAATTCTATGCCGTACATAAAGGCAAGCCTTTTTATGAGACACTTACAGATTTTATGTCATCGGGCCCCATCGTGGCAGCACTTCTGGAACATGATAATGCGGTAGCAGAGTTTCGCAAATTAATAGGTGCCACAAATCCCGACGAAGCCGAAGAAGGAACCATCAGGAAGTTGTTTGCAGAATCCATGTCTCACAATGCCGTACATGGTTCCGACAGTGATGAAAATGCTTTAATTGAAGCTGCATTCTTCTTTTCAGAAACTGAACGTTACTAATTTTTAATAAAATCAGAACATTTAGCACTTCTTATTGTTATTTAAATCAAATTGAAATAAGAAGTAAGATGGAGAAGTTATGTCCGATAACATTTAAAAGTGTGGATAATCATGTTGCCCGGTTAAATTCATCGATTATTATCGTTTTATTCGCACTGTTCTTTGCAACAGGAAGTCCTGTTGTTATTGCGTTTATTTTTCTGGATTTTCTGGTACGGGGATTCTGGGAACCGGCTTACAGTCCTGTAGCAAGGACCAGTAAATACATATTAAGTAATTTTCAGATCAAACCGAAAATGATTAATGCAGGCCCCAAGATCTTTGCAGCCCAGGTTGGAACCTTTATTTCAGGAGCAGTTCTGTTTTGCGCAGTTACAGGCTTTAGTACGATAGGTTGTTATTTTGCAGGCATCCTGGTATTCTTTGCACTTCTTGAATCTGCATTTTCCTATTGTGTTGCATGTAAACTCTATCCTTTTTTACGAAAAAGATAAGTTTAAACCAAATATTTAAAAATGCCCGGCTGAGATCAGCCGGGCATTTTTATTTTTTAATCGCAAGTGTGACAACATGAGATAAAACCGTGCTGTCTAAAACCTTTATTTTACCAATTGCGGCAGATAACAGGCAATCAAACCTAGGTATTCTTTTTCTGATTTTGCCGTTGTTGAGATTACCTTTTGCCTGAACATTTGTTCCCTGTCAATTCGCTTTGCAACAAGGTCCTTATCCAGATTTCTGAATTCCTTATCCATTTTTGTCAGTCCGAACACATTGTTCTTTTTTGCCTTGTACTGTAACTCAAGGTCCTTACCATATACCACATAGTTATGGCACTTATCACCTTCACATACTCTTACAACGAATGTTTCATCCGTATTTTCATATTTGATCACAAATATTTTGTAAGCATCTGTTGATTTATCCAGATCTTTAAACACCTGATAATCTCCCATTGAAGTGAATGTTTGTCCCTTCAACATTTTCTTTTCAGTGGCCTGTGCTGCAACAGCCAGACAAAGCACTCCTACTAACATTATAAGTTTTGTTTTCATGGCATTTAATTTAAAATTCTGATTCAAATGTATAAAGCATTCCCATACGGTTACGCTTATTTTCAGCAGACGGCATGATGCTACGCACAAACGATAAACTCCACAGGGTCAATAACATCTGCTTTTAAACCCCGGTTGTTTATCTTTTTTTAAGAATATGCCGTTCCCGTTGTAAAAACGCAGATTAAACTAATGGCATACCCATTTGTTATACGTATTATTCATCAAAATCGTAAAGTCATGAAAAAGAACATGGGTGCCACAGATAAGGTTTTAAGAGTTCTTATAGCCTTGACTATTGGTGTACTTTATTTTACAAATGTAATTACAGGTACCTTGGGAATTGTACTGCTTGCTGTAGGCGTTATATTTCTGCTTACCAGTCTTGTAGGAACCTGCCCGCTCTATTTACCTTTTGGAATCAGTACACAAAAAAAGAAAGCGTAAAGGAATGTCAAACGTATTTGATCCAAAAAAACTTTTGAAGCTTGAATCGGAGGACCGCTATAAAGCGGTTCCTCCGAAAGAGACTTTGCTAAAAACAGGCCTTAAACCAGAATACACGGTTGCGGATATCGGATGCGGAACGGGCTTCTTCAGCATTCCGGCAGCAAATTATGTAAAGCCCAATAAAGTTGCTGCAGCAGACATCTCAGCTGAGATGCTAAACTTTGTCAACGGCCGTTTGATTGATGAGAAAATAAGCAACATTGACATTGTAAGGATGGATCCGATGGTAATTCCATTACCTGACGCTTCATTTGACTATACATTTTGTTCCTTTGTTGTTCATGAAGTACCGGATGCTGCAGGATTCATTAATGAAATGCTACGAATTACCAAACCGGGAGGCCGGGTGGTCATCGTGGAATGGCAGGTTACCGAAACACCTTCTGGTCCACCCGCTGAAATTCGTATTGAACCCGAAAAACTGAATGAATATATTAACACAGAAGCCGTAAGCTCCAAGGAAATAATGGTTTTAGGTGATTGGTTCTACGCTACAATTGCACACAAACGCTGACTCAGGTCACATTAACGGAGCCATTATAATTCAGCGCTTTCATCACCGAATTTTTATAATTCCTTCCTATCGGCAGTTCTTTCTCCTTTATCTCAATAATGCTGGCACTGAAAGCCGTAATATGAGGAACAGATACAATATATGACTTATGTATCCTTAAAAAGTCTTCTGCCGGCAGCTTATTTTCAAGTTCTGTCAGACTGGCTTTGGTTATAATTCTTTTATCCGGCATGTAAATCCGTACATATTCGCTGTAGCCTTCGATATACAATATATCTTTCAGCTGTATCTTCTTAACCATTTTATTCTCTTTTACATAGATATAGGCATCATCGGGTCCTTTTATTCCTTCATTAACCTGGATGGTATCACTTTTGGTCTGATAAAATTTATTTACAGATTTCAAAAATCGCTCAAAAGTGATAGGCTTCAGTAAATAATCCACTACATCCAGCTCAAAACCTTCCAGGGCATGCTCTCTGTAAGCCGTTGTAAAAATAACTTTCGGTGGATTCTTGAGAATTTTCAAAAACTCTATTCCGCTGATTTGCGGCATATGAATATCGAGAAACATCAGGTCCACTTTATTGTTATGGAGTGCAGTCATGGCTTCCATGGCGTTACTGCAAACAGCAACAAGTTCAAAGTCTTCCAGTTTTGATACATGATCTTTCATCAGCGCCTGCGCCAATGGTTCGTCATCGACTATAATGCATTTGTTTTTCATAATAAAAAATAATAATGGATGAATAAACAAAAAGATGCAGTATTTCCCCTGTGATTTCCACGTAAAATATCTGAGTACAGTAGGTTCATTCTACTCAATTTTTCAGGTATCAGTTGTAAAGTTACAAATTTATTGATTACAGAGTTCTTACCCATATTTATCAATTAACGACCATTTCCGGCGGGTGAACTGCATTGTATGCCGTGTAAAATTCGTTTGCTTATATCCCCTGTTACTGTCACCTCATAACAGACTGATTGCATGTATACTATACGTTCAGCACAAACAAAACGTTACAGTTGACTGAAAATTAACACGTTTTACAAGCCATCACTTTAGATTTATATCTTTAATGTAACAAGCAGCCATAATATTCGGTATTTTTGATACCGGAATATTTAGCCACCATGCTTTTAGTATGAAAAGAACTATCCCTATATTAATTCTTCTGCTGGTTTTATCCGGTTGTTCAGATCAAAAGAAAGCTGAATACCTGTTAAGACACTTTATATCAACACATGAAAAGGGACTTGAACAGTTGCACAGGGAAAATTCACGGGTACTATGGGAAAATTACACACGCAATAAGTACCCGGAAAACTACTATTACAAAGCTGACAGCATACATAAAATCTTTAATAACAGAACCGAAGCAGAGCTAAACATAAGAGCAGTGTACAACAATATTTCTGAATACGATTTTCTACACAGACTTCAAAATTCCGGACTCATTGAAGATCCGGAACTGAAGCGTGAACTTGGAAAACTGTATGAGCAGTATGCATGGGCCAGACTTGATTTTTATACACTTAACGATAAACAGGCTCAACTGGCCAATAAATTCTACGATCTGCAGAGAAGCAAACCAGGCGATGAAGACATTCAATATCTGGGCACTGATTCGATGCTGACATACGATAAACGCAGGAATGAACTTATTGAGGACTATAAAACAATAATCCGCGAAAAAAATGCTGCAGCTAAAAAGGCTGGCTTTAAAAACTACTGGAGTTACTGGCTCGACAAAAATGAACTTTCCAGTGAAGAACAGGAGCAAATAATTTCAGACATTGACAGCCTCACCCGGGAGGATTACCTTGCTTTTAAACACACTATAGACAGCATTATTCTGAATAAAAAAGGAAAAAAACCGGAAGAAATTACATACTCCGACTTTTACCTTCAGGTGCACAACTATGCATATCCGTTGGAGTTTAAAATTAATATGAGTAAAGATTCCATTAAAAACACTCTTATAAACTATTTTAAGGAAAAAGGTTTCAATGCAGACAATATTTACAGTACCAGCGACATTTGGTACAGAGAAGACAAAGCAAGAGGTAGTTTTGTGATTAATATGGACAACAGACAGGATGTGCGCATTTATGGTTACTTTAAACCTTACTACTGGGACATGGTTAATCTTTTGCATGAAACAGGACATGCGTTTTATTTTAGAAGTGTAGATGCGAATATTCCTTTTATGTTGCGCGAACCAAATCTTGCTATGAATGAAGCAACTGGTTTTGTATTTCAATCCCTGTTTATTACCGATCCGGAACTGGGTGAACGGTTGGGAATGTCTGCTGAGGAACCCAACATCTTCCGCCACCTGAAGATACCGTTTATGCTTTTTATGACAAGGGATCTGCTGGTTCGTGCGGAACTTGAAAAAGAGATCATTCAAAATCCGGATCAGGATATAAATAAACTGTTCTGGGCACTAAAGAAAAAGTATTTTTTCTATGATCAACCGGATATTGACAAAGTGCCACTCTGGATTCAGGATACACATATTATTCACAATTCAGGTATTTATCAGGCCTATATTTACGCTGCAGCCATTGGCAGTATGCTACTTGAAAATGTTAAGCAGCGTGATGATTACGGCCGGTGGATGACTGAGAATATATTCAGGTTTGGTGATTCAAGATGCTGGAGAGACATCATAAAAGATGCCACGGGACGGGATTTTACACCCGGGTATATCAGCAACCTGTACAAATAATTATGACATAATCGGGGAATTATGGCAGTAAAAAAATACAGTAGTTTTTTAACCGTTGTATACCACAGTTTATTCTGGTTGGTATACTGTCTGTTTATGGCTTCGCTTATCGGTGCAAACGGACAGCAACCCTTTTGGTTTGTATTTACACATTACCTTTCCGGAATACCTGCCTTTGCCCTATATGCCTACACTATGCTGTTGTTTTTTGTCCCGGCGCTGCTAACCAAGAACCGAAATTATACGGGTGTTTCACTCATCGTGCTTGCAAGTACGGTAGCGGCTGTCATACTCTATCTTGTTCTGAACCATTTTGTTTTTTACGGTTTATTCTGGCCACGGGCACTGGCGCCTGAAAAATGGTTCTCATTAAATCTGTTCATCCAGTCTTTGCTCCCCATTTGGATACCTACCATGTTCCTTGTTGCCCGGAAATTCACGGCTGAATGGCTGAAGGAATCCAAGGCTAAAACCGAGCTTGAAAAAGAAAACCTGGAGACGGAGCTAAAAATGCTTAAAAATCAGCTGAATCCCCATTTTTTATTTAATACGCTGAATAATCTGTATACGCTGGCACTCATGAAATCGGATAAAACACCGGAAATGATTTCCCGCTTATCCGATATGTTTCAGTTTATCCTTTACGAATGCAATGCTCCGGTTATTACCCTGAAAAAGGAGATGAACCTGATTAATAACTATGTTAAGCTTCAGCAGCTCCGCTATGGAGACAGGCTGGATTATTCCATCCAGAGCGATGTGGGTGTAGACAATTTCAGGATAGCTCCAATGATACTGTTTACTTTTGTTGAAAACTGCTTCAAGCACGGAAGTGGTGCTGACCCTGGTATTCCGTGGATAAAATTATATTTTGAACGTAAAGGAGAAAAGCTCCTGTTTATTGCAGAAAACAGTAAACCCGGAAATTCCCAGGCTGTTACTGAAGTGAAAAAAGGTATTGGCCTCTCCAATATGCAAAAGAGGCTCGACTTACTCTATTCCGGCCATTACAAACTAAATATAAAAGAAACTGACAGAGTTTACAAAGCCGAGTTACTGATGGATGAACTCTAGTTAATCGGTCAGAACAGCGTTCAGATCAACAATCACAAAACTGCTGGTTTTAATTTCATATAATACCTTATCTACAATTATCTGATTACCGGAAACAGACAGATTGGCCACCTTCTTACCGGCCTTATTCAAAATAACTGATTCTGAAGCATTGGAGTATACATCATAACCATTCGTGCTGCTGTTATACTGAAGATAGTTATCGAAGAGGACGAGGTTTTCCACAAACTCAAAATTATGATCGATGAGGATCAGGTTGTCATCTTTGGTCCGGATAAGATAATAATGCAAAGGATCTAAAACTTTTCGACCATCAACACTACTGCTTTTCAGGTATACTTTATCACGAATCAAAGCATTGAAAGGATCCAGCACATTAATCAGAAACGACTTATCCGTACTCAGGGTTCCATCGGCTAAAGACAATGCTTTTATTCTATCCTGGTACATTAATATCAATCTTTCTTCCTCAACTTTTGAGTCCTGTATGATCTGATCATCTGATTCTATTTCTTTCATAAACAGCTGTTCTCCCGTTGCCGGGTTAAAAGCTGTGAAATACGGTTTGCCATACGATATTTTCTCATCTTTCACCTTCCCTTTTACACTCGGATCATATTCGTTTGGATCAAGTGGCCCCACCATCGATTCGTTATAGTAGGCATAACCTTTATTGAGCAGATACAATTTGTTATTCTTCAGGAAAAGTTCAGAACTGCTTGCCTTGCCTGATGGTATTGGGAAGGTCCACTGTACATTACCTTCAAGATCCGTTTTAATAAGTAACTCTTTGGATGCAAAGTAGATGTATCCGTTTTCACTCAAAAGATTGGATCCAACACTGGAAATAACCTTGTTCTTCAGAAAAACACCTGAATATTTAGTGAAGGCATAAACATCTTTTATATGATAAACATCGCTATTGACAATATTAATTTCGTTTTCACCCGTAATCATATCATAGTCCCAACCTTCACCTGTTTTCAGATTGATGGTATGTAAACCTGCTGCAACAATAAGGATAACTGAGTCATTAACATGAATGATCTGATTACTCCAGTTATAATCCTGGTTTATTTCTCTTTTCCAGATAATTTCCCCGGTCTTCAGATCAACACCCTTTAAGGTATTGGTAACTCCTATAGCAGAGCGGTATGTATATCCTATTCCAATATTCATTAAAGGATCAATATATTTCAGATTCACTTTTGCATCCCATAATTCTTCTCCGTCCATTATATCCAGACAGTTTAGCATATTATCTGATTCCAGAAAAATATTATCATTATACTGCAGCACCTTGCTGTTTTCATAATCTATTCTTTTGCTCCAGCTAATCTTTTGATCCGGCAAACTGAAAAGCGCGAGATCTCCCCTGCTTTTAAGCCAGTTACCCCAATTGCTCTTTCTTTGCTGAACAACTGTCATCGTATTGGTAAAGGTATCGAGATAAGCCTTTTGTATTACACCCGGAAATGTATATTCGGTGGCGATCAGATCATCTCCGCTCATCAAATTTTCACCAACAGTGCTTTGAGTCGCTGTAATTTTTACACCAGCAGATCCTAGGGATGAAAACAGACTTAAGAAAGTCAGAATTATTAAATTTAAATATTTCATTACACTATATTTTTCTACGTTATTTCACAAATTAAACCGGGTCTCTAAGTTATAAAAAAGATAAAAACTTTCAGCAATAAACCCGTGATATTGTAGGATAAACGTATACAACCTTGAATTTAGCCTGATGTAAACCCATTATTATTGTGTTTGCGAGGTTTTTCATTTTTTATGCAGACCAATTTTTGTTTTCTTTGTTTTTTAATTCAGCTAACCATATAATGATGAAAAAATTAACGTTTATACTTTTAACAATTTGTGCTTTAAATTTGATCAGTACATCTGCCCAGGAGACTAACTGGGGCGTAGAGTTTTCAGAGGCCATCATGTACCGTCATCCCAACACGATCAATGACATGACACACAAGGGCTGGGAATACTCTAACAGTATTGTGCTATATGGAATGATAAAAATATACAACTACACCCATAACCCGGCGTATTTGGAATATGTAAAAAAATATGTGGATGATTTTGTAAGTGCATCAGGCAACATCAGTTTTGATTCCAGTGCCAATAACCTGGATCATCTCCATCCCGGTTTACTGTTAAATTATCTGTACAGGGAAACCGGTATAGAGAAATATAAAAAAGCCGCAGATATCATTCGCAGTGAATTTGACAAACAACCGCGAAATCCTTCCGGCGGATTCTGGCATAAGCAGCGTTATCCTAACCAGATGTGGGCTGACGGCATTTATATGGCGGAGCCATTTTTACTGGAATATGGATCAATGTTCAACGACATGGAATATGCCACCAGTGAAGCAACAAAACAGACCACCCTGTTAGCAGCGCATGCATACGATGAGAGCAACCATTTAATCTACCATGGCTGGGATGAGACCAAAGAAGCACCATGGGCTGATGCTAACGGCAGATCGCCGGAGGTCTGGTCGAGAGGAATGGGCTGGTATTGTATGGCTCTGGTGGATATGATGGACCTGCTCCCTGTCGACGATCCCAAATATGAAGAATTTCTGTCCCTGGTTCAGGGTTTGGCTCAGGGCATAAAAGAAAACCAGGATGCATCCACCGGGTTATGGTACCAGGTAGTTGACAAGGGTAATCTCTCTTCAAACTGGATAGAGACTTCCGGAAGTGCAATGTTTATTTACATGCTGAAAAAGGCCAGAGACAACGGATATATCGATGACAGCTATGATGCTGTTATTGCGAAAGGCTGGGAAGGCATGCAAAATAAAATTACACTGGACAGCAAAAAAATGCCGGTAATAAATGGGTTTGTTGGTGGAATGGGGATAAAAGATAATTATTCATCTTATGTTGGAGAGTCAACCGTAAGTGCACCGCCTTCAGCGCATCCACACGGTTACTGTGCTATTCTTTCACTGGCATCAGTTATGGAGTGGCCAAAGGAGAGAGTATACAATCTGAACGTGGATATTGTCAGCAAAGGAAAGGTAATCAATCCGTATAAAAGCACGGCCTACATGCCTGGAGAATACATCAAACTGACTGCCCGACCGGAAACAGGTTATGAATTTGATGGCTGGACCGGCGATGTCACGGATACGGATTCTGTAATTTATGTAAAGATGGATGCCAGTAAATCTGTAACTGCGCACTTCAGCACAATTGCATCCACTCAGAAAACGACATCCGGTACGCTGCAGGTTTATCCTAATCCGGTAACGGACAGGTTACACTTTAAATCGGTTGAACCGGAATCAAGCTACCGGATTGTATCCATTGAAGGTAAAACAGTTCAGGAAGGGAATATTAAATCAACACCTGAATTCAGTATTAATGTTGGCGGCTTACCCCAGGGAATGTATGTACTAAAGTCAGGACAGGATCAGATTTCATTTATTAAAGAATAAAACACGGCAGGACACTGTTCTTAAAATTTAGCTAAAATGAACGGAACAGTTGAACAAAGCATACGATAATTGTATTATATACATTGAAAATATAAAACCAAAAGAAAATGAGTAAAATCACATTAAAAGGAAGCCCTGTTAACACTATAGGGGAATTACCAAAAGTTGGAGATACAATAAAAGATTTTGAATTGACCAAAGGAGATTTGTCTAAGGCTACATTGTCCGATTTTAAAGGCAGTAAGCTTGTACTCAATATTTTCCCGAGCCTTGATACCAGTACATGTGCAGCATCTGTCCGCAGATTCAATAAAGAAGCTGCGGAGCTGAATAATGTAAAAGTGCTTTGTATTTCCAAAGACCTGCCTTTTGCCCAGGGCCGTTTTTGTGGTGCCGAAGGCATTGATAATGTCGTGACTCTTTCGGATTATGCCACTGGTAAATTTGGAAAAGACTATGGAGTTGAAATTATTGATTCGCCACTTGTAGCACTTCATTCAAGAGCTGTAATTGTTGCGGATGAAAACGGAAAGGTATTGTACACAGAACAGGTTCCTGAAATCGTTGATGAACCAAATTACGAAGCTGCACTTGGTGCACTGAAATAGAAAATTATATTCTACACATAAAAAAATCCGTCCATTCCGGGCGGATTTTTTTATGCCACAACTCAAGGCTTAAAGTCGCTGGGAAGAATAGCTCCGTAACGTTTGTCTGCTATGTCCCCGTCAAAAAGAAGCTCCCCGCCGGGTAACGTGCCGTCTTTACGTAAGATGCATGTATCTTTTTCAATATATAGAACAGAATAGGCAGCCGGTGACATTCCTGCTAGTATTCTCCAGTTGTCATCACCTTCGTATCGCTCCAGATTTATGGGTTTAAAATTATTGGTATAATACTGAATAAGAAGTTCGGTACCCTGTAAATTCATGATTGCCGCTTCATCATTTTTAAAACTGATATCAATGGAATCTGCATAAAACAAATTGTAATGTGTGGTATTTGAATCTCTGGTTATAACATAAACATCATATCCGTTCTGTTCCAGTTTATTTTCATAAAGCGACCTGACAAAATGCATCACAGAATGATAATATACTTTATACCTGTTTCGTCTGAACCGCAGCTCCTGAAGTCTGGAAACATCATCATACTCCCTGAAATAGGTGTAACCCAGATTTTTTATTACTGACTGCTTATAAATAGAATCATAGGCTTCAACAAACTGCACCATATCATATTGAAGGAGATATCCCAGTTTGGGTAAATCTATGAGCAGGGGTGCTGTTGCCTGAACAACGAAATACCTGCGTTTACCCACCAAAGCAGAATCCGGGGCATCTGCCCCAAAATATTCTGTATGAAAAAACAACACACTATCATTTAGAATTTCAGCATTTTCGCCCCAGAAATTATTTCCCAGAAAGTTCTTCTTAAAGTACGCCATACTTTTTTTCCTCAGATTCTGACTCTGGACCAGCACCTGCGTCATTTCAATATTTTTCGGTTCCAGTTTTATGTCCAGATTACGATGAACTTCCGGGGAAATATCCAGAACGGCAGATTTGTAGCTCACATGATTAATCACAATTCTGCAATGATCAAAATTATAGGCAAGACTGAAACGTCCTAAGGTATCGGTAGTGGTACCAATGGTAGAACCATTTATATAAACGGCAGTATATTCTACGGGGTTTCCGGTTTCAACATCAGTTATTCTGCCTGTTATTTCTATACTGTAACTCTCTAAATGTAAGGCAAAAAGGAGCATAAAAAGTAACGCTGTCTTCATAATACCAATCCGGTTAACCAATTAGCGGGGTTATGTAGTTTTTTATTCTGTAAGCATCATCGCTTTAACATACCGGATAAAAGCAAGTATTATGCCAGTATTTTATTGCTTAATAAACTGCATTCCGGTGATGATCTACAATAACGGCAGGACGACCATGAATGTCCCTCCATCTTCAAGCACTGTTATAGACTTACCTACCAACATTCTATATTGTGCTTCCAGTGTTTTCAATCCGGTTTGGGTGGAATAGGTCGTATCTTTTTTATTCAGGTTGTTTTTAACAGAGATCTCCTTATTATCAGAAACAATGTCAATAAAAAGGGGATGATTCCTGTTGACAGCATTGTGTTTAATGGCATTTTCCACCAGCAACTGTAAGGCCATCGGAGGGATTTCCTTCTGGTAATCAGCATCATTTATGTCAATATTTACCCGCAAACCCTCGCCGATTCGTTCCTTGTGCAGTGCGATATATGCATTCAGAAACTTAAGCTCTTCCTGTAAAAGAACCGTTTTCTGATCATGACACTTCAGCATGTAACGATACACATTTGTAAAATTATCGGTAAAGACTTCGGCATCCTCAGGACTATAATGGATCAGCGATTTCAGTACACTGAGATTATTGAAAAGAAAATGAGGGTTAAGCCTGTCTCGTAGCTGGTTATAGTCACCAACCAGTTTGGCCTGTGTGAGTTCATCGATCTCCCTGCGGCTGTTCAGATAATCACGCGTCAGATTTGACAAAACGATAATCAGAATATGAATTATAATAATTAAAAGACCAACTATAAGGACAATCTGGGTAACATGCAGGTTTAACAGGTTAACCTCGCCAAGCAGTTTTTCGGCCAGTTCAACCCAGAAATACACAACGCCAAGGGTCGTGACCAAAACAGTAAGTATTTGAATATAAAGGCTATCACCCAGGCGTTTCCATCGCTTAAACAGTCTGATTATGAACAGGTTTATTTCGGTTACACTGTTAAATGCCAGAACAGAAACAGCATATATGGTCAGTTTCAGTTCTGACGGGAGCATAGCCCAACGGGTCATTACGCCTGTAATATAGATAAGAACAATGGCGGAAACCGTGGTAATAAGCAAACGGGTCAGCACATATTTTGCCTTGTATGTACCTATATTGACGAAAAATTCGAAATTACCCGTATTTAACATGACGTTTTATTTACCCATCCAAATTTTAAACTCGCCGGCTTTAAGCCGGCTCACTGAGACTTCAAAAGGGGCAGGTGGCGACAGCTCTGCGATGAGCTTCCCGCCCAGATCGTTTGTGATCTTCTTTACAGCATCAATGCTGACAATACATTTCCGGTTCGCTCTGAAAAAGCGATCCGGATCCAGTTCAGATTCCACCTGCTCAAGTGTATAGTCCAGAGTATACTCTTTTTTACTGAAATCCACAGCAAATGAAAGTTTGTTATCACTGTAGATATATGCAATATCTTTTGCTTCGAGCTTTTGATACCCCTGTATTCCTGAAATTAAAAACCGGGTTCTGTGCTCTCTTTTTCCACTTACAATTGATTTGAAAAGGTTGGAAATGTACTCCTTTTCTTCCTGAACACTAAACATATCCGGTCTTTCTGTTGCGATCAGTTTTTCAAATTTAAGAAATGCCTGATCCAGTTCACCGGCATTCACAGGTTTTAAAAGATAGTCGATGCTGTTTACCTTAAAAGCACGGATGGCATACTCATCGTAAGCCGTTGTAAAAATAATCCGGCTGGTGATCTCGCCCTCATAGGCTTTGAATATTGAAAAACAGATGCCGTCGGACAACTGGATATCCATCAGTATAAGATCCGGAAGCAAATGATTCCTGAACCAGGACACACTATCCTCAACACTTTCAAGTATCGCTTCAATGTTCCAGGCAGGCCGAAGATTTTCAATCATATCCTTCAACATCCTGCTGTTGTGCGCCTCATCTTCTATAATGAGTAACCTTATATTCCTTTTATTATCATTACGCATTAAGTGGGTATCACTTTAATAGTCTAAAGATATAATAAAATTCATTTCCTCTTATCCGGGTAAACAATTGGTCCCTTGAGCCCGAACTTCTAAAAATTAAACATTAAACTACTTTGTTCTGTTTCGTTACCTGCAGCTGCTTACCGTCTTTTACTCTGACTGGTTAGTCACCTTATAAAACCTGCTCTCCTGGATTTTATATTCTGTCAGAGCATCGATTTTTTCGCTGTAAGCTTTTTGCCACTGTGCTTTGGCTTCAAGTACATTAACCACTGTTTCCATTCCCAGACGGTAGTTATCATCGCACACTTTCATATTTTCATTTGCCTGATCCAATGCCTTTTGTGTCAGTTCAACTCTTGTCCAGGCATCACTGCAGTTTAACCTCGCCTGCTCAATTTCCAACTGAAGAAATTCCTGTGCCTGTTGCAACTCCAGCTGTTTAATGGTATAATCTGCTTTTGCTGAAGCCATTTTACCTTTTCGTTCTCCGAAGGTGGTAATTGGAATTTTCACATTGGCAATAGCGCTGAATCCATATGAATCATAATTATCCATATTTTCCAGTCCAACATTAAAATAATTATAGCCTGCCGATACACCTACAGTCGGCAGATAATCCCCTCTGACCAGCTTCACCTGTTGTTCAGCCAAATCCACCTGCCCCAGGAGTAACTTGTATTCTTCCCTCTCTGCATATGTTCCACCACTAAGGTTTACAGGATCAAAAGAAACATTCGCAATGCTGTCGTTTATTTGGACGGATGTAAACAGATCAACTCCGATTACACGGCAAAGGGCCATGCGAGACAAGGTAAGGCCGCTGGCAGCTTTCTGAACCTGAAGTGTGGCATCGTTATATCGCACCTGTACTTTCAGCAGCTCATTCCGGTTCACCATACCGGTTTCATAACTGTCGTTCACCACCTTAACCACTTCTTTCAGCAAGGCCTGGTATTTTTTTGCAAGTTTAAGTTTTTCCTGAACCGACAAATATGTGTAAAACATTTTATCGGTTTCAAAAATGACCTCATCTTCCTTTAACTGTTTATTATCAGAAGCCAGATTCTCGGCAATTCCGGCCATTTTGTTTCCGGCAATAATTTTACCTCCGGCATAAATGGGCTGACGGGCAGAGATCCCTGCCATCGCTCCTCCGTATAATGTAATATCCAGAGGAAGAAAGGCATAGGTATTAAAAACCGGATTCCCGTCAGGGCCTGTTATTGGTTGACCCGTCACCGGATTCACTGCGATATTGGGCTTCAGTTCACCACTGGCCATATCGAATGTTTTTGTCGGAAGGGTTAGTTCTGTCCGGAGTTCATGTTTTGAGTACATTCCTGTGGCTGAAGCAGAAATATTGGGAAACCACGCTGATCTGGCTGCTGTTTTTTCACCATGAGCCTTTCTGATATTCTGATCTGCAATTTTTAATGTTTTGCTGTTTTCAAGCGCCATGGCATGACACTGTTCAAGACTCAGCTGTAAGGTATCCTGGGCCATCAGAGCTGTTGAAAAAAGGAATACCAGGATTGCTAGTTTTATCTTGTTCATCTGAATTTCAATTTAAATGGTTCAGGATTCTTTGAATGCATTATGGATATTAACCCTGAAGAATACAGAATATAGTATTGGAACAAAAATCAAAGTAATCATTGTTCCTACAATCAGACCTGCTATAATTGCAACGGCCATAGAAGCATACATCGGATCGGTCAACAATGGAATCATACCAAGAATGGTAGTGAGAGATGCCATAATAACGGGACGTACTCTCGAGATGGTCGCATCAACCACGGCCTGATACGCGTGAGTCGTAGTTTTTAACCTCACCTGTATCTCATCAAGCAGCACGATCGCATTTTTAATAATCATACCCGATAATCCAATGACACCTACTATGGCAATGAATGAAAACGGTTGTCCGGTCAGCAGAAGTCCCGGAACAATACCGATAACTGACATCGGGAGACACAGTATTATAATCAGCGGCCGGCGATAGTCGTTAAACAGAAGCAGGAGAATAAGAATTATGATGCCGGCTGCCAGGGGAACATAGCTCAGAATTTCCTTCATGGCATCTGTTTTTAATTCCGATTCACCTACCCAGGCGAACTCATATCCTTCGGGCAGGTTTATTTTCCGGATCAGTGGATCAAGTTCAGCCTGCACTTCGGCCGGACTGTGCCCTTCCAGCGGATCGCATTGGGCCTGTATCACCCTTTTGCCATTCAGTCGTCTGACCACCGGTTCCTCATAGCCCATTTTTACCCCATTGGTAACGGCGCTTAAAGGAACTGCAGTTAAGGTCTCCTTCAGAATATCATTCACATTGGATGAACCGGAATACAACCCCATTATTGTATTCATATTCAGTCCTGCACCGATATTCGGTATCGTACTCCAGACCGGAATGTTGTTGAGATCCTCAAATCTGTTACCATCCTTATCACGAACCCTGAAAATAACCTGTAATGGGGTTTCCCCTTCGTACACCTTAGCGACCGGCAATCCGTCCGTGGCTGCCAGTAAGGCATTGCTGATATCATTTCGGGTAACCGATACTCTGTTGGCCGCAACAGGATTATACAGAGCACTGACCGTCTTTGCTTTCGGACTCCAGTCATCGTTCAGGGTATATTTATCCACATCTGCATTCTGAAGCATGATAGCCTTGGCCTCCTCACTTAGCCGTTTTAAGACAGCAGGATCAGGTCCTGTAAACTGGGCTTCAATGGTATGCGATGCTTTAATCGAAAGGTTATACTTCCGGATCCTGGACTGTGCTTCAGGGAAATGTGTCCTCAGATACTTACTGAAAACCGGCCGCATTCTCAGCATAGTTTCATAATCCTTAAAATTCACTATCAGTTCCCCATAGTTATCTGCATTTTCAGTCATCATAGCACGCACAAGCGCATAATGCATAGGTGTCATACCCTGACTGGTTACCACCATATCCACTTCATCATAAGCACTAAAATGATCTGTAATTTCCTTCAGCTTCTCATTCACCTCGTCCGGGGTACTGCCTTTGGGAAGAGTAAACTCTATATAAAACTGGTTGTAATTGAAGTCAGGGAAAAATGTGTTATCCACTCTTGAAAAATTCCAGATGGCAAGGGCCAGCAAAACAAAGGTCACCACTATTGTTCCTGTACGATGATGCATGGCAAATTCCAGGAACCGTTTCATACCCAGATAGAGCGGTTTATTGAAAGGATCCGAAACAGCAGCTTCCTTTCGCAGGGCTTTTTTACGTTTCTTAAAGAAAACAGCTGTGAATAAAGGAACCTGGGTCAACGCCAGCACCCAGCTAATGGATAAGGATATGGCTAAAACCAGAAACAGGTCCCGCACGTATGTTCCGGCGGTATCCGGCGACAGATAAACCGGGAAAAATGCCGCAATGGCTATCAGTGTAGCCCCAAGCAGCGGTATTGCGGTTTGTTTAGCAGGTCTGGTATATGCACTCTTTCCTTTTTTGCCCTGTTTCAGCCCTACCAGTATGCCATCGAGTACCACAATGGCATTGTCCACCAGCATCCCCATTGCCACAATAAAAGCGCCGAGAGAGATGCGTTGCAGGGTACCGTTTGCGGTCAACAGAAAGGGGAATGTTGCAAGAATGGTCAGGATTAACCCGACACCTATGATGATTCCCCCCCGTAACCCCATGGTAAACATCAGTACGAGTATAACAATGATCACTGAAAAGACCAGGTTCCACATAAAGCCGTTTATGGCATTATTCACTTTTTCGGGTTGAAAGAAGACCTTCTGAAAAGTTATACCGGCAGGAATTTGTTTTTTCAGCTCAGCCATCCTGTCCTCCACCCTTTTCCCAACAACCAGAATATTATCGCCGCTTTCCATGGACAAACCAATACCGATGGCTTTCCGGTTATTGACAAACATGGTGTTTCGCATCGGTTCACTGTAGCCCTTTTCAATTGCAGCAATGTCACCCAATCTCACAGATTCACCTGTTGCTGTTTTAATCAGTATATTTTCGAGATCCTCCCTGTCAGAAGCATTCCGGTCAACCTTTACCCTGAGTTTTTCCGTCCCGCTAAGCAGCTCACCGGCATAGAGTTCGCTGGTATGATCACCAAGTGCAGCAAAGATCTGTATCGGTAAAATACCCATTTCGCTCATTTTATCTGCGGTAAGGGTAATATTCATCACCGGTTTCTGCTCTCCGTAAATACTGATCTTACGA
The DNA here is from genome assembly GCF_042219855.1 of Quyinboa sediminis. Classification (NCBI taxonomy): domain Bacteria; kingdom Pseudomonadati; phylum Bacteroidota; class Bacteroidia; order Bacteroidales; family Quyinboaceae; genus Quyinboa; species Quyinboa sediminis. The sequence goes on along the minus strand of NZ_JBHJHP010000003.1, from coordinate 332,717 downwards.
ACCCCTTTGACATCAGACATATTTTTTTCAATGAAAGAGGCATAATTGCTCATATCCTGGTACGAGTAACCATTATCGGCTATCATGGCATAGAACATACCATAAACATCTCCCTTATCATCATAAACCATTGGTGTCTGAACACCATCCGGCAGTTTGGTCATGGCCATATCCAGTTTATGGCGCAAAAAATCCCACCGCTGCGGAATCTCTTTTTGCGGAACTGTCATTTTCAGTTCTACCTGGATGATCGACACATTGGCTTCCGATCGGGATATGAGTTTATTCAGGTCGGACAGTTCAGATAGTTCCTTTTCCAGAACATCGGTCACCTTAAGCTCCACTTCGTGGGCAGAGGCCCCCGGATATACAGTCACCACACTTGCAACCATGACTGTAATCTCAGGATCTTCAAGTTTACCGAGTCGTTGGTACGAAAAAATACCACCAAAAATCAATGCGACAAGGATAAACCAGAAGATCTTTTTCTTCTTAAATACCAGTTCAGAAATATGCATGATGCAGGGTTTAAAGCAGGTTACCTATATTAGTTTTACTTTCAGGAGCCACAATCCGGACTTTTTCACCTTCCTTCAACAGGTTCAGTCCTCCCCTAATGACTTCATCACCAGGTTTTAATCCGGAACGCACACCGATATTACCATCCTGCACCCTACTGTTAATGTTAATTTTTCTGGCATGAACCAGTGAATCATGAATGATCCAAACATAACTTTCACTGCTTCTTTCAAATACGGCGCTTAAAGGAATAGTAATCATACTCGTATCTTTAGCCTGATACGTAAGATAAACTGATACGTTCATGCCGGAGGCAAGAGGTGTTTCGCCTTCCGGTGTAAAATAGAGATACATTTTATACAAGCCACTGTTATTGGCCTTCTTATTAAAACCTGAAAGTGAAAGAGGAAAAGACTGATCAGGGATATCTTCCTGAGTGCACCAGATGTTATTTATTCTGTCTCTCTTGATGTACAGCTCGGCAGGTACATTAATATCAACCTTAAATGAACTGGTATTAATGAGTGAAGCGATTGGTGTTCCATGATTTACCAGTTCTCCTTCATCGAACATTACATCTGAAATATAACCGGAGAAAGGTGCATACAATTTGGTATCTTTCAACTGGTCGTTGGCATTTTTCAACTTTACTTCAGCCATCTCCTTTCCGGCTTTCATTTTCTCATAATCGTTTTCTGCCACACTTCCTCTTTTTTTCAACTCTGCAATGCGTTCATACTCTTTACGGAGTTGATTTACCTGCGTTGCAACAGCATTTTTCTGAATCTCATAATCACGGGGATCCATCTGAGCAACCAGTTGTCCTTTCTGAACATAGTCCCCTTCTTTTACATAAATCTTCTGAATGGGGCCTGCCACACGAAATGCCAGGTTTACCTGATCAAGTTCTTCTATAACTCCGGGAAACTGCTCTGTTCTATCGGATGGGATTTCAACAGCTTTTGCGGTCTTCACCAATTTTAAATACCCATCTGAACCTTCATTTTTTTTGCCACATGAGGTCAACAAAAAAAATGCCGCCATAACAAGACATATAGCGGCATTTAATAATATACTTCTACGTACCATTAACTCTGGTTTATATTTCTACTAAATGGAAAACTCATTACAAAATTAAAGAAGGTCTGGCACTGAAATGCAATACAACAGGAAGCTTATTACCCAAATGCATAAATCGTGGAGTGAAATGAAAACAGAAGCAGATAAAATACATCAATTCAGAATTCAAATGAATTTGCCACCAGGGGTATTACATTGCACCCAATTTATACTTGTGTTAACCTGCTTTTAAATTTGGTGAGCATGAAATGCTACATGCCCGAAAACAAAAAACACAGACTATCTTCTAACGGATGTACAGAGATCGACAATAATACCACTGCTTACGTTCTAAAAAGTTATCATTACAGCAATATATTGTTCCGGTTAAATTATATAACTTCCTGATAATGATGTATAAATTAACAACTAATCAAGCTTTAAGATTTTAAATTCCAGGATAAGCCCCACAGATATTTCCATTAGATTAATGGTTGAAGATAATTCACTATCCCTGCGTGATGGATAGCTAAAACTAATATATGGATTCATTCTTAGTCCTGAATTGGTATAAACCTTTAAACCTGCAAATAATTGGAAATTTACATTTGTATACGCTTCAAAAAATATATCAGGAAGTGGATGGTCAAAGGAATCTGGTGGGTTTAAGTAATTGACTATTCTACTTACACTATTAATTTTATATTTTTCAAGTTCTATGCCACCAGCAATAAAATGAAATCTACCTTCATTCATTAATGAGATATTACCTGTATGTCTTCTTATTCCAAATGTTTCCTTAACAGTATAAAAAAATCGATCTGTATTTGCTATTGCATAATCAAGATTACAAACTGTTCGATCCGTCTGCCAACCAACTTTTATCTTAAATGAATTGAGGACAGAATATTTTAATCCAATACCATAACTTATATCATTCTGCAAGTTAACAGAATGGAGATTCAAATCATCTATACCCCTTATATTTAAATACTTATACTTTATTAAATTATATGCAACAGATATCTCAAAAGATAATCGGCTATCAGAATATTTATTTAATCTTTTTTCTAATAGATGTGCTGCGATACTATCCTGCTTTTCTATACACAAATCGTTCGAATACTTTTTATTGAACTCATTTACTAAAAGTTCAATATCACCTTTACCAAAATCATTATCTATTATTTTAAGAGCAAAACCAGGATATTCCGAAAGATATTTACTTAATATATAATTAGATTGCCTTTCAGGTAAAACTAAGTAATCTGAATTTTCCAACTTTAAAATGGTTATTTTCTTAAAGTAATTAGGAATATCATTTAAGCTCACACTATACCCTTCTCTATCTGAAAGATAAAGGTATCGTTTATCTTTGTAATCAGGTATATCATACACATGAATCCAAAGTCTGTAAAGCGATAGTCTGTCTTCAATAATTGGTTTTACAAAGAATGAATCAACTTTATTGGTGAGTTTAAATTCTTTTGTAATATACACAGAATTATCTCTTTTATATGACTTTGTTTCAGAGGCTTTTATAAATTCTGTTTGTGAAGATTGATCAGATTTAAACAGAATTATTGTGCTGCTGTCCGGAAAAGATGGAAGACCAATGTACCCTCTAATCGTATCATTAGTATTTGTAATATAGTATCCGGGCATATAATCAACAAACTGGTATTGACCGAAAGTGTTAATATTACTTATTTGTAATAAGAGATATAAGATAAAAATCCTTCGAATAACTTCTTTCATAGCACGTTTATTTACGCTCACCATATGTTCGCTTAAGCATCATACCACTTAATTATACATCATAATTTCCAGTTTAAACCTTTAAAACTCAACTCGTATGAAACAGGCAGGCCTTAATTTCACTGTGTCGGCTTTTAAGCTATAAAGCATACACACTATGGTTTATTTCTGTTGCCAGGCAATTTCATGATTCAGTGTTTATTTCATTCAAAGTCTGATCTAAAAAGGATAGTAATCAATTTATTAAAGGATAAAGGTAACTAATTCAACAAAATCAGCAATAAAAACCAGCTGGGAGTCAGGGACCTTCAGAACAATGTAATCCTGATTTTCGGAAATGTGCTTGCGATTAGGATTCAATTTTCCATTTTTATTTTATATGACTAATTTTAAATATTTCGTTCAATCCTCTTCCCGAAATTCTCATAAAATACAGCCCAGCGTCTAACCTGCTTACATCCAGGATTACCTCTGATCTCAGGTTGCTCATGCACTGCATCTGTTCTTTTCCGTTAAGGCTTACAACAGATATGTCAAGATTTTCATCAACCGGTAAACCATGGATATTTAAATCATACCCTGCCGGATTAGGAAATACCTTTATCCGGCTTTGAATTGTATTAAGGGTGATATCTGTAATCTCGTCAAAATTTGCAATAAGATTCATATCTTCTGTAGCAGTGAATGCAAATATAGCGTTAGAAGAAACTACACTTCCGTTTAGTGTCCAGTTAGTGAATATGTAACCACCGTTTGCAGTGGCACTCAGTGTAACAGTCTCACCATCATCATAGCTGCCTGAACCGATTGTCATGCCCGAATTTGCAGGATTTACCGAGGTAGTTATTGTATGCTGATAAATGGCTGTCGTTCCTGATATATCTACATTATCAAGCTGCCACCATGACGACGTACCCGCTCCTGTTCCCGAAGATTTGTACTGAAAAGCAATATAAACATTGGTTCCTGAAATTGCGGATAAATCGATAGCACCTGAATTTATCCAGGTTTGAGAATTCTCAACCGGATAAGTGAAGGGTAGACCTGTCCAGGTAAAGTTTTCAGGATTTCCGCTACCCGGATAATCTACCGAATATTTTACCCGTACTTCCGGATCAGTGATTCCATTGTCGGTATACCTGGTCCACAAATCAAAACTCAGGGTGATCCCGGAATATCCTGAAAAATCCATAACCGGAGATATTATCCAGTCGTTTGATGCAGCATCACCATTATACCCATTAACGGACAGAGCCTGGTTGTTGCATGTCCAGTCAACATTACTGGTAACTGAATAAGTTGTCCAGCCTGAAGCCGGACAGGCAGAAAAATCTTCCCGCAGTATTTCGGCATCACTATTCGTATTATTATCCGATTCGCTGAGCCACAATGTCGCATTGGTCATAAATACACCATCATCTCCGGTAGCATCTCCGGCATTCAACGGTTGAGACCATCCGGGATAGGTATTCGAACCGTCGTGAGCCGTTTCGTCTTCTGCCACAGAACTATCCCCAAGTCCGACAACCCTGCCCTTGCCAAAACTTGCACAAACAGCCATGACACCTCTGGTACCTGTATTTGAATACCCTTCATAAAAAACCAGGCCTAAGGCAGTTGAGTTGGCGGCCTGGTCTATGGTAAACGTTGCACCGTTGTAAAAAGCCAGGCCATCCACATCACCTGCTGGTCCGTGAAGGATAGTATTTGACGGCAAATCTGCTACATTGGTTGCAGGATCTTTACTTATATTACTACCGGCATCTAAAGTAAAACCAAACGGATTGCTGTACGACATAAAAAAGTCATTCCACACTTCAAGTGCATCCCAACCATCACCATCCCGGTCGGCTATGGCATGATCTGCGATGATAAATAAGCCACCACCATTTTCTACAAAGCTGATCATAGCCTGTTTCTCAGTGCTGCTGAATGGATTATTAGGTTCACACACCACAAAGATGTCATAATTTGACAGATCCTGTGTGTTGGATGAATTATTATACGTAATGGAACCGCTACCGGGTAAGGTTTCAACATAAAACCCACGTTTTACCATTTCAATACCCCAACTTGACAGAGCACCCTGCCAGTAGTTTTCAGGCGTAGAAGAGATTATTCCTGTTTGAGCCGGTACCGGGACTGGCTGATTATCATCAATTATCCAGTCGGCATTACCTGCAGTTTCGTTTTTAGTATTATCAAACAGAATTTTCTTTTGTGCAAAGCCAGTAAGAACAAGCAGTGACATTATAAGGGTTAACAGTGTCTTTTTCATAAAAAGAGAACATTTGTATATACTTATTTTTCAAGCGTTTAAACTACAAATACTTTAGCTAAACAGGACAAATCACAATAAGCATCTGATTATAAATCCTTTATATTGTATTTACTTTACCTTTTGTGGATACCAAATTTTTCATAGTCTGATTTCCGCACAAACAGGCCCATTACAATTGAAGTTTTAAAAATAGGTAAATAAGCGCACAATTCAAATTCTGCTTCATAGGGACAATGTAAAACAGAGTCATCACTTATAATTGAAAAACCATTAAATAATACGGAGAAAATTCTTAATTTATTTATCCGTGTTTCTTCGGTTCAACTCCAGTTCCTTCCATTTAATCCTTATATCCTCTTCTCCATCAAAGTATTTTGCCTGTGAGTCTTTATGAAAGATCTCAAATGAAGGAGCCAGCAAAATTTTATTGGAATCAGGATAATCCACTACATCATGCCCCAGGAATGTTCTGATGTCGAGATAAACACAGGGTTCTGTGGTATGGTTGAATAACTGGTGAGCGCCGGTATCTCCTTTTTCAAAGAACATCAGATCACCTGAGTTTACAATTTCCAGACCTTCGGTTGTTCTGAGCGTCGCTGAACCGGAAACAATCATAAACAGTTCTTCGGCATACCGGTGGGAATGATACGGTGCAGAATACTCTCCGGGATTTAGCTGCCGCAGGTCAAAATTCAGGTTTTCAGGATTTACACCTTTTTTTGCTATTGACATATCTGTGAACAACCTGTAATTATCTATTCTTCGGGGATGTGGCTGGAAATCTCTTTGATCGGATTTGAATAATGTTGCCATAATGCAGAACGTTTGATTTAATAAAAAACACCTGATATACCAGGTTGTTTAGTACTTCAAAGCAATTTATAGAGTTTTCATATTAATTCGCGAATTGCAAATTTAAATACAAACTGATTTTGGTTAAAGATAATCGGCTTTCTGCAAATGGCCGGCAAGCGCAATATCTCATTGCTCATCCTTTCTGCCTGGCCATGGATTTACATGACGTTATAATCACAGGGCTTCACCCTGTGCTATATACTTATTGACCTTTGGCCAATATTGCGAATCTTAAATCGGCAGACGGCGATTTTGCCTGAAGGGCAAACACAGCAATAGCCCGGAGTGAAACTCCGGGTTTATTGATGTATCGGGAATTAATAAACCGGGCAATAGCGCCATTAATCCTGATGCAGCATTTGTCGGTTTTATTCAGGATGCTGATCAATGATGCATTGTAAAAATTCAGCTTTCTGCAAATGGCCGGCAAGCGCAATATCTCATTGCTCATGCTTTCTGCACGGCCAATTTTAGTTACAACAAAAACCCCGGGTGTTACCCGGGGCTATTATAATTATTGCCTTTCAGGCAATTTATGGTTTGTTACTGATCCGATGACTTTAAGTCATCAGATCAGTGTAAATTTTAATCTTTATTTCTTAAGGATGGTTTGCTTGCAAACACCTTTTTCGGTGTAAACTTTTATCAGGTAAATTCCCTGGCCCAATTGGCTCAGATCAACAGTTCGTAAATTACCCCTAATGCCACTGATTAACTGTCCGCTCAAGCTGTAAATCTCAACATTTTGAACATCTGTTTCGGTTGCAATGTTAAGCGTTGTGCTTATCGGGTTTGGATACAACTGCACGTGTACTGCATTTGGATGATGAATGGCGCTGGCAAATTCAAGACTTATCAGGTAAAGATTAGCCACATCAACCTTGGTGATCTCGTATGTACCGGCAGTCAAGGTCGCGGTCAGCACACCACTGCTGATCGTATGAGCTATTCCGTTAATATTGATCTCACCAGAAAAACCTTCGTTAAATACCAGAACTAATGTAGCATCTTCGGCAGTTGTAAACGAAACACTGGTGCTGGATTCAATTTTCAGACACTGGGTCAACGTTAAACCACCATACGTTACCGTACCTTTAGAATCCGATAGGTTCCCTGTTATATCGAAGAACTCACTTGATAAACCTGATAAAGTGAAGTTATGCACCACATCGCCGGTTATCTCACCGGTACCACCGCCAGTGCCTCCTCCGGTTCCGCCACCAGTCGCTACGCTATCGCCCTGAACCGCAACCAGTGTGGTTTCGTAACCTGTTAAAGCTGCTTTTAATGCAGTATTAACTGCATACGACTGATCATCCGCGGCATTATTAAACGTCCATTTAAAATCACCGCCATTTACACGGCCTGCCCACAGCATCACCGTGTTTCTGGCATCAGCCGGAGTTTCTGCGGTGTAGGCATACATCACAGATGCATTGGTATCAAAATTATTATACGTATTGCTGCCATAAGACGATTTTACTGTTGCAGGAACAGTTTCATCACGAGTAGTTGCCACATACGCGTCAAAGTCAACGGTCGGGTTTGGATATCCGGCATCACCATAAGGCACAAAGCGGCGTTGTCCTTCCATGTAGTTATTAAACGCCTTGATCGTTCCCCCATCCTCCTTCGAGAATGTTGGCATATCGGAATAGTCATTGCTCTGTGTGCTTTCGTCGTACACATCCGACCCCTGCATGGATGTCAGCATCGGGTACTTGCAATGGCGGAAATAGTTGCCTTCCACAAACACAGACGATCCCAGTGTTGAGCCAACACCGTATTTTGCGATCCCATCGTAATAGTTGTTATACACATGAGCCGAATAATAACGCACACGCGGGTGACGGGAATCGGAATGGTCGTACCAGTTGTGATGATAGGTGATAAACAGTCCTTCAGTGGTTCCTTCACTCAGGCCCAACAGATTACTTTTACCGGTATCCCAGAAGTGGTTGTACGAAAATGTCACATAGGTGGACTTTTTACAATCCAGTGCACCATCTCCTTTGGCCTGATCCGAATCACTTCCGGCATCCCCGTAAAAAAAGTCACAGTGATGTACCCACACATATTCATTGTCCTGCTGCAAACCAATGTCATCACCTTCATTGCTGTTACAATTCATCAGACCAATGTTCCGAATCTCAATATTCGATGCATTTTTGACCCGGATTCCCCAACCGTCTGCCACAGCATCATCTCCAACACCTTCCAGGGTGATATAACCAGCTGCATTATTGTCATTTTCTATCACGATATCGCCTTTATCCAGGTATTCCGGATCTGTGATCTGACCAACCAAACGCAACACCAGCGGACGGTTATCATCCCCTTTTTTGAACCCTTCCAGAATCGTTTCCAGACCAACACACGGATTCTCATTTGCACCAGTCACTTCCAGTGACACTTTATCTTTTGTGTTCTCTGTAATATACAGAACAACCGCATTATCTTTCAACGTTCCGTCGGCTTTATAGGCTCCGGGAACCCTACCGTTTGAGAACGAAAAACCCGTTCTGTCGTGAGCCAATACAGTGAGTGCCGCAGTCTCTGTTGCTTCGCCTTCTGCATCAGAAATCACCGGAACAATTTTAAGAGAATAGCTACCGGCTTTAAGCCCCGGCACATCCGCACGAAAATACGAACCATAATCACGGATCAGCTGAGGATCGATTTGTTGATCAGTTATTCCTTCACCGGAATAATATACATTGTAGCTATCAGCGTTTTCAACAGGTTGCCATTTTACATATGCAGATTCCAGCCAGCCGGCTGCGTCATCAACAGTTACGGATTGTGCCAACATCGATACAGTAGTCAGCACAATGCCAACAAGCATCATAAATCTTTTTACCATCATTACGTATTTTTCAAGTATAGTTAGTACCAAGCAATTACTACGGCAAATTTAGCATATATAATAACATGAAGACCGTTTTTAAAATGAAAGTATGTTGAAGCTATTTCAAAAGCACAGTTACATCAAGGCATAATTTTTAATATATGTTCTCCAGTCTGAGTTAAAAGGAATAGTAAGATAATTTCCTTCGGGTGTAATCAGAATTTTGGTTGGATAGCCTGTCACATTAAATAATTGGGTCACATGATTATCAACCTCACTTACCGGGAAAACATATTTATTTTCCTTCATAAATTCTTCAAGATTCTGTGAGGCATATGAAAAAGTGTATATTTTCAGATTAGATTGCTTGTTCTCACTGTTTTTGACATACAATTCCTGTAAATCAGGAAGTTCTTTTTTACATGGACTACACCATGTACCCCATATATCAATATAAATCCAACAGCCAGGCTTCTTTTTCAAATCCAGTTTCTCGCCAGGAAAATTTATTGTAATATCCGGCACCTTTGAACTTTGCGTATTGATATAATCTGTCCAGTAGGTTTTAAACGGTTTTTCCAACTTTTGTTCAGAATAATAATGCTGCAACCCGTTCAGATTATTATCAGAAGGTTCTCCGAATGTGATTTCAGTAAGCAGATTCAAAGCCTTGCTGAAATTTTTATTATCATGTAAATACTTAAAATAATCTTTTTGAAAACTATATCTTGTTGGTCTTCCGGTCAACAGAAATGCATCATAAGAGTAAGCATATTTTCTCAGAATATCATATTTGTCCGGGCTGTATTCAGATGCTCTTTGAATAAACATCGCATTTTTGTCAAAATTTGAAAACATGTAATAGTTACTGTATGCCAGTAAATACCTGTTCCACGCACGTTCTTCAGTTAATTTTCTGTCTGTGACTACAGCTTGTAAAAAAGAATACTTTTCCAATTGAGACATGACAGCCATTAGAAGGTCAAGCTTAAGATTTTCGTCGATACCGGCTTTTTGTTCCAGCACTTTTAAAGCAAGCAAACAATACCGTTCAGGCCTTGATTTGAAAAAGGAACTATCCGTAAAACAATCTTTTAAAACAACAAGGTTATCTTTTATCTCTTCAATATCATCAGTCTGATACAATTTGCCCCAGGTGTATATCGGAAGAACCAGTTCATTGATTTTGGGGTTATTTTGCTTCATTATAGCCTCCAGATAAGCCATACCATTTTGCCTATGGGCATTGTCATTAATGCTTTGTGACAATGAATTATGTATTCTGTCAACCAGGAAAGCCGGATATAATTCGTATAACCGAACAGAACTTTGCACAGCCTTTTCAGTCTCTCCCTTGTGCCATAAATCAGAAAGTGAATTCGTTAAATCAAATGCTTCCTTAGGTATCTGAGATGATACTGTTGTTACCATACATAATACCATACTCAGGAAAAAAACCCTGAAAATCTTTGGGGATGTAATTTTTTTCATCGTAATAATTTATTTGTTTCACAGAAGATCAGGAATTATAAAAACATTCTTTCTCAAATCAAGTCTAGTTGCTTATTATAAATGAGAAAGTTAGCAAGTTACAAAATGAATAAGAGATAACTTAATAAAAGATGATCTATTGAAAAAATTTAGTTTCCTTCTAAATAATATAGGTCAAAAAATATACCCGCCTTTGATTCTAAAGGAACAGGGTATAGAAGGTAATTTAAAAATGTTCGGTTGGGAAATAAAAATGAATACCCTTAGGGACGAAATTTCGGATCATGTGAATTTCGTTATGTGTACTGTACTAAATTACGTACCTACGGCACTTCTGTATTCTTCTGGTGATCTTTTTTACCTATATTTAGTCCCTACGGGACTACCTGATTATTGATAACAATGTTAATCTTACTTATGGATTTGAGGCAGAATTAAATTCACTCCAAATTTTTATTTTAACCATAAAATAAGCCCGTTAGGGCTTCCATATCGGTAAAAAACCATAACTTAGGAAGCAATAAAGTCCCCTAGGGACGAAATTACCTTAAAAACCAATACCATGGCTAACACTTACACACAAATCCACATTCATGCAGTTTTTAGTGTACAAAACCGATTATCATTAATACAACAACATTGGCGTGATGAACTCTACCGATATATTACGGGCATAATTCAAAACTATGAACATAAAGTACTGCAAATAAATGGTATGCCTGATCATGTTCATATATTGTTTGGGATGCGGCCTTTGCAATCACTTTCAGAATTAATGCAGGATATAAAAGGTAGCTCATCAAAATGGATTAATGAGCGAAAATTTGTTAATGGAAGATTTTCCTGGCAGGAAGGTTACGGTGCATTTTCATATAGTAAGTCTCAATTACCGGGAATAATAAATTACATTCAAAATCAAAAAGAACATCATAAACGAAAATCATTCAAAGAAGAATATCTGGAATTTCTGGAAGATTTTGAAATTGATTTTGATCATCAATATATCTTTCATGAAATTCAATAAGAAATATAACGTACCTACGGCACTTCTGTATTCTTCTGGTGATCTTTTTTATCTATATTTTGTCCCTACGGGACCTACCTGATTATTGATAACAATGTTAATCTTACTTATGGATTTGAGGCAGAATTAAATTCACTCCAAATTTTTATTTTAACCATAAAATAAGCCCGTTAGGGCTTCCATATCGGTAAAAAACCATAACTTAGGAAGCAATAAAGTCCCCTAGGGACGAAATTACCTTAAAAACCAATACCATGGCTAACACTTACACACAAATCCACATTCATGCAGTTTTTAGTGTACAAAACCGATTATCATTAATACAACAACATTGGCGTGATGAACTCTACCGATATATTACGGGCATAATTCAAAACTATGAACATAAAGTACTGCAAATAAATGGTATGCCTGATCATGTTCATATATTGTTTGGGATGCGGCCTTTGCAATCACTTTCAGAATTAATGCAGGATATAAAAGGTAGCTCATCAAAATGGATTAATGAGCGAAAATTTGTTAATGGAAGATTTTCCTGGCAGGAAGGTTACGGTGCATTTTCATATAGTAAGTCTCAATTACCGGGAATAATAAATTACATTCAAAATCAAAAAGAACATCATAAACGAAAATCATTCAAAGAAGAATATCTGGAATTTCTGGAAGATTTTGAAATTGATTTTGATCATCAATATATCTTTCATGAAATTCAATAAGAAATATAACGTACCTACGGCACTTCTGTATTCTTCTGGTGATCTTTTTTATCTATATTTTGTCCCTACGGGACCTACCTGAATATTGATAACAATGTTAATCTTGCTTAAGTTTCTGAGGCAAAATTCATTACACACCTACGGCACTTTGTTTCATTCATAGATCATTTCTACCTATATACTTCCGCTCCGTGACATTAGATTTGAAAAAAAATCCTTAGAATAGTAATTTGCCTGTCCGGTAAGGTCAATTAAAATTAAGCCCGTCAGTGCTTAAATATGGATAGACGTTAAATGTAAAGATGTAAACGAAGTCCCGTAGGGACGAAATCATAATAATTTATCCGCAATCTGGTTGATCAGGTCAGGTTCAAAGCCTTTACCGCTTAAAAAACGCATCAGCTTCCCTTTGCGTTCAAATTCGCTTTCGGCTTTAATGTATTTTAATTTTGTTTTGGCCAGATCGTATGCCAGATTCTGGTATCCCTCCACTTCTATTTCATCTTCAAGAGCTGCATCTATCAAATGCTCAGGAATTCCTTTCCCATACAACTGGTATCTGATTTTAACTTTCCCCCATTGATTAAACCGGAATTTATCACGCACATAAAATCGTGTAAAGCGCTCTTCATCAATGTATTTCTCTGATACCAGATAACTGATCAGTTTATCATGATCGGCAGGATTTAACTTCCAATCGTACAGTTTCTTCCGGATATCAGCAATGCATTTCTCAGACTTGCTGCATAACGCTGCAGCTCTTGAAAGTGCACTCTGATATGTTATTTCAGCCATATTTAATCTTTACCGGCAATCTTAAAAAAACGGTTCCAGCGGATATTGGCAGGAAATGATTTATCCTTGTCAAGAGATAACCAGACCAATATCGGTTTTCCCACCACATGGTCTTCAGGCACAAAACCCCAGAAGCGTGAATCCACAGAATTATCACGGTTGTCGCCCATCATAAAGTAGTAGTCCATTTTAAATGTGTAAGTATCAGTTTTTTCTCCATTGATGTAGAAAATGCTATCACCAACAGATTTAAACTCGTTGGATTCATAAGTCTGAATGATGCGCTTATAAACAGGGATATTCGTTTTTGTCAGCTCAACTGTTTCTCCCTTTTTAGGGATCCATAAAGGACCAAAGAAATCGGCATTCCAGTCATACAGGTCAGAATGCGGAAAAACCTGCGGATCCCGTTCACCCGGCATCTTTTTCATCGGGTTCACCGAAACCACATTTGACAGCTCCTGTAAGGCTTTAACATTTTCGTCTGTCAATGGCATATGATGGTACACATTATAATTTCCCGCATAGTGCTGATCTTCTTTGGCAATGCCCAGTTTTTCAAAAATTTTAGGATTGATCTGGGTTCCGTTGGTAACGACCATATAGTTAAACTGTATCCCTTTATGGGCTTTCTGTGGAACACCGTTTATCAGTAGACGACCGTTTTTAACCTGCAACGAATCGCCGGGTAATGCCACGCATCGTTTTACATAATTCTCTCTCCTGTCTACCGGTCTCCAGACGATCTCACCGAAATCTATGCCTGGCACGGTATTATTGCGCACCTTTTCACGGCCATATTCCCGGCAGAGTTCATAATAGTCAGGGTTGGGCACCTTTGTACATACGGTATCTCCTGTTGGAAAGTTAAACACAACAATATCATCGTGCTTCACATGTCCGAAACCCGCAAGGCGCTTGTACTTCCACTGAGGTTTTTCAAAGTATGACTTTGTATTTATGATTGGTAGGGTATGCTGAGCCAAAGGAAATGAGAGCGGCGTCATGGGATTTCTTGGTCCGTATGCCACCTTACTCACAAACAGGTGGTCTCCAACCAGCAATGTCTTTTCCAGAGAAGATGTAGGTATTTTATAATTCTGAAACAGGTAAATATTGATCAAACCAACGGCAATTAACGCGAAGATGATGGCATCAAACCATTCCACGATCCAGTGAGGTTTTTTGCCACTCCTGGTCTTCTTATAAAAGTCCCAGGGTACTTTTTTTGATACATACATATCAAAAATAATAAGTACTCCCGGTAACAACCAGAGATTCTGTACCCAGATACAGAACAGGATATAAATTGTTCCCCAGAATACAAACTTAATCAGACCAACCTTCTTTTTCATGTCATCATCTTCTGATTTTAGTAAAATCGTATTACTGAGTTTTTCATAAGTGAACCTTCTATCTTTTGAGAAATATAGCAAACCAAACCAATTGCCAATTACTAATAATATTATTCGTTTATAGGCAGAAAATATTCCAATACTACTGCTATAATCATTATATTTTCTCATTCTAAGTCCGGAAAACCTTTGTCCCAAGGTCCCTCCCAGAACATAAGCAACAGGTAAATACAAAACCAAATATAAACTTGAAAGAATAACTTTTACGATACCTCCCAGGTTCTCCTGATATGTTATGAGTAATATATATAATATGAACAGTGCCAGGTCGATTACGTTTGACACCTGTCTCTCTCTAAAATCAGCGGGCACGAAATTTGATACACTTTTTTTCATCTGGTTATTAGCTTAAAATTAAAACTTTAACATGTCCTCCATTCCGAGGAATCCTTTTTTATCTTTAACAAATTCGGCTGCAATAACTGCTCCCAATGCAAAACCCTTTCTGTTTTTTGCACTGTGATGAATGACAATTTCATCCACATCAGAATCATATTTTATGGTATGAATCCCCGGCACCTGTCCTTCACGTACACTTTCAATTAAAAGGCCCATCTTATCTTCACCAGGTGTATTGATCCATTTTTCTTTCCTGTCGATCCGGTCAATGATATCCTCAGCCAATGAGATCCCGGTTCCGCTCGGTGCATCCAGTTTCTGTGTATGATGAACCTCAACCATGGATACATCATATTGAGGAAAGCCGTTCATTATATTCGCCAGATACTTGTTGACCGCAAAAAATATATTTACCCCCAAACTAAAATTTGAAGCATAAAAGAAGGTTTGCCCTGCAGCACACTGTGTTTTAATTTCATCAATCTTATCAAGCCACCCTGTTGTTCCCGACACCACCGGAACATTATGTTTAAAGCACTTCTGATAGTTCTGGTAAGCAACCGCTGGTACAGTGAACTCAATGGCCACATCGGCACTTTTAAAGGCCTCCGATTCAAAATCATCCTGGTTGTCTGCGTCAATGGCAGCGCATACTTCATGTCCTCTGTCGATGGCGATTTTTTCAATCTCGTGGCCCATCTTTCCGTATCCTATTAATGCTATTTTCATTTCTTTTAATATCAGGTATCAAGAATCAGGTATCAGGATTGAAATCCTGTGTCTTGATTCATATGTCTTGATTCTTATTTTTAAGTTGCAAATATACTATTTTATACCTAACCCTTCAGGCTCACCTCAAAGGTCGCTGAAATCCTTTCAGCTGCCTTGTCGGAAGCACCCGGGCCACCGATTATCCGGTGTAAAATGTGATACTCTTCCAGCATTTTATTTCTGTATGCCGGCTGCTGCATCAGGTTTTCAAATTCCTTTTGCAGGGCCTCATCTGTCAGTTTCTTCTGGATCAGTTCCTTAACCACTTCCTTTTCCATAATAAGGTTAACCAGGGAAACCCAGGGCACCTTAACGATCCGGTTCATCACAAACTGGGTGATATTATTACCCCATAACCGGTAGCATACCACCTGCGGAACATTTAAGAGTGCTGTTTCAAGTGTTGCTGTACCCGAAGCCACCATTGCTGCTTCTGCATGCTGTAACAGCGCATAGGTTTCATCAAAAACCAGTTTTATATCCTTGCCATCAAGTAAATGTTCATATACCGACCGATCCAGTACAGAAACCCCGGCAACAACATACTGATACTGCGGATATTTTTCTGCTATCCTTATAAAGAAAGGCAGAATCTGTGTTACTTCATGGTGACGACTTCCGGCCAGTAAGGCTACCATCGGTTTATCCTGCAGACCTGATCGCTTGATAAAAGAAGCCCTGCTTTCATTTTTGCATGTCCTGTTATCCAGTGCATCCACCACCGGACTTCCTACATAATCAACAGTTATGCCATGCTTTGAAAAGTATTTCTCTTCGAAAGGCAGAATAGCGAAGATTTTGTCGATATATGCTTTAATCTTTTCAACTCTTTTTTCCCTTGAGGCCCAAACTTTGGGTG
Organism: Quyinboa sediminis; assembly: GCF_042219855.1. Lineage (NCBI taxonomy): Bacteria > Pseudomonadati > Bacteroidota > Bacteroidia > Bacteroidales > Quyinboaceae > Quyinboa > Quyinboa sediminis. The sequence goes on along the minus strand of NZ_JBHJHP010000003.1, from coordinate 315,984 downwards.
CGATATAGTAGTAATTCGGAATTCCGGCAGCCTTTGTATACGAAGCAATTCTGAGATTAAAACCGGGATAATCCACAAAAATCATCAGATCAGGTTTCCAGTTTTCGATATCTTTTCTGCAGGCCTGAATATTACGCCCAATGGATCTCAGTTTTAAAATCACATTGATCAACCCCATCACCGCAGTATCTCTGTAATGCTTTACCAGTTCCATCCCTGCTTTCTGCATCATATCGCCACCCCATCCTCTAAATTCAGCATCAGGGTAAATTCGTTTTAATGATTTTATCAGATTGGAGGCATGCAGATCGCCTGATGCTTCCCCGGCTATGAGGTATATTTTCATTTTATAGATATCAGATACAAGACATAAGACACACGTCCTGACTTATATCTTTTTTATGGTTGATTTTTTTAGCCAGCCAACACTGCCATCACCCAGAATAATCTCATTCCAGTCACCAATGCTGTCGGTTACGTTAACCCTGGTTCCTTCATGTAAAATAAACAGTTCTGTCCCGCTATCATCAGGCGAACCTTTAACCGTTACAGTCGGACTGAATACTACAGCTCCGTTACGTTTGGTTATTTTATTTTTCTGAGCTCCCGAATAGGCAAAGGCGATGGATGAGGCGATGATCATCAGGATCCCAAAATAAAACCCCAGTCTTTTAATGCCTGACTTTCCGGCGAAGGTATAAACCGCAATACTTAAAATCAACAGGATAAATGCCGCAATACCAGCATAAGCCCATTGATCTGAACTCAGATTATTACCAGCAGCAATCACCCAGCGTTTCAGAAAAAACACATCTACCTTGTCAATTTTATCTACAACCATATTCTGAGCCATCTGCAGGTTATAATCCAAATCTTTATCTTTCGGCATATAAAGTCTGGCTCTTTCATAGTTTAATATGGCATTAGCCAACTGCCCTGTTTTGTAATACGCGTTCCCCAGATTAAAAAATAATGGACCTGACACCAAACCTGTATCCACCAACGATTCATACACAGGGATAGCATTTTCATAATCCCCTTTGGCATACAAATCGTTTGCTTTTTGCATTTGATCACTTTGTCCCATCACATTAGCGACAAAAATCAAAATCAGACTTAATGCTATAATCAATTGTTTCATGCTCTGTCTGTTATAAATCGTTTTGATGGTATACAATCTCCTTTCCTGTACCTATTCGTAATTCCTAATTCGCAATTACAACTTATTGTCCAGATTACTGATTACTGAAACGGCATTTTTATACGTCTCATCCATTCCTCCGGCGACTGCAGAAGGTGCATAACGGGCATATTCGCAGGTATTCAGCAGTTCGATAAACTCCTTTACCCGCTCTTCTGAAATGCCTTTCCCCCTGAGAATATCTTCGATATTATCCTTATTCAATCTTGACAACGGTATATTGAGTTTATCGCTGGTATATCCCCACATGGCTCTGAGTACTTCTTCATAAAACGCCTCCTTATCCTCTTTCTTCATGTAATCCGCCGCTGCTTTTAAACGTTTTCTGGCCACCTTGTTAGCGCGTTTATTTTTCACGAGCGCTACATTAGCCCTCTGTCTGGCCTGTTTTCTGTAAACGATAAAAATAATTATGTAAAGAACTACAGGAATACCTAGCCACAACCAGAATGATGCTGATCCAAACAAAAAATCACCTTTGGCCCTTAATTTAAGATTGCTTGTTTTGATATACCGGATATCAGTCCCAAGGTATTTAACATCTTCCTTTGATGTATATCGCTGATTCACGCCGGGCGTTGTCGTTCCATCCCCTTTCTCTACATGAATGTTAAACTCCTGGGAGCTCAGAGTTTTATATCTCCCTGTTTGGGGATCAAAATAGGGAATTTTAACCGCCGGTATTATAAAGTCACCTCCAAAACGTGGAATGACAAGGTATTCAAATGTTCTTGAACCGTTTACCCCGGCTGCCGTTGTATTGAGATTGTTGGATATCTTGGGATTAAACTTTTCAAAATCCTCAGGAAACTCCACATCAGGTGTCGGCAGCATCTTAAGGTTACCTTCTCCTGAAAGAACCAGTTTTACCGTTACCGGGTCATTTTCCTTAACATCTTCTGATGTGATGGAGGACTTCAGTGAAAAATCTCCCACGAGATTTCTGAAACCTGCAGGCTGTGGAGACGGCAGTGGTTTAACATTAAGCGTTACCTCATTGGATGAAAGCTGTTTGCTGACATCCTGGTAAGAATCAAATAAATCATCAAATATATTATAACTTCTTCGTTGCGTCCGCATCCGGATATTCAGATTGACTTTTACCGGCTTAATGGTAATTTCACCTGATCGCTGCGGAAACAATACTTTCTGTTGAATCACATATGTTTTGTAGGTCAAACCGTTGTAGGTTTCTACATTCTGAACCAGTGAACCGGATTTATTTTCAATATCCTGGGTCAGAAAACCATTAAATTCAGGAATATCTGCATTGGTAATATTGGAAACATCAACACGTGTGTATAGTTTCAGGGTAAACAACACCGCATCCTGCTGGTAGGGATTGGATTTGTTGACCGTGGTACGGATAAAGATATCCCGGTTTGATATCCCCGCCTGTGAAGATGATCCCTGTCCTGTTTGCTGATTTGCTGCAACAACTTTAATGGTCAGTGAATTGGATGTCAGTTTTTTTCCATCAACCTCAATTGTGGCAGGAGGTATGGTGTAGGTTCCCTCTTTTTGAGCAACCAGAACATAAGTGTAAATGAAGGATTGGGTTCTGGAAGATTTTCCGTTTATAAACTGATAGCTTGAGCTCTGCTGCATTGTTGGCCCGGCCTTTTGCTGAAAACCATCAAATGCCGGTGGCCGTAAATTGGTTCCCTGCTTATTCAGTTCATACTGCAGATAAAATGGATCCCCAACGACAGCCACGCCACTTGATTTAGCCTCAAATTTTGTATCTTCAGCACTCATGCGCAGTGCTGTAAATGCCATCAGGAACAGGATTAATATTTTATTCATTTTATATGCTTTCATTGTGTCCACAAATGTAATAACGCAGATTTACAATCACCAATCTTTTTCAACCCGTTTTGATTTGGCGGCTTTAGCCTTCTGCAACTTCACTTTATCCTGAACTTCCTTTTCGTCCTGTTGCAACGCATTAAGGATCTGTTCCACATTTTGCTTGCTCATTTGCCCCTCTTTCTGCTGTTGCTGCTGATCCTGATTCTCCTTTTGCTGATCCTTGTCCTGTTGCTGTTTTTGCTGATCCTGCTGTTGTTTTTGCTGATCTTGTTTATCCTTTTGCTGCTGATCTTTATTCTGGTCCTGCTTGTCTTTATCCTGATCTTTGTTCTGATCCTGGTTCTTCTGATCCTGATTTTTATTATTTTCTTCATCCAGGAGCTTCCTCAGCTTGGTCAGCTCTATATTTCCGGGATATTTATTCAATCCTGCCATGACGATTGATTTTGCTTCATCTGTTTTTCCGTTAACATATGATGCAGCTCCCTGATCAAAATACTCTTCAATGGCCTGTGCTTTCGAAACCATACTAACCAGGAGCATCATCGCTATTATCGTTACTATTTTTCCCATCATATTTTTATTCTGATATTCCTGTCACTTTACGTAATCTCTCAATAAAATCATTATAGGCTGCAACCGTTTTATCCACTTTCAATCCTTCCTCCATAACATTTAATGCATCCCTGAATAAATACCGACTTACAAGATCATCTGCCTGTTTTTTGAGTTTTTTTGCATACTCCGAAGGTTCAGGTCGGTCCTGATTTTGCTGTTGCTGTTGCTGCTGTTCCTGTTTTAACATAGCCTGTGCATATGCAAGATTATACCGGGTTTCATTATCAGAAGGATCATTAATAAGGGAATTTTTGTATGCTTCAACCCCCTTATCATACTTTTTGGTCTCAAGGTACGCATTACCCAGATTATGATATACTTTTGCCAGTTCCTTCTTATCTTCAGTTGTCTGAGCCAGAATCTGAAACTGCTGAATGGCCTCATCGTATTTTTTTTGCTTAAGCATTGCATTACCCAGGTTAAATTTTCCCTGGTACAACTGATCCTTACCTTCCAGGCTTTTTCTGTAAGCTACTTCCGCTTCTGTATATTTTTTGTCCTTATATAATTCGTTCCCTTTACGAATCTGCTGCCTCTCCTGCTGTGCAAAAACAGATACCGTAAAAAACAAAATTAATATACTGATAACTGATCTCATCATATTTCTATTATACTCACTTTAAATCCTTTAATCCTCAATCCTGATTCTTGTATCTTATGTCTTATGTCTTACGTCTTATGTCTTATGTCTTATGTCTTACGTCTTATGTCTTACGTCTTATGTCTTACGTCTTATGTCTTACGTCTTATGTCTTACGTCTTATGTCTTACGTCTTATGTCTTACGTCTTATGTCTTACGTCTTATGTCTTACGTCTTATGTCTTACGTCTTACGTCTTGTGTCTTCTTTAAACAAATTAATTCCACTGAACAACCTGTTTTTTCTTTCCAGAATAAAAATTTCAAAAAACAAAACGGCTAAAACAATCCAGGCCAGCCAGTCGAACTGTTCTTCGTAATCGCTGTAAACCCTTGATTCCATCTCTGCTTTATCCAGTTTATTAATATCATCATAAAGATTATTCAATCCAACATTACCATTGGTAGCTCTGTATGAATTTCCACCTCCGGCTGAAGCTATTTCCTTTAACATGTTCCAGTCGAGCTTGGAAACCACCACATTACCTTCTCTGTCTTTTCTGAAATCATTGGTGCCCGGAATTGGGATAGGTGCTCCCTGTGCAAGTCCCATACCGATTGTATACACCACAATACCACTCTCCCTGGCTTCCCTGGCCGCTGCAACGGCATTATCTTCATGATTTTCGCCATCGGTTATAACAATGATTGCTCTTCCGGCTCCATTTTCCGGGCCAAATGATTTAATACCAAGCTCAATTGCCTTTCCGATGGCTGTACCCTGTACAGGAACTGAATTGGTATTAATAGTTGACAAAAACATTTTTGCCGACACATAATCAGTGGTTACCGGTAACTGTGTATATGCATCACCGGCAAAAACGATCAATCCTATTTTGTCATCATGCAGTTTATCAAGTAATCTGGATATCGCCTGTTTGGCACTCTCCAGGCGGTTAGGTTTAATATCCTGGGCCAGCATGGAATTAGACACGTCCAGTGCTATCACAATCTCCACGCCCTTCCGTTTCACCGTTTGCAATTTTGATCCGAACTGGGGTCTGGCCAGAACAAATATCAAAACAAAAAGTGAAAACAGCAGCAAATTGTATTTCCATACCGGTCTGGACTGCGATACATCCGGCATCAAATCCTTCATGAGCTCCGGATCGCCGAATTCATTCAGTTTTCGTTTGCGGTTTTTCCGGTTTGCGAGGAAAAACAGCCATAAAGCAGGTATTAAAACCAGTGCATATAATATATCGGGATTTGCAAATCTGAACATAATACTTTTGTTATGGCATGGTTCTTAAAACGGTTAATCTTAACAAAATCTCTGCCAGAATAAAGATAGCTGCCAGCATAGCAAAAAAGAAGAATTCTTCCGTACGTTTATTAAACTGCTTCACATCCAGCTTTGTCTTTTCCAGTTGATCGATTTCGTTGTAAATGGCTTTCAGGCTCTCATTATCAGTTGCCCTGAAATATTTACCTCCTGTTGTTGATGCAATATTTCTCAGCAGGTTTTCATCAATATTAACATCCATCTCCCTGTACTGGGTCGTTCCGTATGGTGTCTGAACCGGAACCCTGGCTTTACCGCGAGTCCCTACACCAATAGTATACACCCTGATTCCATAAGTGTTTGCCATTTCTGCGGCTGTTTGCGGTGGTACTTCTCCGGCGTTATTTTCACCATCGGTCAACAAAATAACTACTTTTGATTTCGCCTTGCCATCTTTTATTCTGGCTACAGCAGTGGCAAGCCCCATTCCTATAGCTGTTCCCTGTTCCAGCTGTATGGAAGGAATATCTTTAAACAGATTTATCAGTACAGCATGATCTGTTGTCAGCGGACATTGTGTAAATGCTTCTCCTGCAAACACAACCAAACCAATGTTATCATCCGGCCTGCCGTTTATAAACTGGGTAGCCACATCGATGGAAGCCTCCAGACGGTTTGGTTTTAAATCTTCCGCAAGCATACTACCCGAAATATCCATAGACAATACAATATCTATCCCTTCGGTGTTTGTTTCCTGCCAGCTGTTAGTGCTTTGTGGTCTTGCTATAACAATAATAATTGAAGCCACAGCGAGCATCCGCAGAATAAAAGGTACATGACGAAGGTAATACTTATAGCTCTTTTTAATCTGTCCGAAACCGCGCAGTGATGAAACCTGCAGCGTAGCTGTATCTTTTTTCAGATTCAACACATACCAGGCTACTGCCGGTAAGATCAACAGCAACAAAAACAGATAATGCGGATTTGCAAATATTAAATGACCCATAACCTATTTCTGTTTTTCATCGTTATTATCTTCACTCTCCTTTGTGATCTCTTCTATAGGCTTCACTTCCTCAATTTTTGTCTGGTTCACAAAAAAGAATGCGTTCATCATACTCAGATCATTCTCATCCGGCAGCGGATTCATTTTTGCAAATTTTACAAGATCTGCAAGTTTAAGTATCTGCCGCAGATTATCGAGTACTGCATCCCCTTCAAGCTCAGCCTTCTTCATGGCCTCAAGGATCTCATCCGAAGTCTGTTCCATGGCTTTAACCTCAAACCGGTCTTCGATATAAACCCTTAGAATTTCCGTCAACCGGGTATAAAATTCCTTAATCCGGTCTGTCTGCCAGAGTTTTTCTTTTTTAAGGTTTTCCAGGTTTTCAAGTGCCACAACATGCGGTGGCCGCTTTGGTTTTTCCCTGCGCAGCGAAAAAACGGGTTCTTTCCGTTTTATCCGTCTGAACAGCCAGATAAAAAGAAGTACAAATGCTATGATGAGTACTCCGCCAACCAGCCACGGCAACATTTCCCTGAATGTATACGGTACATCCTCAACGCCTTTAATATCGAAAATGGCCTGTGTGGTATCCACATCGAACGTAAAAACTTTTAATGCCAGAGGATTGGTTTGAACGTAGCCACCACCACTTTGCTTATCAATGTTGATCCGGACCGGCGGGATCATATAATGCCCACTGTCAAAAGAAGTAATGAGATAACTCTTTTTCAGCAGGATATTATCGGCATCCAGAGAAGATGTGTCCACAGCACTGCTGTTCAGAATATCAATTCCGCTCTGAAGCGTACTATCTGTAAACTCCGGAAAATTTAATATGACGTCTTTGGGTTGCCTTACCTCTATCCTCAGATGGTTTTGATTCCCAATCAGCATCGTAACTGAATCAAGCGATGCCCTGGCTTTAATCTCCTGTGAAGAGATGTCCGCTACAACACCAAACCAAATTAACAAACCGGCAACAAGTGAAATATTCAGTTTAATTCTGTTCATTTTACGTTATGCTCTTTTCTTAAAAAGTGCCATCAGCGCTTTTACATAATCTTCATCCGTTCTCACAGACACGGCATCAACACCGGTTTTTTTAAACGACTGTTCCAACTGCAGCTGCCGGTTCTTCCAGTCTTCGGCATAGCTGTTTCTAACTTTAGGATCCGAAGTATCAATCCAGATATCTTTTCCTGTTTCGGCATCCTTAAACCGTACCAGACCTGCATTCGGCATTTCTGCTTCACGCTTATCATACACCTGAATAGCAACCATGTCATGCTTCCTGGAAGCAATCATCATGGAATCTTCGAATGATTCATCAATAAAGTCAGATATCACAAAAGCAGTACACCTCTTTTTTATGGCATTGGTGAGATACTTCAGTGTCTCGCTCAGATTTGTCTGCCGGTGTTCCGGCTCAAAATCAATAAGCTCCCTGATAATGTGAAGAATATGTTTACGCCCCTTTTGTGGCGGGATAAATTTCTCGATACGATCAGAAAAAAAGATGACCCCGATTTTATCATTATTCTGAATGGCGGAAAAAGCAAGCGTGGCAGCCAGCTCCGTAATCATATTTTTTTTCTGTTTTGAAACAGTACCAAACTCGCGGCTTCCGGATACATCGATCATCAAAACAACGGTCAATTCCCTTTCCTCTTCAAATATCTTTACAAAGGGGTGGTTGAAGCGCGCTGTTACATTCCAGTCGATGTTACGGATATCATCTCCGAACTGGTATTCACGAACTTCGCTGAAAGTCATACCCCGTCCTTTAAATGCGGAATGGTACTCCCCGGCAAAGATGTTCCGTGATAGGCCACGGGTTTTTATTTCAATCTGACGTACGCGTTTAAGCAGATCGCTTGTTTCCATAAAATCAGGAGTTTATTTACCCTTCTACGGCACTTCAACTTTATTTAAAATTTCACTGATAATCTCATCAGAAGTCAGGTTATTTGCCTCTGCTTCGTAAGTTAAACCAATTCTGTGTCGCAACACATCATGGCAGACCGCACGAACATCTTCAGGAATAACATACCCTCTGCGTTTAATAAAGGCATATGAGCGGGCAGCGGTTGCCAGTGAAATGGACGCACGCGGTGAACCACCAAAGGCGATCATATTCTGAAGATTTGACAAACCATATTCCTGTGGATAACGGGTTGCAAAAACAATATCCACAATGTATCGTTCAATCTTTTCGTCCATATAAACATCCTTCACCACTTCACGGGCATTTATGATGTCTTTGGGTGTTAATACCGCCTGTGCCGTCGGAAATACCTTAGATATATTTTGTCTGATTATCAGTTTCTCCTCATCCTTCTTAGGATAGTCAATAACAACCTTCAGCATAAACCGGTCAACCTGGGCTTCCGGCAACGGATAAGTTCCCTCCTGTTCAATCGGATTCTGTGTCGCCATCACCAGAAATGGCTTTGGCAACGGATATGTCTTTTCCCCAATGGTAACCTGTCGCTCCTGCATAGCTTCCAGCAGAGCACTCTGTACTTTTGCAGGTGCGCGGTTGATCTCATCCGCCAAAATAAAATTGGCAAAAATCGGCCCGTGTTTCACTATAAACTCTTCCTTCTTCTGACTGTAAATCATAGTACCGATAACGTCAGCCGGCAAGAGATCCGGGGTAAACTGAATTCGGCTGAAATCAGCGTCTACGACGTGAGCCAGTGTATTGATGGCCAAAGTCTTGGCCAATCCGGGTACACCCTCAAGCAGTACGTGACCATCTGACAAGAGACCGATGAGTAAGGATTCAACAAGATGTTTCTGACCGACAATAACTTTGTTCATGCCAATCATAATGGTTTCAACAAACGCACTCTCCTTTTCAATGCGCTCATTCAATGCTCTAATATCAACTGTTTGCTCCATGCTATAAGGTTTTTATCTGTCTTTTCATTATTAATGCCTTTAGTAAGGCAGCACCAAAAGTAAATGATAACACTATAAAATTGATTTAACCATTGTTAAAAAAAATTAATGGTTAAGTATATTTTCAGAAGGTTAACATATTGTAAGATCAGGCTTTAGTAAGATAATGACGCAGCTCATCCTTCGTTATATCATGCGTCAGTTTACCTTCATGCGCATAGGAAATAGCCCCGGTTTCTTCGGATACAATGATGACCTGTGCGTCGGTGGACTGTGCCACACCAAGTCCTGCACGGTGTCTCAATCCAAGGTTTTTTGAGATATCGGTATTGTGCGAAATGGGTAATATACAACTGGCTGCCTTTATCTTATTCCGGTTAATGATAACCGCACCATCGTGCAACGGACTGTTTTTATAAAAAATACTCTGAATAAGCGATGCCGAAATATTGGCATTCAACAATTCCCCGGTTTTAGTGATATCGACCAGTTCAGACTGATTTGTGATAATAATCAGGGCCCCTGTTTTTGATTTTGCCATACTTTCGCAGGCCTGTACAATCGGGTTGATGTAAATATTCATCATACCACTTTTATTGGTGGCCATGACCTTTTCCCACGAAAACCACTTATCAAATTTATAACGTGATCCCAGCAACAACAGAAATTTCCGGATCTCTTCCTGAAACAGTACGATAAGAGCAATAACACCAACACTGACAAGAGCATCGAGTATCGATCCCAAAAGTTCCATTTCAAGGGCCTTTACCAGCAACCAGAAAACGATAAACGAAAACAGTCCAAAAAAGATCTTCAGTGCAACGGTACCCCTGATAAGCTTGTATAACTGAAACAGCAACAAGGCTACCAGCGTAATATCAAGAATATCAATGGGTCTGAGTTCTAAAAACATGAAAATAAATTATGAATGTGTATTTACATAGATCCGGATACACTCTTTTGCTGCCTTCACATCATGAACACGAAGAATATCGGCGCCATTCTGCAGGGCAATAATATTTGCTGCAACCGTTCCTTCCAGGCTATGTTCCTGGGTCGACTCAATAGTTCTGTAAATCATCGATTTCCTTGAAAGACCTGCTAAAACAGGCAGTTCAAACACCTTGAACTCATCCAGTCTGGCGAGCAGTTCGAAATTATGTTCCAGTGTTTTACCAAAACCAAAGCCGGGATCCAGGATGATATCATTAACCCCCAGTATCCTCAGTTTATCCACCCGCTCGGAAAAATACTTTACAATCTCACGAAAAAGATTCTCATAAAACGGTTCAACCTGCATGGTTTCGGGTGTTCCTTTCATATGCATCATGATGTAGGGAACCTGAAGTTCTGCAATAGTCTCAAACATGTTGGAATCCATGTTTCCGGCAGAGATATCGTTTATGATGTTAACATTAAATTCATTCACAACTTTACGGGCCACCCCAGACCGGAATGTGTCAACCGACAATACAACATCGGGATGCGTAAGCCGTATTTCTTCCAAAACCGGCAGTAACCTGTTGAGTTCTTCCTGTTCACTAATAAGCTTTGAACCGGGACGTGACGACCAGGCTCCAACATCAACAATATCAGCACCTTCCTCAACCATTGCAGTCACCCTTGCAAGGGCATTATCGGGACTAAAGAATTTACCGCCGTCAAAAAAAGAATCAGGGGTTATATTCAGTATACCCATAACGACCGGATCCTCTATGGAATAAAGGGATCCGTTTATATTCAAATGGTTTTGTTTTCTGAAAACTTTAGCCACAAATTAGAATTTGATATAATTTTTTACAAAAATAGGTGTTTTAATTAAAGTAGGAAACATTAATTAAAGTCTAAAAAAATTAAACTTTAACATTGTGTTTGTAAATAAATTATTAAAAAAATAATTCTTTAAACAATAAGGTTTGGTTTAAATAGTTATATTTGCAACGATTAGATACATAATTTTTATAAAGCTATGAAGCTGAAGACCATTTTGTATTATACCATTATTGCTACTGTTCTGTCTTCCTGTGGAGCAGGTTCAGGAGGAAAAAACGAATCCGGAACAACAGGCTGGGTTTACAACGATGATAAATACGGAGGTTTTGAAGTAACCGACGAACGTCAGTTTTACAACAACCGTGTGATGCCCCCGGGCATGATATATATTAAAGGCGGTACATTTACGATGGGCCGTATATCCGGCGATGTACTGACCGATGCCAACAACATGCCCCGCAGGGTAACGGTATCAAGCTTTTACATGGATCAGTTTGAGATCAGCAACCTGCAATGGAGAGAGTACCTGCACTGGCTGGGTATTGTATACCATAATATGCCGGGCGTTGCCAAAAGCGCTTTACCGGATACAACGGTCTGGAGGAGAGAACTGGCATATAACGAACCATATGTTGCCGGTTATTTCCGCCATGTGGCATACAATAATTATCCAGTGGTAGGCATAAGCTGGGAACAGGCTGATGAATTCTGCCGCTGGAGAACCGACAGGGTGAACGAAAAAATTCTGGCGGACCGCGGATACCTGATGCTACCTGATTTTGAAAAGATCAAATCAATGGAAAGTCAGGATTCCATCAACGATGAGATGGTGTTCAATACATCTAAATACCTGTTTAATTCAACATACAGACCTTTGGACAGAAAAGGTAACAGCGTTACCAAAACCAACTGGGACGAAGGTCATCTTTTGCCGGAATACAGATTACCGTTTGAGGCAGAATGGGAATATGCCGCCTATGGCATGATAGGTATTGAAGGTGAAGAAAACTATGGTCAGCGCAGAATATTCCCTTGGGACGGTCACAGTCTCAGAAATCCTGCCAAAGAATTCAGAGGATTAATGCTGGCTAACTTCGCAAGAGGACGCGGTGATATGGGTGGTATGTCGAGCAGGCCAAACGATGGCTTTACAGCTACCGCACCGGTTGACTATTTCCAGCCCAACGATTATGGCCTGTTTAACATGGCCGGCAACGTAAACGAATGGGTAGCCGATGTTTACAGAACACAGAGTTATAAATTTGTTGAGGAATATAACCCGTACAGGGGAAATGAATTCAAAGAGATTGAGTGGGAATATAAAGACATTGACGGCAGTACGGTTAGAATTCCTGCCTCCGATTCTCTTGGAAGAGTAAAATATGTACTGCTTGACAGTCTAGATGATGTAAGGAACGCCAAAGATGGTGATCCAGCATCACATCTGGAAGACTGGACTGCACAGATTTCTCCTGAAAAGGCCACAGACAAAATGTACGGAGGAACAACCAACGAAGAAAAGATACTGGCATCCCGTGTATCCAATGATGTAAGAGTATTCAAAGGAGGAGGATGGCGCGACAGGCCTTACTGGTTGCAACCGGCAACACGGCGCTTCCTGGATCAGGGTAAAGCCAGGGACGATTTGGGATTCCGCTGTGCTATGACTTATTTAGGAACAGATATGTAAAACATATAAACCCTGGCATTTGCCGGGGTTTTTTATTTCAATTGTATGATCAACCCCGGAATTGAAAAGCTTTACGAAATCTTTAACACCTATCCGCTTATTACTACCGACAGCAGAAACTGTCCAAAGGACAGCATTTTCTTTGCATTAAAAGGAGAAAGCTTTAACGGAAACCGATTTGCTGCGGCAGCACTGGAAAAAGGCTGCCGTATTGCGGTAATAGATGAACGCGCATATTATAAGGCAGAACACCAGTACATCCTGGTAGATAATGTGCTGGATACCCTTCAAAAGCTGGCCAGATATCACCGGAGGCAATTTTCAATTCCGGTTATAGGCATAACAGGTACAAATGGAAAAACAACCACCAAAGAGTTAATTTCAACTGTACTTTCACAAAAATTTAACACTCACTTCACAAAAGGGAATTTCAATAATCACATTGGTGTTCCGTTAACCCTGCTCCTGATGAACCAAAACCATGAAATGGCGGTGATAGAAATGGGTGCAAATCACCCCGGTGAAATTGGGGAGTTGAGTAAAATAGCTGAACCCGGTTTTGGGATCATCACTAATATAGGCAAAGCCCACCTTGAAGGATTCGGATCATACGAAGCCGTTATTGATACAAAAAAAGAACTTTACGATTTTATTAAAGATACCGGAGGTAAGTTGTTTGTAAATTCATCCAACAACCTCCTTCTCAGCCTTTCGGAGGGAACAGAACGCATTTTATACGGAGATGACAAAATAACCTTGGAACCGGATCGAAGCACCCCCTTCCTCGAACTGCGCTATACAAGTAACCATACCCGCGAGGTGGTTCACACACAAATAACAGGAAAATATAACCTGGAAAATATTCAGGCAGCCATCTGTATCGGAAGCTATTTTGGTGTAACGGATGAAAAGATCATCAGGGCAATTGAAAAGTACAAACCCAACAACAACAGATCTCAGGTCGTCCGTACGAAGACCAACACACTTATACTGGATATGTACAACGCCAATCCAACCAGCATGGCGGCAGCAATTACTGAATTTCAGGCATCAGATTCAGCGCATAAAGTAGCTATATTAGGTGATATGAAAGAGCTTGGAGAATATGCTGAAAAAGAACATAAAACAATTCTGGAATTGTTTGAAAGAAAACTTTTTTCTCGCTTAATTTGCATAGGTGAAGAATTTATGAAATTCAGCACTGAATATCCCAAAATTGAATTTTATCCTGCGACTGAAGTGGCGTTGGAACAAATTGCTTTAAAACCCATAACAGATTCTTACATCTTGTTAAAGGGTTCCAGAAGCATGAAATTAGAAAACCTGTTACCTGAATTATAGGTATCTTTCAAAATTTCTACTATATTTAAGGAGCTAAAATATTAAAACGATGAGTTATCTCCAATTCGAGAAGCAAGATCTCATTAATCTTGAAATCTCATTAGACAAAGAACTTTTACGAACAAGTCGTACCGGTGCGTACAGTTGTTCTACCATCAGTGGTTGTAACACCAGAAAATACCATGGTTTACTGGTGTGTCCTGTGCCAGGGCTTGACAGCGACCCGCATGTGCTGCTTTCATCACTGGATGAAACCGTTGTTCAGCATGACTCAGAATTTAATCTTGCCCTTCATAAATTTGATCATGAACACTACTCTCCCAAAGGACACAAATACATCAGAGAGTTTGAATGTGAGACAATCCCAAAGGTGACTTATCGTGTAGGAGGTGTAATTCTGACCAAAGAGAAGGTATTTATCTCTGGTGAAGATCGTGTGCTTATAAAATATACCTTAATAGATGCACATTCACCGGTCACCATGAAGTTTAAGCCCTTACTGGCATTCAGAAACTATCATGCCCTGAGTGGTTCAAACATGAATGTCAACCATAATCACAGGGAAATCGAAAACGGTATTGCCACCAGAATGTATGATGGCTATCCTGAACTCTCCATGCAATTTTCGAAAGATGTAGATTATGTTCCGGTGCCGCACTGGTACTATGGTGTGGAGTATATTAAAGAGCAGCAAAGAGGCTATGATTTTAAGGAAGATCTTTTTGCGCCCGGTTATTTTGAACTGAACATAAAAAAAGGAGAAAGCATTGTCTTTTCTGCCGGCACCAGTGAAATCAACACCAAAGGCCTTAAACAAAAGTTTACTGCAGAAGTAAAAGGCCGCTCACCACGAAACAATTTTATAAACTGTCTGAAGAATTCAGCACATCAGTTTATTGTATACAAGGAAAACAGAGCAGATATCAAAGCGGGTTTCCCGTGGCTTCCTATCCGGGGCAGAGATTCTTTTATTGCGATGCCCGGTCTGTCGCTTAGCATAGGCGGGACGCAGCCTTTCAGATCCACATTTAAAAATGTCATTTCTGACATGAATCTGTATCTTGACCAACATATCCTGCCCCCCGGTATTCAGGATTATGATGCACCGGATGTTTTATTATGGGCAGCGTGGTCCTTACAAAAACTCACCAGTACCATCGGGCTTGAATTCAGCAATTACGAAACGGTATACGGCAAAGCCATTAAATATATAATTGACGGCAATGTCAAACGGCTCAACTTACACGAAAACGGTTTACTGCATGTTGACGGGAAACATATTCCTGCCTCATGGATGAATGCTGTAACAGATGGCAAACCTTCAGTTTACCGCAGTGGTTATCTGGTTGAATTAAATGCACTCTGGTACAACGCCCTGTGCTACTACAGAGATCACTGTTCACCTAAATGCAAACAGAAAAAACAGATAAAAGAGATTATTGCCAAAATTGAAGGCAATTTTTGCAGCGTCTTTAAGAATGGAGACAGCAGTGGGTTGTATGATTTTGTTGATCCTGATAACAATTACAGGTGCAAAACCATCAGGCCGAATATGCTTTTTGCAGTATCGCTGGATTATTCACCCATAGAAAAAGACCTGCAGAAGAAAGTTCTTGATGTTATTGAAAAAAATTTGTTGACACCACGCGGACTTCGTTCGCTTTCTCCGCGTGAACCTGATTTTGTTGGCGACCTCCATGGGAATCAGCACTTCAGAGATAAGTACTATTTTAATGGTTCGGTGTGGCCCTGGTTACTTGGTTCCTTTACAGATGCGTATTTAAAAATTTACAAAAACAGTGGCGTTCATTACCTGCAATCCATCTTAAACGAATTTGACCATGTTATGACCCATAACTGCATCGGTTCTGTTTCGGAATATTATAACGGAAATCCACCTCACGAAGGACATGGCGCCATTTCTTCAGCGATAAATGTTGCTGAACTGTTAAGAATTGCAATGAAATTACAGGATTTAGAAAAAAATAAAACTCTATGAAGGTACTCATGTTTGGGTGGGAATTTCCACCCCATATATCAGGCGGTCTGGGAACAGCAAGCTACGGATTAACACGAGGACTTTCCGCACAGAAAGACCTTGATATAATCTTTGTTGTACCAAAAGCCTACGGCGACGAGGACACATCACGCATGAGCCTTATTGGGGCCAATAAAATTCCGATTACCAGGACAAAAGTTGAAATAAAAGAAAACAATACACGGATTGAATACCTCGAGGTTTCGTCCCGCATTGTACCTTATGTTGATCCGGACGAATACTGGAAGCTTCTCGACTACAATGTGTCCACAGAATATAAAACAGTACAGACTAAAGATGATGGCACTATTGAATTCAGTGGAAAATATGGTGCCAATCTTCTGGAAGAAATATATAATTATTCACTGGTAGCAGAAGTCATTGCCCGCGACTACGATTTTGACGTGATTCACGCGCATGACTGGCTGGCTTATCCGGCGGGTATGGCGGCAAAAAGGGTTTCAGGCAAACCACTTGTGATCCATGTTCATGCCACCGATTTTGACCGGAGTCGCGGGAATGTAAACCCTGAAGTTTACAGGATGGAAAAGGAAGGGATGGATTATGCCGACAAAATCATCTCAGTGAGTAATCTAACCCGTAACACAGTTATAGAAAAATACTTTGTTGACCCGGCAAAAGTAACAACAGTATACAATGCTGTTGAGCCAATAAGCAACATCGACAAATTAAAAATCAAGAAGGGTATTGATGATAAAGTGGTTACCTTTTTAGGCAGGATCACCATGCAAAAAGGCCCGGAATATTTTGTTGAAGCTGCTTACAGAGTTTTACAGAAGATGAACAATGTAAGATTTGTTATGGCAGGTTCCGGCGATATGATGAGAAAAATGATCTCGATGGCTGCAACACGCAAAATTGCTGACAGGTTTCATTTTACCGGTTTTCTGAAAGGAGATCAGGTATTTGAGATGCTTAAAGTCAGTGATGTGTACATCATGCCATCCGTTTCTGAACCCTTTGGCATTTCGCCTCTTGAGGCAATGCAGTCCAATGTACCCGTCATTATTTCAAAGCAATCAGGCGTGGCTGAAATTTTAACTCATGCCTTTAAGGTTGACTACTGGGATATTGATGCTACAGCAGATATGATTTATGGGTTACTAAAATATCCTGCTTTAAGTTCTATGTTTAAAAAAATGGGGCGGATTGAAGTGGATAACCTTAAATGGGAAAATGCAGCGCTTAAGGTTAGAGAAGTATATAACTCAGTTTACAGTCCAAAATAATCCTATATGAAAACGATTTGTTTCTATTTCCAGGTTCACCAACCTTTCAGATTAAAAAGGTATCGTTTTTTCGATATTGGTAACGATCATTACTACTATGATGACTACACCAATGAATCTATAACAACAAAGGTAGCCGGCAACTCATATCTCCCGGCAAATAAATTAATCCTTAGCTTAATAAAAAAACACAAAGGTGCGTTTAAGGTGGCCTACTCCATTTCAGGTCTTGCCCTGGAGCATTTTGAATTGTACGCTCCCGAAGTGCTGGAAAGTTTTAAAGAACTGGCAGCCACGGGTCAGGTTGAATTCCTGGCTGAAACATACGCCCATTCACTGGCTGCCTTAAAAACAAAAAGCGGCTTTAAGCAGCAAATAGAAAAACACAGTGAAAAAATAGAAGAATTATTCGGACAAAAACCAACTGTATTCAGAAATACCGAACTCATCTATTCGGATGAAATGGGTCTTACCATTTCTGAACTTGGTTTTAAAGCTATGCTGACGGAAGGTGCAAAACATGTATTGGGATGGAAAAGTCCGAATTTTATGTACTGCAACAGTCTCAATCCAAAACTTAAGGTGCTGCTCAGAAATTATAAACTGAGTGATGACATAGCCTTCCGCTTTTCAAATTCTGCCTGGAGTGAATATCCGTTAACTGCAGATAAATATGTTGGGTGGATAAATTCACACGATAGTAAAGAGGAAGTCTTTAATATATTTATGGACTATGAAACATTTGGTGAACACCAGAAATCGGATACAGGCATATTTGATTTTATAAAATCCCTGCCCGAGGTAGCAATTAAAAATAAATTCAAATTTGCAACACCTTCTGAAGTAGCCAAATCGTTCAATCCGATTTCTGCCATTCATGTTCCGTATCCTATTTCATGGGCAGATGAAGAGAGAGATTTAACTGCGTGGTTAGGAAATGAGCTGCAGGATGAAGCCTTTAATAAACTCTACAAACTGAAACATCTGGTCGACAAGGTAGATGATTTTGTGTTGAAAAAGAACTGGCAGTATCTGCAGTGCAGCGACCATTTTTATTACATGTGTACCAAGTTCTTCTCTGATGGTGAGGTTCACGCCTATTTCAATCCTTATGATTCACCTTACGATGCCTTCATGAACTATATGAATGTGCTCAGCGACTTTGAACTGCAATTGAAGGAAGCAACAAAAGGGATGGATGAAAAAACGCTAAAGATTGCCTCACTCGAAAAAGAACTGGAAGAGACCAGGAAACAGTTAAAATCCGTTCAGACCAAGATTGAAGCCAGAAGCGAAGTTAAACCGGCTGTAAAAAAGGCAATTGCAACAAAACCGGCTGCTGTGAAATCTGCGCCAAAATCAACAGCAACGAAAACCACAAAAGCTAAATCAGCTGCAAAACCAAAGACGACACCTAAAACAAAAGGCAAAAAATAAAAATTGAGCTAAAAATAGTGTTTATAATATTTTTAACCTTGCAAATTTAAGTAGCAAGGTTTTTTTACCTGCAGTTTCGAAGTCAACAACAGCTTTTTCACCCTGCAAACTAACAACAGTGCCTTTCCCGAACCGGATATGTTCCACCATGTCTCCGCTTCGGATCTTATCAACCGGATCAGCCTTAAAATCTGCTGCATCCCTTACGGGTGTCTTGTTTTCCGGTTTTCTGAAACGTGCACCAACGGCAGATTCCGTCTTCCGTCTGTTCACAAAGTTTGCCTTTCCGGCCCGGGCCGAACCCAAAGAACCGTTCCCAAGCAACAGACTAACAGACTGCGGATTATCATAATACTCAAGGTCAATATCTTTTAAGAACCTGCTCGGTTTACAAAAAACAGGTGTTCCGTAGCGGTACCGGGATTTTGCATAAGATACCGTGCAGTTAACTTCGGCCCGGGTTACCGCCACATAAAACAAGCGTCGCTCCTCCTCCATGTCCTTTGGATTATCCATAGCTCTGGCAGAGGGAAACAGTTCCTCTTCAAGGCCGGTAACAAACACATTCTTAAACTCAAGCCCTTTAGAAGCATGAACTGTCATTAAGGTTACCTTATTCCGGTCTTCTTCCTTCTCACTATCCTGATCCGTCAGAAGTGACACTTCCTGCAGAAAATACTCCATGCTGTCAGTTGTTCCTTCCTCGCGTGCAGAATCTGTAAAATCCCTGATGGCGTTCAACAGTTCTTCAATGTTCTCAAGCCGGCTTACGCTTTCAGGTGAATTATCCGATTTGAGTTCCTTTACCAATCCGGATTTGTGCGCTACCTCATATGCCAACTCGTAAGCATTTCCTTCTTCGGCCACCGTTCTCATCTGTACGATCAGGTTTCCGAACCGGATCAGTTTATTGGCCGTACCGGAGTTAACGTTCAGGTTATACCGCAAAGGATCAAGACAAACCTTTAACATGGGTTCCTGATTAAGGGCAACCAGATCTGTTAACTTATCAAGGGTTGTTTTCCCGATTCCCCTGGCCGGAAAATTAATCACCCGTTTCAAGGCTTCATCATCTGCCGGATTGATGATCAGCCGGAAATACGCGAGCAGGTCTTTAATTTCCTTCCGCTGATAAAACGAAAGGCCTCCGTAAATTTTATACGGAACATTTCGTTTTCTCAGTGCCTCTTCAAACACCCTCGACTGTGCATTCGTGCGATACAGAATGGCAAAATCCTGATAATCGAAATGATCGCGCAGTCGAAGCTCATTCAAACGGTTCACCACCAATACGCCTTCTTCGACATCACTGTAGGCGTTGATAAAATTGATCTTGCTCCCTGCGTCGTTTTCAGAGAATATATTCTTTTTATACTGCTCTTTATTTTTGTCGATGAGGCTGTTTGCGGCCAACACAATAGTTTGGGTTGATCTGTAATTTTGTTCCAGCTTATACACCTTACACCCGGGAAAATCTTTTGGAAACCTTAATATGTTATCCACTTTGGCTCCGCGAAAACTGTAAATACTTTGTGCATCATCACCAACCACACAGATATTCCGGTGTTTTTCCGACAGCTTCTTAATAATGAGATACTGAGCCATATTGGTATCCTGATACTCATCCACAAGCACATACCTGAACTGATCCTGGTATTTTGCCAGGGCCTCGGGATGATCCCTGAAAAGGATATTGGTAAAAAGCAACAGATCATCAAAATCCATGGCTCCTGCCCTTTTGCACCGGTTCGCATAAATTTTATATATCAAACTGATCTGCGGCATTTTATTCATGCCATCTGTCTGAACCAGCTGGGCATTGGACTCGTAAGATGCCGGCGTTATTAAATTATTTTTGGCCAGCGAAATCCTGGATTGCACATAGCCAGGCTTATAGACTTTATCATCGAGTTTTAATTCCTTTATAATGGTTTTAATGAGAGATTTTGAATCGGCGGTATCGTAAATTGTAAAAGTAGCCGGAAACCCCAGAAGCTCACTCTCTTTTCGCAATATTCTTGAGAAGACCGAATGAAATGTTCCCATCCACAAATAACGGGCGACCTGGTAACCGGCGATTCTGGCAATACGATCCTTCATCTCCCTTGCAGCCTTATTGGTAAATGTAAGGGCCAGCACTGAACCGGGATGAATGCCTTTATCCAGGAGGTTGGCTATGCGATACGTCAGTACCCTTGTCTTTCCTGAACCGGCTCCGGCCAATACCAGGGACGGACCATCAGTATTTACAACTGCATCCTTCTGAGCACTGTTTAATTCGTTTAAAAAATCTTTCACTATACAGGTTTAAAACCTCAAATTTAATACCTCTGCAGTTGGATGACAAAATCGTTTCTGCATACTTATTAACAAAATTCCTGCTGCAGGGATTAAATATCATGGTTCGGCTAAAAAACAGTATTACCTAAAGTACTTCACTTCATTTTACTACCCTAAGAATGACAGTACTTCCGGTTCATATGGAGCTGGAGGATCTATTTAAACGGGGAAACTCAGAAATATTAACCGAAAAACACAAATTAATAATTATTAAAATGAATGATTATTTTTTAACGCAATCATCCTTTATCTTTGTAGAGCAAAAGCACAATTAGGCTTTTTCATAAGGTTATATTAGGTTAATAGGTTATGGTTAAGGGGTGGGCCACCACCCCTTAATTTTTTTGTGCCTGCGGGCAAATTTCAGTACGACTCCTTTCATTTTGAAAAAAGTTTTGATTTTTTTTTTTGAACCATTGCAAAAATAAATTCTTGTTGTATATTTGCACCGCCTTTGACAATTAAGGCTGATCAATACAGCGATTGATCAAAATTTTAAGGTCTGGTAGTTCAGTTGGTTAGAATACATGCCTGTCACGCATGGGGTCGCGGGTTCGAGTCCCGTCCAGACCGCTCAAAAGCCTGTAAATTTTTAATTTACAGGCTTTTGTATTTTTAGCAACCAAATTTCCCCGATAACCGGCAACCCAAACAGCAAAGTATTCTACATTTGAATCCGGCATACCCATCTGTCATGATTTAATTTTAAGGGGCATTTATGTTTTAAACCCAATTTTGAACCCATAATTTTATAGAAAGACACCATTATGGCAGCCTGGTTATCGTCGCCTACCTTCATTTCAATATTTCCCCTTGTTCTTTATAATACGGATATAATGTTGCCATACTTCGCATGGTGAACTTAAGCAATCAACACAATTTTACATCCGGATCTCAATAAAATTAAAGCAGTTAAACCCGTATTGGGAAATACACAGTAATTTAATTTTCAGGCACAAAATATTGAAAATGAAAAACTATTTATTACTTTTAAAACGGGGAAAATACCTGCGCCGGTTTTAAGGATGAATATTAAACAATTAGCTGCTGAATCACCAAATGGTGTTCGCAGTTTTGCTGTATATCCTATCCATTATGCTGAATGTGACCGGGAGGGCGAAGCGGTAATAAAACGTCTGTTTTTTTATTGACAATCTTCACCTTATCGTGTGTCTGTTCAAACAAATAATGACATCTGATTTTGCTTATCTTTAAAAAAATAAATCCGTTAAAAGCTAAGCATTATCGATCAATTTGAATTGATATACCTAATAAATATCGGTATATACCAGTTAGTGTGAATTAAAAAGAACTTTGTACATGAAAAGAAACATGATTTTACTTATTGGAATTTTTATTCTGATTGGTTGTAAACAGCAAAAAGAAAAGGTTGCAAATTTCATATTTAATGCTTCAAAATTGTCAAATAACACTCACTATTTTTACAAATACGATTCTGATAAATTATCTGGTCAAACAGAGAAAACATACACTATTATGTTTGGACAAGTTGTTGACTCCATGATAACCCATATAGACTTTGAATATAATGAAAGAGGATTGCTGACTAAGGAGATCTCTCAAACTGACTTTGACGAAAAACCAACTATCAAAATCTATGATTACGATAAAAATGATTCTTTGATTAGTACGATTTCAATAAATTCTGAAAATGATACAATTTTTTGGGAGGTCTACAACTATTTTCCTGACGGAAAGAGAACTATTTTTTCGAGATTATTAATGACAAGTTTTGACACTAATCAGGATTTACTGCAAATTCGAAGAAATAGAAAGTATGATACAACAATTTATGTTAACAAATTCAATTACAACGGTAATTCGTGTCTTATGCAAAAGCAATATAATAAAAAGAACCAACTAATACATACCATAAATTTTAATTATCAAGCTGATAGGTTGATGAAGGAAAAGCATACAATTTATTTTAAGGACATTGAAGCTTCTGAAAAGATGAAATACTATGATTATTCAAAATCAGGCATTTATCCTGACTTCTATTCCTTGGATTCTCATAATGACACTATTGATTTGGGTATTAGTGATTTTAATGATGAACACCGCACTAATTCAACTGAAATATATGATTATGGAAATAAAATTATAAAAACCTTTTACGAGAACGACAAAGAAATTGGCATGATTGCTATTGACAAAAGCATGAATTTAAAATTAGTTGAATCATACGAATACTATGAAGATGGTAAATTAAAGGAGTCAAAATCATATCATGAAGAATTAAAGCACACTAACACTCGGTCATAGTGCATGCAGTTTTGTTTTAACCTGCAACCCACATTCCGGATGTCGTCGTTTTAAGATTGAAAGAAAGTTTATTAACCCTGACAAAATAAAACCCACTGCCTGAAACATGGGAACCTAATGCCTGGCAGTACGTTTAAAAACCAGAACAACGGTGAGAGGATCATTAATAATACAACAATTGTGACAACACAGTACATATAAATTAATCTAAAAAAAATAACCATGATTTTAAACTATCTGTTACTAAGCCTGACTGCCATTTTCTTTATTGCTTTTTGGACAGGAATTATAATAAAAAAAAGAAGAATATGGATTGCTTCTTTAATTGCTTTTCTTGTATTAATATTTGTAGATATTGCGCTAATGACGATGAAAACTGAAACGGGGTCTGTAACTAAAACTGAATTTAAATCTCAATAAAATAGTATAACATGCACGTTCAGGACCTTTTGTTCTGACCTTTTCATTCACTGGTGACAGAAACTGTATCGATACAAATGTGAAAGAACGTACAGCCCTTGTTTAACACTAATTAATCAGAAAATTCTGTATTGAAAAGTAATCTTATGAAAACAATTTTATCTATCCTGTTTTTCGTGTATGGTCTAACCGGTTTTGGGCAGAATATTGCCAAAATTGACTATAAACTACTCAACCGGAATGACTCAACTTCAACGCTAAGCTTTGAAATTAATTTTGAAGTTCCAATGTCGGATCAACAAAACAATCCAAAACAGAAAACGGATAACTATCATTACATTGACACATTAAAAGCCGGTATTTATAATCAGTTGAAGGGTGAGATGACATTTTACCAGAAGATACCGGGATACATCTATGACATTATTGCTTACATAGAAAGTGATTCATTAAAGTCTAAGGCAATCTCAACGTATAAGCGGGAAACATACCTGGAAGAACTGATAACGATCTCAAGCAATCAATATCAAATTCAAAACGGGAAAAGTTCCAATACCGTTAAGCTCACCATTAGTTTCGTTTATTATAATGGTGTTCATCATGATATTACGCTGAATCCTGTTGAGTTTTATTATCATAGTAATCCGTTGCTTACCAATACGCTAAACATAAAACTTTAATTACAAACCCTAAATATAAACAATCATGAAAACAAAAGTATCAAAACGGGATGTTGTGTTTTTTCTGCTGGGCATCGTAAGTATGTTCCTGGTTGATTTAGTTATGGATTGGACTACCAATGCTACCGAATTTGAAAAAGGCATCAATAATGCCCGGCAACAAAGCCAAAGAGAAGTATTGAAATAATGCAGTGGCTACATCACGGCGTTCAATAATTATCTGTTACAAGTAACACGTCTACCCTACTACGGAACTACAATGCCAGGTTATTCAGGAAGCCGGGGCCGACCGGTACATTACCGGCTATGACTTCATCGTCTGTTAACCACTCCACCAGTTCTTCAATTTTATATCACTCTGCCGGATTGCGTTTTCGGCATGGCCATTTTAAGTTGTTTTTTAAAACCAAAGACAACCGGTCAGGGGCATGTTTATTTTTTGCCTCTCCCCTTTTGTCGTTCGTGTCCCTTTTTTTACGTAATTTAGTCTCACCAAAATTGAAAAGAACCTGTATCCTTTTGATACGCTCTGATATAACCTGGCATGCCAAATTGTTTGAAAACACCACCAAATATAAAGAAGATCATTATCGGTGTATTTAGTGGTTGTGCGGCATACAAATGAAAGGTAAGATAAATTATGGAACAGTTTATTTTTGATTCAAAAACAATAACTTACAGAAGTCAAGGGGATGGAGAATTAATAATTTTTCTACCAGGAAATACTGCTTCTTCAATTGTTTATCAACCTCAGATTGATTTCTTTTCAAAGTATTATTTAGCTGTTTCTGTTGATTTTTTAGGGACAGGTAAATCGGATAGAATTTCAGATATAAAAGAAAATTGGTGGAGATTTTCTGCAACACAAATAAATGCATTAATAGAACATTTAGGATACAACAAGGCAATAATAGTTGGTTCAAGTGGAGGTTCAATTGTCGCAATGTTTTTAGCTGCTGATTTTCCGGAAAAGGTCAGTCATCTTATCTTGGACAGTTTTAGTGTAGAATTCACGGCTGAAATGCTTGAAAACAACGTGATAAGAGAAAGAAGTAATCCAAACGATGCACAAAAACAATTTTGGACGTATTGTCATGGTAATGATTGGGAAAGCATCATAAAACTGGATACCGAAAACATTAAAAGAATCGTTGAAAATGGAGGTTACTGGTTAGAAGACGCTCCTCAAAGGGTAAAATGTCCAGTCCTTTTGTCAGGAAGCCGGGAGGATAGTTTTATTCCAAATATTGAACAGGATTTTAAACGGTTAACCAGTCAAATATCAGATTGCAGGTTTGTACTGTCTGACAAAGGAGGCCATCCGTTAATATGGACAAATACAGCTTTTTTTAATGCGGAGGTCTTAAATTTTTTGAATGCTACGGGGAGAAATTAATAGTACGACCGCACAACGTTTTATATAAGTAATGGCTGTCGATTCGTAAATATCAGGGTTTGTAGCCCGCTCAAACTGCATCGTAGTTTAACCTTACTCCGCCGCAGCCTCGGGAAGGTGCTACAGGAAACCATCAGGCACCCGACAGCTATCGGGTCTGCCAATATGCATAGAATTTACCGGTAGCATGCATACTCAGAGGGATATTGCACGTGAAAGAATAGATTAAAACAGAGAAGGTGTCGATAAAACTGCAGCAAGGATATATTGAATTTTTAAAACAAGGTGTAAAATCTGACTTTTGAACTCATGTTTAACTAAAATTTAGAAAAATGAAAAAGTCAGTTATTATGTTATTGCACATTGGATTTTGGTTAATGATTTGGTTTCTAATCTTCACAATTATGAACCTGATTCCGATGTTATTGCCTTCCGGAGATTTTAACCCACTCACTAACTGGGAGGCATATACAAGTGCTGCACTTACTGTTGGTATACTTTCGGTTCCATTTTATATTTTTTTCTTTTACACTAAGCTGATCATAAAAAATGTAAAATTCCTGGTCTATCCGCTTTTGTTAATCGCACCTTTTTTCATTGGACATGTAATTTGGGGAGAAAATAATTCTTACAAGTATATGGACGCCTTGATGACTTTAGTGGTTATACTGTTATTTGGTTTTTTGGGTGGCTTATTTCAGTTTTTCACAGATTGGTTCAAGAAAAACAGATTAAAAACAGAACTTGAACGTAAAAATTATGAGAGCAATTTCGCTTTGCTTCGTTCTCAAATCAATCCTCATTTCCTGTTCAATACATTGCATAATATAGACACTTTAATTTATGACAATCAGGACAAGGCTTCGAAATCGTTGGTGAAACTTTCTGACATTATGCGATACATGCTAAAAGATGCTAAATTGGATTTTGTTGAATTAGCTAAAGAAATTGAACATTTAGAAAGCTACTTATCTCTTGAAAAACTCAGACTTAAAAATGAAAAGTTTCTTGATTTTACGATAAAAGGTGATTCAAATGGAATAAAGGTTGCTCCAATGATTATGATTCCTTTTGTGGAGAATGCTTTTAAACATTGCATTGATTCGAACATTGAGAATGGTATAGTTATTAAGATTATAGTAGAAAACAAGAAATTAATCTTTGTTTGTAATAATCAATATGACAAAACCGAAAGAGATAAGGATAAAGTTCATGGAATAGGCTTAGAAACAGTAAAAAAACGATTAGATTTGATGTATAAGGATAAACACAAATTATCAATTAATCCGGAGGATTCAGTATTTAAGGTTAATCTGGAATTAGAGCTATATGAAAATTAATTGCATTGCCATAGAAGATGAGCCACTTGCCTTAAAAAAGATTAAGGAGTTTATTGAGCAGGTTGATTTCCTCAATTTACTGGAGGGATTTGACAACGCAATTGATGCAGTTGGATTTTTAAAGAGGAATTCCGTTGATTTGATATTCCTTGACATTCGGATGAAAAAATTATCCGGGATACAGTTTCTGGAATCATTGCAAATCAAACCAAAAGTAATCATTACTTCTGCATATGATGAATACGCACTAAAAGGATATGAATTAGATGTAGCTGACTATTTATTAAAACCGTTCACATTTGAACGATTTATAAAGTCAGTAGATAAAGTTTATAATCAGTTAAATACATCACAGAATGATAATTCCAATGAATATATTTTTGTGAAAACAGAATATCGTATTGAGAAAATTCTGATTAAAGATATTTTGTACATTCAAGGTATGAAAGACTATTTGCAGATTCATATAACTGACAGAAAGATTATGACTTTGCAAACATTCAAAAACGTATTAGAAATATTACCCCGGGCTGATTTTCAAAGAGTTCATAATTCATATATCGTTTCGATTTCAAAAATTGAGAATATTGAGAGAAATAGAATCCGAATCGGAAGCGATTTGATACCAATTTCTGATAGTTATAAAGTCAAATTTTACGGAATCCTGAAAGAGAGAAAAATATTGATCTAAACTGATGCTAATAAAGTACGCATACTAACACGCGGTCATAGTGCATACGTTTTAATTTTAACCTGCAATTTCACATTCCGTATGACGCCGTTGTACTGCATAAAGTGGGACGCTAAATTTTATTAAAATGATTCACAAAACCCATATAAAGTACTTATATTTGTACCTATATAAGAACTTCAAGATTTATCGATTATGATAGCAGCTAATTTTTCTGAATTTCGTTCTGAACTGAAACGTTTTCTGGATAGTGTTGAAGATGATAATGAAACTCTAATAATTAAGAGAAAAACGGGTAAAGGGGCAGTTATGATTTCCCTTGATGAATACAACTCAATCATGGAAACATTGCATTTGTTGAGTTCTAAAAAGAATTCTGACAGACTTTATGAATCCATAAAACAAATGAAAGAAGGGAAAACAATTAACCATAATATTGAGGACTAAACTATGGTCATTTCCTTCTCCGAAAATGCCTGGCAAGATTACCTCTATTGGCAAACTTTCGATAAGAAAATTCTTAAAAAAATCAATGCTCTTATCAAAGATATAAAAAGAAGTCCATTTGATGGGATAGGTAAACCTGAAGCTCTTAAGTATGATCTCTCAGGATTTTGGTCCAGACGGATTGACCATGAACATAGACTTGTCTATCAAGTTGTTAACGATGAAATATTAATCTATGCCTGTAGATTTCATTATGACTAACCTTGAATAAAGAATTACACAGTACAATGCACGGTCATAGTGCATCTTGTTTAATTTAATCTGCTAAACCCATTTATCGTATGCCGTCATTTTTCGGCTTGACAGTCTCCACTCCATGGGATCCCGATAGCAATCGGGACAACCACACGACACCACACCGCGGGAACGTTAGGGCTAATGGAAGAAAAACGGCACTATTCAAAGACAAACAAATAAGTTTTAACTTATTTGTTTAAAATATACTATTTTTGAAATATGAGAACATTGAATGAAATAGAGAAAGTATTGAGTAATCACAAAACCAGACTTCTTCGTGATTATCCAATTAAATCATTGGCAATATTTGGTTCTTACGCTAGAAAAGAACAAAATGATGACAGTGATTTAGATATTCTTGTCGAGTTCTCAGATCGCGTTGGAATCCGTTTTGTTGACTTAGCAGAAGACTTAGAAAAAATTGTTGGATTTAAAGTTGACTTGGTTTCTAAGAAAGGGATTAAAGAGAAATATTTAAGATCAATTGACTCAGATTTAATTTATGTCTAAACGTGACATTTATTTACTCCTGGATGATATGCTTCAGTCTTCAAAGAAGATTAAGAAGTATACAAATCATCTTAACTATGAAGACTTCATTTCAAGCGATATGACTATTGATGCAGTGGTTAGAAATTTTGAAATAATTGGAGAAGCTGCAAATCGTATTGATCAAGATTTTAGAGATAATAATCCTGAAGTTGAATGGAATAGAATTCGTGGATTTAGAAATAGAATTATCCATGAATATTTTGGAGTTGATTATGAGATTGTTTGGTCAATAATAGAATCTTACATGGATGAATTGATCGAGTGGCTTGAAGTGATTATTAGAAATAAATAAGAAGCCACACAGCCCTAACACACGGTCGTACTGCATGGAAGTACTTTTAAACAAAATGTATCAACGTTCGCTACCAGCTCTTTTCGTCCTGACAATTCCTATCCTACCTTGCTCCGCCGAAGCTTCGCAAGGCGAGGCGGATTGAAACTGCCGCGACACTATACCGCGGGACCGTACGCCCCAAAAGCGAACCGGCTCCCTTAGGAAAACCGGTTTGTCGGTAATCAAAATAACACGCCTACCCTACAACGGAAATACAATGCCAGGTTTTTCAGGAAGCCGGGACTGACCGGCCGGTGCAATAACGGCGATGACCACATCGTCTGTTACCCACTCCACCAGTTCTTCAAATTTCATATCGCACTAATGGATTGCATTTCCGGCATCACCATTAAAAGTTTTTTTCATATACCAAAGACAACCGGTCAGGGGCATGTTAAATTTTTGCCACTCCCCTTTGATCTTTTCTATTGCTGCATTATGTATTTTAGTCTCTCCAAATAAAAAAAAACCTGTATCCTTTTGATACGATCTGATATAACCCGAAATGCGAAGTTGTTATAAAACACGACTAAACATAAAGCACCGATAACCGTCGGCTATACCCCCCAAATCCCTACAATAAACCGAAGAATTGCAGGGATAAATATTGGTAATGAGCAAGACTGAAAAATAGGTGCTATCCAATTAATCAGACTAAAATAAATTCACTCCCATTTCAAAAAGAATCAGAAAAAGTTGATTTGTATGTTAGTTTGTATTTCAAATTTAATTAAGTTTGTAATGCAAACTAGTTTGATTTACAAATTTTTTTATCATGAATACAAATAAACATTCACCGGACTCATTAGATGAAGCTCAATCCCTTCTTGTAATTAAAGAAATGATACAGGTCTCAAAAAACAAATTCAAACGAGATGGAATATTATTCATTGTTTGGGGATGGATACTATTTTTAAATTATTTCTTTTTGAATTATTTGACACGTGTTTTGATAATACCTCATCAGCTGATGCAAATTGTTCATGTTTTAAGGATTCTATTGCCAGTATCCGGTATCGCATACAGTGCATATTACATTTTTCTACAGCGAAAGAAAGTTCAAACTTATATAGGAATATCCTTGAGGTATGTATGGGTCTCTCTTTTTCTAAGTATGGTATTAGTAAACCTCATCCAGTTTAATGTACTGAAAAGCATAAATTATGAACTACAACATCCTGTATTTATGGTATTTATTGCATTTGCGGTAACAATCACTGGAGGGATCCTACGTTATAGACTAATTGTTATAGGTGGGATCGTCTTTGCTGCTTTAGCTTATTTGGCGTCGTATTTCAAACTTCAGGAACAGTTATTGATTGAATCTATTGCATGGGTGATAGCCTTTATTATTCCGGGACACATTATATATGCTCAGCGTGAAAAACAGAAATTATGTTCAAAGATTTAGACCCACTTTTACATTCACAGGTCAGATTAGCGATTATGTCCATCTTGATAGGAGTAAAAAATGCTGATTTTAGTTATTTACTTGAAAATATTAATACCACAAAAGGAAATCTAAGCTTTCAAATGAGCAAGTTAAAAGAGGCTGGATATATTGAGGTGAAGAAATCATTTAAAGGAAATTATCCTTTGACTACCTGCGGGATTACCCAAAAGGGTGTTGATGCCTATGAGATTTACGTCAATTCAATTGATGAATATTTTAAACAATATAAACGTGATTAAAATAGCCAATAAAAAAACGAAAAATTTTGTTTCTCAAATACTACTCATTCTTTGTGTATTAAATTATAGTTTTAAACTATATGCACAGGAATTAAAAAATCAAAAAGAGTCCACACTTTCTGACAAAATTGCAAGCAATTATTCAGAATATGTTCCCGATAAAAATATCGGAAGCTCAATTTTGGTCGCTAAAGCAGGGGAAATCATATATCAAAATGCTTTTGGACTTGCCAATGTTGAATTTGAAGTTCCAATGCAAAACGATATAATACTTGGAATTGGTTCAATTACAAAACAGTTCACCGCCATTTC
The DNA here is from genome assembly GCF_042219855.1 of Quyinboa sediminis. NCBI lineage: Bacteria > Pseudomonadati > Bacteroidota > Bacteroidia > Bacteroidales > Quyinboaceae > Quyinboa > Quyinboa sediminis. Next base: position 284,263 of record NZ_JBHJHP010000003.1, on the reverse strand, counting down.
AATAATAAAATTAATAGAAGAAGGAAGGGTTTCTTTAGACGATAAAATTTCAAAATATATTAAAGACTATCCTCAAGGTGATAATATTACAATCGAAAATCTCCTACGACACACGTCCGGCATTATCAGTTTTGAAAAGTTACAGAAATTTAGTGGTAAAAATGGAAAGTATAAAGATTATACCCCAAACGAAGTAATTGAGGAAATAAAAAAAGCACCACTTGAATTTGAACCAGGCACACAATGGAGTTATAGCAACTCAGGGTATTTCATACTGGGCTATATTATTCAACAGGTAACACAAAAAACATATCAAAAATTTTTAGAAGAAAATATTTTTGAGCCCTTTGGTTTAAAGCACACATATTACGGTAGTAATGCTGAAATAATTAAGAAAAAAGCGACAGGCTATAAAATTGATAATAATACAATAATCTATGCGGATTACATTAGCATGTCTCTTGCATATTCTGTCGGTGCAATTTATTCAACAACCGCAGATTTACATAATTTTTATGCCAAACTATTTAATACTGAATTTATAAATCCTGAAACGTTGGAAATGATGTGTCAGCCAACTATATTAAAAACAGGTGAACCCTGTCAGTATGGACTGGGATTTTTCATTAACGAAATACAGGGTGCAAAAGCTGTAGGACATACCGGTGGGATAAATGGATACTCATCATCTATACAGTATATCCCAGGTGAAAAAATATTTGTTTGTGTTCTTTCAAATGTTGAAGGGACACATTCTGCTGTATTATCGAGGAATATTGCGGCAACAGTACTTGGTAAACCATTTGAAAAAATAAAAGCTATCAATGTGGAAAAGGTTGCTTTAGAAGAATATGAAGGGGTATATAAAAACGAAAAAACAGTACTTGAAATCGATGAAAATGAGGGAAAATTATTTGCAAAAACTGTTGGAAATACCTTTGAACTTGTTCCATATGCTATTGATAGTTTTTACATAAGTGGTTTGGATGTTTCCATTAGTTTCATGCGGAATAAAAAACTTGAAATTGAAAAAATGGTAGAATCAAAAATGGACGGTACATCAAAAATAATATTGGAAAAAAATGCTCCGATAGAAACAATGCCTGCTATTTCTGTTAAACCAGAAATATTGAAATTATATGAAGGCGATTATCAACTTAACCAACAAACCTTTATAACAATTACGACAAACTCCGGGAAACTTTTACTTCAGGTTACCGGACAAAATCAATATGAACTTATCCCAAAGACTGATGTCCTTTTCAAAGTAAATGGTGTTGATGCTGCTATAGAGTTTAAGGAAAATATTCATCAAAAAATTGATAAGCTAGTACTTTATCAATTCGGAAAACAAATTGAATGTAAGCGAGTTATTGAAAAATAAAATTAATTAGTAAAAATATATGCTCAAAAGATAAAATGGTGCATAAACAAAAAAAATGAAATTATTGAGATTTTTTCAGATACCGCCAGGTAAGTTGGAAAACCACAACCCTTTACATTGGATATAACTGTTTCGCCCCAAAAACAAACCGGCCTTTCCTAAGGAAAACCGGTTTGTCGTAAATCAAAATAACACGTCTACCCTACGACGGAAATACAATGCCAGGTTTTTCAGGAAGCCGGGACTGACCGGCCGGTGCAATACCGGCGATGACCACATCGTCTGTTACCCACTCCACCAGTTCTTCAAATTTCATATCGCGCTGCTGGGTGGCATTTCCGGCATTGCCATTTAAAGTTGCTTATAAATACCAAAAACAACCTTTACCGGGTATGTTTAATATTTGCCTCACCCTTTTGTCCTTTGTATCACTTTTTTATGTATTTTAGTCTCACCAAAATTGAAAAGAACCTGTATCCTTTTGATACGCTCTGATATAACCTGACATGCAAAATTTTTTGAAAATAATACTAAAAACAGATCAGATAACCGTCGGTTTTACACCCCAAATACATACAATAAGCCGAAGAATTGACGGTATATATGCTAGTTGGCAGCAATTTTGAAAAAATGGAAACTGAAGACACTATAAATTCTCCGAACAAAGACGAAATCAATTATAAGAAAATTGATTATCGAGAACGACACCGTTTCTGGGCAGGTCAAACATTATCTCAATTTGGAAATGCGAACAATTTCTTCATATTAATTGGCTTTGCTATTTTTGGATACCTTGTTAAGGAAATTGACTTATATTCCGAATTACATTTCACACTTGATTGGAGACAAATACAAATAAAACCAACGACTTTAGTAATCTCCTTAATCTTTGCATTTTTATCATTGTTTTCTGGGACTCTGACAATGTTGTCAAGACTTTACGACCTTAGATTAACAAGACACATTAATACTGTCAGGATTAAAGCATATTCTCTGAAACACAATTATGACGATGAACTACCTGACGATTACATTGACATCAAGAAAAAAATGAAATTTCCAAAATTCCATTTCAATTTACTTCTTACATTTTTAGTGACCATTACCAATGAAAACTATTTCTTAGACAACGTAGATATAGAAAACAAAGAAAAGAGGCATGAAAAATTCTTAAAATTAAGAGAAAGAGCGCTTATCCTTGGACGATTTTCATGGATATCTTTTAAATGGCAAATTATATGGATTTTATTAAGCATGATAACATTTATTATTTTTTGGAAATGAAAAAAACTGCTGCCAACAATGTGTAAATTTTATAGCGGGTTCGGTGGTGTGCGGGGTGCAGATTCTCGCATCAATTTCCGTCCTGCCGGACTGGAAATCACTCCGAGAATCCGCTACAAAAACTTACACCAACCGTTGTACGTCATGCAAAAAAACATTTCTGCTAAATTTAAACAGTAAATAAAGAACAAGAAAATTGAGTAATCGAGATACAATATTTATTGGACATGCCACACCTGAGGATAATGAGTTTACTTTATGGTTACAGTCGAAATTAATTGGCGAAGGTTATAAATGTGAATGTGATTTATCTTTTCTTATTGGTGGCGAAGCTGATTATTGGAAAAGTTTGCAAGATTTTCTTGAAAAACAAACAATTAAATACATACTTGTAGTTTCAGATATCACTTTTGAAAAAGCAGGAGTTTTAGATGAGTGGGAACAATGCAAGAGCATTGAGAAACAATTAAACCTAAAAGATTTTATTATTCCTGTCAAAATAGACAAAGCACCTTTCAATGCCAGAATAGGACTTAACCGAAGAAACATTGTAATTTTTGAAAATAATTGGGCAACAGGTTTAAAAAGACTTCTAAAAAAACTTGGGAACGATAATGTTCCTAAAAATAATGAAAGTGCAACGCCTCTATCTGACTGGTATGAAAATGTTTACACAAACTGGTCAGGTATTGATAAAAAATTAAATGACACTTTTTATTCTAACTGGATTAAAATCCCACGACTACCTTCGACAATTTATTTTTATAAATTCCAGAACGAAAAACAAGCTGCAGAGGTGTTGAAAAACAACATGGTTTATCCAGCTTACAGGCATGGAAATATAATTGTTTCATTTCAAAAAAGTCTTGATTATTATCTAACAGATAAAGGTTTTGAAGTAACTCCATCTGAAATAATCCAAAAGAACACAAGTGATGCGTTCGACTGGTACGAAGATGATGAATTTCCAACCTATCATGATTTTAGGAGATTACTTGTAAGACTTGTGAACACATGTTTTGACATGTATTTACAAAGCTTGGATTTACAAGAGTACGAATTATCAAATTCAAAATGCTATTATTTTGAGCATAAAGAAGAAGAAAGAGTTAAAGGCTCATTTAACGTTGGTGCAAATACACATAATATTGGCGTGACAGGCAAATATTATGAAGATTTCTGGCATTTTGCAATTAGCTTTAAAACATTACTTAGCCCCGAGTTTTGCATAAGTTTAAAAAATCATATCATTTTTACTTCAGATGGGGAAAAAGCATGGGATGATAATAAAAAAATGCACAGTGCAAGAAGAAGGAAAGGAAAAACCATGTATAATAAGGAATGGCGAAATAAGCTTTTAGCCTTCTTATCATCACTTTCAAATACTGATAATTCTAAAATGTCCGTAATTGTTGCAGAATCAGAAACAATTGAACTTTCAACAACTCCAATACTCTTCAACGCTAACTTTGGTTATGAAGAGCCAAATGATGAAAAAAGATTAATGCCAATTGATAGTTATCTTGATGAAGAAGAATATTATCAAGAATTAGATAATGCAACTGACGATGCCTAAACTTAGCCACATAAAAGAACCTTTTTTGTTGTTTAACTATAATCAAAAAGTAGTTGACCCTCGTGATGGTCTTTCTTTATTTGGACCGTTTAATAAAGACAAGATAAATAACTTTACGATTGGAATAATTGGTACTCCTATAGGCATTAAAAGAATGAGAACTTGGATTGGTAAATTCATGAAACCAATCTTTCCTTTAAAGAAAGATGTTTCAAAACCAATTTATCCTGGTTTTGAGTCAATTTTTGGAATTACTATAAATCTAAATTCAACCATAGAATTAGAAGTTGAAGAAGAAAAGTTAAAGCTTTTTTATAGGTATTCAGACAAACATGTTAGAGTCGCAAACATGGTTGATTTATATGTAAATAGTTTAGTCGATTATAGGCATGATGATGATAGACCGCCTGTAAACCTCTGGTTTGTAGTCATCCCTGATGACGTTTATTTATATGGGCGTATAAAATCAAAGTCAGCTGCTGATACAATTAAAATTGGGATAAAAGACAAGTATGCACAAAAAAATAAAGGTTTATTTGATGACATTGACCCTGACTATGTGAAATTAAAAGAATGCTATGATTACGAAAATCATTTTCATAATCAATTGAAATTAAAATTGCTAAAACACGAAATTCTAACACAAATAATAAGAGAGTCAACAATTGCTTATAATGAGTATCCCTACTTAAACAAAAATGGAAAGCCCAAAAGAGATTTATCTACAATGGAGACAGATATTGCATGGAATATTGCAACATCGGTTTACTATAAAGTTGGTGGTTTGCCTTGGAAATTGGGAAGTATAAGAAAAAATGTCTGTTATATTGGTTTAGTGTTCAAAATTGATGAAAGGCAAATAAATAGTAAATATGCGTGCTGCGCTGCTCAAATGTTTTTAGATAGTGGAGATGGAATGGTTTTTAAAGGAGCAGTCGGACCATGGTATAATGAAGACACAAAAGAATATCATCTAACAAAGGATGCTGCTTTTGACCTTTTAACCAAAGCATTAAAAGCATTTACCAATTCGAATGACAAGAATTTGCCAAAAGAAATTTTTATTCATGGGAAGACTCAATTTGACAATGAAGAATGGGATGGATTTTGTGAGGCAGTTGATAATCATAATATTTCGCTTGTTGGTGTAACAATAAAAGATGAAAAAGTATTTAAGCTTTATCGTGATAAAAATTTCCCAATCTTACGAGGAAGTTTTTATGTGAAAAATAGAAATAATGCATATTTATGGACAAAAGGTTTTATTCCGAGAATACAACAACCTTTAGGTATGGAAACTCCAAATCCTTTGACTATTAAATTAGTTCGAGGAAAAGGAAATATTAAAATTGAAACTGTTTGTTCTGATATTTTGGCATTAACTAAGTTAAATTACAATACTTGTAAATATGGTGATGGATTACCAGTTACATTAAAATTTGCAAATGTGATTGGAGAAATCCTTACAGCTGGAAAAATTGATGATTTAAGACCAGCATTGCCTTTTAGATATTATATTTAATTGAAAATAAAGCACGAACGCACAACATTTTGTAAAAGTAATGGCAGGCAATGTCTTAAATATCAAGGTTTTTAGCCCGCTTCAACTTTCTTGCAGTTTGACAGGAAAGTAGCCCGCAATCGGTTACACCATATACAGGTGATCGTTAGCAGGCATAAAATCAAAAACATATGAGATATTTTTTACTGGTTATATTCCTTGTCATTCACCTTTCCGGCTTCCCGCAAAGCAATTACGATGCATATTTTAAAGAGACCGTATCAATCATTGAAAAGAATTATATCGGATATCACTATATAAGCAATGGAAAGCTGGATTACTACACCTATTTCAAAACAAACCTGTTAAACACCTATCTGAATTCGATCTCTGATTTAGCACAAAACATTCAGCTTTACATGGATTTTTTTGAAGACAGACACCTGTATCTGACGATCTCCGATTTTTACAAAAACGCTCCCATAGCAACTGACACGTTTAAATGCGCATCCATTGATACCCATACCTACTATCTGAAGATTCCGGATTTCGATAACCAGGCAGCATTAGACAGCCTCTTAAACTGTGCCATAGAAAGGGATTCTATGTTACTTTTTGAAAACCTTGTCATTGACCTGAGAAGAAATGGCGGGGGTAAAAATTTATTTTACAGACGTCTGCTCCCGTTAATTGCTACAAATGATATGTATACGCGCAGGTATGAATTATTGGCAACAAAAGAAAACTGGGCGTCTCATCAAACACGGAATAAAATGGGAACCCTTACTGAAAAGGAAGAAAACAAAATTATAGATGCACCCTGGCAAAAAAGCCATCATAACTTCATTACTGAATATAGCGCATCGGGGGTTAACCCGTATCCCAAAAGAGTAGCTGTTCTTGTTGACAGAAATACAGGCAGTTCTGCGGAAAAATTTGTTCTGTGTGCTAAACAAAGTTTTAAAGTTAAAATCTTTGGAGAAAATACAGCCGGAGCCGTTGATTTTGGAGATGTCTGTGTGAATGAAATCATTAAAGACTCACTCTATATTGTTTATCCAACAACTAATGTGTATGATTTCAAAATAAATGGTGTTGATTCACGAGGGATTGCACCTGATTTTTATCTGCAACCAGAAAACCAGATTGAACAAATACTGAACTATTTCGAATATTGGAATTGAAAAACTTACCCATGCGAACACGAAATAAACCGCAGAAAAACGACGGGTATGCTTAACATAAATACGCCTTAAATTTCAGGCGTTTCCCCGGGCTATTAAACTTGCCAGCCCCTTTGTAACCGCCTTTTGTTTTTTACTGCCGTTTACAATTCAGAATCCAATCCCTCCACAACATTAAACAATACGCACGTTTACAGCGTTAGTATTGTACCAGCCCAACCCCGGGTAAATCTGCTCCACTTGTCACACGTATAAAAAACTCCCGGTCTGCTGCCGGTCCGTTGCAGGAATCTGTGATGCAGGCCATTGAATAACACGAATAACCTTTAAAATGATATACAGATGAAACAGGTAGTGCTTTTAATGCTCGTGATCAGTTTATTTTCGTGTCAGATGAAACCAAAAGAAGCAGAAACACAGGCGTCACCCAAACCGGATGTTCAGGCCGAACTGGCTTCCATTGAACAGACCAGGGCCGCCTTTCAGCTGGCCATTAAAGAGGGCCGGTACGGCGATTTACGCAAGTATGCCACACCGGATGTAAAGTCGCTTACCCCCGATTGCGGCGACTGGGGAATCTATAAGACACAGCGGGCCAATCCACAGGGTAAATTTCATTACGACAGCCTGGTGATGCGGCCCACCGAAACGGTGCTGGTGAGCGACAGTGTGGCCTACGATTTTGGCATGAGCTCCACCTACTACACCAACGCAAAGGGAGAATCCGTAGAGTTAAAGGCCACCTTCCTGGCCGTGCTTAAAAAGGACAAGCGGGATGGCGTATGGAAGCTTCACCGCGAAGTTGCCAACACCCGGAGCCTGGAGTAACGCTTTCGGTCCGGAACAGGCAAACATATAAAAACATATACCATGAGAAAACTGATTTCTTTTATGCACATCTCTCTGGATGGCTTTGTTGCAGGACCTAAGGGTGAGATGGACTGGATTACAGTGGATGAAGAAATATTTGATTTTGTCGGTAAGCGGATAAGTAAAACCAATACGGCCCTTTACGGGCGGGCCACCTACCGGATGATGGAAGATTACTGGCCCACGGCAGCCGATCAGCCCAATGCCAGCCGGCACGACATTGAACATTCGGCCTGGTACAAAACCGTACACAAGGTGGTGCTGTCCAACACACTGTCCGGTTCAGCACTTCCCGGCACAACGGTAATCAGCGACAACCTTGAGGAGCAGATTACAGCTTTGAAACAGTCCGGTCCGGATTCGGGAGATGGTAGCGAGATCCTGATCTTCGGAAGTCCGTCAGCCACGCATGCGCTGATGCAACTGGGCTTAATTGACGGCTTCTGGTTGTTTGTCAACCCAATTATCCTGGGCAGGGGCATTCCCCTGTTTGCAGATATCAAAGCGAAAATAATGCTGAATCTGGTGAGTACGCAGCGATTTACCAATGGGGTGACGGAACTGAATTATACAGTGGCAAAGTCATAGTACCTCCGCCTGTTTTCGGACACATACCTTAAGGGATAGGGTTTTAAAAGCACTGCCTGTACAACCCACATAGGATCTATCGTTAAAAACGGGAAAGGATGCCAATGCACGGACAATAAATAATCATTTATCCGTGTACAAAATTCCGGCACCTGTATTCACATTAAATTTGTTATTCCAGAAGGACCTTCTTACTGATGATGCCGTCTTTATGTGATAACCTCAGAATATACACCCCGTTTTGCAGATGTTGAACGTTTCTGGTGAACTGAAATCCGGAAGCAGGTAGGCTGAGTTTTTCCCTTAAAACCGTTTGTCCTGTGGCATTTATCAGTTCTACCTTTACCGCACCCGAATAGTTACGTAATGCAAATTGCAGATTTCCCCTTACCGGATTGGGATAAACCACCAAATTACCATCAGTTGTTTTCTCTTCCAGTAAATTGTAAATACGATCACCATTATAGATAAATTCCTGTTTTAACCAGTTTACATACCCGTCTGACAGGGCATCATACTGCTGATAGGTTAAGGAAAGATTCCGCAGCATAGTTGTCTGTTTTTCAATGACGGATGCAGACTCCGGTATATTAACTTCCACATCTTTAATTTCGGACAGATCGAAACCTGAGTCAGTTTGATCGTCATAGCGAATATGCATGCTTTTAAGCAGTGCTTTCGCATCATTTACAAAACCAACAGCCTCTTCCTCGCTGACACCGTTACCTGAATACAACATAATACCACCTATTTCAATCAATTGCTCAAGCTCCATATACGCATCCGGATCGTTATAATTGAGCTGATTCTTTGCAATAAGTTGCAGTTGTCTGTGGATTGCTGTGAATTCATCAAATGCAGACCCCTTCTCTTCTATCGATATAGCAAAACCATCGGAATTTATCTCATTCCTTATTTCGATAAATGCATGATAATATTCATTCTCCGGATCCCACTTTTGAACTGAACAATTTTGGCCTATAATTTTACGTGGCCACTCCGGTAAAAAAGAAACAGGCTTAATTTTATTCATCGCTTCTTTTATCTCCTCAACAGATACCTCAAGCAACACCTGGCTTTTAGGCGCCAACATATCCGGGTTATTTTCACTAATGACTGAACCGGTAAAATTATTGATAAGATAAACAGGCACCCATTCCCCCGGGAACTTATTCCAGTACTCCCCTTCCACCGCTTGTAACTGATCGCCATCGTAGCTGTAAGTAAAGCGAAAATACGTTGTAAAACCATAGGTACAGCAATCAACCAGGTTCCAGTTGAACTGTGTTTCAGAAACTAACCTTCCCTGCTCATCATACGTATAAACAATAGAGTCATTGTCTTCAAGAGGGTTCGGTCCCTTATGCAGAAACAGGGTTATGTTATCCTGGTCATCAAATTTACGCAGCGTACTCCGCATTAACGTTTCATCCAGGTTGAGGTCCCATTTCACATATTCCAGTTGTTTCTTTATGATCCTGGTATCATTTAAATATGAAATTTCATGCCGCCGTTTCATAAACCGGTAGTCTTCGCCATACTCATTGGTCCAGGTTTCCACATGTTTTATCCGTCCCAGTTCATCGTAGCTGTACAGCGTTTCTTCATCATGTTGTTTCTCGCCCAGATCGTTAAATAATTCGGTCTTTACACTTCTTCCGGTATCCATAAATGTAAATACTGAGGCCCGTTTTATGACCCAGTTTTCCTGATCGGTATTCCATCGGTATACATTCCTTTGTGAAAGATCCTGAATGCGGCTTTCATCATTTGCAATTAACGGCGGTTTAAGAAACAATAAAAGGGTAAAAATGAACAGCAACAGGATTCTTGTGTAAGATAAGCTCATAACATTTCTTTTTTATTTAAGATGATACAGTTGCAGATACGACCAATCCCAGCGTTTGGTCCTGAAAGAACCTGGATACCTGATCCGGTATTCATTTATGTCAATTCAATGGAGAGTAAGGGAATAAACACGGGTACGTTTAAAACCGCAGATTTGCTATGCGGCAAAGTCTGTATAAGGAAAATTGTTGAACTATAAAATTAGGACATTTCCTTATTAATATCAAGTATAAATAAAACAGAGCGTACGAGGCTTATCACGCCTGAAATATCACCAGTATATCATCTTGTGTCTGCGAAATACCCATTTCCATCTTTTATCCGGGATCTCCAACGATGATGAAGACCGGTAATTGCCTGCTGTAATTTAAATGCCTGTTTCATGGCTGCTGTTTTTTAATTACTTTAGTAGCACAAGATTGCACGACTCCGGATATCCCGGTTAGTGGTTCTTCATCAAACAGGCTCTAACCAATGAAACATTTTATTCGATCCGTAGCAGCGCTGTTTTTCCTGTTCATAGTTCAGGGCATAGCGGCACAGGTTAACCCGGAAGAGCTTAATAAAGCTACCGATGATTTATATTCGGTATTCGATTCCGGGAACAGGCCGGGGTGTGCCATAGCGGTCATTAAAGATGGCCAAAAGGTCTATCAGAATTGTTTCGGATTGGCTGATCTTGAACATGGCATCAGCATTTCGGACTCTACGGCATTCTTTTTAGCTTCGGTATCAAAGCAGTTTACAGGGTATGCCATTGCCGGAATGATCCGGAAAGGAACCCTTGACTATAATGCCCCGGTAAGTCGCTATCTGCCTGAAGAAAATGCCCTTTGGGATAGTGTTAGGGTGAAAGACCTTATCCATCATACCTCAGGGATTTGGGACTGGCCGTACCTGTTTCTGGCAGCGGGTCACAGTCTCGATGACGTGTTAACCGGTTCCGGAATTTTTCAGATCATCAGGAGTCAGCCAACACTAAGCTTTCCGGCAGGAAGCCGGTTTCAGTATACCTCCTCGAATTACGTGCTGTTGGGTGAAATTATCAGGAGAACGACGGATATGGATTACTACGATCGGATGCACACCACTGTCCTTGATCCGGCAGGCATGACCCACACGTTTTTTCAGAAGGATCACGGCGATATCATCAGAAACCGGGCAGATGGATACCTGTACAAGCAGGGAAAATACGAAAGAACGGCCAACAACCTGAGCCCCGTCGGATCGGGATTTATGTATTCTACCATTGAGGATATGGCAAAATGGATGCAGTATCTGTTAGGCGGAAATTCATCGTTTCTGCCATACCTGCTGCAAACCGGAAAACTGAACAACGGGAATGCTGTTCCGTATGCCTTCGGACTGATGAAAAGAGGGAATGATCTGTACTGGCACGACGGGTATTTTCAGGGATTCCGGGTGGTCACCATAATGAACCCCGATGCAGATTTTGCCCTGGTCCTGTTAAGCAATTCCGGCTCGGATAACATCGTACGGTCTGCATTCACGGTTGCCCGCATGTATCTGTCTGACACCGTCCCGCACAATGAGCTTGATGCCTTTAAAGCTAAATTCCGCAATGAACCTCAACCGGTAGCAAAACCTGAAAAAGAACCAGTGCAGGCACTGGATTTAACGGCATATGAAGGCATTTACCTTAACAAGGACTTGCTGATATGCTACAAAATATGCCGGAAAGGTGATGCCCTGTTTGCGGTGAACTCTACGGAACAAATACTGCTGAGCCCGAATACGGAAAGCCACGATTCATTCCGTTCAGCTAAACCGTTACTTGGCCGTTTTGACTTTGAAAAAGATGATAACGGGATCGTAACCGGGTTCTGCCTAAAGCAAAAAAGGAATACTAGCTTAACATTTATCCGGGTCGGTTCGAATCAACAAGAGTTACAACCGTTGCCAAAGTTTAGGGAAATAATTAACTGGTGATCGGGTTAAACGAATGAATAACGATGATATGAAGCAAAATAAAAAGGTCCTTGTATTTCTTCTGAAAGCATTTGAAACCATGGAATTCAGTGCGTTTATCGATGTGCCCGGCTGGGCGCGGAATGATTACGGTCACCCGTTAAAGGTTCATACCTGTGGTTTTACCAAAACTGTTGTGAGTACATTTAATGTAACGGTGACCGTGGATAAAACCATTGATGAAATAAGCGCTGACGATTATGACGCGCTGGCCATACCGGGCGGTTTCGGTGAATTTGGCTATTACGAAGAAGCGTATGACGAACGGTTTCTGGATCTGATCCGGGAATTTAATGCGAAAGGCAGGATCATTGCCACAGTTTGCTCAGGGGCAATGCCCGTTGGGAAAAGCGGTGTATTAAAGAACCGGAAAGCAACGACATACCATCTGAAAAACGGATTCCTGCAAAAGAAGCTAAAGGCCTTTGATGTACAAATTGTAAATGAACCGGTGGTAGTTGATGGCAATGTGATTACCTCGTATTGTCCTGAAACTGCACCATATGTGGCATTTGAATTATTAAGGCAACTGACTTCGGAAGAAGACATGCTGGTCGTAAAAAAAGCCATGGGGTTTTAATAGCCGGAGCGAAACGAACCAAAACCAACAGGACCAGCAAATTGATTCTGAATACACAGCGGTTGTTTGCCGGGTTTCTGAGCGCTTGTTTTATTGGCTCAACGGTGAACGGAATTGCTTTTATGAAACCATTTCAGATCAATTAAAATAACCTTTTATACGCAACCATATGGATTATACCATTCAGCCCTACAGAAAAGGACAGGAACAGGAAATCAGCAGACTGATCAGGAAGGTATACGATGAATTTGTGGCTCCGGATTATACAGAAAACGGGAATACGATCTTTTATGACTGGATAGCGCCTGAGAAGATTGCGAAAAGACAGAAAGATCAGATAAACCTGCTCGTTGCATCCATCGGTACGGTAATAGCAGGGATGATTGAGATAAGAGATAACCGGAATGTGACCTTGCTTTTTGTGGATAAAAAATACCATGGGAAAGGTATGGCAGGAGCATTATTCAGATCAGCATTACAGATGTGTCTTTCCAGAGATAAGGATCTGGATACATTTTATGTACATGCCTCTCCCTTTTCCATTCCGGTTTACGAACGGTTAGGATTTAAAGCGTCCGGTGAAATACAGGAAGAACAGGGAATTACATATCTGCCAATGGTAATGGATGTATGTCTTTATCTGTCGGGACCTCCTCAAAACAGCATCGGTGCTGTAAGGTAATCCGTTTTTCAGACGCCAATAATTTATAGGAATGGTTAATATTATCATTTTTTACTTATCTTGGTCAAACCAAAAAGAATAGCCTCTCTCTCCCCCGTATACTTACAAAATCAGAATAACGTAAGCATCATAACAACACCATTAAAGATTACAACCATGTCATTTCAAGCGTACTTAGACAATATTCAGACAAAAACGGGAAAATCACCTGAAGACTTTAAAAACTTAGCCACTCAGAAAGGATTTCTGGAGAATGGCAAGCTAAAATCCGATGTAAAAGCCGGACAGATTGTACAGTGGCTCAAAGATGATTTTGAACTCGGACATGGCCACGCCATGGCTATTTATGCCCTCTTTAAAGGAAAAAAGAATTAATCAGGAAACATAAAATAAACAGATATGAAAAATGAAAATCCGGTGGTTTGGTTCGAAATTTACGTCAATGACCTGAACAGGGCCAAAACGTTTTACGAAACAGTATTTAACTTAAAACTGAGTGAAATGCCCATGCCTGATACAGGTGAAAACATGCAGATGTTGTTTTTTCCGGCCGACATGGAGTCCAAAAACAGGGCATCAGGCGCACTGATAAAAATGGAGGGATTTGAAGCAGGTGGAAACAGCACCATCGTCTACTTTATGAGTGAGGACTGCAGCATAGAAGAAGCACGGATTGCCAATGCAGGAGGTACGGTTTTTAAACCGAAAATGTCGCTCGGAGATTATGGATCCATGGTGCTTGCTATTGATACCGAAGGCAATATGATCGGGATTCATTCCATGGCTTGAATCCAAATGTCCTGTTTTGTGCACCTAAACAGTAAGGCGTGCGGAATACGCATCATTATGGAATCATAATTCATTTCGGTATAAGGCAGGAAGTGGTAAGCAGGTAAAAATCAAGTGAATATTTTTTGATCTGTAGTGATGCGAAGGTCCTGCAGAAACTTTATTCATGGTTCACAAATAAAATGAATACCATGCAGTTTGATGAGAATAACAAAATTGTAAAGCTCTGTGCTGAAGGCATGGACAGGGAAGGCCTGGGACAACATGATGAAGCACTTCATCTTTTTACACAAGCCTGGAATGAAGCATCGGATGACGTTGAAAGATTCATATCCGCACATTATATAGCACGACGCCAGAAAACGATTGAAGATAAGTTGAAATGGGACGAGACTGCTTTACAACTGGCTCTCAAAATAAATGATGAAACCGTAAAAGAAGTTTATCCTTCCTTATATTTAAATATTGGCAAATGTTACGAAGATCTGAACGACGTTGACAGTGCCAGGAAAAATTATGATCTGGCCCTCTCCTATGCAGGTTTTTTACCGGATGATGGGTATGGAAACATGATTAAATCAGGAATAACTCAGGGAATTAAACGGGTTTCAAATAATTAATAAAACAGGTCCCGCTGGTATAATACAACATGTAAATACAGAAATATCAAAATTGATTCGTAATCACCAAAAATTTACAAAACCGATGAAACAACAGATAATAACTTTT
This sequence comes from Quyinboa sediminis, assembly GCF_042219855.1. Classification (NCBI taxonomy): domain Bacteria; kingdom Pseudomonadati; phylum Bacteroidota; class Bacteroidia; order Bacteroidales; family Quyinboaceae; genus Quyinboa; species Quyinboa sediminis. The sequence continues at coordinate 269,259 of NZ_JBHJHP010000003.1, read as the reverse complement.
CTGACCTTTCAGGAAAACAATGCAGAACAGGCCATGAACTTTTACGTGGCCTTATTCGACAATTCCAAAATTATTGATATCCAACGTTGGGGAAAAGATGGCCCTGTAAAAGAAGGCGCTATTATGAAAGCCACCTTTGATTTAAACGGAAGAACATTTATGTGCAGTGACAGTCCGCCTGTCCATGCCTGGACTTTTACACCGGCTGTTTCAAATTATGTGGAGTGTGAAGATGAGGCAGAGATTGACAGGCTGTTTTTAAAACTCTCGGATAATGGAACAGTCACCATGCCACCGGATAATTATGGGTTCAGCCAGAAATTTGGATGGGTAATCGATCAGTTTGGCGTGTCGTGGCAATTGAACCTGCAGTAATTCGCAAAATCTCAACATTTTACACAGGGTGACTAAAGTTGTCATTTTTTATGTAACTTAGTAACATTATTCAGAAAGACCCCTTTCTCCCGGATGTTTGCATATATTAACAGTCATGCGTCGGTACGATGCTAACACACTGGCATGGCGTTCGCAAGATCCGGTAATAACCTCACAACGAAAACTTATTAATGAATGAACCGGGGAATTTTCCCTGTGCGTCCTTATTTGGATATGTACTATACATGATCACAATCTTTAGAAATATCCGTAAAAAACTGGCTGCCGAGCAAAAAATCACAGCTTATTTACGCTACGCCATTGGTGAAATTTTACTGGTTGTTATAGGAATTTTAATAGCGCTGCAGGTGAATAACTGGAAAGAAGACATAAAAAATATTGAGCTCGAAAGGAACACGTTGGAAAACATAAGGTCGGATTTGGTTTTACAGCAGGAAGTAATAAACGAACAACTTCATTTTGAAAAACTTATGATTGCTAAAACCGACACTGCTTCCCTGTATTTGTCATCTTCATTACCATTGGAAAAACTCAATTCCCTCCTGGAAAAATTATCCGAACGACGGACTTTTATTGCAAATAAAACAAGCTATACCGGCATGAATAAAAACGGAGACAAAAAGCTTTTCAGAAATTCCGGACTGCAAAACGCAATAGCGCGTTATTATCAACAACTGGATTACATGACACAGGTAATAAATAATAATAATCTATTTATTATCGACAGACAGTTTGGCACATTTTTTTCCAGTAATTCTTTAAATATCAAATTAACTGAAGATGGAAAAATTGATAATAAACAGAAACTCACAACCGAAAAACGGTTACAACTAAAAAACCAGCTACAGGTAAGAAAAACGGTATCAGAAAATATTTACAGGCTTTGTCATGAACAACAGGAAACAACTCAATATGTAATTCAACTTATTGACAATGAACTTCATTAACACAATTTTCAATTTACAATGACCAGGATTTTCAGAAACATCCGGCAAAAACTGGCCGCCCAAAACAAAGTTGCTGCCTACCTGCGTTATGCCATTGGCGAAATTCTGTTGGTGGTCATTGGAATCCTCATCGCCCTTCAGGTTAATAACTGGAACTCCATCAGAATAGAAAAAAATAAGGAATCTGTTTATCTCAGAAATATTGAACGGGACTTAATAGAACAGCGTAAATCAATTGATGATCAGCTGAAGACTGAATTAGTTTTTTCACAAATGGCAAAATCAATTTTAACGTATTATAAAGCATATCATAAATTCAAGGTTGATAGTTCTTTTACATCAGCAATTGGAGGCTTATGCGACCGAAGAACTTTTGTAAAAATCAATCCGACTTACACTGAACTGCTCTCCTCCGGAAATGTAGACATTATCAGCAATAATAAATTTAAAGGTGAACTCATAAACTACTACCAGGAATTAGAACGTTTAGAGCTGATAATCAATAAAAATAACAATTTATTTACGGATGCCGTTTTTGTACCCGGTGTGATGAGATTGAGTGAACTTCAAACCTCTTCTGTTTATGATGACCTGTTAACGTCGAATTTACTGAGCCAACAAGTAAAAGATTCGCTGGAGAACTACGTCCGGTTGAACGAAAAAAATTTAAAAGCGATTACCGCTTCCCAACTGGAAAATCCGGCCAATCAACTGATTATGATAAACTTAATCAATTACAGATACATAACGGCAAATATTCATTACGCGTTTCTATTAAACCAAAAAGAAAAAACACAAAATTTAATCGATGAATTAAAGATTCTGTTGTCAGGTTAAAGCTTCAGAGATTCCTCGCTTCACCCACCCGGAATGACCGGCAGTTGCTGGCCCTTGGGCTGGAGGATGGGGTGTTTTTCGAATCTGAAGCAAACCAACCCATCCTCCAGCCCCATATGAACCTAAGAGACTGTCATTCTGAGCGTAATAAAATGAAGCGAAGAATCTTTAAGTAATATTGATGTTTAACCGGACAACAATGAATTAAAATAGTATTCCAAATATTCAAAAAAGTCTGTCTAATGAAAAGAACAGGAATTTTAATCGTGATCTTTCTGATTGCAACCAGCGGAATCAGTGGTCAAAGCAGCCAAAAAATCGGGCAACAACTGGTGGCGTTCATGCATACCCTGAATGCTGATCAGCTACAAAAGGTCAGTTATCAGTTTAGCGACACATCGCGGACAAAATGGACAAACCTGCCTGTCGGCCTTGCAAAACGGCCGGGCATCCGGTATGGTGATTTGTCAGAACAGAGCAAGATTCAGTTTCATCATGTGCTGACAACCCTGTTAAGTTCACAGGGTTATTTAAAGACCACGGGCATCATGATGCTGGATGATATTTTAAATGAAGTGTATGAGACGGCCTACAAAAAGAAGGAGATCAACGATGAAGCAATGAAGTATCTGAGGGACTTGAACTGGAAGTATGGCAATTATTACATCGCCATCTGGGGCCAACCGGGCGGAACTAAACCGTGGGGATTTCAGTTTACAGGCCATCATATTTCCATCAACGTCTCTGCCCTTGGTGATCATTTTTCGGTTACGCCATTTTTTCTGGGTACCGATCCTGCCGAGGTTCATACAACCAAATATGCCGGTCTGCAAATATTAAGCAAGGAGGAGGACTATGGTTTTCAGCTGATCAATGCCCTGTCAGAAGGTCAGCAGGCCATTGCGACCCTAAGCCGGGATGTTCCGGCAGATATTATCACCAGTCCTAACAGTTCACAGCGCTTGACAACTTACGAAGGGATTAAAGCGAGTGAACTGACGCCGGATCAACAGGAATACTTGAAGTACATTGTTACAGAATACATAAATAATCTGGAGCATGACAAGGCTCGTGAATACCTGGATAAATTTTACAAGACAGATTTGGACAGCATCTATTTTGCATGGATTGGAAGCTACGTGGCTCAGAAGGCTCATTATTATGTGATCAACAGCCCGGGCTTTATCATTGAATTCGATAACATGGGGTTTCAGCAGAACGGAAACCACATACATTCGATATGGCGGGAGAAAGGCAATGATTTCGGGGAAGACATCCTGAAAGAACACTATCTTGAGGATCATAATTATTAATCTTTTAAGGGGTCATATATGTTCCGCTTCTTTAAAAACATCCGTCGAAATCTGGCCGCCGAAAATAAGGCAGGAAGCTATATTCGTTATGCCATTGGTGAAATTCTGTTGGTCGTAATTGGAATTTTAATTGCCTTGCAGGTAAACAACCGGAATGAACAAAGAAAACATAAACATGAAGAAATACAGTTCCTGAAAGGTTTTAAGCGGACCTTAAATGAAGATTTAGAAAACTCAAATTGGATGCAGAAGCAATATGAGTTATCCGGGGAATCGATTAACATTCTTTTATCAGGTTTTGAACGAGATTTGCCCTACAATGACTCTCTTTCCTTGCATTTTGGCCGGATAACCCAAACCTGGAGGCTCGCAACCAACAACGAAGTATTTGAAACGTTAAAGTCATACAACTTAAACCTTATCTCAAATGAGAAACTACGCTATGAAATTGTAGGATATTACGCTTACTCGGACAATTATCTTAAAACTGATGTAAGCAGATATTTTTCAATTATTGAAGACGCCAGTAAAACTATTTTCAATACACGATTTAATGCGTTATGGAATGGAGACCAACAGAAATTTGAACAGACCGGAAATGTAATCGATTTAAACCCACGTATGATTCCGAATGATTATGACGGGTTGAAACATGACAAAGTGTTTCTCTATTTTTTAAGAAGTTTAAAAAATCAATATTACTGGATGATTGAACGGAATTTGAAAAAAGTTGATAAAGATGCAAATGCTTTGATTAAAGATATAGATAAGGAATTAAAGAAATTAGAATAGCTAAAGTACACCAAATGATTTCAATCTTCAGAAATATCAGGCAAAAACTGGCTGCTCAAAACAGGGTTGCCGCTTACCTGCGGTACGCCATCGGTGAAATTTTGTTGGTTATGACTGGAATCCTGTTAGCACTTTCAGTCAATCACTGAAATGAGAAAATAAAAATGAAGAAAAGAATATACCATGGAAAACAAAATTATCGGCTTAGCATTCCAATGTCATTGACCTGAGTTAAGAAGTGAAATACACTGATTATTTTTAACAGAATAAGAGCGAGCACTGAATACACCTGAACCCATAGCGGGTTGTATTTCGAGGTATAATAAGGGAAAGTGCGGTTTAAACTTAATATTAAAAAGACCTGTGGTTTCATTTGTATAACACATTCTGTAAACATTACTTAAAAATGTCCTCAGAACGATAAATTTTATTAACACACTGAATATACGACACATAAAATTTAAGGCTGCCATTATAAGTGCCTTAGCGTGCTGAATATGGCAGGATACCGTTATACCCATCCCGCTTTTTGGGAAAATAATCCCCATAATTGATATAAAAAGACTATTGATTGTTAATTATTTTTAACAATTTCGTATATTGAAAAGTCGCTATTGATGAGAACAAGATAAAAAAACCACATGCTTTGAATCAACATGTGAATTAAAACCTCAAAGACTTTACGCATAGCGAAATTTTATAAACAGATTGAAACAATTATAATTTACTTAACTAAAAAAGTATGGCAAATTTTATGAAAAAATCCCTTTTGCAACCCGGGTTTTATATTTCCCGAAAGGTTGCAGTAACAATTGCAGCACTTTTAATTACAACGTTTGGCGTTTTTGCACAAACTCAAACAGTAAAAGGTAAAGTTACAGACTCTAAAACCGGAGATCCACTTCCGGGAGTAAATGTCGTAGCCAAAGGAACTGCAACAGGTGTAATTACCGACATTGATGGTAACTATACATTCAATGTTCCGGATGGAACAGCGGTTATCGTCTACTCTTTTATTGGTATGCAGACTGTAGAAATTCCATTTACAGGTCAGTCAACCATTAATGTAAAACTGGAAGAATCAAGCATAGGTCTGGACGAAGTTGTTGCCATTGGTTATGGTGTGACAACCAAACGCGATTTAACCGGTGCTGTTTCTTCAATCAAAACAGATGAACTGGTACAGACCCCTGTAGCAAACGTTGCTCAGGCAATGCAGGGTAAGTTATCGGGTGTTACAGTAAGCGCCCAGGACGGCCGACCGGGTGCTGATATCAAAATTCGTATCCGTGGTGGAGGTTCTATAACACAATCTAATGATCCTCTGGTTGTGGTTGACGGTATACAAGGTGTTTCACTGAGCGAAATCCCGGCAGATCAGATTGAATCAATTGATGTACTAAAGGATGCATCTTCAACAGCAATATACGGTGCAAGAGGAGCAAACGGTGTTATTCTTGTCACCACAAAAGGATTGAATAATCCGAAAGGTACCACCAAAGTATCTTACAGTACATACATGCAGTCAAAAGAAATAGCCAAAACGCTTGAACCACTGAATACCCAGGACTATCTTTTACATGGCTGGAGTTACATGACTGCCATGCAACAAAGCTGGGGTGATGATTTTGCTTTGTACTACGGACTTGGAACAGCGAATGTAAACGCTTTGGGTCATTCAGGAATGGATGCATGGAATGATTACGCGAGTGTTCCGATTCATAATTACACAGATGATTTATTACGTAGTGGCTGGTTATCAAGTGAACACAATATCAGCGTATCAACAGCAACGGAAAAAACCATGTTTGCGATTAACGCAAATACAATTACAGATGATGGTATTAAAATCAAATCAGGTTATAAGCGTCATAATCTTCAGTTTAAACTGGATCACGAATTGTATAAGAATTTTAAAATCGGTTTAAACCTGAATTATATTCAAAGTCGTAATGAAGGTAACGAAAGTACATCGAATGGTGTAGGTTCAATCTTATCTTCTGCCTACCGGTTCAGACCTATTGATAATCCTCTTGGTCAGTATGATCCGATTCCTTCCGGTTTTGGTAATGGTGACGTAAATGTGGATATGACATATGATCCGTATCAGGAAACTATTAATATTGAAGACATAAGATATCTTCAAAGATTCAGAGGCTTAGGTTATATTAACTGGGAGGTGGTTAAAGGGCTTACACTGAGAACTGAAATTGGAGGTAGCCGTCGATATAATGAGAATCAATACTATAATGCGGGTATTGCGTTACCTGATGCAAACAACAGGGTATCTGACAGAAGAGCCAGAATAGACCTTGGCAGAGGATATTCATACCGTTCAACAACTACAGCATTCTGGAAAGTACAGGGCCTTGGGGAACATGATCTTAGCATTCTTGGTGGTATGGAGTTTACGAAATCACAGGGAACAACATCCAGAATATTCGGACAGAGCTATCCTGCAAACTTTGATTTTGAAACTGCCATTGCAAAAATACAATTTGCTGAGATTTCAACATTCGACGAAGAATCAGGATTATACCCGATCAAAAAACTGAATTTTGATTTCTATAACGACATTGGTGTTGCTTCCACTACAAACTCTTATTTTGGACGTTTAAATTACGGATTTAAAGGCCGTTACTTATTAACCGCAACAATGAGAGCTGATGGATCATCAAAATTTGCACCTAACAAACGTTGGGGATATTTCCCTTCAGGTGCTTTGGGATGGCGTGTATCCGATGAAACTTTTATGGAGAATACGCAGGGATGGCTTGATAATTTAAAACTACGATTATCTGTAGGATCCGCAGGTTCTGATAATATCCCTTACAGTGCTTGGAATGCATTATACTCTGTAAACTTCTCTGATAATGGTGTTATTACATACGATGCTATCGGTGTATATCCTAATCCCGACCTTAAATGGGAAACAACCGTATCAAGAAACATTGGGTTGGATTATAGTGTATTCAACGGAAGAATTTACGGTTCATTTGAATTGTACTCAAATTATACGAAAGACCTATTGGGAGAAATTCCAACATTACCGGCAAGTGGTTTCACAACCAAATTTGAAAATATAGGTAAAACGTCCAATAAAGGGATTGAAGTTGCATTTAATGCTGATATTATTCGTAAAAAAGACTTCACTGTCAGCTTTAATGCAACTTATAACTATAACAAGAATAATATTGAAAAACTGAAAGAAGGTATAATTACCGCCTACGGAACGGATTGGAATTCAACGTCAACTTATCCAAGAAAAGAATTCCTGTTCAAAGAAGGAACTCCTGTTGGAACTGTACAAGGTTATGTATATGAAGGCTATTATAATACCAGCGACTTCAATTATGACAGTAATTCCGGACAATACACTTTAAAGGATGGTGTGCCTTATTACGATAATTTCAATGAAATAGGTAACTATCCTAACCCGTTCAATGTTGTACGTATGGACTCTACAGGAACTGCTGTTGATGTATCGACACAAATATTCCCGGGTGCATTAAAAATTAAGGATACCAATGGTGATGGAAAGATTACTTCAGATGATGCAACTACACTTGGAGAGGTCATTCCCCGTCATACCGGTGGTTTTGGTTTAAATGTTTACTTTAAGGGTATTGACCTTAGCACAAGCTTCGCCTATGCATTGGGTGGACATGTTTATAACATCGCAAAACTCCTGAATACTACAGGAAGAAAAGACTACACTTTTGGATCAAACAGTTTAAGTTTCATAAAAGATTCGTACAAGTATTACAACATTAATGAATCCGGTGATCTCGTAGCTGTAACAAATCCTGATCAACTGAATGCAATAAATATGAATGCAAGATACCACACACCTTATCAGGAATTTGGTCTGGTACTTTCTGAATGGTTTGAGAAATCAGATTATCTACGTATGAATACCTTAACTGTTGGGTATTCGTTACCGAAACAGTTAACCAGTAAAATATCAATTGACAGAATTCGTTTGTATTTTACCGGAGGTAATCTGCTTACTATTACAAGCTTTTCAGGTCTTGATCCGGAGGTCAGTACAAACGAAGGCAAAGGAGAATATGCGACTCCAGGGCTTAACTTTGGCGCATATCCAAGAGCCAGAACATATACTTTTGGGTTAAATGTTGATTTTTAATTTTAACAGAGAATAATTTAATACATATGAAAAGGATAGTATATATTTTAACGATCATAGGAGCAGTACTCATCAGTACTTCTTGTAAGGATTTTCTTGAGCAATCATCACCTTCAGACACAACGCTGGGCGATGTACTTTCTGATCCTTCAAGTGCAATGGCTTTACTGGACGGAGCTTATGATGTATGGAGAGACAGTAGAATTCACTCAAACGGTATGTTTTACGAACTGAGTGTATGTAGTTCAGATGCAGAACGTCATCCTGAGAAATATGCGGATCAGGAACGCCATATTCCTGAAAATTTATATTACGGAGGAACGTCAGCATGGGCAAATATTGATATCGGTCAAACAGGATGGGAAAGAGGTTATAGTGTGATTTCAACCTGTAATCAGCTCATCACAAACTATGAAGCCACCGATTTATATCAGGAATGGATCACCAATGGAACGCCAACAGATCTTTCCAATATTTATGGTCAGGCTGTTACACTTCGTGCAACCATTTATTATGAATTAACCCGGTATTTTGGAGATATTGTTAACCAGGTTTCCAGTCTGGAAGTTGACTCTTTTTTAACCGGTCGTGACTACATATGGGAATACCATATTAAAGAGGTTGAAAAAGTGATCCCGCTGATGTACCGTGCCGGTGAAAATGAACAATCCGTAAAAACAAGAATGACACGTACATATGCAGAAGGACTTGTAGCAAGATTATGTCTTTTTGCAGGAGGATACTCCACACGTAGAACAGATATGGGGGCTGATTTCTACCACGATCTGGATGGCAATACCATTTCGTTTGAAACAATGGGTGCTGAAAATAATGGTGGTATTTATGAGCGTCGTACAGATTATATGAAATTCTACGAAAAAGCTAAAAAATATCTTACTGATCTGGTTAACAACCCGGGTGGAGCAGAGTTAATCACTTCTGATCCAAGAGGTACAGGTGCCAATGGGGAAGCTTTCGGAAACCCGTTCCAGTATAAGTTTCAACAGATGCTTGATCTTGATATATCAACAGAATCCGTTTATGAGATACCTGAAACTCAGGGTGTATACTCCGAAAGGCCTTATGCCTTTGGTCGTCCTTCCGGTGGAGGTGGATCCAATGCATTCCCATGTAAAAGTTATGGACAAAGCAGGATGCAACCTACGTTTTATTATGGCGATTTTGATCCGGATGATATGAGACGTGATGCAACAGTAGCTGTAACATGTAGTCAGGGTAATGGAAGAGAAACGCTGTTAAACCTGAGTCCGGGTAACAAAACCAATGGTGGTTTTGGTAACAATAAATGGGATGAAAACCGCATGAATCCTCCGTATTATCAAAAACAAAGGGCATCCGGGGTAAACAATCCATATATGCATATGTCCGATGTTATTCTAATGCTGGCAGAAGTAGACGCTGTTTTAGGTGACGAGGCCGGTGCTAAAGAAAACTGGAAAAAGGTCAGAAGCCGTGCATTCCCTTCAGATATGCAGTCTGAAAAAGTCGATAATTATATCAACAGTAAATCGGGAGATGCTCTTCTTGATGGAATACTTACAGAAAGAAAATTTGAACTTGCAGGTGAAGGAATTCGTAAATGGGACATGATTCGTAACGGTAAATTACCGGAGATGATTGAAACACTTAAAGCAAATCTATCTGCTATGGTAGAAGGTCTTAAAACAAACGGGTATTATACATTCCCGAATGGAAATCAATTTCCCTGTTATGTATGGACCAAAGAAGTTGATGCAGGTTCCGAACTGGGTTACCGCTTAACTACTCAGTGTACCGATGAATCCAATCCGTTATTATTCCCGGGTTGGAGAGGCCAGTACAACGATTGGGAAAATGTTGGTGGTGCAGGTATAGGTGCCAAATATAATGGTGATTACAATACCAACACAGCAATCAAAGGATTATTCAGGTACATTGATCCTAAAAGTGCCGAAGCTGCACAACTCGAGGCTGAGGGATATGTAAGAACACGCTGGGGAGCCGACATAGTTGGATACAAACTGTCGGATGAGACAGGTGAATTTACCGATTTCTCAGACGAATATTCCACATATGTATTCCGTGGATATCAACAGGGGATAGCACCAATTTACATGTATCCTTTAACTGCACAAACCATATCAACTTCAGAAGGTAAAATCACCAATGGTTATGGTTTTCCACAGCAATAAAAGTTAAAATCAAAATAACTAAAGGGAGGTCCGTATGGGCTTCCCTTTTTGTTCTTTACTATAGAAATTTAACTTCCAACCCATATCATGATGAAAAAGACCACACTTCTATTCCTGGGAATTCTGGGCATTTCTATTTGCTCTGCGGAGATTCTTTTGGGTCAGACAAAAGATACCTTAAACGAAAGGATTAAGGAGACCATGTATAATGCCACACGGTTTATGGTGGACAGCGTCAGTACAAATGGAGGATATCTCTGGAATTACCTGCCGGATATGTCGAGACGCTGGGGCGAAATGGAGGCCTACCCTACCATGATATGGCTTCAGCATCCCGGAACGGTCAGCATGGGGCATATCTTTATGGAAGCATATCATACAACCGGTAACGAATATTATTACAAAGCAGCAGAAAAAGCAGCTGCAGCGATTATCTGGGGACAGAATCCTGAAGGTGGATGGAATTACATGGTGGATTTTGCAGGAGACAAATCGCTAAAATACTGGTACAAAACCATTGGAAAAAACGGTTGGCGACTGGAAGAATTTCAGCATTACTATGGCAACTCCACATTCGATGATGATGTTTCAAGTGATGCTGCCCGCTTTTTGCTGCAGTTATATCTTGAGAAACTGGATCCAAAATACAAACCATCACTGGATAAAGCCATAAATTTCATACTGGAAAGCCAGTATCCTGCGGGTGGATGGCCTCAACGGTATCCGCATAAAGAAGATTTTATAAAACAGGGATTTCCTGACTATACTTCATATTACACCTTTAATGACGATGTAACCTGGGAGAATATTCATTTCCTGATCCAGTGTTATCTGACCCTCGGCGAAGAACGTTTTCTTGAGCCCATCAGGAAAGGTATGGATTTTTACCTGCAATCACAGGATAGTTGTGGTGCATGGGCACAACAATTGGATATGGATATGAAACCCGCCAGTGCACGTACTTTTGAGCCATTAGCCTACTTACCTTCAACAACATGTGAAAACGCATTTCTACTTCTTCGTTTTTACCAGTATACAGGGAACAGAAAATTTCTCAATGGTGTACCCAAAGCAATCAGTTGGCTTGAAGCGACCAAACTTCCGGAGGATAAAACGGAGGGTGAACGGACCCATCCAACATTTGTAAATGTTAAAACGAATGCACCTGTTTATGTTCACCGGAGAGGATCGAATGAAAAATATGGACGTTACTATACAGATGAAAATGACAAGAACCTTCCATCCCACTATTACGGTAAAAGCAGGGTTCCATTGGAACAATTAAAAAAAGAATATAGCCGTATCGCTAAAATGCCTGTAAGTGAGCTTCTCAAAGATTCTCCCATAACGCCTGCCCCCTTTATGCATGAAGGAACACCCCAAAAATATTACAATCTTAACCGTTTTGGATATCGATTCAGCCCGGACAAAGCACAGGTCATTGAAATTATTAATGCGCTTGACGATCAACACAGATGGTTAATCAAACATGCAATGACCAGTCATCCGTATATAGGAGACGGCAAAGATCAAACAGAAACAGATGAATATGCCACAACCTTTGTTGGAGATGAAACCGATACTTCACCATACCGTGATCCGTCCGATCAGGAATATATCTCCACATCGCAGTACATAAGAAATATGCTGACCTTGATAAATTACCTAAAAAAAACAAAAAATGAAGAATAGTATATTATGGTCTGTCATAGCTGTATTAGTCCTGAGTTCATGTAATCTTTCCACTGAAAAAGCTGATCCTTCGCACCAGGAGACCGGGTCATATTTTGAAAACCCGGTATTGGGAGGAGATTACCCCGACCCGTCAGTATTTCGCGATGGAGAAGATTATTATATGACGCACTCCTCGTTTGAGTACTATCCCGGATTACTGATATGGCATTCCAAAGACCTGATACACTGGGAAAGGATTTCGCATGCGTTGCACCGCTATGTCGGATCTGTATGGGCACCTGATTTTATAAAATACAATAACCGCTACTTTATCTACTTTCCTGCAGGCGGCACAAACTGGGTTGTCACTGCAGATTCTCCGGCAGGTCCGTGGTCCGATCCCATTGATCTGAATCTTAGAGGGTTTATCGATCCCGGACACATGACAGATATCGAGGGGAACCGTTATCTCTACCTGTCTAAGGGGTTTATCGTCAGACTCTCGGAAGATGGCTTGTCCGTTCAGGGTGAACCGGAACATGTATACGATGGCTGGCAATATCCTAAAGAATGGAGCACTGAGTGTTTTTGTCTGGAATCACCTAAAATGACGGTAAAAGATGGTATTTACTACCTTACAGTTGCTGAAGGAGGAACAGCAGGACCTGCAACAGCACACATGGTTGTTTCGGCACGATCCAAATCACCTTTGGGTCCGTTTGAAAACTCACCTTACAATCCGGTAATCCACACAGAGAGCCGGGAAGAACGATGGTGGTGCCAGGGCCATGGGACCCTGGTTGATGATACGGAAGGAAACTGGTGGATCATGTATCATGGCTATGAAAAGTGTTTTCAAACCCTTGGACGGCAGACGCTGTTGTTACCCATTGAATGGACCGAAGATCTCTGGTTTAAGGTTCCGGATGGTATAAAAAGCTTTGATAAAATTAAGTCTCCTTCCGGCAGTCCAATCAAATTATCCGGCAGTTTATCCGATGATTTTTCGGGTGATGAACCCGGCCTGCAATGGCAGTATTTTCGCGATTATGACGCGAACAGAACCCGTATAGAAGACGGCAAACTGATTATGAATGCCAATGGCAACTCCTTTAAGTCAACAACGCCCCTTCTGGTGAATGCCGGAGACCGTAAATATGAAGTATCAGTAGAGTATAGCTTAAAGGGAGACGTTACATCAGGTCTGTGCCTTTTTTATAACGATGAAGGTAATATGAGAATCGAAGTCAGTAAATCAAGGTTCACTGTATTTAACCGGAATAATGCCAAGATAAGGGAATCAAATGCTTTCGGAGATCACGGATATCTGAAAATACTAAACGATGAAAATGAAATAAGCTTTTATTACAGTGATAACGGAACAAACTGGCGAAAACTGGAACGCAGCATCGATGCTACCGGATTTAATCATAATGTATTCGGAGGATTTATGAGTCTAAGACCGGGGATATATTGTTTTGGAGACGGACAAACGTCTTTTGACAATTTCGTTTACAAAAGTCTGTGAAGACAGCCTAGTTCTTTAACTGATCAGGATCAATAAATTTACTGAGATCAACCATATTGAACCGGTCTCCTTTAAATTTAAGATCAGCTCCTGATTCTGTGGCAACCTGTATTTTTGCATATTCACCATTAACCAGAATATCCAGCAACCGTTTCAATTCCAGTAAACTTTCATTATCACCGATGATAGATATTGCCATGCTCAAGGCAGAACGTGCTTCCTCCAATTCATTATTTTCAATACGCAGAGCAATAAGCATAACCCACACATCTTCCTGTTCAGGATTTAGCTTTAGTGAACGGGTAAAGGCTTCTGATGCTTCTCTTTTAAAACCAGAATAAAAATAGCTTTCTGCCATTCCCGTCCATGCCTCGTCATCAGTTTCATCCATTTCCAGAGCTTTTTTAAAACAATTTACACTTTCTATGTAATCCTTTGTAGATTGTTTGCAAAAGCCCAGACCAATCCAGGCATCATAAACTTCGGGTTCAGCTTCCAGAATTGAATAATAGGTTTGTTCCGCAGAAACATAATCCCCCAAACCTTCATAACACTCTGCCAGATAAATCAATACTTCCTCGTTATGGGTTTCGGTTTTCAGAAATTGCTGAAAGGAATCAAGTGCTTCCTGATATTTGTCCTGTCTGAGTAAGGCGATGCCCTTTTGAAATATGGCGTTGTAAAAGCCCGGATCAATAACCAGTGCATAATCAAAGGCCTCAACAGCCTTATCATAATCTTCATTGGAATTATGCGACATTCCCATGTTATACCAAGCTTCTTCATTATACGGATCTACATCCAGCAACTGATTGAGATAGGTTATGGCCAGATCCGACTTTCCGTTTTCTTCAGAATTCAGTGCCAGTTCAAACAGAAGATCTATATTAAACGGATTATGCATTAATCCCTTCTTCAGATAGTACAGTGCCACATTGGGTTGCTGTATCCCCATATACAGAAAAGCGATATCCAGGCACATTCTGTCTATTTCATCATCGCTTGTTTTTAGCAGATTTTCAAAAACATCATTCGCCGCCTGAAATTTATCCATGCGCAGAAGCAGCTCTCCTTCAAGCATAAGAACCTCTTCATCATAAATTTTAAAGCTAAGTTTTTCGATGATTCCCAGGGCAGTATTGTATTTCCCCATTTTATGCAGAACACGTGCTTTCCACAAAAATAAGCTTGTTGATCCGGGATGCTGTTTTAACCCTTCTTCAACAACAATCAGGCTCTTCTTAACCTTCATATGATTAAGATAGTATTCTGTCAGACTTTCAAACTCTTCAACATCAAAATATCCAATCTTTTGCTGGAAAAGCATATCCTCATAACGACTTACAACATCATTGTTGTGATTTCCGTCCTGATTAAACTGTTTTTGATGCATATATGCTATTTTGAACAAATTTTGTAAGATATTTTGGCTGTGACAATAGGTAATTGCCATAATTTTTAAAAATCACAGCGATAAAACTATTAAAGCACTCAAAAACTGTGTGTTAAGCCACCCATTAAGTATGTTAATATTTTAAAAAGTTATTAACACCCCACTTCGGCATACACCTTTTTATAACGGTTATAGGATAAAATGAGTAGTACTATCAGCAAAATCACCACATAAAATATCCAGGATGGAAGGGTATAAATACTACCGCCACCAGCATAGGAGTGCATGCCTCCCAGAAAATAATTCACTCCAAAGTATGTCATAAGGATGGTGGAAAATGCCAGTAATGATCCTGCAACGTAATAAAAACTTCCCTTTAAACCGGGAAGGTGATTAAAGTGCGCTACCAGACTGTACACCAGAACAGAGACGAGGCACCAGGTTTCTTTCGGATCCCATCCCCAGTATTTTCCCCAGGATTGATTTGCCCATACCCCACCAAGAAAACAGCCAATGGTAATCAGATAAAGCCCTGGAATCAGGATCATGCGGTTAATCACAATCAGTTGACGAATCGTTCCCGAAATTCGTGGTGCATTTTTTTCTGTAAGCACAGACATTAACAAAAGCGTTATTAAACCCAGCATAGCGCTACCTCCCAAAAATGCATAACTTGACGTAATTACGGTTACATGGATATTAAGCCAGACGGATTTCAATACAGGAACCAGAGGTGTAATCTGAGGATTCATAAAACTAAGATGAGCCACCATGAGTGCAGAAGCAGACAAAAGGCCAAG
The DNA here is from genome assembly GCF_042219855.1 of Quyinboa sediminis. Taxonomy (NCBI): domain Bacteria; kingdom Pseudomonadati; phylum Bacteroidota; class Bacteroidia; order Bacteroidales; family Quyinboaceae; genus Quyinboa; species Quyinboa sediminis. The sequence continues at coordinate 253,240 of NZ_JBHJHP010000003.1, read as the reverse complement.
CAGGGCAAATGTTATATCAGATTTTCTGAAGAAGTAAATTCCAATAAGCATACTGATCCAGGATATAAAAATCATAGTTTCATAACCGTTACTTACCGGAACATGTCCGGTCATTATTCCCCGAAGCAATAAACCAAATCCATGAAAAACGGCCGCTGCAATCAGCAGAACGCCTAATCCTGTGGACAAATAACGGGAAAGTTTATTGCGATTCACCTGTGCAACAATGGCAACAATAAGAAACACAAAACTGATAAGCCCGTAAAACAGCGACAAGCGCTCAAACACATTCAGCTTGTTATACAGCAATTCGATGTTACGCATTCGGTCTGAAGGCAAAATATCTGATGCAAACTGTTTTTGCCAGCTATCCACAAAGTCCATGGCCTGTTTAAACTTTTCCGGATCATTACTGAAAAAATTCATATAGAATGCTGAAAACGCATTACCGGCCAGGCTATCCGCAGACATGAGGAGATCAGGCACCGACCTCAGATCAACCCATTGGTCCGCTGCTTTTCCGGGAAGCGGGAACAAATTTATTAATCTGCCCTGACGCAGCATGTTAAAAATATTCGCGCGCTCATCCAGTGCAAGGATATTGTTCTCCGTTTTAGTCCGCTCGGATGCTTGTTTTCGATAAATATTCTGAACAACGGTTTGCAGGATATATTTACCGTCATTAGTAAACAGGTCGTTATACGCAATATGGTTCTCCGGATTATTATCAAGAAAAGGAATTCCTGTTTCGCTCTTGTAAATAAACGGTATCGCTGAACTCGCTGAAGGGTTCCTGATAATTTCCAGAATTATGCCTTCAGCCTTCCGGTTCTTTTCTTCACTTTTTCTACTCACTTTTCGTAACAGATCACCGGCAAAAGTATTCATTGGTTTTATTCTTCCTTCATTGGTCTGTACCCAGACCTTTCCAAACATTTTTGCGACTTCAGGTGTAATCTGTGATTCAGCTTTAGCTGATAGAGGTAAAGCAGAAAGAAGCAAACCAATTAAAATGATCTGGGTATTTCTAACCTTTCCAAGGTATTTCAGGAAACGACTTTTCTTATCTGTAAGGGCTTTCAACATTCCAAGGGCAAGAAGCAAATACCCCAGATACGTAACGGTAGAACCAACAGGATCGTGGTTGACCGCCAGTACCGTCCCTAACTCATCCTCATCGTATGAAGCCTGGAAAAACCTGTATCCTCTGTATTTTAATATATGGTTCATATAGATGGAATAATCAAAACTGTTATTTCTTTCAGGATCATTAACCCTTACATAACTTATAAAGGATGAAGGACTTTGTGATCCGGGATAATGTTCCACAATAAAGCTGTCAAGCATAATCTTAAAGGGAAGGATGACCTTCTTTTTATCAACAGATAATAGAACTGAAACATCGTTGAAGTTTACCTGCGTTGGTGACTTTGGTGCATAATGATATACAAAAGCTTCTGCCACCTCACCATGATCACTTATCCTGAACTTTGTTACCGGGTACTGCATCTCGCCTTTTGCATATACTTCAGACTGAACCTTTAGTTCGTTACCATCGATATTCACAGTTTTATCATAGTAATCCTGATTAAACTTATTTGGCCGAACCGATTTGTGGTCCTCAAAGATTACAGATCCATCCTTAATAACCTGCAGGTTCAAAACAGTTTCAGCAAGCTGCAGCGTATCTGATGAACTTCCTTCCCGTATTCCTACATTACCTGTTTCGCCGGTAAAACGGGTTATTCCGGCTCCGATAATAATAACTGCAATTGAAAGGTGAAACAACATGATTCCAATCTTCCCTTTTCTGTAGAGCTTTGAATAAAAAATATTGACAACTGAACCTACAGCTATGTAGGCGAGCAGAAATTCAAACCATATTGCATCGTAAATAAGATACCAGGCTTCATCAAGCCCCTGGTAATACTCAATAAATGTTGCCACTGCTATAGCAATGGCAAAAATCAGTCCCAGCAAAGCCAGAATCCGAACTGAAAAAAGTTTATAGATTATATGTTTCATTTTATTGCCCTGAGCATTTCTCTTTTTCCTGGTGGTCCCGGCAGTCTTTCAACCGTAAAACCGGCCCGTTGTAACCGCCTTCTCACTTCTCCCTTTGCGCAATAGGTTACAAGGATTCCACCTACATTCATTGCTTCATACATGGTTTTAAAGATTGATTCTTCCCACATCTCCGGTTGTTTTTCCGGGGCAAAGGCATCAAAATATACCAAATCACAGCTTTCCATCCGGCTCAGTCCGGTTAAATCCACTTCCATCTTTAAAAGAGAAAACCGCTCTGTTATGTCCGAAACCGTATTCCATGGAGCACGATGTATATCAGAAAACAACTCCTTTACCGTATTGTTTGCATTTTCGGTATATTTTAATTGAATTATAAGATTGTAGTCCAGCGGATATTTCTCAAGCGCGGTATACCTCAAGGTAAGTTCGGGGTGCTTCATTACATATTCCATCGACAACAACGCATTGAGACCGGTTCCGAATCCAACTTCAAGAATCTGAATATCTTCTTTCTTCTTTTGAATTTCATCAAGCCCATTCTTAATAAACACGTGGAGTGATTCTCTCACAGCACCTTTGTAGGAATGGTAATGCTCATTTAATTCAGGGACAAATAATGTTCCTGAATTATCTCCGGTTTGTACAATTTTAAGTTCTCTCGTATTCATATCCTGTAAAACTAAAACCATTTTTAATAACCAGCCGGGATTTCTCAAAGATTTCCTTATTTTCAGACCAATTTGCGCAGTTTAAACATTAACATGTTCTAATCAGGAATGTTGATATGGCTATTCTATTGCCGTTTTATCCATTCAGAATTTGTTCCTTCCGTGGATAATATAATACTATTATACGTTTTAAAGTTATTTTTAAGTGTATTTTTAACAATTAATTTCGTCTACACGCCTCTGATGCCGGGCATTTCAGAAAAAATGATAACATATTTTTATGTTATACAGCATTATTTTAACATATTTTAATGCTCGAACATGTTGTCCAACATAATTATTTGTGTACTTTTGTTGTGGGATTTTTTTCATAGTATTAGATTTAAGGTTAGCAAAAGAGGTAGGCGGTGCTTTGGATAAGTGGCCTACCTTTTTCTTTTTTATCCCTCCGGAAATCAATAAACCCTCAGCTCATCAGCCTCTGCCACAGGGACTGAGTCAACATCACCGGTATTGCCATAATAAATTAAATGAAAATGAGGTATAACGTTCAGTGCATAATTTTAAAGGCCAATTCTTTCAGTAAATCACCCTGAGAAGACGATACATTTCCGAACCCCTTACTTTTAGCATCGTATTCACGCAGCAAAGATACCACCTCCATAACCTTCCAGGCATTATATACTCTTGCAGCAGTTTTATACTGGTTTACGAAAAACGGATTAATCCCCAGTGCTTTTGAAACAGATCCATCTGACTTATCCTTCAGGTAATGAAAGATCATCAGGTTACTGAAAAAATTAAAAACCGGAACCATGACCATCTGCATCGGATAGTTTTTCTGATTTGCTGCAAAATAATTAACGATGCGATTGGCTTTTAATATATTTCGTGTTGCGAGTGCCTCCTGTAACTCAAATGCATTATAGTCCTTTGAAACACCAATATACTCTTCAATCAGCTTTGGTGTAATCTCATTTGTGTCTTTGGGCATTACCAGCTTAAGTTTGTCAATCTCGTTAACAACCTTACTCAGGTCAGTTCCCAAAAATTCAGCCAGCATCTGCGATGACTTCGGTGTTATAGATAAACCGTTATTTCTGCAGTAATCGGTAATCCAATCCCCCATTTTATAATCCCTTACCTTATCTGAAGTAAATACCACACCAACATCACCAAGCATTTTATATACTTTTTTGCGCTTGTCGAGTTTTCCGTACTTATAACAAATAACAAGCAGTGTGGAAGGTTGGGGTTGTCTCAGGTAATGTTCCAGCTGGTCAATGTTACCAAGGTTTTGTGCTTCTTTGACAATTACAACCTGCATGGGAGCCATCATCGGAAACCGTTTTGCAGCATTGATAACAGAAGCCGTATCCACGTCCCGTCCGTACATAACCGTCTGGTTGAATTCCTTCTCCATCTCACTTAATACATTATCCTCAATGTAATCGCTGATTAGATCAATGTAATAAGGCTCCTCACCCATCAGAAAATAGACTGGCTTAAATTTCCGGTTCTTTAAGTCGTTTAAAACAGAGATATGATCCATTTGAATTAGTCGTATTTCAGGTGTTTAACAGAACGTCCGTTTATGATAATCTCCCGCAATGACTCAATCCCGATCTTAAGGTGATCTTCCACATAGTCACGGGTAACAATGGTATCGCTTTTATCTGTTTTTATACCCTCTGATATCATAGGCTGATCCGAAACCAGTAATAAAGAGCCGGTTGGAATATGGTTGGCAAAACCGACTGTAAATAAAGTAGCTGTTTCCATATCCACTGCCATGGCACGGGTTGAAATCAGGTATTTTTTAAATTCATTATCGTATTCCCAAACTCTCCTGTTGGTGGTATAAACAGTCCCTGACCAGTAATCACGTTCAAAATCACGTATGGCAGACGATACGGCACGCTGCAGGGTAAACGCAGGTAATGCCGGAACAACAGGCGGCAGATAGTCGTTACTGGTTCCCTCCCCCCTGATAGCTGCAATAGGCAGAATGAGATCTCCAAGATTGTTCCGTTTTTTCAATCCGCCACATTTTCCCAGGAAAAGCACTGCTTTTGGCATAATGGCCTGCAATAAATCCATAATAGTGGCCGCATTGGCACTTCCCATTCCGAAGTTTATAATGGTTATCTCACCATTTGAGGCGTTAGGCATATTGCCTTCCTTTCCAACTATTGGTACATCATACCATTTTGAAAACAACTCCACGTAATGATTAAAATTGGTAAGCAGGATGAATTTGGAAAAATCCTCCAGTTTACGTTTGGTGTACCTTGGTAACCAATTCTCTACAATATCTTTTTTGGTTTTCAACATAGGAACATTATTTTTAACCCGGTTTTTATCCGAATGTTCAAAAATAGTAAAAATGACCCGATTAAATCTTCCGGATCATCCGTTTAATATAAAAAAAGAAGGTGAAAAAAACCTTATTTTTGATGTTTTCAGAAAACGATTTGTGGTTCTGACACCGGAAGAGCATGTCCGTCAGTACTTTTTGGCATATTTACTTAACTACAAAAATTATCAGAGAGGACTGATTGCCGTTGAAACTGAAATAAAAATCAATGGTCTGTCGCGCCGGTGTGATGCAGTGGTTTACAACAAACAAGGGAAACCGGTTATGATTCTTGAATTCAAGGCACCGGAAATAAAGATCAGTCAGAAAACCATGGATCAGATATGCAATTACAATCTTAAATTGAATGTGACATATTTTGTTATTTCGAACGGATTGCAGCATTTTTGTGGAAAAATTGACAAGCACAACAACGCGTTTACATTTTTATCCGATATACCGGATATGAATACCATACTTCAATGAAGAGACTGATAATTATTTTACTCGTATTCATTCCTGTTTTCCTTCATGCACAGACCAAAAGGGACAGTTTTCTTATCTCACCCCGCATTTCATTTGCCGATTTTTCCAACAAAAGTCAGTGGGAAGGTTATTCCATGAACAAAATACCACCACTTGCATTCCAGGTTGAAAGGTTTATTAATGATTACTTCACCTATGGTGTTTTACTTGGGTTTTACAGGAATAAATATACGAACGATACACTATCCACTAACTTTCACAGGGATTTCAACATTGGTTTTGGAGCCCTGGCATCCTTCCATTATGGAAACTGGCTTGAAGAAATAACGAACAAAAGGGTCCGGTTCAATGATTTTGATCTTTATGTCACCCTGGGATTAAACTGGGTGGTTACCAATACGACCATCCGCGAAAACTATCATCATCAGAATGAACTTCCTGAGAAATATGATGATACAACCGTGGATTTTTCCTTTGGCCCGATCGCCGGAGTTCGCTACTATATCACAGATGCCTTTGCCATGAACTTTGAATTCGGAACCGGCAATCTCGGACTGGTGACAATGGGTGTTTCGTGGAATTTGTCAAGGGACCGGAAACCCCGGCCGGAATATAAACCTGAAAAACTGATTCCGGGCGATGTAAACTGAATTTTATACTATATGGTATAATACTAAATGGTATAAATTAAAACCTGAATTCCAGATAAGGCGATAATAGAAAGCTCTCTAAACCATAATACATTACAACCGAAGTATTACATTTTAATCCGGTATATAATCCCTTATAAACCTTATACGAAAAATTGATATCCAGATTGACTCCTAACATCTGATCTTTATAATAATCCATTTTTAAATTTGAATATACATAACCAGCTTCACCATTAACATATGCCGGCTCTATCATATAGCTAATCTGAGGTGATTTCATATCAATATAAACAGGTCCTACGCCAACACTCAAATTTGAGTTTTTGAAATTCAAATACCTGTAAAAGTTAAAACCAAACATCCAGTATTCATCATTCACCCTTGAATTTAGAATATCTTGATCAAAAATATCGCCGTGTGTAAACTTTACAATTCCGGATCCAAACAATAATCCAACAGACATATTATCTTTGTAATGGTACTGATATTCCATCCACAACATTCGCCCGGGCTGTCCGGGTTCATTACCCGGTATATAGTACTCATCATCATCAAAAAGGCCAAATATATTTGTAAAATATCCATAGCCCGATTTCCCGGAAAATTTTACGTTCTGATTTTCCTGTGAAAATAATTGAAAACCAATAACACCACACAAAACAATAATTAAACTAATCTTTTTCATCTGTTTAAAATTTTTTGCTTTGCAGAAGATCTGCAAAAAATTTGCAATACATTCAGGAATTCAAAAAAACTTATTTTAAGCATTCACTTATGGTAAGCTTAAAAAATTTTATTCTCATTTCATATTACTCAGGTTTATTTAATAAAATTCCAACACTTAACTTAACACCTATTACATCGGGCACATAACATTTAAACGTATCCATAAATTTAAACCCGGTATAATCAATCTTTAATCCCAGGTCTAATTGATCCTTTAAAAGTTCATACATATACATAAACTGAACGCCATAGGCTGTCAGATTCTTTTTATAATCACCGGAAACAATAGCTATTTCATAGATTTTCTCACTACCTTCAGACTCACGGCTGTCTAAATAACTAATAAACGGTGTGGAATTTCGTGACACAGTTCCACGACCAACAAAAGTGCCAATGGCAACTTTACTTCGCCCATTTATTAAAGGGTAATAATTAAACCCTAATTTAGGAAGACTATACGAAAACTGAGAATTAAACCCAATCCCATAAAATGCATACCGGGGATTATCAAATTCATTGTAGGCAGAACTAAACTTTTCATATCCGGCAAAAACTGAAAACCACTCAACCGGGAAATATTCTACTCCAACTCCTAACGGGATATCTGAATAATGCTTCCCATCTGTAGAATATCCAGAATAAAAAATAATATTAAATGGTTGTGCTTTAACAAATTGAAAACAAACAACAACAGCTATTGATACAAGTATTTTTTTCATTTCTGCTGAATTTATTAGGGGGGGCAAAATAATTGCACCCCCATCTTGTAATCAATAATTTAAAACACGGTGAGGTGTTGTAATTATCAAATAATTACTTAATCTTCTGAAAGCAAATCCATCTTTTAAATATGATCCATTAAATGACCATCCATTATTCGCCTTATTGGTAGCAAAATACCAGTTTCTATCCCAAGGCATAACATAAATTATTTGATCCTGCGAATAGATTTTCTTTGAAATAGACATAGAGATTTCCTGACCTTTTTTATACTCAATACCTGTGGTTGTATCTTTAACATCCTGACCAAATGTAAACTTTGCTGTCGATCCAAAGGTTAATTCAGATTTCTTGTCTTCCTCCCAAACTCCAAAAATATTTTCTGTTTCTTCTGGTTTCCAGTTTGTATCCCATGGAACACTTAATGAAACAAATCCAGACTCATAACCACCCATGGCTTTTCCAATACGCCATCTGGATATATCACATGATATATATGTGGTAAATGTTCCTGTTACATGACCATCAGTTCCCACATTTACAGCACCTTGTTCAAATCTTAATTCTGAACCACCATCAAATAATCCATCTAATTGTTTTGTTAAATAAACCCAGCCAACTTTTACCTCATTAATTTCATTTGTTGCAACCGGATCAATTGGATCAATAGTCGGTACTGTAGGTTCTTCAATTTCTTTAGGAACAATTAAATATACCGGTTTTTCTTCTGCATATTCTTCATTCACTGTAACAATCTCATAAGGATCAGAAAGTATTTCCGTTGATTTCAAACCAGTTTCAGATTTATATTCATACCCGCAATTAATGCTATCATTGACTAATGGATGGAAAGAAATGGTTGGGATCCGATTATTTTCATTATATTCTTCAAGCGGATAAGGAACATAAAGCGCCAGATTGTTATCAATAAGAAATTGCTTTAAATCATCAAAACCAGTTGATTTTAACTTCATTTGATCTAAAGCCCTATCAAATTCAGATTCAAATACTGATTGATTAAATCCAGCACTTTTCAATACTTTGTTATCTTCCGGATTAAATAAATCCCTGAAAAAAACGAAGTCATCAGAATACATGTGTTTGCTTATAATAAAAGAAATTTCATCAGTTACATCTTTATTATCAGCCATACTTGCTAATACTTTTGATGCATCATCCATCTTTTTAAGGAGCAAATCTTGTTCCTTTGTTAACAAAACACTTTCCCTAATTTCTTTTTGTAAACTCTCGCGTTTTTCACATCCCGTGAATAAAACGACTCCACATAAAAATTAATAAAATATTTTTCCATTTTTGTATTGGTTTAAGGGATGAAAATCCCGGTTAATTTAGGGCAGTATTTTTTTTAATATAAAGTACTGCCCTTTTACTTTATATAATAATCACTAAGTTGAATTGATTAATAATCTGGTCAGTGGTTATCAATTCAGGGTATTACAAAATAACAAATAATTTATTAAAATTGACAAATTCAATAAATGTTATTTAACACTTAGTGAATATTAGAAGCTTGTCTAATAAGATATTTCAATATATAAATGCCTTAGAAAGTCACCACGGCTTTCATCACATTGTCTTCGTAGGCCTCCACCAGATCATAAACCTCCTGCGATTTGGTATAATCTACCCTGTGGGTGATCATTTGTTTCAAATCGGATGATACTTCAGTCAGCATATCTATGGCATCCTGCATACAATGGTTCTGTCTCCGTACATTTTTGATGGTAATTTCCTTGCGGCGCAGCTGATCAACCGGAAGGTGCCATACATCAAATTCGGGAATCCCGACAATCATCAGGGTACCTCCGGGCTTCAGCATTTCAATGGCCTGATGCACCGCATCCTGTTGTCCGCAACATTCAAAGACCACGTCCAACTGATTTTTATATCCCTCATTTACTTTAGCTACAAGATCCTCCTTTAACGGATTCACCGCCATATCTGCACCAAAACCCGATGCAATTCTTAAACGGTAATCCAGTTTTTCAGATACAATGACGGATGAAGGTTTGTTCGGTTTCAGTGCACTTAAAACGCTCATGCCTATGGGACCAAAACCTAAAATACCAATATCCAGACGTGAAACATTTCCAAAACTTTTAACGGCATAAATACCGATTGAAAATGGTTCGCATAACATCCCATCATCGAATGATAAATTATCCGGCAGTTCAAAACAAGTATTTGCAGGCATAATAATGTATTCCTTCATGCATCCGTCCGCTTGTCCGGGATTACCCAGAAAGGTAAGATTTCTGCAGGTATGCTCCCTGCCAGCCCTGCATTGATCGCATTCACCACAAGACATGGCCGGATCAACGGCAACTCTGGAACCCGGCCTTACATTCGTAACTCCCCCTCCCGCTTTGACTATTTCGCCGGCAAATTCATGTCCCAGCACAAAAGGATAGGCCACTACCTGTGATCCGATTCTTCCGGTCCTGTAATAATGCATATCCGAACCGCAAACACCTACGGACTTAACCTTAATCAAAACTTCACCATTGGCAGGATCATTAATCTCCGGAATTTCAACCACCTCAAGGGTTTTTATATTGGTAAGAGCAACTGCTTTCATATTCTAACAGATTTAAGATAAAAGACGTAAGACATAAGATATTTATGCAAAATGATAAAAAAACGCACCTTCTTTCAGAGCGTAACTACATTGATAAATGGATGTTTTTGGCATTTGTTCAAGTACGATCCGTATTAGAATAAAAGCCAGAGGAAAATACTCAGCACGCATCTCATCCATTCCGGGTACTATCTTCCGTTGTTCCGTTGTCATTGAAGACAAATCATCGGCCATTTTCAGAAGTACTGCCGGGTCAATACTGAACCATGTCTTTAAAGCGGAGGCTGAATGTTTTTCTGAGGTTGTAAATGAGCCGTTCTCTATCATGGCACGGATGGTATCAAAGGAACCGGATGAACCAACCAGACTGACCGGTTTAAAATCTGATAAAGATGAAAACAGTTTGTTCAACTCTGATTCTGCAAAAGTCTTAATGTTGTCCAGTTCGTCTTTTAACGGAGGATCCGAAGGATTAAAGCGATCAAGCAACTTTGTTACTCCCAGATAAAAACTCTCTTTCCAGTAAATATGGGTACGATCAGTTATAATAAACTCCACGCTGCCACCGCCAATATCCATAATCAGAATTTTTTCATCACTCAGAGGAAAGCCGTGTTTAATTCCGGCATGAATCAACATAGCTTCAGTTTCTCCATCGATGGTATGCACAGTTAAACCAAAGCGGTTCAGTGCCTCAACAGCAAATCCATCACCATTCGAAGCTGCACGTACAGAAGCTGTTGCATATGTTACAATATCATTGTCCGCCAAACCATATTCATCACAACGTGATCTGTGTTCGCGCAGGGCATTGAGGCCTCTTTGAAAGGCATCTGGTGCAATTGTGCTGTTATTGATACCTCCCCGTGCCAGTTTCGCATGAATCTTTCGATCTTCAAGGACTTTAAACCTGCCCTCATGTAGTTCTGCAATTAAAAGGTTAATGGTATTGGAACCTATATCGATTATAGCTTTAATCATAATTAATTCGTTTCCACAAAAATAGAGCTTTCATGACCAAATTGAAGTTTCGCAACATAAAAAAATCATGTATATTTGAATCAAATTCTTGTCGTGAAGCTATTTTACAGTGTAGAAAATACAGGTCTGAAAGATCCGGTAGTAACCTCCGGAATGTTTGACGGAGTTCATAGCGGACATCAGATTTTGCTCAGCAGAACCATTGTCAGGGCACATGAAATGGATCGACCGTCTGTTATTGTAACCTATAAGCCTCATCCGCGTATAGTGTTGCACAAAGAGCCCGGCATAGAACTGCTCACATCTTATGATGAACGAATCAAACGTTTTGAAGAATCCGGCATTGATGCTGTAATTGTGCTTGAGTTTACAAAAGAATTTGCCAAACAATCTGCTACGGAATTTTTGAATCATTACCTGATCCATAAACTGAATATGGCGCATTTCATCATTGGCTATGATCATCGTTTTGGCAAAGACCGGGAGAAAGGCTTTGAAAGTTACAAAACAATATGTGAAACGCATGGCATTGGCATTGAAAGGGTTCAGGCACATTTTGAAGAGAATAAAATTGTATCCTCGTCCCTGATCAGGGATAATCTGCGTGTTGGAAATATTAAAAAAGCAAACCGCATGCTCGGCTATGAATACATGCTCAGCGGAAAAGTTGTTAAAGGGGTTCAGATAGGCCGTAAGCTGGGATATCCCACTGCCAATATTCAGCTTGATGATCCTTTAAAACTTATTCCGGCACAGGGTGTTTATTCATGCTGGGCAGAGCTTGAGGGCTTAAAGTATCCGGCAATGCTTAACATCGGCTATCGTCCTACACTAAACAAAAATAAGGATGACGTAACCATTGAAGCTAATATTCTGAATTTTGACAAGGATATTTATGATGCCCCCATCCGTCTGCATCTGGTTGGACATTTAAGAAATGAAATGGCTTTCCCAAACCTCAATGCCCTTATACGGCAACTCCATAACGACGAGAAGAAAGCCCTGGTTCAGCTATCTAAATAGTTTATTTATTGCTCTTTGATCAGATACAGCCTGTTATCCTCCACCAGGTATAACATTGGTGCAATAGTAATGTTGGGATATTTGCTTCTTAACCGTTTGGCTTCACTCAACACAAAATCCACCTCATTAACAATCTCAAACAATGGTGCAAAATTATTGAAATGGTCTTCTGCCACTTCTTTTTCCCAGCCGGCCCGGTCAACAAGGCCTTCAATAAACAGTTCCTTTCGGGCTGCAAGATTGACCATGCCACAGTGGTTATGCCCGATTAAAGCAATGTGATTTACACCGCCTACTGCAATGGCATAGGATACCTTAAACTCACTGTACCTTAAATTTGCACCACCTGATCGAATAATATATGCGAAATTCTCCGGGATGATGAGATGTTTCCGGTTGTCCATACACATTCCCACAAGCAATTGGGCCGAATCAAAACTTTCATGTTTTTTCCCCAGATTCTGATATTCAATTAAATCCCCGATCGGTGTATTCCGGTATTCAGGGAAAATATCTTCTGCTGTGTTAATCTTTACTAATCTGTCCATAATTATCAATTGGTCATTTTTAATAACAGAGGGATGTAACAAATGTTTAACCATACCGGAATATGCATTATGGCTGATGCACATTCCTCAATTCCCCTTACAATTTTGAGCGTTAACACAATATAACTTATGATTCATTTTGTTGCTTGACAGTTGGGTATAAAACATTTATATTTGCATCCTGAATTAAAATCAAGAAACATTACTATGCTAGAAACATTAACCGCAACTATGCCTTATAAAGTTAAAGATATTTCTTTAGCTGAATTTGGAAGAAAAGAGATAGAGATTGCTGAGCAGGAAATGCCCGGTTTAATGTCGATCAGAGAGAAATATGCGTCATCATTACCCTTAAAAGGTGTACGCATCATGGGGTCACTCCACATGACCATTCAAACGGCCGTGCTCATTGAAACACTGGTTGCTTTAGGAGCCGATGTTCGCTGGGCGAGCTGCAATATATTCTCAACACAGGATCATGCCGCTGCTGCTATTGCTAAAGCTGGCATTCCGGTTTTTGCATGGAAAGGAGAAACCCTGGAAGAATACTGGTGGTGTACAAAAATGGCTTTATCCTTTCCTGCAGGCAAAGGCCCACAACTTATTGTTGATGATGGTGGAGATGCCACACTTTTGATTCATAAAGGATATGAAGCAGAAAACAACGCTTCGGTACTGGATGTAAAAGCGAAAAGTAAAGAAGAACAGGTCATTCTTAACCTCCTTAAGGAAACACTTGCTGAAGATGCCCAGAAATGGCACAGAGCAGTTGCAGAATGGAGAGGAGTATCAGAAGAAACCACAACCGGAGTTCACAGGTTATACCAGATGAAAGAACAGGGGAAACTTCTCATCCCCGCTATCAATGTTAACGACTCCGTTACAAAGTCAAAATTTGATAACCTCTATGGTTGTCGCGAATCTTTGGCTGACGGTATTAAACGTGCAACGGATGTCATGCTGGCCGGCAAGGTTGTGGTTGTTGCAGGTTACGGCGATGTTGGTAAAGGATGTGCTCACTCCATGCGTACCTATGGTTCCCGCGTAATCGTGACCGAAATTGACCCGATCTGCGCGCTGCAGGCTGCAATGGAAGGATTTGAGGTAACCACCATGGAAGAAGCCCTGAAGGAAGGCAATGTATTTGTAACCACAACCGGTAACAAAGATATTATCACGGCTGAACACATGGCTGCCATGAAAGATCAGGCTATCGTATGCAATATCGGCCATTTTGATAACGAAATTCAGGTTGCCGAACTGGAAGCCTGGGATGGCATCCAAAAAATCAACATAAAACCACAGGTTGATGAATACAAATATCCTGATGGCCACTCTATATTCCTTTTAGCTGAAGGTCGCCTGGTTAATCTGGGTTGTGCTACCGGTCACCCTTCATTTGTTATGAGTAACTCATTTACAAACCAGACACTCGCACAAATCGATCTTTGGGATAATAAAGACAATTATGAAGTGGATGTATACCGTTTACCGAAGCATCTTGACGAAGAGGTAGCGCGCCTGCACCTGGAAAAAATCGGTGTTAAACTGACAAAACTTTCAAAGGATCAGGCTGATTACCTTGGTGTACCGGTTGAAGGACCATATAAACCGGATCATTACAGGTATTAAAATATTCTATTTGAAACTTATAAAGGCAGGCTGTCAGAAATGGCAGCCTGTTTTTTTATTATAATCGGGCTCAGGCTCCTGAGGAATCATTTAAACAAGCGCAAAATATAGGGCAGAAAAATAATCACACCGGCTATTACTGCAAAAAGAGCAGCAATCAGAACCGCACCTGCAGCGATATCTTTAATCCTTTTAATCCTTTTATCATATCCGGGGGAAAGCACATCGGACAAGCCCTCAATGGAAGTATTGACAGCTTCAAGTCCAAACACAAGGGCACTGAATAAACAGATAATCATCCATTCCGTTGTTGTTATTAAGAAATAGAAACCTGCGCTGCAGACGACCAGAAACACGATGAGCTGGATCTGTGCATTGCGTTCATTACGAAATAATGAAAAGATCCCATGAAATGCATATCTAAAACTGTCCAGGACCTTTTTTATGAACATGTTTCAGTTTATTTTTGCAGAACCTTATCAATCAGGTTCATCATTTGTGATTTATAGATAGGTTTGGAAATATATTCGTCACATCCTGAATCCAATATCAGCTGACGTTCATCAGGCATGGCATAAGCGGTCTCGGCTATAACCGGCACTTTAATACCCATAGCGCGAATTTCCTTCAAGGCATTAAGCCCGTTTTTCTGTGGCATATTAATATCCAACAAAATAACATCCGGAACTTTTTTCTTCACCAGGTTAACGAGTATTTCACCATTTACCGCATGCTCAATCTGAAAACCGGTGCCGGAAAGAAACTCCTTAATCAGGATAAATGAATATTCATCATCCTCAGCTACATACATAAGCTTACCTGCGTACTTAGATTCTGAAACTCCCATATAGTAGATTTTGCGCAATTAACTTCATCTGACATTCTAAATAAAGAGATCGCTAAATTCATCAACAAACATTCTGTGTATTCATAACACACTGTAAATTTAGAAATAAAAATCAAATATCGAGTCATTTAGTACTCCTATCTTATTGAGCGTGTAAAAATATCCCTGTTTATCTGTACAGAATCATTTGTTAAGGGTTGCTGTTTATAATACTTTGTACTTCCGTTGTTATACTGATACATAGAAAATATGATGGTTTTCTTCGATCTGGTCACATATATCTTGGTTACCTGTGCATTATCGTATTCAAAAAACTCATACTCATTACCATTTGACTTTCCCATAGGAACAGGGACAGGTTCCGGTTTGCTTTCCGTTCTCTCCTGAACAGATACCCTTTCTGATCTCTCTGGTTGTGTTTCATCTGCATTCTTCTCCGGTAATATCTCAACAACCGTCTCTTCGGACTTTTCAGGTGTTTCATTTATTTCGACGACCACCTCTGACTCACTTCCGGCTATTTCGTCAGGTTCAACCGAAGCTATCAGGACTGTATCATCCTGAATGGTTTGAACCGTTGATCCGGACAAAGCCTCTGCCACAGTATCCACCGGCTCGTCCACCACAGCAAGTTCCAGTGAATCCTCAGGAATATCCAAATCCGTTAATTCATCCATAATCAGCGTATCCCTGAGCGTTTTAGTCGTAGCAAGCAGATTTGCCCTTGCAATTGAATCAAGTCGCCTCTGCTCAGCTTTTTGAGCCAGTAACTGCTGCTTTAACTGGACCTCTTCCCTGACCTGCGCTATTTTATTCTTCACGTAAAGATTGTAATCCCTGTCATAATCGAATTTGATAAACTCCTCCGAGAAAAATATTTTACCAACAGGCTCCCGGTAAAACAATGTATCAATTTCAGGGGTATTTGTATAGTCTTCTAAATGAACCATAAAGAAGAAAGGATCAAACTCAACATTTTGATATTCCTCAGGAGTGTGGGTCGAAAATGAGATTTGTTTAGCTATTGTACCATCCTGGGTAAAACGAAATAAAAAGGTATGTCCAACAGGTAATGCTAAATTAAACTCTCCACTACGTTTATTAAACTTAACATTAAGCCAGTCAAAGTCATCTTCCTTAATTTTTATTTCCGCATTTGTTAACGTTCCCAAATCACTGGTCAGCTGACCAAAAACCTCGATCATGTTTTGATCCTTTTTTTGCGAAAAACTCCCAAATCCCACTAAAATAAGGAATCCGGAAAGGAGTAATATTTTTAATATTCCGGTAGTTTCTTGAAATTTATGCATCATATTATTTCGCTTCAGGTACTTTTCAAATATACAATCAAACTAACTTACACGTATCAAATAAAGGTTAAGTTTTCAAATAAATAATAATTAATAAATACAGAGGTATCACAAAAAACACATTTATTTAACTTTTTGATTAAGTGACAGTTACAATTAAAAAATAATGCTTTTTTTTTGCTCAAACCAATTCCTCATCGTATTATTGTAACGGCCTACAGGATGAAATAATCTACTTTAGAATTTATGAGAATATTAATTACAACAATATTTTTAAGCATATTCATGGTCATACAGCCAGGTTTTGACATGCTTGGTAGTGGTAACAGAAGCGAGAGCAGTCCTGTAAATGCTATGGCCTTACTCGAAAAGAACAGGGATCAGATATACCCTGCAAATATTGAATACCTGGATAAACGCACGCCTGTAAAACTGGAATACAGCAGGGATGTTAAAAAGTATATCGACTTTTATATTCTTGATAATCCGGAAATGTTATCGATCATAGCAGGAAGAAGCGAATATTATTATCCGATTTTCGATGATGTACTTGCCAGACACAATCTTCCCCTGGAACTAAAAAACCTTTCAGTTGTGGAATCAGCATTAAATCCTTTCGCTGTATCCAGGTCGGGAGCAACAGGACTATGGCAGTTTTTATTTCACACCAGCAGAATGTTCCATCTTAATATTGACTCTTATGTGGACGAAAGAAGGGACCCTGTAAAATCAACCGAAGCAGCGTGTGAATTCCTGTCTTATTTATACCGGATATTTAACGACTGGCAATTGGCAATTACCGCTTACAACTGCGGACCCGGAATGATTGAAAAAGCGATTGAAAAAGCTGACGGCAGTACAAATTACTGGGACATAAGACAATATCTTTCAGCAGAAGCTAGAGATTACTACCCTAAATTTGTAGCTGCATGCTATATTACGTCATTCCATGACAACCATGGTATTAAATCATCGAAATTTGAATATAACTATGATGAAGTCGAAACTGTTGAAGTAAAACAGTCCATATGGTACAAGCAAATATCCAAGGTTATCGGCGTAAACGAAACAGATTTACGCATGCTTAATCCGGTTTATAAACAGGACTATATTCCTGTATATGAAAATGCAGTAAAAATAAACCTGCCTAAAAGAGCAGTAAAACCGTTTATTCTGAATGAAGACAAAATATATGCATATCAGCTGCAAGCCAAAGACTACAATGATTTACGGGCTGAGGCCGGAGGTATTGAAGGGAAATATAAAACCATACATTTTGTTCAGCGAGGCGAGTATTTTCACCAGATAGCCATGAACAGTAATTGTACCCTTTATGATATTATGAAATGGAACAATATGGAAGATAAGAACCTTAAGGCCGGGCAGGCTCTTGTTGTATACAAGGAAAATGAAAAGCTGAATAAGAATGTTCCAAAACTTAAAAAAGCAGATAAATTACCTGCACTACTGGTAGATAACCAATAATTGATGTAATAAAAATACGAAAAGGGGCGCTGATATTAAATCAGCGCCCCTTTTGCATAGCATTATAATAATATCTTTTACCTATTCCAATGGCATGGCATAGGTTCTGATATCTTTATCTGTAATTTCAAGATCACATAAAATTAAAACCCTTTCCACTACATTCCTGAGTTCACGAATATTTCCTGTCCAGGGCAAGTTTTGAAGCTCCCTTATAGCACTATCCGCAAATTTTTTGGTTGCAATGCCCAGTTCCTGGGACAACAACTGATTGAAATGCTCAACTAACATTGGTATATCTTCCTTACGTTCTTTCAGAGCCGGAACATGAATAATAATTACACTCAGTCTATGATATAAATCTTCCCTGAAATTGCCCTTTTCAATCTCTTCCTTCAGGTTTTTATTTGTAGCCGCAATAACCCTTACATTTATCTTAATGTTTTTATCACTTCCAACCCGGGTAATCACGTTCTCCTGTAAGGCCCTTAACACTTTTGCCTGTGCTGAAGCACTCATATCCCCAATTTCATCCAGGAAGATTGTACCGCCGTCGGCCTGCTCAAATTTTCCTTTGCGCTGTTTTATTGCTGAGGTAAAAGCTCCTTTTTCATGACCAAACAACTCACTTTCTATTAGCTCTGAAGGAATAGCAGCACAATTCACCTCTACAAATGGTTCCTTACTTCGTAAACTGTTCTCATGTAACAAACGGGCTACGACCTCCTTACCCGTCCCGTTTTCTCCGGTTATCAGAACACGTGCGTCTGACGGAGCCACCCGTTTTATCATGTCTTTAATACGGTTAATCTCGTCCGATTCACCCACCATCTTCATTGAACCGGAAAGCTTTTTCTTTAAAGCTTTTGTCTCGGTAACCAGCGTATTTCTCTCCAGTGCATTTTTTATGGTAACAAGTAAACGGTTTAAATCAATCGGTTTTTGAATAAAATCAAATGCTCCTTTTTTTATTGCTTCCACAGCCGTATCGATGTCGCCATGGCCTGAAATCATCACCACCTGTTGTTCCTCATTCTGAGCCTTAATCTTTTCAAGAACTTCCATACCATCTATCTCAGGCATTTTGATGTCACAAAAGATAATATCGTAAGTGCCGGCCTGTACCAGCTTTAAACCTTCAACACCATTCTCAGCTACATCAACGGCGTGATTTTCATATTCAATAATATCTTTAAGGGAGTTCCTGATGCTTCTTTCATCATCAATTACCAGAATACTTGCCATATATTAAGTTTTAAACAAAAATAACCAAATATTGTATAATACAGGTATTAAACCTAGTTTTGGATTACAACATAGAAGGTTATTACATTGTTTTTTTTAAATTTGAAGATATTAGAAGAAAGGGATAAGCTTAAGTGTTATGAAAGAGAGTAATCTACCACCAAAAAACTTTTACGGCATTGGAAGGGAAGCCCTGTATCCACAGGAGCAGCTGCTTGATATTAAAGATAACAACAAACGGTTTTCCATAGGAATTCCCAAAGAGAATCATAATACTGAAACCCGTATCCCGCTTACCCCTCAGGGCATAGGATTACTGGTTGACAACGGACATGAAGTATTTATTGAGTCCGGTGCAGGTAAAGCTGCCAACTTTAAAGACACGGACTTCAGCGAAGTAGGTGCGTTCATCACAGAAACACGAAGCGAAGTATTTACAAAAGATATTGTCATAAAAGTAACCCTGCCGACTGAAGATGAAATCGGGATGATGAAAGAGCGTGGCATACTCTTCTCCACCCTCAATCTTTTGGGCATGGATATAACCATGGTTAAACGAATCATGGATAAAAAGCTGACCGCCATCGCACTGGATCTTCTTCTGGACGAAAACGGGGCATTTCCAATCGTACGCTCACTGAGCGAAATTGAAGGAAACCTGTCCATCACACTGGCATCCCAGCATCTTAGCACTATTCATGGTGGGAAGGGTGTACTCCTGGGTGGTGTAACAGGTATTTCTCCGACAGAAGTTGTTATTCTTGGTGCCGGTACAGCAGGTACCTTTGCAGCTAAAACAGCACTAGGCATGGGCGCCGTAGTAAAAGTATTCGATTACTCCATTGCAAAATTACGGGAACTGGAACACAATCTCGGACAACGTATTTTTACATCCAATCTGCATCCAAGTGTGCTTTCCAAGTCACTTAAATCCGCCGATGTTGTCATTGGCACATTACGGTTCCTATATGGTTCAAGGCGTTTTATGGTTACTGAAGAACTAATTCGGTTAATGAAACCGGGGACTGTTATTGTAGACCTGAGTGTGGATCAGGGTGGTTGTTTTGAAACCTCAAAATGTACAACGCTCAAAAGTCCGATGTTCGAAGATCACGGCGTCAAACATATTTGCCTCCCCGGCTTGTCGGTACTGGTTCCCAGAACGGCATCCATCGCATTCAGCAATGTTATAAGCCCGATATTACTGGATATGGGTGAACGCGGTGGCATAATGGAACACATTAAATCGGACAACGGATTCTGCAACGGGGTCTACATTTACCAGGGAATACTCACCAATCATTACATCGGACAGCTGTATAATATCCCATCTAAAGATATTGGTTTATTACTGGCTGCGTTTTAACCATGATTCTATTCTGGCTTATTCCGGCAGCTTATGTACTGTTTACGCTGCTTGTTTTTCTGGGCTTAATATTAAAACATAAACCCCAGGCTGAAAAAAGATCTGATATTTCTGTTGACATTCTGATCCCTTTTAAGGATGAAGCCGAAAATCTTCCGGAGCTGCTTGATTCACTTTTGGATCAAAAAGATGCAAGCAATAAAATCTCTATATACTTTATCAACGATCACTCCTCAGATAACAGTGTGAGGATTATCATGCAGTATCAGCAAAAATCTCCGGATATTCACCTGCTTGAAAACTCAGGTTCTGGTAAAAAATCTGCACTGATAACCGGTTTTAATGCTTCCCGAGGTGAGGTAATTCTGTTAACCGATGCGGATACGATTATTAGCTCTGACTGGATTCAATCGCACATCCGGCAGTACGATCCAGAAACAGATATGCTTATAGGTCCAGTGGAAATGCTTCCGCTAAAACATAAAATATGGCATCATTTACAGGTTCTTGAATACAAATCTATCCAGGCAGTCACGGTTGGTCTGGGTACATTAAATCTACCTGTTATGTGCAGTGCAGCGAACCTCTCTTTCAGAAGAAGCGCTGTGAGTGACATCAGGAAAGCCTTAAATCTGAATTACCGTTCCGGTGATGACATGTTTTTATTACACCATTTTAAATCGGAAAGAAAAAAAATATGCATAAACCATTCTGTAGTCCGGATTAAAACAGAACCATTTAACAAATTTCTGCAACAGAGGATACGCTGGAGTGAAAAGGCCAAAGGATACAACGATTTTATGATATTAGTAACAGGACTGCTGGTGATGTTAATGAATCTGTTAATCCCGGCGACATTTACAGCTTCTTTTTTCGCAAACAGTTTAGCATCAGTCTTTCTGATCCTTTTTTCTATCAAAATTCTGTCTGACACCCTTGTTATTCTACCACTTCTTAAGAAATCAGAACTATCACTATTATGGCTGCTTATTCCCCTCTCAATACTTTATCCTTTTTATGCTGTTGGTGTTGCTGTAGCGGGATTTCTTAAACCAGAGCACAGCAAGGGATGGTAAAGTAAAAAATAGCTCTTTAGCAGCTTTAATAATTTTCAAATTTGTTTTAAAATACACACATTTGTGAATTGAAACTGATTGGTCATGGGACATACTGAAACGTTTATCACACTTATTGAAAATGCCATTAAGAAATACTGGAATTCACCGGCATTTTCTGACTATGAAGGCCAGACATTAACATACAGTGAAGTTGGGACTAAAATCCTGAAGCTCCACAAAGTGTTTGAAAAATGCGGACTCAAAAAAAATGACAAAATCTCCCTTGTAGGTAGAAATCAGGCAAACTGGGGTGTGGTATATCTTGCTGCTGTCAGCTATGGTGCAGTCATCGTACCAATTTTACCGGATTTCAAAACCAGTGATATCCATCATATCGTTACGCATTCTGATTCCCTGATTCTTTTTATCTCAGATAATATTTTTGAAAAAATAGATGAAACAAAAATGCCTCATCTTAAAGGCATCGTTTCCTTAAGTGATTTCCATATTGTGCATGAGAATGAAAAATGTACAGTACGAAAAGCACTGGAAACATTAGATGAAATTCAAGTCGATGCGACCCGGGAAAGCTTCAAACTTCCCGAAGCATCACTCGATGATATTGCCGTTATTTCCTACACATCCGGAACATCCGGTTTTTCCAAGGGAGTTGTTCTGCCCAACCGAAGTTTATGGAATAATGCCCGAATTGTTTTTGACGATGAAATAAACCTTCATGAGGGAGACCGTATTGTTTCGTTTTTACCTCTGGCTCATGCCTACGGTTGTTTATTCGAATTTCTGACACCCTTCATATATGGTTGCCACATCACCTTTCTCACCAGAACACCTTCACCACAGGTGGTGACGAAAGCTTTCAGGGAAATAAAGCCCAACATGATTCTGGCTGTTCCGTTGATTATTGAAAAGATTTATAAAAAGAACATCCTGCCGGCAATAGATAAGTCCACCATGAAACTCATCATGAAAGTACCGCTGGTTAATAAATCAATATTCAAAAAAATAAATGATAAACTGACCTCTGTATTTGGAGGAGAATTTAATGATGTGGTAATTGGTGGTGCTGCCTTTAATAAAGATGTGGAGAAATTTCTGAAACGCATCGGTTTTAAATTCTCTGTTGGATATGGGATGACAGAATGCGGTCCGCTGATCAGTTACAGGAACTGGCAGAATCATAAACCGGAAGCTGCGGGAAGAGTTGTCCCCGGAATGGAAGTAAAAGTTGATTCTGAGGATCCACGCAGGATTCCTGGTGAGATTCTGGTCAGGGGGAAAAATGTGATGGTAGGATATTACAAAAACCCACAGGCAACCAAAGAAGTATTTACAGATGATGGTTGGCTCAAAACGGGAGACCTGGGCGTGATAGATGAGGAGAATTTTATCTACATCAAAGGCCGGAGTAAAAACATGATACTGGGGCCAAGTGGACAGAATATTTATCCTGAAGAAATTGAAGCTGTAATCAATAATATGCCTTATGTAATGGAAAGCCTTGTAAAAGACAGCAATGGTAAACTGGAGGCTTTGGTGTATCCTGACTTTGAAGCTACAGATGCAGCAGGTATGACTATTCAGGAGGTTGAAGATGCCATTCAGGGTCATAGGAAACTGCTGAATGAAATATTGCCGGGTTACATGAATATATCTAAAATTACGCTGTTCCCTTCAGAATTTGAAAAAACACCAAAGAAGAGTATCAAACGCTACTTATATACCAAATAAATTTGAAAAACCACGTCATCATAGTAGCAGGGGGCAGCGGTAAACGGATGCAATCATCCGTTCCAAAACAATTTATGGTTCTGCATGGAAAACCGGTTCTGATGCATACTATTGATCAGTTTTTAAAGTTTGATCCGGATATTACTGTAATTCTTGTCCTGCCTGAGAACCAAATTGATTACTGGCACTCCCTATGCACCACTTATAAATATACGGCAAATGTAAAAATTACCAATGGTGGTCCGGTACGTTTTGAATCGGTAAGGAACGGTCTTAATCTCATTACCGAAGATGGCATTGTTGGAATTCACGATGGTGTTCGACCATTTGTATCATTGGATACCATCAAACATGCATATCAAAAAGCAGCGAATGTAGGAGCTGTTATTCCTATCCGTGACATGGAAGAATCACTCAGATTTTCGGATCAAAACACAAATTATGCTGTAAACCGCGATCATCTGAAAGTGGTGCAGACACCCCAGGTTTTTAAAACCAAAATAATTAAAGAAGCCTATTCCAAACCCTATATACCTGAATTCACTGATGATGCATCCGTAGTTGAGCGTGCAGGATATAAAATTTATCTGATAGAAGGTAACCGTGAAAACATAAAACTTACCACTCCTTTCGATTTTATTATTGGAAATGCGCTTTTAAAATCACAGGAATAAAAACATTACTGGCTGTTTTTCTTTAGAAAATTGTACTTCAGAACTGTTACAAAACCAAAACAAAAACCCATTAACAACTATACATCAACGACTTAGACCTCATTCATTACTAAATCGGCTACCCGTTATTTTGTAATATTTCTGAAACATATATTTCTCTCTGTTGTAACTGATGCTTAGTTTCACTGTAACAAAGCACACCTAAACTTGCAACGTAATTTATAAACAACAACAAATTTTATAATGAAGAGAAATTTAACCCTTGTTTTTGCACTGCTTATTTTATCATTTTCAATAAGTGCACAAACAGTTGTGAAGGGAATTGTTAAGGAAGTACAGGGAGATAAAGAAGTACCACTACCATTTGCGAATGTTTATCTGGAAGGAACAACAATTGGAACAACAACAAATTTAGATGGTTACTACGAATTGAAAGTTGAACCCGGCACCTATACCATATCCATCAGTTTTATTGGTTACGATAAAGTATCAAAAGAGATTACAGCAGACGGTGAAACAGCCATAGAAGTTAATACAACTCTCAAATCCGGAGAAGGTCAAAAACTTCAGGAAGTCGAAGTTGCAGGAAAAGCCAATCGCGAATCTGAGAACATGCTGATGCTGGAACAGAAAAAAGCGGTTGTTGCTGTGGAAGCTATCGGAGCCAAAGAAATGTCCCGTAAGGCAGTATCGGATGTAGCGGCAGGCGTTAAAAAGGTCACAGGAGTCTCCATGATGGGATCTAAGCAGCTGTTCGTCAGAGGTCTTGGCGACCGTTACAACAGCGCTGAACTCAACGGCCTTCCAATAACGTCACCGGATCCGACAAAAAAAGTTGTAAAGCTTGACATGTTTCAGGCGGATATCGTAAAGTTACTTGAAGTCAACAAGGTGTTTAATGCCAAAAACTACGCCGATTACACAGGCGCACTCATTAATATTGAAACCAAGGATTATCCGACTGAGCCTTTTCTTTCAGTCAGCATTGGTGGAAAATATAACTCCAACAGTACCGGTAAACCATTTTACATGATACAGTCCGAAGGCAATAAATACTTCGGTTTTGATGTGAATGCACGACGAAAACTCACGCCGACAAATTATCTTCAGGTAAATCGGATCATGAATATCGGTGAGGATTTCCACCCTGCTTCCTTCGGTTTTACGACCAATAACGCCAATCCAAACAGTAGTTTTTCCATAAAAGGCGGAAAACTGTTCGATCTGAACGGCGCAAGTAAAATCGGTGTTCTGGCCAGCGTATCGTTTGACAACGAATATGAATACAGCCCGGATGTGATTGATCTTAATATTTCGAACAAACAAGGCAATATTGATGGAAATTATGTCAGTCAGATTTATTCATACAACACTTATTTCACGTCCCTTCTCAGTTTATCATTTGTAAACAGCGACAGACACAGCATCACCTATAATATGGTCTATCTGAATAACGGAGAAGACGGGTTTAAACAGAAAAAAGGCTTATCTCCCGACTGGGGTGAAGAAGATACTGCATTGATCCGGAATGCTGAATACATAAAATACCGTCTGTTAAGCAACCAGATCAAAGGGAAGCATAAGGTGAACGACAAATTGGTTTTCAACTGGAACGGTAGCGTGATGGATGTAATGTATGATATTCCGGATCGCAGGGAGATTGTCTACCAACAGAATCCTGATCTGGCCTGGACCTATTTTGCACTGAATAACGGTAACGATACAAAAAGAGTAATCATTCAGCAAAATTCCATGGAATACAACGCCACTGCCAGTTTAGATTATGCATTGGATGACGAAAAAGGAAACATAGCTGTTGGCGCTTACTATCGTCTAAAAAATCAAACCTATAACTCCTACATGTTCGGATACCTTTTTAACCAGGCGAATCTCGAAAATTATGCAGTAGACATTTCAAATCCTGATGCTTATTTCGGCTCGCAAATATTCGACAGAGTAAAGTCAAATACAAATGATGGAATGGGTTATGACGGGAATTTGTATATCTATTCAGGCTTTGTGGATTTTGTGTATAACCTGAACCGATTGACCCTGAATGCCGGTTTAAGAACTGAATATTCTTCCATGGAGATTATTTCAAATACCAATAAGATCAACAATAACGAAACATCCTATTCATTCGATAATCTTGATTTGTTTCCGGTGGTAAACCTGAAATACAGCGTCAATGACAAATCCAACCTCCGTCTGGCAGTGAGCCGTACGGTCACAAGGCCAAGCTTTTATGAAAAATCGCCGGCTCAGATGATTCCTGAACTTGGAGAGAGGTTAACAGTTGGCAATCCGGGAACAAAAGATAACCCTACGGCTTATGGGTATCTTGAAAACTCATACAGTAATAACATCGATATTAAATATGAAATTTTCCCAAAGCGAAACGAGTTGATCTCCATTAGTGCTTACTATAAAAATATTATTCAACCAATCGAACAAAAACTCGCTTCAACCGGAGGAACAGATTTTATCAAAACCTTTGTAAGTACGCCTGAAAATGCGACTGCAGCCGGTGCGGAGTTTGAATTAAAAAAACGTTTTAACAATGTATTTGCAGGATTGAATGCAGCGTACATTTATACCAACATCAAAATTCCGGATAGTTTTGATGAGCTTAACAAAGAACGTCCGCTGCAGGGTGCATCACCCTATATTATCAATGCCGACCTGGGTTACAACCTGAGATACGGGAAAAACAAAAGCAACATTTCGTACGTCGGAGTTGTATTTAATTCCTTTGGAGAACGACTGTATGCTGTAGCATCGGATGGAATCGGGAACCAGTATGAACTACCTTTTAATGCATTGGATTTTGTTTTAAAGAACACCATAAATCAGAAACTTGAAATTAATCTGACGGTCAAAAATATTCTCAATTCGACAACAGAATATAAGCAGGATATTTATTCAGACCTGTCACAACCGGATGTAAAAACCGGACAAACTGTAGTATACAGATATAAAAAAGGTATAACTGCAGGCATAGGAATATCGTATAAATTTTAAACAAATGTATAATCAAACTTATCTAAAAATGAAAAAACAAACTTTAAACTACTTGTATGCAATCCTTTTTGGATTCAGCCTTATCTTCGTTTCGTGTAATCCGGATGATAACAAAGGTGAAACTACCTCAACCGATTTAACCGGATCAATTACAGAAGACCGGACCATTTCAACTGATGTAAACCTTGATGGTGCTGTCACAGTTGAAGATGGAGTTACCCTGACAATCAAGAAAGGTGTAACCATTGTGGCAAATGCATCCGATTTATCATACCTTTTAGTTAAACAGGGTGGTAAAATTATTGCTGAAGGAACAGAAAGCGAGCCAATTGTATTTACCTCCAACCTGCATGAAGCAGGAGCATGGGGTGGTCTTCACATCTGTGGTAAGGCAAGCATTAATTCAGGTGCAACCGGACTCTCCGAAATCGGAAATGCCACTTATGGAGGCAATCTGGATACGGATAATTCAGGAACACTAAAATATGTTCGCGTTGAATATTCCGGTACAATTCTGGATGCAGAACATGAAGCCAATGGTATTTCATTCTATGGTGTTGGTAGCGGTACTACCGTTGATCATGTTCAGATTTATGTAGGTGCGGATGATGGTATCGAATTTTTTGGCGGAACAGTTGGGATCAAACATGTGTATGTTTACGGTGCTCAGGATGACAGTTTTGACTGGACTGAAGGTTGGAGAGGAAAAGGCCAGTACCTGATTGCAGTACAGACTCCTGATGGTGACCGTGGTTTTGAAGGTGATAACCTTGGATCAAACAACACAGCTACGCCTTATGCAAACCCAATGTTTTCACAGGTTACACTTATTGGTGACAACACAAACAGCGGTTACGGCATGAAACTGCGTGAAGGAACCAAAGGTCAGATCTACAACTTTATCGTAACCAACTTTGATAAACGAAGTATTCACGTAGAACACGATCAGACATTATTAAATGTTGTAGATGGTTCACTGATGGTTGACTACGGATATGTAAATAATAATGTAACTGATGTAGCCATTAAATATTCTGCTTCAGAGGATGTAGATGAAAATGGTAATGTAATTGGCGTACATGAAAAACCAGCCAATTTAGCAGATCATTATTTTGAAAACTCAGCTAATATCCATCTGATGGACTTAACCACGGGTGTTGACATGACAACTACCTACACCGGTGGCAAAGATGCTGCAACATTAGACAACTGGTTCACTTCAGACGATAAAATAGGTGCCGGATCTGACTGGACAGCAGGATGGATCAAAGAATAATTTAAAAGATGAAAGGTTAAACAGTGCTCCTGAAAGCAGGAGCTTGTTTAACTGTTCTCTTCATTGTTGTTTTAAGTTGCTGGATTGCTACAGCGTAGCAATCAGGACATCCCCTGCGGGGGATGTCTTCTTAAATTTAATTATATTTGTACATTAACAAGTGTTGATATGGAGGATTATAAAATACTTGTCGTTGACGACGAAGAAGATTTATGTGAAATCTTACAATTTAACCTGGAAAGTGAAGGTTTTTATGTTGAGACTGCATTTTCCGCCGAAGAAGCCCTGGACAAAGAAATTGCCGGTTTCGACCTCATTTTACTCGATGTGATGATGGGTAATATATCAGGCTTTAAAATGGCCAGTATATTGCGAAAAGATCCTAAGACGAAAAAAGTTCCAATTATTTTTCTTACTGCTAAAGACTCAGAAAACGATACACTAACCGGTTTTACTCTCGGAGCCGATGATTACATCTCGAAACCCTTTTCCATTAAGGAAGTTGTAGCAAGGGTAAAAGCCGTTCTTCGCCGCGTAAAAGAAGCTGAAGAAGCACCTGAGGAAGTGGTTGTTTACGAAGGGCTGGAAATGAATATAAATGAAAAGAAGGTCAAGCTGGACGGCGATGCCGTAAAACTCACTAAAAAGGAATTTGAAATACTGAAGCTGTTTCTGGAAAACCAGGGAAGGGTTTTCTCGCGTGACGAGATTCTGAACAGAGTATGGAAAAATGAATCGTATGTTCTGGACCGGACCATTGATGTAAACATCACCCGGCTAAGAAAAAAAATCGGGGAATACGGTAAAAACATCGTCACCAGGCTGGGGTACGGCTATTGTTTTGAAATAAATTAATACTGCATAGCAACAACAATAATGAAGTTTCGAATTCTGAACAGCTACAACAGAAAGCTGTTTTTTTACTTTTTTGTCATTTTCGCTATATTTTCTGTGGCTGTCGGTGTTTTTCAATTTGAACGCGAAAAGCAATCAAAAACCGAAACACTTGAAACGACATTATTTACTTACAATCAGATGGTGCACAACTATCTGAGGGCCAATCCTGACTCTATTACAGGTTCAGGAAGCATCATATCTTATTTCCCTGATTCCAATTTAAGGATTACGATTATAAAATTTGATGGCGTCGTCATTTACGACTCTTTTGTTGAAGATTATGAAGACCTTGAAAATCATTTATACCGGCCCGAAGTACAGGAAGCACTGCATACAGGTACCAGCGGCAGCCGTATCAGATTTTCAAACTCAACCAAAAGAGATTATTATTATTACGCCTACAAATATCCTGAATATATTGTAAGAACCGCACTTCCATATAATATTGAGGTCAAAAAACTGCTGAGGGCTGATAATGTCTTCATATTCTTTATCATCATCTTATTCTTTATTTCATCTGTCTCTTTAATTTATGTGGCAGACCGTATGGGTAAAGCCATCTCCAAACTGGAGTTGTTTGCAAAAAAAGCGGCGAATAATGAACCGATCGATGTTCAGGTACAGTTTCCAAATAACGAACTGGGAACCATTGGACGCGAGATCGTCAATATATACAAAAGCCTGAAGAAGACACAGAATGCCCTTTCAAATGAAAAAGAAAAACTGATAAAGCACCTCCATACCTCACAGGAAGGTCTGGCTATTTTTTCAAAATATAAAAAAGAGATTCTGGCTAACAACCATTTTATTCAGTTTGCAAATGTCATTGCTGATCAACAGATTGTGTGGTCTGATGAGGTATTCGGACTGAAGGAGTTCAAACCAATAAGCGATTTTATTGATTTTGAGTTATCGAAAGATAAAAAAATGCTGAACGGTTCTGTTCGTGAAGAGATGAACATCACGAAAAACGGACGGTACTTTCAGGTTTACTGTATAATTTTTCAGGATAAAAGCTTTGAAATTTCCATTACAGATATTACCATGCGCGAGCGTGAAAAGATACTGAAACGGGAGTTAACCAGCAACATTGCGCATGAACTGAAAACACCGGTTAGCTCCATACGCGGCTACCTGGAAACGATTGTCCTTAACGAAAACCTGGACAAAGAGAAACAGCGCTTTTTCATTGAACGCTCTTACGCACAAACACAAAGGCTAACTGATCTGATAAACGATATTTCGTTTCTGAACAAAATTGAAGAAGCGAGCTCTGTCTTTGAACGGGAGAAAATAAACCTCAGGGAAGTCGTCACCAACGTATTTCTGGACGTTCACCTTAAGTTGGAAGAAAAAAACATCAGGCATACGGTAGATATTAATGACGATATGGTCATGAACGGAAATCAGTCTTTGGTGTATTCAATCTTCAGAAACCTTGTGGACAATGCCATTACATATGCCGGGGAAAACATATCGCTGATGGCAAGTTGTTACAGACAGGATGAACGGTTTTATTATTTCAGGTTTTACGATACCGGAAGCGGTGTAAAGGAGGAACATCTATCCAGACTTTTCGAGCGCTTTTATCGTGTTGATTCCGGGCGATCCAGAAAAATGGGAGGTACAGGTCTCGGGCTCGCTATTGTAAAAAACGCAGTCAGTCTCCTTGGTGGTGAGATCACCGTTAAAAACAGAGCTGATGGCGGACTGGAGTTTTTATTCAGTTTCAGGAAAACCCTTTGACGGCAGATTAAGTTTTCAGGGTAAATTTATCCTTATCATTTAATACCGGAAACTTTCGTCTGAATTCCAGCAACTCAGTCATCGACAGCTCCATATTAATGCTTGCGGTCTCACCATGTGGTGTATTCATTACCTGGCCTTTGGGGTCAACAAAAACAGAACCACCAACATATCCAATATTGTTCGCATCTGATCCGGTGCGATTCAGACCGAAAACATAAGTTTGGTTTTCTATGGCCCGGGCCTTTAATAAAATATCCCAAACATATTGGCGTTGTTTCGGCCAGTTGGCTGTATAAATAATCAATTCATAATCATTCTGGTTCCGGCTCCATACCGGAAAGCGTAAATCATAACAAACCTGGAGTAAAATACGCCACCCTCTGAATAAAACGATTTTTCGCTCCACTCCTTTTGAATAGGCTTCGTGTTCACCACTCATTGTAAACAGATGTCGCTTGTCATAAAAATCCACCGTTCCATCAGGATGAATAAACAAGAAGCGGTTATAAAATTTCCCATGGTCACGGATCACCATGGATCCACCTATGGCCATTTCGTATCTGGCACTCAACTCTTTTAACGCACTAACCGTCGGACCTGTCATAGTTTCTGCTATGGATTCCACATTATTTGAAAAGCCGGAAGAAAAGGTCTCAGGAAAGATAAATATATCGGGCCTGACTTCCATATTTTCAATAAGCTGCTTGTTTTGTCTAAGATTGGCTTCAGAATCTTCCCATACAATTTCACCCTGATAACCACATATATTCAGTTTGTCTTTTTTCATTTCTGAGCTTTTGCATAAATTTAAACAAAATTTATCAACTCCCGTTAAGCGTTAAACATTTTATCAATTCCAAACAAAGTGATTATAAAGCAGTTCAGCGAATGATAATTATCATTTTTAACTCTCACAGGATAATGGATTTTTGCGGCAGAATAGCCTGAATTTAAAACAGAATTGGCATGAAAACCAAAGTATCGCTTAAAAAACGCATTTTAGAATATGGCATGATCGTACTGGGTGCATTCATACTGGCAGCCGGTTTTGTATTTTTTATCAATCCATACAATATTGTACCCGGTGGCGTATTCGGTATTGGTATTGTTGTTCACCATCTGATACCTGCCGTTCCTATTGGTACCTTTGGACTCGCACTCAACATACCGCTTACACTCATCGGCATTCGTATTCTGGGGCCCAAATTTGGAATTAAGACTGTTTTGGGCATGGTGCTGACTTCAGCATTTATGGATGGACTAACCTATTTTATAGGCGAAAACGATCCATTAAAATTGGCTGATGATCTATTACTAGCATCAATTTTCGGAGCCATACTTCTTGGTGTTGGACTAGGATTAATCTTCAGGTCCAGAGCGACATCAGGAGGCTCGGATATTGTGGCTATGATCTTTGCAAAATTCTCTAATCTCCCTGTTGGCCAGCTGCTGATAATTATTGACTCCACCATCGTACTTGTTGGTTTACTGGTATTCAAAGACTGGAAAATCCCCCTTTATTCATGGCTGGTGATATACATAACCGGACAGGTTATTGATATCGTCCTTAAAGGTATCAGCTATGATAATGCCCTGATGATAGTATCGGAAAAACACGAAGAAATTAAGGATAAAATCATTAACGGACTTGAACGAGGTGGCACCTTTCTGAAAGGTGAAGGCATGTATACCGGCAAGGAAAAGAACGTAATATTTGTGGTTGTTTCCCGCCGTGAACTTACCATCCTTAAGAACTGGATCAACCAGATTGATAAAACAGCTTTTGTCACCGTAATTGATACAAGAGAAATTCTGGGTGAAGGATTCAGGCAACTTGAAGAAGACAATTAATTCTTTCGCTAGTCACCGGGTGAATCATGCAAATACCGAAAATATTCTCTTGTTAAAAAGTAAATTATTATTTACCTTTGAACTTAGTTAAGAAACAAATACATGAAATGTTCTGAACTATTCCGACTATTGAAAAAAGATGGTTGGTATCCAATTTCACAAAAGGATCGCATGTTAAATTAAAACATGACCGGAAAGAAGGAATAATAATTTTCCCAAATCATGGAAGCCAGGAAGTTGGTAAAGGACTTGAGAAAAAAATTTTGAGAGATGCCGGAATAACACTTTAAAAACAAGAATTATGAAGAACTATAAGAAAAAAATTAAAATAATAGTTGAAAAAACAAAGACTGGTTTTTCAGCTTATTCAGATGAATATTCAATATCTACGACAGGCAGAACTATCCCCGAACTTATAAATAATGTACTCGAAGCAACTCAGCTATATTTTGAGGATGAA
This sequence comes from Quyinboa sediminis, assembly GCF_042219855.1. Classification (NCBI taxonomy): domain Bacteria; kingdom Pseudomonadati; phylum Bacteroidota; class Bacteroidia; order Bacteroidales; family Quyinboaceae; genus Quyinboa; species Quyinboa sediminis. The sequence goes on along the minus strand of NZ_JBHJHP010000003.1, from coordinate 219,832 downwards.
TTTATTATTACACATGAAAATTTAAAGTTTGAGATTGATTTTGCACAATTCTTCCAATATTACAAAGTGTTGAATTCAAAATTTCTTGCAGAAAAAATTGGAATGAACCCAACTTTATTATCCCAGTATGTACAGGGACATAAAAAACCATCTGAAACCCAAACTGATAAAATATTAAGCGGGATTCATCAAATTGGACAAGAATTATCAGAGATGAATTTGATTTACAAAAGTTAAAAACAAAACACTGGCTATAATATGTTTTGATAGTGCATGGCAACATGTATCTATATTCACCGGGTGAATCTTGCACTATCGGAAATATTCACCCGGTGAGTAAGAGTTTAATTGTACATAAACCGTTTTATGCTTCTTTTGGGCGTCTTTTCGAATTCTTCCTTTTGAATTTCAACTTTTTGCAGCTGTTCGTATTTGGGCAATGATTTATTGACCTCCTTACGCATCTCCTCCATTTTTCCGGGAAGAGCATCTGCAGTAATCCCTTCATTTTTAAGCACATCCGGATCAGGAAATACGAGAGCTACCAACTGGTTTTTACGCTCTACCACCAGGCTTTCCAGAACCAGAGGCATGTTGTTTATCCTGTTTTCAATTTCTTCAGGATAAATATTTTTGCCGTTGGCGCCCAGAATCATATTCTTGCTTCTGCCCCTGATATAAACATAATCGTTTCTATCAATTACGCCCAGATCGCCGGTATGCAGCCATCCTTCATTGTCAATAGCAGCTTTTGTACTTTTCTCATCCTTGTAATACCCCAACATTACGTTTTCTCCTTTGGTAAGAATTTCCCCTACTATATTATACGGATCATCTGAATCGATTTTAACCTGCATCCGATCAACAACACGTCCTGCTGAATAAGGCTGTGTGCTGTCCCAGGCATCATAACTGATTAATGGTCCACACTCCGTCATACCATAGCCAATGGTGAAACGAAATTTAATGCGGCGTAAGAAATCTTCAATCTCCCGATTCATCGGAGCTCCACCGATAACAATCTCATAAAAATTCCCACCAAAACTCTCAGTCAGCTGTTTCTTGACTTTATTATACACCACTTTATTAAGTCCGGGTACTTTGAGCATAAACTTAACGGCACCCTTTTCAAGAGCAGGAGCAATCCGTTTTTTATAGACCTTTTCCAGTACCAGGGGAACAGAAAGAATAAGGTGCGGTTTAATCTCACCAAACGCTTTTGTTACCATTTGCGGTGAAGGCATTCTGTCGATAAATGTGGTATGGCAGCCCAGACTGAACGGAAAAAGGAATTCAAATAGCTGACCGTAAATATGGGCCATGGGTAAAAAGGAACATATCCTGTTTCCCGCTTCCAGTGGCATATGTTCCTGTGCAAAGATGATGTTTGAAACCAAACTGTTTCTACTTATCATTACACCTTTGGAAAACCCTGTTGTTCCTGATGTATAGGATAAAACAGCCAGATCATTTACCGGAAATTCATCAAGCTTAATATTGCGTTGTGTAACATCTTCCCCTTCATTAGCCGTTCTTTTCTCTGCCAGCAGGCGTTCAACTTTTTTCCCGCGTCGTTCCCATGTCACTTCAAAAGAATCCAGAGAAAATGTCGTTTTCAGTGTTTTCATCTGAGCTGTATCCAACGGTTTGGCCAGTGCATCTGAAGCAATCAGTAACACGGCCTCTGAATGATTGACAATGTAGTGTACATCATCGGGTTTAAAATCCGGTAATATAGGAACAACCACCGCACCATATGAAACAATGGTAATATATGATATTGCCCAGTTTGCCGTATTACGTCCCAGCAAAACAATTTTATCACCCGGTTTTATGCCGGCTTCCTCAAACACCTTATGGAACAGCGCCATATGTTTTGCAACATCACTATAGGTATAGGTTGAACCTTCATAGTCAGAAAAAGCATTTAGGCTCCAGTTATATCTCAGGGTATTACTAAAGATTTTGTTCAGTTTCTTTTTCATCATCATGGGATTTTACAAGTGAAAAGTACGCATAAATTCCCATAAATGCAATTGGGAACACGGCATTAAATGAAATATATTAACGGCCTATTTCACAATGTAATTGTAAAGATAGTTATCCCTTCCGCCAACAATCAGATTAAAACTACCGGAAGTGGATTTCAGAAAACCTATGGAAAATGGTGTATTTCCGGTTAATGGGAAACCACTTTTTTCAGAACCGTCATTATTGAATAAATATATACTCTGCTGCGCCCTGTCTACTACGCCAATTTTATAATCCCTTGCCGAAAACCGGTAAATATAAGGACTATCAGTAATATCATCCGGAAAAACGCGCTCAAACAGCAGGTTCCCCATGTAGTCGAAAACTTTCATTGATTTTCCTTCAATGGTGATCACTTCAACACTACCTGTTCCATCAATATTCTCAATAGCCATTTGATAATCCTTTGTCTTTAAAGGCAGTTTACGTTTACTCACCACTCCGGACAACATAACTGTAATAAGATTACCATCTGTATCACCGGTTAAAATAACATCAGAACCGCCCGGACCTGAACTAAGTGGATAGAAATCCACATTTTCATTTTTACTGAACTGATCCGGTAGAGTCACCCGTTCCCTTCCCTGGCGATCAAGGATATAAACACGGTTTTTATCTGCACATAGTATATAATCCTTCCGGCCAAACCGGATGTGCTGAACAGGACGATTCACAGCATGGTCTGTTTTGCCGAAATCCCATCCTTTTACCCGGTTTCCGTCCACAGCATACAGCAGTATTCTTCGATCCTTAACCGGAATAAAAATCCTGTAATCCCTGCTGTTATCATAATCTGCCAGGCCCAGACCGGTAGTTGCTTCAGATGGTAATTTTACAGGAAAACGATCTACATAATTTCCGTTTCTGTCCAGCAAGAACAGTCTTGTCGGAGTATTAAAAAGCAACTGTAGTTTGCCGTTTTTATAGCAATCAACCTGGTAAATGTCACTGATTATCTCTTCATCCAGTGCTTTCTTCCATAAAATCCTCCCTGAAGGATTAATGAGATATATTGTATGTTTCAAATCCTGAACAAAAATCTCGTTTTCCTTGGTATAGTGATTAAGCACTAAAGCAGGTTTCATTGTAAAGCTGGTATCCAGCAGGCTTTGCCATATGGTTTCAGCATCAGATTTCTGTTGTCCTGAATAATCCATCACCATATTGACATATGGATATTTTCCGGAAGCGTCAATCTGCATCCCAATGCCATTCAGATTTGAGAAAACATCATTATTACCGGGAAAATCCTTATAAAATTCAGCATCCCAGGAGTCTTTTGAAGTCACAGGTACTGACCGACTGTCCTGGTAAAACAGTACATTGTACGTTTCTGAGAGGTTGCTGGAAAAATCATCAAAATAAGACTGACGGGCAAGCGTTTTACCCAAAACATTCGCATACATTATATCCTTTAGTACCCTTTTATCCGGAGCAGCAAAAAGATAGTTATCATAGAGTGCCCAGTATTTCAGATCATCACTTTTAAGGATATTCCCGTATAGAATACCAATCATTTCTGACAGATTAAATTCATAACAGGTAAACTTCATATCCTTATCTATTTTAAGAACATCAGTATATGATTCTTCTTTCTTCCGTTCCTTACCGGCAAAATGTTTTATCTTGCCTTTAAGTGCATTTTCAGCCATACTGTTTCCGTTTACTCTGGCAATCAGGTAGGAATTTCTTTTATTGTTGGAGTAGCCTGCATACGTAACCTTTAAAAATTCCCCGCTGAAAAAATCATCCCCAAAAAGCTCAGGATTCTGTCCGAGCATATCTCCGGCTTTATTTAACCATATATGATAGGCATCGAGTTTATTCTGAGCCTCAAGATACTTTTTGTAATTGGTTCTGAAAAGATTTAAGTCTGTAATATTAATAGACGAAAACTGCTGAGCTCCAACCGGAACAGCATTAAGAATTTCCATTTCGGCTGGCTTCTGACCGCTGAATGCCGAAATATAGTTACTGCTATTTACGGTATAAAAGCCCATGCAGGACAACAGGTTGCTTTGCAGTGCAACGTCAACTCCAAACCAGCTATTATCGCCGGCAATTAATGTTATTTTATCCATCAGCTGTTTGGATGCCATTGGTCTTAACATGTCAATCAGGTCATCCGTGTTAATAAACAACGTTGCAAGCGCATTAGATCCTTTGGTGTTCAGGATATCATTAAAACCGGGTTTAATGGTTACTCCTGCTTTATTCTGAAATTCACGTGCACTACGTTCAAGGGCTATATCCGAAGAGCTCCAGACCAGCAAATTATCATAAACATAATATCCTGAATATGTGGTACTGTCAGTATAATTGTAAATGGTTATATCGTCGTACTTTTTTACTGTTTTTTCTCCTTTTGAATTGTCATTCACCAGACTTTTAAACGTCATGCCGGGCAATCTGTCAGAAACGGGTATTATAACCAGTGGCACAACATCATCTTTACCGGTTACCTGAAATGATATGGCAATCTGACTTCTGTCAAGACCAGCTCTCAACTCTGATTTGCTACTGAGAATGGAATCCAGTGCCGTTAATTCAGCTGATATTGTATTCAGCATGGGTGTTTTAACAAGATCCTTCCACACTAAATTCTGGTTTTGCAACTCAGCGATGAAACTAATCATTGATTCAGACGTAATAATAAATGCGGCATCAGACGGTATAGCCTGAAACATCTTACTGTCCGTTTCTTTTACTGGTTTTTCATTTAAACGTTTATAAAACAGGGTAATGACGAGAGCTAACAGTATAACGGAAACGAAGTAGATGATTCTGCGTAACATATCAGTTGAATTTTTAGCAAATTTCTGAAATTCAGAACGCAATCCCAACATAATGGCACTGTGTGTTTTTAATATTTAATCAACAAAATATTATAAGCATAAAACAGTTATTTTTGTAGAATTAAAATTATTAATAGGTTTGCAAACAAATACGATAAAATGACAAACACTAAACTTTGGACACTTCTGCTTATGACAGCAGTCACAATTACTTTAACATCCTGCTTCGATACAGTCACCTATTCCAACAAAGGTGAACTGACAACTTTCTATATACCGGATCAGCGCAATGCACTTGAAGTATCGAATATTGAATTTACAATAACTCAGCCGGTGGCAGAGGGAGATACCGGATTAATAACAAATCTGTTTGAAATTTTCCCCTACGGTTCTTTAAAAGATCCCCTTAAACCTGTTTTTTCTGCTGAAGGACAAGCGGGTATATACTGGGAATATCATGACTCGGTTGAGATTGACAGTGTCACAAAAATCGACTCTGTTTTTTCAGTTCCTGTAACTTCAGGTAGCACTTCAATCGATTTTTCAGATAAAGTTTTACTCAAAGTATTGTCCGAAGACGGTAATCGTCTTACACCGTATTATGTTGAAATTAATGCTGATACAATTTATCCCGGCTCTGTAACCTGGACACAATTGTCTGATAGTATTCAAACCGGACTCACTCCTTATTCTGAAACATTTTATCTTAATGGCAAAATGTATCTGTTATCGGGTAACATTGATCCTGAGACTGATGAGGTTTATTCAACCCTGTATTCCTCAGAAGATGGGAACACCTGGATAAATGTGAGTATCCGTGGAGACTTTCCCAATGGCGTATATCACACAGTAAAGGTATTTAACGGGAAAGCGTATATTATTGGTTACATTGGCTGGGATAGCGGATCGAAAAGTTTTACGGCAAAAGAAGAAATATGGAGTTCATCAGACGGATTAAACTGGACAAAATCGGATTATCCTGTGGGTATGCATTCCGTTTTTAAAAATGCCGGCGTTTTCAATAACGAGCTCGTTGTCTGGGGTGGGAGTTCACTGAATGCCTCTTCATCAACCTTAGAGGCTATGCCATATACGGTTTCAGGAACAGTTCCTGAACCGGATTATACTGTCTGGTATTTTAATGGCAGCGTATGGATTCAGGGTGCTGATATGCCAAACGAAATGGCTGTTCGATTCAGTACCTCCTGCGTATTTGAAGATCACGGACTGGTATATGGAGGTGAACTTGCAGACGGAAGCAATTCAGGACTATTCTGGTCTCTGGAAGATAATGCCAACTGGCTTAATTTTCCAAAGTCAGAGCTGGAAACCTTTTCCTATGCAACCCTGCTATCGTTCGATCGCAACTTATGGCTGTTCGGAGGTGTAAATGAAGCAGGGATTACAAATCATACTGTGCAGATTTCATTGGATGGGGGATTAACCTTTAAGACTGAAGAAGATGAAGTTGAAGGTAACCTTTTCCCTGGATCAGGTTATTTAGCACGGGCGAAACAAAACGTCATAATGACACCGGATCATACCGTATATGTTATCGGTGGTGAAAACATTACATTTGCACCGCGTGCAGGAAATGAGAATGTAAGCGTGAACCAATTGTATGACAGCTGGAAAGGTATAATGAAAAAGTATGCCAACGAGTAGGTTATATTGTGGGTTTGCAAAATAACAGAATGATTTTTTTAAAATTAAGAAATTCTAAATTATTTTTTTTAGTCTGTTAATTTTTTATTAATATTACGGCTGGTTTTTGAATTAAAAAGTTTTATGGATACCTACCAATGGGACGATAAAAAGGTTTTGGTTGCTGAAGATGTAGAAACCAACTTCTTACTTGTTCAGGCGATTTTAAAAAAGACAAAGATCAATATAACATGGGTTACCAATGGACTGGGTGTTTTTGAACAACTGGAAAATGGATTAAAACCTGATCTGTTACTTTTGGATATCAGAATGCCTGAAATGGATGGATACGAGGTCATGGAGAAACTAAAAGCTGAGAACCGGGAAATTCCGGTTATAGCACTAACAGCATATGCCATGAGAGAGGACGAGGAAAAAATACGAAACTATGGTTTCAACGCTCATGTGTCCAAACCCATAAAATCAAAACTTTTACTTGATACAATGGCCGATTATTTATAGTCGGCTTTTTAATTTGATTTTTTTATGAGCGATATAATATGCAATCATCTGGGTATTTCGAAGGATGAATTTATACAGGTAATAAAAGAAAAGAATCTGACAACACTTGATGAAGTACTTGATGAAACAGATGCCGGCAGCGTTTGTGGTACCTGTATTCCTGAAATAGAAGAAATTCTGAACGACGTCCTGAGCGGAAAACTTTAGGTTAATCCACCGTACTTTGTTTTTTTCCGTCAGATAGAACGGTGATTATTTTATCACCCTTGCGCAGATCGCTCACCCTGGTTACAACTGCTCCGTTTCTGGTTGTAATGGAATACCCCTTTTCAAGGATTTTTACCGGGTCCTGATACTCAATCTTCAGGGTATATCTTTCAAGCAACTCTGATGAAGATTCAATCTTTCGTCTTGCAGAAGTTTGCAGACGATCAGTGATCTTGGCCAGATTATCTGCTTTGTTTTTGGCAAAATGCAGTGATCCCTTGTTCAGATCCCTCGAATAAGTTTGCAATAAACTCTTCTGTTCAGCCAACCTGAAATGGATTTCACCATGCATTTCCTTTGTAAGTGACTCAATACCGAACTTTTCATTTCGCAGACGTTGCTGGGTTACCGGTTTTAACTGTGTAATAACCTGCATTAATCTGTTCCTGTTTTCGATCAGTATGTCTTCTGTACCCGAAAATATTCCATCAGCCAGTTGATTCAGTTTTGCATCGAATTCTGTAAAACAGCCGACCAGGTATTCAGCCACTGCAGTAGGCGTCTTTAATTTTGTATGAGCCACAAGATCCAGCACGGTTTCATCCTTATCGTGTCCTATTCCGGTTAAAAGTGGGATGGGAAACTGAGCAGCCATGAAACATAATTCATAATCATTAAAACAGTTCAGGTCCAGCACCGCACCTCCCCCTCTCAATACAAGAACCGCATCAAACAAACCGGCATATTCAAATACCCGGTGTAATGCATCCATTATGGACCCGGGTGCCTTTTCGCCTTGCATCACCGCTTCAAAAAGCTTAACCTGGAAATGATATCCATAGGTATTATGCTCAAGCTGATTCATAAAATCCTGTAATCCGGCAGCACCCGATGATGAAATAACAGCAACGGTTTTGGGAAGAAGCGGCAGTTCCAGTTCCCTGTTCATATCAATCACACCGTCCTTTGTCAGCAGGTCGATGGTTTGCTGCATCCTCATGGCCATCTCGCCGACCGTATAAGCAGGATCAATATCACGGATATTCAGACTTATTCCATATACCTCGTGGTACTCCACTACACCCCTTACCATGACCTTTAAACCCGTTCCCAGTTCTATACCGGTACTGGTCTCAAAAAAAGGTTTTAACATTCTGAATGCGGCAGACCATATGGTAGCTCTCATCCGTGCATTGATGGTATTGGCCCCTTCTTCTTTTTCAACCAACTCGAGATAACAATGCCCTGAAAAGGAATTTACTTTATACTCAGCAATTTCAGCAATAACCCAATACGATATTTCAAGATGTTCATCAAGTGTCTCTTTGATAACTGAAGATAGTTCAGATAGTGTTATTTGTTTCTGTCCGCCGTTATGCATTATAATACACTTATCTTTTGACTTAAGTTCCGTTTGTTTGTCACAATATTCATTATGTACATTCCCGGAGCGATGCCATCAGGAAGATAAACTTTCTGTATAAACTCATTATTTAAATGGCGGACTTCCACAATTTTCCCTTCCATAGAATATAAGGTAAGAACGGATAGGGTTTCACCCGGAGGAGTTTCCACAATAAATGCAGTACTGGCCGGATTTGGATACACCTTAATAACAGTAGAGCGTTCGGTATTCTTTTTTGATTCCTCCAGCCAGGCCTGATAAATATCCGGAATCCCATAACCAATGCTGTCATTCGGATTCTTATACCTGTTGCTGTACGACAATATAAGCTCTCTGATTTCCATGGCGGTTTTTCGTGGAAAAGCCTGCCACAGACAGGCACTCATACCTGCCATCACCGGAGATGAAAATGAGGTACCGTTTCCGGTTCCGATATTACCGTTCGGCAACTGAATAACTGTGTGATAGCCATTCGATGCCACATCGGGTTTGATCCTGCCATCTGCTGTAGGACCACGCGAACTGAAATAGGTGTAAGTACTGTCCTTATTCACTGAACCAACCGCCAGTACTTTCTTTGAATCTGCTGGTCCAATAATCGTCTGCCATGATTTATTCCCCTCATTTCCAGCACTGTTTACAACCAGCATTCCTTTGGATGCCGCAATATTGGCTCCCTGCGTGACCCTTATTTTTCTACCGTTCAGGTCCGCCTGGGTATAACTCATTGACGGATCATCAAAAACAGAATAACCCAGTGACGAATTGATGATATCTGCCCCCATGCTATCGGCGAATTCTGCACCTGCAATCCAGTAGTCCATTTCAACGGGATACTCTGATGCCGCATCTTCAGTATGGATCAGCATATAATCAGCGTCGGGTGCTGAACCTACCAGGTAACCCGGCACATTGCCCCCCATTATGCTTAACACAGCCATGCCATGTGTATGTGTGTCGAAAATATCTCCACCGGGGTTTACAAAATCCCTGGTCAGTAAAATCTGGTTTTTCATCCACAACGAATCAAAAGCAGGAAGCGAATCAACATGATAAAAACCAGCATCCAGAACAGCAATACGTTTTCCCTTCCCTGTAAATCCCATCGCATGCATCTCCTGTCCGTTATGGATAGCTATCTGATCCAGAGAGCCACCATAGTCAGGGACAGCAGCATTAAGGGTTTCGAATTTCATCTTAGCCGATTTTAACTGCGGCTCAATCCAGGTCAGATTAACGGAGTCAACAAAACGAAGATTCCTGATCTCCTCCACCAGCAAAGAATCATCTGTCATTATAGTCACAGTATTGAGCCATCTGCTGGTACAACGGATATCAACATCATGCATTCTGATGGTATCCAAATAATAGTGCTGAACCGGAATATCCAGAGAATCAATTTTAATTCCCTGGTTCAGCCTGCGTTGAATGGCTCTTTGCGTCAGGAACTTTTCAGGATGATCCAGAGAAAATTCGGTATTATCCTTATCGCTAAGCCATACCAGGTATTTCTTTTTCTGACCCATAAAATTCTGGGTCAGACCAAATAAAATCAATATTAACAGCAGGTTCTTAAACATCGTACAAACTTACAAACAAAGTTACAAAAGAAAGGATCATTACGATAGCATCCTGAATGTTCCAACCGCAAAAACAAAAAAAGGGAAGCCGCAAAGAACCTCCCCGTTTATTGAAAATTGAAACTAAAGAGCCAAATTTAAAGCAACATACTGGCCAGCTCGGACAGGTAAGAACGTTCACCTTTAACCAGGTTAATATGAGCGAATAAATCCTGTCCTTTCATTCTGTCCGCAAGATAAGCCAGTCCGTTGGAATGTTCATCCAAATATGGAGAGTCTATCTGCTGTATGTCACCGGTAAATACCATTTTTGTTCCTTCACCTGCACGCGTAATTATCGTTTTTACTTCGTGCGGAGTCAGGTTCTGTGCCTCATCAATAATAAAATATGTGTCCGAAAGGCTTCGTCCCCGGATATAAGCCAACGGAGTGATCATCAACCGTTCTTCTTCTGATAGAATTTCTATTTCCTTCACCTCTTTTGATGCCGGAGTAAACTGATGTTTAATCACATTCAGGTTATCAAACAAGGGTTGCATATAAGGCATAATCTTCTGTTTTTCATCACCGGGCAGAAATCCAAGATCACGGTTAGCGAGAGGAACAATCGGCCTTGCCAGGAGAATCTGGTTATAGCTCTGGTGCTGAGCCAAAGCTGCGGCAAGTGCCAGCAATGTTTTTCCTGTTCCCGCACGGCCTGTCAGTGCAACCAGCTTAATATCCTGATTCATCAACACATCGAGCGAAAAGGCCTGTTCGGCATTGCGTGCTTCAATACCAAAACATTTTTCCTTCATCACCTTTTTAATATGACCACTAAACGCATCATACCTTGCTAAAACGCTGCTGGAGTGGTTTTTTAATATGAAGCAGTCATTCGGAGTAACCGGTTCTTCAAAACTGAAATCCTCCAGTGGCATTCCCTCGTGCTCCTTATATAACTTTGCTATTAAATCGCTGTCGTAACCTTCGTGAATCTTAATCTGTTTATGAATGACATCCGGGTCCTTCACTTTATCGGTCCGGTAGTCCTGGGCCATAATGCCGATAGATTTGGCTTTCAGACGTAGATTGATATCTTTGGATACGAAGATTGTTGGTTGTTTGGGATTGTTATTTTTTATCCAGTCGGCGATGGCAATGATCCGGTGGTCCGGTGTCATCTCAAAAAAAGATTCCTTCATGGATTCAGGAAATGGTTTCCCTGAAACTACAAATAACCGACCTTTTCCCCTTCCCAGGCTTACACCTTTGGTAAAAAGTTCGTCACCGGCAATTTTGTCCAGCTCGCGGGTAAACTCACGGGCATTAAAATTAATCTGATCATTTCCCTTCTTAAACCGATCCAGTTCTTCCAGCACATGTATAGGAAGATAGATGTCATTCTCCTGAAACTGATAAATACATTCAAAATCGTGCAGGATAACATTGGTGTCCAGAACAAAAGATTTTTTTACTTTAGGCATATGTTTAATATTGTATTGGTTTAAAGATAAAAAAATATCGAACCCGAATTTTTTACCCCGTTTTTTATCCGCAATTTTGCACGCGGTTCGCTTACCATAAATTAGGTTAAAAGCTGTAAATCAAAACTTAAAATGAGGGTTTATTTTATCAACAATAAATGAACTACAACGAGACACTACAATATTTATTCAACAGCCTGCCGATGTATCAGCGTGTAGGTAAAGCAGCCTACAAGGCTAATCTTGACAATACCCTTAAAATGGATGCCTGTTTCGGTCATCCGCATAACGATTTTAAAACCATACACGTAGCAGGAACAAACGGCAAAGGAACCGTTTCACATATCCTGGCAGCTGTTTTTCAGAAACATGGTTACAAAACCGGACTTTATACCTCTCCTCACCTCTTTGACTTCAGAGAACGAATAAAAATAAACGGTGAACCGGTGAGCCAGGATGTGGTTATTGATTTTGTTGCTGAACATAAAACCTTGTTTGAAAAGCTACAACCATCGTTTTTTGAAATGACAGTAGCAATGGCATTTAAGGTGTTTCAGGAGGAAAAAGTTGATATTGCCATCATAGAAACCGGGATGGGAGGAAGACTTGATTCAACAAATATTATTTCACCCATGGTATCAGTCATAACCAATATCGGCTATGACCATACCCAGTTTTTAGGTTCAACCCTTGAAGCCATTGCAGGCGAAAAAGCAGGTATAATAAAGCCTGGCATTCCGGTAATTATTGGTGAATCACAGGTTGAAACCGAACATGTTTTCAGAGCCAAAGCCAGTGAAACAGGTTCCGCCATAATGTTTGCCGACAAAAATTTCAATGCTGAGATCATTGACAGAACACCCTTTACTCAAACCATAAAAATAGGTGAAGAAATATATGTAACAGATCTCACCGGAGTTTACCAGCGAAAGAATATTAACACAGCATTGTTTACCCTTGAGCAGTTAAAAATAACCTGTAAACTGAATATAGAGCTTATAAAAAGCGCCTTACTAACGGTAAAAACAAGCACCGGACTAAGAGGCAGATGGGATGTGATCAGTGAAGAACCAACGGTGATCTGCGAGACAAGTCACAACGAAGCAGGAATCAGGGAGATGGTGCAACAACTCCAGTTTTTCGGTTCACGGCATATCCACATCATAACCGGTATGGTGAATGATAAAGACCCCAATGCCATTCTGCCTTTGCTCCCACCCGCTGCGTCATACTATTTCACAAAGGCACATATTGAGCGTGCCATGCCTGAAGCAGATCTGAAAAACCATGCGCAAAGATTTGCCTTGCATGGTGAAACATATCCCAAAGTTGATGAAGCCATTGAAGCGGCTAAAAGAGTGGCAGAACCCGATGATGTGATTATCATAACAGGAAGTATTTTTCTTATTGCAGATGCCCTGCAGTATCTTGAATGACGCCAGAAATCAGGAATAAGGTTTCTATCCCCCGCTTCGCAAATCTCATTTATTGAATCAACCCACATGAAACGCATCTGAAAAACCAACCGGATAAATATTTTCCATTATTTTTGTCCCTCATGAAATGCAGGGAAAATTGCGGTGCGTGTTGCATTGCACCATCTATATCATCACCAATTCCGGGAATGCCTAACGGTAAAAAGGCCGGGGAAAGGTGTATTCATCTCACTGAAGATTTCAGGTGCGGTATATTTAACAGAGCTGACAGGCCGAAAGTATGTGCCGGATTTATGGCTGAAGAACTGGTATGTGGCCAAAACAGAACCGAAGCATTAACTATTCTCAGCGAACTCGAAGCGTCCTGCAGAAAAAACTAACAATGTTTTCCTTTATAACCGAACAGGTGATGTTTAGCAATATGCTCCATCACCTCTTCAGGTATGTATTCGCATAACTTTTCATCTCCCGTTTCAATTAACCGGGTTACATGTTCCGTGGTTATTCCGAGATGCTCCGGTGAGATATCCCTGAGAATCAATATTTTTCTGGTTGCATTCAGATACTTCCAAAGCAGATTATTCTCTTCTGTAAATTCAATATCCTCAGGATAGATGACCTCCCCTGTTTTATGATCGAGCGACGGATAGAGATACATTTTTACATTCTCCTGGAAAAGTGCCCCCATGGCTTCAAGCAGGCCTCCCCTTAAATCCTGGTAATATGTGCTGTCCAGAATTTTTTCAAAAGTCGGCAAACCTACCACAATTCTAAGCTTGATCATTTTAAACTGACCAAAATAATCGACCAGCTGGAAGAACCGGTTAAATTTGGACACCATTACACTCTGTCCCATAATATTCAGCAAATCGACCCTGTGAAGAAAATCTTTTTCATCCAGGTTAGCATCCTGGATAAGGTAATTCAGTGAAATTTCGCAAAAGGAAATGGTATTATCCGGTTTGTAGTCCTCATCGCGTTCAAAGATCTCCATACTGTCCTGAATGAAATCCATCCCCAGCTTATTAATCGGCCTGAAATAACCGCGAAAGACCAAGGCATTTTTCCGGTACAACATATCGCCGGGTTGTTCTACCTGGCCCTCCTGGTCAAACATAATTGCCGGTGTCATATTGGTTCTGACCAACATCAGATTAAGTAACCGGTTATCCACCCAATCCATATCGGGTCCTTCCACATAAACATAATCCACCTCTACCCTGTCGTTATCCAGATTATCCAGCAGGCCCTGCAGAATTTTACGCGGATCTTCCCACATAAACAAACCGCCATAAATTAAATTGACTCCCAGTGTACCCAGGGTATATTGCTGCAAAAGCGTGTCATTCTCAAGCAGTTTGACATGAATATAGATATGATTCGGTTCATACCGCTGATTTCCTTCCACAGCCATTCCCAGCCAACCGTGCCCGTTATTGGTTTTATGATAATTCAGTGTTTCAACCGTATTGGCAAAGGCAAAGAACTTCTGATCATTCTTTTTATCCAGTATCTTTATGAGTTCATTGTATTCATACGTCACCATTTTTCTTAAACGATCCTGGGCGACATAACGCGAAGGCTGCCCGTCGTTATAAAAATGATCACTAAACAGCTTGTCATAGGCAGAAATGGATTTGGCTACTGTATTTGAAGCTCCTCCTGCCTGAAACAGATGTCGCGCCGTTTCCTGGCCTCCTCCAATTTCAGCTATTGTTCCATAATAATGTGAATCCAGGTTTATGTGAACCGATTTTTCTTTTATTCCGAGGGTCTTCATAATATCAGCTGTTTATACAAATATAAAATTATTTACAGGTCCCAATTGTATTAACAACAAATTACCTGCGTTGTTTGCATATGATTTCAAATAAAAGCTTATTACCTTTAGGGCACAAAACAGAATATCATGAAACAAAAAACAGCTGTTGTCGCTCTGTATATATTAATAGTCACGACTTTATATGCTCAGGATCGTGTTACAGGTAAAATGTTTGCCACGCGTTCTGAAGTACTGGGACAGCATGGAATGGTAGCAACCAGCCATCCGCTTGCTACACAAATCGGTCTTGACATTCTGAAAAAGGGAGGTACTGCCGTGGATGCCGCGATTGCTGTTAATGCAGCTTTAGGCCTGATGGAACCAACCGGCAGCGGCATCGGTGGAGATGTATTTGCCATTGTTTGGGATGCCAAAACACAAAAACTGTACGGATTAAACGGTAGCGGGCGGTCTCCTGAAAAGCTAACGTTGGACTACTTAAAATTAAAAGGATATGAGCAAATTCCACCCTTAGGTCCCCTCCCGGTAAATGTTCCCGGATGTGTGGATGGCTGGTTTACACTGCACAAAAAGTTTGGGAAACTACCAATGAAAGAAATTCTGCAACCTGCTATTGACTATGCAGATAAAGGATTTCCGGTAACGGAACTCATAGGTTATTATCTGCAAAGATCTGTTCCGTATTACATATCCAAAGGTTTCCCAAATATTGAAGAAACTTACACTATAAACGGAAAAGCACCGGAGAAAGGTGATATATTCAGTAATCCTGCTCTGGCTGATACCTACAGATTGATTGCCAAAGAAGGTCGTGATGGTTTTTATAAAGGCGTTGTTGCCGAAACGATTTCAGACTTCATCCGTGAGCAGGGAGGCTTTCTATCCGTAGAGGATCTGGCCAAACACCATTCTGAATGGGTGGAACCGGTATCTACAAATTACCGGGGTTACGATGTATGGGAGTTGCCACCAAACGGACAGGGCATCACGGCACTTGAAATGCTGAATATCCTGGAAGGGTATGACTTTTCTCCAGAAGATTACGGATCTGCCCGCCATATTCATCTTGTCACTGAAGCCAAGAAGCTGGCATTTGAAGATCGTGCTAAATATTATGCAGACATGGATTTTGCAACCGTTCCGGTTGAGTACCTGATATCGAAAAAATATGCTGATAAACGAAGAGCAGAAATTGATCTGCACAGAGCCGGAAAATACAATGCAGGAGAGATCAGCAAAGGCGAAACGGTGTATTTTACAGTTGCAGATAAGGATGGAAATATGATCTCCATGATTCAAAGTAATTACCGTGGTATGGGCAGCGGAATGGTTCCTCCGGGCCTGGGTTTTATGCTACAGGACCGTGGTGAACTGTTCAGTCTTAATCCTGAGGATGCCAATGCATATGAACCGGGAAAGCGGCCTTTTCATACCATCATCCCGGCATTTATCACGAAAGACGGCAAACCATATATCAGTTTTGGTGTAATGGGTGGCGATTTTCAGCCCCAGGGACATGTGCAGATTGTGATGAACCTGATCGACTTTAAAATGAACCTCCAGGAGGCAGGCGACGCACCGCGCATCAATCATAACGGGTCATCCACACCAACAGGAATAAAAGCAGAAGATACCGGCGAAATTACGCTGGAGAGCGGTTTTTCTCAGCTTGTCATCAGGGAACTGATGCGTATGGGACATCATGTGGGTTTTGACGATGGCATTTACGGCGGTTATCAGGCTATAATGTACGATGCTGAAAAAGGTGTATATTATGGTGCCTCAGAATCCAGAAAAGACGGACAGGCTGCCGGTTATTGATCTGTCCGAATGTAATCTATCAGTATGAACACATAATGATTAAACAGCCGTGTAAAAATGTCCGGAACTTGTCTGAACAGCACTTTTGTAACTCAATCTGCTCTCAGTTCCTGCACACGTTGAGATTTCTCGTAAACCAGAACCTTTTGTTTCTGACCACTGTTTCTTCCCATAAATTTTTCTGACCCGGCCAGAAGTACCGGAAAAATTCTTCTGAAATCATTTGTCTCGCCGGTACTCTCAATTTCTGCCTGCCAGATTACCTTTGGTTCCAGATGGAGGTTCGAATAATTAATATCATAAGTTGTCAGGTACAAATACCGTTTGTAATTTATTTTCGTCCTGTGAACAGTCTGATAACCTGCAACTTCCATCTCTTCCTCTCCATCAGAGTTTATTTCTCCTGTTGGTGCCCAAACCGGCAGTCGTTCTTCAGTAACATCAAAATGCGGTAATTCAATACCATATTTAAAATAGATGACATAATCTGCATCTTTTATCTGTTTAACCATTTGATATCCTTTGTCAGTAAAAACCGTTAACAGTTGGTTGTAAAATTCCAGGTACTGCAAATCATAGGGTATTATACTCGTATCTTCAGGAACCAGAACACAGGATTTTCCAATACAAACCGTATCGTTTCCGTAACTATCCACATACACGTCAAAACTGGGACCATCTATATAGGAGTGATACGTTTTATAACTGTAATAAGTATCACAACTCCATAAAATGCTAAGTAACGGAGCAAGAAGAATAAGTTTTTTCATGGTTTTAATTTTAATGTCCGACGTTACAATCATTTTTCATATAAGCAAAAAACCTGCCGAAACGAAAAACGCGAACATTCTGATCACCATATTTTCTCCTGTCAGAAACTAAGGATGCATATAAATCGTTTGGAATAAAGCTTTTATGATTTTATATAATTTCAAATAGCTAGGGATCATTACCTAACTTTGATTGCAGGTAACAGAATATCTTTTAATTAACCCGTTGACCCCAGGGCATTTGCAATGGCGTTCACGCACTGTAACAAGGCAAATAACAGATCATTTTCTTCTGCTGTATTTTCACCTTTGATATTCCGCCATTTTCTGATCAGCTGAACCTGCGCATCGTGCAGTGAATTTAAGGCATCTGCCCTTAACTGAGTAGAGTAGAAATGGTTCATCCGGCGTTCACTTATGGGTCTGCCAAGCAGTTCCGACAGCATCTTACGCGTCAAATATAATTCACCCGTGATCTTACCCATTATGTTCTGTTTTACCATCTCATCCTCCACCAATGCGGCATATTTTTTCATGACTTCTTCATCGGTGGCAGCCAGGCTGGAATCCAGATTTGTAAGCACATACCTTACAAACGGTTCATACCTGGCCAAACGTTTAAGTTTTAAGAAAACTTCAGGATCAGCTTTTTGCAGTTCATCCAGAGTTGAACCTACCCCATACCAACTTGTAATATTAAATCGCGTTTGTGCCCAGCTGAAAACCCAGGGAATGGCCCGAAGATCATCCATAGAACGTTTACCTGTCCGGCGTGCCGGACGTGATCCTATTTTACTCGATTCAATAACATCGATAGGTGTGGCTTCGGAAAAAAACTGAAGGAAGTCGGGATCAGATAAGAGCTGATGATAATAATAGCTTCCACGCTCTCCCAGATGTCTGAATAATTCTGATATTTCATCCGGTTTTTCGGGTGTATACTTATGCAATATCGTCTGAGCCGAAACAGTGGCCAACATTAACTCAAGATTGTAGGACGCATTCACCATGTTGGCGTATTTTCGTTCAATGGTTTCACCCTGCTCAGTCACCCTGAATTTTCCCTGGATGGAATTGTGCGGTAATGCCTTAATGAACCAGTGTATCGGCCCTGATCCACGACTGATTGTTCCTCCCTTACCATGGAAAAAGCGAATGACCACTCCATGTTTCATCCCTGTTTCTGCCAGTTTGCGTTGTGCCTGATTCAGGAACCATGAACTGGCAAGAATTCCACCATCCTTGTTGCTGTCGCTGTAACCGATCATCACATCCTGTATCGGTACACCTTTATCACCAGCCTGTAGTTTCAAACTGTTTTTCACAATCTCCTGGCTGAGGTAATCGTCCAGAATATCTGCACTGTCAACAAGGTCATCGATGGTTTCAAACAAAGGCACAACGGGCAGAACCGTAGCCAGTCCGGTATCCGTTTTCTGAGTCAGCCCTGCTTCACGTAAAAAAAGATAAACTGTGAGCAGATCGCCGGCATTGCGGGTCATGCTGACAATAAGTTTACCGATGGAACGGTTGGTATAGTGTTGCACATGTTCGCTGACCACTTTCAGTGTATCGATCACGTTCATGGCTTCTGTTCCTGCCTCAGAATGTGAAACAAGAAATGGCCTGTTGATGGTCAGTTCTTCTGCAAGAAACGCTCTTTTTCCGGCCTCATCCTTCATTACCGACTCAGCCTTTTCCTTATCAATGGATGCAGAAATAATCTGGTAGAGTGCTTTTTCATGATACGCACTGTTCTGACGGATATCCAGCTGAGCCAGATGAAAACCAAAAATCTTTAAAATACGCCTGAACCTTCCGACATCCACATGGGCCACTTCCGGAATTCCATACGCTATCAGTTCCCTGTACAATAAGTCAATATCATTCAGTAGCTGTCCTGAATGACTGTATGCATTATCCCGGTCCTGTAAATCAATATTGTGCTCATGCACCACGTCAATCGGGAGCTTATACAGCATAAGCAAGACATAAGCCTTAAAAATTTCAGAACTGTTTTCCTTCAGAACCATCACACCATCTGCATCAAGTTCCTGAACCAATGCATGAATCCGTTCTGCAAACTGCTCACTCACACCATCAATTTCCTGGTAAATACTGAGTTTTCCAGCCAGCATTATTAACTCTTTTTTTATGATAATAAAGGCATGAATCCTCAAACGGTTCAGTGTAAGCCTGGTTATTTCAGGTGTTACCAAAGGATGGCCGTCACGATCACCGCCCACCCAGTTGCCAAATGACAAGCCGGGAAATAAATCATTGTTTTTTAATTTTTCAGGATCAAATCCCACCTCTTTCCATGCAAGCCTCAAACGTTTATCCAAAAGAATAACCACATCGGGAAATACTTTTGTCAGGTAATGCAGGATGTTATCCAGTTCAGATTCTACTCTTGGTTTTCTGATGTAAATCTCATCGTTATTCCACAGCCGGTGCAGGATGTGCTTAATTTCATCGCGTATGTCCTCCTGTTCAATGTGCGTATACATCTTGTTTTCACGCTTTACCAGCAACAGGTATAGTTTTCGGTATTCCTTTAAAACAACAGTCCGTTTGGCCTCTGTTGGATGTGCTGTCAGTACCGGTTCAATCAGGATATCGGGTAAAACTTCCAGTATCTGATCTTCCGTAATCCCGTTTTCCTTTAACAATTTAAAGTTTGATGCCCATAGTCCGTTTACGCCAGCCATCTCCTTCTCTTCTTTTGCTCTGCGGCTCTGCACCGCGCCATTCACTTCAACCAGGTTAAGTAGCTGAAAACTTAATGACAATAAGTGAATATAATCGTTACTAAGCAGTACTTCTTCAGGAGGCTTGTTGTTTGGACTGATCCATGGAATATAGGGAACAAGTTCGTGTTTTCCACTCTCCTCCAGTACTTCTTTCACACATTCAAGGAGATAGTTCAGATCGTAATAAGGTTTTCCCAATGCGTTTTTTACTTCTTCAAATACACTTTTCATGCTGAGAACTATGTTTAGTACCAAAACAGGAAAAACACATTAACAGTTCATAAAAGCGGACGGGAAATATCATTTGGAATGAGATACGACATACAACTTAAACCGGTAGAATCTCAGTCACTGCATAACCCAAATACGGATCATCTGCAGTGTATTTAATGTATTCACGAATTCATTTTCACCTGCAAATCAGATCATTACTGATAATCCTGTTACTGTACTGCTGAATAACGGCTTTTAGTTTCTGCTCCTGTTGGATGATATCAACTGTAGATATAATATTGTGTTTCAGCAAGGGATCGTTTTTATAATTGAATACGGATGTAATTTTTGTACCATTGAAATAAATAACCAGATCACCTTCCATATACTGATAGTTGTCACCGATATAATTCAAAACATATGTTTTGCTTTGTTTATCCAATAAATTATCCCCGAATGCTACATAGCAACCCGGATAATGAAGATAATGCAACACAGATGGCATGATATCGGTCTGCTGTGCCAGTCGCTCATCCACACCCTTTAAGCTACCATCGGGGGTATAAAATATCAGGGGAATGGCAAATGCATTTACATTGGTTTTATATTCCCTGTGAACCGGAGTTGTGCTGTGATCTGCAGTTATGACAAACAAGGTATTTTTAAACCAGGACTCTTTGGATATGCGTTTAAAAAACAGTCTCAAGGCATTATCGGTATAGCCCACACATTTGTGCAAAGGCATATCTCCAACCGGAAAAACGCCTTCATATTTTTCAGGCACTTTGTAAGGATGATGGGATGAAAGGGAGAAAAAGACGTTCAAAAAGGGCTTATTATCCTTAGCGGTATTCTCTGCGATAAACTGCAGAAAAGGTTCATCCCAGATTCCCCAGATACCATCAAAATACCGGTCATCATTGAATTCATTTTTACCCATATAGTGCTCAAATCCAACCATTTTAGTGAAAGCTGAAAAACCCATTGAACCGTTTGGTGCCCCATGCCAGAATGTTGTATTATAGCCTTCACTGCTCAGTAATCCGGCCATACTGCTTACTTCGTCCGATGAGTATTCAGAAAGTACAAAGGGCAAAACCAGTGCAGGTAAGCCTGAGACAATGGACGGAAGAGCGTCAATGGATTTTCTGCCATTGGCAAAAGCATTGGGAAATACCAGACTTTCACCAGCCAGTGAATCCAGAAACGGAGTATAACCTTTATACGGTTCACCCCCAAGGGAATCATTAAAACAACCAAAGTGTTCCCTTGAAAAGCTTTCCAGAATAATCACCATCACATTTTTACCGGATATTTTCAATGAATCATTGGCAGGATAAACGGGATTGAAATATGCGGTCATTTTATCATCGGATGTAAAATAATCCTTGTGGGTATAGGTTGCTTTACCGAATGTCCTGATGATGCTGAAAGGCGTATTCAACACAATTGCCACCTCTTCCGGTGAGCTGACATAATCCCCTGCATTACTTAATGTTATAGGACGAGTACTGTGACGCCACCCCCCGCGCATCCCGATTACCGCTATTGCAACATATAATAACAGCCCTAAAAAACCTACAGGATAGCGCATCCATTTCCGTTTAAATGTGATGGGCTTAGACTGTACCCTGTTATATAAAAATACCAGTAAAAAGATTAAAACAATCCAAACGACAAAAGCAAACCAGTAGTCAAGTAAAAAGCGGCCGGCGAGTTCAGTCAGATTGACTTCGTGTTTAAAACTGCCTATAATGTTAAAGGTGGTACGTTTAAGAATGAACGGATAATATTCAAAGTCGATTACATTTAAAGCTAAACCAAAGGCATTTATCATCACAAACAGCCACTTCAGAAATTGTCTGTATCCCTGGCTGTTCATACCGGGGAAAGGAATAATAGCTAAAACAAACCAAATACTGTTAAGGTAAAAAACAGCACTGATGTCGAATTTAAGGCCCCCAAGCATCATCCTGCCAAATCCTGTTAAAGTGACATTCTGAAACATATCTGTATTAAACAGGTAAAACAATACCCTGCAAATGGCATATAAAAAAAGTAATATAACGAAACGATACAACAGAACAAAAATGTTACTGATGTGGAATCGTTTAAATAAATACGTATTCATATAGGTTCAATATCAACAGCGTAAAAATAATAAAAACAGGTCAGATGTCTCAGAGAATTCATTTTTGTTTCATCTCAAAATAAAAATCTTAAATGTAAAGGCTCCATTTGACATCATGTAAAATATTCAAAACCGATTAAAATTCATACGTTTTAAAACTGTGGTAAAGTGTAAAAATACTCATATAGACATACTCTTTCAATGTATTTAAATTTTTGTTTATCTGGTCAAAATAAAGGTGCATTAATATGCCTCAATTCCTTTTGATCAAGCCTTGAGTTTTAACTCTAAAAGCTATATAAATGTGGTTTTTATGTTCAAAACCATAAATTATTGCAATCGATTGCCAAAATTCACTTCAAAAGCATCGAAAAGCTTCAAAAAATTTCTGCAAGCAAGGTTTTTTTCATATATTAGCCCACTAACTAATTCTAACTAATCACTAAAACATTCTAATTTTATGAAAAAGTTTTTTACTCTTATCGTATTTTTTATTGTGGCATATGCTACAATTAATGCTCAAAAAAATGTTGTATACATTTGTGTTACGGACCTGGCTTCAGGTGATGCCATTGAGTCAGAACAACCCGTGATTGATGCAATTAAAGCCGGAAAAGGTGGGGACTACTTCACTGTTACACCTTTTGATGCTTCATCAATTACAAGCGAAGATGTACTGACTACGCTCAATGCAGCCGATGTTGTGATTGTAGGCCGTTCTGTGAACAGTGGTGATGTAATCAACGATCCACAGTCAGAAATCTACAGAAAAATTACAGCTCCTGTTATTCACACAAGTCCCTGGGTGATCAGAGGTGACAGATTGGGCTATGTAACCGGAGGTACAGAACATCAGAATACTGATGATGCCAAAGTTGTTCAGGCTCAGATTCAGGATTTGTCAAGCCCTGTATTCGATGGAATCACAAATTCTACTATTGACTGGACCATTGGTTATACCAGTAACCTGACTCCTGAAACAGGTGATGCAGGCGGAACCACACTGGCAAAAACAGATGATGATCGTATTCTTTTGATTCTGCATGATGCAAATGTTACACTTCCTGCCAGCGGTCGCACACCTTTAGGACCTCGTGCATACATGGGTAACGGACAGGACAATGTTGAACCTGCCACGTACTGGAATTATGCAGAAGATGGTGCAAAAGTTTTCATTAACCTTGTGGCATACATGGCCGATCAGGCAACCAGTATTGCAGGCACAAAAACTGAAGCTGCACAGCTTTTAATTGTAAACTACAACGGAACCGTTCGTATTTCGAATAACAAGCTCAGCGATGTAAATGTATATACATTAAGCGGACAGCTCGTTAATAAACCTGTTGTTTCGAACCACACTGCTGAAGTTTCAAACCTTAACAAAGGTGTTTACCTGGTTAAAGCAACTGTTGACAATCAAACTGTTACCGGTAAATTTATCGTACAGTAACGATTTAAAATGATATGCAGAAGGGGTATTGCTTTCAGGCTTTACCCCTTTTTTATTCTAAAAACAGTAAATTATACCTGAAAGTTACGGCTCCATAAAACGCTCTTTCAATTTAACTTTTTGTTCCGGTTTTATTGATTACTTTTGCGCGCTCAATTGATTCGATAATAACTCAGCACAAAAAAATAGTATGATAACAGTTTCAGATCTGGCCATTCAATTCGATAAAACCCCTCTTTTCTCCGATGTCAACCTTAAATTCATGCCTGGCAACTGCTATGGTGTCATTGGTGCCAACGGAGCTGGAAAGTCAACGTTTCTCCGAATAATATCAGGAGAACTGGACTCCACCAGTGGTTCTGTTTCTTTGGGACCCGGTGAACGTCTTTCTGTATTAAAACAGGACCATAACGCATTTGATGAATACCCTGTTCTTGAAACTGTATTGCGTGGACATGAAGAGCTATTCCGGATTATGCAGGAAAAAGATGCCCTTTATGCAAAGCCCGATTTTTCGGAAGCAGACGGTTTTAAAGCAGCGAAACTTGAAGATGACTTTGCCTCAATGGATGGCTGGAACGCTGAGAGTGATGCCGCCATGCTTTTAAGCGGCCTTGGAGTTAAGGAAGCATTGCACTATCAGCTGATGAGAGATATTGACGCAAAGCTGAAGGTTAAAGTTTTGTTGGCCCAGGCTTTGTTTGGCAATCCTGATAATCTGTTGCTGGATGAGCCGACCAACGACCTTGACCTTGACACTGTACTTTGGCTTGAAAACTACCTCGCAAATTTTGAGAATACGGTGATTGTTGTCTCACATGACCGTCACTTCCTGGATAATGTTTGTACCGACATTGTGGATATTGACTATGGAAAGATCAAAACATTTTCCGGCAACTATACCTTCTGGTATGAGTCCAGCCAGCTGGCGCTAAGGCAGCAGGCCAATCAGAATAAGAAAGCTGAAGAGAAGAAGAAAGAACTACAGGAATTTATATCAAGGTTCAGCGCCAATGTAGCCAAATCGAAACAGACCACCAGCCGGAAAAAGATGCTGGAAAAACTGAAGATAGATGAAATTCAACCCTCAACCCGACGCTATCCGGGAATTATTTTTCAACCGGAACGTCCTGCAGGTGACCGGATTCTGACAGTCACAGGACTGAAATATGAACTGGAAGGCGCAACATTGTTTAAAGATGTCAGTTTTACGGTAGAAAAGGATGATAAAATTGTGCTTATCTCCAGGGATAACCGTGCGGTTACTGCGTTCTTTAAAATGATTCTGGGAGAAATAAAAACAAAGCCTGATCAGGTGGAATGGGGTCAGACCATTAAAACAGCCTACCTGCCACAGGATAACACGGCTTTCTTTGAAAAAAATCTTAATCTAATGGACTGGCTTGGTCAGTTTTCATCCAATACCGACGAGAGCTACCTGAGGGGTTATCTGGGTAAAATGCTGTTTAACCGGGATGAGATTACCAAAAGCTGTACCGTACTTTCCGGTGGAGAAAAGATGCGTTGTATGATCTCACGCATGATGTTGCAACAACCCAATTTGGTTATCCTGGATCATCCGACCAACCACCTTGATCTGGAATCGATTCAGGCCTTTAATAATAATATGAAGACCTATCCGGGCCACATCCTGATGGCATCGCACGACCATGAATTTATCCGAAGCGTGTGTAACCGGGTTATTGAATTAACACCCACCGGTATTATCGACAAATACATGGATTTTGAAGATTATCTGGCTGATGAGAAAATCAGGGAACGACGGAATGCAATGTATGAAGGGTAATTAGTTTCATTATTGAAAATCAATAATATTCAGAATACACATTAGTCATTATTTCAAAAATTCGCCAGAACATGCGGCCTTGACGGGTTCTCATTTCATTTGAAGTTGCATTCTCCGGCCTTGATTTACATAAGATCTTTTAATCACGGGGTGTTACCCCGGGCAACCAATATTTGACTCCTACGGAGTCTTCTCACAAAAAAATGTCATTATTTGAATTGGCCACTTCACAACCCACAGTCTGGCGTAGGTTCGGCTCCAGCCTACGTCATGAGCTTAGTTGTTAAAACGACGTAGCTTAGAAGTTATGCCGAACAAGAGGGGAAGCTTACACCGTTAACAACAAGGAAATCATTTTACATTATTATAAATGATTAAGAAAAAAGTAATGATAGTTGCAAATATTAGTAAAAATTGTGCCCAAAGCAGTTTTTTATAAAACCTTTTTTTACTCTCACTTTTTTCCTTTTTAATAAGTTTCCTGAAATTTCTTAAATCGGAGCTATTTGTAAGGTCTATTCCATAGCCATTTTTCTTTAGTACACTTTTCATTTTAATTTGCGTAAAAAGACTTGCAAAGCCAACGCAAAAAAATATAATTACAAATATATTAAACACTATGAATTTAATTTTTATTAAACTTATTGCCTTCTCCTAATGTTCGGCGCAGGCACCAGCCTACGTCATATTTAATCATTTACAAAGAACAAAATCTGATGATTTTTCGATTATGACAGTATCCCTTTCCGTTACTCCAAAAAGTTTAAATTTTCTGGGATCATTTAATTGCTTTTTTATGTCTTCGACATAATCAGGCATATAACCATATTTTAATGCAACTCTAAAAAACCTTTTAGCATTAGCGTCTAACATAATGGTATCAGAATCAAAATAGCGCAGCTCCAATGAATTTGTGTCAATTTCAATGTAATACTTATAATAATATTCACTGACATTTAGGTCATGATTCAAGTTATTATGCACTTCAAGAACAAAAACAAGGGGTACATATCCAAATCCATAATCAGAATTAATTTGCAATTTTTTAATCAAAAATAATAAATCATCACCTTCTGAATCCTGTTTTACGAATCTTAATTCACTATCACTGCATGTTCTATGACCACATGAAATAAGGGTAATAGCTGCATAAGCTATCAAGAATCCCATTAAAAATAACTTAGTCATTTTCTTCGCTTTAAATATTTTCAGTTTAATAGACTCCAACTTAACTCATAACGCGAGCTTAGTTGTTTAAAACGACGTAGTTTAGAAGCTTTGCCTAACTATTAAAACCACTTGCATCTTGCTTTTAGAAAGACTTTATATTGAAGTAAATACTAAAAATAAAACCTAAAAACCCTATTAAAAAAAGCATGAAAGTCCATCGATATTGCCTTTTTAATTTTATATCAGTTGTATTACTAATCTTACCAAGGAAAATAAATACAATTTTTATATCATTCTGATTAGGAATAATTCTTTTTAGACTTTTTTCATCAATATCATCTTTCAGATGCTCTTTCATTTTATTAATTGAGCCTAAAACTATAAATAAGGATATTATAGCGCTAAAAAATCCAATCATAACCATCAATAACTAATACCATTTTCACAATAATATGTGTTTTTCAATGAAACATCTTTCACTTCCCTTATCCAAGTTTCTCCAAATTCCCTTGATAGACTTTTGTTTCACATGGAGATATTCTCCGGCCTTGATTAAGATACCCTTTACACCAACCTAATTTAAGCTATCACAAAAGTTTTTAATGATAAAACATGTATCCATTTCAGGGTTTTTAACTATGATTTTATTATCATATTTATCCTTATTTATTGTGTCACCTTTAAATATGAATTCATAAAATCCACTCCTATCCATAGGTAGTGAAAATGAATAAACAGAACCATTACTTTTTATGTCTATCACAGGAAAAGAATGATTTTTATAATCTATATACTTTTTTATAACTACACCTGTTATTTCAGATTCCAAAAATGCGTTATAAACATGCTCACAGTTTTTTCGCTTAAATTCATCCAGAGTAAAAAAGAAATACAATAATGTCAATACCGCCAATGTGAAGCTTATTTTTCTCCGATTCTTAATAATTTTTTTAAGCCACATAAATTTCACTATCTAAATTATCTATTCTTTAAAACCTTAAAAATCTTCAAAGTGAATTACAGCCTTTCTTTTTACATATCTTTTCTTTTGAGAATCATAGAATTTCACCTTGAATGTCATTTCGTTCTTTACCCTTGTCTGAATTATAAAAGGCAAATTTTCATTTTTATTATATTTTAAATTGTAATCCTGATAGAATCGTTTTTGATCGTATGGCATTACTGATATCAGATTATGGAGCATAAATGAAAAATCCCCATTATTAACTGAACAAAGTTTAGCTTTTGCACCATTCGTTTCAAATACGTACCAAACAATATTTAAATACGCCCCATGATTCATCACTTTTTCTACAACAAAATATTTCGCATTATTTGTTATAAAATATGATGTAGCATATATATTACTTAGCAGATAAACATCCGGGGGATCAATTTCAACTTGTTTGATATCCTCATATAAACCGTCCTTTCCGGATTTTAACAGTACAATAAATTGTTTATTAATTTCAGGAAATCTTGACAATAAACTGTCTTCATGTTGCTCATAATATTCAGTATCAAAACATCCACCAAAACTGCAGCCCAGAGGCTTAACTATAGCCTTACAATCATTATTATCAGAGAATATGGTATCCATGCAACAAACCTTTACCGGGATAGTTCCAAAACTATGAACGCTAAAAAAGACTAACAGAATAAAAATATTTGAATGTTTCATAAGTTGATTTTCAACAACATAGAATATATACAATGTAATAGCTCATTTGATCATTTCATCAGTATCCCATGTCACTTCATACTCATACCATTTATTATTAGATCTGGCCAGAATATGCTTACCTTTTACGATAGTTTTGGAGACATTTGGAATTCTGCCCTTTTCGGTCCCATATTTTATTGACCTAAACTCAAGGTTTAAAATATCCTCTTCATTTATCATGTCTTTATCAGCTAATAGTGCAGTTGTAGCAACAATACCAAGTTTTGAATTAAAATGACAATTTATTACTCTTCTGGACTTTGTTTTTATTTCCCATTTAATTTCTCCTTTTGACAGATCTATCATATGCAACATATATGATGAACTAACCAGCAAATATCTACCCGTATCATCAACAAAAGCATTATGAATGATATCAGCATCAGGTAAAATTTGGTCAAATAAACCTTTAAATATAAGCTCCCCTTTATTGGTGAAACAAAAAAAGACATTTTGATAAAAACTGAAAACAACCAAAAAGTTACTATTAGATGAGAAATTGACAACAGGTTCAATATTTACTTCGCTGATATGTAGTATATCCCCATCCTTATTAAAAAAACCGATATATTTTGAGGGAGCTTCTCCTTCGAAATAAGCCACAAAACAGTTATTATCAGGAGATATTTTTTTAGTATTAAAACTCCTTATATAAACATCATTTAAGGATGCACTTTTTAAATGATTCTTTTCATCTTTTGATAGTAATGCTATATCTGTATAGTCAATAATATTATTATGAACTATATAATTATTAATTGAATCAATTTCCTTTATTTTATTTATTTTCAGATGCTTTTCTGATTTCTGAGCACTTGCATTATTCAGAATTCCAAATAACAATACGAGCGTAATAATGGGTGCAATTCTTTTCACATTAATAATTTTAAGAATACTTCATAATGTCCTTTCAGAGACTTTTATTATTCAACAACAAAGTAAATATACAAAAACAACCCAATATTTCAACATTTCATATGTCAGAACTTTATGCGGCCTTGACGGGTTCTCATTTCATTTGAAGTTACATTCTCAGGCCTTAAATTACATGATCTTTTAATCACGGGGTCTTATCCCGGGCTACCAATATTTAACTCCTACGGAGTCTTTTTACAATTAAGATCTGAAAAATTACGTTAATCTTTCGTATTCTCAAGTCAGGTGCAGATTTACTATTCGCTTATTCTTCCTGACTATCATATGTTTTAAACCCAATGCGTTTCCTTTTGGAAATATTTATTTCTTTTTGTTTTGCTTCTTCAAACTGTTTTAAATATTCAAATATCAGCATTATTTTTTTGTTGTGATCAGCAGACTTGTACTCAATGTCGTCCAGTCGTCTCATAAGTTTTGTATTATCATTTAATGCTTTCCTCAATTTTATAAAAGTCCTCATTATGGCAATGTTAATATCTATAGCCTTTTTGTTTTTTAAAACACAGGATAGCATTGCGACACCTGTTTCGGTAAATGCAAACGGCCTTGCCCCGCCAAGTATCTTTTTGGAAAGTATCACATTTTGTGATACCAGTAAATCAATTTCATCATCTTCTAATTCAAACATAAAATCTAAGGGGAATCGTTCAATATTTCTTCTTACAGCTTGTTTTAAGACTCTTGTTTCAACATCATACAGATCTGATAAATGAATATCCAAAATAACCTTTTCGTCCCTCAATAATAGTATTTTACTGGCTATTGTTTCAAGTGGTATAATAATATTTGACACAGCTAATGGGTAATAAAATATTCAACAAATTACATAAATATACAAAATAAAATTCCATTAACAGAATATATGCGGCCTTGACGGGTTCTCATTTCATTTGAAGTTACATTCTCCGGCCTTGATTTACATGATCTTTTAATCCCGGGGTGTTACCCCGGTCTACCTATATTTGACTCCTACGGAGTCTTCTCA
Source organism: Quyinboa sediminis (assembly GCF_042219855.1). NCBI lineage: Bacteria > Pseudomonadati > Bacteroidota > Bacteroidia > Bacteroidales > Quyinboaceae > Quyinboa > Quyinboa sediminis. The sequence goes on along the minus strand of NZ_JBHJHP010000003.1, from coordinate 189,204 downwards.
CAAAAAAATGTAATGATTTGAATTGGCCACTTCACAACCCACAGTCTGGCGTAGGTTCGGCTCCAGCCTGCGTCATGAGCTTAGTTGTTTAAAATGACGTAGCTTGGAAGCTATGCCAAGCAAATTATTGTGTATTTAATAATATCCCGATGATCTACATTGTCGGGATCAATTCAGAACATTATAAGTATTGATTCTGAATCGACAGTTTCACTGACTGATTACACAGAGCTTGTCCAACGAAGCGGAACGCGATGCTGGATTACACCAGCCCATGATCCAGCATGGCATTGGCTACCTTGAAAAAACCGGCCACGTTAGCACCTTTGACGTAGTCAATATAACCATCGCTTTGTTTTCCGTATTGCACGCAGGCATTATGAATGTTCAGCATAATCTGTTTCAGGCGGTTATCCACCTCTTCCGGCATCCACATCAGTTTCATGGCATTTTGCGACATTTCCAGTCCAGATACGGCTACTCCACCGGCATTGGCCGCTTTGCCCGGAATAAAACCAACCCTGTTTTCCAGAAAATATTTCGTTGCGTCCAGAGTTGTCGGCATATTGGCGCCTTCTGCCACAATGGTACAGTTATTTTTAACCAGAATTTTGGCCGATTCCAGATCCAGCTCATTTTGTGTTGCGCACGGTAGAGCCACATCCGTATTAATTTTCCATACATCATTTCTGTCTTCACTGAATTCAGCATGGCTTTTGATATCACAGTATTCTCTTATTCTTCCGCGACGTATTTCCTTTATTTCCTTAACCAGCTCAAGATCAATACCATCCTTATCGATAATACATCCGTTTGAATCGGACATGGTCACCACTTTTCCACCTAGCTGCTGCACCTTTTCGGCAGCATAAATAGCTACATTACCGGCCCCCGAGATAGTCACAATTTTATCCTTAATTGTTGTACCATGCTCTTCAAGGAATTTCTGTGTGATGTAGACAAGTCCGTAACCGGTTGCTTCCTTTCTGATCCAGCTTCCTCCCCAGTGCGTTCCTTTCCCTGTCAAAACACCTTCAAATCGGTTGACAAGACGGCGATACTGTCCGAACAAAAAACCAATCTCGCGACCGCCAACACCTATATCGCCAGCCGGAACATCTGTATTCGGACCGATATGCCGGTACAGTTCTGTCATAAAACTTTGGCAAAAGCGCATCACTTCATTATCCGATTTGCCCTTGGGGTCAAAGTCTGAACCGCCTTTTCCACCGCCCATGGGAAGTGTGGTCAAAGCATTTTTAAATATCTGTTCAAAACCCAGAAATTTAAAGGTCCCAAGGCTTACTTCAGGGTGAAAACGGAGACCTCCCTTATAAGGTCCCAGCGCACTGTTAAACTCAATACGGTAACCGCGGTTCACATGAATTTTTCCACGATCGTCCTGCCAGGGCACACGAAACATCAGAATCCTGTCCGGCTCTGTAATCCGTTCAATAATATTGGCTGCTTCGTAACGGGGATTTTTGTTATACACTTCTTCAATAGACTCCAGTACTTCGCGTACTGCCTGATGAAACTCAAGCTCACCCGGATTGTTCTCAACGAGGTTCTTTAAAACTTGTACAGTGTTCATAGTTATTGATTTACATTCATATAAATGAACGAAAATCAACAGGCATTCTGAATGATTTTTATCAGGCCCTTTATGCCAAGTACTTAAGCGATCATATGAGTCCCTGACCTGAATATTTAAGTGCTACCGTACGGTTAACTGATCACTTGTCGCGATTAAACTCTTCAAATTAGAAAATTCAGGATTGCATTACAATTATTATAAGCAGATTCCGTTTCAAAAACAGATTTAAAGGTATATTTTTGTGAAAAATAATAAGTAGCAGGACACAGGTAACAGGTATCTAGACGAAGACATAATTATTTAGACTTATAAATATTCAATGAATGATCTACGGTTTAAGTAAATCCTTAACCCGAATCCTGATACGTGATACTTTAAAAACTAAAAACGAATGAAAATAAGCTTAACGGATAAGAGATTTGTGCTCACTTTAATCATCGTCATTTCCATTGTTATGACAAGTGTTCTGGTGCTGTTTTTTATACAGAACAACACCATGAATCAAATGGAAGAATCTTTTAATATTGAAAAGGATTCCCTGTTGGGTGATTACCGCGAGCTGGCTTTTCAGTATGATTCGCTGATGCCACAAACAGATTCCATGATCCTTCGGCTGGATATTGAACGGCAAAAGGTGGTTCAACTCATGGAAGAACTCGAAACCGTAAAAGCGACAAATGCCTATAAAATAAGGGAATATAAAAAGGAACTCTCCACCATGCGCAAAGTGATGAAACACTATGTATTTCAGATAGACTCATTGAGCCAGGTAAACCAGGAATTGAGAGAAGAAAACAAAAAAGTGGCTCAGCGTTACGAAGAAGCCTCGCAGACGGTCAATAAATTACAGGAGGAAAAGGAAACGCTGGTAAAAAAAGTGGAAATAGCCTCCCAGCTTGAAGCTTCGGATTTTAAAATTGACATGCTTAACGATCGCGGAAGGACGACAAGGAGACTAAGCAAAGCCGTAAAAATTGAAATTTGTTTTAATCTGAGTAAAAACATTACCACACCGGTTGGGGAAAAACCTGTGTACTTAAGAATTACGGCTCCCAATAATGAGGTCCTTATAAAAGATTCAAATAACACCTTTAAGTATCAGGATAAGGACATTCTCTACTCCATAATGCGGGTTATAGAATACGAAAGTGAAGCCATGCAGGTATGTGGATACTGGAAAATTGAAGAATTTTTATTCGAAGGAGAATACCGTGTTGACGTATTTGCCGATGGTTATCTGATTGGTCAGGCCATATTTGAATTAAGTTGATTTCTTTAAATTATTGAAAGCAAACTGATTACTTGAGAATTATTTTTTTTAGATTTTTTTCAAATAATCGTATTTTTTTCTTTTATAACCGGTTTTTAATCCTACCTTTGCCTAAATTTTAATTAAAATAAGTAATGAATAAAGGTATTGTAAAATTCTTTAATGACTCTAAAGGTTATGGATTTATTAAAGATGAAGAAACAAACAAAGAGTATTTTGTACACGTATCTGGCCTGGTTGATCAGGTTGGAGAAAATGATGAAGTAACATTTGATCTTCAGGAAGGAAGAAAAGGATTAAATGCAGTTAATGTAAAGCTTGCTTAATATTATTGATCCAAATATAAAAGGACTTCCAAGGTTGACCGACGGTCAGCCTTTTTTTGTGCCTTATAAGAAGATTTAAAGTGGAGATTAGGAGATTATAAAACAGAAATATTAGGTATATCAAAAACCTCTGCGCGTCATTTGACGGACACCTCATTTTGAAAAAAGGAGGACAATATTAAATGTATTCAACCGAATACAACAATGGACTGTTCCTGAGTACTCAAATTAATAGCTCCACGCCAAATAAAAAAGCTGTTCCCTGGAACAGCTTTTCATATCATTAACGGTAAAACTACAATGGAATATTACCATGTTTTTTAGGTGGATTACCATCGCTTTTAGTTTTCGTCATATCCAGGGCCTGAATCAGTTTTAAACGGGTATCCCGGGGAAGAATAATTTCATCCACATAGCCCAGTTCTGCAGCTTTATAAGGATTGGCAAACGCATCCTTATACTCTTTTACTGCTTTTTCCCGGTCTTCATTGGTCTTAATTTTATTCCGGTACAGGATATTGATTGCACCATCTGCTCCCATCACGGCAATTTCAGCGGTGGGATACGCATAATTCACATCTGCGCCAATATGCTTACTGGCCATCACATCATAAGCACCTCCGTATGCTTTACGGGTAATAACCGTAATTTTGGGCACAGTAGCTTCAGCAAATGCATACAACAGCTTTGCCCCATGTTTGATGATCCCGCCAAACTCCTGCAACATTCCGGGAAGGAATCCGGGAACATCCACAAATGTGACGATAGGAATATTAAATGCGTCACAGAAGCGGACAAAACGTGCACCTTTTACGGATGAATCGATGTCGAGCACACCTGCAAGATGTGCTGGCTGATTAGCTACAATACCTACACTGCGACCATTGAAACGTGCAAATCCGATGACGATATTCTGGGCATAATGTGGTTGTATTTCCAGAAAATTCTTTTCATCAACAACCTCGGTAATCAGTTCTTTAATATCATATGGCTTGTTCGGATCAGCCGGAATAAGTGACTGTAACATCTCACTTTCCCTGTCAAGCGGATCAAGTGTTGGAACCACCGGAGCTTCCTCCATGTTATTGGAGGGTATAAAACTCATCAGATCGCGTAACAACATCATGGCCTGTTCATCGTCTTCAGCCATAAGATGAGCCACACCGCTTTTGCTGTTATGAGCCATGGCTCCACCCAGATCTTCCTTGGTAACTTCCTCGTGTGTTACCGTTTTGATTACATCAGGACCGGTTACAAACATATAACTGGTATTCCGAACCATCATAATAAAATCGGTTAGCGCCGGAGAGTAAACTGCACCGCCCGCACAAGGTCCCATAATGGCCGATATCTGCGGGATAACGCCTGAAGCCTTTACATTTAACTGAAAAATATCAGCATAGCCGGCAAGACTCTGGACACCTTCCTGAATACGCGCCCCGCCGGAATCATTTAAGCCCAGCAGTGGTGCCCCCATTTTAAGGGCCATTTTTTGCAGTTTAACAATTTTATCAGCGTTGGCACGGCTGAGGGTACCACCAAATGCGGTAAAATCCTGAGCAAACACATACACCAAACGTCCGTCAATTTTTCCATATCCCGTAACAACACCATCAGAAGGGATTTTATTTTTATCCATCCCGAACTGGGCACAGCGGTGGGTTACCAGCTTATCAATTTCAACAAAGGTTCCGGGGTCCAGAAGGTCCTCCAGCCTTTCGCGGGCTGTTTTTTTGCCGCCCTCATGCTGTTTTTCTATGCGTTCAACACCTCCGCCTAAATCAGCCTCTGCACTACGCTTTTCAAACTCTTTGAATTTCTTTTCAAGTTCTGACATAATCTGATTTTATGTTATTTTTTGAATCAGTGACCAGGCACAAGGATCTGCCCTCTGTATTTCGCCTGCGACTGACCTTTACTTTTTACTTTCTACTTTTAACTACGCCTCCTTAGCAGGACAAAGCACTACTCTATTTCCAGCAAAGTCTGATGACCTTCTATCGTCTGTCCTTCCTTTACCAGAATTTTTTTCACTTCACCATCGATGCCCGATTTATACTCACTTTCCATTTTCATCGCAGAAACAATGATCACAGGCTGACCAACCTTCACCTTATCACCTTTTTTCACAAGCAGCCTGACAACGCGTCCCGGCATTGGAGAAGAGACCGAACCGGCACCATCTATTCCCTGGTTATTATTGCGGTTTTCCCTGTACTTGGTTTGAGCATCCACAATCTCCACATTATAGGACTTATGCTGCGTATTTACCATGTATTTCCGGGACTCATTACCATGAATCAGTTCAACGTTATATGAATTATTCTTATGAAGAAGTGAGTAAACACCGCGTTCCACCATGGTAATATCAATTTCATATTCCCGGTCATCCACAGAGATCGTGGCCATATTACCTTTGATGCTTAATATTTTAACATCCAATATTTCATTATTGATCTTTACTTCCATAACCAGCTTTTTAGAGGCGAATAACACCCATTTTACGTCCGAATTCAATCCACTTTTTCGTTGTATCATCCTTCAGTTTGTTTTCTGAAGTCGCAAGATTACGGTGATAATCAATCAGTGAAACAATGGCAGCTATGTCTCTGCATCTTTCATGGCTTCCGCTTTCTGATTGCATCAGCTGGTCCATGTTGTTATCAATAAAGTGGGTATCATAATTTCCTTTCTTAAAATCATCATGGTTCATAATGCGTTTAAGAAAACCAATTGAGGTTTTTACCCCGGTAATTTTATACTCGTGAAGAGCCCGTTTCATACGGGCTATAGCATCTTCACGAGTTCTGTCCCAAACGATCAGTTTAGAGATCATCGGGTCATAAAAAAGGGGTATTTCGTATCCTTCGTATACATAACCATCGGTACGTACTCCCAAACCTTTTGGTTCGGTAATATGCTTAATCAATCCCGGACTCGGCATAAAATTATTATCCGGATCCTCGGCATAAATACGGCACTCAATGGCATGTCCTGTTTGTTTAATATCGTTCTGAGTATATGGTAGTTTTTCACCCTGTGCCACCAGAATCTGAAGTTTTACCAGATCCACACCAACCACACGTTCTGTAATCGGATGTTCAACCTGTAAACGGGTATTCATTTCCAGGAAATAGTAATTTCCGCTGTTATCTACCAGAAACTCAATGGTTCCGGCTCCCTCATAAGAAACAGCCTTGGCTGCTGCAACTGCGGCTTCCCCCATCTGAGCGCGCAACTCAGGTGTCATTAACGGTGAAGGCGTTTCCTCTACCACTTTCTGATGTCGGCGTTGCACCGAACATTCCCTTTCACAGAGATGAATGGCATTGCCGTGGCTGTCGGCCATAACCTGGAACTCTATGTGATGTGGCGATTCAATATATTTCTCAATGTAAACCGCATCATCTCCGAAAGCAGCGCTGGCTTCTGATCGTGCCGCATTTATACCTGAAAGCAGATCTTCGGCTTTTCGTACCAGACGCATTCCTTTTCCACCTCCACCGGCAGACGCTTTTACCATCACCGGGAAACCTATTTCCTGAACTACTTTATGTACATCTTTTTCACCCACGATCTTTTTCTGGGTTCCCGGCACAACAGGAACACCTGCATTGATCATGGTCTGACGGGCAGTTATTTTATCCCCCATGGTTGAGATAGCCTGTGCCGAAGGACCAATAAAAATAATCCCCTGCTTTCTGCATCGCTTGGCAAACTCTGCATTTTCAGACAAAAAACCATAACCCGGATGAACAGCATCAGCACCGGAGTCTTTGGCAACCTGTAAAATTTTGGTGATGGATAAATAACTCTCGTTTGAGGGTGACGGGCCTAAAAAATATGCATAGTCTGCATACCTGACATGTAATGAGTTGCGGTCTGCTTCAGAATACACAGCCACTGTTTTAATCCCCATCTCTCTGCATGAACGGATAATTCGAACTGCAATTTCCCCCCGGTTAGCAATTAAGACTTTCTTTATGTCCATATATCGATTTTTAAAGACGATCTCTATCTACCGGTAGTCTTTAGAATTACCTTAGAGTAAAACATCTGATTAATATAATTGTTCTGTCCCAAAGTTCTTAAACACATCAATCGTGGGCGAACCCAAACACAGTAAGAACATTTAAAAGTAGTAATTGTTTTTATATAAAAAACTGTATATGATGAAAATAAAATCTATCCTCCTCACAATCAACGCCTTGATTTTAACAATTTTTATAAGTTCGTGCAATAACACCTCAAAAAACAGCGCAAACAGTGAAAGCGAAGTGGTTGCAAAAGACTCGGTACTCGCTAAAAAACTCCAGGCTGATGATTATGGCATGAAGCAATATGTAATGGCATTTTTAAAGTCAGGTCCAAACAGAAGCCAGTCTGACGATGAAGCCAAAGCAATTCAGCGTGCCCACCTTGACAACATTAAACGACTGGCAGAAAAGGGTGTTCTGGTCATGGCCGGACCTTTTCTGGATGATGGCGAATTAAGGGGCATCTACATCTTTAATGTGGAGTCCATTGAAGCTGCCAGGGAATTAACAGAGACAGATCCGGCGGTAAAAGCGGGAAGATTAATTATGGAACTGCACCCATGGTACGGATCAGCAGCCATACAGGAACTGCCTGAAATACATCAGCGTATTGCGATGAAAGATATATAGATTGTATAGACACGCTATTAGTGTGTCTATACAATCTCCTTATCCTTATAGGCATTTACAAACAGAATATTAGACGTATCGTTGAAAGATGTAAAATAGTCCAGACCCAGTTTCAGGTCGTCAGTGGTAAACCCAACGATTGTTAAATCGGCATCCTCGGAGTAGCGCGATATAATGCGGTGCGGATCCTTACCGTTTTCAAAAGGGATCAGCTCTACATTAGAAGGTGAAATCGGCAAACGTCCCGACTTAATCAGTTCCATCAATGCAGCTTTTTTATGCTCCACATCCTCCTGTGGTGTCAGCGAAAAAATCTTGATGACCCCGTTTTTCCAGTCCGGATGACCCAGAATAATATAAGCCAGCAGAATCATCAGGTTCGAGTTATCATAATCCTTCTCACTGATCCAGATGTGGATGGTCTGGTGATACCCAAATCCTTTATATGTTGTATTCAGAATGCACACATCAAATGCTCCCGATTGAATTAAACTGTAATTGTCCAATGCATTCTTCAGTGAATCCGGTTCGGTATGTGAAAATTCAAACAGGATCATATTGTTCCCCTTTCCAGAGATGCTGTTCAGCTGAATAACCTGGGCAATGGCTGAGGTATAGGACGGACTGATAATTGTATCAAGATATACCCTGTTTTTACTTCCGCTTGCCAGTTTAATCAGGCGCTCCAGCACCACCTTTGATGCGTTGCTGGTTTTACGGTTCAACAAACCTTTGATATAATGAATATAGGTTCCGAAACCATATTTATAGGAGATCCAGCGGACCAGATCGAAAGCGCTGCGCCGTTTAAAGGTATCCTCAGAAATACAGATCAGAAAAGGCCTCCAGCTCACTTCCCTGTCTTCCTTATTCGCACGTTGCGCAAAAACCTGCAAAGAACGGCTCATTTGAAAAACCACACCCTTAAACAACTTCTGCAATCCTTTTTTCTCCTTATTGTTGATGCTCACCCAATGGTAAAACAAGGCCATAAGCAACAAGGAAAGAACAGCATAAGGCAGGTTCATCTTAAACATAAGCCAGAAAGACAACAAGCCGCCGATTAAGGAATAGTACCATCTGTTATGTTTAAAAGTGGGACGGTATGAAGGATCGGCAGCAAAGTGCTCCATAAATGAAATCAGGCAAATGGCACCATAGGTCACCATAAAAAACATTGAGATCACTTTTGCAACAAAATCCACATCCCCCATTACCACAAACACAAAGGCAATTACAATAGTAATTACTGAACCGTTTATCGGCTCATTATCCGTTTCACGGCCTTTTGAAAGCCAGTTATTGAACCAGGTTTTTGGAAATACATTATCGTATCCGATGGCCTGAAGGGTTCGTGGTGCAATCATTATGGATCCCAGCGCAGAGGAGAGCGATGCAGCAGCCAGTCCAATAGGAATAATCGGTCCCCATAAGGCAATATCCTGCATAATCAGCTGGTTAGAAGCAAGGTCCTCAGCGGATGCACTGACAGACAGTTTATAGGCCACACCTATATATATAAGCATCCCGATAACTGTTGCCCAAATGGTCCCTTTTGGAATGGACCGCTGCGGATCTTTCAGATCACCCGAAAGACCAATACCGGCTGCAAGTCCGGTAAAAGCCGGAAATATTATCGTGAACACATAAAAGAAACTGTCCGGTGCAAGGATGTGCTCGTTGGGATTAAAGTCAGTGCCCGGCTTGATGGAGTGGCCCAGGAAAAACATACCCAACGCCACAAACAGGATTGCAACAACAAAATAAAGAGCTTTCACACCAAGATTGGCGCCTTTTGTCAGAATAAGGACAGACAAAATAGCCATGGTGACAATTTTAATCCACTGAACATGTATAACCACGCCTGTTGATTCTGCCAGATAATTCAATAAGGGATGAAAGGCTTCACCAAAAGCAATGATATAAAATGCCACACTAATGGCCTGTGACAAATAGAGCGAGAATCCCACGGCTCCACCGATGTTTAATCCGAAGGACCGGGATATTATATAATAGGCTCCTCCTCCCTGCACCCGTTGATTAGTGGCTATTTCAGCCACAGCCAAAGCTGTGGGGATCGTTACCAGATGGCCTATTAATATAATTGTCAGGACTCCGATTAGTCCCAGGTTTCCAACGGCATAGCCGAATCGCAGAAATAGTATAGCACCAAGAATGGTAGATATTGCTGTAAGAAATACAGGCCAGGTGCCAAAGGTGGCATTTTTATTTACAAGAGACTTTGCCATAATCCGGTTATTTCGGTAAAAATACGTCATTTAAGCAAACCTGACAATACAGGCCTGGTTGCCGTTCAACAGATTGTGAAACAGCGTTAAAAGCCATGAATTTAATAAACTTTTGATGCTGCCAATGTGTTTTAAAGCATAAACTAAAAAATATAACACATGAAAAAGGGACAAATTGCCGGCAGGGCTCCCAGAATTACGGAGATTGAAAAAGATAAAACCTATGCATGGTGCAGATGCGGTCGCTCAGGAAACCAGCCGTTTTGTGACGGGTCACACAAGGTTACAGAATTTACACCGGTTGTATTTAAAGCTGAAGAAACCAAAAAAGTGGCATTCTGCATGTGTAAGCAAACTTCAACGCCACCATTTTGTGACGGCACTCATAACACCTTGAAGTAAATACCCAATATTATAGTGTAAATAAAAAACACTCCTCTGAAAACCAGAAAAGTGCTCACATATTTTCATAACATTTATCAGTATGCCCGCTGGTTTTTACCTTCGATGTAATTGATAAATGCAGTGTTCACCACTTTATTTCCCCCAGGAGTCGGGTAATCTCCGGTAAAATACCAGTCCCCCCTGTCATTGGGACATGCTTCATGCAGGTTCTCCACGGTCTGGTAAACAATCTGAACTTCAGCCTTCATATCCTCCGGTGTAAGCATTTCTGCTATTTTAGCAGAGACTTCTTCATCGGTAAACCCGTCATATATCTCCCTGACGTAATTTACAATTTCTTCTTTAGGCAGATACTGCTGTGCTTTACATTTTTCGTAAACCTCATCGATAACCTTTTGCTTTCCCTGATCCTTTAGCAGCTGAATGGCAGCACTGAAAGCACAGAAATCACCAAGCTTTGCCATGTCAATACCGTAGCAATCCGGATAACGGATCTGCGGAGCTGAAGAGACAATAACAATCTTCTTGGGATGCAGGCGGTCGAGAATCTTCAGGATACTCTGCTTTAATGTTGTACCTCTCACGATGGAATCATCAATGATCACCAGGTTATCTTTCTGGTTCTGTACTATACCATAGGTAACATCATACACATGGGCTACCATTTCGTCCCGGTTATCATCATCGGTAATAAAGGTACGCATCTTCACATCCTTAACAGCGATCTTTTCTGAGCGATGCGTCATGGACAGTATCTTATGAATTTCCTTTTCATCCGCATCAGGACCCAGCTCTTTCAGTTTGTCTATTTTCCATTCATTCAGCTGTTTTTCCAGTCCGCGCATCATTCCCAGGAAAGCCGTCTCGGCAGTATTCGGAATATATGAAAAAACGGTATTCTCAATATCATGATCCACGGCATCCATAACCTGTGGAATAAGAAGTTCTCCCAGGCGCTTCCGCTCTGTGTAGATCATTTTATCGCTGCCACGCGAGAAATAGATTCGTTCAAACGAGCACGACTGACGCTTATGGGGTACACGAACAACTTCTTCGCTAACCGATCCGTCCTTTTTAATAATTAAAGCATGTCCCGGTTGTACTTCATTCACTTCGTTCCAGCGTATGTTGAATGCGGTCTGTATAACCGGTCGTTCCGAAGCCACAACAACAACTTCATCATTTTTATAATAGAAGGCAGGTCGTATTCCCCAGGGATCGCGTGCAACAAAGGCATCACCGTGTCCTATAATCCCTGCAATGACATAACCACCATCCCATCGTTTACTGGATTGTTCCAGTATTTTTGCCAGATCAATGTTTTTTTCAATCAGGGTTGAAATTTCCCTGTTGGTGTAACGCTCATTCTTGAATTTACGGAAAAGAAACTGATTTTCTTCATCCAGAAAATGTCCGATATTTTCAAGCACGGTTTCCGTGTCGGTATAACTTTTGGGATGCTGACCTAATTCAATCAGATGATTAAAAATCTCATCCACATTGGTCATATTAAAGTTCCCTGCCAAAGCCAGGTTACGCGATTTCCAGTTATTGTTCCGCATTACCGGATGACAGAAATCAACCGAATTACGACCAAACGTACCATAGCGTAAATGGCCAAGATACACATCACCGATGAAGGGCAGGTTGTCTTTCACCCAGGCTGTGTCCTGGTACCTGGAGGTATCATCAGACACAAATTCATCGAATGAACCGTAAATATTTTTAAAGATGGCCTGAATCGGATTCTGTTTTATGGAACGTTCCCTGAAAATATATTCTGTTCCCGGCCTTTGATCAATTTTAACACTCACCACACCAGCACCATCCTGTCCGCGATTATGCTGTTTTTCCATCATAAGATATAGCCTGTTCAGGCCATACATCCACGAACCATACTTCTCCTTGTAGTACTCAATGGGTTTGAGTAAACGGATCAGTGCAATTCCACATTCATGTTTAATCTGATCGCTCATTGAACTTAAGTTGCTTTATATCAATCAAAAAAGGCAGTATCCACTACTGCCCTTTATTATATTCTTTATCTGTATTCCGCTTTAATTCGGGAAATTTGATCATGGACGGCACAACCGATATGTCATCCGCCATATCAGGAAATGCCTTTTTATACTTTGCTTCCATCTTCATGGCCTCACTCTGCGTCCTGAAATTACCCGCCTGCACCCTCCAGTATGGCGTCTTAAACAGCACTTCCACATCTGCATCAGCTCCGAACTTCTGATACACCATCGCTTCAATCCTGAATGCCTTGTCTTTTGAGAGTTTTTGCGAATTACCGCGGTAGAGCTGTACCCTGAAACCCGGTATTCCCTCTTTTCGCTTATTGATATCTTTTTGTATATCAAATATCTTATCCAGCCGTTTGTCCCTGTAATAGTGAACAACACCGCCATCATCTGTTGAAGAATAAATAAATCTGGTGGAATCCGTGTTTACGGTCTGATTGGGTTCAGGGTTTGTTGCAACGTTATTTGCCTGACCTGCAGCCACAAATACAGTTGAGAAGAACAAAAAGAATGCTAAAAAACCCTTTAACATAATATCCCTGAATTTGAGCTGCAAAAATAGACAATTAAAATGATGTTTCAGAATAAAAAGTTTTAATAATTAATCTAAAATGTTAACCGGTACACATAATAACGGACATTCAGACTGGTGTAGTATATATTTAACTGATACCGATAACATCTGCCCCAGTATATCATCTGTCATATCGGAAACAAATGCAATCAGATCCACATTTTCCTCTTTTGCAACCTCCACAATTTTTTGTGGCACCTCAACTGAAATGAGTTCCTTTGAGGAACACTTCAGATTTCTTTCTTTAAAATAATCCAGTGTTTGTCTGACATAAATCTGCACTTTGGCAATCATCTCTTCATAAGGGCTGTCGGTAATTCCCAGCACCAGAATTTCGGCATCCAGTTCTTTTGCAAGTGCAGCGACAACGGGAACCTTTATTCTGGTATCCTGTTTATCCTCAATCGGAAGAAGTATTCTCCGCACGGGTTTGACCGGCATACTTTTTCGCACCGCAAATACAGGTTTTTGGGCTGCAGCAACAATTCTGTAAGCATTACTCCCCACAAGATAATCCCTCAACGAAGTATTTCCCTGCAAACCGGTTAAAATGGCATATACCTCAACGGCTTCACTTTCCGCTATTATTTCGTGCGTTATACTGCCATGTCGGATTATAAAATCAAATGTCCCGCCAGCTGTATATCCGGGCTTAAAATTATTGACAACACTCTGAAGATGTGCTTTAATCTCGTCATCCGGAAACTGTTCTTCATTGGATGTTGAAAATCCAAAGTAATAAGTTTTCTTCTTTTTCACATGGATCAACCGGATAGACAACCCTACGGCATTAGCCAGCTCTAAAGCCTGCTTCACCGCAGCCATAGAATCTTCAGAGAAATCGACAGGCACCAGTAATGTTTTCATCATTTAATATTTTAAGGCACATAAGTGTGCATTAATAAATACGTTCAATCAGGATAAACAGCTTTCTTGATCTCTAAAGATATGACAAAAAGGACATAAAAAAAACCGGATAAGCTTATCCGGTTTTTTTTGTCCCTTCGTTCGTTTTAATTTTTTCTGAATGGGCTTTCTTTAGTTACTGAACCATCGGGTAATTCATAATAAATTTCCCCGTTTCTCGAGAAAACCAATGGGATACCCATTTTACGGTTTTCTTTTTTTACAGTTTTAATGGCTTCGTTTCCGATTTTTTCAATCTCAACGCCAATTTGGAAGACTTCCAAATCATCCATTTTTTCAAACCTCATAAAAAAATACATTACATTACGTCCTGCAAATATAAATCAAAAATCTCATTGTTTTTGACGATGTAGTCATTTTTTTTCCCAAAAGCCACTTCCATGAACTTGTCATCCGAGTTAAAAAACATGTACCAGTTGTCTACTTCATTACGGTACTGATTCCAGAAATTCCGCTTACTACGGTAGAACCGGCGCACCACATCGGCATCGGGCACATAGTGTCCGCCTTTGATAACTCTCTCCTTAATTCGTTCAATACAAATTCGCGGATGCTCTAAAAAAACAAAAATGATGGTAATTTTATATCCGTTTTCACGGATCTTTGGCCAATATCTGTGAAAGTAAGATCCTGAAAGCGTACTCTCAATCAGGATGTCATTTCCCTTCTCGATATTTCCATATAAGCGCTGAAAAAACACCCGTCCGGCAGATAATTTGGCAGACTCCATTTCCGTTGGATTCAGCTCGCGCGCAATCTCATCAGCATTGATAAAAATATAATCGTTCTGCTTTAAAAACTGGCGTGCAAACGTACTTTTCCCGGAACCATTAGGTCCGGCTGCTATAAACAAATGTTTTTCCTTCTCATCCATAAGCTTTTATTAAGCTACTAATAAAACCACTCGTTACTTATATTGTTCTGAATATTTTGTAAGCGATGTGTATTTGTGTACTTTTTTAAAGTAATAAGCAATAACAATTGATCCCTGCCATACCAGTTTTTTTCCGGCAAACACCGGAACTGAAGCCTCAAGTGGCCCATAGAATTTCTTCAGTTTAAAAAACGCGCGATGCGCCCTGTAGACCGCCATAAAATGTGCCGGACTATCCGTTAAGAGAAACTTCACTGCAGCAATGCCATCCAGGATCAATCGTCTGAATAAAATATAACTCAGTTTTTCCTTTTCTGTATTTTTATAAAGGCAAAGCAGACTGTTGCGAAAATTTAAAAATGTTTTTCTCGGGTTTCCCATGGCAAGTGAAGCACCCCCCACATGATAAATAACAGACTGCGGTATATTCACCACCTTTAAACCACTGTTGTTTAATCGCCAGCAAAAATCTATCTCCTCCATGTGAGCGAAAAAACGTTCATCGAGACCAGCATGCTGCCGGTAAACAGCTGCTCTTACCATAAGACAGGCTCCGCTTACCCACAGGCAATCTGTAATGGTATCGTATTGCCCATTATCTGCCTCAACGGTATTAAACATTCTGCCACGGCAATACGGGTATGCATATTTATCGATAAAGCCACCGGCAGCCCCGGCATATTCAAATTTTGTTTTATCCTTATAATCCAGAATTTTAGGTCCGCAGGCTGCTACATCCGGATGTGCATCCAGATAAGCTATTAGTGGTTTGAGCCAACCTTCTGTCACTTCAACATCGGAGTTGAGCAATACATAATACTCCGCATCTATCTGTTCGAGCGCTTTGTTATAGCCTAGAGCAAATCCGTAATTTTCTTCCAGCTGTAAAATCTGAACCGTGGGATATGTCTTTTTTACAAAGTCAACCGAGTCATCCGTTGAACCATTATCAGCTACAACAACAACAGTATCCTTATCGGCAGAATATTGTGTTACGGAGGGCAGAAACTGCTCCAGCAAGGCCCTTCCGTTCCAGTTTAATATGACAACAGCAATTTTCAATATTAATTACGAATTAAATCCTCCATCCCGATAAATCGGGATACCTCCTTTAGAAAGGAGGACACTCCACACGAATTTGCAGGCTTCTTCGTCCCCCTTTAAAAAAGGGGGTGTCCGTCATCGACGGATGGGGGATTTGTTTTACAAAACAACATTAAATTTCAAATTTCTATTATTAATTAAGCACACCACTTTTAACTTTTGACTTTTTATCCCGATAATTACAAATTTTATTTTTCGGGACTTTTTACTTGTTCTAAGGTCTCCGCTATCACCTCTTCCGGTTTTTTACGTTTCCAGCGTTTATGGGACCACAACCAGAGTTCTGGTCTCTCCTTTATATCGTTTTCCAGCAATTCAAAATATTTTCTGGTTATCTGATGCGGCGCTGTTTGTGATGCATCGTCAAACATAGGCATAATTTCTGTCTCGTAATAACCACGACGAACTTTTTTCATCTTCATATAAACAACTGTCGCCTTTATTTTCCGGGCAATTTTCTCTCCTCCCTCAAAAACGGCTGTGTCCTGATTCAGAAATTTCACCCAGTACCGCACATCAAAACTACCCGGATTCTGGTCCGCTATCAGTCCCGATACACTGCGCTTTCCCTCGTTATGAAACTTAATGATTTCGCGGGCCGACCGTTTCATCGGAATCGGAGTCACCCCGAAACGCTGCCTGATCTTCAGGAAATAGCGGTCGAAATATTTATTCTTAAGGGGTTTATAAACCGTAAAACAATGCAGGTTCTGATTCCATAAGGGCATGGATGTTATCCATTCCCAGTTGGCATAATGCCCCAGGAAAATAATCACATCTTTTCCTTTTTTATTCGCATCTGAAATCAGTTCCAGATTCTGAAATGTGCACCTTTTTTTCAGGGCCTGTTTACTGAATGCATCCAGTTTAAGCGATTCAATGAAATAATCGGCCAGATGCCTGTAATACTTTTTCGTTACAGCATGTAACCATTCCGGATCTTTTTCGGGGAAAGACCGTTTAAGGTTTTTAGCTACCACCCGTTTACGGTATCCTGCAACGTAGAACATTACAACATACAGTACATCGGCAAGCATATACCACATCCGCAACGGCAGCCACAAAAAGGGCCGGAATAATATGAGATAGATATAAAAGCCTACTGCTTTCATTTTTTATTCATGATAGTACTGACGGCTTCAAAAAACTCCGGATATACACCGTTTGTGGCAGCCACCATCTCTTTCCCGAACAGGTAATCATCGGTACCTCTAAAATCCGACACTTTTCCTCCGGCCTGCTGAACCAGGAAAGCTCCTGCTGCCACATCCCATGGGTTCAGGTTGTATTCATAAAAGGCATCGTATCTGCCGGCTGCCACATAAGCCAGATCCATGGCAGCAGACCCAAGCCGGCGCACGCCATGCGAGTATTCCATAAAAAAGATCAGGGAAGCCATAAAATTTTCCAGCAATCCAAAGGCCTTATAAGGAAAACCTGTTGCAATCAGTGCATCGCTGAGTTTTGTACATTTTGATGCGGAAACCTCTGTATTATTAATATAAACCTTGCCGCCCTTCCAACTGTAAAAACACTCATCGCTGAACATCTCAAGCACCACACCGATCACTATTTCATCATTTTCCTGCAAGGCCACGCTGATGCTGAACGGTGGTGAAGCGTGCATAAAGTTTGTGGTTCCGTCAATTGGATCAATGATCCAGTTGAATACCTCGCCCTTTTTATCCGAAGTTCCTTCTTCGGCAATAAATCCGGCTTCAGGCAAGATAGCGCTGAGTCCACTGACAAGCTTTTTTTCCGAAAGTTTATCAAATCTGGTTACAAAGTCGTTTTTCCCTTTTGCCTCAATATCGTCTCCGGTCATCGATTTGCGTTCAGCCATAATAAAACTGCCCGTTGTTCTTACAAGTTCAACTACCTGGTCACATAAGCTTTTATAATCCATAGTTTATATTGTTTTGCACGACATCGTCTCATGCATATGATCCATGCCGGTTAATTTTACATGTATTATTTTATTAATCAGTTCAGCAGTGTAAGGATAGCTCACCTTTATATAATTATCGGTGAATCCAAACATCACACCACCATTATTCTGGCTTTCAAACAGAACCGGTTTTACCTTTCCGGCCTGAGACACATAAAACGCCTGCGTCTTTTTATCTGACAGCATTTGTAAACGCTGACTTCTGACTTTTTTTTCAGCTGAAGACACCTTATTTTCGATCTTTAATGCCTGTGTACCTTCCCTTTCGGAATAGGTAAAAACGTGCAGTTGAGCAACATCAAGATCAGTAATAAAGCTGTAGGCTTCTTCAAAATTCTGCTGTGTTTCGCCATTTACGCCCACAATCACATCCACACCTATAAATGCATCCGGAAGCTTACGTTTAATCGTTTCAACCCTGTTTTTAAAAAGCGTCGTATCATATTTGCGGCGCATCAGCTTAAGGACGTCATCTGAACCGGACTGCAGCGGAATATGAAAATGCGGGGCAATATGTGTTGAACCGGCAACCAGGTCAATGATTTCATCAGTCAAAAGGTTGGGTTCAACCGAACCAATCCGAAAGCGGACATCCGCATCAATATTATCCAAAGCTACTAAAAAGGCATAGAAGCTTTCTTCACTCCCTTTTCCGAAATCTCCGATATTTACACCGGTCAGTATGATTTCTTTGGCTCCTTCACGAATCGCTTCTTCAGCCGTTTTTATGGTTTCTGCCACGCTACTGCTCCGGCTGCGTCCACGTGCAAAAGGAATGGTGCAGTAGGAACAATAATAATCGCAACCATCCTGAATCTTCAGAAAGCACCGGGTCCTGTCCGAACCGGAATAGGATGGATAAAATGCTTCAATATCCTTCAGTTTACTTACATGAACCATCGCCCGCTCTTCCTTCTCCATATGATCAATGAAATCCAGCATTCTGAATTTTTCGTTAGATCCAAGGATCAGGTCCACACCGTCAATATGAGCTATTTCTTCCGGTTTTAGCTGCGCATAACAGCCCGTTACCACTACATAAGCACCGGGATTTTTCCGGATTTCAGAACGAATGGCATTGCGGCATTTCTTATCAGCCAGCTCTGTTACAGAACAGGTATTGATCACGACCAGATCAGCCGGCTCCCCCTTTGCAGCGCTTAAAAAGCCTGCATCCTTTAAAGTGGTACCAATGGCTGAGGATTCTGAAAAGTTGAGCTTGCACCCAAGTGTATGAAACTTTACCCTTTTTTTCTGAAATACAGAGGTATCTATCATCTGTTCAAAGCCTGTAGATTCAGTGTGCAAAGGTAAAATAAAAAGCCAAAAGAGCCTTTGGGAAGATTGAGCAGCTGGCAATTTTTCATTATTTTTAGCATTCAAATTCTGATATGAAATTTTTTAAACTGATTATAATATACTTTCAGGGAGCAAATACCAATTGCCTTCCAGCCCCTCAGCCCCCTTGTTCCTCCGCTAAAGCCTCTGCGACACGCGGGGAAGGGGTAAGTCTTCCCTCAGGAAATAATCCTTTCAGGGAATTAAAAAATATTATTATCACAACAATGCTGTTGCTTTTATTCCCTTTTGTGAGTTCCTGCAGGGATCAACAAATGGAGATCAGACCCGGTGCCTGTCAGACATTGGAATATCTGCCTCTACTTCAAGGAAAATCTGTAGCATTGGTGGTTAACCACACATCGCTTATTGACCAAACGCATCTGGCGGATTCCCTGCTGGATCTGGATATCAATATAATACAGATCTTCAGTCCCGAACATGGATTCCGTGGAAATGAAGATGCAGGGGCGTTGGTAAAAGATGGTGTTGATCCGAGGACCGGGCTGACCGTTGTATCGTTATACGGATCGCATAAAAAACCGCAACCGGAAGATTTGGAAAACATCGACATTGTGGTATTTGATCTGCAGGATGTTGGAGTCCGGTTTTTCACCTATATCTCTACACTGTATTATGTAATGGAAGCCTGTGCAGAAAATGATATTCCAATCATTGTATTGGATCGGCCTAATCCCAATGGCGATTATGTGGCCGGTGCCGTACTGGATATGGACCTTAAATCGTTTGTCGGAATATTACCTTTACCGGTGGTTTACGGCCTTACGATGGGTGAACTGGCCGGAATGATCAACGGCGAAGGCTGGTTGAAAGACAATCTGCAGTGCGATTTACGGGTGATCCGGATTAAAAACTGGGATCATAATACGCACTACGAACTTCCTGTAAAACCATCACCCAATCTGCCCAATTATCAGTCAGTACGCTTATACCCTTCGCTCTGCATCTTCGAAGGAACCAATATGAGTGTCGGACGCGGAACCATGTTTCCGTTCCAGGTGATTGGTTATCCCGATTCAACGTACGGATCGTTCACATTTACACCGGAATCCATTAAAGGCATGGCCATGAATCCTAAACACAAAAACGAACGGTGTTATGGGATGGATCTGCGAAACATTGATCCGCCAAAGTTTACCCTGCACTACTTCTTTGATTATCTGAGAATCTCGAATGACAGCACAGCTTATCTCGAACGCCCCGAATGGATTGAAATGCTGATGGGTGATCCTGATTTTATTGAAAAGGTCAAGGCAGGACAAACTGAAGCACAAATAACGGAAAGCTGGCAGGCTGATTTAAATGCTTATCTGTTGATGCGGAAAAAGTATTTACTTTACCCCGATTTTGATGCAGTAAAAAAGTGAACAAGGTTGAAGAAAAAATAACATGCGCGCAGTGCGGCAATTCTTTTCATAAGGAGGATCTGACCGTAATTTGCTCCAACTGCTTTGCCTGTACCGGTTGCGAGCGCTACCTCTGTCCGGTGTGCGATGTGCCCATTGTAATCACGCCCGTAAAACCCATGTGCGGACTCGACGGGAAACGGCTGGCGTGATGCCGATGTATGATTCTGCCATCCTTTCAGGATTAACACTCATCATAACATGATCGCAGCGACATGATTATCAACCCTTCGGGTTTTCTTGTTTCGTAACAATCCATCTGTATATTGAGATGAATCCCAACGGGATGTCATGATTGTAAGCAACTGAATATGACGTAAAGTAAAACCCGGAACGGGTGATAGTATAATAAAATCCTTTGGCTTATTCTGCCATCCTTTCAGGATTATCTTTCATCAACGTAAGGTGGCAGTTACAGGAATATCAACCCTTCGGGTTTCCTTATTTCGTAACAATCCATCTGTATATTGAACTGAATCCCAACGGGATGTCATGATTGTAAGCAACTGAATATGACGTAAAGTAAAACCCGGAACGGGTGATCGAATAATATAGAAATAATCAAATCCTTTGATTTATTCTGCCATCCTTTCAGGATTACTTTTCATCAACGTAAGGTGGTAGTTACAGGAATATCAACCCTTCGGGTTTTCTTGTTTCGCAACAATCCATCTGTATATTAAACTGAATCCCAACGGGATGTCATGATTGTAAGCAAACGAATTAAACGTAAAGTAAAACCCGGAACGGGTGATAGTATAATATTGAAATCCTTTGGTTTATTCTGCCATCCTTTCAGGATTACTTTTCATCAACGTAAGGTGGTAGTTACAGGAATATCAACCCTTCGGGTTTTCTTGTTTCGCAACAATCCATCTGTATATTAAACTGAATCCCAACGGGATGTCATGATTGTAAGCAAACGAATTAAACGTAAAGTAAAACCCGGAACGGGTGATAGTATAATATTGAAATCCTTTGGTTTATTCTGCCATCCTTTCAGGATTACTTTTCATCAACGTAAGGTGGTAGTTACAGGAATATCAACCCTTCGGGTTTTCTTGTTTCGCAACAATCCATCTGTATATTGAGATGAATCCCTACGGGATGTCATGCTTGTAAGCAAACGAATTAAACGTAAAGTAAAACCCGGAACGGGTGACAGTATAATATTGAAATCCTTTGATTTATTCTGCCATCCTTTCAGGATTACTTTTCATCAACGTAAGGTGGCAGCGACATGATTATCAACCCTTCGGGTTTTCTTGTTTCGCAACAATCCATCTGTATATTAAACTGAATCCCAAAGGGATGTCATGATTGTAAGCAACTGAATATGACGTAAAGTAAAACCCGGAACGGGTGATAGTATAATATTGAAATCCTTTGGTTTATTCTGCCATCCTTTCAGGATTACTTTTCATCAACGTAAGGTGGTAGTTACAGGAATATCAACCCTTCGGGTTTTCTTGTTTCGCAACAATCCATCGGTATATTAAACTGAATCCCAACGGGATGTCATTATTGTAAGCAACTGAATATGACGTAAAGTAAAACCCGGAACGGGTGATAGTATTTAAGGATCAGAAATTCAGGTATCGAAAACCCTGGTTAAGTGTAACTATGATCATTCTCACTTATCGCTAAAACGAAAAAAGCCCCTCGCTGGAACAAGGGGCCGTATATTAAAACCTCTACCGAAGTTCATCGGAATCTTCTTTTATAAAAGGAGAACATCTTAAACGCCTTCGTGGGCTGTGCGGCGGATAATTTCGTCCTGAAGGTCGTAACCCAGGTCATTGAAATAATCGCTGTAACCCGCCACGCGTACGATCAGATCGCGGTAATCCTGTGGCTTTTTCTGTGCATCCCTCAGGGTATCGGCATCCACCACATTAAACTGAATATGGTGACCGTTTAACCTGAAGTAACTCCTCACCAAAGCGGCCACTTTAGAAATGGCCGTATCATCTTTAAAGAACGCCGGTGCAAATTTCTGGTTCAGCAATGTACCACCGGTTCTCAAATGATCAATCTTGGCTGCCGAGCGAATGACGGATGTTGGTCCCTGGCGGTCAGCGCCCTGAACGGGACTGATCCCTTCAGAAAGCGGCACTCCCGCTTTACGTCCGTCCGGCAGTGCCTTGATCACGCTACCAAAATAGATGTGACAGGTAGTTGGCAACAGGTTCACCCGGTGATAACCACCGCGACTGTTGGACTTCCCATTGACCGCACTATAATATATTTCGAATACATCACGCAACTGATCATCGGCAGCATCGTCATCGTTGCCATACTTTGGTGTTTTATAGAGCAGTTCATACAAAAACTCTGTATGGCCTTCAAAATTGTCTTTCAGTATCGCAAGGAACGCTTCCATTGACAGGGACTGTTTATCGTACACATGCACTTTCAGAGCCGTCAGCGCATCGGTGATGGTTCCCATACCCACACCCTGAATATATGACGTATTGTATCGTGCACCGCCGGCATTATAATCCATGGCATTATCGATACAATCGTCGATAATCAGTGAAAGAAACGGTACAGGCATATGTTTTATAAAGACCTGTTCAATGGTGTTATTGCCCTTAATTTTAATGTCGGTGAAGTAATTCAGCTGCTTTGTGAATGCTTCCATCAGATCATCAAACGTGGCAAAATGTTTCGGATCGCCCGTTTGCAGCCCGATTGTTTTTCCGGTTCTGGGATCCACACCGTTATTCAGTGTTACTTCCAGCACCTTAGGAATATTAAAGTAGCCGGTCAGCAGATAAGCCTCTGTTCCAAACGCGCCACTTTCCACACAGCCACTGGCACCACCATTACGGGCATCGATTAGCGATTTTCCCTGGGCGGTAAGTTCCTGCACGATAGCATCCGTATTAAAAATGGAAGGTTGACCAAAACCGGTTTTTACGATCTTAACAGCCCGTTCAATGAACTTATCCGGATTCAGTTTGCTCAGTTGCACCATGGAACTGGGTTGCAGCAGGCGCATCTCCTCAATCACATCCAGCAGGATATACGACATTTCATTTACGGCATCGGTACCATCTTCCTTTACACCGCCCACATTAATCAGACAAAAATCGGTGTATGTGTTACTTTCCTGGGCAGTTACCCCGACTTTTGGTGGCGAAGGATGATTGTTGAATTTGACCCAAAATGCCTGCAGCAGTTCAATCGCCCGTTCTTTGGTAAGTGACCCGTCTGCCAGGCCTTTTTCGTAAAAGGGCAACAAATGCTGATCCAGACGTCCGGGGTTAAACGAGTCCCAGGGATTCAGCTCTGTGATCACCGCCAGATGAATAAACCAGTAATGCTGTAAGGCTTCATGAAAGGTTTCCGGAGCATGAGCCGGAACCTTATTGCAGATGCGGGACATTTCCAACAGTTCCGCTTTCCGTGCCTCATTTTTTTCTTTTTGCGCCAGTTCATTAAGGTCATTGGCATAGCGTTCCGCCCAGACAATCAATCCCTCTGCTGCATGTTTCATGCCCTTTAATTCTTCCAGCTTTTCTGCAGAACCCGGATCATCAGACGTTTGCCATTTCTCTTCAGAACGCCGGATATCTTCTATAAGATCCAGCATGCCTTTCTGCCATATTTTTTTGCCGGCTACGGTATGACCCGGTGCGCGCTGTTCCTGAAACTCAGTAAACATACCGGCCTTATATGCCGCATGCCATTCTTCAGGTAAGGCATTCATAATACGGTCACGGTTGGTCCGGCCTTCCCAGAATGGTGTGATCACTTCCCTGTAAATTCTTCGTGTATCATCACTTACTTTAAATGACACCTTTGGCCTTGAATCCAGAATATCCAGATCCTCCTGCGAATGCAATGAGATCTCAGGATACGTTGGTGTAGCCTTTGGTTCCGGACCACGTTCTCCGACGATAAGTTCACCTTCGTTAATACAAAGGTGTTTGTTTGAAGCGATGTATTTAAAACATTTACCCCGCTGAACCGGAACGGACAGGTTTTCTGTGTCCGGTTTCTTATAAAATTCAGTGACTAAAAGCGCCCTTTCCGGATTAAGCCGGTTTACGGCATCCAGACTTTGTGTGCGTAATTTAGAAATGCGTTCATTCATTTTGCCTATCCTCCAATAGTGGTTAAAATTCCTGCTTTTGTGTATATCCCGACGATGTCGGTCAAATCTTCTTCGTATAACGATTTGATCCCTTCCATGCGGTTCCCGATACCAAATCGTTTGTATTTATGCGCTGCAATGGCGTGAAAGGGCAGCAAATCCACCTGTTCCACACTGCCGTTAAACTTTTTAATATGCGATGCGATCTTTTCCTGCTCCTCTGCAGAATAGTTAAATCCCGGAATAACAGGCACACGGATCCTGATTCTTTTTCCGTTCGCCGCCAGGTTTTCCAGGTTTTTTAATATCAGCCTGTTGGGAATTCCTGTAAAGGCTTCATGCTTTGCGGAATCCACATGTTTCAGATCGAACAGAAACAGGTCGGTCATGGGCAATATCCGTTCAAAATTTGACCAGGCTGTCTGACCCGATGTATCCACAACCGTATGATAGCCCTCTTTCTTGCTGTGAATCAGCAGGTCTTCCAGAAAACCGGTCTGCTGCAGGGGTTCGCCTCCGGAGAAGGTGACACCTCCACCCGATTCCTCCATAAACACCGCTTCACGTTCCAGAACACGCATCACCTCTTCTGTCGTCCAGGTCCGGCCGGTTTCCTCCGTTTCATTCATCACACATCCGTCCACAATAATCTTTTTGTCTGACACCAAAGGTCTCGGATCAATGCTTTCGGGGTTATGACACCATGCACAGCGGAGCGGACATCCTTTAAAAAAGACGGTAGTGCGGATTCCGGGTCCGTCATGAACAGCGAAACGCTTTATATCATAAATAATACCTGACAATTTAATTACGAATTATGAATTACGAATTATGAATTAGATCGAAAACGGAAAAGAGGAAATGTTCCGGATGGGAACGCTATCAGAGATTATAATACATGCGGCATTCAAAGAGGCCTTTGCCGCTGGCATTATTCTGGATGATATGTAAATTGAGGTAAATCATTGGTACAAATGTACTAAAGAGTTTGATATGTTGAATCAATGCAGGGCCATTTTTTACATGCGTGCTTATACATCAGGTGATTCATCATTAAACCATGCATTAAATACGTTCGTAAAGCAAATCCGGAAACCTGATCCGGTATGTTTTATTTTCTACTCATCCAATTTGTCTGTTGTATCGCTTTTTTATGTATTTTAGTCTCACCAAAATGAAAAGAACCTGTATCTCTTGGATACACTCTGATATAACCTGCCATGCAAGATTGTTTGAAAACATCACAGAAAATAAAGCAGATAATTGTCGGTTTTATACCCGCTATACATACAAAAAACCGAATAATTGTCGGTATATATACTAGTTGTGTGCAAGGCTATGAAGACTAGTAATCAAATCTTAATTAAATGAAGAAAATTATTATATCTGTCATATTTGTCTTATGCAAAATAAATATCACTTATAGTCAAACAGACTTCAGCGGTAAATATTGGTCTCATACTTGCGGCGTTGTTCATGGATACTTTTTAAGACTTTTTCCTGATTCGACAGCGCATTACACTCCAATTTATGAATCAGCTTATGAATATGAAAAAGGGAAATGGTCTGTATCAAATGACACAATAATTGTGACTTTAAATGAGTCAAACAATATTGAATATTTTAGAATTATTGACTCCTTAAATCTTGATAAAATAAACCTAGCAAAATATGTTTATGTAAAACGTCTATATAGACAAGAAGCCTATTACCCAAATGGAGACATAAAATATAAAATCAACTACTTTATTGATGAAAATGGTGATAATCAATTTAATGGCAGACAACTCTTTTACTATCCTAATAAAAGACTAAAACAAATTATTGAGTATAAAAATGGGAAGAAGCAAGGTATTGAAATTAATTTTAAATATTATGGATATATACGAAGTCAGGGAACATGGCGGAATGGTAAAAAGCATGGAGATTGGTTTATTTTCGATTCAGACTTTAATCCCAAAATTTATAGAAAATATAAAAATGGAAAATTAAAAAGAGAAAATAATTCACCACCTTGTTATCCAGGTTGGAATATTGAAACATTTAAAAAGTTATATAGCGATGATTAAGAAGAAAGCCCAGCACACAACACGCAGTCATACTGCATGGCAGTACTTTTAAATAAAATATTTCAACATTCGCAGTCGGGCTATTTCGTCCTGACAGTTCCTTTCCCGTCGGAAAGAAACTGCCACGACAGCATACTGCGGGAACGTTGGCGGGCAGCCTAAAAGAAAACTATAAACTATGAATGAAAAAGAAATAATCGAACTTTTAAAATCACTTTTAAGTGACAAAAGTTATGGTGACGAAACGTTCGAATTTATTATTGAAAAACGTTTTGACGGTTACAGACCTGACTTGATTATCAAAGCAGGAAAGAAAAACATTGCTGCAATAGAAATCAAATCATCCAATTCATTAAATAGAGCAATTACAAATTTTACGACTGACTTTTACTTTTTATTTAAAGTAAGGTATTTCATTTATACTGACGGGTTAACATTCTATTTCTTTGACCGTTTTACAAATCCGAAAGAGAGAATTAAAACCGATACCAAGGGTTTTGTTACTCGTTTAACTCGACAGATTTCAATGGACAGCCTAAGGAAACTTAAAGTGGCTGTAGCAAAAATAATTGAAGAACAAATAGAAAAGGATAATCAATTCCCAAAGCTAATTGACTTATTCAAAAACAACTCTAATAGAGTGACAAGAGAGTTAAAATTATCCTCTGACTATGCTTTGTTTTTTGAAGGCGGCAAAACAGATATTGACAGTTTTGAACATCAATTTTTTGTAAAGCTTCTAGATAATGATGTTCC
Source organism: Quyinboa sediminis (assembly GCF_042219855.1). Lineage (NCBI taxonomy): Bacteria > Pseudomonadati > Bacteroidota > Bacteroidia > Bacteroidales > Quyinboaceae > Quyinboa > Quyinboa sediminis. The sequence continues at coordinate 161,544 of NZ_JBHJHP010000003.1, read as the reverse complement.
TGAAACAATTTATCGTTATTGTGCTTTTAATAGAGCTTTTCAAATTCTGAATGACGGAACTATTGCGATGTTAGGACTTCCAGGTATGAATGACACAACTGAACCTAACTATATTGACAATTATTTAAATGACACGGACGATAATTTTTGGGATTTACCACCACAATCAATATCTGCCATAAACAGACGATTTATAATGTCTTGCACTATTCATTATGACGATTTAATGCAATGGCGGCTCTATGGCGATGACGCTAAAGGGGCTTGTATAAAGTTTGAAACAAAAGCAACATTGAAAACTAGTCAAAGATTTTACTTAGGTATGGTAAAGTATGCTAATGAACAAAATCAACATCCTGAACTACTTTTTATCAAGGAAATAATAAGACGAGTTAGGCAAGAACTCTTTTTTGATATAAAGTTTGTTTTGCTATATGTATGGAGACATTTTTTCAAGCCAAGAGAATACAATTACGAAGGTGAAATACGACTTTTATACATACACAGAAAGGAAGAGAGAGAAAAAAAATGGATAATCGCCGAACCTTATTCTATTGTAAATCCAATGGTCATATTTGACTTGAGCAAAAACGAATTTCCATTAAAAATAAAAGAAGTAATGCTAGGACCTAAGAGAGCAGAAAAACAACTTAATAGGTCACAGTTAAGGCAAATGCTTAGAGAAAAAGGAAAGACAATTGACATAACTGAATCAGCACGAAATGTTTATAGATAACAAAAAAAGGCCGACCCGCTAACAAATTGTAAATTGCATTGCGGGGTTCGTGCGGTGTCGTACGCTGGATTCTCGCATCGCAGTTCCGTCCTATCGGACAGGAACGCTCTTCGAAATCCGCAACGACAACTTACAAGTGACCGTTAGGGGCAAGCTTAAAAACAGTAAAGCTGAATCGACATACAAATAATTAAAAACACCTGATAATGGCTAAAATCCACACTCTTAAGATTAAAAATTTTCGATGCCTGAAAAGATTCAAACATGTTTTTAAAAGTGATGATTTAATATGCTTAATCGGCAGAGGCGATTCAGGAAAAACAACTATTTTAAATGCAATATCAACGGTTTTATCTCCGAATTGGAATCATAGTTTTTATGATACCGATTTCCATAATGGAAAAATAAAGAATTCAATTAAGATTGAAGTCACCCTGTATGACCTTCCAACAGAATTATTATCTGATTCAAAGTTTGGACTATATAAAAGACTAATAAACAAGGACAATAAAGTAATTGATGACATACTAACAGAAGACATTGAAGACAGCCAAGATGCACTTACAATTAAATTAGTTGTTAATAATGATTTAGAGCCAAGGTGGTATGTAACAAATAAAAGAGAGCAAGATGATGTTGAAATTAGAGCAAATGATAGAGCAAGATTAAATGTGTTTATTGTTTCAGATTATCTTGACAGACATTTCAGTTGGAGTAAAGGAAATCCTCTTTATTCCTTATTAAAACAATTAGAGGTTGAAATCGATACCGATAAAATTATTACGGAAGCCAATAGAAAAGCAAAAAAGAGTATCAAAAAATCTGAGTCTTTCAGTTCTTTTGATACAGTTATCGATAATATTAAATCTGCTGCGTCAAACTTAGGTTTATCCTCTGGTGACTTAGAAGCATTTGTTGATTTTAAAAACACTTTAATAAAAGAGGGAAGCATTTCACTTCATAACGGAAATATTCCCTTTAGATTAAAAGGCAAGGGAACTAAGCGCTTATTGTCAATTGCCATTCAGTTAGAATTAGCGAAGCAAGGTGGAATAATTCTAATTGATGAAATTGAACAAGGTTTGGAACCTGATAGGGCTAAATTCCTTGCAAAATATTTAAAAGATAATAATGAGGGGCAAGTATTTTTTACGACACATTCCAATAATGTTTTAGTCGAACTTTCTGCAAAACATATCTTTTTAAGAAACAACAATTCAGAAAAACTTTATTCTTTCAAAAAAGACTTTCAAGGATGTTTAAGGAATAATCCAGAAGCTTTTTTTGCAAAAAGAGTTATCGTTTGCGAAGGAGCAACAGAAGTTGGAATTTGTAGAGCACTAAACAATTATCGAATCAAGAATAATGAAGATAACCTTTCAGTATTAGGAGTGGCTTATGTTGACGGGAACGGTGATAATTTTATTAATTATTGTTTAAAGTTTAAAAAAGCAGGTTTTGATGTTTGTGCTTTTTGTGACTCTGACAAACAAGAGATTGATGATAAAAAGGAAGACTTACGAGATAAAGGGATAATTGTTGTTGATTGCGATGAAAATAAGTCAATTGAAGAACAAGTCTTTTCAGACCTCCCATGGAGCAAAATAAAGAAACTCGTTAAATATGCAATAAAGGAAAAATCGGAACAAAGTATTTTGGATGTTACAGGAAAAGAGACAATTGAAGACTTACTTGGAGAAGAAAATGATGAGATAAGATTATTGCTTGGCAAAAAGTCAAAAAAGCATGGTTGGTATAAGCGTATTGACCACGGTGAGATAATTGGAAAATATTGGTTTAAATCTTTGCCCAATTTAGATGGAACAACTCTTAATACAGAATATGATAATCTCTCAAATTGGATAAACGAATGAGTATCGAAGAATTCATATCAAAAGAGAAAAGTTTACTCATTGCTCCAGCTGGCTTTGGAAAAACCCATTCATTAGCAGAATGCCTTGTTGGTACTCCTGAAAATGAAAAGCAGCTTATTTTAACACATACTCATGCAGGCATTGCGTCAATAAAGGAGAAGATTAGGAAGTTTAAAATTCCTACTTCCAAATATCAACTAGAAACAATCACTGGATTTGCACAAAAATACACCTTATCATTTTATTGTAATGACGATATACCAAAACAAGAAGATTCAAACGAATATTACCCATTCGTGGTTGAAAAAGCAACAGAATTGTTTAAAATAGAAACAATTCAAAAAACATTACGATATTCATATCAGGGATTATTTGTTGATGAATATCAAGACTGTACGGATGTTCAACATCAAATGATTGCCGAATTATCTTCTATAATTCCAACTCATATTTTGGGCGACCCCTTGCAAGGCATTTTTGATTTTAATGGAGACTTAGTAGATTTTGACAATGACTTAAAAGAATTTGAGAAAGTTCAGCCATTAACTACACCTTGGAGATGGAATAATGCCAATGAAAATCAATTAGGAGAAGAATTAAAAGATATTAGAAATAGGCTTGAAAAAGATGAAACGATAAAACTTAAAGAATACAATAATATTGAATCAGTCATTTGCAATGAAAATGACTGGTTTAAACCAGGAACACAATACCGAAACAAGTTGTCGAACCTACTTGATGAAGAAAGCTTATTGATAATTCATCCAATAACATCATCAATAGCACCGCGTTTAAAAATCGTTCAGTCGTTTAATAATAGGCTTAGTTTACTTGAATCAATTGATGAAAAGGATTCATATTCAATTTCACAAAGTATTGATGATTGGGACAAAGAAATAGACATATTATTGGTAAGGGATTTATCATATGTCCTCTTTAATAAATCTGGTCTTGATGTCTGGTTCAATGAGAAAGGTTTTAAAAGAAAAACCGAAATAGCTTCGAAAAAATTGATTGAAGAATTGCAAGTTTTGCTTGATGGCATTCACCCCCAAAATAAATACTCTCAACTGAGAATAATCATTATGAAAATCATGCAACTTCCGGGTGTTAAATGCTATCGTAAAGACATGATATTCTCCCTCGGTAAAGCACTGGACATTGCAGGGACGGAAAATATAAGTGTCCATGAAGCTATGATTAGACATAAAAATATATTAAGAAGAGTTGGGAGAAAAATAATTGGGAAATGTATTGGAACTACTTTATTAACTAAAGGACTAGAATTTGATACTGTTGCAATCTTAAATGCACATAAAATTGAAAACAAAAAGCATTTTTATGTTGCAATTACCAGAGCATGTAAAAGACTTGTTATTTTTTCTAATACAGACGAATTAACATTTAACTGAAAAGAGTAATTAAGGGAAAACAAAATGAATAAAAAAAGCCAGCCCCTAACAAATTGTAAATTGCATTGCGGGGTTCGTGCGGTATCGTATGCTGGATTCTCGCAACATCGTTCCGTCCTGCCGGACAGGAACGAGCTCCGAAGTCCGCAACGACTTGCAAATAATCGTTTGGCAATTTAAACTCCAATACATGTATAGTCGGAATAAACCGAAAAGAGACTTAAAACAGAAGTAGGTACTAAACTTAATTTTAATATTATGGGAAAAACTGGACAATCAGGACAAGGCAATGCTGGTGGTTGGCCCTCAACAACAGGAGGAAAATCTGGCGGTGGCAGAAGTAATAACTCATCTGGTGGAGGAAAGTCTTCGGGTGGTGGAAAATCAAGCGGAAGTTCTAAAGGTGGTGGCAAGAAGTAACGTATCTAACTGTAAAATACGGATAGATTAAAATTGTCTATCCGTATTTGTATTTAATCTTTTATGAGAGAAAATTTCAAAATTACGGGACTATTTTACCAAAAGAATGGTTATAATTTTCGTAAGTTCTTAAATATTGCAAGAATAAATTCTGACCAAGTGATTCCTGATTTGATTGTAGTTATGATGAATCCAGGTTCATCAAGACCGTTAAATGGAAATGAAAACAATAATAATGAAACAGAAGCAATTCCAGACAATACACAAGACCAAATTATGAGAGTAATGAATAATTGTAATTTTGATTTTGCACGTATTCTAAACTTATCAGACCTTAGAGAACCGAAGAGCTCTATTTTTTATAAAAAGATTGAGGAACTGAAAAGACATAAGATATCTCATTCTATTTTTGACTTGGAAAGAAACCACGATTACGAAAAATATTTTATGAAAAATGTACCAGTGATTTTTGCTTGGGGTGTTAATGAGAACTTGTTTGAATTAGCAAAATTGACAGTTAACCAAATCGGAAAAATCACACCAATTGGACTGAAAAAGAAGGGATTTGAATATGCGTATTATCATCCATTACCACAGAACTACACGAAACAAAAAGAATGGGTTAATAAAATTTCGGAAGTGATAAAAAAAGCCCAAAACAATGTTTAAAAACAATAGCCGTGAAAGCAGTAAAATTAAGGTTATTAGCCCACTTTAATTCAGTAAAAGTTCGATCGGTCCGAAGCCTGCAATCGTCTATATTTGCATAAACTTGTCCGTTGTAGTGAATTAAAATTAATGACCGCAAACCATAAGAAAATAAAACAGATGATAAAACAAATCAATAACATCTCAGGACTATTAATAATTCTTATACTACTGACATCTTGGTCTCCAGACAATATTCAAAGAAGTGCATTTGTATCAATTTCCATGACAACTCACGGTGCAATGCAAAAAGGATATGGTATTATAATGACATTGAAAAACATTGAATCTAACGAATCATTTAAATCAGAATCATTAGGACCAATTTCCCCTCACAGCATGTTTAAGAATTTGAAACCGGGGAAATATGTCGTTTCAAAAATTGAAATCCCGTTGGGAAGCACGACTTACATCAATCAGTCAAAAGAAATGTCTGATTTTTTTGGTGTACTTGAGTTTGAACAAGGAAAAGCTTATTACCTAGGAAACTTTATTGGAAACAGAGAAACTGGACGTCAAAACGTTTTTCATCTAAAATTGGACAAACCTGATATTCACGATAAACTTTTAAAGAAACTTAAAAAGAAAAAAATTGAATTAGATAAAAATGACCTGATAAGAACATTTCCATACTCAAAAAATGTTTTGACAATATATTAAAAGAGGAAACAAGTCACAATAACATTGAAAATACAAAATGGGCGAGAAAGTAGTAAATTCAAAGGCTGTAGTCCGGTTCGCACTATATTACAGTTTGACCTCACTCCGCCATAGCTTTGTGACGGTGATGCAGAAAAGTATCACATTCCGATAAATCAGGACCAATACTTACACAATTTATAATTATGAGTCAGCTAAGAACCTGTTATAAATAAGCAAGATTTGAGAAAAACTATTTACTATATCGCACTGATTTTGTTTGTATTTGGAATTCTATTGAATATTTTGGGAATTGTTAATACAATAGTCAGCCTCAAATATGAAACTGATAATCCAGGAGACTGTATTTCTTTAGTTACTGGAAGTGATTTATGTGAATCAATAGCAAGAATGAAAATATGGATTCTGATTTGTGTTCTATTGATTACGATTCTTCTGATTTTCAGGAAACGACTTTTAAAAACAAATAATTCAAAACCCGATACAAAATGAAAAAACTACTGATTCTTTTACTGGTTTCAATTTCCGGATTTGCGTTTGGACAGGATAAATACAACTATGTAAGCTTTGATAAATTAACAGAAGTAAAAGGGACTGAATACGTAATCGCTTCAATTGAAAACAGAGGTAAAGTTGAAACTAAAAGCAAATATCTTCTTTTCATTAACACTAAAGACGGAAAAACTAAACAGATTGATTTACCAAAAGACTCGTACATTCGGTCAGTTGAACAAATAAAAATTGAAGAACTTGACATTAACAAGATTATTTTAGTTGCAAGGACAATTAACCTCGACGGTGATAAAGGAATTGATTGGAGTGACCCACAGCAGATTTTTATACTTTCAACTGATGGAGAATCTAAAACACAATTGACTGACAATGGATTTTTTGTTCGGACATGGACTACCAATGAAAAAACAGGAACGATTACAATAACAGGGCAATATGATTCAAACTCGAATGGGAAATACGACAAAACTGACAAAAACGAAATTCTTATATTCGACTTGAAAACAATGGAATCAATAACAAAAATATAAATACCGAACACTTAAAAAAGAGCCAAGGTAAAAACCTCATAAGCTGTAGCAATAGATTGAGATAAAACCTGATTATTAAAATTGAACTTAGGATTTGATAAATTTGATGATCAATTATAAGAAAAACTTAAAAATATACGAATATTATGGCATATCCCCGGAATATTGTTAACAACATTCAAAATGATATACTGATTATATCTAATAGTGATTGACTACAACGTTCTGGTTAATGCTAACAAACTACAAAACAGCATATTTTTATTGATCATTGGGCTAATTCGTCAATTTGATATTTGAAATAAATTCGGTAATTCAATAAACCAATATAAAATATATTAATTATGAGGTTTACAATGCTAATAATACTTTCTTTCCTTGTATTCAATGGAATATTTGGTCAGGAAATAGCGGACACCTCTTCCTGTTTAGTTATCAGGGGTGAACAACTCAATGAACTTAGAACAATTGATTATAACCCGATCGTTAACGCTTTTCCACGTACCATTGACCGGCTAATGAGCGAAAATGTCGCCGTTTCTGATCGTGTACAACAACTATTGGAACAGGCCAATAATGCAAAAAAGAATCATGAAAAATATCTTGCCTACAGATATACATTAAAGGCAATCGCATTACACTACCGTGACTATAAAATTGAAGATTATGAAGTTGCTGGCGCATTACGAATAATGCCTCAACAAGGAATATCGGATCTGGAAGATACTATCACGATAAACATTGAGCCAATTTTTGATTTAGGGGAACCTTTATCAGGGACGTATAAAGCCCGGTTTATTTTAAGGGATAATGCCTGGAATGCCATTCAGAAATTTCAATTCAATATAGACAAGATCACAAACTATAATCTTAATATCCCTGTTAAACTGAAAGAAGAAGGTTTGTACTACATTGGCTATAAACTAATAACCCCGGATGGAGATTCTCTTCCTGAAGCGCCTTATACATTTTTGGCCGTCAAAAACCTCAATCAATTATATGCAAATACTGAAACTCAATTTAGTCGGATACAATTAAACGATGCTGACGCTCAAAACAAAACAGTAATTGAATCACTTAGTTATATGCAGCATAGTTTAAAAAAAGAACAAAATGGTTATGAAGGGTTTGCCAGAAATTTTCCAGCTATTGCAAGAATGCTATTTGTATGGGATAACAGAGCGTTCAAACAAGACTATATGGGGAAAATTAATTATCCAAATGATATTAATTTAATCCGGAAATACCTTTCATTACTTGAGAATAATGTAAAATTATATACATTGACTGGTGATTTAAAACAATCTGTTACAATAGATAATATTGATAACTACTATCGAATTTATATTCCGGAAAAATACCATCCTGAGAAAAAATATCCTTTAGTTGCGGTTTTCCCTATGGGTATGGAGGTTGATGCTTTTTTCAACAACCAGGAATTCCTGAAAAATAAAGCAGATGAATTAAACTGGATTATCCTGTGTGTGGGCAATTTCAGAAATAATGAGGATCGTGACTTGCAACTTTTCACCTCAATCGATAGGATTAAGAAATTATATTCCATAAATGATCGTGAAATTTTCCTAACAGGTGGTGGAAATAGTGGTGATTTAGTATGGCAGACCGGATTAAAATATCATAAATTCTTTAGAGCTATTGCTCCTATTGGGGGAACTGCTCTTTGGTTATCAAAAGATGAAATTAATAACAACACTGAATTACCTGTTTTACTTGTTACAGGTTCTAATGAGCATCAGGATATTTTAAATAATATTATTACGACAAAAAATTTAGCCGAAAACGTATTTGAAGACTTTAATTTTATGAAATTTGAAAATGCTGACCATATTAGTATTTGGGACTCAGCTCTTCCGAAAATAGTCAATTTTTTTGAATCAGTGAAGAATAACTAAAAGTACGAACTAACAACACGTGGTATAAGGTATGGCTGGGTTTGTACGCCCCGGGGCTTTGGAGCGACAAGGTGAATCCCGTACCAAATGAAAGACATTTAAACGGCATTTAATCGTCATTATATGACAAGGTTGTACTTCAGACCAATTGTTGAATTAACTAAATTTTAGTCGTATATTCATTCTAAAGTTTCGTTATTTGTAAAAATAGAAAGTTTGTAATCATTACTGTCCGGTTAAAAAACCAATATTAATTAAAGATTCTTCGCTTCATTTTATTACGCTCAGAATGACAGTATCTTAGGTTCAAATGGGGCTGGTGGATGGGTTGGTTTGTTCCAGATTCGAAAACCAACCCATCCACCAGCCTAACAGCCAGCAACTGCCTGTCATTCCGGGTGAAGCGAGGAATCTGTGAAGCTTTTACCGGACAACAGAAGTTTTAAATCTGTTTATTTTAACGAAGTAAATGGAAAAACGCAACTAACCTTCAATAGCTTAAATTTTATAAAATGAAGTGGAAAATCCGAATTACCTCAATCATTCTTGGTCTCCTCGTTATTTATATGATAGCAAGTGGAATGTTTACACTCACAGATATAATTTTTTTATACCTCTTCGTGTTGATTCCTACAATAATTGTTATAAGTATTGAATATTTCATCAGAAGGAAAATACGATTTAAGGATTTCTTAAAAGGTAAAGTGTTTGGGCATCTATTCACAATTTTATTTTGCTTTGGCTTTCTGGTCTATTATATGCAGGATAAGCCCATTTCAAAAAAAACTGCCATCAATGACTTGAATTATATGATTGGATCATTGGAACATATTCATCCGGATATTTACCATGTGATACCCAAAGATTCCTTCTTAATTGAATACAGCAATGAAATAAATAATTTACCGGAAAAGGTTTCTGAACTGGAATTTTTTAAAGTTTGTGCACGCTTAACCTCACATTTCAGGACCGGTCATACCAGACCCATGGAAAATCTCCTAGCGTCAAAATCTATGTTTCGAAGAACTTTCCCTTATAAAACAAAAATTATAGATGACAGACTTTTTGTGACAACTAATCTATCGTTGTTAAGCTCTGTTCCGCCTGGTTCAGAAATTATTGAGATCAATAATAAAGGCATTAAACAGGTCATTGATGAATGGAGTAAGCTGGTAAGCTATGAAAATGAAGCCTTTAGAAATTATCTGATAACCAAACCTGTCAACATCAGTATATGGAATAATTTCAAGCCTTTTAAAATTAAATACATTGAATATAACAGTAAAAAAATCCATGAAAAAACAGTGAACGGAAGTGTTGCCTCAAATATGTTTCATTTTTTTAAGTCAAAATTTCAAAAACCTCAAAAATTAATTTACAGGGAATTGACACCTGAAACAGGATATATTGGCTTTTTTAGCTGTATGGACTTAAAAAACTATGAAAGCTTCTACAAAACAACGTTCAGCAAATTAAAAAATAAAGGGATTGAACATTTAATCATCGATATACGGGACAATGGCGGAGGATATAATATTATAACAGCATGGCTTGAACAATATATTTTCAACCAACCGCATAATGATATTGATTCTGCAATTGTAAAAGTAAGTAATGAGCTTATTGCTACAGGAAAGGTGAAAAAGAAGTTACCATATATTAAAGATGCTAAGGCAGGGGAAACTTACACACTAATTCCGGGATTGCGCCAGTTAAAAGAACTTCCTTTACGATACAAAGGGAAAACATATTTATTAACCAATAACGGAACATTTTCCGCTGCACAGGGGTTTGCTTCAGCATACAGGTGTTACGGACAAGGCACCATAATAGGAGAAGAAACAGGTGGCGCAACCGTGAACTTTGGAGATGTGCACATATTCAGACTTCCGGATACAGGGTTAAAAATTATGACCTCATGGGAACAGGCATTTGGTGCTTGTGGTGCAGATAATCAACGGGGCGTAATACCTGATTTTATAGTAAGGAACTCAATAGAAGATGATATAAACCATACAGACAGAGTATTAGAGTTTACCTTAAATTTGATAAAAGATAAAAATTAAATACGTTCTAACACTTTGGTCATAGCGTCTGATCGTATCTTAAATAATGATTCAGCGTTTGCTACAGAAATTTTCGTCCTGGCCATTACATATCTACCCTGCTCCAACAAAGTTACACAAGGTCATCAGGAATATACACCAAATGTTTGTTTTTCAAACCAAACCGTATGTGCATAATGAAACGCATTTAAACGCTTCATCAAACTATATGTTAACCTGATTGTTTAAATACTACCGGCTGCTGAACGCAAAAGCCGGCAGTGGACATCATAAAATGCATTCTTATGAAAAAGCAATTACTCTTTTTATTATTGCTCCCACTCACTTTAAATGCACAACACCTCTTCGAAAAAGAACTTTATTCCCGATCATTGGTCAACCTGACGGATATGGTACAGCTTCCGGACAGGGGCTACATGGCCTGCGGTTATGCACAACCGGCTACCAGCGACACGGCCTATGCCATAGTGCTGAGAATGGACTCCGTAATGAATACGCTTTGGTGTAAAAGCTACAACATGTTGAAAAAGGATAACTTCCGGACTTTAACCAAACTACAGGATGGCAATTTTATAGTTGGGGGAACAACCAGAACTGATTTTTCAACTTACTACGGCGCCAGCATGTACAAAATTGATGGTGACGGGAATGTGCTGTGGCATATGCTATACGATAATTCATATGATGATGCCACCCTTGGTGTTTTTGAGCAGTCTGATAATTCGCTGGTCCTGATCATCCGCTATGGCGTATCGGGGAAACCCACAAAAATTATCCACACCAAATCAGATGGAAGCATACTAAACCAGATCCGCATAGCTAAGCCGGAATTTAACGGTGGACCTGTTCCTGATGATGTGGTAAGCGACGGAGCAGGTAACTTTTTCATCTGCGGAAACACCCGAAACACGACAACCAATGCATATGGCGCCTATATTCTGAGTACCGGAACAACGGGTTATAACTGGTTCAAAGAATATGATTTCGAAGGTCTTGATGCCTCAGCCACCAACATTGCAATGCTTGGTAATGGTGATCTGGTAATTTCAGGAAATATTGCGGATTCAGTAGCCACCAATGCAACCCACATGGTTTTCATGCGCGTCAGTGCTGTTAACGGTGATCCGGTCTGGACGAAGGAAATACAGCAGGAACCCGTCCAGATTCAGCAGGCCTTTGGCATCACAGCTATTCTTAATAACCAGATTTTAGTCTCCGGCAGAATTCTGAACTATGAGGATATCCGTTCATTTACACTCAAACTGGATGTGAACGGAAATATTATCTGGGCTAAAGAATACGGTAATGGTCCGTTTGCTTCCTTATCCATGCCAATGGAAACCGGCAGAAACACCTATCTTCTGGCAGGGAGAAAAACTGCCACAACAGGTCCTTATTTTATTGTTACAGACACAGCAGGGAATTCATCCTGCAATACATCACCTGTTGAATTTAAAACCCGTGATCTCAGCACAACAAGTTATGAAAGCACCCTGGAGCTTGATGATCCTGAACTGACGACTATGTCACCTGCATACGTCAGTTTTGAGCATAGCATCAATGTCAATACAATTTGCAGCAGAACGGTTTCAGTTCGCAATCCATACCAAAATACAGGTATCCATATATACCCTAATCCTGCAAGAGATGTCATAACCATTGATCTTCATGATCAGTTTGAGCCGGATGCAGTATTAAGAATATATAATCTTCAGGGCGTCAATGTATTTAAGGATGTATTAAACGCCCCGAATTCAACCTACCGGATGCATTTTAAACAGGGTGTTTATATCTGGGAAATAACGACATCTGATAAAACCTTAAGACAACGGGTTACGATCCATTGAGTTGCCCCATGTCCCGGTAAACATGTTTTTTCATTTTCATTAATAAGTATTAAATTTGGTTAAAATGTCATACATTTATATCAGAAAGTGGCTGGTATGAGCGTAAGGATTTTCAATCTGAAAACCATTTACTTGTACCTATACCCCTAAAATCCGGCATTTAATGCTGATATGTTGTAATTATTTATAACATGAAGATTAAAAACCTAAGGCTGTCGGACAGCCTGCTGTTATTGGCTTTTTTTTATTCGATTCAGATTATAAAGGCTCAGGACCTTCAGAATATTAAAAACGAAAAGCCGATAGACATCAAAGGTTCACTTGGTGCCTCTGCCATCCTTTACAATGTTGATGGCAAAACAGCTTCATTCGAACCTTTTTCCTACCTCTTCAGAGGAAATTTTGAAATTTCGGCATTTGGCATTTCAGCTCCGGTATCATTTCTCCTTACAGACAAACAAAGGGAATTTCGTCAACCATTGAATCAGTTTGGCATCACCCCGTATTATAAATGGGCGAAACTTTACCTGGGTTATCAAAGCCTGAACTGGTCAAAATATACGCTTGCCGGCCACTCCATCAGTGGAGCTGGCCTTGAGCTGACCCCCGGAAAATTTCGTCTGGCTGTTATACATGGACGCTTGTTAAAGGCCATTGAACAAAAACCGGATGATGACCTTAACAGTAAAGTACAGATACCTTCCTTTAAACGAAACGGCACCATAATCAAAGCTGGCTACGGGAGCAAAGATAATTTTGTGGATCTGTTATTTTTACGGGCTACGGATAAACTGAACTCACTGGATTCGGTGCCAACCAATTACAATGTTCTGCCATCGGAAAATATGGTAGCAGGACTGACCACGCATCAGAGAATAAGCGATCATCTGTTTTTTGAACTGGAATATGCGCAGAGCAGTTACACCGCTGACTTCAGAACAGCCATAAAAGATACATCGGGTGGTTTTATTGTAAATTCATTATCGGGATTATTTTCCAACAGAACCACCACGGAATTTGGTTCGGCATTTGAGTCCTCCCTGTCCTATCAGGAAGCAAAATACGGGATAAAATTCCGGATTAAACGGATTGACCCGGGATTCAGAAGCATGGGAGCCTATTATTTTCTGAATGACCTGCAGAATATAACCCTGGAGCCTAAAGTAAAGTTATTCAGCAATAAACTGAATATATCTGCCAGTTTCGGGTTTCAGCACGATAACCTGAAGGACACCAAAAAAGTGACCACAAGAAGAACCATAAGTTCCCTGAATATTTCAGCTTTACCGGCCAAAAACTATTCGGTATCGGCCTTTTATTCCAATTACGGCATCGGACAGAAATCAGGATTTTCTCCCCTGGATACCATGCTGGAGGTTTCACAGTCTACAAAGAATCTTGGGATCACCCAAAATTATATGCTTCAAAAAGAAACCATGGTTCATACATTTTTAATGAATTACAATTACCAGCAACTCACCGATGATAACGTGAACACCTCCTCATTTACAGATTTCAACACGTCGAATTTTATCCTTGGTTATACCTTCTTACTGACAAAAACAGGAATAAACACTGGCATTAACTATATCCATACGGCATTCAGCAACAGCCTGCAGAAAAATGTGTATAATGGTCCGTCCATATCATTTTCCAGGTCCTTTGCCAAAAATAAACTGAACCTGTCTGTGTCAGAATCTGTCATGACGGTTAAAATAGATGACAATAAGAACAACAGAATTTCAACCTTCAATACACGGTTGACCTACAGGATTAAAAAAAATCAGCGTCTGAGTGCACGACTTTACTTTCATAACAACAAGGCGTTACAGTCCGGATCAGGATCATTTAAAGAAACAAAAGGAGAACTGAATTATGTTTACAGTTTTTAGATTATTCGGCAACATAAATTATCGTAGCACATTACTACTGACCTGGATCCTTATTTCAGTGTCTCAAATCTACGGTCAGGTAACTGTAAGCACAACCGTGACCGGTCCTTTTTCTCCATATATGACCATTGAGGAAATCAAGACCCATACCATGGTTAATCTGAGCGCCGCCGGTTCAAACGATTGCCTCATCGACATGTCGTTAACCTCAGAGGAAAATGGCATCGGAATCACCTCATCCGTTAAATCAGACACCTATTATCCTTCCACACTGAACGGGATGAACGGTGACCTGGATAATCTTTTTTTTGTACGTTACCTGCAATTCAGCAACGATTATTCAAGAAGTGTTTACGATAATGGTCTGCCTCCCGGCACCTATCAGCTCTGCTTCCGTGCCTGGACTTACGACGGACCGGCACTTTCGGGAGAACCACCATCAGGATGCGCCACATTTATCATACCTGAACGAACTGTAAACATTACAACATCTTTTTCAGCACCCTACGACAAACCATTAAGTGATATCACGAATCAGCTTATGGTAACGCTAAATGCCAATGCAGAAGTTGAGCGCTGTTTTCTTACCCTTTCAATCAGCGGCGATAATGGCATCTCTGTTCAATCCACAGAAAATACGCCGGATTATTTCAGTCTGAACAGGTTTATACCCAAGGTCATTACCGGAGCTGATCTGAATAACCTGTTTTCAGAAACAGCACTTACATTTTCAGGTATAACCTCCCAAAGAGCAATGACGCGTGGTCTGCCTCCCGGAAATTATTCCCTGTGTTTCAGATTATGGTATGATGTTGGTGAACCTGCCACCGGTGAAGATCCGGTTGGCTGTACCAGTTTTACATTAGTGCCACCCAATGTCACCGCCATTACACAGGTTATGCCTTCGGTCTCGCCCCAACTCGCATCGATAGGAGAAAAAACCATGCTAACCCTTCAGTCAACTTCCAATGTGGAGGTAAAACTGCGCATGCAACTGGAAGGTGACAATGGCATTGTGATCACAACCCGCCCTGATTTTACACCATCCTCTTTGGCAGAGCTCACAGCCAACATACCGTTAGTTCTGACATCGGGTGAGCTGTATGAATATTTTGATCCAAACAACCTTGCTTTCACCGGAATTTCAGCCTTAGCGGTAAATTCAAGGGGACTGCCTGAAGGAAGTTACAGGGTCTGTTTCAATGTTTATGATGAAGAGGGCAATCAGATATCATCCTCATTTCCGGCAGGATGCAGCAACTACTTTACGATTGCATACCCCGAACCGCCACAGCTTGTCAGCCCTTTATGTGATGATACAATACCGGATAACGGGGTACAGAATATTGTATTTAACTGGACACCATCTCCCGGTGCTCCGGCATTTACACAATACACCCTCCGGATTGCCGAGATTTTATCAGGTAATATGGCACCGGGAAAGGCACTACAAAGCGCTCCCACACCACCATTCTTTGAAACAGAAGTCACAGGGACATCCTTTTTTTACGGACCGGCACAACCCTTACTGGAA
Organism: Quyinboa sediminis; assembly: GCF_042219855.1. Lineage (NCBI taxonomy): Bacteria > Pseudomonadati > Bacteroidota > Bacteroidia > Bacteroidales > Quyinboaceae > Quyinboa > Quyinboa sediminis. The sequence goes on along the minus strand of NZ_JBHJHP010000003.1, from coordinate 145,439 downwards.
ACCGGTAAACATTATGCCTGGGAAGTTATTGCACACGACGAAGAAACAGGAACAAAATTCAAAAATAACGGACACAGTGAACCCTGCAGCTTTATATACGGGAAATCTGGAGAGGGACTGTTTTACAATCCGGATATTATCATAGCAACACAGAATCAGGTTCCTGACGTCAAGAAAAAACAACCCATTACAGGCAATCTTCAACAGGTTCCATATGCCACTGTTTCCGGCCGGTTAAATTACAAATTCTACTCACTGGTTCCGCACATCCAAAGCGGTGGTGATCAGAGCACTTCACAACCTGCTGATGTCTCATCTGTGATGGCAGGTAAGCAACAACAGGGTGCCGAAAAAAAACAAATTCCTTCTGATTCTAAAGAAGTCATCAACTACAAAGATATCTACGGGCAAAATAATGCGTCATCGCTTACCTATTCTGAAACGATTAATCAGAGTAACCTGCAATACAGTCAGACACCGGGTGTATTTATTCCGGGTCTTCCGCCCACTGATCCGGCGATATATACCGACGGTTATCTGAACACCTATGATTCCAAACCGCTGGGAGGCATTAAAATAAGCCTTAAAGAAATGTATTTACTTGAAGATGCCACACTCGGGAATACATCATATGAAGCCGGCAATATGATAATAACCAACGATGATATTCCCGGTTTTGCAAAGGAGGCGGGAAATACCTTCTTCCCTAACCTGAACAAAACCCTGGCAACCACTACAACGAATGCCGACGGTTCTTTCTCCTTTACCTTTGTTCATACCGATGAGACCGGTATTGTTACCGACAACTTTGAATTTACCGTATTAAAACCGAATCAGGATCAGTTTAGTCCTCCTCAGTCCATAACCCTTTTTAAGGGACGTTTACACCGGGTATTACGATTAGTAGTTGAAAGTCCGTATTACTGCAGTCCTGATGTCAACATCAAGGTTCAGCCCAATTCATCTGTTGATATCGGAACACTGGTGTCCTATGTTCAGAGTTATAACCTCAAGGTAAAGGTGTTGTCTGTTAACAGTATTGCCAATCAGGCCGCCGGACAGGGAAAATCCATGGGCGGAGTGAATGTGACCGTACTCAGGCGTTACGACCGTGATAATGAAATTCCTGAAGACGAAGGAGCAGCCGAATCCAATAAGAACAAAACTGTTCAAACCTCATTTGGCACATACCCTGTGATTTCAAAGGGAGTTACCAATGCAGACGGTTATACTGTGTTTGGAAGAATGGTCCGTCCTGATAAAAACACAGACCGGTATTACGTTTGGGTTCAGACCAATGACAATAAAGGATTTTTTACCTATAAGTCCGCTTATCAGATCAATCATGATGTACCTGCAGACAAATACCTTACCAACAGTGATTATACACTTAAAGCATATAATTCTGTGGTTCATCTGATCCCTAACAATCCAAGAATAATTGGCAGGGTTCAGGATGCGGTTTATGATCAGCCCATTCCAGGAGCCGGAATTGTGTTGCGTTCGAAATTTAAAACAGAAAAAGAACCATCCGATAACTGGATTGAGCAGGTCGCCGATTTTGTAACGGATAATATAAATGAACCGGAATTCACGATAATTTATGAATCCCGGACGTCGGATGCGGACGGGTACTTTGAGTATAACAATCTCCCCATACAGGAAAATGAAGCGAATGCCCTAATTGGGCCACAAAGACGTTTGTTCGTATTTAAAACAGGCTATAACAGTTATACCAATCCGGCATCAAATGATGATTTAATTTTGAAACGAGGTGATCAGTTAGATCTATTGAGTAGTATTAAACTTCAACCTAAAGGAATTGTTTACGGACAGGTGACGGATGAAAAAGGAAATCCCGTAAAAGCCAGGATAAAAACGCCCAATGGTATAGAGGTGGAAACCCAGACAAAAACAGTTATTTCCGGAACGATAGACAATGGAACCTTCCAGTTCCATCAGAGTGAAGAATTCGCGGTCTATCTTCCTTCCGGTTTTAATGAAGTTACGGTTCAACCCTTAAAAACGAATGCCTACTCAACTGAAGTCTTCCAATTAAATGTAAAAGACAACAACGACACATATCTTCCGGAACCACTGAAAGTTCATAGTCTGAAACACAGGATGAGAATTTATGTAACCGGTAAATCGACGAACTTCCTGAAGGCTGTTCCCGGGTCCAAAGTTACCATACTCGGCACAACATTAGTGACCAACCAATATGGCTATATAGAATATGAATTTAAAAACCTTGATGATAATTTCGGGGTAAAAATAGTTCCTCCCGAAGATGTGTTGTTATATCAAAAAACAGTAAATCTTTCCAACAACAGTACAAAGGATTATGTAACATACCTGGAAATTCTCCCTGAAGCCACCCGTATTCAGGGGAAGGTAACCCTGGGTAAAAACAAGAGTCCGGTTAATGAAGCGAGGGTATTTGTAGATAACGGGGCTAACAGCATTCCGAACCAGACTTACACAAACGCGGAAGGGCTTTACAGTCTTAAGGTTCCTCTTTTCCCGGAAAAGACAGGTGAAATCATCTCAATTGAAAACGCATTTCAGAATTACCTTGATTCCAAAAAGGTTAGTTTAAATAAAGAGAAGACACAGAGCAGCAATAGTGAATTTATGGAATTATCGGTTCCTGCCCAGATCAATACGCAATACAATTCGGTATTTATTCCAGATAACTCCAATTATAAACTTAAGGTAAATGCCGTAAAATCATCGGCACTGGTAACCACAGTTGGCGATTATAAACTGGTTGGCATTCCGAACACCGATTCTGTCAACTTTAACCTGAAAGTTTATAACAACATGAACATAACTGAAATATTGGGCATTCCGGTTGAGATCATGGAACTTAAAGAGCTATCACCAACGCAGATTGAAGTTCATGGCAATTTTATTTCGTTGCCTTCAAATGATAATTTCAGTTTTAGTAATGATCCGGAAATATTACCATTCGGGTGGACAAAACTCATGCCGGATACCAGGATGGACAGCCTGAATATCCCCTATGCCAAACCGGTTGGCGGACAGGTAAATACGAAAATGCCTGAATTGTATACCGATCTTTATCACACATTTATGTGTGTTGGCAAACCGGTAAGCGGAAACCTGGTAAAAGTATCCTCCGATAATACAGGATTGGGGTATATTGACGGTAAGGTTAAATTACTGAAACAATCCTTTAGTCTTGACCAGGGAGATATTGAAGGAAACTTTACTGATAATTTATGGTTGGGAAACCAGGGATCGACCTCCCAAACCATCAGGATGTTCCGTTCAAAATATGCAGCAGCTCCGGAGAAAAAAGGATACCGTTTAGCAACCGCGGATAATAAGGATTTGGCATTTAAACTATTTGGATTTGATGTGACAGCCAATCATACCACATCTGTTATCCTGGATGATCATATCACGTTGCCTTTAAAAATGAAACTGAATCTTCCCTTATCCGGAAATCCGACTATTGACCTGGGAGAATTAAAAATGACACATGAAAAGATCTTCCCTCTGGATGGAAGCTCACCGCTGGAAATACCCCTTGAGAAATGGAAGTTAAAAATTGACAAATGGTATTTTACATCTTCCTCAGGTGGAATAACAGCCCCAAAAGGAATTATTAATGCGGAGATTTTGGATATTCCGGTTGAAGATCTGCTGATACAACCCGGACAACTGGATATCGGTCAGGCTGTACTTGATAACTTCACCTTATCCAAGGTTGTGAACCTGAACATCGACAACAACACTGTTAACTTTAATTTTGGTTATGATGGCAGTGTGGGAGAAAATAAAACCGGACACTACGCTATGAGTCTGATTGGGAAATACGATGCACCGGCTGCTACCTTTGGTGGTCTCCCGGGCATGAAACCTTATGACAAATTTACATTGCAGTCCATTAAGCTGTTGAGTAATGGCGAAAAAATGCTGGGTTTTGGAATGACTACAAATCCTGTAATTTTTTATGATGTATTTAAGTTTACGCCTATCGGCATTGCTGTTTATGATAATTTCTTTCAGCTGAACGGCAGTGTCAATCTGGGTATTCCAAAACTCAGTACAGGATACACAGCACTCATGGATATTTCCAAACCCGGAACGGATATTAAACTTAACCTGCATCCTATCCCATTCTATTTCGAAGGCAAGGGACATGTACAATTCATTGCAGGAAATAATCAGACCCTGAATGAAAACGGCTTTATCGCAGACGGTAAAGTCACAGATCCCGAACTGTTCAGTCTGAACGCCAAAATATACAGAAAGAAAGGTGCAACCACAAAGATTGATGTGATTCCCGGGCAACAGCTTGCCATAGGAAGCGGAAATACAACCCGTCTTGAAGATGTATTGGGGAATATGCACGTCAATGCGGCAAATACGGATTGGGGCTACTTTACGTTCAATGGAGATCTTGAAGGCACACCCGGAATTACAGATGCCTACAAAAGACTCACCTTTACTGCTTTTGGCGCTGTAAAAGCCGACAACCAGCAACTGGGTGTCAGCAATATGGATCTCCCGTTTGGGAATATTGAAATTACCTACGATTTTAAAGCCTCGCGCTTACATGGTAGCCTGAATGTAAAAGGTAAAAAATTTGGCGGACTTGGGATTGAAAGTGCCAACTTCGAAATGCTGGTAGACTCCAAAGGATGGTATTTCACCGGTGGTGGTGATTTCGGTGTTCCTGAACCTATCGGTAATATTAAAGCAGGAATGATCATCGGAAGTTATGCTGAGTTTACCCCGCTTATGGAAGATAACCTGATGCAGTATGCCTACAATAAACATCTGCCGTCCACTCTTGTAAATGGTGTAAACGGGTTCTTCTTCACTGGTCAGAAATCCATCCAGGTACCTATTCCGTCATACAACCTTGAACTACTTGTAGGATCTGTTTCATTCGGCGCAAAAGCGGGACTGGATGCACGGCTCTGGATGAGTTTTAATGATAATATGATCTTTGGAGCCGGTGTGATGGCTTTTGCCAAAGCTTATTTTACGGCCAGTTCCATGTTGTGCACCGATCTGAGTTTTTGTACCGTTGCTGAAATGGGCGTTGACGGCTGGTTTGACACCGGATCAGGCACATTCGGCATCAATGGCTGTGGCAGTTTAAATCTGAATACACATGTCAGCCAGTGTACCGGGGCTAAAAAGTTCGGTGTTGGGATTTGTATAGATCCCTGTCTGAACATTGATATTTCAGAGTCCCTAAAACTCAATGTCAGTTTTAATTCAGGATCCGGAGCGGACTACAGCCTTGGCTGGGGTTCCTGCAGCGGTAATAATGTGAAGAGGGGAAATTGCAAATAGTTCAACGATATAACATCATGAAAATGAGACACTATAAAATGCTGAGAATAATGAAGGTTTCTATTTTAACGCTTGTCCTGCTGATTATGAATAGCTTTTCGTACATGAACGGACAATCCGACTCTGATTTTGTCACACCAACGCCACAGGGAAATTTTATTTTTCTGGGCGATAAAATACCGGTTCAGGGGCAATACATCGTTGAACGAAGTAAAGGAACCGAAGAAAGATTTACAACAATTGGGAAAGTACAACTTTCAGGCAACAGACAGGACTTAAACGATAAACTTCGTGAGAATATCTCACTTTTCCCCGTTTTTTCGGAAATTTTAATGGTATACAGCGATTCCGTCTTCAACTATCCCGATACACACAGCGACATCTCAATGTTCAGGTATAAGGTCTATCCTGCTGCATTGCTGACCCTTGGTGTAGCATTTCTTGATGCTGAGACTGAACCAGGAAAATCATACCGCTACCGGGTTCATTACGAGGATACAAACGGAAACTCAGAAGAAGCAAAAACCAGCACTTCGGTTGATCCGAAACAGGTTCCGGAGTTTGTCTCCCTGAACTATTACGGTATAAATGAAGCAGATGACAGGATTGAAATAACCTGGTATTTTTTTCGTGATCAACATAAAAACGAGATGGCCAAACTTAACAGCTTCAGGCGCATTTACGGAAAGGGTGAGTTTCTTCCCGTTCAGGGCACAACCGGAATAGGCAACATAGAAGGTGATACCGTTTTTGTTACACTCACTGACACAAGCATTGTACCCAATTCGATGTATGAATATACGGTTGCTCCGGTGGATCTATTCGGGAAAACGGGGAAAAGCTGCAAGCCGGTCATGGCCAACAGTTTTCAAAAAGTACCGGATATCAGCTTTCGGAAATTAGAGGCTGTTTCCCTGAAAAAGGGATATGGCATACGGCTGAGCTGGGAACTCGATCCGGTTCCTTTAGCCAGAAGTATCTGCATTTACAGAAGTCAGGATTACGATGGAAACTACGAAAGACTAGCCGAAATACCGGTGCAGGACACCGGTTATACGGATTATGTGACAACGGCTATGGAAAACTATTACTATTATCTTACTGTAAATACCGCCATTGGCGAAAGTCATCCCGGAATCAGGTTTTCGGGTCTGTACAAAGGTTCCGACATACCTTTACCTCCCCAGATTTTTTATGGTGAACCAGTAAGTAGAGGTGTCAAATTATTCTTTACCAGCGATGAAGAAAATGTGAGTGGATTTTATGTGTACCGTGCTTCAGGCTATATGGATACCCTGCAACAAATTTCGGATCTGGTTTTAAAAACCGATTCATTCACAACTTACATTGACAGCAGCAGGTCACTTTCCGGGAAGTTTAGTTATACCTATGCGGTAAAAAGTGTAAACGATGTATATGAAACCAGCGAATTTACTGAAAAAATCATGGTCCGTCCGGGCATTCCGACACACATAGCCAATCCGGGAAGATTGATGTTAAGTGAAATGAAAAATGGCATATCACTCAGCTGGGAAGATCTTACACAGCGTGAAAATGCGCTTGGCGGCTATGAGGTCTTCAGAAAAGACGCATTAAATAAAGAATTTAAATTGATTTACAAACAGTCTCCAGGAACCGTAATGAACTATTATATGGATACAACCGTCATTCCGGGTCATCAATATACTTATGCGGTTAAGGCGTTCAATCTTTTTGGTGCCACCAGTTCATACAGTAATTCAGCCACAACAACATTCCGGGATGTAAAACCGGGAATTCCTTCCATGCCGGAATTGCAAACCCGTGATCATGCCATTTTAATTTCATGGGGAGCCGTTAACAATCCTGACATTGAGCACTATCGCATTTACAGGTATGAGACAAACACCAAACCTTTTATACTGGAAGAGACAGATTCCAAAACGCTGAGTTTTATGGATAAGAATGTAAAACAAGATGTGCTTTATTTTTATTTCATCACAGCTGTCGACAAGTACGGCAGGGAGAGTAATCAAAGTAGGATTGTGACCCTGGAAATGTAGCTAAAAGCACACAAAATGAAATATACTTGCAACTGATGCATCTTATTATTACTTTTAGTCTGATCCATTGCGGGTAAATCAACGGCAATAAAAACTGTCCCTTTGTTGTTCTAAAACTGTTTGTTTTGAAAAATACAGCCTTACTCTTCATCATAGCAGGCATAATGCTAAACTCCTGTGCGGGTCTGCTGTTTGATGGCTATACCCTGATGAATGTTGAGTCAAAACCTGATTCAATATGGATAAAGGTGAACAACGATACTTCAAACTGGAAAAGAACACCAACTTTTATTGAATTTAACAGGCATAAAACGCCCTTACGCATAACAGCAAAAGATGATTCTGTAGAAAGAAACATTAAAATACACGATGATTTTGATACAAAGTTTAATTTTGATCATCTCTTAATTGATCTGGAAAAACCAGGTGGGAAAGGTTATCACATTTTATATAAACCTGAAAAGCATGAATTAAATTTCCTGCTTTCTGTTCCTGAAGGAAATTTATTTTATGTTTATTCCGGAAGTGATTACAAAAGCTTTAAAGGCTTCCTGGGATTATCACTCGGACTTGAATATTATTTCAGGGACAAGCAAGCAGTTAATGCTAAGGTGGGAGTTTTAGGTGATTTTATATTACCTTTCCCGGCTCCTTATGACGAATACGGGCCAACACAACATGTTTCCGCTTTTTTCAGCGATTTTACCATTTCAAGAGATCTTTACAGGCTCCATTACGGAATCGGCATGCATTATTTTCAATCCTATTTCCGGCGCAGTGAAATCGTGGAAATTGCCCCTGACCTGATCAATTACGGATACCACATAGAAAGACAAAACAGTATTGGTCCCGCATTAACCGGATACTACAGGATGTCGCCAAACTTTAATATCGGGTTGAATTATTACCCTTCAATGTTTAACTGGGATCGCCATGAGTTTAATGTACACTACACACACTTACTGTTTCTTGATCTCATCTTTACGATTAATCTGTCTCATTCAACCAGAAAATTCAGGATTTTCCGGCACTGATTGACAAAAAATAAATACCTTGAGCCCTTTAACCATGTTTAACCTTAATCTGTAATGAATCTCCAGACCATTGCCATTATTGCACTTGCCACACTCATTGGAATTGCATACCTGTTGCGGGTAAGAAGTTATGACATTTATGAAAAGGAACCCCTTTCAAAACTTTTGCTCGTGATGTTCGCAGGGGGATTTATTGCTGTTATCAGCTCATTTGTTTTTTACAGTTTCACACCCGTACAATATAATTTCTTTGACGCCATATTCAAAGTCGGAATTATTGAGGAACTCTCCAAATTATTAGCCCTTATCATTGTTTATTTCGCTATAAAAAAGGAGTTTAACGAAATTGTTGACGGGTTGATTTACATAACAGCAATATCGCTTGGATTTGCGATTATTGAGAATATTATGTATGCTTTAAGCTATGAATCCCCATTTACCATTTTATTCCAACGATCAATATATGCGGTTATTGGTCATATTTCCTTTTCCGGTTATATGGGCATTGCTTTTTACATTCATAAAAGGATCCATAAAAACTACACCGGTATTATTTTTTCAGTTATCGTCGCTGCATTCGCTCATGGCTTCTACGATGGCGTACTGTTCCATCATGAACTGAATTTCCTTTTCCGGTTTATATTTATAGCTTTGGTCATTTTACAGTTTACGGTACTCAGGGCAGCACTTGGGTTTTCAGAGTTCCGAGTAAAACTAAGCGGCGAATCCTTTAAAACAGCAGATCAAACTGTATTTCTGTATTGCAATCACTGCGATAAGACCATTAAAACCAAACAAAAGGAATTTCATGGTATAAAAACAGGCATTTGCGATGATTGTGGACAATTTGCATTTAATACCGATAATGTTAAGCACCTGTTTAAGTACGCACGACCTGTTCTGCGCTACAGAAGATATATCCGGAAAATGCAAAAAAAAGACCGGATACAGTATCTTGATGATCAGCAATCCATTGCCTACAACACACACAGAGCCTGTTTAAGTGCTGATATGGATATACTTGGAGAATGGCTGGAAGCAGAGAACATATCAGATCGGAAAGCCTTACTCAACAAACCTATAATTGGTTATATTTTAAAAGGTATCGGGCTTGGCTCCTACACTAAGGAACCCGATAAGCCCAAAGTAAGCATATCGTGATGATGCACATGATATAATTCCTTATCTTTCGGACTTTCTATGTATCATGCTTTCGGTTTGCATTCCCATATATAATTTTAATGTGTGTGATCTGGTACGCACACTATCTGTGCAGGTGGAACAACTTGATGTACCCGCAGAGCTCATTCTGATTGATGACTGTTCTTCGGATATATTCCGGATGCAGAACGGGAAATGCTGCAACAAGCATACCTACCTTATGCTCGAAAAAAATGTTGGCAGATCGGCCATACGCAACCTGTTTCTTAAGCATGCGCAGAATGAATATCTGCTGTTTCTGGATTGTGATTCTATGATCATTTCAGATGATTTTCTAAAAAACTATATAGCTGAATTTGAGCATTCCAATCCCGATATTATTTGTGGTGGACGTGTGTATGGCGATAAAAAACCGGACCGGTCCAAAATGTTGCGATGGAAATACGGAATCAAAAAAGAGAGCAAACCGGCAGCGAGCCGTTCAGAGCATCCCAATGCATCTTTCATGACCAATAATTTTGTGATCACCCGAAAGCTGTTTCGGGAGATTCAATTTGATGAAAGACTTAAGGAATACGGGCACGAAGACACCCTGTTTGGTTTTGAACTGAAAAAAAGAGGGATTCAAATCAAACATATTGAAAATGCCATATTGAATAACGATCTTGAATATAACCGGGAATACCTTGATAAAACAGAAAAAGCGGTGCAAAATCTGATCCATGTAATGGCCTTTACCCAAAACGATCCGGAACTCATAAGGGACATAAAACTGTTAAACGTATATGAAAAACTGAAAAAGTTCAGCTTCCTTATATCGCTGCTTTTCACCATAAGCCAATCGCTTATCCGTTTTTTACTGACCCATGGTTATGTCAGTCTTACTCTTTTTGATTTTTACAAACTCGGCATCTTAAACCAGGCTATCAAAAAGCATTAAGGAACTTTTACAACATATTTCATATCGCACTTGCCCGGAGCAAACGCCAAAGAACAGAACCACTTATTTAAAACGGGAATAAATTATTTATCCGTGTCACCACCTGATAAAATTTGGATTATTTTAGTGACCGAATGATAAGATTATCTGTTGAATGATATTTAACCTGTTAAAAACTATCAACTAAATATTATTATTAACCAAATTAACTAACTATGATCACGTTTTTAGGATTTATTGTATTGGTGGCTGGCCTGTCCGCCCTGGTACTTTCAAAACTTGAAAAGCAGGAAAAGTTGCCGGGATGGTTAAAAGGCATCAGGAAAGGACCTGCTTATTTTCTTATTGTCACAGGTATTTTTTTAATGTTGTTAAAATCCCTTTTCTTTTTTGCAGACAGAGGTTACAACTATTTATTGGTTTATCCCAGTGGTAAAATGAATGCCGAAATGGACCAGGGCATTAAATGGAGAGGTTTTGCTAAAATAGACAGATGGGATAAATACATCGATGTCAAAGTCGTAGATGAGAAATCTGACATGAAAGACATTGATGCTATTGAAGGTATCATGCAACCCATACCCATCAGGTTCATTGACCAGGTAACAGCAACAGCCAAGGTATCTGCAAGGTTTCAGCTTCCAAAATCAGCGGAGCAGTTTATTTCGCTGGCCGTTGAATTTAAAAGTCTGGACAATCTTATACAAACCACTTTAATTCCGACGGTTAAAGAGGTAATGTCGAATACCGGTTATATGTTTGCAGCCCAGGACTATATCTCAGGTGAAGCTCAGAACTTCAGGACTACATTTGAAGAACAGCTGAGTGGCGGCTCTTACAAAGTAAATAAGATTACGTCGTACGATACTATTTATGCCGATATAGACAAACCAGAGGAAAACAGGGTAATTCAGGGCATCAAAACAAATTATACAGTTAAGAAAGTTTTAAAGAATGGCGTGCCTGAGAGAATACCAAACGAAATAACAAAGAACGGAATTATTGTATCCCAGGTTATTGTCGATGACATTTTCCTTGAAACCACATTTAAGCAAAGACTGGAAGCACAGAGAGATGAATCAGCTAAAAGACAGTTAGAACAGCAGAAGATTAAAACAGCTAAGGATGCCCAGGCCAGGATTATTGCTGAAGGTGAAAGAGACAAGGCTGAGGAAAGGGTAAAACAGGAAAAAGAGCAGGTTAAAACGTTGATTGCCATTGAAACAAAACTGAAGCAGGAAGAAACCAATAAAAAACTGGCTGCTATTCAGCTTGAAACAGAAAAACTTGCTTCACAGAAGATAAAAGTCAAAGCGGATGCTGAAGCCTACGAGATTTCCAGAAAAGTAAGTGCAGGTATAACACCTGAAGTCAAATTGCAGATGGAACTGGACCGGGACGTAAAGGTTGCCGCTGAAATTGCAAAAATTAAATTTCCTGAAACCATGATAATGGCCGGTGATGCAAAAGGCGGTACACCACTGGAAAGTTTGATTGGTGCAGCGATGGCCAAACAGCTGCAAACAACGAAGAGATAAAAGTATATAAATTCCAGTATAATATATGCCGGACAGTTTGTTGCTATCAGAAACAAATCTGTCCGGTTTTTTATTGCCTTATTATTTTACCTGTTTTAAGCATCTGGTCTCCTACCCTGATGGAATAAAAGAAAATATTACCGTCTGATCCCAGATTCTTAGTTGAAAAATCAAATGCATTTTTCCCTGATGTACAGAATCTGCGTTGTTCTGAAACGACTTGTCCAAGAATATTCCTGATCACAACGACGGCATCAGCACCAGACTGCAAGTCAAATGAAATAGTAAATCTGTCCTTAAACGGATTCGGATAAACCGCCACACTATTTTCAGGTACATACTGTTCTTCAATACCATTTGGGAATGCCGCTTCAATGGCATTAATCTGCGTATCCAACCAGTCAATCCGGTCACTTAGCCATGTTTTAAGATGGCTTATCTCATTCTCATAGGTTCCACCGACATAAGGATTTGGCCAAATATAAGTGCCAAGAATAGGATATTTGATAAAATTCCGTACCTGGGCATCCCTTAATTCATAGGCACAGGAGTCCAGAAAATTATTAAGTGAATCTTTGTTTAAAACACCTTTTCTCAGTTTTTCCCAGCGGTACTTCAGCAGGGTTTCAAAATAAGGGTCTTCCCTGAACCGATCCCACCAGAAAGGAATCTCATTCCCCTGGTCACCTGAACCGATGCCATTTGGCTTGTCATCCGATGTCCAGCCGGTGGTAATGTCGCCACCGTAAAAATTCGCATTCCCGAAACAAAGATTATAATCCCAGAAAGGAGACATGGTAAGCTTGCCCCCCTTACTATCCTTGTCTTTATGAAAATAGACACTTACACGATAGCCGTCAATATCTTTACTCAATTCAGTAATTAAAAAATAATCGATAAATGATACTACATCGATATATTTTCTGTAACCCATATCAGGATCTTTAAAATCGTCACTCTTCAGGGCATCCTCAAAACTAAAGATGTAATCTCTTATATAATTGCGTTGTGTATCGTTAATCTCATCATATTTGGGATCAACATAAGAAAAGGTAACCGGATAGGTACCTGTACGTCCGATATACGGTGAATCAAAACTGCCATCCTGATTCCTGTCAATACTCATGATATAGCCTCCGGTCAGTTCATCCCCGGTAATATCTTCCGGCTTCAGAGTAGCAATATCAACCCGGTTTTTATCAATCTTTATTTTTTCAACAAAAACGTAAACACCGCGGTATTCGCCATTTAGCATTACCTCCACAAACCTGGTGTGGGGATTCCATTTACCCATGCTGTTGCCGATATGATAGGCCAGAACATTTCGCATCAGTGTTTTATCTGAATATGGTGCATGTAATACCCAGTCGTTTTCCTCCGGCATGCCAAGCAGTTCAACATTGTTATTGGATTCATCCTCCAGGCGTGTTTCAACCGTATAACTTTTTTTAGGGAACATCTGAGCCGTATTTCCCCTGATCTCTATGCCGACCCAGCCATTGTATTCATAATTCGTATCATTGAAACTATTCAGTCCGCTGGCATTGTTAATGACCTGCATTTCAGCCATTATTTTGGGTTCATCCGGAATAGCGTTGCCCTGTGTATCAAATTTTATCAGTGGAAGATTACTCTGTGCCAGTTCCACTGGAGGTTGAAACCAGTCAGGAACCGGGTGAAAAAGTATGGCATCTCCCTTAATCTCTGCATTAAGAAAAACCCTGGCCGACATGTCCGATGAGGAAGTGCTCCAGTTGATAATCTGGACAGCCAGTATATTTTCGCCATCAACCAGAATATCCGGGTTCAGTGTGACCCTTTCCGGCATACCTCCGGAATAGAGCTGTGCCTCATGATCGGTACTCATACTGCTGGTAAGTCCGATAGCACCATCCGGCAAATTGGGAGAACGCCCGATTTCAATTCCGTTCAGAAAAGCCACATAGGCATCATCATAATCAATATCGAATAAAAGATTGAAAAGTTCTGTTGTTGCCGGCAGAGTGAATTTTTTTCTGAGATAAAACGAAGTTCCGGTTTCTATAATGGTATTATCATCCTGGTCCCCGAAACCAAAACCACCCTGACCACTGCTCCACGATGAATCGTCATAGTTCAGCTGGATCCAGTCCTGGGAAGGTGCTGCATCCGGCGCAAGGTATTTAAACGCATCCGCTTCAGTTACTATGCTTTCCCAATGGGTCTGACTCCAGACATTACTGACAAAAGATACCAATAGCATGGACAAAATAAGTACGTATTTTTTCATCTTTAAATAACCTGTTTTGAGATTTCCTTCATGTGTGAATGCAGGGAAAGAATATCCACCAGACAACACAATCACCTTTACCAGATACAAATATAACACCTTACCTGCTGAAATTAAAGCAATTATAAATTTTAATTCCCTTTTAAAGCTTTTTTACCTGCTTATAAAACCTCTAAAGCCCACATTTTCAACTATATTTACATGACTAATCTTCAAATGTTCAGTTATGAAGAAACCCGCAAAACTTATATTATTCCTGGTCCTCTTCATGAGCAGACAGGTACAAAGTGAGAATTACGCTCCTCTGGACACCAATGACCCGATACAGTATTTCGGTCAATATATCGTATATCACAACGACACCATAATTCTCGGCCCAAAAGCATTTTTTATCGACGGGCGGTTTAATTCAGACGAGATAGCGGATAATCCTTTTGTTTTCAACAGCATAAATACGGCAGCACAACATCTCACTAACGGTAGTGAGACTGATCCGATGGTACTATATATCGCACCCTGGGTGTACTGGATAGATGATCCGGATGATCCTGAAGTCCGCAATCCGGGTGATGGCTCTGTACCTTACGGCCTGGTCATTGAATGCAAATGGTTATCATTTTACGGTTTGAACCGGAATCCTGAAAATGTTGTTCTGGCCAGTAACCGCGGCCAAACGCTTGGTGCCAAAGGTAATTTTACCATGTTTCTGATTATGGGAGACGGAATTTCTTCTGAAAATATCACCTTTGGTAATTATTGTAACGTGGATCTGGACTATCCGCTAAATCCGGAACTGAATAGAAAAAAAAGATCCGATGCTATTGTTCAGGCTCAGCTGATTCATTGCAACGGCGACAAAATAACGGCCCGAAATTCCCGGTTTATAAGCCGCCTGAACCTGTGTAATTTTGTAGGTGCCAAACGCATCCTTTTCGACAGGTGCCATATGGAATGTACCGATGATGCACTATGTGGCACAGGTGTTTATAAGAACTGTACCTTTGATTTTTACAGTTCAAAACCTTTTTATCACACCACCGGAACCGGCGCAGTTTTTCTGAATTGTGATATCCGGTCTTTCACACGTGGAAATCAATACTTCACAAAAGCGAACGGACAGGTCGCGGTTATCGATACACGTTTTCATTCCAGCTCAGTAGAATATATCGGCTGGCGCGATTTTCCGCCACCATCCATAAAAAATTACCAGAGCAATGTTACCCTCAACGGACACCCTATTACCATCAGTAAAGATGATCCGGAAAGTACCGTTGATATCACAGACTTACCGGAGCTGAAGGCTTATAAATTCAATTACCGGGGCAAGGTTATCTACAATACCTATAACCTGCTGAGAGGTAATGACGACTGGGATCCGGAAGGCATAAAACATCTTGTACTAAAGGCCGAAGAAACTAACCATACAAAATACACCAGTCTGCCGGTTCAGCTTAAAATCACACCTACGGCCGTGACTATTGAAACCGGCAAAGATGCTTCTGTACTTAAAGCTGACCTGTTCCGATTCGGGAATTATGACGCTTCAAAAGAAACCGTTAACTGGAAGATTTCAGACAGAGATACCATTTTTATTCATACCGAGATTCTGGAGAATGGACGCATTTGCAATGTCATTCCCGGAAATAAAAGTGACAGTACCCAACAGGTTTTATTGACGGCCTCCACCTCTTCGGGACTGGAAGGTGCATGCAGACTCTATATTAAACCGGAAAAGCTATCATCACCGGAATTTGAGGCCTTGCCTGAAATTAAAAAGAATTCCAACGGGACATTATCTGTAAAATACAGGCTCGAAAAAATGAAATACGAGGATCAATCGTTGGTGAGCTGGTACAGATGTACGGATGCAAATGGCAGTCATCCCATAGAGACTGCTGTCTCGAGAATGAATATACCTATGCAGCAGTACGAATTATCGGCAGGTGACATCGGATATTTTATCAAGGTAAAAGTAGCACCCAGGCATTTGCGCAGTGATGCAGGTCAGCCTGTATCTTATGTACTCCGGAAGCCAATACGGCAGAAAGATGTCAAATCTGATCCGGATGAATTGCAGACTAATTTTATGAATATCTGCGTAAAAAACCAGCCGGAAGTGATTCCGGGTTTCTGGCGCTTTGCTCCTTTCGATACTTCGGCCACAGAACATACCAAACGTGATGCCTGGTATGTCGGCGAGGGTAGCGGAGGTTCTGAAGGCATGACCGGATTACTACAAACCGGCAGATATGCATCCATGAGTTACACACCTGTTGGCCCGACATTTGGTGATATGCGCGTTGAACTTACCGTAACGCCTTTCAAAACAGCGGGGCAGGGATTTAGTGTAGCACCACTTTACATGGATGTACTGATAAAATATAATCCAAAAACAAAAACAGGTTATGGCGTCCGGTTCATCCGAAAAACCAGGTATGCGAATACAGTGGATGCCGCTTTGATTGAGTACAAAGATGGCAGTGTCACCCCAATAACAGAGGCTGTGCCAACAAGTTGTTTCAGACCACAGTGCAGGATCACCATTGAACTAAAAGGTGATCAGCTATCGGTACATGCGTCCTGTCTGAATGACTATTACAAAGCCGGTTATCCACCGATAGTAAAAGATCATGTGGATCTTAATGCAATTGTTTCGCCTACCCGGGAAGGAAGTTTTGGGATCGAGTATAACGGTGGCGCTACCACCATGATTAATGAGGTTAAGATTGATTGGATGACTTCTGAATAGTATTAGTGTTCAAAATATCATTGTCACATGTGTGAATATTAAGGGGTATAAATCTCATCTATTTGAACCACAATGCCATTTTTAATTTTGAAATTGGCAAGTATATCCCTGTTATATGCCGGATTATCAGCTTTGATTTTAAAAAATCCTTCTAAATTAAACTCAGCCGGCTCAACATGACCATATGGATATACCAAATTTATTTTTACCGTATCCGATAATTCATACGTCCTTATTTTCATGCTTTCATTGAGAATAAGCATGTCATACATTATATCTATGCCTTTTTCTTTTGCTTTTCTGTATGCCATATCACCACCAATAATCTGGATAAAATCAATATCAACAAAGACCTTTGGCCCATTCACTGTAAATCTTTTAGTATATCCACTCTCCTCTATATATTTTTCATTGATAAAGTAATTATACGCGGTCTGATAAACATCATGATCTAAATTATCCAGACGTTCGGTTATCATATGCATAGTTATAATGTTACAGGATATGATACTATCCAAGGTATCTAATATTATTTTTGCACTTATTTCATTTTTATCAACTGATAGAATCCATTCGGTTTGAAATCCATACCTGTATTCTTTAGATCCTTTAGAATAACCCCTTTGTAAATTAATTACCAAAATACCAACTTTAGACTTTTGCGGAAATATTGAATCTTCAATAACATAGTAATTTTCACATTGGGCTAAAGCAAAAACGGTATAATCATTCGAATCCTTCTCTTCCTTACAACATAAAACTTTAAAGTCACTGAAGTTCTTATTGCCTAGAAATCCGACCGGATTCAGATCTGAAAAAGAATTCAGATGGTATGTAATCAAATTAAAATACCTCTCTGACCTCAATATACTATCAACAAAAGCAATTTCCGTATCATTTGAAAAAGCACTGTTATATATTAAAACCGAAATTATTAAAATCAGAACTCTTCTCATGGTTAAATTCCAGCTATACTAAAGAAGCTTAAAAGAAAACCTGCATCCTTGTTTTATTCAACCCGATAATTCATTTTCAGAGCCTTAGCCTTTCTTAACTGGTATTTTATGTCAGAGATGACTCCTGCTTTTACATTTTTTTCAATCGTCAGGTTTACAACCACTTTACTTCTCTGTTCATCTGAATATGTTGAAAATAATCTGGAAACATACGGCCCAATGCTGTCAATTTCCACAGCTGTTCCATTGAGTGAAACGGCACCATTATCTGTCACACTGATCTCAACAGGCTTTACGCCATCTTTGGGTTTTACCTCACGCATATGGCATGAGACTAAAGAAATCAGAACTAAAACGGGTAAAATCTTCATAATTTTAAATTTAAAAACACGATAAACCGATCTCATTTTTATACGTTTACTGCTTAATGTTGTCTTCATTTATTTCCATTTTATATTGAGTTAAGAATTTCCTCTATCCCCTCATTTTTAACAATTTGCATTCCAAGTCTCTCATGTGAAATACCATCAAATATTTTATAGTTAAATACAGGTCTGTTATCGACCAGGGTTGAATCAAGGTATTTATACTGTACATTTTGTATGTTTTTAAGTTCATCAGCAATTTCAGTAATATGTGTTGATATAAAAAAACAACTGGTCCTGGCTCTTGCAAAAGCAGTTATAATAAACAGAGAGGCATCGTAGGCATCTTTAACATTGGTACCCCGAAACAATTCATCAAAAATCACAACCAGGTTGCTCTTTTCTTTCAAACTTAAAGCTGTTTCCTTTACCCGTTTTACTTCGCTGTAAAAATGGCTGTATCCCTTGTTTAAATTATCTGTAAGGTTTATGGTTGTTATAAGCCCGTTAAAAAGCGTAAGTTGCATCTTTGATGCCGGTACGGGAAATCCAAGGTGAGCCAGATAAACAGATATTCCTATGGACTTGAGGAAAGTGGATTTGCCTGCCATATTGGGACCTGTGAGAAAACAGAGATTTGCTGACTGATCAATTTTAACATTATAAGATACTGCATTTTTCACCAGGGGATGAAAAAGATTTTCAACCCGTAATACCGGTGTGGATACCGCTACAAATTCAGGAATACACAGGTTGTTTATTCTGGATGTATTGCCCAGTGCCAGAAAAACATCGAAAGCATAGAGAATTTCAATTATTTTTTTAACCTGTTCGGCATACTTCTTTCTAAACCGATGGTCCAGCCAGTTTAAGCGGAAGGCGGATACCTTAACCGGCTTTCTGCTGAATATCGGTTTCAGCTCAGGGATATCCAAAAACCGTTGAATATAATCCAACTGACTTTTTATGTATTCAGGGGGATTTTGCTTCGCCGAAGCAGTAATATACTTTGCTAAACTGACGAACAGATCAATTAAGTTTTCAATTCCTGTTTTGATTAAGTAGTAGTCATTATCGGGTTTTATAAAATATGAAATCTTATTGTACCATGCATCTAACACATTAGGATGCAAAACAGAACGTGTTAATTTTAAATAATATTCAATATAATAGAACTGCCTTGGTATGAGATTTACAGCTGTATTTTCATTCCGGAAAAACTGTATTGCCTCTGTGCGTTTTTTTATAGCCTGTATATCAGTGACAGGATTATTCATAAGGTTATAGAGATACTTTTTACCGCCCGGGGTTACTGTTGAATCAAAGTAGTCAATTATTGTTTTTGATCCTCCATCACCGGTAAAAATATCCAAATCACGAATAGTCTGTCTGTCAATCTCAAATGGCATTCCAAGCGTATCTGTTTATACTACTGGTCGTAACTTCACAAAACCTTCTGCAAAGCAAAGGACACATACTGCCGAAACAATAAAACGCTTTTCCTGCTTCTTATTATGCTGCATACAGGTGGTTTTTAGTTTAGCTATTATTGCCTTAAAATTAGCGAATTATATAATTAAAACCAAACCGTCACATCCGGGGATTTAATAAGATAAGAGCATCAGTAAGCAAAGCTGATAAAAACTATGCTCAATACCGACCTGCTTCCTGTTATAAGCAGCGGACAAAATGCGGAAAAATCCTTTGAAGATTTAAAGACCCCGCATCTTTTTGTTTTTCTTATAGTCCCTGATTATTTTGCCCAGGTCTTTATCTTTCTTACGTTTTTCTGCTACAGTGGATTCAAAATGCGCTTTCTCCCGTTCCATTCTTATATAATTATCGTACGATGATCTGTCAATCTCCTCATTTTCAACAGCCGCAATAATTGCGCAACCTTTTTCTGTGGTGTGTGTACAGTCCTTATATTTACAATCTTTTGACAGGCGTATGATATCGTCAAAGGTCATTTCCAGCCCCCGCGTTGAATCTGTCATCCCAACCTCCCTCATCCCCGGATTATCGATCAGAATACCACCGTTTTCAAGCACATGCAGTTCTCTGTGACTGGTGATGTGTCTTCCCTTGCTGGTGCTACTACTAATAGAACCCGTCTTCATCTGGTTATGACCTGCAAGTTGATTTAAAAGTGTTGACTTTCCTACGCCTGAAGAACCCAGCAGACAATATGTTTTCCCCTTCTCCATGCCTGCTTTTAATTCTTTGATGCCTTGCAGTGTTTCATTGCTTATGGCAAGCACAGGAACCAGTGCAATGCGTTCCCTGACCAAAGAAATAAGCTTCGTTACTGCGGTTTCGTCCAACAGATCAGTTTTGTTCAAAACAACGACAGGACGCACACCGGATGTATTACAAATGGTAAGGTAGCGTTCTATTCTGTTCAGGTTAAAATCCCTGTCTACAGCCTGCACGATAAATGCATAATCGATATTTGCTGCAATAATCTGAGTTTCGCCCTTTTTCCCCACAGCCTGCCGTTCCAGCATATTTTTCCGCGGAAAAACCGCATGAATCAACAATTTATCGTTATCATATTCCGAAACAGCAACCCAGTCGCCAACAGCTGGAAAATCGGATCTGCTTTGAGCAGAAAAACGAAGATTTCCTACAATCTCAGCATCACACTCATGATCAGCGGTTTTAACCTTATATCTTTCTTTATGTTCGGAAATGACACGGCCAACACCGAATGATGCATATCCCTGCTCATTTCGAAAGCGCTCCAGTTTTTCATCATAACCTAAATCTTTTAGGTTCATACGATATTCCTGTTTGTCCATTTAACCGATAGTTTAAGATTAACGCAAAGTATTAACCAGCCTGAATTAACGGTATTTTATCATCAGGCTTAACCGTTTTCATTGCCAACTTACAGGTTCATTTTGTCACCTTTATCCATTCAACTACCAGTCTCCGCAGTTCCTCCTTATTGTTATCTATATCCTGCATGGTTTTAAATGTGATGACAGCCCTGTCATTTTCTTTCCACACAAACAAGCTTCCGGCATTGGGAATCAACCTCTCTTTCGGTTGCTCCTGCTTTTTGGCTCCCCGGTGAAATATCAACTGAATTTGTTTGGGTGGATGAATCCTCATGGTTATCCGGTCTGCCCCACCACAGCAATAGTTAGGCCCGTTCCACTTTACATTTTCTGTCAATGCCTCTTCCACATCCAGAATAACCCCTCTTAAACGTTCTATTTCTTCTCTTAAAGGATGATCCAGGGTATTGAGAAATCCAGTGACTTCGTTATTTAATCCATTCATTTTTATGCATTTCAGTTTTACTCATTCATCACACCGTACCACTGCAATCCATCAGCCTGTTTCCACATTTTTCATACAATACGACAGTAAACAATCGCAGACAGACACCGGTTACAGGCATCAAAATTACCTGTATTTATAAAGGGACGAATACATGTCCTGGCCCTGTTTTGCAATTTAATGAAATTATCGTCTGCTTCTTTTACGACCCTTACTCAAAATCACTTCATCCGGTTTCAATCTTTTTTGTTTCTGTAAGCAGTGGGACAAACCATCATGCCTTTATCTTTTCCCAGTCTGATTCAATCATTGCATATATCATGTCATCTAACCACACCCCGTTAAGCCATAAACTCTTTACAAAATGAGCTTCTTTTCTGAATCCTATCCGTTCAACAAGCCTGACAGAATTTATATTATCAGGATCAATTGAAGTAATAATCCGGTGTTTATTTAAATCATTGAACAGATAGTCAATGACCAAATTTACAGATTCCGTAGCATACCCCCGGTTATGAAAGTTCTTATGCAGCGTACATCCAATTTCTGCCTGCTTATTTTCAACATCCATAAAATGGATGCCTAAATCACCCACAATTTTCGAAGATGTTTTTTCGATGATCGCAAACTGAAACCAGGATTGAGGAACGTTAATCTGTGTTGACAGCCTGCCTATAAAATTTTCCACATCCCCAATTGTTTCAGGGATCCATCCCTGGTACTTATTTGTCTCCTTATCCCGTCGATATTCAAACAGGTCTTCTTTATCGTCCGGAGTTACGGGCCTGAGGAGTAATCGTTGTGATTCCAGCTTCATGAACTTCAGTTAATTAAGGTTTGATCTGTTTTTTTCTTCCATTATCCCATTGCAGTAAAACAACGCCGGCGATACTTAAAAGAGCCCATACCAGGTCCATCACTTTAAACATCAGCTGATTGCCAACGGCTGATTTTATATCAAAAATTGTAATCAAACCGGTTAAACCCGTAAAAAACAGAAACAGTTGTAAAACAAACGGTGCATTTCTTTCAGTAATAAAAAAGACAAGCATGCCGGCAATTCCCAGAAGGATGTAGAGTAATCCGATTATGTATACAAATAAATCACCGGTTATATGTCCCGGTGGTTGTGGATATGGTGACAAAAAATCGATCCATATATTACTGAATGTCAACACATTTAAAATCATTATAATAAAGAAATATAAAAATATTGACAGTCCTATTTTTGCGGGAACGGTGGGTTTCAGTTTTTTGATTCTGGAAAACATTTTGTCGGTTTAAATAAACTGTATTTGGATATATTACAATTTCTGAATATACTGCACGGATTATCAAAGGGTTAAAGGTAAGTATTTCAGGGGATTAATCAAACAAAAGAAAAAGAGTTTGAGCGCGAGACCAAATGTGAGAATAGATTTCTCAATTGCATTGGCGATGCTGTTTTAAAGGTGAGGCATTACATGCGATGTTGCAAGAGCCGAAAATTTGAATAAGGGTATGGTATAGTCCTGAAACCAACGGAATATACTCTATCAGCATACCGGTCGCAGGCATTTTTTACATTTCACTAAGATGCATTTTAATGCAGGTTCATTTTCCATATGTTTTATTGGTTCATCAATTTCCGAGCATTCTACCAGTCCATATTTCCCAAATTCTCTGTTTACTGAAGCTGCATCATAAAAAAACACACTTACTCCTTTCATTACTTCAAATCTATCTTTACTTAATTGTTTTCCTTTTCCATACATTGAAGCCTTTTTTGAAACAACCGTAAAAATCATATATCCGTTTGGCTTCAGTTGAAGAAAACAGTCCTTTAAAAACTTTCTTCTCTCGTTTTGATTTAAAAGATGAATCAAGGCGTAACAAAATATCCCATCATATACTTTGGCATCAAAAGGCATATCTGTTACCGAACCTTCGTGGATTGTTATATTGAGTTTGTTCGTGCTCTTTGCCAAATCAATTGCTGTTTCCGATAGTTCTATTCCGGTTACATTAATTCCGTTCTCACAGAATATACGGGCATTTCTCCCATATCCTATTCCGGGAATCAGGATTTCCTTTGCCCTTTTTTTCAGAAAGAAATCCTTTGATAAAATAGCGGAATCAGATGGTTCAAATCCCCATGTTGTTTTTTCCTTTTTAAACATCGATTCCCAAAAATCTTCCATGTCATTTATAGTATTTCCCGGTAAAAGTTTATTTACGATTAGCAATTAATGTATTGCATGTTATTCCACTTTATCATCGATTTTAAAATGAAAAACTGACATTCAATGGACTCAATTAACCAGAAGCTTTCCGGACTGGTTATCAACGCATTAAAATTAACAATTAAGACATTAAATGCAAACAGGTTGAATGAAAATTAGAGACGCAACTAATCGCCGACTCAACCTTCCTGATCCTTTCACATCGTAAGATTTCCATAGCTTTAATCCGCACTCTTTCGAGCAGTCTAAACGCATTTAAAACAATACTGAATTACAACAACCCCGTAGGAGTGATATGTTTGTAACCCCATTCTTTCGCATAAAGCTTTAGATTGCAATGAAGGTAAAAAACATCATGTAAATCTAGGTCGGAGAAATAATCCATCGGCAAAGCTGTAAGTTTATCATGTCAGCATGTAAAACCGGCAGATAGTGCATGAAGGAATTTGAGAGTGAAAGTGAGCGCGAATACAAATTTCTAAAATGCAACTAACGTTTATTGAAAACCAGACTCCCTTTAGGGCCGGGGTAAAACTGATTTTCAGATTAGATATTAGAGGATTAACACCGGGAAAAATAAGTGTGAGCAACAGTGTGAGAGAAGAGGTGTAAAAGACGAGGTATATGGGTTCTCCCTCATCAGGACTTCGGAGAACAAGGCACGAATAAAAAACTATCCCATGGCTACACCTTACCGGTCATAACGATGATGCCTTTGGCATTTAATTGTTTAATCTGGGTCGCGGGAACGGGATTACCTATGAGGTTAACCAATTCAAGATTTTCCAGGTTCATCAGGGGAGAAACATCATCAATTCTGTTTCCGGACAGATCGAGCACCCTCAGGCTGGTCAGGTTACTTAAGCTGTCGATAAACCCAATCCGGTTATTTCCCAGGTACAGTTCCTCTAAATGTTGCAGGTTCCACAGGTTTCCAATATCGCTTATCCGGTTATCCGACAAATCAAGGACTTTGGCATGAATGCAGTACTCCACGCCATCCAGAGATTCCAGTCCGCTGTATGCCATTTCAAACTCCTCAAAGTCCTCCAGATAGTACGACGGAAATTCAATGCTCACATCCCCGTACTCCCATATCTTAATAAGGTTGTAAAATGATCTTTCATAATCCACTTCAGTGGATGCCTCAACGTCACCATCAGGATCATCATACCCAAATCCATCCTTCATGTCCACATCCCACATGTATTCCGGATGGTAATCCACATCTTCTGCTACGTCTTCGACCACAACAAGGTCCGGATCACCCAGCAATAAGATATGCGAAAAGGCACGCAATGCTGCTTCATCATTTTGCGCATACTGGCGCTCTATCGCACTTCTGATCTGCCCGCCCTTATCGGGATGGTATAGCATAATGAGCCTTGAAAAGCAGCGCGCATCATTTTCTTCATCAATAGCAATGATCCGGGATATTTTATTCGCCATCTCGCTGATTTTGCCGTAATTTCTGTTTTTATACAGCAATATGAGCTTCGCTGTTATCCGGTTCAGGTTTTTATCGGAATAGGCCTCTGTAAGTTTTGTGTATAGTTCCTTTGTGGTCATCTTAAGGGGATGAGTTTTAATTTAATAAATTCTGCTATTTCATCCAGGGCCTCGGTAGCTTCTTTAAACAACGGTGCCATAAGCGGATAACAGTGCACCATTCCTTTTCCGTTCCTGAATGTGATATCGACTCCGGCACCTTTGGCTTTTTCATAAAACATCAGGCCATCATCGAAGAGCTCATCCGCGTCTCCTGCATTTATAAATATTGGAGGCAGACCTTCCATGTTACCGTTTAAGGGCGAAATATACGGATCATTCACATCGTACTTTCCCACATAAAAATGGCTGAATACATTCCAGCTATTGGGCGGAGCCAGAGAGACTTTGCCTTTTATTTTATATGATGAAGCGGAACAGCTTAGGTCTGTCCACGGCGAGATGGCTACCGCTGCTTTGGGCAGACCAATATTTTTATCACGAAGTGCCAGCAATAAAGCCAGGGCCAGTCCGCCTCCTGCCGACTCTCCTACAACAACGATATTTTCCGGTTTGTATCCCTTTTTCAGTATTTCGCGGTAAGTGCTGATGGAATCTTCCAGTGCAGCCGGATATGGATGTTCCGGTGCCAGGCCATATTCATACAATATTGCCGTGATGCCCGTTTTCATGGTCAGCTTTGACACGATTGAACGGTGGTCGTTGCATGAACCGGATACGTATCCTCCACCATGCACATAAAACAACAGCATCTGGTTGGGTGCATGATCCGGAACAATCCATTCGGTCCGTACCAGGTTTATGATTTCCTGCTTTATCATTACATTCGCCGGTAATTTACCAAAGCGTTCGCCGCCTTGCTCACATGTTTCCCTGAACTTCAATACCGCCTCAACACTTTGTTCAAAGTCTTTCTGTCTGAGTTTTCCCTTTAAAACATACCTGTGTCTTAAAAGATACAGGATGATTTTTGCTTTAAAACCTGCCATTGGGTTTCGTTTATTATTTCAACAAAGGTTCAGCTTTTAAGCGGCAATAAAATTCACCTATGTTAATTTCTTTCATTTTTATTAGAAAATATGAAGAGAATTGCGCCTCTGTTTTAAAATATATATACTTTTGAAACCGTAAAATCTTTGGATGTTTATATTAAAATTGGATTCGGTATTGTAAATAATCATAGTCTTTCAGGACTTTGATTATCCCTTAGCACACTCAGGCAGATTCCTGCCGGAGTTATTTTCACATACATATACGTACAAACTGGTTTGATAAAGTGTGACTAAATCGCTAATCAGGCCTTACATTAAATTTAAACATCATGAGTAACGATACAAATTCAATTCACGATTTCGATGTAAACCTAATCGTAGAGTATTATTCAGGCACAGAACGCCAGGGACCGGGCAGTCCCGAGATGACATTAAGAGCACTCAGCTTTCTGGAACATCTACCTGACAAGCCGGACATTGCAGACCTGGGCTGCGGCACCGGTGGACAGACCATGGTTCTGGCACAGCATACCAATGGAAAGATAACGGGCGTTGACCTGTTTCCAACCTTTGTGGATCTGTTTAACCGGAACGCCAAAACATTGCATCTTCAGAACCAGGTAAAGGGCATTGTCGGCTCAATGGACGACCTCTCATTTGAGCCGGAATCACTCGATCTTATCTGGTCGGAAGGGGCTATTTACAACATTGGTTTTGAAAAGGGCCTTCAATACTGGCGCAGCTTCCTTAAAAACGATGGATACGTTGTAGTTTCAGAAGCAAGCTGGTTCACGGACGAGCGTCCGGCCGAAATTGAAGACTTCTGGATGGATGCCTATCCGGGCATTGACACCATACCTAACAAGTTGGCACAAATGCAGAAGGCAGGGTATCTCCCTATTGCAACTTTTGTTTTGCCTGTCAACTGCTGGACAGAGCACTTTTACGACCAGCAGGTACTGGCGAGGGAAAACTTTCTGAAAAACAATGCCGGCAATACCTTTGCTGAAGGGTTTATTGCCACTGAAAGGCACCAGGAAACGTTGTACCGAAAGTACAATCAGTACTACGGCTATGCCTTTTATATCGGCAAAAAGTTTTAAGCTTTTAGGTTAAATGAGGTGCATCCGGATACAGGGTGCACCTCATCTTTTTTTAAGCATATTATGTTTGATCCGGCTCAAAGACTGCGGCGCGATGCCTAAGAATGAGGCGATGTCTTTCTGTGGAATACGTTGCAATACGCTTGCCGGGAAATTTCTCGTGAGCCACTGGTAGCGTTGATCGGGCGTTAAGGTTTTGGACTGTATCATCATCATATCTGAGAATTCATCAATTTCATTAAGCAGGCTGTTGATGAAGTTAT
This sequence comes from Quyinboa sediminis, assembly GCF_042219855.1. Taxonomy (NCBI): domain Bacteria; kingdom Pseudomonadati; phylum Bacteroidota; class Bacteroidia; order Bacteroidales; family Quyinboaceae; genus Quyinboa; species Quyinboa sediminis. The sequence goes on along the minus strand of NZ_JBHJHP010000003.1, from coordinate 117,671 downwards.
TCCAGGTTTCCATCTTTTCAAGTTCGCGGTACTGTACATAGTTGGTTTGCCAAACCACAGAGTCCTCCAGTGCCTGGATACTTTCCTGCGCCGGACGTTGATTTCGGAAGCTGATTTTTGAGGTAAAGCAGAACGGCGGAATCGTAAAAGTTTTAACCACTTCCTTTCCATCGATATTGTAAAAATACCGCAGAAGACCCCGTTCTAAAAAGTAAAAGTTCCTACAAATCTCACCTTCGCTCAGGATCAGTTCATTCTTTAAGACTTCCTTTTTTGTAAAAGCCCGTTGTATGGTTTCCCAGTCTTTCGCAGGTAAAGGCGTATGTCTTTCTATAAATGTTTTGAATATGTCCATTTTAAGTCTACCACAGCTTTTTAATGTGACCCGATATTCAGGCATCATGACATTTTACCATCAATTCAAATCTGATGTATCTGTCAGTTACAGGTTTAAAGTTAACGTTTTTCTGTCAAGTACTAAATATTGAACCACTCCTTGAGAATTTGGATACGAAAAAAATGAGTGTGAGCAACAGAGTGAGAGTGAATATGAATTTCTAAACCGCAAGTAATGCCTTTTGAAAATCAGACTCCCTTTAGGGCCGGAGTAAAACTGATTTTCAATCAATGAGTTACTTAGTTAACGAAGTCCTGCCGGATGGTTCTATGATGAACGCTATTCCAATGGCCGATATGATCATTCCACATATGGTAAACGCCACTGCGCGGCCATGAATCTGCACGATTCAATATACCCCGGCATAAATGCCGGGGCTACCATAGTTTCGCACCTACGGTGCTTTAATAAAACAAATACATTAAGTGCAATGGTGCAAAAAACTACGCCAATCGGGGATAAAAAGCAGTGTGAGCAACAGTGTGAGAGAAGAGGTGTAAGAGTTATCCTGCGTCAGAACTTTTGAGAACATTGCTAGGCCTGAGGTTACTCCAACGGTGCTATTTAGGATAATGCGTCGAATGGAGGGTTTTAACACCTGCTTTTTCGCTTTGCTAAAAATTCATCCTTTTTCTACTTTTTGATGCGTCAAAAAGCAGACAAAAAAAAGCTTGCCCGAAAGAACCGCAACAACCCACCCACTACTTTCATAACGTAAGATTTCCATTGCTTTAATCCGCGCACTTTCGAGCGGCCTAACCGCATTTAAAACAATGCTGAATGACAACAACCCCATAGGGGTGGTATATTTGAGCCCCGGGTAGATGAGCGAAGCGAATGTTACCCGGAGTTAAGCATCATCTAAATCAAGGCCGGATCAATACCCCCGCTACGAAGTTGTAAGTTTATCAAGGCCGCATGTAAAACCGGCAGATAGTGCATGAAGGAATTTGAGAGTGACAGTGACAGTGAATAAGAATTTCTAAACCGCAAGTAATGCCTTTTGAAAATCAGACTCCCCTTAGGGCCGGGGTAAAACTGATTTTCAATCAATGAGTTACTGTTTAATACACTGTGCTGAGTTTGTACCCACAACAGTTTTGGAGTAAGCGTGCGTGCGATAGCAAGCGTGATCTGTGTTATCTAACCCCACCTTTATTGATCAAAACAAGTCAATAATTGTTTGTTTATATAACAATTGCTACATAACAATTCTAAAACTGTAATAAATGAATTTTTCTTCCACCATATGCATGGTTACTATATTAGTTCTTATCCAATTCAGCCGGTTGGCCAGCGCACAGGATGAGTCCTTTATAACGAACCAGATCGGCCCCGATAATCTGCTGAATACTCCATGGGATCTTCAATATGGTCCTGACGGGTATTTATGGATCACTGAAAAACATGACGGGGTGCTACTACGGGTCAACCCCGAAACAGCCGAAAGGGATGAACTCATTCATCTCTCTGACCTGTCGTCTTCCGGTGGACAGGACGGCCTGCTGGGTTTTGCCTTTCATGAAAAGTTTCAGAGTGATAGTCCGTATATATACGTATCGTATACGCATCTGTTGTCGGGTGAACGCAGACAGAAACTGGTACGTTTTACATATAGTATTAACGGAAATGATGGTTCGCTATCCTCGCCTGTGGTGCTTCTGGACGGGCTACCGTCATCAAACGACCATCAGTCGGGGCGACTCCTATACGGACCGGACAACAAACTATATTACACTATTGGAGACCAGGGAGTAAAAGTCTGTGACAATAACCTGGCACAATTTTTACCAACACAACAGCAGATTGATAATAATGACTGGTCCCGGTATCCGGGAAAAGTGCTACGCCTGAACACAGATGGCTCCATTCCTGAAGACAACCCGGTTATTGACGGGGTAAAAAGCCACGTGTATTCATATGGTCACCGGAATCCCCAGGGGTTGGTGTTTGGCAACAACGGAATCCTGTATTCTGATGAACATGGCCCCAGCTCGGATGACGAGATCAATATTATTGATCCGGGAAAGAATTACGGATGGCCTTATGTGGCTGGCATCAAAGATAATCTGGTGTATGACAATGATGGCTGTCATTCCAACGAAACGTCATTTACAGATCCAAACTATCAGGATCCACTGTTATCCTTGTTTACACCTGATACCGAAAAAGAGCCGTCCTGTAATGATGCATGGATGTGCCGTCCCAACATTGCACCATCCAGCATTGCCATCTATGAGAACGATAAAATACCGGGCTGGGAAAATGCCTTGTTGCTCACCAGTCTGAAAAAGGGAAGGGTTTACAAAGTACAGCTGGATGAAACCGGAACCAGCGTTATTGGAGAACCAATACCGTATTTTTATACCACAAACAGGTACCGCGATATCGCCATTGATCCCGACGGAAAATCATTTTACATAATTACAGATAATACCGGTAAAACAGCAGATGCATCGGGAATGAACACCTTAAGGGATATGCAAAATCCGGGCACAATATTAAAGTTCACCTACCAGGAGACACTGTCTGATAATAAGCCCGTAGCAAATGTGTTTTTCAAAATCTGGCCCAACCCGGCCAGCAATACCTTATTCATTCAGGTTAACAGCGACCCTTATCCAGATTTAAATGCAACACTGATAAATTCTACCGGGCAGGTCGTTAAGCGCTATCCAGATTTGAAAAACGGCACCAACGAAACCAATACGGAAGATCTGGCACCTGGGATTTACCTCCTGAACCTGCAGAGTAAACAAGAGATGTGGCACGAACGGGTGGTTGTGCATTAGCGTTGCAAAACTTTTAAAGACAGTGGGAGTATGACGTTGATTTGAACTTCCTTAGTCCATTGAATGTCTTCCTATTAACCGGCCTACCATTGTTTAGAACCTTAGGTGTTCTTTGGAGATTGGTTACAGAATGTAACATAAAAAAGCTTGCTTCATCACACTGCCAACCTGCATTTAAAACCCTATTAAATCTTCATAACCCAGTAGGGCTGATATATTTGTAGCCCCGGTTAATTGAGCGAAGCGAATATAACCCCAATCTTTCGCATAAAGCTTCAGATTGCAATGATAGCATGAAGGAGTGTGAGTGTGACGATGGATATTGGCCAACACGATCCTGCTTGTAAATATCAACCATTCTACCTATTGAAACACATTGCCGAACTATTATCTTCTTCCTTTATATTGTTATAAAAATACAGCAGCGAAACCAGCAGAATCAATAATTTAGACTATAAAAGGTATCCTTGTTGAATATTTGTATATTTTTAATGACGAATTAAAAACGTAGAATCCTGCTTCAAATTAAATACTAATGAGAATAATAAAGCTGACAACTTCTGTACTGATTACGGTCCTTACCTTTTTAAGTTTTAATGCCACTGCTTCGGATACACTCTCAACCAGTGAAATAACATCGTTATACAACACCTACTTTAATGCTGAATCGTACCATTATGTGTCCGTACATGACCCTTCGGTTGTTGTTGGCTATAAAACGGGAAGCACGATTTCCGGTGAATATTCAGCAGATGCCACTGAGGTGTATTATATTTTTGGTTCACACAGAGCCTGGGCACATTCAGCTGATCTGAAAAACTGGAGTACATTCAGAAACAACATTAACAATTCGTATGCAACTATGTTTGCCACACCGGCTGCCTGGTCTGCCAAAGGAAGCGACAGCTACAATGTGAGTGGTAACATGTGGGCACCCGATGTTATCTGGAACAAGGATATGCAGAAGTGGTGCATGTATATGAGTATCAATGGGGAAAGCTGGTACAGTTCCATTGTTTTACTTACGGCAAGCACGCTCGATGGTAACTGGACCTATGCAGGCCCGGTGGTATATTCAGGTTTTACAAACCAGAGCGAGGCCGCTGAAACCGATTTTTATGATGTAATCAACCCGTCAGAGGGATTTCCATCACGCTATAACATCGTCCGTAATGGTAACCACACCTATGGTGTAAATGCCATTGACCCCTGTGTATTTTACGATGAAGACGGTAATCTGTGGATGTCTTACGGATCATGGTTCGGTGGAATTTATATGCTGCGTTTGGATGCTGAAACCGGCTTGCGCGATTATACCTACACTTACACCACCAACGACGGGACTGCCGCCAATGCCAAATCAGATGAATACCAGGGCATCAAAGTTGCCGGAGGCAATCATGTATCCGGTGAAGGTTCATATATACAGTATATCAATGATACCTACTACCTGTTTATGTCCAACGGAGGCCTAACCGCTGCAGGTGGTTACAACATGCGTGTTTTTGCCTCAGATCAGGCTACCGGACCTTATGTTGATATGACCGGACAGGATGCCCGCTACTCTTCAACGAACACCGGTGTTGGAAAAGTAAACGGACAGGTAGGACTGCGCCTGATGTCGTATTATAAGTGGAGCTGGATGGATGACGGCTACACTGCTCAGGGCCATAATTCAGCATTTACCGACAAAGACGGGAAAAGCTTTCTTGTCTACCACACCCGTTTCGACAACGGAACAGAAGGCCACCAGGTACGAGTGCATCAACTCTTCCAGACTAAAAACGGATACATTACGGCAGCACCGTTCCAGAATGCCGGTGAAACCCTCGCCACAGAACCTTATTCTGCAAATGATGTAACAGGAAGCTACAGCATCCTTTATCACGGTTCCGGCACCGATTATGCCAACCTGGAATGTGTAAAAGAGAAAGAGATTAAACTGAATTCAGACGGTTCCGTTACAGGAGCCTATACCGGCTCATGGTCACAGGCATCAGATGGTCCGTATATTACTATAAGCATCAACAATGTGACATTTCAGGGTGTGTTGCTGACCCAAAAGATGGAAGGACTGGATTACAGCACCCTGTGTTTCAGTGCCGTCGGCAGCGACATGTCAGTGTGGGGCTATAAGATGGCAGGAGAAGGAAAGCCGTTTCCCGAAGATGCAACGGTCGCCTACAATGTAATGAATATGAATGGTACCGTTCCCTCAGAAGCCTACAGTGGTTCGCAACTTTCCTTACCTACCGAAGGTTACTACGGAGCCACGTATGCATGGAACTGGGATACCTCCTTGATCAGTTCTGAAGGTGTAGTGAAGGATCTGACATCCAATACCTCAACGGTTCTGACACTAACCATAACATGCGGCAATTACGTTTATACCAGAACATCATCTATTCAGTTATCAGCCAATAACATTGCTGACATCCTTCCCATAGAAGAAGGAGCTATACTGGAATCGTATGCTGATATCGGCGAATATAATGCAGCAGCACCAAGCAGCCGTATCAACTCCCGGACAGGTATGTCGCTGAGTTTTTATCTGGATAACATTACAAGCGACTGGGATTTAATAGCCCATTCTACGGACAACATGTACAGTTTATTTCTTTCCGTATTACGCTTTAACAGTGCTGATTTCTATGAGGCTAAGGCCACCTTATCAACTGCAGCCATATCGGCAGGGTATTCATCATCGACGGCCTGGAGAATTTTTCTGAATACCAGTTGCTATGTGACAGTATCGTACAATACTGACGGAACCATTGCATATTACAAAGACGGGGTGTTGATGCTCACATTCCCGGCCTCTGTAACGCCAAGCTACGGATCAGGAACAACTCCTGCCGAGATTGTATCTGCTGTATTAAGCTACTATCGCAATAAAAAACTGGTATTTGATTATGATGTGAAGAATATCGTCCTGGGCTATGCAGCCGACCTTGACCTGTCAACATACGAACCACTCGATTTATCAGGCTATGTATTCTATGAAGACTATGACTATGCCGGTCTGGCCTCATCCTGGGTAAGTCCCAATGGCGCTGTATCCAGCTTATACGACCAGTCACTGGAGAGCAACTATGTTGAAGTAAGTACCAACGGTGGTACAGGTAATCGCAGTGCAATGAATACATTCAGCGGTGTCAGCGACCTTCAGAGTTATCATTTCTCATTTGATGTGCAACTGACTCCCGGCAATGTGGTTGATCGTTCAGCGAGTGAAGTTGCAGTGATAAGTACAGACAACAACAATTCAAACAACGGCCTCACAAATTCCGGCTACATATTCCGTCTTGTAACTCCGACTTATAACGGAAGCAATGGTAGCATTTGGTATGTCAATGGTTCAGCGTCGTCAGCCCTCTCTATCGCATCCGGCACCTGGGTCACCATAAGTGGCAAAGTTGATGTCAACGCGAAGACAGCCGATGTCACAGTAATCAACCGTTCTTCCGGCAGCACGATCTACAGCGGTACTACTGCAGTAAACGGGAATGGAATCCTTAAAGGGCTTTGGGTTCTTGCCGGTCGTGGTACAGGAACCATAGGCATTGACAACATCAAAGTTAAAAACGGAACCTCTACCGGTATCGGAAATGTATCCGTTAAAGCCGGCATCGATTATAACGCTGTGTCTGAGGTGTACAATTTGTCCGGAATTAGAGTTGCATATGGCAGATTATCATCGGTCCATCTGCCAACCGGCGTTTACATTGTTCGTCAGGGCAAAAACGCATATAAGATTTCAGTTACCAAACGTCAATAAAGTATTAAACGAATTTAGTCAGCTTATATAGTGATCCGGCCTCAAGGATCGTCATTAAAATATGGAACGCATCTGCAGCATTGAAAATTCAGGCTGTAGTATGCTTGCTATCCTTTGTACCCTATGTAATAAATAAACCACAAAGCAAATACAAAGGAAAATCACGAAGAACACTACAATGATTATACGTCTTTACAAAACATTGTAATTTTAATATCGTACCTACGGCACTCATTAACCATCTATATGTTTCTTTCTACCTGTATGTTGTCCCTACGGGACAGTAAGAAACCTATTATTGATTGAAGATTTTCTGTGTCCGTTTAAATGTGTTTTCTCCGTGAACTTTGTGCCTCCTTCGTGCCCTTTGTGGTAAAAATAAAACACAAAGCAACACTAAGGAAAATCACTAAATGCGCTAAGAATACTACAATGATTATACGTCTTCACAAAACATTGCAGTTTTAATATCGTACCTACGGCACTCATTAACCATCTATATGTTTCTTTCTACCTGTATGTTGTCCCTACGGGACAGTAAGAAACCTATTATTGATTGAAGATTTTCTGTGTCCGTTTAAATGTGTTTTCTCCGTGAACTTTGTGCCTCCTTCGTGCCCTTTGTGGTAAAAATAAAACACAAAGCAACACTAAGGAAAATCACTAAATGCGCTAAGAATACTACAATGATTATACGTCTTCACAAAACATTGTAATTTTAATATCGTACCTACGGCACATATTTCTAAACTATACGATCCTTTCTTCCTGTATCTTGTCCCTACGGGACAGTAAGAAACCTATTATTGATTGAAGATTTCCTGTATCTGTTTAAAGGTATATTCTCCGTGAACTCTGCGCCTTCTCTGTGCCCTTTGTGGTAAAAATAAAACACAAAGCAACACAAAGGAAATTCACTAAGTACACTAAGAACACTACAATGAGTATACGTCTTTACAAAACATTGCAGTTTTAATATCGTACCTACGGCACTCATTAACCTTCTATTTGTTTCTTTCTACCTGTATCTTGTCCCTAACGGGACAAAAAGAAACTTAATACTGATTGAAGATTTCCTGTGTCCGTTTAAAGGTATATTCTCCGTGAACTTTGTGCCTTCTTCGTGCCCTTTGTGGTAAAAATAAAACACAAAGCAACACAAAGGAAAATCACGAATAACTAAATGATATGGTTCAGGATAGCGAAAGAAACTGCAGCACAATGATGACGGCAAAAAACACAAACTGTGGCAGGGCGACTTTTAAAACTTCCCTGTGAATAAGCGCAGCTATGACCAGACTGGTGATGAAATTGATGAGCACAATTCCTGCAGGGAAATAGGCAGATATGCCTGGCAGGTGAACGATTCCGGCCGAAACCAGTACCTGAATGATTCCGACGGCCAGTAACAACAGCCCTCCCTGGAAGATCATGATGCGTAATGAACCAATCATGACAGGGTTACTGGTTATCTTTTTAAGTTCGGGGACCTGTTTCTTTTCACCATACACGTTGTGTGCAATACTGATTAAAATGATCATTATACCTGCTGCTATTCCCATGATGTCATGATTTTAGTATTACCATAATTTAATTTGTCAGATCTATGGTAATCTGCCATTTATTTATAAAATACAAATGCTTTAATTAGCTGTCAGTTAACATATAACCGCTTTTTGACAGCGGGTGTTCATTATTACTAGAGGAACAATAGAATAAGGAATCGAGAAACGCCAACAAACAATTCAGTCAAACATACTATAATATTAATATACAGTATGTTAATTCACAAAGTTTAAAAATTCAAAGTCTAAGTGGTGCATTATTTCGCGTAACAGCAGAACTATGGCATAATCTTTTTTAGCGATGCCTTCTTTTAGCTCTGAAATTGGTGCACCCATAATTACGCGGGCATAACTACTAAATAGGTTTTCAATACTTTCGCGGGAGTACGAATTCTCATAAAGGTCATTTTTTCTGAATACATTTTTAAGTGCTTCATCTGATGTATACAATACCCTGCTGCTTTGGATACGGGATTTATGTATCATCAACTGATCCTCAATATGATTAATAGCATAATCCGTTTCATCATATGTCGGTATATCGTGTCTGAAAAACTTTCCGGATATAAATTCATAACCAGCCTTGATGTGGATTTCCTGAGCCACCACATCATCCCTTAACTTCTGAAAACTTAGTATTTCACGATCTAAGATCAGAAATGATTTCATTTCATTGGATACTTTACGTTCTTCCAGATCCCTGACACTGTTTTTCATGAAGTGAAATGTTATTGTTGTTTTGGGAATTGTTTATTTCCGTACGATTTAGCTCCGCTCACCTTTAAACATCAACATACAGAATTTTGTTGATCTGCTGAATTGCTCACAGACTATTCACACATCAGTGCATATACGGCAAATGAGGCCAGCCAGTGTTCGCCTTCGTAAGCGCCGCTGGTCACATGAGGCAGGGCAGCATTCAGGTGCTGTTTGGCCATGGCAATAATATCCTCATCCTCGCCGGGAAGTTTACGTGCAATATTGAACAGACACCAGGCACGGCTCAGGTTCAGTCCATCAAGATGCACCAGTTTTCCGTCCGTACGGTCGCTAACCACAGCCGGTTCGAGCTTTATGCCTTCATCATCGCCCAATCCGGGCAGAAAGCTCTGCAGCCAAAGCATATAATCCACTTTATTCATTACACGGGTCATAAGGTCCGCTTCAATCAGACAGGGTGAGAGAAAATCGAATCCACCCGGTTCCCATGATATGGGACAATCTTTATCCTTTTCATAAAACTGCAGCGCTTTGTCTTCTATCTTATTCTTCAACACAGTCTCCCCAAAGGCGTTGGCATAATCCCAGGCAAAGGTGAGACCGAATGCTGTATTGGTATGTTCTCCCACACGAATGGGATAATTCAGCTTATCCAGGAAATGGCTGTATTTACTTACAATTGTATCAGCCAGCGGTTGCACGTTTGCGGCCAGTTGCTTTCCCAACGGATCATCCCATGTACGCAGTTCCATCTGCAGCTTCAGCAGCCATGCCCAACCATAGGTGCGTTCGAATGTTTTATTGTTGGGATCAGCAAAAAAAGCGATCTCTTTTTGAATATGTTCTGATGTCAGGTTCTCCTCGAACATGGTTCTGATCTGTTTTGCTTCCGGTAAACCCGGATAGGATTTCAGCAAGCGTACCAATGTCCAGTGTCCGTGAACCGACGAGTGCCAGTCGAAACAGCCGTAAAAAGCTGGATGATCCACCTTTGGTGCCACTACATCAGCATCGGAACCCAGCACCTTACCCGGTTTGTAGGGATACAGTTTCTGAATACATTTTAATGCAGGTTGACAGAGCACTTCAGCCTGCTCAGGTGTAAAATTCTGGCCCGTCAGGGTGATGGTTAAAATGAAGAAAAGAATGAATAGCTTATTTTTCATTTGCGGCCGGATTAAAAAAATGAACATCGCGCTGTGGGAATGGTATGGTAACTTTATTATCTCTGAATTCCCGGTCGATATTATAGCGCATCTGGCTTTTAACATTTTCCACATGAAAAGAGTCATTTACCCAGAAATAGACCTTAAAGTCGAGCGATGAATCACCGAAATTTTCAAAGCGGACAAACGGTTTCGGAACATCAGCAATAAGACTGACCTGATTGGCACAATCCAGCAGAATATTGGTTACCAGTTCCACATCGGAACCATAAGCGACACCTACCCCCACACTGAAACGTGTTTTAAAATCGATATGGCTCCAGTTAATGATCTTATCGTTTACAAACTTGGAATTCGGTACAATGGTAATGATATCATCACGGGTTTTTATTTTGGAGGTTCTCAGTCCTATTTCTGTCACTTTTCCCACGGTTCCGTCATCCAGTTGAATCACATCATTAATCATCAGGTTGCGTTCAATAATGAGTATAATACCGGCTGCCACATCACCGAACACCTGTTGAATACCAAGTCCAACACCTACCAGTAAGGCGGCAAAACTTGCCAGGAAGACTGAAATCTTGACGTGAAATGAATCCAGAATAAGGATGATGACAATAACCCAGATAAAGTATTTAATGATGAGAAAAACAGACCAGAAAGAGGACGCTTCCTGTGGCGTTTTCTTTTTAAAATAGCGGCGAAAGCCTTTTTTAATTAACCTTAAAGCGATTAGGGTAATAAGGATAATTAGCAGGGCAATCAACAGGTTCAGTATGGTTATTGTATAATCCTTGCCTGTTAAAAGTACGGTGTCGAGCCACGACCTGATTTCTTCCAGTAAATGCAACATGATACTATTAATACAACTTAATCTGTAAAAAGTTTACACTGCCAGCGTTGACAACAGATGCTAAAATTAGTGGTTTCCGATTAAAAAGGAAATGCTTATCCCATTTTAATCTATTAAAAAGAATTAATTGACATCCATTATGCCTTTTCGTAAATTGGCAACAATTTTAAACCATGTCAAAATGCGCAAAAATAAAATAAGAACCATTTCCAAGCCGTTTTTAGTTATCCCTGTTCTGATCCTGATATTTACGGCATGTGCCTCTAAAAAAACAGACCCCGTCCGGCAGGAAGTCAAAACCACCGTATTTAATTTGGATGGAGATTCACTGGTACTGAAATATGATAATCAGGCTGGTACATGCAAGCTGGTTCACAACGGCGATACCCTTTTGTTACACCAGGACACCACGGCCTCAGGAATCCGGTACAGCAACAAACAATACCTTTACACCGAATGGCATGGTGAGATCACATTGAAAAAAGGAAAAGACATCGTATTTACCAATAAAAAATAAACATCATGAAAAGAATCTTACTGGCTTTTACGTTCCTTGTATCATTAAGTCCAATAATACCGGCGCAGCAGATGAACAGCGCCAAACTGGACAGCCTTCTCACTGTTCTGGAACAGAATGATAAATTCATGGGCAGCATCGCTGTATCGCATGATGGAACGCTTATTTACACCAAAGCAGTCGGGTTTGCCGATCTTACAGATTCTATTGCAGCCACTCCTGAAACGGAATACCGGATAGGTTCCATCTCTAAAATGTTTACGGCCGCTCTCACCTTTAAGGCTGCAGAGAAAGGCATTCTGGATTTGGATCAGACTATAAAGGGATATTTCCCAAAACTTGACAATGCAGATAAGATAAAAATCCGTTACCTGTTGAACCATCGCAGTGGCATCCATAACTTTACGGGTGAAGCGGATTACAAGGAATGGGAAACAGAACCTCGAACCGAGCAGCAATTAATTGATCTGATTTCAGGATTTAAAAGCGACTTTGAACCTGACAGCAAAGCAGAATACAGTAATTCAAACTATGTATTGCTAAGCTTTATTCTGGAAAAAGCCTATAAAAAACCATACAAAGAGCTGGTTGAAACCTATATTATAAAACCGCTCGGATTGAAGCACACCGCATATGGTGGTCCGGCCGACCCGAAAAAAGGGGACAGTTATTCCTACCATTATGACCAGGGTTGGGTTAAGGCCCCGGAGACAGACATGTCAATACCTGTAGGAGCCGGTGCCCTTGTTTCAACACCGTCTGATCTGTGCCGTTTTATTACAGGACTATTCGATGGGAAGATTATTTCGATGGAAAGTCTGGATCAAATGAAAACCATGAAAGAAAACTATGGAATGGGCATGTTTGAATACGGGTTCGGAGACAAAAAAGGATACGGCCACAATGGAGGCATTGATGGTTTCCGTTCAAATTTAGGTTATATTCCTGAGGATAAAGTCAGTATTGCCATGACGTCGAACGGCATGAATTACAATATGAATTCCATCATGATTGATGTACTGAACAGCTATTACAACATACCTTTCAGAATCCCCGAATTCAATACCATTGAGTCAAGTGAAGCTGATCTGCAAAAATATACCGGGGAATACTCCAGCACACAGATTGCCCTGAAGATAAAGGTTTTTACCGAAGGAAATAAACTAAAGGCACAGGCAACCGGACAGTCATCCTTTCCGCTGGAGCAAACTGCACCCAATGTGTTTCACTTCGATCAGGCCGGCATTGTCATGGAGTTTGATCCTGAAAATAAGTCCATGGTACTAAAACAGGGAGGTGGCGAATTTCGTTATACGAAAGATTAAAGGGATTAGATTTTATGCGCTTAAAAAGCATTATATTCTTCATTTTTATCTTATTTGTTTACAGCAACTGCCTCAGGTCGCAGGTTGTGACAACGGCATATGGACCTGTGTCGGGCAATAAAAGCGACAATGTATTTGAATTTCTGGGCATTCCGTTTGCCTCACCTCCTGTTGATGAACTACGCTGGCGGGCCCCGGTTCCCCCTGAAAATCATACCGATACTTTGCGGGCTATGCATTATCCTCCGGCCTGCCCACAGAAAAACTTTGAACAGGGTGATACTACTGCTACGATCATGGGAGATGAAGACTGCCTTTATCTTAATGTCTGGAGTCCTGACCTAAGCGGCGGGCTTCCGGTGATGGTGTTCATTCATGGCGGCGGGAACCAGCAGGGCTCAACCGGTCAGGAAACAGGTGGAACAAAACTGTACGATGGTAAAAACCTTAGCGAACGTGGTGATGTGGTTGTGGTCACCATCCAGTATCGCCTGGGCATACTGGGTTATATGGTTCATCCCGGACTGGAAGCTGAAAATACGGCAGGTATCTCCGGGAATTATGGTGTACTGGATCAGATTCTGGCCCTGCACTGGATACAAAACAACATTGCAGCCTTCGGTGGTGATCCAACAAATGTAACGCTGTTCGGTGAAAGTGCCGGTGGTGTAAATACAGGAAACCTGCTTCTTACGGACGAAGCCGGAGACCTCTTTCATAAAGCCATCATACAAAGTGCTATACCGGGTCTTGAGGATTATGCTGAGGCAACTGAGAAGAGTACTAACCTTGTTAACAGCTTTGTCAGCTCCGGTACAGATGAAGAAAAAATAGCCGCCATGCGAAAGATTCCGGCAGACAGCCTGTCTGAAACCCTGAATATACCTATCAACGGCGGTATCGTACAGCAAAGCTGGCGTCCTGTAATTGATGATGTGTTATTTACAGATAATCCGGAAAGCATCATACAGTCAGGCCGGTTCAACCACATGCCGTTAATCATCGGTTCAAATTCTGATGAGATGAGCCTGAGCGCGCCACTGGTGGTCTATCCTTCCATGGTAAATGCCCTGGTATCGCTTTACCTTCCTGCAATTTTCAGGCCGGAAGCCCTGTCGCTTTATCCGCCCGGGTCGACACAGGATGAAGCCAGAAACGCTTATGTTCAGATCCTGACAGATGCACAGTTCACCGCTTCGGTGCGAAGAACGGCACAATGCATCGAACTGAACCAGGCTGAACCGGTGTGGCGCTACTTTTTTACATACACTCACTCTGTGGCGCAACTTGCATCATTTGGTTCCTACCACGGAATGGAACTGTTTTACGTGTTCAATAACTGGGAAAATGCAACGCTGGGCAGCAGTTTCTTATTTAAACCGCAGGATGACAGTATGCAATACAACATGCTGCATTACTGGACCAATTTTGCACGAACCGGAAACCCGAATACAAACGGCCTAACCACCTGGCCGGAATATGCTGCATCTGAAGATTGTTACCTGGAGATTAAAGCCACGCCAAATGGCAGTCAGTGTGGTGTGCGATCAGAAAAATCTGATTTCTGGGACAAGGTAATCAATTTTAAAGGTTGTACGTCATTTTTGAGTAAAAATGAGATCGACGCTATAAATGGGTTCAGGGTTTATCCAAATCCAACAAACGATGCAGTAAAGCTTGAACATAATGAGCCGATTGAATTTAATGCAGCGCTGTATGGTTCGAATGGTGATAAACTGGCTTCATATCACAATATTTCAAAGATTGATCTTTCTGATTATGCCAATGGCATGTACATACTGAAAGTAACAACCCGGGGACAACATAAGGTTTATAAAGTAACTAAAATACCTTAGTCCCGTTTTTATAAGAAAGGTCTAATTTCAATTCATCAGATTATCTATGCCGCGCATGAAAACCATCTTGTTTCTATTATTTTTTACCTCCAGCCTGCAACTCATTTCATCCCAGAATAATCAGGACGTATCTTATAGGATAAAGATCCAGGGAACCGTTTCAGATGCCACAACAAAGGAGCCCCTGCCCTATGTCAATATTTTCGAAGTAAGAACCTATGACGGTATAATCAGTAACGAACAGGGACGCTATGCTCCGGCTGAACTCAATGCAGTACCGGATGACACAATCTGTTTCAGGCATATCGGGTATAAAACCAAACGAATTCCTCTCCGCATACTTCTTCGGCATCCTGATGTTTATCTCGAAAGTAATACATTTAACATCAGTGAGGTAACGGTATTTCCGGATAAATTTGACCCCAGGAGTATAGTAGAAAAAGTGCTGCAAAACAAAGCCTTAAACTATAAGGCAATAACATCAGAACAAAAGGTTTTTGTACGTCAAAGATCGGTAACCGACTTTAACGATTTTGATATTGATCTGAGAAAGAGAACGGCAGAACCGATAAAACAAATTGCAAAAAACATCAATACGATGATGAACCGGAAATTCATCTCCTATACTGATTTTACAGGCACTTATTATACAACGGCAGACAAGGAAG
Organism: Quyinboa sediminis; assembly: GCF_042219855.1. Classification (NCBI taxonomy): domain Bacteria; kingdom Pseudomonadati; phylum Bacteroidota; class Bacteroidia; order Bacteroidales; family Quyinboaceae; genus Quyinboa; species Quyinboa sediminis. The sequence continues at coordinate 102,034 of NZ_JBHJHP010000003.1, read as the reverse complement.
ATACAGTGAAAACCAAACTGGAATCCACGGATGCTTTGCGATTAAATCCCGATATGAATGCACTAAATCTTGTGGCAGACTCCATCACAAATCTCTCCTTTCTGGATGTGGATACCAAAGAATACTGGAAAATGAGAACGGGTATAATCGGAATTGAACTGAAAGATGACCGAAAATCAGTTCCGAGAGACACTGTAAAAAAAACCAGACTCAATGATTCACTGGGCAGGGAGCCACTCGTTCTGCTTCTTAAAAATATAAACTTCAACCTGGGCTATACCGGTTTCTCAGATAAAGATCTCTGGCAGTTTTTATACGATCCGGGGAAGTATAATTTTAAACTGGAGGGAGGAACAGTCATTGGCAATGAATATGCGTATATCATAAGCTTTACACCCAAAAAGAGAGGATTATACAAAGGACGCATGTATATTACATCCGACACCTATGCCCTGCTCAGGGCAGATTATGAATATGCCCCCGGTAAAACGGGGAAGTCAATTCAGTTATTAGGTGTTGGGTACACCGAAAATATGTTCAAAGCATCGATCTATTTCGAGAAGAACGGTGACAATTATCGGCTTAAACAATTTTCGAAGCAATCTGATATTCATGTTACCATTAACCGGCCACTGGCATTCATTAAAAAACGGGAACGCAGATTATTCAATAAAACACTGGAAGACATCAAATCGAATCTCACCATTGAATTCACGGAGAACGAGTCTTTCGAATTTTTTGTGATTGAGGAAAAAAACATCTCCGAACAGGACTACCGGGATGTGAAACAGGACATCTACTACAACGTTAATTATACCGGTTCTGTCAACTCTGATTCATGGAGTGACTTTGCCAAAATTGTTCCGGCCGAGCTATAGGATATCAAGTGTTAAATCCTTTAAATTCACGTTTTTGTTCATTCAATAATCAAACAAAACCAGCTAACTGTTTGTTCTGAATCTAAATAACAAAGTCGTATACTATGTCAGGCGTAAGTTTATATCTGAATTTCAGAGATCAGACTGAAGAAGCATTTACGTTTTATAAGCGTGTATTTGGTGCAGAATTTGAAGGTGACGGAATTATGCGGTTCAAAGATGTACCACAAGATGAGAACATGCCATCCTTACCAGAAAAGGAAGGAAATCTGGTGATGCACGTTTCTCTTCCCATCCTGAACGGATTCAAACTAATGGGTGCCGATGCTCCGGAAACACTTGGATTCACCATTACCAAAGGAAATAATATGAATATAAACCTGGAACCGGAAACAAGGGTTGAAACGGACAAGCTTTTTGTGGCCCTCTCAGAAGGAGGGAAAGTCACCCAGCCGTTACAGGATATGTTTTGGGGTGATTACTTTGGGACATGCATTGATAAATTTGGTATTTGCTGGATGTTTAACTGCGCTGAGAAAAAATAAACAGAATCTGTTATGGATGGAACAACGATAGCGGTACAGGCTGAAATTTTTGTGCCGGTGGAAGACGTCTGGAAAAACTGGACCACACCGGAAGATATTAAACAATGGAATACTGCGAGTGACGACTGGCATACACCACGGGCCAAAAATGATCTGAAAACAGGCGGTCGTTTCGTCTACCGGATGGAAGCCAAAGATAAAAGTGCAGGCTTTGATTTCAGCGGCACGTACACCGAAGTTGTGCCGAATAAGCTGATCAGTTATACCATTGATGACGACCGAAAGGTGATTGTGGAATTCAGGGCGCACAAAGACAGAACAACGGTGATAGAGACTTTTGAAGCCGAAGAAACCAATCCCATTGACATGCAACGACAAGGCTGGCAGGCCATACTGAATAATTTTAAACATTATGTGGAAAAATAACAGACTCAGCTCCGTCTTTTGTACCAGTATCCCAACAGCCTTGTCCCCAAAAACCTGTTTAGTTTTGATGGCAGAATAAAATGTAGTACAAATAAAAAAATTGCCATAAAATTAGAAAAGAACAGTCTGAACATTGATGAGACAGATAACTCATCTTTCCGACCGGATGTCGACACGGGATGTTTATAAATCACCCCGAATTTCTTATTCACCCTCCTGCCGATACGTTTTAACCGGAATACAAAATCAATCTCTTCCAGGGCATATAAATCTTTACTAAATCCTCCGGTTTCTTCAAACATATCCCTGCGACACAGTAAAAATGAACCTGCAGCAAGTTTAAACCAGCGTATAACCGGGTTGACCCGCTCCAACCTCAGTTTATTGAATTTTGTTCCGCCGGTAATTTGCAACGTGGCACCACAACCAATATAACGTCCGCTTCGGATGATGTCAAGTACATCTTTCATTAATTCCATTCCGGGGTGCGTATCTGCATCCAAAAACAGAATCCACTCCCCTTTGGCTGAATGCGCTCCGGTATTTCTTGCCCTTGAAATCTGATTGACAGGTTCAAAAACGACCTGGATACCAAGACGCTTTGCAACTTCACCTGTATGATCCGTTGAATTATTATTGCATACAATAATTTCCCATAGACCTTTTTCGGGCAAAAGTTTAGTGAACCTATCCTGAATATTCAGGATGGTTTCCTCCAGATAATCAGCCTCGTTATATGCCGGAATAACAACAGAGATCAACATCATCACGTTATTTTAAAGCAATTTAGAAATTTCCGGTTTTGAATGAAGACAAAAACTGTCTATTAATCTTAATTTGGGTTAAACAGAAATCCTGAAAGATAATGAAATTCTCTGTCAGAAAATTGGTTCATCGTAGTCCTGCATATACTGTTGTGGTTCTCGCTGATTACCGCAGATTTTTTTCGCTGATTTTCGCAGAGTAATGTTCATCTGCGTAACTCTTCGGTAACGCAGCGCCGCTTTGTGAGGTGTTTTTAACTGAGCCAAATAACAAGGCAAACTTAAAAACTGCAATGTCGGGACAAGGTATCGCCTCGCTGATTTTTGTTGCTAAAAACCAATACCAGGAAAATGTTTTGTGATTTAATGTTTATTTTCCGATTTCCAGTCCATCAAATAATTCGCAATAGATCTTGACGCCTTCGCGAATCTCATCGAGTAAGATATACTCATCGGCAGTATGTGAACGAGCAGAATCTCCGGGTCCCATTTTCACAGAATAATAGGGTAACACCGCCTGATCCGAGGTGGTCGGGCTTCCATAAGTCTGACGTCCCATCTGTTGCCCTTTTACAACTGCAGGATGATCCATTGGTGTGGAAGATGAGTTCAACCGGTATGAACGTGGGGCAACATCGCATTTTACATGGCTCTGAATAATCTCATGCAGTTCTTCGTTACTGTAAAGCTCATTCGACCTAATATCGACCACAAATGTACACTTATCGGGAACAACGTTATGCTGCCTTCCGGCTTCAATCTGCGTCACCGTCATTTTTACTTCACCAAGAAATTCAGATACCCTGCTAAATTCATGCGTCCTGAACCATTCAATATCAGGCAGAGCCTCATAGATGGCATTCAGTCCTTCTTTTCTGGCCGCATGGCCCGATTTGCCCATAGCGGTGCAATCCAGAACCATCAGTCCTTTTTCTGCCGTAGCCATATGCATCTGGGTTGGTTCACCTACCACTGCAAAATCTACTTTGGGCAGATATTCAATCAAACTGGCAATGCCATTCAGCCCTGAGATTTCCTCCTCAACCGATGCCACATAGATTAAATTGTATGGTTGTTCCTTTTGATCAAGAATCATAAAAGAAATTAGCAGAGATACCACACTGGCACCTGCATCATTCGATCCCAAGCCGTAAAGTATACCATTTTCCACCACCGGTGTAAAGGGATCCTTAGTCCATTTATCCGAAGGTTTTACGGTATCAATATGGGAATTAAAAAGCAGGACCGGCTTGGCATCAGCCCAGTGCTTCGACCTGACTACAAGATTTTTATCCTGTCTGTCAACCGCATATCCGAGTTTTTCGATTTCTGCCTGAAGACCATCAGCAGCTTCAGATTCGTTCCTGCTGAATGACTCAATCGAAATCAGTTTCTTTAAAATCTCAATGGCTTTTTCTGCATTCATAATTACAGAATTGTAGTTCCTGAATTCGTATGCAACAAATCTGAACGCGTTATAATGACCTCTTTCACGCCCTTATCGATCGAAGCATATGCATTATCCAGTTTGGGAATCATTCCTCCTGATATCCGGCCTTCATCCACATACTGTTTATACAAATCCCTTGTCAGCTTTGAAATGACACTATCGTCATCCTGTTCATCCAGGAGCACTCCTTTTTTTTCAAAACAGTAAACCAGAGAAACGTCGTAATAGGCAGTCAGTGCCCTGGCCACTTCCGATGCTATGGTATCTGCATTGGTATTCAGCATCCCACCATTCAGATCGTGTGTCAGTGGGGCCATCACCGGGACCACATCCTTATGAATCAGGTCTGCCAGTAATCCGGCATTCACCCGGTTGATATCACCGGCGTAACCATAATCAATATCTTTAACCGGACGCTTGTGCGCTTCTATTACATTCATATCGGCTCCGGTCAGTCCGATGGCATTACAACCCATTGCCTGAAGCCGGGCCACAATGGATTTATTGACCAGACCACCATAAACCATAGTCACCACTTTAAGTGTTTCTTCATCTGTAATACGGCGGCCATTTACATATTTGCTTTCAATCCCCAACTGATCGCCAATGGTAGTCGCCATTCGTCCGCCGCCATGTACCAGCAATTTATGACCTTCAATGGCACAGAAACCCTTTAGCAGTTTTTGCAGCGAGTCATTATCCTCAACTACCTTCCCTCCTACCTTTACAACTGTAATGTGTTTCATGAAAAAAGCTTAAAACAGGCCGTGCAGGTCTGCATCAATTTTATTGATAACGCTCCTGAGCTCAGTGGTATTTTCGGCAAAATTGGTCTTATCCACATCAATAACCAGTAACTTGCCATAATCGTAGTTCTTGATCCACTCCTCATATCGTTCGTTGAGACTTTTGAGATAATCAAGCCGTATAGATGCTTCAAACTCGCGTCCTCTTTTCTGGATCTGATTCACCAGCGTTGGAACCGAGGCTTTCAGGTAAATCAACAGGTCCGGTGGCTGGATCAGCTTTACCATCAGCTGGAACAATGATTCGTAATTATCATAATCGCGATTTGTCATTAACCCCATTTCCCTGAGGTTAGGTGCAAATATATGGGCATCCTCATAAATTGTCCTGTCCTGAATTACATCTTCTCCTGTTTCCCTTATTTTCAGCATTTGACCAAAACGGGAATTTAAAAAGTAAACCTGCAGATTAAAGGACCAGCGTTTCATGTCCTCATAAAAATCATCCAGATAAGGATTCTGATCCACAGATTCATAATGTGGTGTCCAGGCGTAGTGTTTTGCCAGTAAAGATGTTAGTGTGGTTTTTCCTGCTCCAATGTTTCCGGCTACAGCAATATGCATATCGTTATGTTTTGAATAATTGGATCAAAAATAGCAAAAAACAATGAATAAACGCTTCAAAAACCCTATTGGTTCATGGCAAGCAGTTCGTCCATATAAGTGCGGGAATTGGCGAGTCGGGGTACCTTATTCTGGCCCCCAAGCTTCCCTCTTTTCTTCATCCATTCCATAAAAAGGCCCTTACGCGACACAACCAGCTCCAGCGGTTCCAGTGTGGCATTTTTCCGGCGTTTGGCCTCATAATCGGAATTAACTTTTTGCAGGGCCTGATCCAGAATTTCAGAAAATGATTTCATGTTCTCCGGATCATGTACAAACTCTATCAGCCACTGATGCCGGCCTTTACTTTTGTCGTCCATAAACACGGGAGCTACTGTATATTCCTGTACGATGGCTCCGGTTTTTTCACAGGCCTCCTTCAGCGCTTTTTCTGCATTGTCAACCATCAGTTCTTCACCAAAGGCATTGATATAATGCTTGGTTCTTCCACTGATGCGAAGCTTATGCGGATATAAGGAAGAAAACTGAACAGTATCCCCAATGACATAACGCCAAAGGCCACCGTTTGTACTTATCACAACGGCATAGTTCTTATTTGTTTCAACTTCATCAACGGTGTATACCCTTGGATTATCCAGCTCAATATCTTCCATTGGAATAAACTCGTAAAAGATACCGTAATCCATCATCAGCAACATATCCGGTGAACTCAGGTCATCCTGTATGGCAAAAAAACCTTCGGATGCATTATATGTTTCCATATAGTGCATATCATCTTTCGGTATGATGCGGCGGAACTGCTCGCGGTACGGTTCAAAATTGATTCCGCCATGAACAAAAAGCTCAAAATTAGGCCATACTTCCAGAATATTCGATTTTCCGGTTACTTCCAGCACATGTTTCAACATGATGAGGTTCCACGATGGAACACCCACAATACTGGTTACATTTTCCTCCACGGAAACCTCTGCAATTTTATTGATCTTCTCCTCAAACTCATCAATCAGTGCAATTGAAGCATCCGGTGTTCTTAGAAAATCAAAAAAGAAAGGCACATGCTGTATATAGATGGCAGACAAATCGCCAACCTGAGATTTATCGCTGAAAGGGCTCACCTGGTGACTTCCGCCAAGTGTGAGGCTCTTACCCGAGAACACTTTACTGTCAGGATGGTAATTGGTATAAAGCGCAAATATATCCTTACCTGCCTTAAAATGGCAATCTTCCAGAGAATCCTTGCTTATGGGAATATATTTACTTTTATCGCTTGTTGTTCCTGATGACTTGGCATACCACTTAACCTCTTTGGGCCACAACACATTTGACTCCCCTTTAATCATGCGCTCAATATATGGTTTCAAGTCATCGTATGAATGTAAGGGTACCCGCTCCTGAAAGGTTTTAATGTGGGTGATGGATTCAAAATCGTATGTTTTACCAAACTGGGTTCGTTCTCCTTTTTTAATCAGTTTGTTGAATTCCTCGTGTTGAAAAAACACCGGGTCCTTACGCATTTCATCGATCTGGTTCAATCGCTTGATATTGATCCATGAAAATAAAGAATTGATAAAGGGCATGTTCTATGTTTTTAACAAAAATAAAAAAATCATTCATACCTCAGGTTACGAAATGATGAAATAAGTGACTTTAACGACCTCCAACAGACATACGATATCATTTCCAGCTTTTTACGCGTAATTAAACGCAATCCCGATTAGAAACTGAAAATAAAAAACCCCGGCATCTGCCGGGGTTAATAACTACGAGTTGTAAAAGACAGGGTCTTTTGCTATTTCTTGCTTACAAAATGGTAGTGCGGCCCAAAGCGCTCAAAAGCAGCACGGTCAAGCGACTCCCTGTGCTCCGGATGTGCGATGGATATAATCAGTTTAGCCCGCTCCTGCATGGTTTTACCGTAAAGGTTAACAGCGCCGTATTCGGTTACAATCCAGTGCATGTTGGCACGTGTACTGACCACGCCGGAACCCGGCAACAGGATGGGCGATATTTTTGAGACGCCTTTGGCAGTTATCGAAGGTAAGGCAATAATTGGTTTACCACCCTTTGAATGACCTGCACCACGAATAAAGTCGATCTGTCCACCAACACCGGAATAGTGTTTTGTTCCGATGGAGTCGGCGCAAACCTGACCGGTCAGATCGATCGCCAGTGCAGAGTTGATAGCTGTTACCTTGTCCAGCTTACGGATAACATGTACGCCGTTGGTATGCGCAACATCCATCATGGCCACCATCGGGTTATCATCGATAAAATCATACAATTCCTGTGTCCCCATCAGAAAGGACGCCACCATTTTACCCCGGTCAATGGATTTATGTTTACCAGTGATCACACCCTTTTCTACAAGTGGCAATACACCGTCAGCAAACATTTCGGTGTGAATACCAAGATCTTTATGATTACCTAACTGAGCCAGCACTGCATTTGGAATTCCTCCAATGCCCATTTGCAGACAGGCACCATCCTCAACCAGCTCTGCTACATTTTTACCAATTTGCGTATCAATGTCAGACAAAACGCCCATATCGTGTGTATACAACGGAATGTCATCTTCTACAAAAATGTCGATATCATTAACATGAACCTGTGCATCACCCCATGCTCGTGGCACATTCGGGTTTACAGCCGCTATGACAGTATCAGCACACTCAATGGCTGCCTTGGTGGCATCCACAGAAGTTCCAAGAGATACAAATCCGTGCTTATCAGGAGGAGAAACCATCACCATGGCAACATTTACCTTCAGATAACCATCGCGAATAAGTTTCTGTGTTTCACTCAGGAAAACAGGGATATAATCGGCATATCCTGCCTGAGTCTGTTTTCTTAGGTTACCACCCACAAAAAACTGCTCGGCCAGGAATATTCCTTCAAATTCAGGATTGGCGTATTCCAACTCTCCTTCTACATGAATATGCTGGATTTTAACATCATAGATTTCGCCATTCCTTCCTCGCGCAACCATTGGTTTTATAAGCGTATGAGGTGTAACAGCCACACTGCTTAAATGAACACGGTCTCCGGATTTAATAACCTTTACGGCTTCTTCCGGTGAAACAAATTTGATAGTCTTCATCTGTATTTAATTTTTGTTATTTGCGATTATTAGAGGTGTATCATTTCAATTAAAGAATTTTTTATCTAATTAAAATGAATTGCTGCAAATGTAATACGAACCTTACGAATAATGAAACTAAATTAGAGGATTTTTCAAGTGGTTTCACCAACATAAGTATAACGCTAAAAGTCTTTTAAACAAAGGCCTTAAAAAGTCAAGAGAGGATAACGGGTATTATCCTCTCTTAATAAACCTAAACCTTAACCTATGAAAAAATTACCTTAGAAAGTCATCCAAATTTAAGAAGAACATCCGATAAAGTCAACGATGTAAACGTTTTCAAGAGGTGTTAGAAAACATGTATTTTATACACTCATTCCTGGTCATATTTCAAAAGCCGTCATTTATTCGTATTTTAGTGCCGCAAAAACCTAATGTTAACAGACAATGAGCAGTAAATATAAGCGGGTCCTGCTGAAACTGAGCGGGGAATCCTTGATGGGCGATCAGAAGTATGGTATTGATCCGGATCATTTGAACAGCTATGCAAAGCAGATTAAGGAAATACACGATCTGGGGGTTCAGGTTGGTATTGTAATTGGTGGGGGAAATATCTTTCGTGGATTGAGCGGATCAGCCAAAGGCTTTGATCGTGTTAAAGGTGATCAGATGGGTATGCTGGCAACGGTGATCAACAGTCTGGCACTGAATTCCGCGCTGCAGGCCATGGGCGTTCCATCAAAAGTTTTGACTGCTATCCGTATGGAACCTGTCGGGGAGTTTTATTCTAAAGATAAAGCCATAGAATACCTGAATAACGGTTATGTTTCCATCTATTCTGCTGGTACAGGTAATCCGTATTTTACTACCGATACAGGATCATCGCTGAGGGGAATTGAAATTGAAGCCGATGTCATGCTCAAAGGAACCCGTGTTGACGGGATTTATACCGCTGATCCTGAAAAAGATCCGGATGCGGTGAAGTTTGATGCCATATCTTATGATGAGATATATAATAAAGGCCTGAAAGTGATGGATCTCACTGCAACAACCATGTGCAAGGAGAACAATCTGCCGATCGTAGTTTTTAATATGGACACCCCCGGAAACCTGTACAAGGTAATTACCGGAGAAAATATAGGGACCTATGTCCATCCCTGAATATTCTGAATTTTTATTATTTTTGTTTAAACAAAAAATTTATCGCCATGAACGACGATGTAGAATTAATAATTGCGGAAGCTGAAGAAAGCATGCAAAACGCCGTAACTCATCTTGATCAGGAACTGGTGCATATCCGTGCCGGAAAAGCTGATACCAGACTGGTGGATTCAGTTATGGTAGAGTACTATGGTGTGATGACTCCGCTGAGTCAGGTTTCCAACATTTCCACTCCCGACGCCAAAACCATAGCTATTCAACCCTGGGAGAAAAGTTTAATTAACGACATTGAAAAAGCCATTATGGTGGCTAATCTGGGATTCAATCCCGATAACAACGGTGAAATGATCCGGATCAATATTCCACCTTTGACTGAAGAAAGACGTCATAATCTTGTCAAACAGGTTAAGCATGCTGGTGAAGAAGCTAAGATCAGCATTCGAAATGCCAGACGTGATGCCAACGATCATTTGAAGAAACTGGTTAAAGACGGCCTATCTGAAGATATAGAAAAGGATTCTGAAGCCCAGGTTCAAAAACTGACCGATAAATTTTCCAAAGAGGTAGATGCCCTGGTTGAAAAGAAAGAAAAAGAAGTTTTAACAGTATAATAAAAAAGCGGCAATTGCCGCTTTTTTGTTTAGTCCACGATCAAATCTTTATATCCTTTGTTAGTGCAGATATTCATCTGCACTAAATTAAAAAACAACTTCTACATATAGTTCGGTGTTAGCTACAGCCTACGTCATAATTAACTCCTTTATCTACATAGATTTCTATTTTAAAACTAGCGCGGATATTTATCCGCGAAAAGCTAAAGCACAACTTCTACATCCAACAATCCTTTTTCTCCCGCATAATTAACGGCACTACTATACATATAATCTTCCGGTACGAAAGCCAATCCGGCTTTGACAGGATTCATATGTACATAGTTTATCTTTTGATCAATAACGGAGTTACTCCATAATTCAATTGGTTGATTGTCTCCTCTCCAAAATCGCCAACCTTTTTCAGTTGAGAATTGCCTGAGCATCCACTCTTTGCGGTTTTCTTCCGGATTGTCCTGAATAGCCTTTATAATATGTTTACTTGTATGTCGCTTAAAATCACGTAAGATTTCTGATAAGGTTAATTGTCCTTCAGAACTGATTACCAGGTGAACGTGGTTTGTCATAATTACCCAGGCATAAATTTTCAGTCCCTTATGCCTTTGGCAAAAACGTAAACTTTCAACAATTATATTTTTATACTCAACTCGTGTAAGTGCATATATCCAGTTCTGTACAGCAAAACTCACAAAATAAATACCTTCAGGATTATGGAATTTATACTTTCGGCTCATATTTAGGTAGTTATATTAACAAAGTTAATAACTTCTGAGAATAATTGCGCGGATAAATATCCGCGCCAACTTGGTTTTATTTTACCATTTAGTGTGATGCTATACCAAATCCTTAATGGCTCAGATATTTATCTGTGCCTTTCTAAAAATTTTATTACGATCAAGATCATAGCTTAATATCCAGAAGGATAATCAGTGCCAAAAGTATAATGCTTATGATGCCAGGCACACCATAAAGTATTAATCCTTTTTTAAGGACGAGTTTTTTAACTTGTAAGTGTTTATTAAGCATCAGAACTTCAAGGAAAGGGATGGCTGCAACAAACGCATAACCATAATACGTAGTGGGCTGATACAGATCTTCAGCAGCATTGCGGATCACATCAAAGAAAATGTAATCCATAAACACCGATATGGAGACAAACAGGATGGCCACAATCAGTGCTGCTTTGTACAGTGATTCTCCGGGAAACCGTTTAATTGCATGAAATCCGCCCCACGCCCAGATGAACGTTCCTAATGTGAGCATCAGTATCATTCCCAAATGCGGACTAAAACTCCAGGGAAACCACAGGATCAGGTTCGACATCCAGTACAACGAAAATGCTTCCCACTGTACCATCTGCACCCAGCGTAAATATTTTTTGTCTAATTCTTCCAAAACCAACGGTGAATTGCATATAGAACTCTATAGTCATGGATTATGTTCAGGATGAGGTAGATTATAGGTTTAGACGGATCTTCAATTTACTCAAAATCTAAGCCATGTAATGAATAATATTACTTTATTCATAGATGTCATAATAAATATCGACTTAAGGGTTTTTATTCTCCCGGTTTAATTTAATCTATTTATTTGAAAAGTACTAACCAATAACAGTGATAAAAAAAGAAGAGAGATTAACTGATAAATATCCAAACTGTTATAATAATACACGATCATAAAAACTCCAAAAAAAATACCTCCAAATAACTTATCCACATTTAAAACCTCTAGTTTATATTTCTTAAACTTAACAATGGAAATGCTGACCAACCAATTCAAATGAATTTTTTTCACATTTTTATATAAGTTTAGTAATACAAATGGGATACAATACAGGTATAATAAAATATCAATCAATCCTTCAAAATGTTCACTTAAAATAATACTAAATATCATACCTAGAATTGCAATAACATAAAGTAGACTATAAATATAACTTTGCATATTATTTATTTGGTTCATTAATATTAACTTTATGCAGGAAGCCTTCTATGAAAACTAACTGTAGCTGTACTATCAATATAAAGTAATTGAATATTATAATGTCTTGAAGGAGGTTCAATATAAATAAGGTTACCATTATTTATACGTATTTCAATACTTTTGACATCCTTATATTTCATTGGCTTAATATCACCTGACCAACCAGTTCTTTCATCTGTTGTCAGAATAAGATCTTTAGAATAGTTTTGATTAATATCTAATGAAAACGTATCTTCAATAAAAGATCCTCGGAATACAATTGTTAATGAATCATCTACCATTTTACGGGTGTCAAAAACCGGCAAGCTATTATATTCAATTTTTATGGAGTATTTTGTTTCAATTGTACCGGACTCCTTTTTCTTGCAATAAGAAAATATAATCAATAATAATATTAAATAAGTAAAATTCTTCATTCCTATTCAGATTTAGCCATGTTAGGCGTAACTTTCAACTACGTCACTCATACCCAAAAGTAATGAATCAATCACATTTATCAAACAGGGTAAAAATGCACTGATAAATATGCGTGCTAGTAAAATAAAATTACTTCTGATCTGCATAACGCCACCACAAAACAGTTCCGGTAATTCCCAGCACAAAGGTTAAGAACAAAATAACATAGCTTGTATTTACCAGCGCCAGTCCCTGTTCCGGATCTGACACGGTAAAGACACCCGGAATGGCCCACGGGAAATAAGGCCCGAAACCTGCCATTGCCAGAAATTGTGAGAGAATGAGCACCAGAATAACAAAGGCGATTGGTAAAACGATGCCTCTTCCGGCAGCGGCAATAAATGCCACCGGTGTTGTGACCATTAAGGTCAACAGTGCGGTAAATGTAAATTTTAAAAGTGCTGAATTAAATAGCTGTGCCGACCATCCTGGCAGATTCATCCACTGTCCGATTAAAATGGATGCCGCAAAGAACACGATAATCAGTAACAGATTCCAAAGCATGGCAACCAGAAATTTCGACATCACAACCAATGCCCTGTTGACCGGCATCACCATGACATCGGTTATTGTTTTTTCCGTGAACTCCCTGCCAAACACCCATGAAATCACAAAACCGAAACCGATCAGGCCTATGGCCGCCACGGACTGGTTTAAAATATCAAAATACCCCTGCCACGAATTATCCTCAAAGAATTTAGCCTTGGCACCTACAATTCCCATTTTGGCAATAATCTCAGGATGCTGACTCAGGTACATCATAAAACCCATCATACAGGGAATGAAAATAAAGAAACAGATGGTGATCCAAAATAAATTGGCATGCCGGAGTTTCAACCATTCTGTAATAAAAACTGCTTTAAACTGTTTCATTGCTGACCTCCTTTTGCATTAATGGTTCTTAAGAAATAGGATTCCAGGTTCTCCTCTTCTACTTTTAACAAAGATGGAGGCAAACCTGCATTTACCAGAATTACTGCAATATCTGATGGTGATTCCAGGGCACCTTGATCTTCTATTTTTATACTTCCATCAGCAAGCTTACACTTTTGAATGCCATTTTTTTTCAGAATGTTTACCGCAAGCGCATTATCCGCCGTCTGAACCTTCATATATTTTTCACACAACCGGTTCAATTCAGCTGTTTTGAATTCACTGATCAGCCTTGCTTCGTGAATAATTCCTATCCGCTTAGCCATTAAAGAAATTTCGCCCAGGATATGACTTGAAATAAAGATGGTTACACCACGATCCGCTGCCAGAGTCTTCAGCATTTCCCGAATATCATGAATGCCTTCCGGATCCAGTCCGTTGACCGGTTCATCCAGTATCAGTATTTCCGGTTGATGAATCAGTGCCTTTGCCAGTCCCAAACGCTGCGCATTGCCTAAAGAAAGATTCTTTACTTTCCGGTTGGCATATTTTTCCAGTTCCAGTAATTTCAATATGGCATCTACTGCCTTTCTGTCTTTTATGAACCGCAGTCTTCTAATAATCTCCAGATTCTCTCTGACCGAAAGATTCGGATACGCATGCGGCATCTCCACCAGACTGCCGGTTAACCTTAAACCTTCGGCATACCCGGGATGCATTCTTTGTCCTTTTAAATAAACGCTTCCCGAAGAAGGACTAATTAATCCCAGCAGCATTCGGATCGTAGTTGTTTTTCCAGCCCCGTTTAAACCCAGAAAGCCGAAAATCTCACCCTTTTTTATATCCAGATCCAATTCTGATACAGCAACCACATCCTTATAACGTTTTGCAAGTGAACCGGTTTGAATGATACTTTTCATCTCATAATATTTATACCGAACGTTCGGTCGGTTGTTTTGTAAAATTTTTTACGCCTTTAAATTTTCATAAACCGCATTAAAAGCTTCTTTTAATCCTTCGGAATAGCTATCAAATTTATCACTGTTAATGAACCTTATAAAAACCCCGTCAGTGAGATAAAGGAAGGTATCTGCAATAATTTTTGATGGCGTATCCGATTTGATTTCACCACTTTTTTTAGCCTTATCAATAACAGTAATCCATGCCGCACTACTCTTTTCATAAAGCGCATATTCCATTTTAAGGAATTCGGGAAATTTCTTAATGGCTTCAAACATAATCATCATGAAATTCAGGTTTACATCATCTTTTTCAACAATTCCCGTTAATGCATATATCTGTTTAAATGATGCTTCTGTATGCTCTATGTAATCTGTACAGAAATGGTAAAGAGAACCCTGATCAAATGAAGCATAATCAACAGATCCCAAACTGAAAAACATGGATACAATCTCTTTATACAACTCCTCCTTGCTTTTAAAGTAATGATAAAAGGCACCTTTGGATAAACCTGTCTTACCAACAATTTCATTCATGGTGACCTCTTTAAAACTTTTTTGAAGAAACAACACCAGGGAAGTTTTTAATATATATGATTTCGTGTCCTGCATAAACCGACCGTTTGGTTTGTAAAATTATAGCAATATTCCGTAAATACCAAAAAAATCTTTAAACTATAGGAATCCGAATAACGGCAGTTCAATTTCAGATTTCATAAACTTACGTACAACCTAAATGTAATGGATTAAATGTATGATTTACACCCTAAAAACATGTCCAACAACTACTTTTCATATTTCATATTAGTCACTTGTTTTTTATAAATTTAGTACATAAACATCTCGGGATTGTAACAAAACAGATTAAGTATGAAAACTACTTTACGCAAAATTATTATTTTCAGTATGTCTGTTATCTTTCTTGCTGGATGTACCCAGAAAAAAGATGTGGTAATAGGCATTAGTTTAGGACCTAACCAGGAACGATGGCAAAAAGACCTGGATCTGATGACTGAACGATTGGATTATGCAGGTGCCAAAGTATTGGTAAAAGAAGCTCAAAATGATGAAACTGTGCAGGCAGAACAAATTGAGGACTTGTTAAAAAGTAATATTGATGTGCTCATTATTGCACCGGTAAACAGTGAAACCTGTGGTGTAATTGTTAATGAGGCCAAGCAGCAATATCCGGACCTGAAGGTCATTGCCTACGACAGAATTATCAAAAACTGTGATCTCGACTTTTATGTTTCCTTCGACAACATTAAGGTTGGTGAACTACAGGCGGACTATTTAACCCGGATCAAACCGACAGGGAAATATGCCATACTCGGCGGATCGCCTAAAGACAACAATTCCCAGCTACTCAAACTGGGCCAGATGAATATTCTTCAGCCGCTGATTACCAAGGGTGACATTACGATAGTTCTGGATAAATTTGTGGCCGACTGGAATGCGGACAATGCTTACGAAATTATTAACAACTATCTCAATCAGGGCAAAGAACTGGACGCCATTATAGCGTCAAGCGATGAAATAGCAAAGGGTGCATCACGAGCGTTGGAAGAGCATGATTTGTGCAGAAACGTACTCCTGTCAGGACAGGATGCTCAGGCTGATGCCTGCAAACGGATTGCCGAAGGGAAGCAAACGATGACAGTGTACAAATACATTGAATCACTGGCCCATTCCACAGCTAATATCGCTATGCTGATGGCCAAAGATGAACCGGTTCCCAATTCGTTTGTGACGATGAACAATGGGGAGGCTATGGTCCCGGCGTTACTGTTACCATCAATGATACAGGTACATAAAGGCAATATCAGAATGACTGTGATTGCCGATGGCTACCTTGATCGAAAAGAGGTTTTTGGAGACGAGGAATAATAACACACAGAGTTAACAGCAATTCTCTTCATTAATACAGCTTAGTTATTCAGCCTTCCTGATCTGTTCAGGAGGGCTTTTTATTGAAAAGATTAAACTCCTGCCTGAACCAATATTGAACACATTCTGTTTTACTAGCACATTTGACCTCAGAACATTAAAGTATGACGCTCTGAACATGAAGTTATTACTCGCATTATTTATACTTTTCCCTTATCTGACTTTTGCACAGGTTACTGGTCTGGTCATTGATGAAGATACACAACAACCACTGGAAGGTGCAATAGTCGGTTCCGGTTCCCGGTATACTGCCACAAACCGGGACGGTTATTTTGCGTTAAGTAATTCCTCTGATACGCTGAAAATAAGTCTTATTGGTTATCAGGATAAGATTGTAGCTATACAGAATAATGCTTCTAACCTGGTTATATCGTTATCTGCTGAACCTGCTTTCCTGCCTGAAATAAGGATAAGCATCACCCCTTTTAACGATCCACTTAAACAAACTTCCGGCAGTAACTTCATTATTCCGGTTAGTACCATTGAAAAACAGTCGGATTTATCATCGGTCAGTCTGCTTAATCAGGTGCCGGGAATTTATGTTCAGCAGGGAACTTTAAATACCAGCAGGATCACCATTCGTGGCATCGGTTCCAGAACGCCTTATGCCACAAACCGGATCAAAACATATTTTGGTGATATCCCTCTTTCAAACGGTGATGGTGTTTCTGTTATCGAAGATCTGGATCTGAGTGGTATGAGCAGAATAGAAATCCTGAAAGGTCCCGCATCAGCAATCTACGGTTCCGGTCTGGGAGGAGTCATCCGGATTGTGCCTGAGAATAACAGATACAACGGCCTTAACCTGCAATCATCAGCCGCGTCCTTTAACACCTTTCGACACAGTGCAACAGCAGGCTATTCCAAAGGTACTTTTAATACAATGGTTAATTACAGCAACCTCACCTCTGACGGTTTTAGAGAGAATAATAAGTACAGACGACACAATATTTTTCTGAATTCAAATTTCCACGGCGGCAAAACCCATCTTTCGCTGCATATGATTTACACTAAACTCAATGCACAGATTCCAAGTTCCCTTACGTATGAAGATTACAAAAACCATCCTGAAACAGCGGCTTCAAACTGGCAGGCAGTAAAAGGTTACGAAAAGTACCATAAACTTCTTGGCGGGATATCAGCAACAACGAACATACGTAAGCACTGGACAAACAAAGCCAGTGCATATGGCGGCACTTTTAATCAGTATGAATCACGTCCGTTTGATATTTTAAGTGATAAGTCTGTATTCTGGGGATTCAGGGAACGTCTTATCTATGAAAATAATAAGTTTAAAGCATTGCTTGGCACAGAATATTATGGAGAAAAATATGGCTACGACCTCTTTTTTACGAATGAAGGAGAACAAAACGGATTAAAAAATTCAAATAACGAAGTCAGGCAATACATTAATTTCTTCTCCTATGCTTCGTATGATATTTTATCCGGTTTAAAAGCTGATGCCGGATTGAATCTGAATATTCTGAATTACAGCCTGACAGACAATTACGTTCAGGACAACATGGATGTCAGTGGAAATTATACGTATAGACCCATTTTATCTCCGAAAATAGGATTGACATATACCACATCTGAAGAAATTTCATTCTATCTCTCTGCCGGGCACGGATTTTCACATCCATCTCTCGAAGAAACATTGCTTCCTGAAGGAACGGTTAATCCAAATCTTAAACCGGAACAGGGCTACAATATAGAAGCCGGTCTGCGCATGAATTTATTTCGCGGTTTAACATATGCAGAGCTTACCGTGTATAAAGTGTATCTGAATAATCTCTTAGTGATCAAACGTGAAACCGAGGATGTGTTTTATGCCGTGAATGCAGGTAAAACGGAACATCAGGGTATCGAACTCTTGCTACACCAGAAGATAGTGGATCAGAAAGATGGTTTTGGTATAAGTTATACCGGTAGTTTATCCTTATCCAATCATTACTTTACCAGTTTTGCTGATGACAATGTGGATTATTCTGGAAATAAATTACCGGGGATTCCGGGATTTACTTCTGATAATAAACTTAAAATTTCGTACAAGCAACGTTTGACCCTAAGCTCAAACTGGTTCATTTCAGGGCCCCAGTATCTTAACGACGATAACGCAGGAAAAGCTGCCGGATTTTCGGTAATAAATGCCCAAATATCCTGTTTGCTCTACCAGCAAATACGTCTGAAAATTACTATATTTGGACACGTAAACAACATATTAGATACCCGTTATGCATCTATGATACTGGTGAATGCACCATCGTTTAATGGCAATGAACCACGGTATTATTATCCTGGTGATCCCAGAAATATGCAGGCAGGAATTCGTTTAACATTTTAAACTATGTTTGAGAAGTACAAAATAGGCCTTGTTTTAGGTGGTGGTGGAGCCAGGGGGATCGCCCATCTGGGTGTTGCCAAAGCCATGTATGAACTGGGATTAAAACCCGATGTTATTTCCGGGGTCAGTGCAGGATCCATAGCAGGATCCTTTTTAGCTGCAGGTCTGGATCCGGAACATGTTTACGAACTGATAAAAGAGTGGGGATTTTTGAAATTCTCGAAAATAATTGTACCAAAAACAGGACTTTTCAAACTGACCGGACTGGCTGAACTTCTAAAAAAAGAGATCAAACAGGAAAATATTGAAGACCTCCCGATCGATTTCTGGATAGCCGTATCCAATATAACAGAAGGCAAAGTTGAATACTATAATACAGGATCAATCTATCAACTGGTTATGGCTTCGTCAAGTATACCTGTTATTTTTGAACCGGTTAAGCTGAATGGTGCTGTATATGTCGATGGCGGTTTATATGATAACTTACCGGTAGCCCCGATTAAAGATGACTGTAAAAAGATTATTGCTGTAAATCTTGAACCACATATCAGTAAACAAAAACTGGAGAATCTGTTTCAGGTTGCTGTCAGAACATTTCATTTAAGTGTGGAATCCAATACCAGGGAGAGTAAAAAAGCCTGTGATGTTATCATTGAGCCAAGTGAACTGAACAAATACGACATCCTGCAGATTAAGGATACAGATAAACTTTTCAATCTCGGCTACAGGTCTGCATTAGAGAAACTTAAGAATTTAAAAATACCAATCCTATAAATTTAATAGCATTTTTTAGATTATTTAAGTTCCTGATAATAAATAAACATTTAACTTTGCAGCACGTTTTAAGGGTATGCGATTAATAGTGAACATAGCAGTCAGTCTGATGATGATAGTTGCCACAACAGGAATTACTATATCCAAACACTACTGCCATAACCATTTGGTTGATGTTTCTGTTAACCATCATTCTGACAAATGCTGTGATACAGGTTGCAACTCCTGTAAAGATGAAGTTTCCTCTTACAAGGTTACCGATAATTTTTTAGGACCCGATGTAATGGCATCCTTGCCTTTAAATGTGATCCAGTTATATCTCAATACAGCTTTATTCTTACAGAAAGTATCAACAGAACCGGAATCACACTATTTCACTGAACTGGATACCGGACCACCACCGGCTAAAACAATATCCAGACTTTCTGAATTACAGACTTTCATTATTTGATTTACCATATTGTTTTAATGGGTTAACCAACACATTACGGAACAATAACAGGTAAATTATGCTTAATAAAATCATTCGTTTTTTTCTTGAAAACAAACTGGTTACATTTTTAATACTGCTTGTTTTCATCAGTTGGGGAATCATTAATTCTCCGTTCGGTTGGGAAACAGGAATTCTCCCTTCCGATCCGGTTCCCGTAGATGCCATTCCGGATATCGGCGAGAACCAGCAAATAGTATATACAGAGTGGGCCGGTCGTTCACCGCAGGATATTGAGGACCAGATTTCCTATCCTCTTACCACGGCTCTGCTTGGCATTCCTGGTGTAAAAACCATTCGAAGTAATTCCATTTTCGGATTGTCCAGTATCTACATCATTTTCGATGATGATGTAGATTTTTACTGGAGCAGGACCAGGATACTGGAAAAGCTGAACTCATTGCCTGCGGGTACTCTGCCTCAGGATGTCTCTCCTGCCCTGGGACCGGATGCCACTGCGCTGGGACAGGTGTTTTGGTACACCCTTGAAGGGCGCGATAAAGATGGAAATCCGGCAGGTGGATGGGACCCTCAGGAACTGCGTACCATCCAGGATTTTTACGTCCGCTACGGCCTTACTTCAGCCAAAGGAGTTTCCGAAGTAGCTTCCATAGGTGGTTTTGTAAAAGAATACCAGGTGGATATTGACCCGAATGCCATGAAAGCTTATGGGGTGAATGTGGCCCAGATTATGGCAGCCGTTAAAAACAGCAACCTGGATATCGGTGCACGGACCATTGAATACAACCGTGTGGAATATCTTGTCAGGGTACTGGGTTACATCAGGAATATTAATGATCTGGAGGAAAGTGTGGTTACCACAAGGGACAATGTGCCGGTTCGTCTGAAAGATGTGGCTAAAGTCAATTACGGACCTGCAACCCGTCGTGGAGGACTCGATAAAGGAGGCGCCGAAGCGGTCGGTGGTGTTGTTGTTGCCAGGTATGGTGCTAATCCCATGAAAACCATTGAAAACCTAAAGGATAAGATCGCCGAAATTGCACCGGGTCTGCCTTCCAAAACACTTTCAGACGGCACCGTTTCGAAAGTAACCATCGTTCCGTTTTACGATCGCACAGGTCTGATAAAAGAAACCCTGGGCACACTGGAAGAAGCGCTCTCCCTTGAAATTCTGATCAGTATTCTTGTAGTGATTGTGCTGGTGTTAAACCTAAGGGCATCCTTTCTGATCTCCAGTCTGCTGCCCATCGGTGTACTGATGACCTTTATCATTATGCGTCGCTTTGGCGTAGATGCCAATATCGTGGCACTTTCGGGAATAGCCATTGCCATTGGGGTTATGGTGGATGTAGGTGTAGTGTTCACTGAAAATATCATCCGGCATCTGGACATGCCGGAGAATAAGGGTGCTAAAGGACGAAGACTGCTCACAGTGGTTTACGACGCTACAGTTGAGGTAGCCGGTGCCGTTATCACTGCGCTTGCGACTACTGTAGTCAGTTTTTTACCGGTATTTGCCATGCAGGCGGCCGAGGGTAAACTGTTTCGGCCCCTCGCGTTCACCAAAACCTTTGCCATGTTATCGGCACTTTTCATCGGAATCGTATTCATTCCGATGTTGGCCAATATGATTTTTTCCATACGGTTCGATAAAAAGAAGATCCGGTTTATCTTTAATATCATTCTGGCGGCAGCCGGTTTACTGCTGGCCGTTTTTACTGGAAATCTGATTGCGCTTATCCTTATGGCCGTTGGAGTAAATAATCTGTATGAAAACCGCTGGCCGGAAGATAAACGCAAATACGTGAACCTGATCAATGTAATCCTTACCCTGTTCGTCGTCATCTATTATCTTACACAAATCTGGATGCCACTTGGTGCACAGACCAGTTTCTTTGTCAACTATCTGTTTGCCATTGTGCTGGTAGGGATCATCCTGGGCACACTTATGTCCATTGTTCATTTTTACCCCGTAATACTGAAATGGTGCCTGAGCCATAAGTGGCAGTTTCTATCCATACCGGTTTTGGTGGTCATATTCGGAATTATGGTATGGCAGGGATTTGGTAAAGTATTCGGCTTCATGCCTGATGGATTAAAAAATACGTCCGTATGGCAGTCCGCAGAAAGCACATTTCCCGGTGTTGGAAAAGAATTTATGCCCACACTTGATGAAGGTTCTTTTCTGTTAATGCCTACTACAATGCCTCATTCCGGAATAGCTGAAAACCTGGAAGTGATTGCCCTTCTTGATAAACGAATCAATTCTATTCCTGAAGTGGAAAATGTTGTCGGAAAATGGGGCCGAGTAAACTCAGCCCTTGACCCGGCACCAACCTCTATGTACGAAAATATCATCAATTACAAACCGGAATATATTCTGAATGAGGACGGACACCGGATGCGGTTCAAAACCGACAAGGATGATGCCTTTATTTTGAAGGATGGTTCAACCTATAAACAGGACAGGGATGGTTTTCGCAGCATTGATAAATCGCGGCTTATTCAGGATAAACACGGAGACTATTTCAGACAGTGGCGTGATGAAATCCGGACACCTGATGATATATGGAATGAAATCATAAAAAAAGCGACTATTCCGGGATTAACATCGGCACCAAAGCTACAGCCCATACAAACACGGCTGATCATGCTACAGACCGGTATGCGCGCACCAATGGGAATTAAGGTATTTGGTCCAAACCTGGAAACCATCGAAAAAACAGGATTGGAACTGGAACATGCACTAAAGCAAGTGGATGGTGTGGAACCCATGTCTGTTTTCGCCGACCGTGTGGTTGGAAAGCCTTACCTGGAGATGGAAATCGACCGGGATGCTGTAGCCAGGTACGGACTCAGCATACAACAACTCCAGAACGTACTGAGTGGCGCTGTGGGTGGTATGAAACTATCCTCTACAGTTGAAGGTCGTGAGCGGTATGCTGTACGAATGCGCTATGCACGTGAATTCAGGGACAATCCTGAGGACCTGAAAAAAATTCTTATCCCGACACCCACGGGGGCACAAATACCTTTGGGGCAACTGGTTCATATCAAATACGTCCGGGGTCCTCAAATGATTAAAAGTGAAAACACCTTTTTAGTAGGGTATGTCATCTTTGACAAAAAACCGGGATATGCCGAAGTAGATGTGGTTGAGAATGCACAAAAACACCTCAACAACTTGATTTCCGGCAGATCATTGAAAATCCCTGCCAATGTGAACTACGTATTTACCGGGAATTATGAAAACCAGATCAGAGCGACAAAACGCTTAATGATTGTTGTGCCGGTTTCGCTGGTCATTATTTTCCTGATTTTATTCTTCCAGTTCAGGTCTGTCATTGTCTCTTTAATGACATTTTCAGGTATTCTGGTGGCATTTTCCGGTGGATTTATGATGATCTGGCTTTACGGCCAGCCCTGGTTTATGAATTTCAGTATCGCCGGAACCAACATCCATGAGCTTTTTCAGATGGGGACCATTAATCTGAGTGTGGCTGTCTGGGTAGGGTTTATTGCCCTGTTTGGAGTAGCCACTGATGACGGTGTTATTGTTGGAACCTACCTGAAACAGGTGTTTGAAAAAAACAAACCCTTAAGCATTGCAGAAGTGAGAAAGTCGGTACTCGAAGCCGGATCCAAACGGGTAAGGCCCGCAATGATGACTGCAGCGACTACCATTATAGCCCTGATACCGGTCCTGACATCCACAGGTAAAGGATCCGATATCATGGTCCCTATGGCTATACCGCTGTTTGGAGGTATGATCATTCAGGTAATGACGATGTTCGTTGTACCGGTATTCTACAGCATGTGGCAGGAAAAACGTGTAAAAAAGGAACTAAAATCAATAAAACACAACAAACATGAAGAAGCATAGAATCATTTTAGGAATCCTTTTCCTGATGCTTACTTCAGGAGTATGGGCCCAGAGTGCACTGAATGGATATCTGCAGAAGGCAGCTGAAAATAATCCGAATCTGAAGATGAAATTCAATGCTTACATGGCGGCGCTTGAAGTGGCTCCCCAGGTAAAGGCTTTGCCTGATCCACAGGTGGCTTTCGCTTACTTTGTGCAACCCGTTGAAACGCGGGTGGGACCACAACGTTTAAAGCTGTCTGCTTCGCAAATGTTTCCGTGGTTCGGAACATTAGGGAACAGGGAAAATGTGGCTCTACAGAAAGCCAGATCAAAATACGAGGCTTTTGAAGATGCGAAGTCCGGATTATTTAACGATGTACGGAATACCTATTATAATCTCTATCTGAACCGGAAGGCTATTGCCATTACCAGAGAGAACATCGGCATTCTGGAAAGCTTCAGAAAACTTGCAACCGTAAAGGTTGAGGCTGGGCTGGTTTCTTCGCTCGATGAATACCGGATTACGATAGAGATCAATGATCTGGAAAATCAGCTGGCCCTGTTAAATGATAAACAACATGTTCTTGAAACAACGTTTTACAGCTTACTTAATGACGAAGGTACGTTTTTAATTGAGGTACCGGATTCGCTTTGGCTGAATGACTTCCCGCTGAGTCGTGAGACAGCGCTGGATTCAGTTCTGACACGCAACCATCAGATATCCGCGATCAGCTACGAACAAAATGCGCTGGACTACCGGAAAGAATTAGCTTCAGATATGGGTAAACCCTCCTTTAAGATCGGGCTTGACTACACCATAATCGGGAAGGGGGAAAACAATCTTGCCGGCACGGATGCATTTATGTTTCCGACTGTTGGTGTAAGCATTCCTTTGTACCGCAGCAAGTATAAAGCGATGATAAGAGAGGTCAATTATCAGGAATCGGCTAAGGAAAGTGAGAAAGAAGGAAAAAAGAACCAGTTAACTGTACTATTTGAAAACAGCTGGAAAGATTACAGGGATGCTAAGCGTCGCATTCAGCTTTATCGTACACAGCTGGATCTTGCACACAAATCACTTTCACTGCTGGAAACAGACTATGCCACGGGTAACCGTAATTTTGAAGAAATCCTTCGCATGGAACGCAAAGTTCTGGCCTATAATCTTGAACTGGAAAAGGCTAAAACAGATAAACAGGCATCGATTTCATTTATCAACTATTTAATGGGCAATTAATACCGGAAATCATGAAACAGATATTTATAAAGATACAGGAAAATTACAAATTGATTTTAGGAACCCTGATAGCAGGACTCTTCATAGGGTGGCTGTTTTTCCATCAGGGAAATAAACAAAGTACAGCACCGGCCGGACAGGAAATTCACGAAGGACATTCCCATAAAGAGGAGACCACCATCTGGACCTGTTCCATGCATCCTCAGGTAAGGAGCGACAAACCGGGACAATGTCCAATCTGTGGCATGGATCTTATTCCGCTCAGCTCTCTGCAGGCAGACGAAAGTGTTAATCCTGATGAGATCAGCATGACTGAATCTGCTATAAAGCTGGCCGATGTTCAAACCATGACGGTCACCAGGGGAACACCTCAGAAAACCATCTATCTTCAGGGCAAGATACAGGTGGATGAACGCAATATTGCCGAGCTGACCGCTCGTTATGGTGGACGCATAGAAAAGTTATTTATCAACTTTACAGGGCAGAAAGTCCGTAAGGGAGAAAAACTGGCATCCATTTATTCGCCGGAACTGATCGCTGCTCAACGGGAACTTCTGGAAGCCATTAGCTTTAAAACATCGAGACCTGCCATATACCATGCGGCAAAGTCAAAGCTAAAACTGTGGGATCTCACCGATGATCAGATTCAGGCAATTGAGGAGAAAGGAGAACCACAGCTAAATTTCAACGTATTATCTCCTATTTCAGGAACCGTTATGATGCGGCATGTGGCCCTTGGAGATTATGTAAAGGAAGGTAATCCACTGTTCCGTATCGCAGATCTTTCACATTTGTGGGTTGTATTTGATGCCTATGAAAGCGATCTGCCGTGGATTAAAGAAGGTGATATGGTTAATTTTACGGTTCAGGCCCTTCCCGGAAAGACATATAAAGGAAAAGTCAGTTATATAGATCCGTTTATCAGCAGTTCAACGCGTGTGGCCAGAGTCAGGGTCAATGTTGACAATAAGGAAGATGCATTAAAACCCGAGATGTTTGTTAACGGCACAGTGGAATCGGAGTTTACAGCCAGCAGTAATGACCTTCTGATTCCAAAATCTGCCGTATTATGGACCGGTAAAAGAGCTGTGGTTTATGTTAAAGTGCCCGAGCGTGAAAATCCAACCTTTTTATACCGGCAAATTGACCTTGGTCCGGAAGCGGGTAATTTTTATGTCGTGGCCAGTGGACTGACGGCCGGAGAAGAAATTGCGGTGAACGGTGTATTTAAAATTGATGCAGCGGCACAGCTGCAGGGAGCAAAAAGCATGATGAATCCAGGAAGCACGGGTGAGGGCCTTAATAAAAGTGAAACCCTCACGAAGAGCCAGGAGAATAACAATGTTATTCAGCCCCAAACTACTGATCCTGAGTTTCAGTCCCAACTGATAACAGTTTACCATTCATATCTGAAAATGAAAGATGCGTTTGTGGCATCAGACCCTGGATTGATAAGTAAAGAGGCTGCAGATGTTATAAGTGCCATGGGGAAGGTTGACATGGAACTGTTAAAAGGTGAAAGCCATATGGTGTGGATGAATCAGCTAAAAGTTTTGAAACAGAAACTTTCTGACATTTCCGGTTCAAATGATTTAGAGAAACAGCGTGCAGCATTCGTTGGTTTTAATGAAACATTCTATAAAACAGTTAAAACATTTGATTTAAAGGATATTACAACTTATTATCAGTTTTGTCCAATGGCCAACAATGACAAAGGCGCCTTCTGGTTCAGTAATTCAGAAGATATTCGAAATCCCTATTTTGGTGAGGATATGCTGACCTGTGGGGCAACAGAAGAAGTTTTAAAATAAAATACCATGAAAATCTACATTAAAAACATGGTTTGTAACCGATGCATCATGGCTGTTTCCGGTATCTTTTCCGATGCAGGTTACGGTAATGCCCGGGTTGAAATGGGCAAAGTGACCATTGATTCAGAAATATCTGATGCAGAAATGCATGACATTGAAAAAGCGTTGAATGAAACCGGTTTTGAACTGATTAGTGACGCACGCAGCCGTTTGATAGAACAGATTAAAAAGCTGACCATTGAATATGTATATAAAGAAACAGGCGAAAAAACCCGGAATTTCTCTGACTACCTGGCAGATAAGCTAAACCTGGATTATAATTATCTGAGTTCGCTTTTCTCATCTGTGGAAGGAACCACCATAGAAAAACATCTGATCAGTCTTAAAATTGAGCGGGTGAAAGAACTATTGGTGTACGATGAAATGACATTAAGTGAGATAGCCTTTGAACTGGGATACAGCAGCGTGGCACATCTTTCCGGGCAGTTTAAAAAAGTTACAGGGTTTACACCTTCATATTTTAAAAACCTGGGAGATCAGAAACGTCAATCCATTGATAAGGTATGAACTGTTCGTGTAAACTCAGTTTTAAACTTTTTTACACTAAATAAGGTGAAATATCTAAGCATTTAAGCATTCATAATGTTATTGATAATGAAGACATTGAATATTCAAAGCATATTAAAATGATATTTAAAACAATCATATTATCAGTTTTGCTTCTGGCTGTTTTAATGTTGCTATTCAGTTTTAAGCTGTTTGTTAGAAAAGATGCCAAAATCAATATCCGGTCATGTGCTATGGATGACAGCGGGAACTGCAATAAATGTGATATTACAGATGGAGCAGAATGTCCTGAAGAGCAACAGGAAACCTGAAAATGATGTAACACAAACTAAAAATAGTGTAATGTTTCCGGGCTTAAAGGGACGTAACTTTATGATAATTAAAAACGGAGGTTAAAATGTACGGTTTTAATGGAATGTATTGGGGAATGATGGGATACGGTTGGATTGCCGGAGTCATCCTGATGGTCATCCTAGCATGGATTATATTCCGGGTAATTGAACCTGAAACATATCCCCAAAGCAGGCACAGGAAATCTGCCCTGGACATCTTAAAAGAAAGGTATGCCAAAGGTGAAATCGGAACCAGGGAGTTTGAGAAAAAATCAGAATTGATCAAGGATCAATCGAAGTAACAGAAAATCGGTATGTTGAAAATAATTGACAGATGTACCACCCTTATAAGTGTGAAAGCACAGTATAACATATATCGTATCAACACGATGATTTAATAGTTTTAATCTTAAAAATTCAATGTCATGAAAACATTAATGGTAATAATTTCAATGTTTGCCCTGATGACAATGAACAGTTTCGGACAGACAAAAACGATCAATAAACTGCTTGAAAATAAAGAGAGCAAACAGGAGTTGTTTAATGCCATACAGAACGATCATCAGCTCATGTCAGAGTTCATGCAGAACATGCATGGCAACCAGCACGCCATGATGATGTGGAACAATGCACAAATGAACGGCGACAATGAGAACAGCAACATGAACGGACAGCATATGATGCATCAGAACGGGACCATGAATGATTCTGCTCAGCAGTACATGATGAACAGAAGCCAGATGATGAGTTTAATGCATAATAATCCGCAAATGATGCAGTTGATGATGAAAAATATGGTGAATGTAAGTGCCACTGATACTGTAATGAGTCAGCACCTGGTCAACCAGATGATGCAATATCCGCAAATGATGTATATGATGAATCATCAGGGACACATGGGTAACGGCGGCAATGGCATGATGATGAACCAGAATCATCATATGCAGATGAACTCTCAAAGCAACTGATTTTCAGTTGGCATATGAACAAACAGAATTTAGTTTAATACAAAACAACTTATCATGCACGGTTATGGAGGAATGAATTGGGGAATGGGATTTGGCTGGATCATTGGGATCATAGTGGTGATCCTGATCATCTGGATCATTTCCAGAACTGTGAACAGAGGCCCGAATATGACTTCCCAAAGCAGTAAATCAGCTCTGGATATTTTAAATGAAAGATATGCCAGGGGAGAAATAGACGATAAAGAATACGAAGAAAAAGCAAAACGCATTAAGGAGCGTTAAAACATTCTGGATATGGAATACACAGATATTAAGACCTATTATTGCCCGATGAAATGTGAAGGTGATAAAACATATGATAGTCCGGGTGACTGTCCTGTATGTGGCATGCATCTTGTCGCTGACAGCGCTGAACAAAAAGTTCAAAGTAAGGCGCAACATCACGCACATAACAACAGCAACGACACCTGGTTTTGTCCAATGAAATGCGAGGGAGACAAAACATATGGTTCATCCGGAAAATGTCCGGTCTGTGGAATGAACCTTGTTAAGAAGGATTCGCAAAATTCAGCAATGCATACACATAAAAACGCCTTTGTAATGGCTCCAAAGGATCAGGATAAAGCCTGGTATTGCCCCATGAAATGTGAAGGAGACAAAACATATGATGAACCCGGGAAATGCCCTGTATGCGGTATGAACCTGAAGGCAACAAAAACTGAAGCTTCATCCGAAGGTAAACCGTCATTTAGCATGGTGCCCCAAAATAACGGTAATGCATGGTACTGTCCGATGAAGTGTGAAGGTGAAAAAACATACAACGAAAAAGGCAAATGTCCTGTATGTGGCATGAACCTAGTTCCTGTGGGATCCAAAGCACATGCTCATTCTCACTCCGGGGCTCATGCGCATCATGAACACCGGCACCATATCCATAAGGAAGCAGATACGAGTCATCAGAACTATTACTGCCCAATGAAGTGTGAGGGCGATAAAACCTACAATGAACCGGGCGACTGTCCCGTTTGTGGCATGCATCTGATTCCGGTTGGCGAAGAAATGAAAATGCCGGAACATAAACCTCATGTGCATAAAAAAGACAATGCAGGAAAGTATTATTGTCCGATGCAGTGCGAAGGAGACAAAACTTACGACAAGCCCGGTGATTGCCCGGTTTGTGGCATGCACCTGAATAAGATTGAATCGGCTTCAAAATC
This sequence comes from Quyinboa sediminis, assembly GCF_042219855.1. Lineage (NCBI taxonomy): Bacteria > Pseudomonadati > Bacteroidota > Bacteroidia > Bacteroidales > Quyinboaceae > Quyinboa > Quyinboa sediminis. The sequence continues at coordinate 71,966 of NZ_JBHJHP010000003.1, read as the reverse complement.
AACGCAAACTGAAACGGTTTATACCTGTCCGATGCATCCTAAGGTAAAACAGGATCATCCGGGGACATGCCCTAAGTGCGGGATGGATCTCGTTCCTGAAAAACAGCAGAAAAAAAGCGATACTGAAAAGGCTTATCTTAAAATGGCCAGAAAGTTCTGGATTGCACTGGCTTTCACCATTCCTGTTTTTATCATTGCCATGTCGGGCATGGTTAGCTTTCTGAATCTGGAAAGCCTTGCATCGAAAAAAGTGTGGTCCTGGATAGAATTTGCCCTGGCTTCACCGGTGGTATTTTATGCAGGATGGGATTTCTTCAAGCGGGGTTACAGTTCCATCCGTAGACGTTCGCCCAACATGTGGACCCTGATTTCCATCGGCGTCGGTGCTGCCTATATCTTTAGCGTTCTTGCACTGATTATGCCCGGAATCTTCCCGGATCAGTTCAAAGATGATCAGGGTAATGTGCATGTGTACTTCGAAGCTTCAGCCATGATACTGACCCTGGTATTAATTGGTCAGGTGATGGAACTGAGAGCCCATAATAAAACCAACTCGGCATTAAAATCCTTGCTTGACCTGGTGCCTCCGGTTGCACACATCTTACATCAGAATCAGGAAGAAGAGATTCCGCTTGAAGAGGTTCAGGCCGGAGATGTTTTAATTGTAAAACCGGGTGAAAAGGTTCCTGTAGACGGCACCATCATCAAAGGTGAAGCCACAATTGATGAAAGCATGATTACGGGAGAATCCATTCCGGTAGACAAATCAGTGGATGATCAAGTCACGGGTGGAACAATCAACGGGAAGACCACATTCCGGATGAAAGCTGAAAAAGTGGGATCAGACACCCTGCTATCACAAATTATTGATATGGTCAACCAGGCCAGCCGGACAAGGGCACCAATACAGAATATAGCAGATATAGCTGCAAAGTATTTTGTGCAGATCATTGTGGCTGTGGCGTTAATTACCTTCGCCATTTGGGCCATATGGGGACCTGAACCGGCCTATGTATATGCCTTTGTCAATGCAGTCTCCGTATTGATTATTGCATGTCCCTGCGCTTTGGGACTGGCAACTCCGATGTCGGTTATGGTAGGAACCGGACGCGGAGCTCAATCCGGTGTTCTGGTTAAAGATGCGCGGGCTATTGAAGAAATGAATAAAGTGGATACCCTGATTGTGGATAAAACAGGAACGCTAACTGAAGGAAAACCCAAACTGCAGCGGTATAAATCTTTTGGCAAACTCAGCGATGAAGATGTTCTTCAGCTGGCAGCCTCTATAGATGCCAACAGTGAGCATCCACTTGCAGATGCTATTGTCAATGGTGCAAAAGACAAAAACATAAAACTTTTTGAAGTCGGGAAATTTGAGTCCGTATCGGGAAAAGGCGTTCATGCCGTATATAAGGGGAAGAAAACAGGTTTAGGTAACCAACGTTTTCTTAAGGAATTTGGAGTCGAACCGGACAAAACAGTTGAAGATACTGTGGAAAGATGGCAATCGGAAGGACATACAGTGATGTACCTTGTAACAGACCATAACGTTGAAGGCATCATAAGTGTTGCCGACTCCATTAAAAAGTCTACGGCTAAAGCGATTAAAGCATTGCATCAAATGGGTGTTAAAATACATATGTTAACCGGTGACAATCAGTTTACGGCCAAAACCGTTGCCGAAGAACTTAAGCTGGACAGCTATACCGCCGAATGTCTGCCGGATGACAAATACAACAAGGTGAAAGAACTGCAGGAACAGGGCCATATCGTAGCCATGGCCGGAGATGGCATTAACGATGCCCCTGCCCTGACCCAGGCCAACATCGGTATTGCCATGGGAACAGGAACTGACATTGCCATGCAGAGCGCTGAAATAACCCTTGTAAAAGGTGATCTTAACGGTATTGTCAGGGCACGGGAACTGAGTCATAAAGTCATGCGAAACATTAAGCAGAACTTGTTCTTTGCCTTTGTCTACAATGCTTTGGGTGTTCCCATTGCCGCAGGAATTCTTTTCCCGTTCTTCGGTATTTTACTGTCGCCGGTTATTGCTGCAACCGCCATGAGTTTCAGTTCGGTATCGGTCATATCAAATGCATTACGATTGAGAAAACAATGATTTATTAGACACAAGAATCAGGACACAAGAATCAAGATACAAGAAAAAAAGTCTTGGGTCTTATATCTTATGTCATAGGTCTATATTAATAACCAATAAAAACAAATTAATATGAAACGTAACTTTTTAATTTTAGTAGCAGTGATGTTGACTGTATCGTTAACATCATTTGCAGCAAACAAATCAGAGAAATTTAAAGTATCAGGGAATTGTGGCATGTGTGAAAAACGCATTGAAAAAGCAGCCAATGGAGTGGAAGGTGTTACTTCTGCAGACTGGAACAAGGAAACCAAAATGATGGAAGTCAAATTTGATGACAGCAAAACGGATAAGGATAAAATCCAGACAGCCATAGCCAAAGCAGGACATGATACCGGAAAGCATAAGGCAAAGGACGAAACGTATAATAACCTGCCGGCTTGTTGCAAATACGACAGGACCTGTCCGGTTGAAAAAAGTGATAAATAATCCGGCTTTTAGAAGCAATATTCATCATAAAAAGGGCTGATAAAGTCCAAATAAAATTCGCCGTAGTTGTTGTACTACGGCGAATTTCAATTTATATAGAACTCACTATTAGAAACTTAAGAAATACAACCCATTTTAATCAGGACCAATAATCTCCTGTTTAGCCTGATCCACGAATCAGCCAGCTCCCAATCTTTACGGATCCAATTCAGAATATATACTTATAACTTGCCTTGTAGTCACAGGGCATGCGTCCTACCAACTCTTTAAAGCTGGCCACGAATTCATTTTTAGAGTTAAAACCTGCCATCCGGCCAATTGCATCAATGGAAAATCCGCTGTAACAACTCTCTTCAATCATTCGTTTAGCTTCCCTGACACGCAGCTCAGTTATGAACCGGGTAAAGTCATTTCCACAATATTCAACGCACAGTTTTTTCAGATCTGTCGTTGGCATATTAAGCTTATGCGCAAGCCGTGATGGTGTGAGCGTTGGGTCCCTGTAAAGTTTGTTATCCAGTATATAATCATATACTTCCTTAAAGGTCAGGGTGTTCATAGTCCTTTATTTGTGGGTTTCAACAAAATGCATTAAGCATGAAATACCAGCAATGGAGTGTCTGTATGAAAGATCATTCTTCGGGCAATACTCGGGTTAAACATTCTGGCTATAATGTTACGCCGTTTGGTTATTAATGTTATGATATCAATATTCTTTTCTCTGATGAGTTTATCCATTGAAACCAGTAAATCATCTCCTTCCATCAGTTCGCATTCAATATTTTTACCGGCATACTTCTTGTTCAGGTAATCCTGCAACCCATTCAACTGGACTTCATCCCAAGGGTCTTCACCTTCATGTCCAAGATGAACACAATGCAGTTTAACATCATTTTTACCAATGATCCTTATAAGCTTATCAATAGCTTCCAGATCGCTATCTGCAAAACTGGTAACGTAAGCCAGTGTTTTTACCTGGCTGATATTGTTAAACGGGGTATCCTCAGGGATAGCCAGAACCGGAACTTTGGCTCTCTCTATCACCTCGGCAGTTACACTCCCTATTAAATCATCATTCTTCCGGTTTTTACCCCGGGTTCCCATCACAATAATCTGTGGACGGTATTTTTTAGCATAACTCAGAATTTCCTCTTCCGGGACACCCTCGTTTAAAATGGTTTTTGTTTTAAGATTTGGAAGAGTTCCCTCCTTCATTTGCTTTTTCAGCCTTGCATGAAGCTTATCCATATCAGTCTTTGCCTTATCCTCAATCTGCTTCAGTGTTTTATCTACATTCAAATCGTATGAGAAAGTTTCGGTATATGGCAAGGTATTGATCAGCGGACTAAAATAGGTATGCATAAGATCAATCTCTGCGCCAATGGTTTTGGCCAGACTAATGGCAAATACGCATGCATTATAGGAATATTCGGAAAAGTCTACAGGCACCAGTACCCTGTTGGGAAATTCTGGTAATTTCTCTTCCTTAAAATATACTTCATTAATACGTTCAATTATTTTCAGGGCTTTATCAAGATCCTCCTCGTCAATCCTGACCTTAACGCCACCTGAAAATGATCCCTGAATAAGGTTTATATTACTAAGATAGCATTCTATATTCTCCCTTTCGAGTTCCATTTTTATGAACTGGGCTTTTTCATAACTATGTGTGGCTACAGTGATCATTTTATCTTTCATGATGGTCCTTTTATCGTTTAAGCTCTCAGACTTAGATTAAAATTACGCATTTTTAATTTTACTATCAATTTAAATTATCTTAAAGATTTAGGGTCCATTGCCACTTGTATTTTTTATTTTTGCCAAAAACTACATCATGAGGATAGATATCATTACTGTTCTGCCTGAACTTCTGGAGAGTCCGCTCCACACTTCAATTTTAAAGCGGGCACAGGATAAAGGTCTGGTAGAATTCAATGTGGTGAACCTAAGGAATTATTCAACCAACAAGACCAAACGTGTGGATGATTATGCCTTTGGGGGCAGTGCAGGCATGGTTATTCAGATTGAACCTGTTGCAAAAGCGATAGAAGAACTTCAGGAAAAGCGTACATACGATGAAATAATCTATACTTCACCCGATGGCGAACTGCTGAACCAGAGAATGGCTAACAGCATGTCGTTATATGAAAATATCATTATTCTCTGTGGCCATTATAAAGGTATTGATCAACGCATTCGTGATCATTTTATTACCCGCGAGATTTCCATCGGTGATTATGTCCTTACAGGTGGTGAACTGGCTGCGGCCATCATATCCGATGCGGTGGTAAGACTGATACCGGGTGTTATTTCTGACGAACAATCGGCTTTGTCAGACAGTTTTCAGGATAACCTGCTGTCACCACCGGTTTATACACGCCCTGCTGAATTCCGGGGATGGAAGGTTCCGGATATCCTCCTTTCGGGTCATGAAGCAAAAATAAGTGAATGGGAATTTGAACAGTCTGTGGAACGCACAAAACGCCTCAGACCTGACCTGCTCAAAGACGAATAGATTCAGGAGAAGTGGCAGGAGCAGAAAGTTGCGTTAACCTGTGCCATTCCCTGATCATAAAAACCAACACAACAAGTGCAGATACCACATCTGAAACCGGAAAACTGAACCAGATACCGTCAAGTTGAAAATAACCGGGTAGAAAAAACAGCAATGGAATCAACACCAGTACCTGACGAAGCAGGGTCAGAAAAATTGCTGTTTTTGCATTACCAACAGCCTGAAAATAATTACCGGCTACAATCTGAAAACCAATAATGGGAAAGGTCATCGTGATGATCTTAATCGCCCTCAGTGTAATATCCAACAACAGGGGATCTTCATCATTAAAAAGCATAATAATATATTCCGGAAAAAACTGGGTAAATATCCAGGCAAATATACTCACCAGTGTGGCCGAGATCAGTGCGATACGGAGGGTCTTTTTAACCCGTGAAAAAACTTTCGCACCGAAATTGAAGCCAATAATTGGTTGAGCCGCCATGTTGATTGCAATCACAGACATAACCACAAGACTGACCACGCTGATAACAATACTTAAAGCACCAACGGCTATATCCCCGCCATACTTTATCAGCATTTTGTTGGCGAGTCCCTGAACCACACTGGAAGCAATCTGCATGGCAAAAGGTGCCATTCCTATGGCAATAATGCTTTTTGCAATGGTACGGTCGAAACGCACCAGTTCCGGCCTGAAATTGATCACACTTCTGGAACTTCTGAAGTGTATGAATACCCACGCAAATAAAACAAACATGGAAATAACGGTAGCCCATGCAGCCCCTTCAACGCCCCACTTAAAAACCATAATAAAAAGGTAATCCAACACAATATTCACCGATGCACTAAGCAACATGGAATACATGGCTATTCTTGCATTGCCCTCGCTCCGGATCATATTATTTAAAGAGTATCCGGGCATGGTAAAAAAGGTTCCAAGCAATATTATATTCAGATAGCTGTTGGCATAGTCAAGTGTCTCGGCTGTAGCGCCAAATGATTCCAGCAAGGGCTTCTTTATGAGAAAAACAACCAGTACGATAAAGGTGGAAACAATTAAAATCAATAGCAGGGTTGTCCCCAGGACCTGCTCAGCACCCTCTCTGTTTCGTTCTCCCAAACGGATGGAGACCAGTACGCCGGCACCAACGCCAATCAACATACCAAATCCCATTACAATAAGCATTACAGGAAAGATTACCCCGATAGCGGATAGTGCCAGTGATCCTACGCCCTGTCCGATAAATACCCTGTCAACAATATTATACAGTGCATTGGCAATTACACCAATGAATGCAGGCACGAAAAACCGCCACATCAGTTTGCCAATCGCTTCGTTTTCGAGTGCTTTAGTTTTGTCCATCTGAAAAATTCAGCTGCAAAGGTAAATTAATATCCCGAGCCAATAATTACAGAACAACAACGTTTTTATAAAATTGGTATTTAGAAAGTATATTTTACCTTTGCACTGATCTGTATCAGCATTAAAATTCACATTAATGAAGGAGACAAAATCCAAACAACCAACCAGTTACAAAAAATACGTACTATTATTCTGGTCGATTTTTATCCTGGGTATTGCAGCGGTTATCACACTGTTCTGGGCAATATCAAAGGGATATCTTGGTTATATTCCTCCAATCCAGGAAATTGAAAGTCCGAAAAACAAATATGAAACACAACTGATATCATCCGATAACGTTGTCCTTGGATCTATCTATTTCCAGGGGGAAAACCGGACAAAAATAAATTATAATGATCTTTCTCCATATCTCGTCAATGCACTTATATCAACAGAGGACATTCGATTTGCCAAGCATTCCGGTATCGATGCCAAAGGAATATTACGTGCTGTAACAGGCGTTGTAACAGGAAGAAATTCAGGTGGTGGCAGTACCATTACACAGCAGCTGGCAAAGCAGTTGTACACAGAAAATGCCTACAATGTGAGTTTTATAAAACGTATTTTTCAGAAACTGAATGAATATGTGATCGCAGTTCAGCTGGAACGCTTCTACACCAAGGAGGAAATCCTGACAATGTATCTGAATAAGTTCGATTTTAACAATAATGCAACGGGTATTCAGACGGCCGCAAGAGTATATTTCAATACCACGCCCAAAGATCTGAAAATAGAGGAGGCAGCTATGCTTGTGGGAATGTTGCAAAACCCCACCCTGTACAATCCTAAACGCTTTCCTGAAAAAACACAAAAAAGAAGAAATATAGTACTTGGGCAGTTAAAAAATGCCGATTATATTTCGACCGAAGAATTTGATTCACTCAAGACCTTACCCATCGTACTGGATTATCATAAGGTTGATCACAAAGTGGGGCCCATACCCTATTTCAGAGAATTTATCCGTCAGTTTATGACGGCTGAAAAGCCACTTAAAAAGAACTACAGAGGATGGGATATCAGAAGCGGCAAATACCTTGCCGACAGTATATCCTGGGCTACAAATCCGCTTTATGGCTGGTGTAATAAAAATTTCAAACCCGATGGATCAAATTACAGCCTGTATACCGATGGCTTAAAAATCTTTACAACCATCGATTCGCGCATGCAGAAATATGCCCAGCAGGCCATGTATAAACACTTATCGGAAGATGTCCAGCCGAAATTCTTCAAACAGGAAGCCAACAGTCCATATGCTCCCTACTCCGGTAAAATAGGTAGCAGTGACAAAGAACGAATAGAACGGATGCACGAATTTCTGGAACGCGCCATGCAAAATACCGACAGGTATCGCCGGTTAACAGCTGCAGGTGTTAAAAGGGATTCTATTCTTAAAATCTTTAATACACCGGTAAGTACTACCGTGTTCTCGTGGAACGGAGACATTGATACGGTAATGAGTCCTATGGACTCCATACGCTACATGAAATACTATCTGCGATCCGGCATGATGTCTATGAATCCGCTGAACGGCCATGTAAAAGTTTATGTGGGTGGCATTGATTATTCCTATTTTCAGTATGATATGGTATCACTCGGCCATCGTCAGGTTGGTTCAACCATTAAACCCTTCCTTTACACTCTGGCAATGCAGGAAGGTTACACACCATGTTCCCGTTTTCTAAATGCACCAATAACCATATATGATGATCTGGGCCGGCCATGGACGCCGGACAACAGTGACGATGACAGGTTGAACGAGATGGTTACCCTGAAGTGGGGTCTGGCTAAATCCAACAACTTTATCTCTGCCAGATTAATGAATGAGTTTAAGCCTAAAACACTGGCAGATCTGATCCATTCCATGGGCATTACAAGCAGTATTGATGCCGTACCGTCCATGTGTTTGGGAACGCCGGATTTTTCTGTTAAGGAAATGGTTAAAGCTTACGGAGTATTTGCCAACCATGGCGTTATGACCGATCCGGTATTTGTAACCCGGATTGAAGATAAGGATGGCAACATCATTGCCACTTTCTCACCTTATAAAAAAGAGGTGATCCATGAAAATACCGCATATCTGATGCTTAATCTTCTGCAGGGTGTTGTTGATACGCCCGGTGGTACTGGTGGCAGATTAAGGTTTAAGTATCATTTTAGAGGCCCTATCGGAGGTAAAACCGGAACCACACAGGATCAGTCCGATGGCTGGTTCATGGGTGTCTTGCCTAACCTGGTAACAGGAGTTTGGGTCGGTGGAGAAGAACGGTCTATTCGATTCAACAATATTACAAATGGACAGGGCGCTGAGATGGCCTTACCTATTTTCGCGCTGTATCTTAAGAGTGTATATGCCGATTCCACACTGGGTTATGATCCCATGGAAGACTTTGAAAAACCGGCCGGCTTTAATACAGAACTGGACTGTGATAAATTCACAGTACCTGCGCAGGATGAAACCGGGACAAAATCAGAATCTCCTGATAATTTCTGGTAGAATTTATTCCGCCTCTGTATAAAAATTAATGGTGCGGACTATGGCCCTTGCACAGACCGGACAGAAATCTTCGGCCTCATTGGTCTTCATCCTGCAGTCAATATACGGACGGTAAACACCTTTGGCAACATAGCCTCCTCCTTCAAATACACCAACAGTGGTATTGTACTTTTCCTTTGCAGGCGTTGGCACAGGGGTTTCAGGATCAAGCATATCCTTCCATTTACTTTCAAAATTTACAAGTGTTGTAAGATTCGGCTCCCATGGTTCAATATCAGTCGGATAAAAATCGTTATACGATACATCTGACGTATAGTATTCATCGCCCAAACCGGCAAAAGAATGGCCGAATTCATGGATAAACACCTGTTGGTTTTTCCTCCCCCTTGTTGAATTAATACTGTAAAAGTTGTAAATACCGCCCCCACCGTATTTCTCCGTATTTACCAGAATAATAATCTGATCATGTGGCACAAGGGAGGCGTAATTGCTGACATCATACAGATCATTTGTCATCAGATAACGATCACTGTAAAGCGTATTATAGGACGCATCAAGCGCCGTCTTCACATAGACATCCTGTCTCGGATCATCGGCTCCGGCCTCCTCTGAGTAAGACATTACAGCACGGATGTTAAACCTGCTCTTATTATCGGCGAAGGGTTTTGAAGTAAACAACCCATCCGCAAAATTCCGGGCATCCTTAAAAAAAAGTGATTTATCATTTTCTGTATAACCTTCTGCAATAAGAACTATATCAATACACGCTTCCGTATTTCCGCTTATTAGAATATCGCGTGTTTCAGAATCCGGAGTTTCAGAGGGACGAACAATTTCACCTTTGGGATCCAGATTAAAATTAAGCAACGTATCTGTAAGAAAACCATCGTTCCGGTGAATAAGCACAAACCTGATATCTGTTTTAGGCATTGGGGCATAAAGCGTATTCTCAAACGAGCGATCTATATTATCAGCTTCTTCAGTAGTCTGCCATTCCTGGAAAAGCGTACAAAACCCATCCGTGTAGATCAGTTTTCCGGTACTTAAATCATATATTTCGAATTTATAAGCACCTTTGCCCTGGAATTCATCGAGCCTGTTTTTTCTGCCTCCCCACTCTTTTTCTTTAAAAATCTGAGAAACAGAAGCCTTTTGTGAAGAACTGTTACCTGCCAGTAATACATCTACACGAAGAACATTTCCGGTAAAATACTCGCTATAATTCACTTCAGCACAAACAATTACACTGAATAATAACAAGAGTACCATCAGACCATTTTTTTTCATCTGTCTTTATTATAATTTTGTTTTTCACAATAATAGTAATTTTAAGTCAAATGGATATTGAATTTTATCAGAAGCTCAGCAACACAATACTCACATGGTTCACCAGTCATGGCATTGCTGAAACCACAGCAGAAACCCTCCGTACAATCAGCATCATTGCGGTGATCATCCTGCTGAGTATTGTTGTCGATTTTGTATTCAGAAAGATTATCATCTCTATTGTTGCCCGGATCATTAAGAGAACAAAAAACAAATACGATGATATTCTACTGGAACGAAAGGTATTCAGTAAGCTGGCCCATATTGCTCCTGTCCTGGTGGTATACTATCTGCTTCCGACCGCTTTTCCGGGATCCAATCTCTTTCTGTCATTCCTTGAAGATATCTGTTTTATATTCATAGCACTCAACATCTTATTTGTTCTGATTGCCTTTATTGATGCATTGCACGACATATATAACCAGTTTCCGATTTCTCAGAACAGATCCATTAAAGGTTATGTACAGTTATTTAAAATCATATTTTACATTTTCACTTTCCTGGCCATCATATCCATCCTGTTCAACATAAATATGACCCGGATATTTACCGGTATTGGTGCTCTTGCTGCGGTCCTTATCCTTGTTTTTAAAGACACCATACTGGGACTTGTTGCCAGTGTTCAGCTAAGTGGAAACGATATGGTGAAGCCGGGCGACTGGATTTCAATGCCCAAGTATAATGCCGATGGCGACGTCACAGAGATAAATCTGACAACCGTAAAAGTGCAGAACTGGGATAAAACCATATCAACAATTCCTACCTATGCCCTGGTTTCTGATTCTTTTCAGAACTGGCGTGGCATGAGTGAATCCGGCGGAAGAAGAATTAAGCGGTCCATCAATATAGACATGAGCAGTGTGATGTTTGCACCACCTGAGATGCTTAAAAAGTTTAAAACATTCCATTTGCTCAAAGACTATGTGAACGATAAAGAGAAAGAAATTGAGCAGTACAATAAAAAACTGAATATTGGCGAAAATGAAGTTTTCAACGGTCGCAGAATGACCAACCTTGGTATCTTCAGAAAATACCTGGAAAACTACCTGAAGCAACACCCTAAAATCCATCAGGAAATGACGTTCCTTGTGAGACAGCTTCAGCCTAATGAGAAAGGAATTCCCCTGGAAATTTATGTATTCAGCAATGATCAGGCATGGGCAAACTATGAAGCTATCCAGGCTGATATTTTTGACCATGTGCTGGCTATAATTCCTGAATTTGGCTTAAGGGTATTCCAGGCTCCGACCGGTTCGGATTTTAAAAACCTTAGAATCTGATATTTTTTTGGCCTTTTTGCTTACAAATTATAATTAATATATTAGATTTGTTGTTTGGAGAGTTGAATATCCATCCAATATCATAACACATATAAAACTATGGCACACCGCGAATTAGACGAACTTGACAAGAAAATATTATCTATTATCTGTGAAAATGCACGTATTCCCTTTCTTGAAGTTGCCAGGGAATGCGATGTCTCAGGTGCTGCCATTCACCAACGTATTCAACGCCTTATTAATATGGGGGTCATTAAAGGATCTGAGTTTATTCTCAATCCGGCATCTCTGGGTTATGAAACCTGCGGTTTTGTTGGCGTGTTTCTAAAAAAAGCATCTTTATTTCACAGCGTTGTTGATGAACTCAATAAAATTCCTGAAGTTGTTGAGGTGCATTATACAACCGGTAAATATGCCATGTTCCTGAAAGTTTATGCTAAAAATAACCGCCATTTGCTAAGCATTATACACGATCAGTTTCAGAATATCGAAGGGATATCGTCAACTGAAACAATCATTTCAATGGAAGAGGCTTACAGCAAACAGCCACCTATTAAATAACGTCAATTTTTCAGCCTTAATTTTATTCTTTTCCTGAAAACTCACACCTTTGCAATTTTGCAGACATAGGCAATAGTGATTCATTTATGAGAGATCTCACCAAAGGCTCTGTGAGCAAACAAATTTTTATGTTCGCCCTCCCCATGGTACTGGGGAATGTTTTCCAGCAACTCTACTCTATCGTAGACAGTATTGTTGTTGGTAAATTTATAGGAAAGGAAGCCCTTGCAGCCGTTGGATCATCATTTCCTGTAATATATGTTTTAATAGCCATGGTGATTGGTGTGGGAAGCGGTGCTTCTGTAGTCATCTCCCAGTATTTCGGTGCCAAAGAGAATGACCAGGTAAAAAGAGCTGTTTCCACTATTTTTATTTTTCTGTTTTTTGCCGCTATCATAGTCTCTGTTCTGGGTATATTACTCAGCAAACCACTCTTCAGACTGATAAATGTACCGGATAATGTTTTTGATGACGCCACCGTTTACTTCAGAATATATGTTGCAGGCCAGCTGTTTTTCTTTGGCTACAACGGGGTCACATCTGTATTAAGAGGACTCGGGGACTCAAGAACCCCGCTCTTTTTCACAATTCTTGCCACAGGTGTGAATATAACACTTGATCTTCTTTTTGTTGTAGTTTTTAAAATGGGGGTTAGTGGTGTGGCACTGGCAACCATTATTGCACACGGTACGGCGTTTATCAGTGCGGCTATCTATCTGAACCGGAAACATGAGCTTATCTCATTCAAAATCAAGGAGATGGTTTTCGACAAACTGCTGTTCCGCCAGAGTTTACGAATTGGCTTGCCGACAGGCTTCCAACAGACCTTTGTCGCATTGGGGATGGCTGCGTTAATTACAATTGTCAGTCAGTTCGGGACAAGTGTTCTGGCGGCTTACACGGTGGCCGGACGCATTGATGCCATAGCCTCAATGCCGGCCATGATTTTCGGATCAGCACTTTCTTCATTCGTAGGTCAGAATGTGGGAGCCGGAAGTATGGATCGTGTAAATAAGGGCCATGTAACGACTTTGATTATGGCAGGTGGCATATCTGTCGGGGTTTCGCTGCTGGTTATTCTCTTTGATGACCAGCTGATGCAACTGTTTACAAATTCTCCGGAAGTCGTAACGGCCGGGAAGGAATATCTACGCATAGTCTGTTCGTTTTATGTCATATTTGCAACCATGTTTACTTATCATGGCCTGTTTCGTGGTGCAGGCGACACACTTGTTCCCATGTTTATCACCCTCGCATCATTGTGGATTGCCCGCATTCCACTAGCCTGGTGGCTAAGCAGCATGTGGGGCTCAAAAGGCATCTGGTGGGCCATACCAATTGCCTGGTTCATCGGCCTGGTCCTTTCTGTGGTCTATCATCGAATGGGCACATGGCGAAAAAAGGCAGTTATACAAAAACATCGGCCGGTGATAATACCCGACATTGATATGGATCACGAATAAAAAAAAGGGTAACCGTTAAGCTACCCTTTTGTAAATCAACCAGATTATTGATTAGTTTATATTGATCTTCAGCGATTTTGGCTGTAATTCCGGTTTTTTAGGAATTTCAACATTTAAAATTCCATCGCTGAATGTTGCTTTAATCTTATCCTGATCCACTGTTTCAGGTAAGGTAAACGATCGTTTGAATTCACCATAGGAGAATTCTCTTCTGGTATAATTCTGTTCTTTGTCTTTTTTGTTTTCTTCCTTTTTACCGGCTACAGTCAGTACATTATTATCAACATCGATTGTTACATCATTTTTACTGAAACCGGGCAGTGCAAATTCAATACTGAAACCTTCCTTGTCTTCCATTACATTACATAAAGGTTTTGTAAATGCAGGTGTATCCATTTCATTACTGTTGAACATATTTTCCATTACATCGCTAAAAAAATCAGGAAATGATGCTCTTACCGGGTTGTTGTTAAATCTTACGAGTGTCATAATTTAATCCTCCTATTGTTTTTGTTTATATTCAGTTTTAATGTTTTGTCTTAGCTTTTTCAAATCTGACGCCAAATTAAAAAACCGGTAATAATTGCAATAATAAGCATGAAAACATGTCATTATGGCACTATCTCAACTCACAACCTGTCACTTAGTCCTGTTTTTTTCGGTATTTTTTAAATTGCCGTACGAAAATCATGACCGGTACAACCATTTAGAGAAAAGGTGACTCCTTATTCAAAATCAGAATTATTCCTGATTTTTTGTTATTCTTAAAAATTGCCTTTACCTTTGACCAACCGTTCAGTCAATAAAATAATGTCACCAAGAACACCGGATCAATATAAAGAGATACGTTCAGAAAAAATAAAACTGATTTCTGAAGCTGCTCTCACACTTTTTGCAGATAAAGGATATGCCAACACCAGCATCAGCATGATTGCAAAAAAAGCAGGAATATCCAAAGGACTGCTCTACAACTATTTTGAAAGTAAGGATGAGCTGCTTGAAAGCATTCTGCAGATCGGCTTTGAAGAAATCAATGAAATATACGACCTCAACAAGGATGGCGAACTTGAAATTCATGAAATGGAGTACTTTATCCGTGAAATATTCAACAGGATAAAAGCAAATACAAATTTCTGGAAACTTTATTTTCAGGTCAGTATCCAACCCGACGTAATAGACAAACTGCAGGTTAAGATGAAAGAAATGATCATCACCTTTATGCACAGCCTGATGAGGTATTTTCATAATATGGGGTTTAAAAACCCGCAGGTTGAAGCTGTAATGTTTGGGTCTTTACTGGATGGGATCACCTTTAATTATGTGCTTAACCCCGCCATGTTCCCTATTGATGAAATTGTGGAAGAGATAATTCAAAAATACTGCAAAAAGCCAGCATCATGAAACACAGCATTCTGATTATACCGGTTTTGGCCTCACTTTGCATCAACAGTTTCTCGCAGGATGCCAAAGCGATTGTAAAAAAGGCCAACGACAAAATGGAAGGGGAGAAATCCAGTTACATTGAAATGAAGATGACCATTCAGCGTCCAACGTATGAACGCACTATTGAATTTAAGAGCTGGACAGAAGGGACAGAGAATTCACTGACATACATCACCGGCCCGGCACAGGAAAAAGGACAGGCTTTTATGAAAAAAGGCAATGAGATGTGGAGTTGGAATCCTAAAATAAGCCGCTTAATTAAACTGCCACCATCCATGATGTCGCAGGGCTGGATGGGATCTGATTACACGAATGATGATATATTAAAGGAATCCTCCATCGTAGTGGATTATTCCCACAATATAATTGGTGAAGATACCATTGACAATCATGCCTGCTACAGGATAGAAATGATTCCAAATCCTGATGCGGCTGTTGTATGGGGTAAAGTAGTACAATGGATATCAAAAAAAGAATATCTGCAGATGAAAACGGAGTATTTTGATGAAGACAACTACCTGGTAAGAAGTGAACTGGCATACGACATTAAGGAAATGGACGGTCGTATTATCCCAACCCGCTTTGAGATTATTCCGGCCGACAAGGACAATCAGAAAACCGTAGTCGAACTGACAAAAATTGAATTCAACATTCCGATTCAAAACAACTTTTTCTCTCAGCAAAACATGAAACGCATCAGGTGACATTATAAAATGATCATTTATGAATGACATAATAAAACTGGCATGGCGAAATTTATGGCGAAACAGACGGCGGACCATGATTACTGCCACATCCATCTTTTTTTCAATATTTATTGCCATTGTAATGCGTTCATTTCAGCTGGGAACCTACGGCCATATGATTAAGCAAAGCATTGAATCATTCTCCGGATATCTGCAGATACAGCAGCCGGAATATTTCAACGATCCAAACATCAATCACTCTTTTACCTATACCGATACCCTGGCCGATGAAATCAACCGCATAGAGAACGTTCAGACCTCCGTACCGCGTATTGAATCGTTTGCACTGGCCTCAAACGGCACACAGTCCAAAGGGGTTATGCTGATCGGTATTTCACCAGAAAAGGAATTATTACTATCGAATCCGAAACAAAAACTGGTTCATTATCGCTTCACCCCTGATGCCGTAAACAAACTAATGCAAACAGAACAGCTCCCTGATAACCTCAAAAAAAACATTGCAAAATTTAAAAATCACTCTTATGCCACAACCTCAAGAATTGAACTTGACCTTCAGCTTTCAAAGGAAGACATCAAAAAGTACCTGCATATCATCACCGGAACCACAGCTTTCAAATCTTCCTATCTGACAGAGGAGGACAATGGAGTTTTACTTTCAGACAGATTAGCAAGATACCTGAAGGCCACTGTTGGAGATACCGTTGTACTGCTTGGTCAGGGTTATCACGGAGTAAGTGCCGCTGGCGTCTATCCGGTACGCGGGATTGTAAGTATTCCCTCTCCCGATCTGGATAATAAACTGATTTACATGAGCCTTAAAGAGGCCAATTCTTTCCTCGGGATGCAGGGAAATATAACATCACTGGCGATCAACCTAAAGGATCCTGATGAGATGAAGAAGACTCAGCTGGCTATTCAGGAAAAAATTGGTAAAAAGAATTATGTGGTTAAAAACTGGGAAGAGCTCATACCGGTCATCAAGCAACAGATAGAAGGTGACAACGTAAGCGGGCAGATCATGCTGGGCATTCTGTATGCTATAGTGTTTTTTGGCATTTTCGGAACGGTACTCATGATGGTGGCTGAACGCAAACGGGAGTTCGGCATGCTTGTAGCCATTGGCATGAAACGATCCAAACTGGCGGGAATTCTGGCCTTCGAAATGGCATTTTTGGGATTTATTGGTGCAGCATCCGGCATGCTGGCCAGTATTCCGGTTATTTTAACCGGCTATTACCATCCGGTTCAACTTGGAGGTGATATGGCAAAAATGCTGGAGGATATGGGATGGGATCCGGTGATGCCCATGGAATGGTTTGGACAATACTTTTACATGCAGGGCATCATTATCATAATTATGGTAGTTCTGGCATGCTGGTTCCCGGTAAGAAGTATCCTAAAACTGGACACCATAAAAGCATTAAGAAATTAAACAGGAAAAGATGATCTGGTCAATAGCATGGAAAAACGTATGGCGCAGTAAGCGAAGAAGCCTGGTAGTCATCATTGCAGTTACCATCGGAACCATCGCAGGCGTTTTTACTGCCGGTCTGATGAAAGGCTGGGTAGACCAACGCATCAAATCTGCCATCTTCACTGAAGTTTCACACCTTCAGATTCACAATAAAAATTATCTCATCAATGAGGAACTCAAATACACTGTGCCTCATCCGGATAAGCTCATACAGTTTTTACAGAATTCGCCGGAAGTAAAAGCTTATTCCAACAGATTAAAAATTATGGCTATGGCTTCCACCTCTTTAGGAAATACGGGGTTAAAACTTCAGGGTGTCCATCTCCGGGATGAGGAAGCTGTATCAGACATTTACCAGAAAATTCAGCCTGACGGCGGAACATTTCTGCAACCGGATCAGAAAAACAGGGTGGTGATCAGTGATAAAACAGCTGAACAGCTCAGGATTAAAACCTATACTGTAACAGATGAAGTGCTTGACAGCCTGAATAAACTGGAGGTACCACCATCTGCAATCTCAATTCTTGAAACCATAAAAGGCACCAGATATAATACAAAAAAACTGTTTCAAAGTAAGCTGGAAGAGATTTTATCAAAGAAGGATCAGAATAAATTCGGGAGGGTTATTACTGAAACATCACGGCATTACAGGCTTAGAACAAAAATTGTATTCACATTCACAGGGGAAGATGGCCAGATGGTTTATCAGGCTTTCCGTGTTTGCGGCATTTACAAAACCACAAACACCATGTTCGATCAGATGAATGCCTATGTGCGGTATGACGATCTTTTAGATTTAGCAGGTTTTAACAGTAACGTTTTTCACGAGACAGCCGTTATACTTAACAATGGTAACGATCTGAAACAGTTTAAAAATGCATTAACGGATAAATTCAGTGATCTGAGCATTCTGGATTGGAAAGAACTGGCGCCCGATGCAGGGATGCTTTCTCAGTATATGAATTTTTACTATTACATAATTATGGGATTTATCCTTTTTGCCCTGGCCTTTGGCATCATTAATACCATGTTGATGGCCATACTTGAGCGATTGAAAGAACTGGGTATGCTTCTGGCCATCGGAATGAACAAACGAAAAGTATTCAGCATGATTATGCTGGAAACCATCTTTCTAACACTGGTAGGCGCCATCGCCGGAATGATCCTTGGAGCGGTAGTTATTTATATTACAGGAAGAACAGGCATCAATCTCAGCAGTGTTGGTGAGGGTATGGAGGCCATGGGTTGGGCAGCAGTCATTTATCCGGGCATTGAATGGCATTTTTTCTTTGGCATTACCCTTATGGTAATCCTTACAGCAATCCTTTCTTCAGTTATGCCTGCGCGCAAAGCCCTTAAGCTAAAACCGGCAGATGCCTTAAGAATAGATATGTAACACCTTTAAATCACTGGTCATGAAAGTAATTGAAGTAAAGAAACTCGAAAAAATATACAATGATTCAGAAATCAAGGTTCACGCCGTACGAGGTGTCGACCTTGAGATTGAGGAAGGTGAATTTACAGCGATCGTCGGGCCCTCCGGATCCGGAAAAACCACTTTTCTGAACATGCTGGGAGGGCTTGACAAACCCACAAGCGGTAATATCAGAATTGGCGGTACTGATATTGGAAGTCTGTCACCATCGCAAATGGTGGATTTCAGGTTACGTAATATTGGCTTTGTGTTCCAGGCATACAATCTTATTCCGGTTCTGACCGCAAAAGAAAATACCGAATTTGTCATGCATCTGCAAAAGAAACCCAAAGAGGAACGTGACAAAAGAGTACAGGAACTGCTTTCAGCCGTTGGCCTCGGTGATCGCCTGGATAGCAGACCGAATAAGCTGTCCGGTGGTCAGCAACAACGTGTAGCCGTCGCCAGAGCCCTGGCTTCAAAACCCAAATTTGTACTTGCGGATGAACCAACAGCGAACCTCGATTCAGAATCCACCAGAAATTTACTGGAAATCATGGAAAAGTTAAATAAAGATGAAAATATAACGTTTATATTCAGTACACACGACCAGCGTGTGGTTGACAAAGCCCGGCGTGTTATTGTTCTGGACGACGGGAAGATTGTAAGCGATGAAAAAAAGTAGAAGTAACATAACAAAAACCCTAATCATTATGATGTCAATTTTAATGCCTTCCGATTCATTTTTTGCACAGGTTAACTCCAGGGCAACCTGGGATATCAAAAAGCTGAACACAGCTGAACCGGCAAAATACTTATCGGAGCTCGAAAAAGAAGTGATCCTTGAAATTAACATGGTAAGGACCCACCCAAAGAAGTACGCAGAAATATATGTAAAGCCGTTATTACAGTTTTACGAAGGTCTCTACTTCAGGTATCCCGGACAGGTTCCGGTCATAACAGCCGAAGGAAAATCCGCCCTGCTGGACTGTGTGGACGCATTGAATGAAGCGGATTCCGTTGATGTTCTTTATCCTTCAAAAGGACTTACACGATCCTCGCAGGACCTGATGCGCGATCAGGGGAAATCCGGCAAGGTAGGCCATACCGGCGGGGATGGCACAAATCCGTTTGAACGAATGAAACGCTATGGTGAATGGCAGAAAACAGCAGCAGAAAATGTGGATTATGGCAACAACACGGCAAGATGGATCGTCCTCTCCCTGCTTATTGATGATGGTGTTCCGGGTCGGGGTCACCGAAAAAACATTATGAACGATGCTTTTTCAGCTATTGGAGTGGCTTACGGACCACACCCATATTATGGACATATGTGTGTAATGGATATGGCCGGTGCTTATATGGAAAAATAAAATACCAGGTGTTTGTGAAAACAACGTTCAATAACCGGATTATACCAATAATTGTGCTGATGATCCTGCCATTCAGCATCATTAAAGCACAGCAATTTACAGTAAACGGCTATCTGAAGGATATGCAGACCCTGTGGAAAGTTAAAGACATTCCTTTAATTTCCAACAGCCTGATTCATAACCGGCTGAATTTCAACTATTATGCCAACGAATACCTCACTATCCATGCCGGTATGCGTAACCGTCTTACATGGGGAGACTTCCTTAAACTCGGGGATTCGTACGCCATAGGTTCAGGCTTTAATTATGCCAATATCATGAAAGCTGACAACGGTTATTTCAAAATGTCATGGAATGTTATTGACCAGTCACCTGATTTTATACTAAACACTACACTTGACCGGCTATACCTGGATTACTCCCGGGGGAACTGGCAGGTAACAGTCGGCAGACAGCGTATTAACTGGGGTGTTAACCTGGTATGGAATCCAAACGATATTTTTAATGCCTTTTCGTTTTTCGATTTTGATTATGAAGAGCGGCCGGGCATTGATGCCGTTCGGGTTCAGTACTATACCAGCTATGCTTCTTCAATTGAACTGGTATACCAAATGGAGGAGAATTTCAAAAAAATGTCCATAGCCGGTTTGTACCGGTTCAATGCCTTAAATTACGATTTCCAGATCCTGAGTGGTAAAATGCGACAGGACCTTGTGTTGGGTGGAGGCTGGTCAGGTGACATCAACGGTGCAGGTTTTCGTGGCGAAGGAACTTTTTTTTACACTCCGGACTCTGCAGGATCTGCAGCACAACAGTTTGTAGGATCAATAAGCCTGGACTATATGTTTTCGAACAGTCTCTATGTACACACCGCACTGTTATACAATTCCAAAGGCAGGACGGGCTCTTTTGGGGATATAAACTATCTACTGAATACGGATTTATCACCGAAAACATTATCCTTTGCGCGCTGGTCTCTTTTCGGACAGGTCAGCTATCCCCTATCGCCTATTGTTAATGCAGATTTGTCCGGGATGATCAATCCCATTGATGGTTCATTCTTCCTTAGCCCCTCCGTAACATGGAACATGGCACAGAATGTTGATTTTTCCTTTATCGGACAGCTATTTGACGGCGCATCAGATGCCGAATTCGGTAATATCGGACACTTGGTTAATATTCGCTTTAAATACAGCTTCTGATTTTATAAAACATGCTTTTCTGCATGATAGGAAGAGCGCACCAGCGGTCCGCTTTCCACGTGTCTGAAACCCATTGCCAGGCCAACTTCTTCATAGTGTTTAAATACCTCAGGTGTTACATATTCCACCAGCTTGGTATTCCTTTCCGATGGCGGCAGATACTGTCCGATTGTCACAACGTTAACACCAGACTCCCGCATGTCATGCAATGCCTGCATAACCTCTTCCTCGGTCTCACCAAGCCCTAGCATCAGGCCTGATTTTGCAATTAATCCCGAATCAGCGATATACCGCAATACGCGCAGACTCCTTTCGTAGGTAGCTTTGCTTCTGATGTGCGGAGAAATACGTTCAACAGTTTCTATATTATGGGATATAACTTCCGGTTTTTCTTTGATCACAATATCAAGCAATTCCGGTTTGGCATCAAAATCGGGAATGAGAACCTCCATGGTTAAACCAGGATTATGATGTTTCACTGCACGGATAGTCTGTGCCCAGAACTCTGCGCCACCATCCTTCAGATCATCCCGAGCTACGGAAGTAATAACAGCATGCTTCAGTTTTAGGGTCTGAATACTTTTTGCCAGACGCAATGGCTCAGCCCAGTCCACCTCATCCGGTTTTTGCAGGTCCACATAACAAAACCGGCAATTCCTGGTACATTTATCACCAAGAATCATGAATGTAGCAGTTCCTGCATTCCAGCATTCACCTTTATTGGGACAATTACCACTGGTACAGATGGTATGTAAATCATGTTCGCGAATCAGGTTTTTTACCTGAGAATAATTTGTCCCTTTGGGCATAGGCACCTTCATCCATCTTGGAAGGCGTATTGTATCGTTTTTTAAGCTCATCTCTGTTTTCTAAAACTGGTTTAAAATGCTACTCAACTTGCATTTATGAGTCTGAACAATTACTTTTGCCAAATGTTTAGATGTAGTCTAAATAATAATTAAAAACAGATGAACAAAGGGAGTTTGCATAACGTAATTGAAGTAAGGGAAATTACTGATACTGTTTATGTTTTAAGGGTTGAACGGAACGGATTTACATTTCAGTCCGGACAATATCTGGCTTTAGGCAAAAAAGACGACATTCAGAAAAGAGAATACTCAATCTACAGTGGTGAAAATGATGAATACCTTGAAGTTCTGGTCAAAGAAGTTCTCGAAGGCGATGTGTCAAAAAAACTACATCGCTTAAAGCCCGGAGATGAGGTGGAGATAGAGGGACCATATGGACATTTCATTTTGAATGGCACTCCCCGGGACAAAAAAATAATTTTTATTGCATCGGGAACCGGCATTTCACCGTGCCACAGTCTAATAAGGAGCAATCCCAAACTGGATTACATGGTATTGCATGGCGTAAAATACAGTTTTGAGTCGTTCGACCGGCATGCTTATCATCCTTACCGCTATATACAATGTACATCAAGGGAATCTGAAGGGGACTTTTACGGTCGGGTAACAGATTACCTCAGCAGACATGGTGCAGATAAAAACTCTGAATACTTTTTATGTGGCAATTCAAATATGATTTACGACGTATTTGATATCCTTAAAGATAAGGGCGTAAGCCAGGAACAGATTCACACAGAAGTGTATTTTTGATCTGAGGTGACGGATAACACTTTTTTAATTTATCATAGAAAACAAACACCAATAATTTCGTCTGTGTCTTTTACAGATTATTTTAACGTATAATGAAATTTCATTTAGAAACGCTGGGTTGTCAGATGAACCTTTCCGATGGTGAAAGGGTCACGGCAGTATTTGAGGAGATGGGCTATCAATGGACGGATAAGGAAGAGGATGCCCAGGTAATAGGAATTCTGGCCTGTTCTGTCAGACAAAAAGCAATTGACAAGGTCTATTCAAGGATACATAAATGGAACAAGTGGAAGAACCACAAAAACCTGATCACTTTTATATCAGGCTGTATACTTCCTTCTGACAAGGAGAAATTCCTGAATCTTTTCGATATTGTCTTCCAGATGAGTGAGCTTCCAAAGCTTCCTGAAATTATTTCACAATATGGAATTGTTACACCTGCAAGTTTAAATACAAACTTTGCATTCAAAGTCAATAACAATCTCTCCACATTCTGGCATATCGAACCGAACTATAAGTCTGCATATGAAGCCTTTGTACCGATTCAGAATGGCTGCGACAAGTTTTGTACTTTCTGTGCTGTACCATATACACGGGGACGGGAGGTATCCAGACCATCGCAGGAAATACTCGATGAAGTAAAATATTTAATAGACCATAATTACAAATCGATCACAATTCTGGGACAGAATGTCAATTCATATGGTCTTGACAAAAAAGGAGATGAATTGTCCTTTGCTCAGCTTCTGGAAGAAATTGGTAAAATGGGAGATGCATCCGGCAAAAAATTCTGGGTCTATTTTACATCTCCGCATCCAAGGGATATGCAAGCTGATGTTTTTCATGTTATGGCCAGATATAAGTGTCTTGCCAAACAGGTACATTTACCGGTCCAGTCAGGCGATGACAAGGTTTTAATTAAAATGAACCGAAAGCACAGTGTGGAAGAATACAGGAAACTGGTGAATGAAATAAAAAAGGTTATCCCGCAGGCAACATTATTTACGGATATTATCGTTGGCTTTACGGGTGAAACAGATGAACAGTTTGAAAACACCCGTGCAATTCTTAAAGAATTTCAATATAACATGGCTTATATTGCCATGTATTCACCGCGTCCGGGAGCTGTTAGCTCCAGATGGCAGGACGACATCCCGCTTGATATAAAAAAACAAAGACTTCATCAGTTATCTGAAGATTTGAAACAGGTAAGTGAAACGTACAATAAATCGCTTGAAGGTAAATCTGTTGATGTTCTGATTACCGGAAAACATCGCAGGGAGGGATACATGACCGGACTGACAGAGGGAAAAATCAATGTCCAGATAAAAGAAGATGATCCGGGAATGATCGGTTCTATCGTTACCGTTAAAGTAACATCTTCCAGGGCTTTCTCAATTGAAGGAGAACTAATAAATGCACTTATTGCCGGATAGGACATCCGGATCAAACCAAACACAATGCAGAAGAAAGTAGCATTCAAAACACTTGGATGCCGTCTGAATCAGTATGAAACAGAAGCACTGGCCACGGCATTCAATGAAAAAGGATATGAGGTGGTTGATTTTAATCATGCTGCAGATGCCTATGTCATCAATACATGTACTGTAACAGGGCAGAGTGACCAGAAATCAGGCTATTACATTAATCGTGCAGGCAAACACAAAAATAAGCCTGTACTGGTAGTAACCGGATGTATGGTCAATAATCATGAAGAACGCTTAAAAGAGAAAGATGTAATTTCATACCTGGTTAAAAATGAAAATAAAACCAGCATTCCCAATTTGCTTGATGCACATTTCAGAGGTGAAATCTTTCCTGAGCAATACCTGAAACCGGATACCTTTTCATATGGTTCAGCCCAACAGATGTTTCACACCAGAAGCATGATTAAAATACAGGATGGATGTGACAACATGTGTACCTTTTGTATCATTCCTGCGGTAAGAGGAAGAGCTGTAAGCCGCGCACCTGAAAAAGTTATTGATAACATCAGACAAAATCTGGAAAACGGGTTTAAAGAAATTGTGCTGACCGGCGTCAATATTGGCCGATATTCATATGAAGGAAATACCTTTGAAGATCTGATCGAAAAAATTCTGGATATGCCGGAAGACTTTCGACTCAGAATTTCATCACTGGAACCGGATGGCTTTACAGAACGGTTTGCTAATCTGTTCCAGCACGAAAAACTGATGCCCCACCTCCATCTCTGCTTACAAAGTGGCTCAGATAAGGTTTTACTCAGGATGCGCAGAATGTACGATATATCCACATATATGAGAGTGATAGAATCGTTTAAAACAAAATATCCGGATTTCAATTTCACGACAGATATCATCGTTGGCTTTCCAGGCGAAAATGAGGAAGATTTTCAAAAAACAGTCGCCGTAGCCCGTCAGGCAGAATTTAGTCATATTCACACCTTTAAATACAGCCGGCGGACCGGAACCCGTGCGGATCGCATGGAGGATCATGTTAACGAAAAATTAAAAGAAGAACGCAGTAAGATTATTCGTGACTTATCCGATGAAAACAAATTGAATTACCTGAAACGTTTTATCGGCAAAACAGAAAAAGTTTTAACAGAGACAAGCTCAAATAAAGGATTTAATGGATACGGAGAGCATTACATTCCTGTTATCAGTGCACGGGCAACTCAAAAAAACCAGATCATTGATACTAAATTAAAAACTCTGATCTCCATAAACGGCGAACCTTTTCTGACAGACCACTAGTTTTATTGTAAATTATTTATTAATTTTGTTTAAATTAATATCAATAAATACGTCGTGTCATGAAAAAATTAACATTACTTTTATTGTTAGCGCTTATCATAGCATCCTGTACTAAAAAGGAAGATGCTTTGGTTCTGCCACCGGAAAATAGTATGGAAATGGATTTCAGTTCATTTACATCAACAAAATCAGCAGAAATAACAGAAGGAACAATTATAAATCATGCATATGCCGGATTAAACATTGCATTCTGGAACACCGTTCTTTATGTAAATCTTGCCGTGCCGGTCGCGTCTTTCAAAACTGCATTCAGCCATATTCCAGTCAAAACAGGTGAAAAAATGTGGGAATGGACTTACACTGTTGAAGGCTTCAGCGGAGCGTATACCGCAAGGTTAACAGGAGAAATTATAACGGATTCCGTGGAGTGGAAAATGTATATTACAAAAACAGGAATCGGTGCATTTAATGAATTTATGTGGTACAGCGGAAAATCGGCAACAGACAGAAGCGGCGGCTATTGGGTTTTAAACCGGAATAATGAATTCCCTGAAAAGATGCTGCGTATTGACTGGAAATACGAAGACGATGAGGTTGGTGACATACAGTTCACCATTGTACGCGAATTAAATGATGAAAGACAACCGGAAAAGAATTCAGGAGCATATATACACCATGGCCGAACACAGGAATACTACAACGCCTATTATGACATCCATATTTTTAATGATCAGGTATCAGATTTTGTAGATGTCAACATTCGGTGGAATCGTTCCGTATTTGATGGTCAGGTAAAATCACCATCATTCTTTAACGATGAAGACTGGCATTGCTGGAATAGTGACGGATACGATCAGGACTGCAATTAAGCATTATGAATAAAAATAAAAACGCCATCACTTACTGGTGGCGCTTTTATTACATTTAAGTATAGGGTATCTGGTGTTAATTGATATTCCAAACTTACAACCTTTTTTTATATTATTTTTCACGGAAAACCATAAAAGTGAACATACCTGTTTTCCGTTATTTCTTCAGTTAGAAAGCTTTAACGGTTTACCGTTATAAAGTATATTTCAGCAGATACGTATTTTTCCAGAAGTGATACTGATAAGTCTACAGCATTCTTTAACTTCTCAGAATCCCCGTCAAATGCATTAATGTTCATGAGCAAATACCTTGAATCAATCCTGATTCTGGTTCTCATCTCATCACTGGTAGGTGTTCCTATTCCACCAAGTTCATCTCTTAATACCGGTAAACCTTCAATATTAAGTTCTCCCCTACCAATTCCCTCATACTTTTCATTCGGCATACCGATACCGTATTGCAGTTTACCAGCAACAGAATCATAATCAAAACCACCAATTGAATAGCCTGTTTTGAGGGAAACCATATTGATAAGGTCCACCAGTGTTGAAATCTGATAAAGGTCCTTTCCCTGTAGAATCCGGCGATGCAACTGTTCAGCAGATGGCCGGTATCTGTTGGGATCTTTGCCGCATGCTTTGTAAGCAAAACGTGTAGCATGAATTGACGGTATATTCTTCACATCCTCTATTCTTAGTCTTGTTCTCAACTCAGAAGCATAATCCTGTATTTCGTTCCACAGTTCGGGATTAAACTCCGTGTTTTTTACGGCACATACGATATCACCCAACATCAAATCAGGAACAGCATTCCGTATTTCTTTTGCGAATTCTATAACCGGTTCTTGCATGAAAAGAACTTATTTTAAGATTATTGTGACAAATTTAACCATCCTTATAAATCTTACAAACAGGCATGACTTTTGCTTCACCTTATTTAACTTCGTTAATTGCATTTTTTTTGTAATTTAGTTCGCGAAAAATTTTAAATCATGAAAATTAAATATTTTATAATACCTGTTTTATCATTATTATTTGTGGCAACCTCGTGTAATAAAAATAAACTTGACGAAAAGGTAGCCTCTGTAAATGAATGGATATGGCAAGAAATGAACACATGGTATCTGTGGACCAGTAATATGCCCTCCTATGAAAGAACAGATATTGATCCCACTACCTATTTCAATTCGCTCTTATATACAGCAAAAGATAAATGGAGTTTTATCACAGATAATTACCGGGAGCTTATAAATAGTTTTCAGGGGAGAGAAAAAGCAATGGGCTATTCTCTTGCTCTTTATTACAAGGATGCTGAACAGAAAGATGTTGTTGGATATGTAGAATTTGTATATCCTAATACTCCTGCAGCAAGTGCAGGTATAAAAAGGGGTGATATTATCGGAAGTGTGAACGGACAGGTATTAAACAATGATAACTATATCGATTTATTATTCTACACGGATAATCAAACCTTAGGATATTTGGATTACACAGGTACGGGATATACAAATTCCGAAAAAACAATAAGTGTTAGTTCTCAGTATATTGATGAAAATCCGGTAGTCAAAGATACCATATATACGTTTTCAGGTAAATCAATAGGTTATCTTGCTTATGTAGGTTTTATTAGTAATTTCAACGATAAGCTGGATGAAGTCTTCACCAAATTCAAAGAGAATAATGTTAAGGAATTAATTCTGGATTTACGCTACAATCCCGGAGGAGATCTTGGTGCAGCAAATTATTTATGCAGTAGTATTGTTCCTGAATCTGATGTCACAAGTAGTAAAAGACTCGTTAATTTTAACTGGAATAGCTATGTGCAGCAGGCATACACAGATTTAGAAGCAGATTATAACTTATACATCAACTTCATCAATGACACAAAAATCAATATGAACCTTCCCCGGATATATATTCTGACGACCCGGGGCACAGCATCAGCCAGCGAGCTAACCATTACCGGACTGGAACCATATATGGATGTTATAACAATTGGTGAGAGTACACATGGTAAATATGCAGCTTCTATAACTATTCCTGATGATGACTCAATCTGGGCACTGCAACCTATAGTATTAAAATACTCAAATGCAGATGGTTTGACAGATTTTGAAGATGGACTTTCGCCGGATTATGAGATTAAAGATTACATTGAGTATCCTTTAGGAGACACCAGGGATCAGATGATTGCCAAAGCTGTAAGTCTAATTACCGGTGAACCCTTAACAGAGACAAAAAGTAAAAATCTGAGACCTCATACAGGTGTATACTTTAAAAGTGCAGGAAGAAACCCACAGATAACCGATGGACTACTTAATATTGGAAAAACTAATATAAAATTTGAATAATATGAAAAAGCAGGTTATAATTTCAGCAATGCTCTTAATAGCTACGGTTTCCTTAACAGCCCAAAAATTAAATAACGCGCCTAACTCAAACTGGCCTTATCTGTTCAATGATTTTTCTGAATGTATTATTGCACATAAGGATAGTAATATCAGTAAAGTAAATGCAAATTACAATTTACTAAGTGAAGAGTTGCAATTTATGGACAAAGACCAGATTAAAACGCTATCAAATCCTGATGATATTTTACATGTCAGATTTCAATCATACACATTAATTCCGGATGATAAAAGATTTCTGATCGTAATTGGTGATGCTAATTCGGATTTTAAAATTTTGAAAAAAGAAAAGGGTAATTTTAATGATATTATGGAGAGTAAAGGTGCATACGGTTCATCAACAACAACAGCTTCGGTAAAACAACAAACCGACTTAAATATCGGAGGCGTTAACAACATGAATATGCAACAACTGACACTTGACAGAGATAAAGGAAAAACATTCCGGGTAAATGAGCAGTATTATTTCAAACAGGCAAATGATTCTGAACTCACTCCATTAAAAAAGAAAAATATCTTAAAGGCATTCAGTAAAAATAAAGGTGAGATATCGGCATATTTAAAATCAGAAAAAATAAGTCTGAAAGATGATACTGATTTAAAGCGATTTAGCAAATTCATCAATACCATGGTAAAGGACTAGCAAATTAGAAAGATTAAACAACTGGTATAAAGATGCATATAAGAATCGATCTGACTCTTGTGTTAATCTTATTTTCATTAAGTATTGCTGGTCAGGAACTAAATAAAAAACCAGACACGGGCTGGCCATTTCTTTTTGAAGAATTCAGCGAATGTTCTGTATTATCAACTTTTGCAGGAACCAATAAGATCACAGCAAACTTCAACCTTCTTAATGGTGAAATCCAGTTTCTTAACAACGAAAATCTTCTTACGCTAGTCAATAAAAAAAGTATTGTAAAAGTGTCATTTAAAAAATACACTTTTGTTCCTTTTAATGAAGCATATTATATGCAGCTAAACCGGCATAATAAGTTTAACCTCTATAAAAAAATCTACGGAAACAGTTTTGATATATCTGAATCAGCAAATGATTATGGCAAACCAGGATCATCCGCTTCTAAACAAAATACATCGGGTATAAATATTGTACAGGGAAGAAATAATTCCTATACCACATTTGATAATGATGAAAATGGAAAAGCTTTTCGCATATTGAAAAGATTCTATTTTACCGGTCCGGAAAACAGTAAGTCACTGATACCATTAAATAAACGGGCTTTAAACAGATATTTGAGAGACAACAAAAAAACAGTAGCAGTTTATATTAAAAATAATAAGATCCGGTTCAAAAATGAACCGGATCTTATTAAACTATTCAGTTTTATCAATTCTCTTAATTAATAAGTATTTTTTTAAACAGTGGCTTACCGTTATCAGAAGCTATTTTTAGAATATATAAACCCCTGGAGCCGGAACCAACATCTACAGTTCCTCTTCCTGTAATTTCTTCAGAACGAATCATCTTCCCATTTAAATCAAAGATATCAAGTTTAACATGACCTGTATTATCCTGGTTCTCAACAACAATACTCTTAAGAACACTACTGTAATAAACGTTCACATCATCTGAAGGGATTTTTTGAATTGGTGTTGCAGTATTGGATGCAGGAAGAACCTTAATAATAAACTCCTTGGAATAGGTGTACTGTTGCAGATCCTTTACATGAATATTCAGAATATATTCATTCTTAACAGATGCATCAAACTCCTGTTTGGTTTTAAGACTATCATTTTCAATGTAAAAAGCGGCTTCTTTGACCCCGGATGGAAATTTAGGTCCTCCATCAAGGGTATAGGTAAACAAATCAATAGAAGAATTATCCTTAACTGTCACTTTTCCAACAAAACTTCCAACGGGTAAGCCCTCATCAACTTCACTTGATGATAACGTAATATCCGTAGGTCCATAATACGTTTCGGCAATTCCAACGATTAAATCCTGATTTACATTAAACTTATACGTACCCGGGTTTATGTTTTCAATTGAATAATAACCGTTATATCTTCCGCTCCATCCCCAGTTAAAATGAAAGTAATCATTGATATCATATCCATCTATATTGAAACAATGCCCTGCCTCACCTGTCCCGGGATCACCGGCATAGACAAGTACATGCCCCTTATCCAGTTCCGATTTGATAAGATCTTTCCATTCATTATCATCATCAAAACGTTCATAATACTTAACATCCCCGGAGTAACCAAAATGTTCCTTTAGCGCACTAACAATCCTGTTTGAGTATGAACCGGATCCATCGGGACCAAAATCCATGCTTACAGCCACAGCGCAGTAATAAAGTAATCTCTGATTTTCAGCGTTAGCGGAAGTTTTTGACATCGCGTCCCAGTCAAATGGATCCTTCGTTGCATAATTCAGATATATCGATCCATATTTATCGTGTGTATACCTGTGTTCACCGGCCAAAGGGGCATCCAGTTTCACACTGTACATGGCCTGTGCCATGGCAACAGCCACACACCCTACATAAGCGTGTCCACCAGGTCCCTCATCATCTTTCGGACATAAAGCATTCCAACCACTTCCCTGATCCCATTTTATATCCAGTATTGGGGAAACAGCAGTTTGAACAGATTTCAAACGGGTTGTTGAATAACCATCATGCTGTAATTTATCCCATTCAGCGTTTTTAGGTTTGCTGTTATCCCGAATTACAGAAGTAATCTGACCTTTATATTCATTCATCCAGTATTTAACTTCCGGAGACAGGTTATCAGACAAATTAAACGTTCCTTCATCAGAATATGCCAAAACCGGTTTTACTCTGTCGTCTGCGGCAATAACAATCCATCCTTCCGGCGCCAGATTAATAACATATTGTGTAGCACTGTTTTCATTTGTTATTTCATAAATACGCTCAACCTGGAAGTTTGAACCAAACTTTCCGGTCATGTACTTCATGGCTACATCAGATGCAACTTCCCTGTTTACCTTCGCTGAAAATGCGGAGATAAGCACTAACAATCCTGATAATATTAAATATACTCGCTTCATATCTGACATACAATTCTTTCTAACAACAATATACAAAAAGTTGTTCAAATAATAAGGGACCCAGAAATTAATCAGGGTCCCTTTAATATTAATTAATAAATTTTACTACTGTTTTGTCCATGTGGATGAAAGCATTGCTTTAAACCATCCACCTGCTGCATAATCATAAGCTCCGATAGGCATTGATGTATTTCCGGAAGCATCAACAAAACCAACAGACATACCATCTCCGAATGGATTTGCAAATACGACATCTGATCCGGCTCCATTAACTTCCCCAAGACTCTCCTCGTCCATTACAGTCAGTGTTGAGAAATCCGAGTTAAATGTACCAACAATTGTATCGGTTGATCCGAATAAACCTGTTATCAGTACCTGACCAGCATTTACAAGATCAATCTCAATTTTTACATCGTATTCCTCAGCAGCGTCAGAGAAATATTCTGTACCTGAAACTTTATAAGAACCCGCTAGAACATTAATGTCCCTGCCATAAGATACCAACCAGTGTCCACCAAAATCACTTCCGCTTTCAAATGCTGCATTTGGATTTCCATACATATCCTGAACAACACCTTCTTCCATATTAACAGACACCCAGTCGCCATATTCAGCTGCTTCAGTCAGACTAATGAAAAGGGTATCACCATCAACGGCCAGATAATCCGCAGGAATTTCGAGATTTACAGATTTACCTTCTCTCCAGAACGTAACATTTACCATTCCTGCTTCATAGTCTTCACTAAGAGAAACTTCAAACGGGAATACATACATTATATCGAAACCGTTATCTGTAACTGCTGTACCTGTTTCCGGAATAAAACCGCCGTTACCCATATCGAAAGGAACATGCTGAACTCTCCAGTATAAACCGGCCAGTTCTCCATCAATAACGCCGCTTACCCTGGCATCAACCATATTGGGTGATCCTGCAAGAAAATCGGATACCGCTCCAGCTTCCCATGAAAGGAAAACATATTCACCATCATAAGGCGTTCTGCTTTGAGATACAGTAACAACGTCACCATCAACGGAAATATCTTCAGGCATCACTGTAACCACTGTATCGTCATAGTAATATGTGAAACTGAATTTTGAAGCATCAACCAGCTGCACAGGTTCTGAGAATGTAAGATCAACAGAAAATGAATTTTCCTGACTTGCAGTAGATGATCTTGATGGAGAAACAGAAACAAGTACAGGTTTGTAATTATCATCTGTTAATACTTCCAGCCTTTTCACATCACTAACAACACCATCGGCATTTGATGAAACTGCGTACACCAAATATGGTGTATTTTGTTCTAGACCACTCATAAAAGTGTATTCCACTGTCTGAGAAGCAGCCACTTTTACATTAATTTCCTCCAGACCTGAAGAATTACCAACCAGTAAATCAGTTCCGTCAGGGGTAGTCATTGCTGTATCAGCGGTTATCAAAAATGTGAGATAGCCAGCAGCACTCGACTGCATTGTAACTGATACACTAGAGTCCATTACTGAAACCAGGTTCAGTGATAATGATGGAGCTGGCGTAACAGATATGCTATCATATTGTTCCCAGTTCTCACATCCGGTAAATAAAACACCCAGGAAGAGAACTGCCATTATATTTATAAATATTTTTTTCATCATGTTCATTTTTATTGTTTGCATTTTGAATAATAACATAATGTTTTACTATTTCAATGTCAGAATAGCAGTAGGACTGTTGGTTTCAGCATCATCATTCCATGCCCATTGTAATCCAAGACCTTCGTTATTGCCACTTGTAATCATAAATGTAAACTGTTGGCTGAATGTAATAACAACACCAGCATCAGTACTGATAGTTCCTACCAGTTCTTCAACTTCATCCAGTTCACCATTATCATCCTGCCATGCAGTAAAACTGGTTGGACCGTAACCCCAGGAATCCCATTCCTGACCTGTTTTAATTGTAATAGTTGTAAAATCATCACTCACCGTTCCCTGCAATGAATAATCAAAGTCATCTGCAGTTTTTGGAGGTTCTGCCGTTGGTCCGTAAGGAGGGCCGCAAAGACCATAAATCTTAACTAACGATGTTTCCCCTTCAACAGGCACAATTGTAGCTGAAAAACTGTTACTACCATTTGCTGTTTGTGTTACAGCAACATCATAGTCACCTAACATCCAACCCAGTGGGTGGTCGTCATCCCTGATACCTAATTCCAGTACATCGTCTGCACCAAAATTATAACCAAGTGAATTGGAAACAAGATTGATTTTAACTGTTTTCTGTCCGGTAAAAAGATCATTGTCAATGGTCTTGATTTTAATCGTATCATATCCATATCCATCGCTGACAGTTAACTTCTTTGAACTGTTCAGCAGTACAAAATCTTCACCTTCAATAGCCGGATTAGCTACACCAGCAGTATCAAAATCGAACGTTACTTCAATTGATTGTGCGCCTTTAAACGCAGAAACCTTAACAGGAATATTTATTTCGCTGTTAACCTCGCTAACCACTGCAGAAGTCATTGTAAATGCCACAAATGCATCTCCCTGACTAATCTCCGCCGGTTGATTAAGGTTTTCACAGGCAGATAAAAGAACAATGCCTGTCAAACTCATTAAAATATATTTTATTAAAGTCTTCATAATCATATCTTAATTTAATTATTAATATCCAGGATTTTGTTCCATATTTTCATTGGCATCAATTTCTCCTAACGGAATAGGTGCTGCCCATTTATAATCCGGGAATGCAACATTTTGGTTGATAGAACCAGCATAATCTGTTCTTTCCAGGCTACGTTCAGTT
The DNA here is from genome assembly GCF_042219855.1 of Quyinboa sediminis. Taxonomy (NCBI): domain Bacteria; kingdom Pseudomonadati; phylum Bacteroidota; class Bacteroidia; order Bacteroidales; family Quyinboaceae; genus Quyinboa; species Quyinboa sediminis. The sequence goes on along the minus strand of NZ_JBHJHP010000003.1, from coordinate 37,263 downwards.
CTGGCAAGATCAAAAAACTGGTGACCTTCAAAACAAAGCTCCCTTCTTCTTTCAGTATAAATATCAGGTATTGACACTGTTGAAGCCGCTGCTAAGCCGCGATTGGTACGTATCATATTGTAATCATCAACAGCTGTGACACCTGAAACAATTGCTCCTTTCAGAATTGCTTCAGCTCTGATTAAATACATTTCAGACAACCTTAATACAGGAACATTATCTTCTCTGAGGTTTCCGTTTTTACCGGGGTATTTTAAAGACCAGAGGGCGTCACCATAATCAGGGTGAGTTCTAAAAAGATTTCCTCTTACATCACCTTCCTCATATAATGTTACCAGGTCCATAGATGCACCAACGTCACCATATCCATCCGGTGAAAGCATATATGAAATTACATCCCATCCCTCATTACCGGAATTTCCTTCAGAACCGTAAACATCGAAGATTACTTCTCCAGGAACTTTAGCAGCCTCTAAACCAAATACACCACCATTGTCATACGTAGTATATTCAGCAGCAGTGTACATCTGGAATTTTCCACTTTTAATAACTTTAGTGGCATAATTTGCAGCATTCTGCCAGTCTTCCATATAAAGATAAACCCTTGCCAATAATGCCTGTACTGCAGGAAGTGAAACAAATGCTCTCTCATCATTTCCACCATCTCTTACATAAGAAGGAGACATTAACGACTCAGCTTCCAGTAAATCAGAAACAACCTGTGCATACACTTCTTCAACTGTATTTCGTTTCGGCAATCCCATTTCTGTTTTCAAAATCACAGGAACACCTAAGCTTGTTTTACCATAAGCATATGGTTGTGCATAAAGTCTCACCATATCAAAATGTCCGATTGCTCTGATAAACAAGCATTCAGCTTTTACATTATCAATTTCCTGTTGCTCAACCTCAATTTCAGAAAAGCCATCTTCAATTGCATTAATTACATTGTTTGCTCTTGCAATGGCATCGTAAGCAGTTGTCCATAATCCGGGTGCAGTACCTTCATTATAACCCCACTGATATTCAGTTCTGAAACGTCCTGAAGATTTAGGACTGATTTTAGCGTTACCTCCTCTTAAATCAGATGCAAGGATAAAGTTTCTTCCGTACCAAGCAACATCTACAAAAGGAGTATATGCTCCCAATGTTGCCTGATTTAACCCCTTAAATGTAGAAAGGGTAAATTCGTTTGTTTGTTGCAATATCGGTTCTTCTGTAAGGAAGTCTTTGTTACACGAAGTAAATGCAACAGAAAAAAGCAACAAACCAGCTACATATATTAATTTTGTTTTCATCATTCAATATTTTTTCGATTAAAACATAACATCAAGACCCAAAACGAATGTCTTAGTCATCGGATATATACCAAATCCCATACCGTCTACACCTCTTTCCGGATCCCAGAAGTCTACATCGTGGAATGTGTATACATTATATCCACTACCATAAACTTTAACTGAACCAATACCTAATTTACTTGTAAGCATTTTAGGAATTGTGTAAGAAAGTGTTACGTCTTTAAGTCTTAAATAATCCCCTCTTTGCATCCAGCGAGTGTTTCTGAATCCACTTGAATTTGTAGGGTTATTGTAAATTGGTTTCGGATTGGCAGCAACCTCACCGGGTGTGGTCCAGTAATTCAAAGCGGTATTTGCCTGGTTACTATCCCAGTTATAACCGTCTGAGTTTGCATACCTGTTTTCTTCAATCAGAACCTCATTTCCAATCTTATATTCCATTGCAACATTCAGTGCTAAGCCTTTCCATGACAGGTTAGTTGATAAACCACCGTACCAGTCAGGTTCAGGACTTCCTGCGAAATACCTTCTTGCATTACTGTAATTATTTGTCAGTTTTCCATCTTCGGTCCACCATAATGCATTACCATCAACAGGATCAACTCCTGCATAATCATACAGATAGTAGGTAAGCAGTCTCTCACCAACTACATAAAACAGACGGCTGCTATAATCAGACTGAATCTGATCATTACCTGCAAGGTCGAGTACTTCAGAAATATTCTTCGCAATATTGAAACTCATATTCCATTTAAAAGGACCTTCAATGATATTGCCCTCCAGTTGTAATTCTATACCTCTGTTTGCAATTTCACCAATATTGGTAGTTATGCTTGAGAATCCTGATGTTCTGGAAAGTGGTTTATCCAGCAACATATCTGACGTGATACGTTTATAAACATCAATGTTACCAGATAATCTTCTGAAAATATTGAAGTCAAGTCCAAGGTTATAAGCTGTATTTAACTCCCAGCTCAAATCAGGATTTGCAGGGTTATCCGGGCCTAGACCTGCAACACCGTTATACTGTCTTGCACCATAAACACCGTACTGATCGTAATTACCAATGTTGTTATTACCGTTTATACCGTAACTTGCTCTAAGTTTTAACAGATCCACCCATTCAACATTATCCATGAAATTCTCTTCATGTATGTTCCATGATGCACCAACTGAATAAAAGTTACCCCATTTGGTATCGGAACCAAATCTTGAACTTCCATCTCTACGATAACTGGCCTGCAGGTAATATTTACCATCAAAATTGTAATCCAGTATTCCAAAGTATGATAACAAGGTCCATGCAGCATTACTGTAATCAGCATCGTCATTGTCTGAGGTTGCTGTATTAATATAAGGCATATCAGGATCAACACCAGGAGCATCTATATAGTAAGACCAGTAGTCATACGTTGTTGCTTCCTGACCAGCTAAAAGCCGAAGGCTGTGAACATCATTAAATACATTATTATAATTCAATGTATTTGACGTTGTCAACTGACGATATAGAGTTGACGAAACCTGCAATCTGACATCTTCAGGATCAGCCTGGTACTGTGCTTCCGGAGACCAGTATCTTCTACCCTCACCTGAAGTAATCTCAGCAGAATTAGTGGTTTTGAAAGTTAAACCTTTTACCAGTTCCCAATTGAGATACATTGTTCCCAGAAAACGGTACTGCTTTTCCCACTGATCATCATAGAGCGCAGTTGCCTTCGGGTTTGTTTGTGCATTTTCTGTTATATTAATATTATACAAACCGGTGTTTTCATCATATAACGGAGTCCAGGGAAGGATAAGAACGCCTGCAAAAACAGGGTTAACATAATAAAGACTTTGCATGGCAACGTCGTTACTTTCAGTATAAGCAGCATTTACACGTGATCCAAATGTCAGCTTATCATTAATCTTATGATCAACATTGGTTCTGAACTGTAATTTATCGAAACTCACACCATAAAAAACACCTTCCGAACTATGATATGATGTAGATGCGAAATACTTTGTTTTTTCATTTCCGCCCGTTGCAGAAATCTCATATTCTTCTGTATTTCCTAATCGTGTAAACTCATCCATCCAGTTTGTCATTGGACGTGACAAAATTTCTTTTGGAAAGTATGCAGCATCACCATTATTATTTGGATCGTCAGGATCAAAACCTCCGTTAATAGCACCCTGACGCAAATATGTCCACAACTGCTGCGGATTCATTGTTCCATAACCATTATCATTGGCAAGTTGCGAAACACCAATTTTTGCTCTTGCTGTAAATTTTGTCTGACCTTTACCTCCTGATTTCGTCGTAATCAGGATCACACCGTTAGCTGCACGGGAACCATAAATTGAAGCAGCAGCAGCATCTTTAAGAACTGTTACGGTTTCAATATCATTGGGGTTAAGCATTGACAGTGCGTTACTGGTATTTGTAAAATAACTCTGATCACCAGACATTACAGGTACACCATCAATAACATAAAGTGGTTCATTTCCTGCATTAATAGAACTGATACCTCTAATCCTGATTTGTGAAGAAGCACCAGGCTGACCGGAAGTTGCAGTTACAGAAACACCGGCAAGCTTACCACTTAAAACTTTATCAAAACTTGAAACGGGCACATCTGCAAGCTGTTCGGCCTGTACCTGAGTTACCGAACCAGTTTTTGCCTCCCTCGTGGAAGTACCATAGGCGACAACCATCACCTCCTCCAGTCCCACGTCAGAAGGACTCATTTCAACATCAATTTTGTTTGAGGTAATTGCAACATCAATTGCCTGCATTCCAACAAATGTAAATGAAAGAGTTGCTGCATCCTCAGGAACATTGATAGCGTATTTACCGTTAAGATCGGTAACCGTACCTATTGTAGTTCCTTTAACCAAAACAGTTACACCGGGTATAGGAGCATTATCCTCCGAGGATGTAACAGTACCTGTAATTTGTTTGGTCTGTGCATTTACAAATGCCACGACACAAAACAACCAGGTAAACATTAGTAATAGCTTTCTCATAAAACTTGATTTTAATTAATAAATTACCTTGTTTAGTTAAACGACTTTAAGCAAATTTAATAAAAATTAGTTATTCTCCATGTTGCATAGCATAATTATGAAAGTTATATGCAGGATTTAACATATTATTAATTAAATACCCAAAAAAACTGGTATAAAACAAAAAAAACTGTCTGAAATAATTTCAGACAGTTTTAAATATGGATATTAATTTAATAACTTACTTAGCCCACCAAAGTTTGGTATCCTGTTCATCTCCACCAATAGCCTGAGCTGCCGCTTTAACATTTTCTTTATTAATACTTGCTTCATTGAGCAAATACTTATTACGACCGGGAACATCGGTCAATCCACCAATTGGTTTGAAAACAAAAGTAGCAGTTGTATCACCAGTGGCAATCGGCCATGTATAGTTGTAAGGTGTATTAGCTCTAACAATCGTATTTGGATATCCTGTTCTTCTGTATTCACTCCAGGCTTCCATTGGTTGCATGTAAAGCGCAATGTATTTCTGCATCATTACGGTTTCTTCGCTTGCAGCAGGTAAACCGGCTACATATGCATCAATATCAGCTGAGGCTACACCCCATTTTTCCATTGAAGCCTTTACACCATTTTCATACCATGTCTGATCCCAACCATTTAATTCACTCTGAATGAAACAAACTTCTGCATACTCCATATAGTATTCAGTATAATTTGGTGCCAGAATAGCATCACCAGGCATAGATTCCCATGTAAATTTTGTTACAGTACCATTGGCATCAGTTAAAGGTACACCTACCTTATTTCCGTCTTCATTATCTGCTACGAAGATATCAAGACGTGGATCAACAACACCAAATGGACCGCGCTTACCCTGCAGTAATTCAACAAACTGCATCGATGGCGCGAAGTCATTTCTGGCCTGAACCACAAATGCACGGTACATAGGAGCACCATTTACCGCATTTGATTCGTAAGTTACACCAGCGTTGTCATCATTTGATTCCATTACCCCAGCTGCAATAGCTGCTGTAATATGCGCCTGAGCACCTGAATAAACATCCTTAATACGGTTTGCAATTCTCAGTCTCAGAGAGTTAGCAAATTTCTTCCATTTAACAGCATCGCCATCAAAGAAATTATCACCATCAATCATGTTTTCAGTTGTGATAATATTTTGCTGAGCCTGATCCAATACATTAAGCATATCGACATATATGTCCTGCTGAGAAGCATATGCGGGTTTATCAATTCCATCGGATTTCAGCTTATTGGCCTGAAATGACTCATTATCATTACCAAAAGAATAATATGGAACATCTCCCCACAATTCCACGGCCTGAAGATAAGTGTATACCAACATTATTCTGGCAGCAGCAATCTGATTTTCATTCGGACCATACTGAGCCATATCACCTTTTGTTGCTTCGTCAGTATTCAAGGTAATAATATCTACCAGATCCTGGGCATTCTTGTACAAATCATCCCATCCGTTCTGATTAACTGTTTCTCTGTATTGAAATCTGTCCTCCTCTGTGTAGTTAACCTGATTCCAGTACTGAACCCATAATAACATCTGTCTTCCGGAAAACCACTCATCACGGGTGTTATCCATAAGTTCTTTCTGTACTCGGTTCATTATACCGTAAGTCGGGGCTATCTCCGGACTATTCGGGTCACTGTAATAGTCCACCTGACATGAAGCGAAAAACACTCCCCCAACTAATATTAAAATGATATATTTAATTGTCTTCATATTCTGATTAATTTAATATTAGAAAGTAATTTTTACATTGAAACCATAAGAACGGGTTGCAGGTATAATACCACCTTCAAGTCCTTGAATATTACCAGAACCACCTACTACAGTTTCCGGATCAATACCCTCATTATCAAGTCCCCAAACCAGCAGATTACGTCCGTAAACAGACAGTCTGATCGCTTCAATGGCGTTTGTTAATTTTGGCAATGTGTAGCCTAAGGTTACTTCTCTTAATTTATAATAAGATGCATCGTAAATACTGGTTGCACTTGGAGTACCATAACCATGATAATGCAATTCACCCCAATCAATTGCAGATAAATTAATATCATTTGTGGTTGCATTGGTCACAGTATATGTACCATCATCATTATACGTTACGTCGGCATTCACACCATCGAGTACAATACCATCTTCTCTTATTGTATTCCCGTTTGAAGTTGGAATAGCTGTTCCTGCATCCATACCTGAATACATTCCCCACATATGAGTTAAAGAATAGTATTTACCGCCTTTAGAAAAATCAATTAAAGCACTCAGGTCAATACTCTTATATTTAAATGAAGTTCTTAAACCACCTGTATAATCAGGAAGTACAGAACCTACAGAACTTAACTCACCACTGGTGATATACATACCGTCTTCGCCTACAACTTTATTTCCATTATCATCATATACAAAATCATATGCATAAATCTCCTGGAAAGTCGCACCCTGAACAGCATTAATATACGCTCCACCAAATGGTGCTCTGGCTAACTGGATTTTATCAAGTCCTTCTGGCAAATCCAAAACTTCGTTTGTATTTTTTGCGAAATTAAACGTCAGATCCCAGCTGAAATCTTTGGTTCTTACAGGCGTACCATATACCAGCACTTCAATACCTTTGTTATTAATTTTACCGGCATTGATCACACGTTCTGTATAACCACTGGCACCACTAACCTCAACAGGAACAATCTGGTTCTCTGTATTTCTGTTGTAATAACTTACATCAAAACCGAATCGGTTATTAAACAGTGCAGCTTCAATACCAAACTCAATTTCCTTTGTTATCTCAGGTTTTAGCTCCTGATTTTTCAACCTTACATCATTTGTAAACTGAGGATTTCCGTTAAATGGATCGCTGATAGTATAGGTATTGAAGACCTGATAAGCACCGGTACCGTTACCAGTCTCACCATAGTTTGCCCTTAACTTCAGGTTATCCAGCATAGCTACATCCAATAACTCTGACACAAGGAAACTACCGGAGAAGGAAGAATATGAATATTCATTTTCGCCCGTCGGAAGCGATGAATCATAATCTTTTCTGTATGTTCCATCTACATAAACCATATCCTTATAACCAACACTGGCAGAACCAAACCAACTGTTAACTTTTTCATATCGTTTGAAATCATCCAACAGCGGAGCATTAGCAGAGTTATTCAGGTTATAGAGTCCGTCAACAACCAGTCCACCGTTGGTTTCACCCTGAAATCTGGCGTAGTCATTCATTCGCGTATTTGCACCCAACATTGCCAGGATACTGAAATCATTAACATTACGATTAAAGTCGATTTTTCCTTCAAGGTTGGTTTCACTAGCCTGTCTGTTGATCTGCAGGTAACTTGATAAAGCCTGAGATCCTTTGGCTACCCTTTCTCTTTGATTGAAAGTATATGTATCGTAATACAGGTTTCCTGAAGCACTTAAATAATCAGTGAAATTAACTTTCATTCCAAACTTACCGAATATCCGCGTTCTGTCATCATCCTGATAATTTTTATAAGCAGTCCAATAAGGGTTATCAGAATAAATCGGTCTTGGATTGGTTAAAGAAGTCCTGTTCCATACTCTTTGTGTACCATCCGGATTGATATAATTTTTCAGTTTACCAAAGTCCAACTGACGTTGTCCCCACTGGAAGAATTTCTGTGATTGTGAATTATCACCATAACCGGATTGTGGACGTCCCATTGTGGCTTCCCGTGCAACATTTACATTGGCCGTTAATTCAACTACATCATCAAATAAATTGGTTTTACCGTTAATATTAAAATTGTTTTTATCCTGTTGAGAATTCGGAACAATACCTGTCATATTAACATTGGTATATCCAACTCTTAATGAAGAATTTTCACTTGTGGAAATCACATTTATTGAATTCTGATATGAAACACCAGTTTCATAAAATGACTTCACTCCATTTTTAGGAGCCTGCCATGGTCCGGTCTGTGGAGTAGAAGTAATACCTTGTTCATAATCAGATACACCCCACCATTGTAAAACCTGCTGTCCTTCATATTTTGGGCCCCAGCTTTCATCAACCGCAAATGCCGGAATCAAATATTCCTGACCTGCAATAGTAGCAGTTTCAAAATCGCCGTAACCACCACCATACATGTTCTGTTGCAATGGAAGAATAGAAACATTCTCGAAATTAACACCAGTATTGACCTCAATAGAAAATGATTTTTTACCGGCTTTTCCAGATTTTGTTGTTATCATGATAACACCATTCTGTCCCCTGCTACCATACAATGCAGAAGCAGCACTACCTTTTAATACATCAATACTTGCAATATCATAAGAGTTAAGGTCGTTAATCATTGAACCATAATCATAACCACCTCCACCTGTCTGAGTATCAGTCGTATTAAAGTTTTCATTACTTACCGGAACACCATCCACAACGAACAGTGGCTGGTTATTCTGACTGAATGAACTCGCACCACGGATCAGGATATTCTGTGAACCAGAGAAGTTCTGACCTGAAATCTGCAGACCAGCTACTTTACCTGACAATGCGGTGATCGGGTTTACAGGATTAGCAGCGGCTATCTCTTCGCTGTCAACACCCTGTGCAGCATATCCAAGTGATTTTTTTGATCTGCTTGTACCCAGAGCTGTAACAACCAACTCATCGATCGATAATGATCCCGGCTGCATCGTTACATTAATTGTGGTTTGACCAGCAATCTCAACATCCTGTGTCTCCATTCCAACGAATGAAAATGTTAAGGTTGTGGCATCATCAGGAACCTGAATAGAATACTTACCATCTGCATCAGAGATAGTACCTAAAGTTGTTCCTTTCACCTGGATAGTCACACCAGGAAGGGTACCGCCATCTTCAGAAGAATAAACAGTACCTGTAATCTGTTTGGTTTGTGCACTAACCAGAGCCACTACACAAAACAACCAGGTAAACATTAGTAATAGCTTTCTCATAAAACTTGATTTTAATTATTAAATTACTAAAAATAAAATTATTAGACTGTGTAAAAATCTTGTCTGAAACTCATGTGTTTACATTTTGACAGTTTGGTTTTAAAAATTACGATTAAAAACAATTTCTTTTTAACATCTTTTCAGGACAGATTGTTTGAAATTTTCTTGCACTGAATATGTAAATTTTAAAATTTTGAAAAGCTTTTAATGTCTATTTTTAATCAACTAACCAAACAATACATCAACATTGAAATTTTGAACCCTAATTAAGCAAAGTTAAAAAATATTAACTAAGAACCAAATTTGTTAAAAATTATATTTTAGCTTATAAATCACAACAAACATTTATGTTGTTATATGTGTCAAAGATAAACGAATTTTAAAATAAAAGAAACTTACAAATAGAAATTTAACTATCAAAATGTCAAAACATAGAGACAGATAAAATTTCAATGATATTTGTCATGTTTTGGAGATGCAATCATAAATTTTCAGCTTTCTGCCAGGCCTCTGCAGCCGATACGGGATCGCCGTTTTTGGCGTATGCATCGCCCAACAACCTGTAGGATTGTCTGTGATCAGGCTTAAGATATGTGGCTTCTCTTAAATCATCTATGGCTGCATCGAATCTGTTCTGGCTTAAAAACAATTTCCCGCGGTTAAAGTATCCTTTAAACTCCTTACGCTTGAGATGAATGGCTTTTGAAAAGTCTTCTTCCGCCCTGTGGACATCTTTTAAACTTATGTAAGTATCTCCCCTACGGATGTATGCATCATAAAACACCGGATTCAGCTTTATAGCCTTGTTATAATTAGCCAGAGCAGATTTGTGATCTTTGAATTTTGCAGCACATTCATTCCCCATCACATAAAACTCTTTCGCCATCGCCGAGAAGTCAGAAATTAAATCCATTTTTTTCAGACTTTCCTTTTTTAGCTTCTCTTTATATGCAGCAAGTCCGGCGAGTTTAATGGCTATAAATCGTTTAATTAATGGCTGATGTGTAATATCGTTTTGCGATTGAGCTTTTTGAAACAACTCGAATGCTTCCTGAAATTTATTGGCATCAAATGCGTTCAGCGCTTTCAGATAATTCTCAACGGACTCTGCCTTTTTAAGGCTCCCCTTTATAAGCTGCTCATTATTGAATTGCCTGGAAAAGTCGGCTACTTCCTTTTTAACAAAAACGTCCTTTCGTTTCAGCTGCTGCCGTAATACGATCCCTTCCAGTGATGTACACCTGCTAAGTGCCACATATGTCTGTCCCGCAGCAAATGCACCTTGTCCCATATTAATAATTACATGATCGAAGGTAAGACCCTGACTCTTATGTACGGTAACTGCCCAGGCTAAACGCAACGGGAACTGCACAAAATGTCCAAGCTCCTTCTCTTCAATTCTCTTTTCTTTTTCGTTGTATTCGTATTTAATGTTACGCCAAACCATTTTGTCAACCAACACTTCATTCCCGTCTTCAAGCAACACCCCGATGTCTTCCTTATCAAGATGTGTGATTTTGCCCAGCGAACCGTTTACCCACCTCTTTTCCGGATCGTTTTTTATGAACATCACCTGCGCATCTGCTTTTAACTCAAGGTTCAGTGAAGTCGGCAGATTATTTTCGTTAAACTCACCCTCAATTTTACCTGTATATTCAAAACTTACGGATGGCAGTTCTTTCAGGTTTTTCTCGTTTATATAATCCACGGTATCCTTGCGTGTGGCCAGTGTAATAAAAAGTTCCTTAGCCCGTTCGTCCGGCTCAAACGTGCTGTTAACCCTTTTATTCAGTGCAGCAAGCGCTTCTTCTGACAAATTGTTAATCCGAACAGAATCCAAAAGTTTAACAAAATTCTCATTCTTCTGACGGTAAACCTTTTTCAATTCCACCGATACCAGGTCAATCTGACTGAACACATTGGCAGAAAAGAAAAACGGTGAGGTATAAAACCGTCCGAGAATATTCCAGTCGTCCCTTCGTACAACGGGTTCAAGCTGAAATACATCTCCAACCATTAAGACCTGTTTGCCACCAAACGGAATCCGCATATTCTGTGAATAGACCCTCAGAACCCTGTCAATAAAATCCACCAGATCTGCTCTAACCATTGAAATCTCATCAATGATCACCAGCTCCAGTTCCTTAATAAGTTTTTTATGTTTTTTGCGGTACCGCAGAAAATCAAAAATCCGACCCTTTACAGTCGACAAGTCCGGATCATCCGGCAATACAGGCCTGAAAGGTGCTTTAAAAAAAGAATGGATTGTTTGACCGCCGACATTGATGGCAGCAATTCCGGTAGGTGCCAAAACCACATATTTCTTCCGGGTTTTCTCGCATATATATTTCAGAAACGTGGATTTGCCTGTACCGGCTTTCCCCGTTAAAAAAAGACTTTGACTGCTTTTTTCAATAATCTGAAGCGCCTGTTGAAACTCCTTGTTATCTGTATCTATATGTTGCGTTCTCAACCCCATTTTTTGATAAAAAGCAAATATAAGGATGAAAACAGAAGATACCTATTCGCCGGGAAGGGAGTTCTTACATTATTTCAACAGCAATGAACTGTCGCCATAACTTAAAAACCGGAAGTCGTGATTCAGGGCATAATCGTAGATATTTTTCCAATCCGAACCTACAAAAGCGGAAATAAGAAGTAATAAGGTACTGCGGGGCTGATGAAAATTAGTCACGATACCCTGCACAATTCTGAAGTTGTAACCAGGCGCAATGATTATTCCGGTTGAGGACGAAATAAACTCCTGATCATTTAACTTCATATGGTTTAATAAAGCGGATAATGCTTCGTTCACTGTTATTTCATTATCCAGTTCATACGGTTCCCACTGGCCAAGCACATCAACATCCAGCTCTTTCAAGGCTTTTACACCGAGCCAGTATAATGACTCCAGTGTTCTGACAGAAGTTGTACCAACAGCAATAACAGGACCTGTGGTTTTAATCAGTTTTTCAATAACATTTTTAGATACAAAGATCGTCTCCCTGTGCATTTTATGATCGCCTATCTTTTCGCTTTTCACTGGCTGAAACGTTCCGGCTCCCACATGTAAGGTCACCTCTGCCTGCTCAAATCCTCTTTTAGAAAGATCATTCAATACATTTTTTGTAAAATGCAAACCCGCTGTTGGAGCAGCCACACTGCCGTCTATTTCTGCATACACGGTTTGATAGGTATTTTTGTCCGATTCTTCAGAAGAACGGTTAAGATAAGGTGGAATGGGAATATTACCGGCCACTTCCAGAATCTGGGAGAAAGCGACATTGTTGTTCCACCAGAATTTCACATCAACTGAGCCTTCTTTACGCTCTACAATTTCGGCATTCAACTCTGTTGCTTTTCCTTCAACAGAAAGTTCCATTTTCAATGCACCGGACTTCCACTTTTTAAGGTTCCCAACAATGCAATTCCACGTTACTTCTCCCGTTGCCTGCAAGGCCAGAAGATGCTGGGTAGGATGAACAGGTTCCAGACAAAAAACCTCGATAAGCGCTCCGGTAGCTTTACGAAAATGCAACCTGGCATGAATAACTTTTGTATTATTGAAAACCAACAGTGATCCGGGTAAAAGATGTTCTCCGATTTGCTTAAAAACGGTTTCTGATATTCGTCCGCCCTTATAGAGCAATAGTCTGGAAGAATCCCTTTCCTTCAAAGGATATTTTGGAATTTTTTCATCCGGAAGAATATAATCGAATAAGTTGATATCTATTTTTTGCGGGTCACTCATTTATCTTAATTTTGCTACAAAAATAGTCTAAAATATTAATCATGAATATCCGAGTTGGAGATGAGATCAAGTATCTGAACGATGTTGGCGGTGGAAAAGTAATTGCAATCAGGGATAAAAAAATAGCGGTCATCCTTCAGGATGATGGATTTGAGGTACCTGTTCTGATAAATGAATGTATAAAAGTTGAGTCTGCCGAACCTGCAGCTCCGGTCCGTCAACCGGCACCGGCCCCCAAAAAAGAGACGTACCAGTACACTGAAATAAATTCTCCTGAAAGTGAACAACTGAACCTTCTTTTTGCATGGATCCCGGAAGATATGAACAGTCTTGAAATCGATGACATTGATTTATATCTTGTAAACGACAGCAATTATTTTTGTCAGTTTACCTGCGCCACGACGAAGGGCAGTAAATCAAATCTTGTCGATCATGGTGTAATTGAACCGAACACAAAGGTTCTGCTGGAATCGTACGAAAAGCGGGTTTTACTTGAACATCAAAGGCTTTGGATTAACGGACAGTTTTTCAAGATTGACAAGCCCTTTGAAAAGAAACGGATTGTTGATTTTGCGGTCACCCTGAAACCGGAAAAATTTGAACCGAAACGGTTTAAACCAAATGACTATTTTGATGAACCTGCGGTGATCAATCCGATTATTAAGAATGATTTTTATGAGGGTTTGGAACAGCTATCGGAAAAAAGTATTGAAAATGTAAAGCGGGAAAAAGATTTTACACCTAAGAAAGAAACTAAGCCGGTTCAGGATAAAAATGCCATCCTGGAAGTTGACCTGCACATTAATGAATTGCTGGATGATCTTTCGGGATTAAGCAACGCTGATATTCTGAATTACCAGATGGCAAAATTCAGGGAAGTGCTTGAAGCAAATAAAGATATAAGAGGTAAACGCATTGTGTTTATTCATGGCATCGGTAACGGCACGTTAAAAACAGAATTAAGAAAAGAACTGGACCGCAAAAAAATGCGGCACCAGGATGCCTCGTTCAGGGAATACGGGTTTGGGGCAACGATGGTTATTTTATAAGACACAAGTATCAGGTATCAGGTATCAGGTATCAGGACATAAGACACAAGACGCAAGACATAAGACTTAAGATTTAAAATTTGGGGAATATTTATTTTAAAAAACAGAAATTTAAATCCGTACCAAACTATTTTTTTATAAATTTGCGCCCGGAAAAGAGTACGGGGTGTAGCGCAGCCCGGTAGCGCGCGTCGTTCGGGACGACGAGGTCGTCGGTTCGAATCCGGCCACCCCGACTTAAAAGGTGATCCAAAAATACGGATCACCTTTTTTATTATTTATTACGACGAGGTCGTCGGTTCTCCCGACATTTCATGTCGGGACGGCCACCCCGACAAACAAAATCCTTTCACAATGCGAAAGGATTTTTTATTTATTTACATCCCAAATTTATTTGAGGAAGGAGATAAATAAAAAATTAAAGAATGCGTAGCATTCAGGATTTTGTTTGAGCATCTACCCCATTACCGGATCACCGACCAGCGGGAGGTAATCCGATAAATAAATTCTTTCACTCCTTCAGAGTTTCTGTGATTATTGCACAAACGATGTTCTACAGAAATGCCAGTCCTTCGGACTTAATTCACCTTATTTGCTAATTATTCATTTTACACAAAATAAAAGGGATTCACGAAGGTGAATCGGGGATTTTGTTTGAGCATCTCTCCCAATACCGGATGACCGACCAACGGAAGGTAATCCGGTAAAACATTCTTTCACTCCTTCAGAGTTTCTGTGATTTTTACACAAACTATGTTCTACAAAAATGTCAGTCCTTCGGACTTCATTCACCTTATTTGCGAATGATTCATTTCACACAAAATAAAATGAGATTCACGAAGGTGAATCAGGGATTTTGTTTGAGCATCTCTCCCACGGAAAATCAGCGACCAACGGGAGACAATCCGAATTGTATTCCTTTCACTCTTAAAGAGCCCGGGAACGCTAATAAGAAACAGTTTCACCACCCCTTGGAGCCTGCAGACCTAAAAAACTCATCCGAAACGTATGTTCCGGATGAGTCACTGTGTAAATCACGTGTTATATCAGATAATTCAGGCTAACAGGTATAAAATTGAAAGCTATTTATGTTTAACTAAATCTGTTTCATTTGACAACTTATCAGGGAACAATTTGAGCCTTTGTCCATTCACGGTCATTCAGATTGATATCGCCGTTAGGATTATAAAACAGGTCATCGTTCTGAATATAATTGCCCTGGCTGTCCATCCAGTATTCCGTGGAACCGGCATCTACCTGGTAATTATTACCAGATGAAGGATCATAAACCGTTTCCTGTTCGTTGATCATATTAAGATACTGCCGTTGTGAATTATCGCTTCCGCTACCAAAGTTCCGGTTCATAAATGATTTATGATTGGCATCCTGTGCCGCATAGATGCCCTTCATCTTTCGTTGATGGGCTTCAAAGGCAGCCTGCCTGCTTTGCATATTGGCCTGATGTTGGCGCATGGATTCCTGCATACGTTGCTGGGTCAATAAATTACGGTATTGCACCCATTTTGGATTGTCTTTCATACTGATGGCAGAACGAATCCGGTGGTTCACAGCATCTTCATAAACGGCTTCATTGGAAAACAGATACTCTGTTGAGTAGTACCACACGGTAGAACCTCCGGAATACGGATCGGGTTGCTTCAGGATAAATTTTGTTATGATAACCAATGCTTTTTCGCCCTTATTATTGGTCCACTCCGTATTTAAAAGCTTATAATGAAAGTTCGGATTGTTCATTTCACTTAGCTTTCCCTGTATAAAAGATGCCAGCTCCGGCAGGTTCCGTTCTCCTTTAAACGTAAATCCACTTTTCTGCATTCTTCCCTGAACTTCATATTGTAAAATCTGCTGATTGGATACTTCGGGACTTACCATTTGTGCCATTCCCGAATTCATCAGATACTGGTTCATCTGGGGATTATCGTACGTAAAATACATTTTAACCGGCGTATTAAACACTTTCAGATTATCAGGCCCCTGAATCTGCAGCAGAAACATTGGCAATTTCTGATCCATGGTATAACTGGGCTTGCTGATCACCTGCCACTTTGATGGAAACTCTTCGGTATAAACCACCAGTCCGGTTCGGGCATCCTTAAACTCATGAATCTGCTTTTTGTTCGATCCGGAAAACCAACCTGTTTTTTCTGTTTTGGCATCTGAACCAAACTGTTCTGTTGCCGCTCCGTTTTCTGTAGTATTCTGCGATCTGCCTCCATTACATGCAGCAAGAAGCGCGAGGATTGATATAAGTATAAACTGAATGCGTTTCATAACAAAAAATTAAGTGATTACATCATTACATCGAAAGCATGGGATAATGTCATCAGAAAATGACGTCCATTTTTATTTGTCCTGAATAACCTTTACATTATTTCCGCACAAAATTAAAGGCATACCCTACAGAGAGCTCAAAATCAATGTGCCCCAGAACGTTCATCGTATTATCTGTATCATTCATAAATTCAATATCAGGATAGCCTTCACTCCACTCCGCTTCAAACTGATTAAAACCATAACCTATTCTCGCTGTAAAACAGATTCCGGGCTTGGTTACCCATTTTTTACCGACATTAACGCCAAAAGATCTGTTGGAAGTCACATGAGGATAATCATGTGACGACGTCAGGATATCACCATTATACGTGGAATGGTTGACGATACCATCAATTTGGGAATAATTATAAAACAGTCCTGCAAACAGCGCATTGACTTTAGGTTTAAAATGATAGCGGTAATTCAGAAAAAACCCTTTTTCGGGATAATCAGGCACTGAAACGAGCGGAATACCGATAACTATTTCATGATTTGGCCATATCATCCTTCCATAATTAATATACAGCGAGGATGTATAAAAACCATTCAGTCCTAAATTGACAGAATTTTTCAGCTGAGCCTGGTCCCTTGTTTTCCAGTATTGTGCCAGACTGTTTATTGAAATGAATACTACCGAAATCAGCAGTAGAAGACGCTTTTCACCTTTTAAGTATTTCATTAGCCTTGATGTTAGATGATAAACCGTTTGTTCAGTTTATAACCTTACATCGCAGCGGACTAAAAATGTCATCGGAACAGTGCTTCAAAAGTTTGTTTAGTTTAATACCGAAAGTGCATCATCCAGCGAACCAACAAAATTAATGTGTCTGTTTTTGTTGCTTTCGCGAATAAAATCGTTCAGACTCTTACTATCATATTTGGTAAAATCACCAATTATGGCCAGCCGCATCCGGTAATTTGAGAATTTCTGCAGTATTTCCCCGGCCATCCCGTTTCTCAGATTAAAGAACTCATGGGTAATATTCTTTTGATGCAGGATGATCTTTTCTATGCCCTGGTAATACATATTGCCAAGCAAATCCAGTGCATCTTCAGCGGAATAAATTACGATACCTTCTGATTCGACTTCAGCAATATGTCCTTCACCTGTTTTATGTTTGTGTATTTTCATCGTCAGCTTATTTCCTATTGATTATAATCAAATTATCCTTTTAAACTTTGTATTACATCTGTTTTCCGCAGCCGGGAAACCGGCACATTATCCCCATTCATCATAATCAGGTAACCACCGTCCGATTTTATTAAAGTCTTAACAAATTCTGGATTAATCAGATGGGCCTGATGTGTGCGTATAAAACCATGCACCGAGAGAATCTCATCAAATTCTTTCAGGCTCCCGGACACCAGAAGTTCCTTATTCGTTGTTGTGATAAATCTGGTATAACTCCCATCGGCTTCCAGACGTATGATATGCTTTACCTCCACAAAATCAATATGATCAACAAATGGAAGAGCGATTCTCTTATTTCTGTCAGGCTGTGAGATATTATGCAACAGATTCTGCAAACGTATATTTTCTTCTTTTAGCTGAATCCGTTGTTTAGCCTTTTCAACTGCTTTAACGAGTTGATTCGACTCAATGGGTTTTAAAATATAATCAACAGCACTGAATTTTACCGCATTTAAACCATAGTGGTCGAATGCAGTAACAAATATGACTTCAAACGCCGGATTTTTAAATTTGGCTAACAGATCAAAGCCGGTTCCATCCTTCATTTCAATATCTAAAAACAGTAACTGCGGTTTTGTCTGATTCAAAAGTTCAAATCCGTCAGAAACACCATCTGCAGTTCCGGCAACACTTATTTCAGGACAATGTAATTTTACCAGAGTGACAAGATTTTCCCTGCCCCTGACCTCATCATCTATAATGACGCAATGTATCATGCTTCCTAACCGATTTTAAGCGTAATTATGACCTCTGCCCCTTTCCCCGATTCTCCTGAAGAAAGTTCAAGCCGACCATCATTTCCGTAAATATTGTCAATTTTTTCCTGAATTAAAACCAGGCCCTTCCCTTTTTCCGTGCACTGATCCAGAGTTAAATGGCCAAATCCCGGACCATTGTCCTGGATTCTTATCACAATATCAGATTCAATTTCCTCAATCTTTACGCTGATCTCTCCTCTCTCCGGAATTTTAGAAATCCCGTGTTTAACGCTGTTTTCAATTAAGGGTTGAAACAACATATACGGAATTTCTGTCAGCTCTGTTGAAACGTCGGAATCCACATCAATACGGAATTTAAAATCAAGCCTTAATTTTTCAAGTTCCATGTAACTCCTGACCATTTCAAGTTCATCAGATAATGGTACCAGTTTCTTATCTGCATTCTTCAACACACCGCGAAGTAAGTTTGAGAAACCAACCAGGTATTGGTTAGCAAGCTCAGATTGCGCTGAATTTATAAGTTGCTGAATAGAGTTCAGTGCATTAAAAATAAAATGGGGATTTAACTGCGACTGAACCGATTTTAATTTAAGCTCCTGAAGTAATTGTTGTTGTGCATTGCGCTTCTTCAATCGGTTAATTCCTATCCGGTAGATCATCATTACCAGAAGTCCGGTTACCAGTACCGATAAACCAATCAATAGCAATATACCTGCTGTCTCATTTTTTGACTGGTCTTTATAGTCATCAATAGCATTTACTATTTTCGTTTTGTATGATCCTATATCATTTCCGTACACCCTTTCAAAACTTTCATTTAACAGAATCCTGCCCTTATCATTATAAAGTAGCAGCATCGGACGTTGGGACTCGATAATATATTTATCAAGCTTTCGGGTTTGTGAAGGGTGTCCATAGAGTTCCAGATGATCCGCGTCATTCAAAGATTTATAAGAAAGAAGTCCATCTGAAAATTTCAACAGATCATGATTTACACGGTAAGAGACTGTTTGCACAAAATCCGGAATACTATCCACAAGCAGTTTAAACTCATCTACCCTATCTGTTTCTCTGTATAAAAATACGAGACCGTACTTACCTCTGGCAGGAAGGATGCTTATCTTCTGATTATTTTCTGTTAATACATCTTGAAAGGGTAGCATCTCACCAACCTGTAATGCCTTATATCCATTAAGAATTTGGGTAATATACTTCTTTAATATGGTATCACCACATACTGTTTTAAAATTTTCGTACTTCTTTATATCCTTACCAATTTGATTATAGCTATCGTCACGCGTTAAAGTTCTATACAATTCGAAGTAGAGCGGAAAATCTGTATTTTGAATAATACTTTTGTAATACTCGTAATCAAACCCCTTTTTTGTTGGTGAACCTACAGCATTAATCAGGTAGTCTTTTCTTTTATTATATTGCCTTACTAAATGGAATATTCCCGGCATACCTTGACCGGGAAGGCCAGTGTAGTAATAGGATTTCAACGTAAAAAAATCCAGAATAGATGTTTTGAACTGCTCTGGTTCAAGACTGTCTAACGCAAAATATCTCGTTTTTAGCAGCAGTAAAAGCTGCAAATAACTTTTAAATTCGGCATCAATAGCTGCTGCTTCAATCACCTTTACATTTAACTCTGAATTATCATTCCACCAACTGCTGTTTTGACTCCCACCGATTACAACATTGTCATCCCTAAGTGTTACCTGGATAGAATCGCCCGGCTCAATAAATAATCTAAAATTCTGACCACTTCCGGTGTAAAAAATAAAGCCAATACCACATTTTAATGCATATGTTTTTTCGCTTGCAGTTGAATCTAGCAAAATCATTCCAGGATTTCCTGATTCATCCATTATAAATGCAGAGTTTCCCGGAATTATATGAATCTCATTATTAAATCTGTTGGGTTTTTGAGATGCTTTTGTTCTTTTATCAATTATTTTCACCCTAGCCATCGTGGGTACAGGGAAACTGGCATTGGTAATGGCAAATACTTTATGCTGGTGTTGATCCATAAACGCATAAGGTAAATCATTGGATAAAAAATAGGCTGTACAAACAGTACGACCAAACTCTTTCATGCCTCTAATGAAATATTTCCTTTCTGAGTTTATAGCATTCCCGAGATAATCCAACTGTCTTAATCCTGAAGTATCTGATACTTCTTTTCTATAATTTTTAGCGTTAAAAATAATTTTGGAGGTCTTTTCGATCAACATTGGGAATGTATTGTTGTTATTTGGAATACTTCTTGTTACATAATAGGAGACTAACCCCCTACTACCGGATTTATAAGGAAGAAAATTTCTTAGATTAAATTGAACATCATACCTATAATCATGAAGAATAGTACCATGATCATCTATGCTTATTGTTCCAGTTAATGATTTTCTAATACTATCTATATCTTCCATAAAAAAATCAGGATACCATGAGTCAAAGTCAAAAACATTGTCCATTTTTCTATATCTCTTCATTCTAAAAGTAGGACCAACTTCTTTATAGCGCAATACTTTGTAGCTCCACCTTACCGGTTGTCCGTCTTCAATCTCAGAACAGGTAAAACGGAGTGAAATTAACTGGGTGTTTTTAGGTTCACTTCCCTGGTGAACCGTATGATTACGAAATACAGGTACATCTTCAAATTCCATTTCACATTCAAACCAATCTCCGGGTTTAAACTGGTTATTTTGATTTTGTCCTTTTACAGCAGATAACTGAATGAATAGAATTAAAATACAAACAATAGCATGGTAATTTTTCATACATTCACATTTAAAGATTCACTACGAATCTCCATAAAAATCATGTTCAGTGCTTCTGGTAATTTATGTAATGTCCTACCGGATTTGTATACGGTAATTATTTTGTCAGCTCCAATGCCAGATCAATGTAGGTATACACATCTTTAGGATGGTGGTTGATATATGTTCTGCTGCGTTTATCTCCCAGGCGCACCACCACCATATTCTTTTCGGGAATAGCAAACACATACTGGCCAAGAATACCGCGCATATAAGGGATATGCATGCCCTTATAATTCAGGATCCATAACTGATAGCCGTAATAATCCACCGGATCGCCATCTTCACCAACCAGATATGTTGCCGGAGTCATGGCTTCGGTCATCAATTCTTTCGATACCAACTGTTTCCCGTTCCAGTTGCCATTGCTCAACATTAACTCGCCCCAACGTGCAAAATCCTTTGCATTGGAATTAAAACAGCAGTAGGCTTTTTCAACACCGTTCTTTTTATCCAGGCTCCAAAGGGCATCGTACTGTGCATTCATAGGTGTCCAAAAATACTTGCCCACATAATCCGACATGGTCATATTAGTTGCATTTTCCAGTACCAGCGAGAGCAACTGTGTATTTCCACTTTTATATTTAAATACCTTTCCCGGCTCTTCCTCAACTTTTAAGCCTGTTATCAGACTCATCAGGTTTGATCCATAATAGGATTCCGTGGTTGTATTAAAAAGACCACCATAACTCTCTACCCAGTTCAATCCGGACGACATGGTCATTACATCCCTGATGCGCAGATCCTTGTTCTCAGGATTATCATATTCCGGCACAAAATCTGATACCCGCTGATCAAGTGATTCAATAAATCCGTGATCAATAGCAGACAATATTGAAAATCCGACAATGGTTTTTCCTGCAGAAAAAGAATTGGAATAACTTGAATCAGAATAGCCCATCCAGTATTCATCCAAAAACAACATACTGTCTTTAATGATGGCATAGGCTACAGTGTTATACTGAGCCAGGCTATCTACCCAGTTATCCGGAATTTTCACCTCGCCATACGACGGAGCTTTCTCCCATGGTTCCGGATCAGCTGCCACCACTTCCCTGTTATTAAATATTTTATAATCATCAATATCTACGGTAAGATAGATTAATGCTCTTTGTGCATAGCGGGGAAGAAATGCATAAACTACCAAGATCAGTAAAATAATAGCACCTGTGATTTTTAAGCCTTTTCGTTTCATTGGGTTATATTTAAAAGATGTAAGAATCAAGACGTAAGACACAAGATTTTTCGAGAAATCCTCCGTACTGACGCTTCGGTCAGGAAACCTCTCCCGAAGCTTCGGGATAAAAAAGGAGGACTTAAGAGCGCACTATTTTAATAAATAGAACAATCTTTTGTCTTGTGTCTTATATCTTTCGTCTTAAAAAAAGCAATTTACAAAAGATTTTTGGTTCAGCTTTCTGAACCTATATAATTTATGTTCTTTTGTACCAATTATGGATATTGATATTCTGTATAAAGACGATTATTTGCTCGTTGTCGACAAACCGGAAGGTTTGCCCATACATATGACACAGGGAATGCCTCACGATGCGGATTACCTGACCAAAGTTATCGGGAAACAATTGGGTTGTTCTGTCTATAATGTGCACCGTTTGGATGCCAAAACTTCAGGGATTGTACTACTGGCATTAAGTCCCGAAATTGCACATGAATTAACACTGCTGTTTGAACAAAAGAAAATAACCAAGACTTATCATGCCATTGTCAGGGAAAATCCGGGTTCAGGAACATTTGATAACAAGGTAAAAAACCAGGGCAAACGCGGTTCAAAAAATGCTGTCACACATTACAATACCATGAAAACGGTCTCCACAACTATCTGCTACAAAGAATTTGAGAATGTCTCTCTGAGTCTGGTTGAAGTTACACCCGAAACCGGTCGCTGGCACCAGATAAGGCAGCATTTTGCACAGGCACGGTTCGATATTATCGGGGATAATAACCATGGAGACCGGATGCTGAACAAGATTATCGCTGAAAAAACAGGCATCAGCCGACTGTTGCTTCATGCCTCATCGTTGCAGTTTGAACATCCCATAACAAAAGAAGTCCGGACATACATATCCGAACTTCCAGTATCTTTTAATCAGTTGCTCCATTCAGAGTTTATCTGACCATAAATTTTTTGGCTGTTTTATTTTCGCCTGAAACGATCTGTAAAATGTATATGCCTTTTTCCAATTGAGTCGGAAGTATGGTTTCATGTCTCAATTCACCGTGTTGCGCATACATCTTTTTTCCTGATAAATCGAAAATATACACCGCTGCATTTTTGCCGGACTGTAAACCAGACTGTACATGTACCTGCCCCAAATTATCTGTAAATACAGTAATATCTTTCAAATCAGACTGGGTAAACTGAGGTACTATAATATCAGTAATCACATTATCCTGCAAATACATCGTAAAGTTTATCCCTTCAAAATCAGGATTTTCCGCAGTAACATTATATTTCCATACCTCGTCCTGAGCGAATCCGGGAAAATCCACATATACTGAATATTCACCTTCATCCAAACCGGCAAACCTGTAGTTACCATTCACATCTGTAAGCTGCTGATTTATCCATCTGCCATCTGTAACCGAATACAGCAATACCATGGCATTCAACTTTCCTGCTCTTCCCGAAGCGCCTGCATCAGAGGACATCGCATCAATCTCATTCACTGTACCCGCAACTGATCCTATACCCTGAGCGTATATCTTAGGAATAAAACTCACATTAAATGCATAATCTTTACGGTTACCCAGTACCGATTCCTGATTATTAACCCAACGAATGCTGTTTTTATGATAGCGGGTCATCAGCACCGAGTCATTACCTTTTGGAATCAGGTTAAACAGATATGTCCCGGTAGGTATTAAGAATTCCTTTCTCTGGTTCATAGTCGTATCCTTAACGGATACAGAATTAAACACACCATCTGTTTTTTTCAATGCCACAATGTCGTAATCAATGGTATCCAGTAACGGACCATCTATTTTTACACCGAACGACAGCCATGAATAGCCAGAAGGCGGTAAAAGTCTTACATTGCTAATTTTTAGTGTCATATCAGGAAAATCCTCGTGATGCACCTCACAAACATAGGAACCATTATCCGCATAAGTAGCTGAATGAACTGAATATCCGCTATTAGCGGACCAGTCTTGTATTAGCTTACTATCACGTAGATATCTGAAAGTAGTTTTGCTATCGCTGGTATCAACAAAGCTTAATGCCGGCAGGTTTACATAGACTGAGTCGCCGGGATGTAAATTCTTAAGCGTGGTCAACGGAAATATTCTTTGAGGATAATAGTTGGATTCATCACCCGAAATACTAAGGTTCTTTTTCAGATCTACAAAACAAAAATAATTGGTGTGCAAGGTAAAAACGACATTCAAGGGCGTATTTACAAGTCTTGTAAGACTGGTGAGATCCGGCACATAAGTAAAATAATTATTATCAAGCTTTAATGTTTTCAACTTTGTCAGATTAACCAGTTCATCAGGAACAGAATCCGTAAATGCAT
Organism: Quyinboa sediminis; assembly: GCF_042219855.1. Taxonomy (NCBI): domain Bacteria; kingdom Pseudomonadati; phylum Bacteroidota; class Bacteroidia; order Bacteroidales; family Quyinboaceae; genus Quyinboa; species Quyinboa sediminis. Next base: position 12,587 of record NZ_JBHJHP010000003.1, on the reverse strand, counting down.
TATGATCCAGAATCAAATACCGAAGGTTTATCAGATCTCCCAGGCTATGAGGCAAAGCACCGGAAAAACTGTTTGTACTAAGATTGATATTTTCCAGATTCTGCAGTGATCCAATCGTTGCAGGCACAGAACCATCAAACTGATTATTATTCAGATAGAGGGTTTTTAGACTGTCCACAGATCCAATTCCGCCGGGAATATGTCCTGTCAACTGATTATTTGAAGCCCAAAACACTTCAAGCATATTCAGATTACCCAGATCCTCCTTTAGTGTTCCACTCACCTGATTAAACGATATGTAAATATATCGTAAATCTGTTAAGGCATAAATCTCATCAGGCAATATCCCTTTAAGATTATTTCCACTCAGATTAATGGCTTTAACTTTCTGGTCTTCACAGACTATCCCGTACCATGTATTAACATTACCGGTCAACCAATTATCCGACTTCACCCAGTTCTCACCACCGGTAGAGTTATACAAAGCAACCAGAGCCAATGAATCATTTTCAGAAACGGTTTGACCCTTAATATAAGCACTGAATACAAAAAGTATGGCCAGCGTTAATACTCTGTACATTCTATGCATAGGTAGAATTTTTGTGCAAATTACGAATTTTTATCGATTTTAACATAATATTAATAAAATATTTACACTGGCGATTTTATTTACAGAAATATAACCTCTAATCATTCAATCTTAAAACCACAATCCCCAACATGTGCTTATGTTGCCCGAGGTAAGCAGATAAAGGTTCGGCTGACACCATTACTTTATGATGTTGTGAAGATGCATGTAAAAAATACAAACTGTTGTTCCTGCGCAATGCAAAACCAACATGCGTAAAATCCAGTCCCTTTATATTAGTTGCAATGGCAATTACATCACCGTTTTTAATACCGGTGGCTACCGGGGTAAGTCTCTGCTTTGGTATAAACAACAGGTGTGTATTACTTAAAATCTGTTCACGCTGTTTTAATGAATCTATCTGTGTTAATCGTTGTAGTTTAGGATATAAATCAGGATGTGAACTCATAAAAAATACGGATGGACTATACTCAAGGCCTCCTAATCTATCAGTCACATCATATAAAATTCCGGATTCTTCTGCATTTAAAATCCAGTCGGTATAATAATGAAGCCGGCTTAAATAGCCAATAATTTCACCATTTCTATATCTTAACCCTTGTAAATTCTTTAAAAAAGATGCTTTTGATCCATTTGCCATATAAAGTGCAAGGCTGTTTTCCACCAGAGTAACACAATCGAAACCGGTTAAATCAACCACCAGCCGTTCCTTTCCCTGAACTTCTAAAGAATGCGATTTATACGGCATTCCTACCAAGGAAAGCGCAACATCTTCCGGAGAAGTAAAAGTTTGATTGACTAATATGGAATCCAGAATTTCTTCTGAGTTTTCAGCATAATAAACATCCAGGTCCTGTGCAGAACAGGACAGAAAAATACATGCAAGTAAACTTATACACAGAAATCTAAACATGAAGTAAAATAACGATAATAAGCGCTTATTTCAAAATTATCATCACAGGAAGATGGTCCGAAAATCCGCCGTTATACCGATACCCGCTAAAGGTTCTGAATGGTTTATCTCCCGTATATTTATCATCTTTTTCAAGCATAAACGGAAAACTGATTACAGATTCATACTTAAGCAATATCAGCCCGTTGGACTTGCGCTCATATAAGGAACTGCTCACTATAAACTGATCCAAAAAGCCCCACCTGCCCTGGTATTTATACGATCCGTCATCATCGGAATACAAGGCCAGGTTAACCAGCCTCCCCTTTTTACCGGCACCGAGACATTTGGTAATACTTTCATCGCAGGGATAGTCGTTAAAATCGCCCATGATAATAATATTACTGTTAAGGTTGCTGCTCAGGATGGAATCTGTCATGGATTTTAAGATAGTTGCAGCCTTACATCTAAGAGGCCTTGAGGCAACTACGCCGCCATAGCGGGATGGCCAGTGATTAACAAAGATATGCACTGTGTCTGCCCTGTTAAGTATTCCTTTGGAATACAGGATGTCCCGTGTTCTGAATTCCGGATCAGAAGTAGTGACCGGAATGTACCTGTTTATTAAAGGACTGTAAGAAGTTTTCTTATAAAGCAAGGCCACATCTATCCCCCTTCTGTCAGGAGATTCCTTATGTATAACAGCATACCTTAAATTCTGAAGTGGAGAATACCTGGTCAGTTTGTCCAAAACATACCGGTTTTCAACTTCCGCCAGGCCTACCAAATCCACAGGATTCATACCTCCGGCCGCAATTATTACCCTGGCAATATTATTGATCTTTTGTGTTGCTTTATATGACGTCCAGTGTCTTTGCCCCTCAGGCGTAAATTCTCCATCGTTAGTCAGGGAATCATTCATGTGGTCGAACATGTTTTCCACATTATAAAACATGACTTTACATTCCTTTTCATTCTGAGCATTTACCAGAACGGGAGTAATAAAAAGAATGATCAGTAAAAGGGTTTTATTCCTTTTTGGACTTAGGAACAAATTCAATGGCTCCAAGGTCGGGTGCTTCATCTTTTAAGCGGTAATTTCCAAAAATATCATATTCAGTGTCTTCAGTCAAAAACTCCGCATTACCGGCATTGACAGCGGGAGATAAGGAATCAAGACTGAAATCAAAATTTTCTGACGGACTGACAAACATAGGATCCCTGTCCCACATAACATGTCTGAAATGAGTACCATCCAAGGTATCCAGGTCTGTTTTACCTTTAATAATACAATAATCGAAAAGATAATTGAATTCCGCATCCACAGGCTCATAATCAAAGGTATTTACCAAAGCGACTTCCGTTTGCAGAGTCCCGTAAATAATACTGTTAATGAAATCCGCCCTTTTCAAATCTCTTGCAACAATCTGTTTATCAGCAGATTCATAGTAATTTTTCAAAACGACTGCAGGCGTTTTATCTCTGCCCCAGGTATAATAATTTCCTATGGTACACTGCAGAAAACTATAGCTTCCCCCAATACCCAAATAGACATTAAATTGTCCACAATTTGAAATCACACAGTTACTGGCTTCAATCACAGAACCTAAACCATAAATTCCGGCTGCTGTCATATTCTGGATTACAGAATTAGAAATCTTCAGGGTTGGTTTGTTTTGTGTAACTACGGAATCCACCTGAATACCAATGATTCCGTTACGGATTCTGGCATTATCAATTTCATTATCCTTACTGCCAGCCAGTAAATGAATATAGCCCCATTGTCCGGGCACCTTTTCATATGGCAGTCCTTCAAATAATTCATCAAGCCTGGCACCACGGATCTGGACCGGATTATCCAGGGTTCCTTTAACCTTAAAGGTACCTTTAACAAAAATGCTTACATTTTTCTCAAGGTACAATATTACACCTTCGTTCAGAGTGAGTGTTTCAAGGGAATCAACCACAATATGATCCTCAACAAGATATGGTTTGTCATTCGTCAGTTCTGTTGTATTCAGTAGAATTGCTTTGGTTACGACATCATTCAAACGGATATCGATGGTACGTTCTGCATTTTCAACGTTTAAATGATGAACATCCTGCCCGTAAGCCACCAGCTGAACAAATTGCTGATTACCATTGGTAATAAAAGATAATGAGTCGGTAATAATCAAAGGAAGATTTCCATTATTTGCATCCAGTGTAGCTTCAACAAATACGTACATACTGTCCTTTGCACGGATTATTACATCGGTCACCTTTTGATCTATACCACCATCGTAACCATCAACGTTTATCCGGAAAGGCGACAATTCACCTCCGCTTAATGCAACTTCTGAAATTTCAAGGTCTTTATTATAAGGATTGTATATGCGAAAATTCAGGGTTACTGAACCTACGGTAGTAAACACAGTATCAAAAGAGAGTGTATCAACGGAAAACTGTAACCTGGCATTGGGATCCAGATTCACATCTTCACGTTCACAAGCAAAAAGGATGACTATAAGTGCCAGTAATATGGTTCTTAACGCGTGTTTCAAGTTTAATTAATTTACCTGTAATTTATTAAAATTTCTTAAAAAAATCAAATTTCTGTTTAGTCTAAGTCTTTCTAAATTATAACGTTCAACAACACCAAAAAGTATCAGCCGAAAAAGCTTTAATTGTCAATGCCTGAACATTATTTGACATACTGAACAGACATTTTATTCCATTCTTACCCGTAAGTAATTCTAAATAAAGATTTAAACATTGAACCGAAAATGCATCACATCGCCATCCTGAACGACATAATCCTTTCCTTCGATGGCCATTTTCCCTTTTTCCTTGCAGGCTGCTTCCGAACCCAGACTGACATAATCCTCATATTTTATGACCTCAGCACGGATGAAACCCTTTTCGAAATCAGAATGTATTACGCCGGCTGCCTGGGGGGCTTTATCACCGTTGTGGAATGTCCACGCTCTCACCTCCTGGACCCCTGCTGTAAAATATGTTTTCAGATTCAACAAAGAATAGGCTTTTTTAATTAGTTTGGAAACACCGGGTTCGTCCAGCCCGAGATCATCCAGAAACATTTTTCTCTCCTCGTAATCCTCCAGCTCTGCGATATCGGATTCTGTTGCGGCAGCGATCAACATAACTTCCGCATTTTCATCTTTCACGGCTTCTTTAATATCCTCTACATATTTATTTCCGGTTTTTACCGCTGTTTCATCTACATTACAGACATACAGAACCGGTTTTGTCGTCAACAGATACAGGTCTTTCACCACTGCCTTTTCCGGATCTGATAGTTCCACAGTCCTGGCAGATTTACCTTCGAGCAAAGCTGACTGATATCTTTTCAGTACCTCAACCAGACGTTTTGCATCAGCATCCTTACCAACCTTGGCGATTTTTTCTGTCTTTTGCAGGCGATTCTCAACAGTCTCAAGATCCTTTAACTGCAGTTCTGTGTCGATTACTTCTTTATCGCGAACCGGATTTATTGAACCGTCCACATGAACGATATTGTCATTATCAAAGCAACGCAACACATGGATAATAGCATCTGTTTCACGAATATTTGCCAGGAATTTGTTGCCCAGTCCTTCGCCTTTACTTGCACCTTTTACCAAACCTGCAATATCAACAATTTCAACTGTTGCGGGAACAATTTGTTTCGGTTTTACCAGTTCAGCAAGTCTGTTCAACCGCTCATCAGGAACCGTAATAACACCAACATTCGGTTCAATGGTACAAAACGGGAAATTTGCCGATTGAGCCTTTGCGCTCGACAAACAATTAAACAGGGTTGATTTCCCAACATTCGGTAATCCTACAATTCCACACTGTAATGCCATTCCTTTATGAATTAATTTTTTTGCAAAAGTAGTGTTTCATATCTTTTTTTAACACGAATACTTAAAATAGTTAACAATTTTGCAGTAATTAAAAGGGCTTAGTAATTTTAACCTCCGATCTGGTTTAAATGATCACACTAATCTGTTATAAAACAGGAATAAGGATGAAACTTAACGGAGCATTTGTTGTTTTATTTGTAATGTTTATAAAATAGCCTGCAGAGCGATTTCCAATTAAGGAAATATTTCTGTAATTAAAATAATTTATATATTTGCGACTCCTGAAAACAAACGAAAATAATAAACTATAAAAACTAAAAAAAGATGAAAGTAACAGTAGTAGGTGCAGGTGCCGTTGGTGCGAGTTGCGCTGAGTACATTGCAATTAAAAACTTCGCAGAAGAGGTTGTATTGGTTGATATCAAGGAAGGTTTTGCAGAAGGTAAAGCCATGGATCTGATGCAGACTGCATCGTTGAATGGTTTTGACACCAAGGTAACTGGTGTAACCAATGATTACTCGGCAACAGCAGGAAGTAATGTAGCAGTCATTACAAGTGGTATTCCACGTAAACCCGGCATGACAAGGGAGGAACTAATCGGTATTAACGCCGGTATTGTAAAAACCGTTGCTGAAAACCTGATTAAGTTTTCACCGGAGGTTATTATCATTGTTGTAAGTAACCCGATGGATACCATGGCTTACCTTACGCATAAGGCTACTGGATTACCTAAAAACAGAATTATCGGCATGGGAGGAGCTCTTGACAGCGCCCGATTCAAATACAGACTGGCTGAAGCCCTTGACTGTCCTTCATCTGATGTTGAAGGCATGGTAATTGGCGGACACAGTGATACCGGTATGGTACCATTAATTGAAAAAGCAACACGCAACAGCATTCCTGTTTCAGCATTCCTGAGTGAAGATGTTCAGTCGGAAGTTGTTGAAGCGACTAAAGTCGGAGGCGCTACGCTCACCAAACTTTTAGGTACAAGTGCCTGGTATGCCCCGGGAGCAGCAGTATCAGAGCTGGTACGGGCCATTGCACAGGATTCTAAAAAGATGTTCCCGTGCTCTGCTCTTCTTGAAGGCGAATTCGGACTGAATGACATTTCATTGGGTGTTCCTTGTGTACTGGGTAAAAACGGTATTGAAAAAATCGTTGAAATCGAATTATCCGAAGCAGAGAAAGAAAAACTGACGTCTTCTGCTGAAGGTGTACGGAAAGTAAATGAACTGCTTGATTAAGCAAAACATTATAACGCAAAAAAGGGATCTTCGCTTTTGAAGATCCCTTTTTTATATCCGTTTGTTTTATCCTAATTCTTTATTATCATCTTAGTTGTGGATTGGTTATCCTGAACCACTTTTACAATATAGAGTCCTTTTTCAAGGGCAGATCCAATAATACACTGATCTTTTGCTACAGCATCCTCTACCAATCGTGAATTAATATCATAAACCTGGTAAGTGAAAGCGCCTTTCAACACCAGACTGAAGGTTGATTCTGATGGATTGGGATAACACCTCACATTGAGATTCTTTTCTGAAAACACCTTATCTACCGATGTGTTTGTTCCCAGTTTATAATACGGAATGATCAGTTTTCCATCCAGATCCTTGTGTGCGAAAACAAATGAGAGTATATTCTGATTCAGCAATAACTCACGATCAATCAGGCCTTCAGCCGTCGCGGTGTTACTCTCTGAAACGTCAAACTCGGTCCATGTCTGCCACTTATCGGCAGCAGAAGCAAAATAGACCCTATACCCGGGTGTAACCACATATAGGTTGTCATTCGCATCCACAGCAATATCACTTCTGTCAACCATTACTGAGGCAATAAGATCACTTTGCCAAACACCGGATTCATCCTGGTAAATATGACGCAACCAGGCAGGCTGCCGTGATCCCGGCCATGCACTGTTATCCGGCTGAGAATCGAGCATATAGGATTGCAGAATATGTATTCCGCCTTTACTGTCTACTGCCTGAGCTTCCTGGTTAATTAATCCCCTGTTTTCACCTACATTGTAAACTTTAAACCCTGATTTATTGTAATTCAGCGGATCTGTACCGGTTGTTGCAATCTTTGTGCCTTCTGCATTATACCACGTACGTCCGTTATCATCGCTATATGCATATGAAACATCATGATTCGTTGATGCTGTCGGTGTTTCACGCCAAACCATCGACACGTGCAATCGTGTGCCACCCGGTGTGTAATGCAAACCGTTTATATATCCACATTTACTTGTATAACCAGCAGGCATTCCATCTTCTCTTCCGTGAAGATATTCACCAATGTAACTCCAGCTTCCGTTGTATTCCCAAAGATGCGAATTTCCATCACCGCTCCATCCGGTTCGGCACTCAAACATCAGATCACCATTTGGTTCAGAAATAAAACGTGGATAGGTGACTGCACCGGCAAATGTCGCATCCGTTAACGGTTGTCCATTCACGAGGTAATTTTGAATGGAACCAAATGAAGATGCACTCCAGTCTGCTGTTTCCGGATCATTGGCCAAACCCGGATCAGACACTCTGTATTTAAGTGCATCATTGTGATGATCGAATGCAATATGAATGGAACCATCCTTTTCACAGATTCCGAAAGATATGGTATAATGATTATCCCCTAAATCATGCCCTGAAGTATAGTCTGTAAAATCAATTTCCTCCCAGTTCCCATCAGGCAGTTGTTTGCGTGCCAGGCATACATGTTTAGCTTTATTCCAGTAAGCAACATATTGATAACCTTTATACGTTGTAACCGCATCCTGCTGAAATGAAACGAAGTTTGATCCGTTAGCCGTCACAAAACCATTGGTTGTGATCACGTCAATTGGCTCCTTCACAAAATGAATAAAGATATCCGGATTAATCTCCAATGCGCCGTCGGGATCTGTTGTTTCAGGAATATACGTTTCTTCAACATCTCCGGTAATCAGTATGGAGTCACATACTGCATCCAGAATATCACCTTTGCTTGCCGATGAACTGATATCATAAGTGATCCAAAAGTAGTTATTACCTTTTACGAGTTGATAATCAGCAACAAGTTCTACAGACGTGCCCGGTGCTGAACCTGTTTCTGCAACCAATGCATCAGCACTGAATGTTGAATCATTTCCTGTAGCGTATATCTTCACATTTTGAATATCTGACAAAGATGTCGTGCCTGTTGTGGAAAGATACATTTTACCAAGAGACAGCGGATTAAACATATTTTGCGTAACAACCTCTACACACATCACCACATTATCCTGTGTAGCCGTATTTACGTATTTAGCAGGCTGAGAAGCATCAGAACTTTTGAATTCCATCTGACTGAACAGATCAGACAGAGAAAAGAATGTGGCTTCACTTCTGTCGAATGTATTATCATTAGCAGTTACATCTGTAATATTTGCCCCGAATATCCCACCACGGTCATCAAAGGAATAGTAAGCAAACAAATCCGGTTCATCGCCATTCAGTACTACAAGTTTATTGGCCTCAATTTCCTCCGGAGTCCTGGCTGACTTCCAAATCCTGACCTCGTCGACCATGCCTTTAAATGTTCGGCTGGCTACATCACTATCCCATCCCATAAAGAGATTTCCGGTAGAAAAATCGAAGGGCGTATATTTTGAATCCGCTGTTCCTGCGCGTGTTGATTTAGCAAGAGCACCATCCAGATACAACAGGCGTGTTGAATCAGTCAGAACAAACGCTACATGATGCCATTCATTTGGTGTAACGGTGGCTTCGGATACTGTGCCGTAATCAACTTCAGAAGTTCCGGGGATCATATCCGCTCCGGTTATAAAACGAATTCTTCCGGAGCCCTGCCATCCGGAAGCATACTGTAAACCGAAGTTTCCGGGACGATTAAACAACAGGCCGGCATTATCCACCTGGTTACCATTAGGCTTGAACCACATTTCAACCGTAAACGGTAAGGTTTTCAAATCGAATCCTGACATATCAACATTACTGTTTGCATTACCATCACCGGGGAAGGTAAGGCCATAATTCAATCCTTCCGGAACTACCGGATCGCAATCGTCACCTATCCCATCACCATCCACATCGGTTTGATCAGGATTAGGCAGATCCACACAATTATCTAGATCGTTTACAATACCGTCACCATCCAGATCATCATCACATTCATCACCGATTCCGTCATTATCGAAATCAAACTGTTCCGGATTATATACATCCGGACAGTTATCCTGATAGGCCGGAATACCATCCCCGTCATCATCTGCCAGACTCAGTGATGGCACATAGGTACCGCCGGTTATGGTCCCGTTATTATGACTGGCGGTCAGGTCTGTTGCTTCAGCCGCCTGATCATTAAAGTTATAATATGCAACCAGTCCCGGTTCATCGCCATTAAGAGTCCTGGTTTTATTATCTTCAAGTTCCTGAAGCGTGCGTTCAGTATTCCAAACCCTCACTTCGTCCATTATTCCTTTAAAGGTTCTGCTTATTATGGCTTTATCATACCCAAGGTAAAGCTCACCACCGGTAAAATCGTAAGGTGAATTTGCCGTTGTGTTGGATGCAAGAGACACCCCGTCCACATAAATTGTTTTTGAACCGGAGGTAACAACAACAGCCACATGATGCCATTCGTCTGTTGATATAGCTGGAGTTACAACCTTATCGCCACCATAATCCAGTCTGAGCATATTAACGCCTTCCCAGTCTGCCGCATAGTAAAGACCGGCATTTGAGGCACCTCTGTGATAAAACAGGCCGGCATAAGCGACCTGTGTACCTTCAGGTTTTATCCACATTTCAACGGTAAATGGTAGTGTGGTCAGATTCAGACCTGAAATATCAACGTTGCTTGATGTTCCGTTTCCACCGGGAAGATAAATGCCATAATTATCCTGTGCGCCGGAATCTACAGCTAACAGTAAACCTGTTAACATTAATACAGCCGCAAGAGTTTTGCGTAAAAATTTAAGTTTCATATATAGTTATTATTAGTTTTTAATGATACCTGTGAATCGATAATGGACTATGTGATGATAAGACGTTTAGCGCAACTTACACGCAACATTACACTTCATTACCCTGATCCCCGGAAATAAAAGCAATTATTACCCTAATCAATTCCTTCTGTTTCCAGCACTTCAACCGGAACAAATTCAAGAAAGTCGAACATAAATTCTCCTGAACGGGCAGCTTTAACAGAAAATGTATGTGTACTTGCTTCTTTAAAGGTATATATTCCAAGAATTCTTCTCAAATACCCATCATTCACACGGGCGTTTCCGGTAAACCATGTCGTATTTGCCGCCTGAAAACTGGCAGGGCCTTTCATATAGCCCCTGTTTCGCATCATCTTATCATTTTCAAACCCCTGCGGATCAGCTGAATTTGATCCGGGCAGCTCATATCCGATGGTCGGATCTGTTGCGAATATCCTAAGATCAAGTGGGATACCACAGGGTATTCCATCCCAGTAAAGTTGAGCTGCACCACGTTTGGTTTCAACTTTCCATCCAAACCGCACTTCATACGTTCCTGCGGGGACACATGGTGTAGTAATCGTAAAATCGTACAATCCTCTTAAATAAACCTCATCACCCTGATAATCGAGATAGCGGTTGTCGGCATTAAAATACCCGAATTCGGTTCCTTCGGAAACCTGGACCCTTTCAATATATCCCGGTGGGAATTTCCACAGTTCAGAATTAATGCCGGCCACATTCACTTTCCCTCTGATATTATTATTCATGAATTCAGGGAAAAAACTGGCCGCATCCATTCTCAGACGCTTACTGGAAATATAACCGGCAAACTGAAAGTCATAGGCCAGAATTTTATCTATTTCATGATACACCCCGTTTATCGCATCATTATCGTAATTATTCGGATTAAGTCGTATAGCACTTTGTGTATTGTCCGGATCAACCATATTGAAAAGGTTCGTTTCACTTGTCCCTCTGTTAGTCCGTACTTCCATCAATGTATTCGGGCACATGGTTTCGATATACTCGAACATATTATAGGATTTAATGGAATGATCAGTTTCATCCCAGTGAATAATGAAATTTACATAGTTTATTTCCTTGTTTATGAGATGGTATGCCACAAACCGGTTCAGACTGTTTCTACGGTCCGTTATGTCTGTTATTCCGGCATCACCGGGATATACTACATCATATATCTGTTTTGCATATGCAGAGAGTTCATCAAGATTTGTAATTCCATAGGTCGCATATGTTGAATCACTTTCCACCATAGCTGTAAACCCATATTTCCTGGTTTTAGGGACCCGGACATTTGCTGCTGACTGATCAATATAAAAAGCATCCGGATCATATGATTCATCTTCCACAGGAGTAAGTTTTTCATCCAGACCTGTGGCAACCAGCGCCGCGTAGAACAACTTGAATTTCGGATCTGAAGATAAGGCTTCAACAAGCGTTTTTTCACTTGGCTTCAACACTTCCCCAATTTCGTGAATCACACCATTATGAAGTTCAATATCTGGCTGAAGGATAGGTGATGTTTTATTTACCTTAATGGTGAGATCACCTGTATTAAAGCTTGCGTAGGTAATTGAAATATACCTGTCACTCATCGTTTTCTGGGTCAGGCGACCTTCCACGAACAAATCGGTAGGCACAACAAAACCATTTATAATATGATCGTACGCTATTTTAGTCAGGGTATCCAATGGGAATTCAGACAAATCTGTTCGGCCTTTCTCCTTATAAAATGCCCACATGGCTTCGTTGTCAGGTGCAAAGCAGGTATATTCACCATAGGCATTCAATAAACTCATTACTTTTGTTGTATCCAGAAGCCTTACAAATTCAGAATAAACATCCGGACGTGCCTGTAAATACTGCCCCACAAGCTCACCTGTGAAGGTGTAATAACTTTTTTCTTCAATTTTATCGCTGTTACATGCCTGAAGCAGAGATGATGATATTATTACTGATAATATAACATACTTAACACTGTTAACTGAAAAATGTATTTTCATATTACATGAATGTATTTAGTAAAAATTGCCCCTAAGCTAAGCTTATTCAAAAGTATCTAATTCAGGAGAAAATTAATAAAACAAAAACAAGAATAACTAACAATTATTTTAAAAAACGACGACGTACTGAAAAAAGAAAGGGTTGCCTGATGGCAACCCTTTCAAATACACTGTTTTATAATTCTAGTTTGTTTTTACAACTTTGAACAGTTTGCTTGCACCTGCACTTTCAGCTTTAATGATATATAATCCTGTGCC